>CAWCNG010000011.1:0-370449 GCA_963796805.1 uncultured Alphaproteobacteria bacterium
AGCTGCACCCAGCCGCCCTTGAAGGCCTGGACGATCTGCGGGCTGGTGTCGAAGCCGAAGTTGAAGATCTCGCCCGGCTGCTTGCCTGCTGCCTGCATGTAGGTCGGAACGTTGCCGAGCGTCTGTTCGCCCGCATAGCCGATCGCCTTCACGTCGGGGTTGTTCAGGATCGCCGCGGTAATGACCGGGATCGCAAGGTTGGGGTCGGCGACCCATTCGGGCGGCAAGTCGATCTTGACGACCTTGGCGCCGGCTTCCTCGAGCGCCTGCACGGTCGCGAGCTCGCGAATGGCCCGGTTTAGCTGCGTGTAGGCACCGAGCACGATCACGGTGTCGCCCGGCGCAAGTTTCGCGTCCTTGAACGCCTGCGCCCAGGGCGGCGCCCTGCGGCCCGAGCTGGGCGCCGACGTAGCCGCCGCCGAAGGCCGCAACGACATCGGGCACCGGCACGTTCTGGTACATCATCTTGATTCCGTCCTTCGACGCCTGCTCGGCCAGCGGCATGATCGAAGCATCGCCCGGATGGCCCATCATCGCGATACCGGCCGGCTTGGCGGCCACGGCTTCGCGGAGCTGCTGCACCATCCGCTCCATCGACCAGCCGGAGAAGATGTAGTCGACGTCCGCGCCCGTGTCTGCCGCGGCCTGCCGCGCGCCGTTGTAGACGATGGTGCCGAAGGCGTCGCCTTCCGCCCCGCCGACAAAGAAGCGCAGTTTCACGTCCTTGCACCAGTCGTCGCGCAAGGCCTGTGCGTCCGCCGTCGTCGCGAGGGCGAGCAGCGCGGCCGTCGCCAGAATGCCGGCGGTCCGTTTCTCGAGGTTCATGGCAGTGCTCCCTGGTTGTATCTCGGGCCTTCGAGCCGGACGGCTCCGCCTCCGGCAAATCGGAACGCGGCAGGTGCCGCCGCGGCATTCCTTGAGGTAGTCGAGTGTCTGCCGATCACGGCCGCGCCGATCCCGAACCCTTCGGCATGTCCTCGCGCCTGCTCCAGGTCGAGCTCGACAGCCCCGCGATCGTCGGTTCCGGTCTCGCGTGCGGTGATGGGTCGGCGGCATCCGCGGGCGCCGGCCGGCCGGTCCGTCGTCGCCGGCAGAGGACGTATCGGTTCCGACGGCCTCATTGCACTTCCGCAAGCGGCGGCGCCGCGGTGCGCGCGTTGCGGGGCGCCGGCGCGAGCTCGTCGCGCGATCTGATCCGCGGCGCCGCCGATCCTCGGGCGACGTCGCTCAGGGTCAGGCCATGGCCCGGACGGTCGGGCGCGATGGCGATGCCGTCCCGGATCTCGACGGGCTGCTCCACCAGGTGGTCGAAGTTCTGGAACGAGTACTCGATCCACTTGACCTCTGGGAGGGCCACCGCAGTGTGGACCCCGACCTCGAGGAAGCTGTTGCCCTGGCTCACCGGGACGCCGCGCTCCGCTGCCAGCCATCCGATCCGCATCACGTCCGTGACGTTCCCGTGAACGTTGAGGATGTCGGTCGCCTCCGCCTGCATCAATGCCAGCTTGCCGCGGGTATCGAGATATTCGCCTGCGTTGATCTGCGTCCACGGCAGGCAGCGGCGCAGCATCCGCAGCCCGTCGAAATCGTGTCGCAGGATCGGATCCTCCACCCACAGCGGCGCGTGCCCGGCCGCCCGCATTGCCTCGATCTCATCGCGGCCTCCTTGGCGCTCCAGGCCTCGTTGGCGTCGACCATGACCACGGCGCCCATCCGCACGGACTTGCGCAGAAGCTCGAGCCGGTGGAGGTCGCGTTCGAAATCCGGATGCCCGACCTTGATCTTGAAAGCGCTGAAGCCGATGGCGTCGGCATGGCCGAAGAACGCGCGGAAAGCGTCATCGTCGAGGTGAAAGTCGAGCCCCGATGCATAGGCGCGCACGCGGTCGCGCGTCGCGCCGAGCAGGCGGAAGAGAGGCAGTCCCGCCTGCTTGCCCGCCAAATCCCAGAGCGCGACCTCGACTGCCTCGCGGAACGGCAGGGTGGGCAGGCGCTGGTTGCCGCCACGCGGCCGGGAACTCCGTGGACCAGGGCCAGCGGCTCCCGCCCCGCGAGGGCGGGCCACACCTCCTCGCGGAACACCCGCTCGATCTCGGGTTGGTCGGGCAGCGGCTCGAACAGGGACTGGGCGAAACCCAGACCGCTCGCGCCCGTCTTGTCGACGAGCTCCAGCGCGGCGACATTGACCTCCTCGGCGCGCACCTGACTGTCTCCGATCACGCGGTCGCGGCGGAACTGGAGGCGGATTATGCGAAAATCGTCCAGTTGCATGAGGGGCGAGATCACCGCAGTCTGATATATCAGAACAACTCACTAATAGATCAACGGAGGGCTGGTGGCAAGGAAACCTGACGACGGGAGCAGGAACGACAGGCAGGATCTCCGCCGTTTGAGCGACGTCGCCTATGACAGGGTTCTCGAGAACCTGTTCGAGGGTCGGCTCCCCGCCGGAGCCTTCGTCTCGCAGAACGAGCTGGTCGGGCTGCTGGGGATCCCGGTCGGCCCGCTCAGGGACGCGCTCCGGGTGCTCGAGGCCGAGGGCGTTCTCAGGATCCATCCCCGGTCCGGCATTCAGTTCGTCAAGCCCGGGCTGGAGCTGACGCGCTCGACCTATCAGTTCCGAACCATCATCGAGCGGGCGGCGGTTCGCATATTCGCGGAAACCGCACCGGCCGAGTGGTTCGATGACCTTCGCGAGGAGCATCGGGCGCTCATCGCCCGGCTCGTGAGCGGCGAGGTCGACCCGGACGCGCTGGAGGAACTCGAACGCCTCGAAGGCAGGCTGCACAATTCGATCGTCGGCATCATGGCGAACCCCCTGATCAATTCGAGCTACCGCAGGATCCACAACTACCTCCGTCTGGTCCGCCTCGATCGCCGTTTGACGGCGCCAGTGGCCTTGCGCTCACTGCAGGAGCACATGAAGATCCTCGATGCCTGTATCGAGCGAGACGCCGACCAGGCGGAAGCCGCGCTCCGGGCGCATTTCTCGGCGGCACTCGAGCGGCACCTGGGCATTGGCTGAAGCCGTATGCGACGATCAGAGATGGCTCCGGCGCCGCCTTCCGCGGACGCATCGCCGCCAGGGCATGGCGGCGCTACCGAGACCTGGCATGTCCCGAGGTAGACCGGATCAGCGTCTCGCGCGCCGAGGTCAGGTGCGCTTGGCAGGCGCGCTCTACCGCGGCGGCGTCGCGCCTCCGAAGTGCGTCGATATAGATCAGGTGCTCCCTCAGGGCGACCTCATTGCGCTGACGTTCGTCGCGCTTGTTCCATTGGTAGTGGTAGTGAAATATCAGCGTGATGATCTCGTAGAAGCCGTCGATGAAGCGGTTCGGCGCGGCCGCATTGATCAGCCGATGGAACCGGCTGTCGAGGTCGGAGAAGTCGCGGTAACGCTCTTCGATCTCCGCGAGCAGCCCGACGTGCTCGTCGCGCAGCGAGGCAAGTTGCACCCAAAGCGGATCGTTTGCCGGCAGGTCGCCAGGGCCCGGGCCGATCTCATTTCGAACATCTCGCGGATCTCGAACAGGTCCAGAGCAAACTCGGGGGTGAAGCCTTTCAGGAGCCACCCGGCGTTCGGCCGCTTCTCTATCAACCCGAACCGCTGGAACCGGTTGAGGAACTCACGGATGCTGGTGGTGGCCACGCCGAACTTCCGGGCAAGGTCGAGTTCGTTGATGACGGTCCCGGGCGGCGTGTCGTCCCGAAGCATCCATTCCATGAAGCGCTCTTCCACCTGCGCTGCCGTCGGAATGGTCTCGGCCCTCGGGAACCGCTGAACTACCTGCAAGGATCGCACGACCCGTTGCCTCCCGCTGCCCGCCGCGATGCCCTCGGCATCGAGGGTCGCGAGGACTTTGCGCACGGTGGTTCGGCTGACACCCAGGCGGCCGCTCAACGCGGATTCCGACGGCAGGTGCTCCCCGACGGCGAGCGTGGAGATGAGGTCGAGGGCGTCGTTGAAGGCGCGCTTGAACACCGTGTCCGTCTTCATGTCCGGCGCCTTCTTTCATCGACTCGCGTGACCTGCGGCTCTGATTTTTAATCTATAAAAAACAATTTGACGAGGTGACCCGGTGGATGGTCCTTTACACATAAGAGACAGCCATGCGGAAGACATGAGCGTGAGTATGGAGGAACGGCCGCAGCGGACGGCACCTGGGGCACGAGGGGACCACCGGGCGTCGCAGACCTTGAACCCGGTCGATTTCGGGCTCCGGCTGCTGGGCGTGGGGCCGATTCTGATCCTGGTGCTCCTGATCGTCGGCATCGCCATCTGGACGCCGAACTTTCTGAAGCCCGGCAACCTGGCGAACATCGCGGCGCAGACCGCGGTTATCGCCATCGTCGCGATGGGCCAGCAGCTCGTGATCCTAACCCGCGGCATCGACCTGTCGGTCGGATCGAATCTGGCGCTCGCCACGGTCATCGGCGCCCACGTCTACCAGTCGGTCAATTCCGCGCCGCTCGTCATCCTGGCGATGCTCCTGACCGGTGGCATCGTCGGTGCCATCAACGGGATCGCCTATGTCTTCGGCAGGCTGCCGCACCCCTTCATCATCACCCTCGCCACCCTGAGCATCTGCCGCGGGCTCGCGCTTGCCCTCGCGGTCAATCACACCACGATGCGCGGCATGCCCGACGCGATCATGTGGCTCGGCGGCAGCTCGATCTTCGGACTGCCGAACTCCCTCTTCGTCGTGTTTGCCGTCGCGCTTGTCCTGCTGTTGCTGACCCGCGGGATTGTCTGGGGCCGATGGACCTATGCGGTCGGCGGCGACCCGAAGGCGGCTGTGGAGATGGGAATTCCGGTCAAGGGCGTCCTTGTCTCGATGTACGTTATCTCCGGGCTCTGCGCGGGCGTCGGCGCGGTGGTGCTCGCCGGCCGGACCGGCGCCGGCTCGCCGCTCTACGGCAGCCTGCTCGAGCTCGATTGCATCGCCGCCGTGATCATCGGCGGCGCCAGCTTCCTCGGCGGGCGCGGGCATATCGGCCACGCGCTGGTCGGCGCGGTGATGATCGGCGTGATCCGAAACGCGCTCAACCTCCTCAACGTCGAAGTCTTCTACCAGATGATCGCCATCGGCGTGATCCTCGTGGTGGCGGTCGAAGCCGATGTGCTGCGCAACCATCTCGAGGCGCGCGCACGGGTGCGCCAGGCGGCGCGAACCCAATGAGCAACCGGGGCGTTCCTGTCCTCAGCGTCCGGCACGCGCAGAAACATTTCGGCGCGGTGTACGCGCTGAGGGACGTGAGCCTCGACGCCTATGGCGGCGAAGTGCTCGCGCTGCTCGGCGACAATGGCGCCGGCAAGTCGACGCTGGTGAAATGCATCAGCGGCGTCCACGCGCTCGATGCCGGCGAGATCCAGCTGGATGGCGAGGAGGTCGCGGTGCGCTCGCCTGCCGCCGCCCGGCGCGCCGGCATCGAGACCGTCTACCAGGACCTCGCCCTCTTCGACAATCTGACCCCGGCGCAGAACTTCTTCTGTGGCCGGGAGCTTGCGTTCCCATCCTGGCTGCCGCGCGGCCTGCGACTGCTCAAGGCCCGCGCCATGGAGCGCGAGGCGGCGGCGGTCATCGATCGGCTCAAGGTGAAGCTTCCGAGGTTCGACGCGCCGGTGGCGCTCATGTCGGGCGGGCAGCGCCAGGCGATCGCGGTGGCCCGCGCCACGGTCTTCGCGCGCAAGCTCGTGATCCTCGACGAGCCAACTGCTGCGCTCGGTGTGCGCGAATCCCGCAAGGTGCTCGACCTGATCCGGCAGCTGCGCACCGAGGGCAACGCCGTCATCCTGATCACCCACAACATGGAGCAGGTTGTCGAGCTCGCCGACAATGCCGTGGTGCTGCGCCAGGGCCGCAAGGTGGGCGAGCTCAGGCCCGACCGGTCGAACCAGCAGGACCTGGTCTCCATGATCGTCGGTGCCGACGCATGAACGGAATCCGCCCCCTTCCGGGTATGGCGGAAAAATGGGCCGCCACGCTTCGCGGCGGCCTCAAACTGGGAGGAGTGCCAGCAATGCGACTAAAATCAGTGCTTGGAGGGCTGGCCATGGCGATCGCCGCTGCCGGCTCGGTCCAGGCCCAGGACGACGTGAAGATCGGGTTCATCACCAAGTTTCCCGTCCCGTTCTTCACCAGCATGGAGGATGCCGCCAAGGCCTACGCGGCGGCAAATCCGGGGGTCGAGATCGTCTTCGGCCAGGGCGCGTCGGCCACCGACATCGAGGGACAGATTGCCCTCATCGAGTCGATGGTGACGAACGGCGTGCAGGGCATCGCCCTGACGCCGGTCGATCCGACGGTCGCGACGGCGCTGGACAAGGCGATCGAGTCGGGCGTGAAGGTCGTCCTGATGGACAACAACATTCCCGAATGGGAGGGCCGCACGGCGCTGGCGACCACCGACAACTATGCCGCCGGCAAGATCGCGGGCGGGTACCTGAAGACAGTGCTGAAGGATGGCGACACCCTCGGCATTCTCGAGGGCGTGCCCGGGGTGCCGTCGCTCGACGACCGTGTCAACGGGATGATGGAGGGGCTGGAGGGCGTCGCTGTCGAGATCGTCGGGCGCGGAGCGACCAACTGTACCGAGGAACTCGGGATCAGCGTAGCCGAGGACCTGCTGACCGCCAACCCGGACCTCAAGGCGATCTATTCGGCCTGCGGTCCGCCTGCCGCCGGCGCCGCGCGCGCGATCACCAACGCCGGCATCGCGCCCGAGGACATCGTGCTCGTCGGCTTCGATTTCTGCTGCGGCGAGGCCGAGGCACTCACCGCCGGGACCGAGGACGCCACGGTCGCGCAGTTCCCGACCAAGATGGCCGAACTCGGCGTCGACGCGCTGGTCAGGTCCATCCGCGGTGAAGAGGTCGAACTCGCTGATCAACTCCGGAGCCGCCCTCGTGACCAAGGACAACATGGCCGAGTTCCAGTAGGCCGAGGCGGGGCCGGCGGTCGCGTCGGCCCGCGCCAACCCATTTCTCCGAAGCCCCGGCGCGGCGCGCCGGAATCGAGGGCATCACCATGCAACTCGTGAACACCCTTGTCTGCTCCGAACCCGGTCACCTGCGGCTCGAGCGACGCCCGGCGCCGCGTCCGGCCGAGGGAGAGGTTCTCGTACGCCCGCTGCGGGTGGGTATTTGCGGCACCGACTACCACATCTTCGAGGGCAAGCACCCGTTCCTCGAATACCCACGGGTAATGGGTCACGAGCTCGCGGTGGAGATCGTCGACGCGGCGGACAATTCCTGTGCTCACGCCGGGCGAGGTCTGCGTCGTCAACCCGTACCTGTCGTGCGGACAATGCGTCGCGTGCCGCAACGGAAAGCCCAACTGCTGTGTGCGCATCTCGGTTCTCGGGGTGCACCAGGACGGCGGGATGGCTGAACTGCTTTCGGTCCCGGTCGGCAACCTTATGCCAGCGCCCGACCTCACCCCGGACCAGTGCGCAACGGTCGAGTTTCTCGCCATCGGAGCCCATGCGGTGCGCCGGGGCGCCGTGTCGGCCCGGGATCGGGTTCTCGTCGTCGGGGCCGGCCCGATCGGCCTCGGGGTTGCGCTCTTCGCCCGGCATTCGGGGGCGACCGTCGTCGCCTTCGACCGGGCCGCCGACCGTTCGGAGGGCGCGCGCCTTATCGCCGGCGTGGACACCGTCCCGGCCGACGCGAGCCCGCTGGACTCCGGGCTTCCCGACGGCGCCGGCTTCGACGCCGTGTTCGACGCGACGGGTAGCCGGCAGGCGATGGAAAAAAGCTTCGACTACGTCGCGCACGGCGGGCGCCTCGTCCTGGTCAGCGTGGTCAAGGAGCCGATCACCTTCATGGACCCTGACTTTCACCGGAAAGAAATGTCACTCTACGGAAGCCGCAACGCCACATCCGAGGACTTTCAACGCGTTATCTCCGCCCATCGCGACCGCCGGATCCCGATCGATCTGATTACACACCGGACCAATCTCGAGAGAGCAGCGCACGACATCTCACGGTGGGCGACTGAAAAGTCGGGATTGGTCAAGGCCCTCCTGGAAATCGACTGAGTGCATCCCGGCGTCTGGAATTCGGCTGGACTTAGCGCCACGATGACAGCGCCCCGATCGAGCGCTCGGCGGGTCCCAGGTAAAGCGTAAAGATCCGCGCCCGAACCCTACACCCGCGGCTTGTCCGGGAACCCGCGTGATGGGAGTGAGGGCGCGCCAAGCCCCACAATCCAGCATATCGTTGCGCGCACCACGGTGATCCGGCCACCGATTCCATGAACATCCGGCCACCCATTCCACGGCGATCCGGCCACTGGTTCCACGAGCATCCGGCCACCCTCCGCTGAGGGCCTGCGGGGCAATCTGAGGCCGCCTATCGTGCCGCGTTCCAACGCGGGCGGGAGGCGAGATGCGAAGGTTGCCTATGAGGAAGATCAAGGATGTATTGCGGCTCCACGCGGCTGGCCGTTCCTCCCGGCAGATCGGGCCGAGCGTCGGTGTCGGCCGCAGCACGGTCGCGGAGTATCTGCGCCGTGCGGAAGTGGCGGGTCTGTCCTGGCCGCTGCCCGAAGGTCTGGACGAGGCGGCGCTGGAGCGGCTGCTCTTCCCTCCGCCGCCGGCGGCGAAGGGGCGCCGGTTCGCCGAGCCGGACTGGGCGGCGGTCCACCGCGAGCTGAAGCGGCCGGGGGTCACCCTCGCGCTGCTCTGGGACGAGTATCGCGGCCAGCACCCGGACGGCTACGGCTACTCCGCCTTCTGCGAGCACTACCGCCGCTGGACGGGGCGGCTCTCGCCGGTCATGCGCCAGCGCCATGCCGCGGGCGAGCGGATGTTCGTCGACTATTCCGGCACGAAGATGACGGTCACCGACCCGGCCACCGGCGCGGCGCGTCCGGCGGAGATCTTCATCGCCGTGATGGGTGCCTCGAACATGACCTATGCCGAGGCGAGCTGGAGCCAGGCGCTGCCCGACTGGATCGGCGCCCATACCCGCGCCTTCGCTACCTTCGGCGCGGTGCCGGCGCTGGTCGTGTCCGACAACCTGAAGTCCGCGGTGATCCGGGCGTGCTTCTTTGAGCCGGAGGTCAACCGCAGCTACGCCGAGATGGCGGCGCACTACGGCACCGCGATCCTGCCGGCCCGTCCCTACAAGCCCCGCGACAAGGCGAAGGTCGAGGTCGCAGTCCTGCTCGTGCAACGCTGGATCGTCGCCCGCCTGCGCAACCGGCAGTTCTTCAGCCTCGAGGAACTGAACGCCGCCATCGCCGAGGAGGTCGCCCGCCTGAACGCGCGCGTCAGCCGCCACCTCGGCGCTTCGCGTCAGCACCTCTTCGAGACGATCGAGCGCCCGGCGATGCAGCCGCTGCCGCCGGAGCCCTTCGTCCATGCCGACTGGCGCAAGGCGACGGTCGGGCTGGACTACCACGTCCGGCTCGAGGGGCACCACTACTCGGTACCGCACGAGCTGATCCGCCAGCAACTCTGGGCGCGGCTGACCGGCAGCACCGTCGAGATCTTCCGCGGCGGCAAACGCGTGGCCTGTCACCGGCGCGCCGCTCCGGGCGACATGGGCGCCACCACGCTGAACGATCACCGGTGCCCCAGAGCGCCTCGGTGATGTCCTCGAACCGCCGCACCGAGACGCCGGCGAGGTACATCTCGATCAGCGCCTCCTCGACCGAGCTCTCCCGCCGCCGGTAGCGCTCGATGATCGCCGTCTCGAAGGTCTGGCGCCGCAGCTTCGGAATCTTCAGGCTCACCTGGCCAGCTCGCGTTTCTAGCGATCGTTCATAGCTGCCGGCGCGCGTGTCCTTCCGCGTCTCGCTGCGCTCGTAGCGTCCGGCGCCGCACAACTGGTCCGCCTCGGCGTCCAGCATCGCATTCAGCGCCTCCTCAACCGTCCCGCGAACCATCTCGCCGAGGTGATCCCTGATCCGCGCTTCGTCGATCTGGATAACCTGTCCCATCGACTTCGTCTCTGCCTTCTCGTCCATTCCCAGCTCCTCTCAGCTATCCTGATAGAAGCCGCCTCGCTCGGCAAATGTGCGAAAGATCCTGTACTGTTGATTTCCACTGAGAGCTGACCCGGGCTTTCCATCGAGAAGTGACCCGCCTGAAGGTTATGGTCGCCGGTTCAGGTCTGGGTCAATGGCGGTCCTGCCTCCTTCTTTCTGCGCGCCGCCTCGGCGCTGGCCCTGAAGCGGAAGCTGTCGTTTCCGGTCTCGAGGATGTGGCAGCGATGGGTCAGTCGATCGAGGAGCGCGGTGGTCATCTTGGCGTCACCGAAGACCGTGGCCCATTCGCTGAAGCTGAGATTGGTGGTGATGGCGACGCTGGTACGCTCGTAGAGCTTGCTCAGAAGGTGGAAGAGCAAAGCCCCGCCCGTGGCGCTGAACGGCAGGTAGCCCAGCTCGTCCAGGATCACGAGGTCGGCGCGCGTGAGGCTCTCGGCGATCTGCCCGGCTTTGCCCTTCGCCTTCTCCTGCTCGAGCGTGTTGACGAGCTCGATCGTGGAGAAGAAGCGGACCTTCTTTCGATGGTGCTCGACGGCCAGATGCTGCTGGAGCGCGCGGAAAGCTTCGGGCAGTTCGGCAAAGGGCGCGCCATTCCTGAGCGCCCCTGGCTTTCGCTGGATGACGGCCAGGTAGTGGCGCCAGTCGTAGATCGTCCGGGGCGGCAGCTTGTGCGCGCGCTGGATCACCCGCGCATGTTCGCAGACGATCCGCCCCTCGGCCGCGACCACGAGCCGGTCGGGGTAGATCCGCAGGCTGACCGGCCGATTGGCGAACGAGGCTGGCACGCTGTAGCGGTTCCGCTCGAAGCTGATCAGGCAGGTCGGCGACACCCGCTTGCTCTGCTCGACGAAGCCGTCGAAGGCCGGTGGTGTCGGCATCAGGGCCGACTTCTCCGCGCGCCAGACCTCGGCGACGGTCCCCGGCAGCGTGCCGTGCGGCGTGCGCTCCCACTGCTCGATGCAGCGCCGCTCGAGCCAGGCATTCAGCGCCGCCAGGTCGGGAAAGTCCGGCATCAGCTGCAGGATCAGGCGGCGGGTATCCAGAACGTTCTTCTCGACCTGGCCTTTCTCCCAGCCGGCCGCCGGGTTGCAGAACTCGGGCTCGAAGAGGTAGTGGCTTGCCATCGCCAGGAACCGGGCGTTGACCTGACGCGCCTTTCCGGAGCCGACCCGGTCCACCGCGGTCTTCATATTGTCGTAGATGCCCCGCCCGGGGACGCCGCCGAAGACCCGGAAGGCGTGCCAGTGGGCATCGAACAGCATCTCGTGGGTCTGCAACAGGTAGGCCCTGAGCAGAAATGCCCGGCTGTGCGAGAGCTTGATGTGGGCGACCTGGAGCTTCGTATTCTCCCCGACAAGCGCCGCCCAGTCCTCGCTCCAGTCGAACTGGAAGGCCTCCCCTGGTTGGAACACCAGCGGCACGAAAACGCCGCGTCCGGCGGTCTGCTGCTCGCGCTGGCGGCCGGCCTTCCACTTCCGTGCGAAGGCTGCGACCCGACCATACGAGCCCTCGTAGCCGAGGGCGACCAGATCGGCATGGATCTGCTTCAGGGTCCGTCGCACCTTGCGGGACTTGCCCGCCTCCGTCTTCAGCCAAGCCGACAGCTGGTCGGCGTAGGGGTCCAGCTTGCTCGGCCGCTCTGGAACCCTGAACGTCGGTCCCACCGTCCCCGACCGCAGGTACTTGCGGATCGTATTCCGCGACAGCCCCGTCCGCCGTGCAATCTCCCGGATGGAAAGCTGATCCCGCAATGCCCACCGTCGGATCACGCTCAATAACGCCATGTCGATCACTCCGTTGCCCCCGCTTCTCCAGCCAGGGGACGTTCGAACATGGGTCACTTCTCAGTGGAAATCTCCCGGCCGCCCGGGTCAGTTCTCAGCGGCAATCAACAATCCTGTACGTCATCTCCTGATAGGAGCCGCCTCGCTCGGCAAATGTGCGAAAAATCCTGTACGTCATCCAGCGCCGGTTAGGGACAGTGGCACGTAGCCAAGCTCGTCGACGATTAACAGCTTCACCGTCTGGAGATCACGCTGCAGCTTCAGCAGGCGGCGCTCGTCCCGGGCCTCCGTGAGCTGATGAACGAGGCCGGCGGTGGTGGTGAAGGCGACGCTGAAGCCCTTCTGGCAAGCCGCAAGGCCGAGGGCGAGCGCCACATGGGTCTTGCCGGTGCCGCTGTTACCGAGCGCGATGACGTTCTCCCGGCGCAGGATGAACTCGCAGCGGGCCAATTCGAGCACCAGCATGCGGCGTTCGCGGTCGATCAGTTCCAGTTCCACCAGGCGCAGCAGGTAGCGGGGATGATCGACGCCGTCGCGGGCGCAGTCGCGTGCAACCTTGTCGTATTCCCGCAGAACCGTCGGCAGCTTCAGCTGCTTGAGGTGATGCGCCACCAGAACCTGCGGAGCGCGTGAAGGCGCTTCGCTACCAAACCAGATGCCCGAGGAAGCCGACGCGCTCAGCATTCCACTGGTCGGTCGGATCGAAATAGCCCGACCAGGGGACGAGATGCTGGCGGATGACATCCTCGTTCAGCTCGATGCCCAGGCCCGGAGCTTCGGGGACTGCGACGTAGCCGTTCGCAAGGTAGTCGGGCGCGATCCCGGTGACGATATCGGGCCACCACGGCACATCCAGGGCGTGGTGTTCGACCGCCATCAGACTGGCGAGCGCCGCGCCGAGGTGAAGGTTGGCGATGAACGCCACCGGCGAGCAGCAGGCGTGCAGTGCCGTCGGGATGCCGTGGCGCTCGGCATGGTCGGCGATCTTCTTGGTCTCCGTCAGCCCGCCCGAGGAAAGCACGTCGGGATGGATGATGTCGAATGCATGGGTCTCGATCGCCTCGCGGAAGCCTTCGAACAGATAGAGGTCCTCGCCCGCCGCCACTGGCGTCAGGAGGGCGTCGGCGACGCGCTTGTGGCCGACGATGTCGGTCCAGGGCATGACGTCCTCGATCCAAGCGAGATTGAACGGCTCGACCGCATGGCCGACCCGGATCGCCTCGTCGACCGTGACGAAGCCCTCGCCGAAATGGTCCGTGCACATAGACACTTCCGGGCCGACTTCTTCACGCACCGCGCGGCAGATTTCGCGGACAAGCTCCAGCCCCCGCTCGCTGATCCGTGCGCCGGCGCCGCGGCCGGGGGTGTGGAACTGGCGGTACTGCGGGTATTCGTGCCGCGTGTCCGAGCCGACCATTGCGCCCGGTACCGCCTCGAACATCCGCGCCGACAGATCGAACTTGATGAAGTCCAGCCCCAGCGCGCGTCGTGATCGGACCACCTCGGCGAATGCCTCGGGGGTCGGGTCGGCCGGCGATGGGGTATCGCCGTAGATCCGCACCTTGTCGCGGAATTTTCCGCCGAGGAGCTGGTAGCAGGGCATGCCGTAGACCTTGCCGACCAGGTCCATGAGCGCGATCTCGACGGCGCAGACGCCGCCGGCTTCGCGGCTTTCGCCGCCGTAGCGCTTAATCCGGCGGAACAGGTACTCGACGTTGCAGGGGTTCTGCCCGACCAGGAGCGGCTTGAGGCGCAGGGCGGTGTCGGGATGGGCGCCGTCGCGCGCTTCGCCGAGGCCGTGGACGCCCTGGTTGGTGTCGATCCTGAGGATCGGATGGATGCCCTGTGCCCGGATCGTGGCGACACGGATATCGGTGATCCTGAGTTGCGACGGCTCGGATGCGCGGCGCACCGCGTTCTCGATGGTCCCGATTGCGGACATCATTCTCCCCATTTCATCTGGTGCGAGTGAAGTGTCTTGCCAGCCGCAGCAAGGGCCGGCGCGGGCTTGCCATTGCAAGGCAGAGGTGGTCACGTCCGCGTCTGGGAAAGAGGAGACGGACACGGACATCGCCGCGATCAAACGCCCTCCCCGGGACCTGGTCGCGAGGGTTCGCGACGTCGGCGCCGCCACGGCGAGTGCCACGCTCTCGCACATAAGCATCCGCAACCGCTTCATGGAGGGCCCGGCGGCGCGCATGCCCGGAGCGGTGGTCGCGGGGCCTTGCGTGACGCTGCAGATGATGCCGAAGCGGGAAGACCTGTTCGACGAAGGCGAATACGCCGACGTCGAGACGCAGTTGCACCGGCAAGTCCTCTACCAGGTCGAGGAAGGCGATATCGTCTTGGTGGATGCGCGGGGCGACATGACCTCCGGCATCTTCGGCGACATGATGATGACCTATTTCAAGGGACTGAAGGGCGCGGGAGTGGTCATCGACGGCTGTGTGAGGGACTGGGCCAAGGTGGAAAGACTGGGCATCCTGGTGTGGCTGCGGGGGGTCACGCCGAACTACCTTGCGCAGACGGTGCTGATACCGCTGGCGGTCAACGTGCCGGTGGCCTGCGGCGGGATGACGGTGATCCCGGGCGACATCATCGTGGCCGACGATGACGGCGCGGTCTGCGTGCCGGTCGCGCTGGCCGAAGCCATGATCGAGCGCGCGCACAAGGACCATGGCTGGGAGGAGTTCTCGCGCGAGAAGCTGCTCGCCGGGGAGTCGCTGAAGGGCTACTACCCGCTGGACAAGGACGCCTGGCCGGAATACGAGGCTTGGCTGGCGGAGCGCAGCGGAAAGGCGTAGCGGCAAGGTCGCGGCTCCTACCAGTTGGTGACCGAGCCGTCCCTGCGGACGAGGTGGGGCGCCTCCCACGGCCGGTAGCTCTGCTTCGCGACCAGCGCCTCGTCGACATCGACCCCGAGGCCCGGCCTGTCGCTGACGCGGTAGAAGGCCCCTTCGAGCGCAAGCATTCCGGGGAAGAGGTCGGGGTCGTCGAAGCCGTGATAAAGCTCGCCCGGCGAGGCGCGAGTCTCAAGCCACGCAAAGTTGGCGACGGCGGCGGCGAAATGCACCGTGGCGGCGGTGCAGATCGGGCCGAGCGGGTTGTGGGGCATCATGTCGATGTAGTGGGCCTCGGTCCAGCCGGCGACCTTCATCGCCTCGGTCAGGCCGCCGACGTTGCAGATGTCGATGCGGTTGAACTGGGTGAGGTCGCGCTCGATGAAGGGCAGGAACTGCCACTTCGAGGAAAATTCCTCGCCGATCGCGAAGGGAACGCCGGTCAGCTTGCGCAGGGCCTCGTAGGCGCCGGGGGTTTCGTCGCGGATGGGTTCCTCGAGGAAGTCGAGCGTGCCGCGCGGCATCTTCTGGCAGAAGCTCGCCGCCTCCGCCACGCTCAGGCGATGGTGGAAGTCGATGCCGAGAACCGCGTCCGGCAGGGCCTCGCGGCATTTGATCGTCCACCGGGCGGTCTCGGCGATGCTCTCGCGGGGCTCCCAGACCTTGTTCGAGCGCTGGCCGGCCGGGATCAGGCGGATCGCCTCCCATCCCAGTTCTCTCAGTTCCAGCACCTGCTCGACGACCTTCTCGCTCGAGGCCTCTGAGCGCGTGGTCGCGAAAGTCGGGACCAGATCGCGCTGCTTGCCGCCGAGCAGATCGTAGACCGGCACGCCGAGCGCCTTGCCCTTGATGTCGTGCAGCGCGATGTCGATCGCCGAGATCGCGGCCTGCAGGACGCGGCCGCCTTCGAAATACTGGCTGCGATACATCTCCTGCCAGATGCGGCCGATCTGCATCGCGTCCTGGCCGACGAGAAACGCGCTCATAGTGCTCGATGGCGCCGACCACCGCCTTCTCGCGCGACGACAGGCCGCTTTCGCCCCAGCCATACACCCCTTGGTCGGTTTCGACCTTGACGATCAGCTGGTTGCGGATGCCGACCCAGACCGGATAGGGCTTGATGGCGGTGATCGTGAGCGTCGGGTGGATGGTCACGCTTGCAGGGCCAGTTCGGTCGCGCCGTCGAAGAGATGCATGCGCTCCTGATCGAACTCGAGCCAGACCTGGTCGTCGGGTTCGACCTCGAACGTCGGCGGCAGGCTGATGTTGACGATCGCGCCCGACAGGAAGACCTGCACGAAGGTCACGTCGCCGGTGGGCTCGACCGTGTAGACCTTGGCCGGAACGCTGGCGTCGACCTGCGACTTGTGCAGTCGGATGGTCGAGTGACGCGCGCCCAGCACGACCTTCCGCGACGTCGCGTTCTGCACCTTGCGCGCGTTCTGGTCCGATAAGCGTCAGGGCCCATCCCTCGGCGCTGGTGAGGACCGGTTCGCCGTCGGCCGTGCTCGCCTCGAGCGGGATAAGGCTCATCGCGGGACTGCCTATGAAGCTGGCGACGAACAGGTTCACCGGATTGGCGAAGACCTGGGCGGGCGTGTCGTACTGCTGCAGGTAGCCGCCGCTCATGACGGCCATCTTGTCGGCCATGGTGACGGCCTCGAGCTGGTCGTGGGTCACGTAGATGATCGTCGCGTCGAAATCCTGGTGGAACCGCTTGATCTCCGAGCGCATCTGCACGCGCAGCTTGGCGTCGAGGTTGGACAGCGGCTCGTCCATCAGGAAGACGGCCGGATTGCGGACGAGCGCGCGGCCGAGGGCCACGCGTTGCTGCTGGCCGCCCGACAGCTCGCGGGGCTTGCGATCGAGCAGGTGGGTCATGTCGAGCATGCGCGCGGCGTCGCGCACCTTCTCGTCGATCTCGGAGGAGGACATCCGGCGCATCTGCAGCGGGAAGGCGAGGTTCTTGTAGACCGTCTTGTTGGGATAGAGCGCGTAGTTCTGGAACACCATCGCGATGTCCCGGTCCTTGGGATCGAGGTCATTGACCACGCGGTCGCCGATCATGATGTCGCCGCTGGTGATCGGAATGAGCCCGGCGACGAGGTTGAGGGTCGTGGTCTTGCCGCATCCCGACGGGCCGACGAGGGCGACGAACTCGCCGTCATCGACGGTCAGCGAGACGTCCCGCACCGCGTAGACCGCGCCATAGGTCTTGACGAGATCTTTGAGGATCACGTGGGCCATGAAACCTTATTCCTAGTGTTTGACCGCGCCTTCCGTGAGGGCGCGAACGAAGATATCTCTGCAGGACGAGGAACAGGACCACGACCGGCACGCTCATCATGAAGCTCGCGGCCATCAGCCCGGGGAAGTCGGTGGTGTTCTCCGAGAAGAACCGCTGGACGCCGACCGGCAGGGTCAGCTGGTCGTTCCTCGAGATGAACGTGTAGGCGTAGATGTATTCGTTCCACGCCCCGATGAACGAGTAGATCGCCGTGGCGATGATCCCCGGCACCGAGAGCGGCATCACGACCAGGACGAAGGCCTGGAACCGGGTCGCGCCGTCGATGCGCGCCGCCTGCTCGAGCTGGATCGGGATGTTGTCGTAGAAGCCCTTGAGCAGCCAGATGGCGAGCGGCAGGCCGAAGGTCATGTAGGTGAGGACCAGCGAGCCGTGCGTGTTCACCAGGCCGAGGAAGCGCATCAGGATGAAGAGCGGGACCAGGAAGATCACCGCCGGGAACATGTTGCGCAGCAGCACCGAGAAGAACAGGAAACTGCCGCCCCGGGAAGCTGAAGCGCGAGAAGGCGTAGGCGGCCGGCACCGCGACCAGCACCGAGAGGACCGTCGTCAGGGTCGAAACGATAAGGCTGTTCCAGAAGAACGTCAGGAAGTCCCGGCCGACGCTGTTCTGGGGATCGAGCAGGCTGCGGTAGCTCGCCAGCGTCGGCTCGCTCGGCCACCATTCGGGCGGGAACGCCATGGCGGCGAAGCTCGACTTGATCGAGGTCAGCAGCATCCAGACCATCGGCAGGGCGGTGTAGAGCAGCATGAACACCAGAAAGGCGCGGCCGGCCCAGCGCCAGGCATCGATCCGCCGGCTGCGGGGCATCGCGACTGTCTGTGAAGTCATCGCGCGGCCTCCCTGCGGTCGCCCCCGGTGAGCGCGCGGACGTAGAAATAGCCGAGCGTCATCAGGATGGTGAACAGGAGCACTGAGTAGGCCGACGCCACCCCCCAGCGCTGGCGCCCGAAGGCGAGCTCGTAGATGTGGGTGATCCAGATGTGCGAGGCGTTCGCCGGGCCGCCGCCCGTCATGATCCAGGGAATGATGAACGAGTTGAAGTTCGCCACCGCGAGCAGGAGGATCGTGACTGTGGACACGCCGCGCAGATGCGGAAAGGTGACGTGCCAGAAGCGTTGCCACGCCGAGGCGCCGTCGACCTGCGCGGCGCGCAGCAACTGCTCGGGCACGGTCTGCAGCCCGGCCATCATCATGATCATGGCAAACGGAAACTCGCGCCAGATGTTGACGACGATCAGCGAGGCCAGGACCGTTCCGGTGCTGTCGATGAAGTTCGGCGGCCGGTCGGCGATCCCCATCTGCACCAGCACCACGCCGATTATCCCGAAATCCGAGTGGTAGATCCATTTCCAGATGTAGGAGGCGGCGACCGCGCTGATCACCCACGGGACGATGAAGATGCCGCGCAGCATGCCGCGCCCGAGGAAGTCACGATGCAGCGCCAGCGCCAGGGCGAAGCCCAGCACGAACGAAATGAGGGTGGATGACAGCGTCCAGATGACCGTGTTGACGGTGACGCGCCAGAACACGTTGCTTGTAAGGATGGCGACGTAGTTGTCCAGCCCGGTGAAGGTCTTGTCCCGTAGCTGCAGCCCGGGCGGCGTGTCGAAGAAGGACAGTTCGACCGTGTAGTAGATCGGGTAGGCGATGACGACCAGCATCACCACGATGGCGGGCAGCACGTAGAGATAGTCGGCCCTGCTGCTCCAGGCCTGCCGGAGCAGGTCGGTGCGCTTCGCGCGGGGTTGGCGGGCCGGGCCCGCCTCGCCGTTCACCATGGTCATTGCGGGCAAGCCCTTGTCTGGTGCGACGTGTGGGCCGGCAGCGCGAGGGCTGCCGGCCGCGTTCGCGACAGGCGCGGCCTAGAGCCCGCCGCCCATCAACGCCTCGACCTTCGCGGCCGCGTCCTCGGCCGCCTCGTCGACCGTCATGGTTCCGGTCAGCGCGTTCTGCATCATGTCCGGGATGATGATGTTCATGATCTCGGGAGCTTCCGGCAGGGCCGGGAACGGTATGCCGTACGGAAGCATCGAGGTGGTGACGTCAAGGAACTTGATGCTGTCTAGGCGTTCCTTCATCCATGTGGTCTTGAAGCCGTTGAGGTTGCCCGGGTTCGAGCCGGCATAGGCCATCTTCAGCGACCATTCCGGGCTCGTCCAGAAGCAGATGATCGCCTTCGCAGCCGCCTCGTCCACCACGCCGCCCTCGACATATTCGGGCTTGAGGATGTGGATGTTGGAGCCGCCGAAGACCACCGCGCGCCGGCCGTCGGGGCCGGTCGGGATCAGGCCGTAGCGCATGTTGTCGATGACGGTCTGCGCCTTGTCCCGGTCCTCGCCCGTGGCCGTCGCCTGCATGTCGAGCATGACGTTGTAGTCGGACGGGTGCGAGATCATCATGCCGAGCTGGCCGGCGACGAACAGCGGCTGGTTGTCCGCCTGAGTGTTGGTCAGCGCCGAGACGGGCACCGACTGGTCGCGGACATACATGTCGTAGGATGCCTGCAGCGCGCGCTTGCCGGCTTCGCTGTTCAGCCTGATCTCGCCATAGTTCGGGTTCGGGTCGGCTTCGTCGAACACGCCGCCGCCATAACCCCAGAGCTGGGGCATGAACCGGTAGGGCGTGTTGCCGGCGTTCTTGCGGGCAACGAGGCCATAACCGGCGATCCCGAGCTTGTCGTGGATCTGCTTGGAGTAGGCGACGACGTCGTCCCAGGTTGCCGGCGGCGTGTCCGGATCGAGACCGGCACGCTCGAAGATGTCGGCGTTCCAGATCAGCGCCATGGTCTCGTTGTTGGTGGGGATGCCATAGGTCACCCCGTCCCAGGTAACGGCCTTCATGGCGCCGGGCCAGAAATCCTCGGTCGACCAGCCGACGTCCTCGGGGCTGAGCGGCTCAAGATAGCCCTTGGCGGCGAACTCGGTGCCGCCGAGGATCTGCAGGCGGACCGCCATCGGCCCGGCGTTGCCGAGCAGCGCGGTGCGGAACTTGTCAAGCAGGTCGTTGTAGGTGAGAGCCTGATCCTCGAGCTCGATGTTCGGATAGGTCGCGCGGAACGTCTCGAAGAATTCGCGGTAATACTGGCGCAGCAGGTCGGGGTCACCCTCGAACGCGCCCTGGTACCAGAAGGTCAGGTGGCCCTCGTAGTCGAGCGGCGTGACCTTGCCGCAGGCCTCGGCCGTGTCGAATTCCTCGGTGCCGGCGATCGAGCGCACGTACTCCGGCGACCACTGGCTGAGGTCGACCGGCGGCTCCGCGAGCGCCGGCATCGCCGTCAGCGACGCCGACAGCGCGCAGACTGCTGCGCCGCGCATGAAAGCGCTGCGACAAATCAGAATTGTCATTGGGCTCCTCCCGTTTTGACGTGGCCTGGCCAGCAGGCGCTCATGTCTACGACCGCAGGGCGCCAAGTCTTCTCGCTTCGGGTCCCTCCGATGGCTTCAAGCCTCACAGAAAGGGGATTGCGTGTCAATTCGAAAGGATCGTGTACTATTTGACCGATCTCGCACATAATGTCAGAAGGCCTGCGCGTCGGCCGTCGATGGGAGGGGAGCCGGAATTGGGCGCGGCAGACAGCTTCAAGGCAAGGCCGCCCGCCGGGGTCGATCCCATCGGATCCTCCAGCGAAGGCGCCTCCGTCTACCAGCTCATCCGCGAGGACATCATCGAGGGGCGGCTGAAACCCAACGAGCGCCTCGTCGCGGCCGACCTCGCGCGTCGTCACGGCACCTCCACGAACCCCGTTCGCGAAGCCCTCCAGCTCCTCCGGGGGGAAGGCTTCGTCAACTTCGCCCTGAACCGCGGCGCGCGGGTGCGGCCGATTGACCGGGACTTCGTCCGCGACATCTACGAGATCGGCGTGCTGATCGAGCCGGCCCTGACCCGCTGGTTCGTCGGCATGGCGACCGCAGAGGACGTCGCCGAGCTCGAGCTTCTCCAGGACCTGATCGAGGAAAACGACTTCGCCGACCCGCTGCGCCACAGCGAGCTGGACACGGCCTTCCACACGGTCATGTACCGCCGCCACTACAACCGGCACGCGGCCGTTCTCTGGTGGAAGCACCGCGAAGTGCTGCGCGCCGTCAGCCGCCGCTTCAACTTCACGCTTGCCCGGCGCGCGGCCGTCGTCCGCGAGCACCGGGAGCTCATTCACCTCACGAAACTCCATGACGCCGACAAGGCGGCCGAAACCATCGCCCGCCACGTCGAAGGGTCGGGCCGCCACGTTCTCGAACAGATGCGCGCCCATGACGCCGCCATGGCCGACTGACCAGCGCGCGCCATCCCGTCGCAACAGGAGTACCGACGCAAATGAAGATCACCGGCGTGACCCCGTGGCTGGTTAAGTCCGGCGGCTCCTACTGGGGCGAGTTCCTGTTCGTCGAGGTGACCACCGACGAAGGCGTCAGCGGCTGGGGCGAAGTCACCACGACTACAAGGCTCGCCAACCGGGCGCTGCGCGCCATGCTCCGGCAGATCGGCACGGCCCTTGCCGGCGAGAACCCTGCGCATATCGAGCGGCTGTGGCACAAGCTGTTCCGCAGCTTCACCTACATGGGCAGCCGGGGTGCTGCCGTTGAGTGTGTGAGCGCCATCGACATCGCGCTGTGGGACATCCGCGGCAAGGCGCTCGGCAAGCCGATCTACGAGCTGCTCGGCGGCCCGGTCCGCGACGAGATCGCGCTCTACACCCACCCCGACCAGCGCAAATTCACCACGCGGGAGGGCGTGGTCGCCGAGATCCGCGACATCGTCGCGTCAGGCCACACCGCGCTCAAGTTCGACCCTTTCCCCTATCAGCGGGACGGGCGCGAGCGGGACGACGGCTACCTCGACGGCTCGATGACGCGCAAGGACGAGCGCGAGGCGGCCGAGCTGACCGCGCTGATCCGCGAGACGACCGGCCCGGACATCGAGATCCTCATCGACGCGCACGGCCGCTTCGACGTGCCCACCGCGATCCGGCTCTGCCGCACGCTCGAGGACGCAGGCCAGATCGACTGGTTCGAGGAGCCGGTGCCGCCGGAGAGCTACAACGCGCTCAGGCAGGTTCGCGAAAAGGTCAACGCCGCAATCTCGTGGGGCGAACGCGGCCACACCAAGTGGGACTTCGTCCCGATCCTGGAGAACAAGCTCGCCGACTACATCATGCCCGACGTCACCTGGACCGGCGGCATTACCGAGCTCAAGAAGATCTCGGCCCTGTGCGAGGCCTACTACATCCCGGTGTCGCCCCACGACGCCGCGGGTCCGATCAACGTCGTCGCCGGCGCGCAGGTGATGATGACGGTGCCGAACTTCTACAAGCTCGAGACGTCGGAGTGGAACCTTCACAAGTACGACGAGCTCATCAGCACGCCGCTCGACAATTCGAACGGCAGCCTCAAACTCAACAAGACGCCTGGACTCGGGATCGAGATGAATCGCGGCTACCTCGAGGCAAATGCGATCGAGATCTAGCTCAGAGCCGCCTCCTTCCGCGCGAAAGGCCCGTCCCAAAAAATGAAGATCGTAGACCTGCGTTGCGCCGTCATCGGCAGCCATCCCATCGTCCGCATCGTGACGGACGATAACATCCACGGCCTCGGCGGGGTCGAGTTCACCAAGCCCTACATCAAGCCGTGGGTGCTGCACTTCCGCGACGCGCTCATCGGCGAGGATCCGACCGACGTCGAGCGCTGCATGCTGAAGATCAGGCAGCGCGGCAGCTTCAAGCCCTATGGCGCCGCCGTCAGCGCCATCGAGCATGCCCTGTGGGACATCGCCGGCAAGGCCGCGAACGTCCCTGCCTACAAGCTGCTCGGCGGCAAGGTGCGCGACCAGGTGCGCTGCTACAACGGCAACAAGCGCCGCAAGCGCGCCGGGGACCGGCCCGAGGACTACGCCGCCGACGTCAAGTGGATGATGGAGCAGCCCGAGGGCTTCTTCATGGTCAAGCAGGGGATCACCTTCCACTCGAACATGAAGGACACGGTCCCCGACTTCCACTACGGCGTCGTCCAGAACAAGGCCGGCTATCACGGCGCCATGGACCAGGGCCAGATCAGCGAGCGCGGCATGGCCCATGCCATCGACTGCGTGGCGGCGATGAAGGAGGTGCTCGGCGACAAGGTCAGCCTCGCGCTCGACTGCGGCCCCGGCTGGTTCCTGCCCGACGCCATCCGCTTCGCCAATGCGGTCGAGAAGTACAACCCGATGTGGCTCGAGGACATGCTCACCGGCGACTACGTTCCCTGGGTCAACCCGCAGGCCTACCGCGAACTGACGCGATCGACCACGGTGCCGATCCACACCGGCGAGCAGATCTACCTGCGCCACAACTTCAAGGAACTGATCGAGACGCAGGCGGTGCGCATCATCGGCCCCGATCCGGCCGACATCGGCGGGATCGCCGAACTCAAATGGGTCGCCGAGCACGCCTACATGCACTCGATCATGATGGCGCCCCACGGCACTGCCAACGGCCTGCTCGGCCTCGGTGCGCTGATCAACGTGTGCGCCACCCTGCCGGCGAACTTCATCGCCTTCGAATACCCCACGGCCACCGAGCCCTGGTGGGAGGACATCGTCGTCGGTCTGCCGAAGCAGATCGTCCGCAACTCGATGATCGACCTGCTGCCCGGCCCGGGGCTCGGCCTCGACATCGACCCGGACGGAGCGCGTAAGTACCTGTTGCAGGAAGACGAGGGGTTTTTCGACCGCGTCTAGGAGCCGCGCCCCGCTCGCGATTATGACGCACGTGAGCGAGCCGTTGCCATGTCTCGGTCTGTATTTGGCCTCCTATACCAGCTCGCGCTGACCCTGACACACGAGGGGGATTCCCGAAACAACCGCGGCGTGATTCAACATGGAAAACGGGCGGGATCTTCCGTGGCTGCAGCAATCGAGCTTCGAGGTGACTTCGCCAGAAGATCCCGTTCAGAACCCCCCGCCGGTCGTCCACCCGCTTCACGCCGCGCGACTTCTGCCGCAGCAGCGGCTGGATCACCGACCACTCGAAATCCGTCAGATCGGAACGTCCCATACCTGCCCCTCGCTTTTGGGCAGTGAACCACCGCGCAGCCATATTGGAGATCCCGGTTTTGGGTATGTGACCTAGTCAGATCATCAAGCTGCAGCTCCGCCGGCTGCCGCCCGCCGAGGATCGCCTCGACGATCTCCGGCGCGAGCAGTGTGAGGCGCAGGATGCGGCTGACGCAGGTCGCGTTGACGCCCTTGAGGCCCGGACCCGGCGGCAGGTGAGCAGGCGCGCCAAAGCGCAGGGCGGGCGACCCGCCGGCAAGTTGCGGCTGGACAAGGCCAGCCGCAGGCTGAACAACTGCCCGCGTGCAAGGGAGATGCGCCCTGGTCGGCATGGATCCGGTGCGCAACTAGGAGCTCCGATGGCCAATTTCCTCTATCGTGGCGACCTGCCGGATGGGCTTGATCTCGGGCCGGAGGTGGCGATCGACACCGAGACCATGGGGCTCCAGCCCGCGCGCGACCGGCTGTGCCTGGTCCAGCTGTCGGCGGGAGACGGAGACGCGCATCTGGT
Organism: uncultured Alphaproteobacteria bacterium; assembly: GCA_963796805.1. Classification (GTDB taxonomy): domain Bacteria; phylum Pseudomonadota; class Alphaproteobacteria; order Rhodobacterales; family Rhodobacteraceae; genus Amaricoccus. Next base: position 24,462 of record CAWCNG010000011.1, read on the forward strand.
CCAGATCGCGCCCGGACAGACGCAGGCGCCAAACCTCGCGGCGATGCTGGGCGATGCCGGCACGCTCAAGCTGTTTCATTTCGGGCGCTTCGACATCGCGGTGCTGCTCAACCGCTTCGGGGTGCTGACGGCGCCGGTCTACTGCACCAAGATCGCGTCGCGGCTGGTCAGGACGTATACCGACCGGCACGGGCTCAAGGACCTGACGCGAGACCTGCTCGACGTCGACATCTCCAAGCAGCAGCAGTCGAGCGACTGGGGGGCGGAGATGCTGAGCCAGGCGCAGGTGGACTATGCGGCCTCAGACGTGCTTCACCTGCACCAGCTGAAGCGGGCGCTCGACGAGCGCCTGGCGCGCGAGGGGCGCACAGAACTTGCGCAGGCCTGCTTCGATTTCCTGCCGCAGCGGGCGCGGCTCGACCTGGCCGGCTGGGGCGAGGTCGATATCTTCGCGCATAGCTGAGCCATGACGCAGGCGACGAGGCGGCCGAGGCGGCGCAGCTGATCGCCACCGGGCGGCGGGTCGTCGGGATCGAGGCGGCAGCGCTGGCGGACCTGGCCGAGACGCTGCCGGCGGGCTTTGCCGAGGCGGCGGCGCTGATGCTGGCGGCGCGGGGGCGGGTGATCGTCTCGGGCATGGGCAAGTCCGGGCACGTGGCGCGCAAGATCGCCGCGACACTGGCCTCGACGGGGACGCCGGCGCTCTTCGTGCATCCGGCCGAGGCGAGCCACGGCGATCTCGGGATGATCACGACCGGGGACGTGGTGCTTCTGCTCTCGAACTCGGGGGAGACGCCGGAGCTCGCCGATCTCATCGCCTATACCCGGCGCTTCGCCATTCCGCTGATCGGGGTGGCGGGCAAGCCGGAAGTCGACGCTGCTCCGGGCGTCGGACATCGCGCTGGTGCTGCCGCCGGCGCCGGAGGCCTGTTCGGTCGGCCTGGCGCCGACCACCTCCACGACGATGACGCTGGCCCTCGGCGACGCGCTGGCGGTGGCGCTGATGGAGCATCGCGCCTTCACTCCGGAGGATTTCGCCGGGCTGCACCCGGGCGGGCGGCTGGGGGCGCGGCTCGCGAAGGTGGCGGACCTCATGCACCGGGGCGCAGAGGTGCCGCTGACCGGGCCGGGGGCGCCGATGGCGGAGGCGCTGCTCGAGATGACCGCGAAGGGCTTCGGCGTGGTGGGCGTGGTCGACGCGGCGGGGGCGCTGGTCGGGATCGTCACCGACGGCGACCTGCGGCGGCACATGGCGGGGCTGCTGGACCGGCAGGTCGCGGAGGTGATGACGCCGGGACCGCGGACGATCGCGGCGACGGCGCTGGCCTCGGAGGCGCTGGGGGTGATGAACGCGCTGAAGATCACCACGCTCTTCTGCGTGGCACCCGAGGCGCCGGAGCGGCCGGCGGGGATCCTGCACGTCCACGACTGCCTGCGCGCCGGCGTCGTCTGAGCGATGGCGAACGGGCCGGGGCTTTACTCGAGGGTGGTGGCGGTCCTGAAGGTGGGCCTGCCGCTGGTGGCGGTGGGGTTGCTGGCGTCGCTGTTCCTGGTGCAGAGCGACGACCGGGTCGGCGACGGCGTGGTCTTCTCGCCGGGGGACGTGGAAGCGCTGGGGAGCGGGCTCGCGGTCACGAACCCGATCTTTACCGGCACCACCCGCGGCGAGGACCGCTTTCGCTTCACCGCCGAGCTGGTGCAGCCGGACGCGGCGCCGCCGAAGCGGGCGCTGATCACGGCGCTGGCCGGGACGCTGGCGCTGCACGACGGCCCCGAGGTGCGGGTCAGCGCCAGAACCGGCGATCTCGACATCCCGACGCAGCGGCTGGATCTGGGCGGGGATGTGGTCATCACGACCTCGGACGGCTACCGGATGGTGACCGACAAGGCGACGCTCGACCTGCGCGCCGGGGCGTTCGTAGCGGGGGACCGGGTGGAAAGCACGGGGCCGCTGGGGGAGATCGTGTCGGGCAGCTTGCATATCGCCCCGGCGGCGGAGACGGGCGAGGCGCGTCGCTTCTCTTTCGGAGACGGCGTGCGGCTGGTATACGATCCGCCGGACCCGGGGTAAGGATACGAATGCGCTGGCCTTCTGCGATCATTGCGACGGTCTTGGCAGCGGCCTTGCCGGGGCTGGCGACCGCGCAGGCGCTGGTGCCGTTCGGCGGGCTGAGCCATGACGCCTCGCTGCCGGTGGAGATCACCGCGGATCGGCTGGAGCTCGACCAGGCGGCGGGGTCGGCGGTGTTCAGCGGGCAGGTGAAGGTGGGCCAGGGCGCGCTGCGGCTGGCCGCGGACCGGGTCGAGGTGTTTTACGACCAGACCTCGACCGACCCCACCGGCAAGGTGCAGCGGATGGTCGCCACGGGCAACGTGACGCTGGCCAACGGGGCGGAGGCGGCGGAGGCCGACCATGCGGTCTACGAGGTGGCGGCGGGGACGATCGCCATGGACGGCAACGTCCTGCTCACCCAGGGGCAGAACGCGCTGTCCAGCCAGAAGCTCGATATCGACCTGAACGCCGGGACGGGCAGGCTCGAGGGGCGGGTACAGACGATCTTCGTGCCCGGCAGCCAGCCGGGCTCGGCGCCGTGAGCGCGCGGCCGGATCTCAGGATCGCCGAAACTTCCAGCGGGCTCGAGGTCAGGAACCTGGCCAAGAGCTACAAGAGCCGGCCGGTGCTGCGCGACGTTTCGCTCAGCCTGCGGCGCGGGGAGGTGGTGGCGCTTTTGGGACCCAACGGCGCGGGGAAGACGACCTGCTTCTACGCCATCGCCGGCCTGGTGCCGCCCGACCACGGGTCGATCCTGATCGACGGGCAGGAGGTGACCTGGCTGCCGATGTACCGGCGCGCCAAGCTCGGCATCGGCTACCTTCCGCAGGAAGCGTCGATCTTCCGCGGGCTGACCGTTGCCGACAACATCCGTGCGATCCTCGAGATCACCGTCCCGGACCCGGACAAGCGCAACGAGATGCTGGACGAACTGATGGGCGAATTCTCCATCACCCACCTGCGCCGGGCGCCGGCCATCGCCCTTTCGGGCGGCGAGCGGCGGCGGGTGGAGATCGCGCGCTGCCTGGCGGCGCAGCCGAACTACGTGCTGCTGGACGAGCCGTTCGCCGGCGTCGATCCGCTGGCGTTGATGGATATCCGCAACCTGGTGCGGCATCTCAAGGACCGCGGGATCGGCGTGCTGATCACTGACCATAACGTGCGTGAGACGTTGGAAATCGTCGACCGTGCCTATATCCTGCACGACGGAACGGTGCTGATGACCGGGACACCCGAGGAAGTGGTGCGCGACGACAATGTACGGCGGGTCTACCTTGGCGAGAGCTTCCGCATCTGAGGCGCGCCGCGGCGGACGTCCCTGATGGCACTTTCCCCACGGATCGAGCTGCGCCAGAGCCAGTCCCTGGTAATGACGCCGCAGCTGCAGCAGGCGATCAAGCTGCTGCAGATGTCGAACCTGCAGCTCTCGGAGTATCTGGCGGCAGAGGTCGAGAAGAACCCGCTGCTGGAGCTGGCCCCGCCTGCGCCGCGAGCGGCACCGCCGTCGGGGGGTGGCGGCGCGCGGGGAAACGACGCCGACGGAAGTTACCTCGACACGCTGGCGATGGAGGTGACGCTCTACGACCACCTGCGCGAGCAGATAGGCGCGATGCGAGCGCCGCGCCCATGTCACCGAGGCGGCGCTGATCCTTGCCGACGAGCTGGAGGAAGACGGCTATCTGCGCGTCCCCTGGCGGAAGTGGCCGCGCGGCACCGGCTGCGCGCCGCCGACGCGCTGGCGGGGCTGAAGCTGGTGCAGGCCTGCGATCCAGCCGGGGCCGGTGCGCGCGACCTGAAGGAGTGCCTGGCGCTGCAGCTCGCCGAGCGGAACCGGCTGGATCCGGCGATGCAGGAGATGCTGGACAACCTCGCTCTGGTGGCGCGCGGCCGGCTGAACGAGCTGCAGGCCTGCTGCGGCGTCGACGCCGAGGACGTCGCCGACATGCTGGCGGAGCTGCGCGCGCTGGACCCCAAGCCAGGCCTGCGCTTCATGCGCCAGCCGGTGCAGAGCGCGGTACCCGACGTGCACGTGCGCCGGGGGCCGGACGGAGGCTGGGTGGTGGAGCTGAATACCGAGACCCTGCCGCGTGTGCTCATGAACAATGTCTATGCCGCCCGCGTGCGCGCGCAGGATCCCGACGCCCGCGCCTTCATCTCCGAGTGCAGCGCCAGCGCGAGCTGGCTGGTCAGGAGCCTCCAGCAGCGGGCGCGCACCATCCTCAAGGTCGCGACCGAGATCGTCGAAAGGCAGGATCGATTTTTCAACGGCGGCGTGGCGGAGCTCCGGCCCCTGACCCAGCGGGCGGTGGCGGGAAAGCTGGGGATGCACGAGTCAACCATCAGCCGGGTCGCGACCGGGAAATACATCTCATGCGATCAAGGCTGCTTCGACTTTCACTTCTTCTTCAGCTCGGCGATTCAGGCCGTATCGGGCGGCGAGGCCTTCTCCGCTGTGGCCGTCCAGGAGCGGATCCGCGGTCTCGTCCACGGTGAGCGCGGACCGCGAACCCTGTCGGACGACAAAATCGTGGCGCTGCTCAAGGACGAGGGGATTGATATTGCGCGACGCACGGTGGCAAAATACCGTGAAGGAATGGGCATCCCGTCATCGGTGGAGCGCCGGCGCCTGAGGAACACACTCTCCGCACTCTGAGTTCACAGCGCACGCCGGCGCACGCGATTGACAAGGGAATCCGAGGCGTCCATAGGGTCCGCCCACAGCGGCGGAGCCACAAAGCCGGTCGGAGAAAGCGGGGCAACGCTATGCGCATTCAGGTCAGCGGCAAGCAGATCGACGTCGGTGAGGCGTTGCGGCAGCACGTCGAGGACCGCCTCGGCGAGGCGGTCGTCAAGTACTTCGATCGCCCCGTCGAGGCCGTGGTGACCTTCAGCAAGGAGGGGCCTTTCTACGTCACCGACTCCTCGGTGCACCTCTCCACCGGCATGAAGGCGCAGTCCACGGCGCGCGCGGACGAGATCTATGCCTCCTTCGAGGGCGCGGTCGAGCGCATGGAGAAGCAGTTGCGCCGCTACAAACGGCGGCTCAAGGATCACCACCGCGACCGGCAGGATCCGATTGAAGCGATCGGGGCGCCGTCCTACATTCTGGCGGGGGAACGGGACGATGCGGAGGGTGAAGAGCCCGCAAGCCTGCAACCGGTGATTGTCGCGGAAATGGAGACCCAGGTTCAGTTCCTGTCCGTCGGCGAAGCGGTCATGCAGATGGAACTGGCCGGGCGTGGATCTGCTCGTGTTTCGCAACGAGGCGCACGGTGGTGTGAATGTCGTGCATCGGCGGGAGGACGGCAACATCGGCTGGATCGACCCGCGGAATGCTCAGTAGGGGCGAGAGGGCGCAAAGGGAGTTCCTGTCTCATGGAGCTATCGGAGATCATCGGCATCGACGCCGTGCGCGCGCCAATCAAGGCGACGAGCAAGAAGCGGCTCCTGCAGGATCTCGCCGACATGGCGGAGACGGTCTATAGCCTTCCGTCGGAGACGGTCTATCGGGCACTGATGGACCGTGAGGCGCTGGGGCCGACAGGCGTGGGCCGTGGCGTGGCGATACCGCACGCCCGCTTTGCCGGGGTCGCCCATGTCCTCGGCCTCTTCGTGCGCCTGGAGAAGCCGGTGGATTTCGAGTTGATCGACCGACAGCCGGTCGATCTGGTCTTTGCTCTCTTCGCGCCGGAGGCCGCCGGGGCGGACCATCTGAAGGCACTGGCTCGGGTCTCGCGGACGCTTCGGAGCGAGTCGGTGTGCAGCAAGCTGCGCTCGACCTTCGATCCCTCGGCGCTCTACGCGATCCTCACCGACGGGAAGGCCGAGCAGGCCGCCTGATCGATCTGAAGGTGAACCTTCAGTCCAGCAACCGCGTGGAACTGGTACCGGATCAGCCGCTTACGGCCAGCTTTTCCGGCACCGCAGCCTCGAACGCGGTGTATGCGCGCAGGAAATCGAGGAACTCGTCGCGGAGGTCGGGCCGCGCCAGGCCGAAGGCGACCGTGGCCTGGAGATAACCCGGCTTGGAACCGCAGTCGAAGCGGCGGCCCTTGAAGCGGAAGGCGCTGACGTCCTTGCGGGTGCCGATCTCGGCCGCGATGGCATCGGTAAGCTGGATCTCGCCGCCGGCGCCGGCCTCGACGTCCTCGAGGTTCCGCAGCACCTGGGGCGTCAGGATATAGCGGCCGATCACTGCCATGTTCGAGGGCGCGACCTCGGGGCGGGGCTTCTCGACCATCCCCTTGACCGGCATGGTGGTGCCGTGGCCGGCGTCGACGTCGAGAATGCCGTAGGAGGACACGCTCTCGGGCGTCACCTCCATGGTGGCGACCATGTTGCCGCCGACCTCGCCGTACGCCTCAACCATCTGCTGCAGGCAAGGGGTTTCGGCCTCGATCACGTCGTCGGGCAGCATGACTGCGAAGGGCTCGTCGCCGATCAGGTGCCGGGCGCACCAGACCGCGTGCCCGAGGCCACGGCGTTCCTGCTGGCGGACATAGGCGACGGTGCCGCTTTGCATGTCAGTCTGCTTCAGGAGGTCGAGGAGCGCCTGCTTGCCGCCCTCCTGTAGCGCCGCCTCGAGTTCCGGAGCGCTGTCGAAATAGTCCTCCAGCGCGCTCTTGCCGCGCGAGGTGACGAAGATGAATTCCTTGATGCCGGCGGCGCGGGCCTCGTCAATGGCGTACTGTATCAGTGGACGGTCCACGAGCGGGAGGATCTCCTTGGGTACCGACTTGGTCGCCGGCAGAAATCGCGTCCCGAATCCCGCCACCGGAAGGACAGCCTTCGTCACCCTGTTGGTCATCATCGCCCCGCTTGTCACTCGTCATAACACCACAAGGCCGGATGCGTTCCCTACGCTCCGGCTATGTCTTCCACCCCACTGTAACGGGCAGCACTCGAATTACAATTGTTCACAGGCTTAACGGCGGCAGCCCGCCAGGCGGTCAGGGCAGGCCGAAGCGGCGGAGGATCGCCTCGATGCGCGGAACGTCGTTGGGGTTGTTGAGCTCCCAGAAGGCGCGACCGCGGGCGTCGACCTCGACGCAGTGCACCGGAAAGCCGTTCTCCATGAAGCGGAGCTGCTCGAGGCCCTCCCAGGTCTCTAGCGGACCCATGGGCCAATCGGGATAGGGGTCGAGCGCGGCGCGGCGGTAGGCGTAGACGCCGACGTGGTGAAAGACCGGGATCTCGTCGCCGGCGGCGAGGGGCCGTCCGGTGTAGGGGATCACTTCCTTGGAGAAGTAGAGCGCCCGCCCGGCGCGGTCGAAGACGGCGGTGGTGGCGCCGACCCGGCCGTTGCGGCGGTCGTCGAGGAAGCCCGCCAGTGCCTCGGCGTCGCAGCGCAGGACCGGGGTGGCGACGAGCCTGGAGGCGTCGGCGAGCATCGCCGCGACCAGCGCCGAGACGAACCAGGGCGGGGTCAGCGGCGCGTCGCCCTGGAGGTTGACGACGACATCGTGCGGACCGCCGAGGTCGCGGGCGACCAGCGCGCAGCGCTCGGTGCCGTTGCGGCAGGTGTCGGGGGTCATCGCCACCTCGGCGCCGAAGGCGTGGGCGGCGTCGGCAATGCGCTCGTCGTCGGTGGCGACCACCACGCGATCGACGGCCGGCACGGAGATGGCGGCCTCCCAGCTGCGGCGGATCAGGCTGCGCTTCTCGCCGGTGGCGCCGGTGAGCTCGACCAGGGGCTTGCCAGGGTAGCGGGAGGAGGCGTAGCGCGCCGGGATGACGAGGAGGACCGCCATGAGCGCTCAGCTGGCCAGAAGGTCGATCCCCGGCGCGCAGGCGATGAAGAAGGGATTTTCGAAGCCCTTCTTGCCGTAGCCGAGCGGGGCGTGGTCGTCGAAGCGGACGACGCGGCCTCCGGCGCCGAGGAGAACGGCCTGGCCGGCGGCGGTGTCCCATTCCATGGTGCGGCCGAGGCGGGGATAGAGATCGGCCTCGCCGGCGGCGACGAGGCAGAACTTGAGCGAGGAGCCGGCTGAGCGGAAGTCGGCGACGGCGTAGCGGGCGATGTAGTCGTCGGTGGCCTGGTCGCGGTGCGACTTGGACGCGACGACGACCAGCGCCGCAGGATCGGGTCGATTGACGCTCAGCGGGGCGAGCGCGCCGGGGTTGGCGCCGAAGGGGCCCGCCTCCTCCTGCGAGCGGCCCTCGGCATCGGTGTAGAAGAGGCGGCCCTGGGCGGGGGCGTAGACGACGCCGCGGGTGGGGACGCCGTTCTCGATCAGCGCGATGTTGACGGTGAAGTCGCCGCGGCGCTGGACGAATTCCTTGGTGCCATCGAGCGGATCGACCAGGAAGAAGACCGGCGCGTCGATCGCGTGGCTCTCGGCCTGCTCTTCGGTGACCACGGGAATCTCGGGGAAAGCGGCGCGCAGGCCGCTGGAAATCACCGCATCGGCGCGTTCGTCGGCCTCGGTGATCGGCGAGGAGTCAGACTTGGAGCGGACCTCGAAGTCCTTGCTTCCGTAGACCTCGAGAATTTCGGCCCCGGCCTGCAGGGCGAGCTGGCGGATGGTCGCGACGATACCGGGGTAATCCATGACATGGTCCTTACTGATGGCGACGGCCCGGAAGGTATGGACCGCGTCGGCGGGGTTTGTAAACATGGCTGGCTTTTGGCGATTGGGAGGCAGCCGATGACGCAGACCGGGCCACGCGGTACCCTTACCCTGCAGACGATCGCCATGCCGGGGGACACCAACGCCAACGGCGACATCTTTGGCGGCTGGCTTATGGCGCAGATGGACCTGGCCTGCTCGGTCTTGGCGCGCCAGCGCGCGCGCGGCCGGGTGGCGACGGTGGCGGTCGAGGGCATGACATTCCACCAGCCGGTGCACGTCGGCGACGTGGTGTCGATGCACGCCGAGCTGCTGCGCGAGGGGACGACCTCCATGGCGATCGAGTTGGAGGCGTGGGTGTCGCGCCAGCCCTCGGGCGACCTGCTGAAGGTGACAGAGGCCACGTTCGTCTTCGTGGCTGTCGATGAGAAGGGCCGCAAGCGCCCACTGCCCAAGGCCCCGGGTTGAGGGGCCTTCTCGCCCTGCTCGTGCTTCTGGCCGGGCCGGCTGCGGGAGAGGCGGACGGGCCGCTGCCCTGGCTCTACGACGTGGCCGGGGTCGGCGCCGGCGACAGGCTGAACGTGAGGGAGGCGCCTGCCGACGGATCGCCGGTAGTGGGAAGCCTTGCGCGCGACGCCAGTGGCATAGAGGTGATCGCGCGCGACCCAAGCGAGAGATGGGGGCAGATCAACAGTGGCGAGCGACCGGGCTGGGTGGCGCTGCGCTACCTGAGCCCGCAGCCGGCAACGCGCTCGGCCGGCCTGCCGCCGGGCCTGGGCTGCTTCGGCACCGAGCCCTTCTGGTCGTTGCGCCCCGGCGCCGGGGCCGTGGTCTTCGCGACGCCCGATGGCGGCAACGAAACGCTGCCGCTGGTCGCAACACCTGGGACCGGCATCGCCGGAGACCGCCGCCGGGCGCTGATCGCCCGCGATAGGGAGCGCCGGCTCACCGCCGCCATCGTGCCGGGGCTCTGCTCGGACAATATGTCGGATCGCCTCTACGGCCTCGTGGCGAGCGTGGTAGTGGAGGGATCGGGCAGCCCGAAGCTCCTGACCGGCTGCTGCTCGATCGCCTTCAGCCCGGCGGACTAGGAGAGCCACGGCCGGCGAGGCGTCGGGTTTGCCGCGCCTGTCAGCCATCGCTGGGTTGCCAAGCGCGCACCTTTGCTTCTATGGCAGCGGCAACCGCAAGGACCCGGTGCGACCCCGGGTGGCTCTTCCGGCCGCCGATCCGCCGGACAACGCGACCACAGTAACCGCTCTAATCGCTGAGGCAGCCGCACGAGGCTCGATCGGCCCGCAGGGTACCTCTCATGATCTCGTTCACTTCTCACGCCTATCGGCGGGAATGGCTCGGCAATATCCGGCCCGATCTGCTTTCGGGCCTTGTGGTCGCGCTGGCGCTGATCCCAGAAGCCATCGCCTTCTCGATCATCGCCGGCGTGGACCCGAAGGTCGGGCTCTATGCCTCCTTCTCGATTGCGGTGATCACCGCAATCGTCGGCGGGCGCCCGGGAATGATCTCGGCCGCCACCGCCGCGACCGCGGTGCTGATGGTCACGTTGGTCAGGGATCATGGGCTCCAGTACCTGCTCGCGGCGACGGTGCTCGCGGGGCTCCTCCAGGTCGGCGCCGGCCTGCTCCGGCTGGGCAGGTACATGCGCTACGTGTCGCGTTCGGTGATGACCGGCTTCGTAAACGCGCTGGCGATCCTGATCTTCATGGCGCAGTTGCCGGAACTGGACTTCGGCACGCCCGGCGTCACCTGGCTCACCTACGCCCTCGTCGCCGTCGGGCTCGCGATCATCTACCTCTTCCCGCGGGTGACGAAATCCATTCCCTCGCCGCTGGTCACCATCGTGGTGCTGACGGCCCTCGTGATGCTTACTGGCTGGGACGTTCGCACCGTTGGCGACATGGGCGCGCTTCCCGACACGCTGCCGGTCTTCCTGATCCCGCAAGTTCCGCTCACGCTCGATACGCTGCTCATCATCCTGCCGTACTCGGTCGCCGTGGCGGTCGTCGGGCTCCTGGAGAGCCTGATGACACAGAACCTCGTCGACGAGCTGACCGACACGAAATCCAACCGGGACCAGGAATGCATCGGCCAGGGTATCGCCAATACCTGCACGGCCTTCATCGGCGGCATGGCGGGGTGCGCCATGATCGGGCAGTCGATGATCAACGTGAAGTCGGGCGGGCGCGGGCGGCTCTCGACCTTCGTCGCCGGGATCTTCCTTCTCATCCTGATCGTCGGTCTCGGCGATCTCGTGGCGCAGATCCCGATGCCGGCGCTGGTCGCGATCATGATCATGGTCTCGATCGGCACCTTTTCCTGGTCCTCGATCAAGGCGCTGCGGATCCACCCGAGGTCGTCCTCGATCGTGATGCTCGCGACGGTCGCGGTGGTGGTCTATACCCACAATCTCGCCATCGGCGTGCTGGTCGGCGTGCTGCTCTCGGGCATTTTCTTCGCCGGCAAGATCGCCCAGCTCTTCAGCGTCACCTCGGAGCTGTCCGCCGACGGGAGGGTGCGGACCTACCGGGTGGAGGGGCAGCTCTTCTACGGGTCGGTCGAGGACTTCATGGCCGCCTTCGACTTCCGCGAGGCGCTAGACACCGTGATCCTCGACGTGAGCCGGGCGCACATCTGGGACATCAGCTCGGTGCAGGCGCTCGACATGGCCGTGCTGAAGTTCCGCCGCGACGGCGCCGAGGTGCAGATCATCGGCATGAACGAAGCGTCCGAGACCATCGTCGACCGGCTCGCGATCCACGACAAGCCGGGCCCGATCGACAAGCTGACGGCGCATTGAGGGGGAGAGGCCAATGACCGAGAAAATCCTCGCGTTGGTGGACGGCTCGATCTACTCCGAGAGCGTGTGCCACCATGCCGCCTGGGCCGCGCAGCGGCTCGGGGCGTCGGTGGAGGTCATGCACGTCCTCGGCCGGCGCGAGGCGCCGGAAAAGTCCGACCTGTCCGGGGCGCTGCAGCTCGGTGCCCGCACGGCGCTCCTGACCGAACTGGCCGAGCTCGATGCGCAGCGGGCGAAGCTGGCGCAGGCCAGGGGGCACGCGATCCTCGAAGATGCCAGGGCAATCCTGAAGGCGGACGGGGCCGCACCCGTCACCGTCCGCCTCCGGCGGGGCGATCTGTTGGAGGCGGTGGCGGAGGTGGAGCCAGGACTGCGCGCCATCGTCATAGGCAAGCGCGGCGAGGCGGCCAATTTCGCATCGGGGCATCTCGGGTCGAACCTCGAGCGGGTCGCGCGCGCCAGCCGAGTGCCGGTGCTCGTCGCCGCGCGCGCGTTCCGGCCGATCAGGCGGACGCTGGTCGCCTGGGACGCGAGCCCGAGCGCCGGTGTGGCCCTCGCCAGGATGGCGATCAGCCCGGTCTTCACCGGCCTCGAGATCGCGCTGGTGCACGCCGGGGTCCAGAGCGCGGCCATGGCGGCGAAGATGGAAGAGGCGGCGGGCCTGCTCCGGGCCGCGGGGCACGAGGTCGCGACCAGCTTCGCGGCCGGAGAGCCCGAGGCGGTGCTCGAGCGCATGATCGCGGAGGAGGGCTTCGACCTCCTGGTGATGGGCGCCTACGGCCACAGCCGCATCCGCAGCCTCATCATCGGCTCGACGACGACCGCGATGATCCGCGCCTGCAAGGTGCCGGTTCTGCTCTTTCGCTGACCTCGCGCCCTAGCCCTCCCAGGGCAGGGCGCAGACGCGCGGGTCGCCTTCGTTCGGCCCGTCGTTCAGCACGAGCAGCCGCAGCGTCGCCTGGGTTACATCGAGCGGCAGGATGGCCTCGGGCTTGCCGGGTTGATCGGCGTCGCAGGGCACGTCGGCGATGAAGCGGGCGGTCGGACCGTCGGCCGGGGTCCAGCGAAAGATCGAGTAGGTGCCGGGCTGGTCGGGCCCCGGCCCGGCGAGGATCACCAGCTCGTCGCCGAAGGGCGCGAGGTCGCGCACGCCGCGCCCGAAGCCGAGTTCGAGAAGGTGGAGCGTTCCGGCGTCGGCCTCGCCGCCGAAGAGCGAGGCGGTGGAGACCTGGAGCACGGCGGCGCGGTCGTCGCTGCCGAGAACCGGCTCACGGAAGCCGACGAAGGTATCCGGTCCGAGAAGCGCAAGGCCTTCGATCGTCACGCCGTTCTCGTCGAGCGGACGTGCCGCATGCTCGCGAAGGTCGGGCTGCGTCAGGATCACCGACATCAGCGCCGGGGTGTCGTCCACCTGCGTGCCCGCCCCGTCCCGTGTGATGCGGAAGAGGTGGCTGTCGGCCCTGAGGCGGGCGAGCTGGCGCGAGGGGGGCATGCCGGGGCCGTTGCGCGGGGCGCCGTGCGAGCCGATCACGTAAAAGGCGCCGTCGGCGAAGGCGACGCCCTCGCCGTCGGCTTCCAGAGCCACGCCGCCGAAGCGGTCGGCAATCAGCGGAAGCGTGTCGCCAGCCACGAGGCGGCCGTCCTCGAGGCGGACCCACTGCGCCCATTGGGTCTCGTCGTCGATCACCAGGCAGTCGCGCGGAAAGCCGGTGGCCGTGTCGCAGGCGATGCCGCTGAGATCGTCGGCCTTGCCGCCGCCGGCCTTGAGAAGGCGGCCGTCCACCTCCCAGGCCTCGGCGTGAACCGATGCAGAGGCGATGACCAAGGCCGTCGCGGCAACGGCCGTGGTCAGGAGAATTCGAGCGGTGCTCATCTGCAAAATCCCTTGTCATTGAATGCGTGTGCAGCGTTCGCCGAAATGCGGCGAGTCTCAGTCCAGAATGCCTCGATTAGACCGCTGCTCTGCCGTTCGGTCAAGGACTCTGGCTAATCCACCACCCGCAGCGTCAGGTTGATCCGGCCGCCCTGCGGCAGAAGGCGCGAGGACCCGGAGCGGATGCGGTCGATCCCGTGGTAGGCGAGGCGCGCGGCGCCGCCGAAGAGCACCACGTCGCCGCTGTCGAGCGGCACCGAGACGGTCGGATCCTTGCGCGCCAGGCCGCCGACACGGAAGGCCGCGCTGTCGCCGAGGCTGATGGAGAGGACCGGCCAGGAGAAATCGGCTTCGTCGCCGTCGCGGTGGAGGCCCATGCGGGCACTCGCCGCGTAGTGGTTGACGAGGCAGCAATCGGGGTCGCGCGTGGCGGAGGCGAGCGCACGCCAGACGGCTAGGACCGAGTCCGGGATGCGCGGCCAGGGCGTGCCCGAGGGGTGGCGGTCGACGTAGCGGTAGCCCTTGGCGTCGGTGAACCAGCCGTAGCGGCCTGCCGCGGTCATCCGCACGCTCATGGGCTTGCCCCACGGGGTCGTGGGAGCGAAAAACGGCGCGGCGGCGGCCACGGCGCGGATGTCCTCGGCCATCGCGGCCTGGGCGGCTGGGTCGAGCCAGCCCCTGTGCAGTTCGAAGCCTTTGACGTCGATCATCGGCGCATTCCGTCCAAAAAAGCCCGCGGGCGGCCCGGCCCCTGCTTGCAGGCAAAAAACCCGGCTCCTATATAGCCTTCCAACCCCGGGCCTGCACGGTGCCGTGATGGATCCGGGTCAAGGGATACGGGCGCGGTGCCTCGTTTCGGGCCAGCCCACTGAAATCGCCGCTCGAAAGGATCGTTAATGTCAAAAGTCATCGGTATCGACCTCGGGACCACCAACTCCTGCGTCGCCATCATGGACGGTTCGCAGGCCCGCGTGATCGAGAATTCGGAAGGCGCCCGCACAACGCCTTCGATCGTCGCCTTTACCGACGAGGAACGCCTCGTCGGTCAGGCCGCCAAACGCCAGGCGGTGACCAATTCCGAGAACACCGTCTTCGCGGTCAAGCGGCTGATCGGCCGCCGCACCGACGACCCGATGGTCGCCAAGGACAAGGGAATGGTGCCCTACAAGATCGTCCCCGGCGCGAACGGCGATGCCTGGGTGGAGGTCAAGGCCGAGAAGTATTCTCCCAGCCAGATCTCCGCCTTCATCCTGCAGAAGATGAAGGAAACCGCCGAGAGCTACCTCGGCGAGAAGGTGACGCAGGCCGTCATCACCGTTCCGGCCTATTTCAACGACGCCCAGCGGCAGGCGACCAAGGACGCCGGCAAGATCGCCGGCCTCGACGTGCTGCGCATCATCAACGAGCCGACGGCGGCGGCGCTGGCCTACGGGCTCGACAAGTCGGGTACGAAGACGATCGCCGTGTATGACCTCGGCGGCGGCACCTTCGATATCTCGATCCTCGAGATCGACGAGGGGCTGTTCGAGGTGAAGTCGACCAACGGGGACACCTTCCTCGGCGGCGAGGACTTCGACATGCGCATCGTCCAGTACCTGGCCGACGAGTTCAAGAAGGAGAGCGGCGTCGACCTGACCAAGGACAAGATGGCGCTGCAGCGGCTGAAGGAGGCTGCGGAGAAGGCGAAGATCGAGCTGTCGAGCGCGAGCCAGACCGAGATCAACCAGCCGTTCATCTCGATCGATCCGAAGACGCACCAGCCGCTGCACCTGGTGCTGAAGCTGACGCGGGCGAAGCTCGAGAGCCTGGTCGCGGACCTGATCGCCCGGACGATGAAGCCGTGCCAGAGCGCGCTGAAGGATGCGGGCATCGCCAAGTCCGAGATCGACGAGGTGGTGCTGGTGGGCGGCATGACCCGCATGCCGAAGGTGGTCGAGGAAGTGACCAAGTTCTTCGGCAAGGAACCCCACAAGGGCGTCAACCCCGATGAGGTGGTGGCGCTGGGCGCCGCGATCCAGGCCGGTGTGCTGCAGGGCGACGTCAAGGACGTGGTGCTGCTCGACGTCACGCCGCTGAGCCTCGGCATCGAGACGCTGGGGGGCGTGTTCACGCGCCTGATCGACCGCAACACCACGATCCCGACGAAGAAGAGCCAGATCTTCTCCACCGCCGAGGACAACCAGAACGCGGTGACGATCCGCGTCTTCCAGGGCGAGCGCGAGATGGCGAGCGACAACAAGCTGCTCGGCCAGTTCAATCTGGAGCAAATACCGCCGGCGCCGCGCGGGATGCCACAGATCGAGGTGACCTTCGACATCGACGCCAACGGCATCGTCAGCGTGTCCGCAAAGGACAAGGGCACGAACAAGGAGCAGAAGATCACCATCCAGGCTTCCGGTGGTCTGTCCGACGCCGACATCGACAAGATGATCAAGGAGGCCGAGGAGAACGCCGAGGCCGACAAGGCGCGGCGCGAGCTGGTCGAGGCCAAGAACCAGGGCGAGAGCCTGATCCACGGCACCGAGAAATCGGTGGCCGAGCACGGCGACAAGGTGGACCCTACCACCGTTGAGGTGATTGAGCTCTCGATCAAGACGCTGAAGGAGGCGATGGAGGGGGACGATCCGGAGAAGATCCGTTCCCGCGCGCAGGACCTGACCGAGGCGGCGATGAAGCTCGGCGAAGCGATCTACAAGGCGCAGGCCGAGGCCGAGGCGGGCGCGGCCCAGCCGGACGCGACCGGATCGCCGGACGACGACGTGGTGGACGCCGATTTCGAGGATCTCGGCGAAGACGACAAGAAGTCCTGATCCGTATGGAATAAAAGGAATGGCCCTCCCCGGCGTGGGGGGGCCTTTCTGCCGTTTGATGGGAACTGCTCTGGATGGCGAAACGCGACTATTATGACGTGCTCGGGGTCGAGCGAGCGGCCACCGAGGCCGACATCAAGAAGGCCTATCGCAAGATGGCGATGGAGCACCACCCCGACCGCAACCAGCACGACCCCAGGAGCGAGGCGCGCTTCAAGGAGGTCACCGAAGCCTACGACGTGCTGAAGGACGGCCAGAAGAAGGCGGCCTACGACCGTTTCGGGCACGCGGCCTTCGAGAACGGAAATGGCGCCAGCGCCGGCGGGTTCCGCCCGGGGCAGGGCGGCGATTTCAGCTCGGCCTTCTCCGATGTCTTCGACGATCTCTTCGGCGACTTCATGGGCGGGGCGGCCGGTGCGCGGGCGCGCGGCCAGCGGGCGGCGCGCGGCTCCGACCTGCGCTACAACCTGAGCATGAAGCTCGAGGAGGCCTACCAGGGCAAGCAGGCCACGATCACCGTGCCCTCGAGTGCCGCCTGCGAGGTGTGCCACGGCACCGGCGCCCAGGGCGGCGCCGAGCCCGCAACCTGCCCGACCTGCTCGGGCCACGGCAAGGTTCGCGCGCAGCAGGGCTTCTTCACCGTCGAGCGGACCTGCCCGACCTGCGGCGGCCGCGGACAGATCATCAAGAACCCCTGCACGGCCTGCGCCGGCGCCGGGCGGGTGCGCAAGGATCGGACGCTCAACGTCAACATTCCCGCGGGCGTGGAGACCGGCACGCGGATTCGCCTGGCCGGCGAGGGCGAGGCGGGACTGCGCGGCGGGCCGGCGGGCGATCTCTACATCTTCATCGAGGTGGAGAACCACCCGATCTTCGAGCGCGACAACCAGAACCTCTATTGCCGCATCCCGGTTTCCATGACCACCGCGGCGCTGGGCGGCGAGATCGACGCGCCGACGCTCGACGGCGGCAAGACGCGGGTCAAGGTGCCGGCGGGGGTGCAGTCGGGCAAGCAGCTTCGCCTGCGCGGCAAGGGAATGCCGACGCTGCGGGGCGCCGGGTCGGGCGATCTCTACATCGAGCTTGCCGTGGAGACGCCGGTCAACCTCAGCCACCGCCAGCGCGAACTGCTGCGGGAGTTCGAGGAAGCGGGCGGCGACAACAGCCCCGAGACGCAGGACTTCTTCTCCAAGGTGAAGGGGTTCTGGGAGGGGATGAAGGGTTGAGCCAGCACCGGTCCGATCCTCAAGAGGCGTGAACCAGTGGCTTCGGGAGCCAAGGACGGGCCGGGTCGCGGAAGGCGATGTAACGCGCCACCCCTCCGCGGCGAACTGCTTGGCGAGGCCGGGCGGGAGGACTAGATTCCGATACCGAGCCGGCGACCCAGGAGTGAACCCATGAGCACCGAGACGAAGACCTACAAGGTCACCCACAGCGACGAGGAATGGCGGCGGCTGCTGACGTCCGAACAGTACGCCGTGATGCGCGGGCACGGGACCGAGCGGCCGGGGAGCTGTGCGCTCCTGCACGAGAAGCGGCCGGGGACTTTCGTCTGCGCCGGCTGCGGTGAGGCGCTTTTCGAGGGGCAGGTGAAGTTCGAGAGCGGCACCGGCTGGCCGAGCTTCAACACGCCGGTGGAAGGGTCGGTGGAGACGACGTCCGACCGCAGCTGGGGCATGACCCGCACCGAGGTGCATTGCGCCACCTGCGGCAGCCACCTCGGCCACGTCTTCCCCGACGGGCCGCCGCCCACCGGCTTGCGCTACTGCATCAACGGGGTGGCGCTGGACTTCCAGCCGGCCTGAAAGCCTCACTCGAAGAAGCGGTCGACCTCGGCGGTGAGCGCGTCGGCGAGGCAGGCGTCTTCCGCGCGCACCGCGGCCTGCGTTGCGTAGGCAAAGCGGAAGCGCGCGGCCGGCAGGCGCAGGAGAGCCTTCCGGCCGCGCGGGCTCGCCTCCCATACCGCGGGCGGGATCAGCGTCTCCGAAGGCGTGCCGAATTCCGCCAGGAGCGCATGCCCGTCGACCAGGACGAATGCGGCGCGCCGGCAGCTCGCCGGACCTTCGGGGCACACCGCCTCGCAGCCCGCCCGCAGCGGCCCGGCGAGGGGCGCGGTCGCGAGCCAGGCGTCGGTGTCGGCCTGGCTGGCGGGGCGGTCGATGAAGCGGCGGATCTGCGGGTCGCCCGGCATCAGCGCCGCGATCTCCGCCTCGGCCCGCGCGCGGCCTACCGGCGTTTCGGCCCATTCCCTCCACACGAGGTGCCTCAGGTCCGGCGGATAGTTCGGGTCTGAGGCAAAGGGCGCGAAGCCCTTGTACTGCCGCGCGGCCAGCGCCTGGAGGGCCTCGCGCGAGGCGCGAAGCTCGCCCATCTCCGCCAGCGCGAGCGCGGTTTCGACCGTCGTTCCGGGCTTGTCGCGCTCCAGCCAGAGCGCCGCCAGCGGCGTGTCGACCGCGGCTTCGGCCATCCAGCTTCTCCCCGAGAGGCCGCCCGGCGCGCGGGTCAGCGCCAGCCGATCGGCCCGGTCGCGATGCACCAGCCACGGGCCCTGGTAGACGGGCACCCGGTCGATCAGCGCGACGAGCACCTGCGCCGCCCGGTTGCCTTCGGCTGCGAGGCCGGCAAGAGCGGGAAGCGCGTTCGGCTCGTCGTCGTCGAGCCAAACCTGGAGCGCGGCTTGGAAGCGCGGATCGGCCTGTCCGGCGATCGGCTCGGGGCGGGCCGGCCCGGCGAAGGCGACGATCAGGCACGCGATAAGAAGCAGCGGGCGCATCGCCGGAGCATATACCCGCTGGCGGCAGCTTGGAACTCCGCACGGCTGCCGCTAGACGGGAGGTGTCAGCCCGGAGCAGCCCTTGGACGACAACCCCAACGTCTCGCCGATGATGGCCCAGTACTGGGCGATCAAGGAGGAGAACCCGGATGCCCTCCTCTTCTACCGGATGGGCGATTTCTACGAGATGTTCTTCGCCGACGCCGAGGCGGCGGCAGCGGCGCTCGACATTGCGCTGACCAAGCGGGGCCAGCATCTCGGGCAGGACATCCCCATGTGCGGCGTGCCGGTGCATGCGGCGGAGGGGTATCTGCTGACGCTGATCCGCAAGGGCTTCCGGGTCGCCGTCTGCGAGCAGATGGAGGACCCGGCGGAGGCGCGCAAGCGCGGTTCGAAGTCGGTGGTCCGGCGCGAGGTGGTACGACTGGTCACGCCGGGCACGCTGACCGAGGAGAGCCTGCTCGAGGCGCGGCGGCACAATTTCCTCGCGGCATACGCGGAGGTGCGCGGCGAGGGGGCGTTTGCCTGGGTCGACGTGTCGACCGGGGATCTCACCGTAAGTGCCTGTCCGCCGGCGATGCTCGGGCCGATGCTGGCGCGTCTCGGTCCGCGCGAGGTGCTGGTAAGCGAGGCGCAGGAGACGGAGCTTCGCGAACTGATCGGCGAGGCCGGCGCGGTGGCGACGCCGCTGGCGCGGGCGAGCTTCGACTCGACCGGCGCCGAGGCGCGGGTGGCGGCCTGCTTCAAGGTGGCATCACTCGACGGGTTCGCGGCGTTCGGCCGTGCCGAGGTGGGGGCACTCGGCGCCATCGTCGACTATCTGGAGCTGACCCAGCGCGGGCGGATGCCGCTCCTGAAGCCGCCGGTGCGCGAGACGGCGGGCGGGCAGATGCGAATCGACGCGGCCACCCGGCGGAACCTCGAGCTGACGCGCGGCCTGGGCGGCGGGCGCGATGGCTCGCTGCTCGCCGCGATCGACCGCACGGTCACCGGCGGCGGCGCGCGGCTGCTGGAGACGCGGGTGAACGCGCCTTCGACGGACGTGCGCCTCGTGCGTGCGCGGCAGGCGGCGGTGGGGCATTTCTTCGAGGATGGCGAGTCCGGGCGGAAAATGCGCGAGCGGCTGCGCAAGGTGCCGGACCTCGAGCGGGCGCTGTCACGGCTGGCGCTCGACCGCGGCGGGCCGCGGGACCTCGCGGCGATCCGCGACGGGCTGGCCGAGGCCGGGCGGCTGCGCGAGGCGCTGGACCGCGAACTGCCGGAGGTGCTGGCGCGCGCACGCGACGCGCTCGGCGGGCATGGCGCGCTGACCGATCTTCTGGATGCCGCGCTGGTGGCGGAGCCGCCGACGCTGGCGCGGGACGGCGGGTTCGTGGCCGAGGGGTACGATGCCGAGCTCGACGAGACGCGGCGGCTGCGCGACCAGGGGCGCGGGGTGATCGCCAAGCTGCAGGCGGAATACGTGCAGCGGAGCGGCGTGAACGCGCTGAAGGTCAAGCACAACAACGTGCTGGGATATTTCATCGAGACGCCGGCCGGACATGCCGAGCGGATGATGTCGCCGCCGCTCAACGAGCTGTTCGTCCACCGGCAGACGACGGCGGGGCAGGTGCGCTTCACCACGCTGGCGCTGGCCGAGATCGAGACGCGGATCCTGAACGCCGGCGGCCGGGCGCTGGAGATCGAGAAGCGCATCTTCGAGCGGCTGCGGGCGGCGATCCTGGCAGAGGCGGGGCCGGTGGGCGCGGCGGCGAAGGCGCTTGCCGAGATCGACGTGGCGAGTGCGCTGGCGGATCTGGCGCGGGCGGAGGACTGGGCGCGGCCGGAGGTGGGGGAGGGGCGGGAGTTCCGGATCAGCGGCGGGCGGCATCCGGTGGTGGAGCAGGCGTTGCGGCGGACCGGTGGGAGCTTTGTCGCCAACGACAGCGAACTGGGAGCCGTCGGGGCGGAGGCGCGGCCGCTCTGGCTGATCACCGGGCCGAACATGGCGGGCAAATCTACCTATTTGCGGCAGAACGCGCTGATCGCGGTGCTGGCGCAGATGGGGTCGTTCGTGCCGGCGGCGGCGGCGGAGATCGGGGTAGTCGACCAGCTCTTCAGCCGGGTGGGGGCGGCGGACGACCTGGCGCGCGGGCGGTCGACCTTCATGGTCGAGATGGTGGAGACGGCGGCGATCCTGAACCAGGCCGGGCCGGGCGCGCTGGTCATCCTCGACGAAATCGGGCGGGGAACCGCGACCTACGACGGGCTGTCGATCGCCTGGGCGGTGCTGGAGCATCTGCACGACGTGAACCGGTGCAGGTCGCTCTTTGCCACGCATTATCATGAGCTTACGGCGCTGGCGGCGAAGCTGCCGGGCTTGCGCAACGCCACGGTGGCGGTGCGGGAGTGGCAGGGGGAAGTGGTCTTCCTGCATGAGGTGCAGGAAGGGGCAGCCGACCGGTCCTACGGGGTGCAGGTGGCGCGGCTGGCCGGGCTGCCGGCGGCGGTGGTGGAGCGGGCGCGGGTCGTGCTGGAGGCGCTGGAGAAGGGCGAGCGCGAGGGCGGGGGGAAGGCCAAGGCGCTGGTGGACGACCTACCGCTCTTCGCGGTGGCGGCGCGGCCGGCGCCCGCCCCGGCGGCGGCTTCGGCGGTGGAGGCGCGGCTCGCCGAGGTGCTGCCGGACGAGCTCTCGCCGCGGGAGGCGCTGGCGTTGGTTTATGAGTTGAAGGGGCTGGCTGGGTGATTTTTCGGGCAGGCCGGCGGACCGGGCTGAAAACGCTCGGAAAACCGCGTATGGAAAGCGTATGGAATCCATATGGAAAGCGTATGGGTGTTTTCGCCGGGCGTTGACGGGAGGTTAACGCGCGCCGCGCGGAGCCGTCCCGCCCGGGCCCCGAGCCCGGGCAGCGGCCGACCGCCCCCCGGGCGGCCGCTTCTCGGCCGCCCGCGGTCGAGCCGCTGCCCTCATCGCGAGCGCGTGCCGCGTGGAGGGGCTAAAGCCGCGCGAAGCCCCCGGTGGCGGGGTCGTAGCCTTCCACGTCGCCGTCCCGGATGTCCTTCCAGAGGCCGTGGAGCTGCAGTTTCCCGGATTGGACCGCCTCGGAGACGAAGGGGAAGGTCATCAGGTTGCCGAGGCTGACCAGCACTGCCTCCTTCTCGAGGGCGGCGATGCGGGCCTCGTAGGAGAGGCCGCGCCCCGCCAGGGCCTCGTAGCCGGGCTTTAGGATCTTGAGCCAGGTGCCGACGAAGCTCGTCGGCGTGTCGAGGTCGGGGGCGAGGCCGGCCAGCATGTCGTGGCAGCCGCGCACCCCGCCGCAGCCATGGTGGCCCATGACCACGAGGTGCTCGATGCCGAGCGCGATCACCGCGTACTCGATGGCGGCCGAGGTGCCGTGCGCGCGGCCGTCGGGCTCGTGCGGCGGCACCAGGTTGGCGATGTTGCGGTGGATGAAGAAGTCGCCGGGCTCGTTGCCGAAGATCTCCGAGATCAGCACCCGGCTGTCGCAGCAGGTGATGATCATCGCCTTGGGGTTCTGCGCCTGGGCGGCGGCCTGGGCGTACTGGGCCAGCACTTCGGGGGTGCGGCGGGCTTGCCAGGCGCGGTAGCGGTCGAGGAGGCCTGGTGGCAGCGGCCGTGCGTGCTCCATCGCTCCCCCTCCCGCCCCGAATCGGATCGCTCGGATTCTGTTAAACAACCCGGCAGTTTTTGGCCAGCGGGATGCTGCGCTGCAGCGGTCCGTCAAGCTTCCCTTTACACTTTGCTGCCAGTCTGATCGCGGGTGACCGGGGGGCTACCATGGGTGCGGAGCTTTATCAGATCGGGTCGCGCGAGGATGCGGCGCTCGACACGACCAGGATCATGGTCCTGCGTCAGTCGCTGGGAGATCAGCGCTGCCGCGAGATCGTGTCCGAGGTGGTCTTCCACCTGACCGACCGGCTCGGGCTGCTGCAGCAGGCCATGGCTGCCGGCAACGCCGCCGAGGCACAGGTGCTGGCCTCGCGGCTCGCCAGCCTCAGCGAGCAGGTCGGGCTCGCCGACTTCGCCCGCGTGGCGCGCGACCTCGAGGTCTGCCTTTCCACCGGCGACCCCGTGGCCACCGCCGCGGTCGAGGCGCGGCTGATGCGGCTCGGCGAGGATTCGCTCTTCTCGGTCATACTTTACGCCGACCAGTCGGCCCTGTAGCGATCGGACTTGTGGCGCGGTGCTGCGGGCGGCTAGAGTTCGCGCCATCCTGCCGCTCAAGGTTCCGTGATGCCGCTGGCCCCTGCGCCCGATCCTAAGGCCATACCGCTTCAGCTCATCGATTCCGAAAGCCTCGACGCCTGGCTCAGCGGCCGGGACGCCGCGACGCAGGCCTGGGCCGCGGCCATGGGCTTTGCCGCCGGGGTGGGTGAGGTGCTCTGCCTGCCCGGCCCGCACGGGTCGCTGCGCGAGGTGCTGGCCGGCTGGGGGACGGCCGCGGCGCGCCGGCGCGACCGCTTCCCGCTGGCGGCGATCGCGGCGAAGCTGCCGGCCGGACGCTACGCGCTGGCGCCCGAAGGCGTCGAGATCGACGCCGAGACCGAGGCGCTGGGCTGGCTGCTCGCGGACTACCGCTTCGGCCGCTACCGCGCCGCCAGGCCACCCGTGACCGAGCTCGTCTGCCCGGACGGCGTCGATGCCGGCCGGATCGCGCGGATCGCCGCGGCGGCGGCGCTGACGCAGGATCTGATCAACACGCCGGCACGCGACATGGGGCCGGAGGCGCTCGAAGCCGCCTTCGTCGCACTGGGCGCGCGGCACGGAGCGGCGGTCGCGGTGACGCGCGGCGGCGCGGCGCTCCGCGCGGCGAACCTGCCGATGATCGAGGCGGTGGGTGCTGCCGCCACCGAGGCGCCCCGGCTCCTCGATCTCGTCTGGGGGCGGGAGGACGCCCCGAAGGTGACTCTGGTGGGCAAGGGGGTCTGCTTCGACACCGGCGGGCTCGACATCAAGCCGCCGTCCTCCATGGGGATCATGAAGAAGGACATGGGCGGGGCGGCCACCGCCATGGGACTGGCCGACATGGTGATGGGGCTGGGTCTCGACATTCGCCTGCGCCTGCTGGTGCCGGCGGTTGAGAACGCCATCGCGGCGCCGGCCATGCGGCCGGGGGACATCCTGCCCAGCCGCAAGGGGCTGACCGTGGAGGTCAACAACACCGACGCCGAGGGTCGGCTGGTGCTGGGCGATGCGCTGGCGCTCGCCGACGAGGAGACGCCCGAGCTGATCGTGAGCCTCGCCACGCTGACCGGTGCCGCCCGGGTGGCCCTCGGGCCGGACGTGCCGCCCTTCTTCACCGGCGACGACGCGCTGGCGGCGGATCTGGCCGCCGCGTCGGCCAGGGTCGCCGATCCGCTGTGGCGGCTGCCCTTCTGGGACCCCTACGAGCCCCTGATCGAGCCGGGGATCGCCGATCTCGACAATGCCCCCGCAGGCGGCATGGCCGGGGCGATCACCGCAGCACTCTTTCTGCGGCGCTTCGTCACCGCGAGTCCGCGCTATCTGCACATCGACATCTATGGCTGGACGCCCAAGGCGGCGCCGGCACGCCCCAAGGGCGGGGCGTTCCAGGCGGCGCGGGCGCTCCTCTCCCTCATGGAGGCGCGATTTTGCCCGACCTGAGCCCCTTCGCCACGCGCCTCGTCCCGGCGCGCCCGGATCTCGCTGCCGAGCATCTGCGCGGGCAGGTCGCCGCGGTCAGGCTCGCACCGGGCATCGCTCACAGCGTGACAGCGACGCTGGCCGACATGTGGGGGGCGCCCGACGCGCGCGGGGCGCGCACCACGCAGCTGCTCCGCGGCGAGCGGTTCATCGTCTACGAGACGCGGCCCGACGGGCTGGCCTGGGGGCAGGCGGAGCTGGACGGCTATGTGGGCTATGTGGCGCTCGACGGGCTCGGGCCGGCGGCGGGAAAGGGCGTGCGGGTCACGGCCCTCTGGTCGCAGGTCTATGCCGAGCCGTCGATCCGCGCGCGGATCGAGCAGGAGCTGCCCTTCCTCGCCGAGGTCCCGGTCACCGGCACCACCGGCGCCTTTGCGCGCCTGCGCGGCGGCGGGCATGTGCCGCGGCCGCACCTCGACCCGCTCGAGGGGGACTGGGTGGCGCAGGCCGAGCGCTTCGCCGGCGTCCCCTACGTCTGGGGCGGGCGCAGCGCCCGCGGGCTCGACTGCTCGGCGCTGGTGCAGCTGGCCCTTCTCGCCTGCGGCCACGCGGCGCCGCGCGATTCGGACATGCAGGCAGCGCTGCTCGGCACGGCGCTGGCGCCGGACGAGGCGCTCCGCCGCGGCGATCTGGTGTTCTGGGACGGGCATGTGGGGATCATGCTGGACGGCGAGACCCTGCTGCACGCCAACGGCCACCATATGGCGGTGGCGAGCGAGCCGTTCCGGCCGGCCGCGGCGCGGATCGCGGCGGCAGGCGGCGGGCCGGTCACCCTCCGCCGCCGGCTCTGATACGGCCTCCGGGAGATCGCTCGCGTCCGGGTGGCACACCCTGACGGCGCCATCATCCCCGGCCGTGCTTTCGGCTGCGTCGCAGAACCGTCGTCCTAGGCGGAAACGAGGCGATCAACCGGAAGCCATATCAGCCAGGCTACTGCACGACCCGCAGCCCCTGGTTGCGCATCAGGCGCAGGCCGATGGCCTCGGCCCGCGCCGTGAGCGTGAGCGCGAGATCGGCGCGCGCCATCAGCGCCGCCATCAGCACCGCATCCTCGCGGGCGCCCTCGGCGGCCAGAGCGACGAAGCGGGCGAAGACGCACTCGTCGGCACCGGCACAGGGGCAGCCGGGGGCATGGCCGAGCAGCGGCCGGCGGGAGTGCCCCGCCATGGTCGCGACGAGTTCGCCGAAGTCGGCGGCAAGCCCGCGGCCGATGGCGTCGCCGTGGCGGGCGGCGAGTGCGCCCGAGACGGCCCCTGGGCCTTCCGGGCCGGCGCACCAGAGACGCAGGCAGCGGATCACCTCGCGCTCGAGCGGCGGCAGCTCGGCCAGCCGGCCGACCGGCGCCGCGCCGGAATGCCGCGGCTCCATGCTCACTTGGTCAGGATGAGCTTGCCCTGCCGCGTGATGCGCAGGACGTAGCGGACCCCGTCGAGACGGATCTCCGCCTCCTTGCCGCCCTCGGTCAGGGCGCGGGCATCGTGGCAGGGGCGGTCGTGCCGATCCACCTGTCGCGAGGCCGCGACCGGGGGGCGGAGGGGCAGCTCGCGCCGCGCGGCGAGCCTCTCGGGTTGGCGTTCGGGCTGCATGCCATCGGCTCCGATGAAGGTAAGTCGGGGATGGCTGATCCGTGCAGGGACTGGCTGCCGCTATGGATGACAAATTCACTCAGGATAGTCAATCCTAATTCATTTAATCGGGAATAGGTCGGGCAGACGCGGCTCCGGGCCTACTCCTCCTCTTCGTCCTCGTCGGCGGCGACGGGCGCGGGCTTGAACAGGCTCTCGGCGTCCGCCTTGGCCGACTGCGGCGAGACGCGCTCTTCCTTGCGGCTGCCGAGCTTGAAGTTCTCCAGGCCGGACATCGAAGACGGCATCCGCGGCTCGACCTCCATGGTCAGCGACTGCTCGGTGGAGACGAGCTTCATCCGCTCGGCGTCGCTCATCACCCCGCCATCGGCGGCGGACTTCCGGACCGCCTTCGCCACCGCGGCGTCGAGCTCGCCCTGCTTGGACAGCCCGAGCGCCACCGGGTCGACCGGGGTGACGTTGGTGATGTTCCAGTGGGTGCGGTCGCGGATCGACTGGATCGTGGGCTTGGTGGTGCCCACGAGCTTGGCGATCTGCCCGTCGGAGAGCTCGGGATGGAACTTGACCAGCCAGGCGATGGCGGCCGGGCGGTCCTGGCGCTTGGAGAGCGGCGTGTAGCGCGGGCCCTTGCGCTTCTCCTCGCCTTCGGAGGCAGGGTTGTGGAAGAGCTTGAGGCGGTACTTCGGGTCCTGCTCGCCCTTCCTGATCTCCTCCGCGGTCAGCTGGCGGTTGGCGATCGGGTCGAAGCCCTTGATGCCCTGCGCCACCTCGCCGTCGGCGATGCCGTTCACCTCGAGCTCGTGCAGGCCGGCGAAGTCGGCGATCTGCTGGAAGGTCAGGGTCGTGTTCTCGACCAGCCAGACCGCGGTCGCCTTCTGCATCAATGGATAGGCCATCGGATGATCCTTTCGTCGAACAAGGCTCTCCCGGCGCCGAAAACTCGGGTGCGCCGAAGCGCGAAGATCGGTTTTCGCGGGAGAATTGCCCGCGTATATAGTGCGGATGCACGCGATGATAAAGTGGTTTTCGCCGGTCTGCGCCGGCCTCCTTCTCGCCGCCCAGGCAGGCCGGGCCGAACCCTTCGACTACTACGTGCTGGCGCTGACCTGGACGCCGAGCTGGTGCGCCGCCGAAGGCGATCCGCGCGACGGCCAGTGCGACCCCGACCGTGACCTCGGCTTCACCCTGCACGGCCTCTGGCCGCAGTACGAGGAGGGCTGGCCCGAGGACTGCACCAGCGACGCGGCCGACCCCTCCCGGCGCGAGACCGCCGCCATGGCCGACATCATGGGCTCCGGCGGCCTCGCCTGGTATCAATGGAAAAAGCACGGCCGCTGCGCCGGCCTGTCGGCCCAGGAATATTTCTCCCGCGCCCGCCGGGTCTACCGCGCGCTCGACCTGCCACGGCCGCAGGGCGGGCGCGCGACGCCGCAGGAAGTCGAGGCGGCGGTGCTCGCGGCAAACCCGGCGCTGGGGCCGGACGGCGTGATCGTGACCTGCCGCGGCGGCCGGATCGAGGAAGTGCGGATCTGCCTCACGCCCGAACTGGCGCCGCGCGCCTGCGCGCCGGACGTCCTGGCGGACGCCTGCCGGCAGCGCGGGCCGCAGACGATGCCGCCCGTCCCATGACGGCACTCGGCGCACTGCACCGCCAGGTGGGCTACCTCGCGATCCGCGTCGCCGACGCCTTCCGGCCACGCCTGAGCCTCGGGGTGCGGCTGGTGGCGCTCGACGACGCGGGCGGCGTCTTCCTGGTGCGCCACTCCTACCTGCCGGGGCTGCACCTGCCGGGAGGCGCCGTCGACGAGGGCGAGACCTGCCGCGAGGCCGCCATCCGCGAGGCCGAGGAGGAGGGCGGGCTGGCGTTCGACACGGCGCCGGAGCTCTTCCAGATCTACCGCAACCCGGCCGGCGGCCGGCGCGACCATGTCGTGCTCTTCGTGGCGCGCGGCGCCCGGCAGACGCGACCGAGACGGCCCGGCCTCGAGATCATCGCGGCGGGCTTCCATCCGATCGGCCGATTGCCGGCAGACGTGACCGCGGCCACCCGCGACCGCCTCGACGAGATCCTCGGCGGACGCGCCCCGAGCGACGGCTGGTAGAGCCCTCAGGCGACCTCGAGCACGATCTTTCCGATATGCGCCGAAGTCTCCAGCCGTGTGTGCGCCTCGGCGGCGGCGGCCAGCGGGAAGGTGCAGTCGATCACCGGGGCGATGCGCCCGGCGTCGAGCAGCGGCCAGACCTCGCGACGGAGCTCGGCGGCGATGCGCGCCTTGGCCTCGACCGACTGCGGGCGCAGGGTCGAGCCGGTGATCGTCAGCCGCTTCACCATCACCCAGGCGAAATTGAGCTCGACCTTGGGGCCGCTCCGGTGCGCGATCATCACCAGCCGGCCGTCCGGCGCCAGCGCGCGCACGTCGCGCGCCAGATAGTCGCCGCCGACCATGTCGAGGATGACGTCGACGCCCCGTCCCGCGGTCGCCTCCATGACCGCCGCGACGAAGTCCGCCTCCCGGTAGTTGACGGCAAGCTCGGCGCCGAGCGCGCGGCAGGCGCGGCACTTGTCGTCCGTGCCGGCGGTGGCGAAGACGCGGGCGCCGCGCGCGCGGGCGAGCTGGATCGCCGTGGTGCCGATCCCTGACGACCCGCCGTGCACCAGCAGGCTCTCGCCGGCCACAAGGCGACCGCGCCCGAAGACGTTGGTCCAGACGGTGAAGAAGGTCTCGCAGAGGGCCGCCGCCTCGACCATGCCGAGACCCTGCGGCACCGGCAGCGCGTGATCCTGGTGGGTCAGGGCAAACTCGGCATAGCCGCCACCGGGCAGGAGCGCGCAGACAGGGTCGCCCACCTGCCAGCGCGAGCCGCCCGGACCGACGGCGGCCACCTCGCCCGCAGCCTCCAGCCCCGGCAGGTCGGAGGCGCCCGGCGGCGGCGCGTAGGATCCGGCCCGCTGCAGCGCGTCCGGGCCGTTGACCCCGGCGGCACGGACCCGGATCAGGATCTCGCCGGCGGCTGGCTGCGGCACGCGCCGGGTGGCGAGGCGCAGGACCTCCGGCCCGCCGGGGGCGCTGATCTCGATGACCCGCATCTCCGCGGGAACGCCCGTGCTCATGCCGCCCGGCGGCCTTGGTGGGCATAGTCCCAGTAGAGCGCGCGCGCCCGCGCCGCCATGGGCGCCGGCCCCAGCTCGCGCGCCTCGAACCGGGTCACCGGCACCACCTTGCTGGCGTTCCCGGTGAGAAAGATCTCGTCGGCCGCGGTGAAGTCGGCGACGGTGAGCGGCGCCTCCACCACCTCGACCCCGTCGGCGCGCAGAAGCTCGATCACCCGTGCGCGGGTGATGCCGGCGAGGAAGGTGCCGTTCGGCACCGGCGTCATCACCACCCCGTCGCGGACGAGAAAGGCGTTCGTGGACGCGGTTTCGGCCACGTTGCCCGCCTGGTCGAGCGAAAGCGCATTCTGAAAGCCGCGCGCCCGCGCCTCGCGCACCATGCGCGCGTTGTTGGGATAGTGGCAGGCCGCCTTGGCCTCGCACAGCGCGGCATCGAGCGAGGGCCGGCGGAACGGCGACACGGTCAGCGCCAGCGGCCCCGGCGCGCGCATGGCCACCTCCTCGAGGCAGACGGCGAAGACGCTCGAATCGGGAATGGCGTCGATGATCGCGGGCGAGCCTTCGGTGGACCACAGCATCGGGCGGACATAGAGCGCCCGTTCCGTGCCCATCCGCCGGATCCCGTCCGTGACCAGCGCCTCGATCGCCCGCGCCTCCAGCGGCGCGTCGAGCCCCATCGCCGCCGCCGAGCGGAGCAGCCGCGCGCAGTGCAGGTCGAGGTCGGGCGTCACCCCCTCGAAGGCGCGGGCGCCGTCGAAGACCATGGTCCCGAGCCAGGTGCCATGGTCGGCGGCGCCCATCACGGCGACGTTGCCCGCGTGCCACCGCCCCTGGAACCAGGTGAGAATGCTGCCACCGAGCGCCATCGCGCCCTCCTTGCTGCCCTGCCGCCGTGCCTTCGCCGGCGCGCTTCAAATCCGGCGCCGCCAGGATCCCGGCAGGTCGGAGCGGCGAGTATCCCCGGGCGCCCGGACCCGGTCAAGAATGGCCTGCGGCCCCTTGAGCATCGCCGCCGCCAGCGGGTTGTCGCGGATGCGCGCCTTCATCTGCTCGAACTGCATCACGTTGTCGATGCGGCGGCCGATGAACTCGCGGGTGGCTTGGGCGTCGGGGGTCTCGTCGCCCAGCCAGTAGAGCAGCGCCGCGGAATAGACCGCCGAGAGGGTGGCGCGCTTCGAGTACCAGTTGAAGTCGCGGCTCTCGTCGCCGAGCGCCGTCCAGATGGTGTCGGCGGTGTGCCAGATCGCCCGCGCCCCGTCGGCGGCATGGTGCGGCAAGGCGAAGAGGGCCGCCCCGCGCCGGACCGCCTCGCGCTCGGCGCTGACCAGCTCCAGGCGGTGCATCACCGCATAGGCCACCCGGTCGCGAAAGCGCAGTCCGAGCAGATCCGCATCGGCCAGGTCCGCGGCGAGCGCCGCGTCACGGTCGCGGTGAAAGGCGAGGGCGAGATCGACGCCGCCGCGCGGAAAGGCGAGGCGCGAAAGGCCGGGGTCGACGCCGGCATCCTCGACGGCCTGCGCCAGGGTGCGGTCGGTCCAGCCGTCGAACGGCACGTGCGGCAAGGCGGCGGCAACCACCGCCCGGCGGGTCGTGGCTAGGTGGTCGTCCTCGCCCGGATGTTCGCCCGGAAGTTCTTCTGTCGGCCGGTCTTCGGTCATGGTGTTGGAATTCCCCCCACTTTTCCGCCGGATTTGCCCTATCCGGCGGTGGACAGTACCACGCTCTGTCGCTATATAGCGCCTTCCTGCCGATTTACGAAACGCATGACACGGGAAGGTGGTGAAAGCTAAGTGCAGGTAATGGTTCGTGACAACAACGTCGACCAGGCGTTGCGCGCGCTCAAGAAGAAGCTGCAGCGCGAGGGTGTGTTCCGCGAGATGAAGCTCCGGCAACATTTCGAGAAACCGTCCGTCAAGAAGGCCCGGGAACGGGCCGAGGCCGTCCGCCGCGCGCGCAAGCTGGCGCGCAAGAAATTGCAGCGCGAAGGCATGCTCTGACCTCCTGACCGACTAGTGGTCACGCAACGACCGGGCGCCCCTTCGGGCGCCCTTGTCGTTTTCGGGGGTGCCGCATGAACGGTGCGGCCCCGCCCGTTAACACTTCGGCCGGGCGCGCCCCGCGTGTACATGCGATGTACATGCGATGTACCCATGTTGTACGTCGAAGAAATCGCCGTTAACCCTTGCGGCGACACCGCAATCCGCCGTGTCATATCAGACCCCGAGCCCGCTCCGCGCCAGGTGCGTCACCGCGGCGACGGCGCCGTAGACGAAGCCCGAGACCACGGCGAGGCCGACGGCCCCGATCAGCCCGCCCACCACCACCGCCACCCCGTCGCGGCTGAGCAGCCCCACCGCCATCAGCACCAGCGCGATGCCGGGGATGGCGTTTCCGAACGGCACCGGCAGGAAGACGATGGCGGCGAGGACCATGCCCACGGCACCGATCAGCCGCTTGCCCCAGGCGCCGGTCAGCGGCAACAGGCGGGGCCGGATCATCGCCTCGATGCGCACCAGCCGCGGCACGATGCGGTGGACGAGCGATTCGAAACTGGCCCGCGCCAGCGACCGCCGGCGCAGGAAATCCGGCAGCCAGGGCCGGTGCAGCCCGAGCATCAGCTGCGCCGTCAGCAGCATCAGCGGCACGCCGAGCACCGCCGAGATCCCCGGCAGCGCCACCGGCAGGATGTTAGGTGCGGCGAAGAGCACGATCAGCGGGCCGTAGGCGCGGGCGTCGAAGGCGTCCACCATCTCGCCCAGCGACACCCGCTCGCCCTCGGCGCTGCCCACGAGGCCGAGAAGGATCGACGACATCCGGCGGTGGGTACCGGGACGGCGGCTCGGATCCGGACCCGGGGGCGGGGCTGGCTCCGGCAGCGGCGCGTCCTCCGTGGTCACGACCGCGGACTGTCGCTGCGCTCCCACTCGCGATTCTTCCCGACGTCCGAACTCGTAGACGTAGCTCGGCTCCACCCCCGCCATGCTGGCGAAGTTTTCGCGCAGTGCCTCGGGGAAGATGCTTTTGGGCACGTTCTGGAACGGCGGCACCGGCTGGAGGACGTCGGCCACGTCCAGCGCGCAGGTCATCTTCATGCTCTGGCCCTGGGCCTTGGCATTGGCGATCAACTGGTCGGCGGTGGCGCGGCTGACCGGCACCTTCTGCGCCTCGACGAAAAAGTCGAAGCGGGCATGGTAGCGCTCGTAATAGTCCACGAACCGCGGCGTCATGCCGTAGTGGATATCGCCGCGGCGCGGCAGGTCGGGATGGGTGAAGGTGCCCGCCGGGTCGTAGAGCACCTGCTCGGACCCGTTGATGAGCAGGCCCACGTGCGCCGAGCGGCCGGACGATCGGTTCACCATCGAGACGAGCGTCACCGACGGCGGCTCCGGGCTCTCGTAGCGCGCGCGGGCGATTTCGTCATAGCTCGCTGGCCGGTAGACCTCGCAGCCGGCCAGCGTGGCGGCCGCCATCAGGGCGAAGAGCGCGCGTAGCATGAAAGGGGTCCGGCCGGCGACCGTCAGGTGTTGAAGATCGCGAGGAAGATCAGCACCAGCACCGCGCCGCCGAAGACGTAGACCCAGAAGCGGATGAAGCTCTCGAACGTCCGCTGGTGCTGGGCCACGCTGGTGGGGCTGTCCGTTCCGGCATGATGACCACCGTGCTGCATCTCCGCCATCCGCCCGCCTCCTCTGCACTCGACCCTGCCTTCGGCCCGCGCCGAGGCCCGGCCCGTCTTGTCCGCCTTCTAACCCGATCCCGCGGCAGTGTCAGGCCCTTTTTCCCGCATCTGCCAACGCCAAGCGCCGTCCCGCCCAGGCCGTCGGGTCGCTTCGCCGGCGAGCGTCAGGCGGTTGAGGTGGCCAACCGCCTCGGCCAGCGCCAGGCCGTACTCGCCCGCGCCGATCCGCCGCCCGTAGAGGGTCTCGAAGCAGTCGCTGGCCCGGCGGGGCTCGGCGAGGTGCGCCCGCAGCCGCGCCAGCGCCGCTTCGCCGTCGGCGACGAACTCGGCCAGCCGCGCCGGTAAGCCATGGAAGGGCAGCCGGTGCCCGGGCAGCGCCAGGTGTCGTTCGTGCGCGAGGCCGGCGAGACGGGTGCAGGAGGCGAGCCAGTCGCCCACCGGGTCGGCGTCGGGCTCGGTGGCATAGACCCCGAGGTTGGGTGTGATCCCCGGCAGGATCTGGTCGCCGGCCAGCACCAGGTCGTGGCCGACGCCCCAGAGCGTCGCCTGCTCCGGCGCGTGGCCGTGGCCGATCTCCACCCGCCAGCGACGCCCGCCGGCGGTGATCTCCTCGCCCTGAACGATTCGGCGGAAGCCCAGCGGCAGCGGCGCAACCACGTCGGCGAAGTTGAACGGACGCGTCTCAGCCCGTTCAGCGAGGAGGCTCGCATCCATTCCCGCGCCGCGCCAGAAGGCCAGCGTCTCGGCGTTCGGCCGCGGCCGCACGTCGAGGGTCAGCATCCGCGCCATCAGCCAGGCGGTGCGGGTGGTCCAGAGCTCGGCCCCCGCGGCCTGAAACCAGCCGGCCAGGCCCACGTGGTCGGGGTGATGGTGGGTGACGATCACCCGGCGGACCGGCCGTGCCGCCAGCGGACCGGCGAGGAGCGCCGCCCAGGCCGCCCGCACCGCGGGCGTGTCGAGCCCGGTGTCCACCAGCGTCCAGCCGTCGCCGCCGTCCAGCGCGTAGGCGTTGAGATGATCCGGCCGGAAGGGCATGGGCAGCCGCACCCAGAGCAGACCCTCGGCGATCTCGACCGCCTCGCCCGGGCCTGGCGGATCAGGGAACGGGTACTCTACAGCTCCATTCCGCGGCACCGGTCAATGTGCCTGCAGCGTGGCAGGTTGCGTCCAAATTGTCACGAGTATCGAAACAACCAGAAGGGTCCATCCCGAAAATAGAAGTACCACCAGGGGCCTATGCAGTTTCCTACCCAGGGCAACCAGACTATCCTCGCTAAGTCCTCCAATAATTTTGTATTGATCGTTTATGAAATCGAGGTAAGGCGATCCCGATGGTTCACCACTCTCCAGATTGACCTTTGCGATGTAGTCGTGTCCCGAGTAGACGAAAATCAGGCTTATGATCGCAGACATTATCAGCATGGAAACTGACAATGTCATCGCCGCCTTAAGCCAACCGCTCTGACTTGATTGTATCCATCCAATCTGAGTCGACAGGACGACTATAGGCGCGGTAGACAGAAACAGGTTTATCTTCTGAACTTCCAAGGCGGCTTGCATGGCAGCTATGTATCTCATCCGTCCCTCGGGTGATCCCATCCGCTTCTCCCCCTCTATAAGACGTGTTCGCTGGCGTAGAGCGGCCCCGCCCCCTCGCAGGCCGCTTCGCAGAGGGCCGCCACCTGCGGCAGCATCTGGCGGATATGGAAGGCCGCGAGCGCCGCGCGCGGTCCGTCCTCCGTTGCCTCCGCCAGGGACGCCTTCAGCAGATAGTGGCCGCCCAGCGTCAGCGCAAAGGCGCGCAGGTAGGGCACAGCTCCGGCGAAGCGGTCGATCGGCTCCGCCGCCGCCATCCAGCCCGTCGTCTCGGCCAACCGCCGCGCCGCCGCGGCGAGCCGTGCGCCGAGATCGCCGGCCGCCTCGCCCGCCGTCACTTCGGCCGCCTCGATCAGCTTCTGTGCTACGGCACCTCCGTCTGCGAGCTTGCGCCCGACCATGTCCATGGCCTGGATGCCGTTCGTCCCCTCGTAGATCGCCGTTACCCGCACGTCGCGGTAGAACTGCGCCACGCCGGTCTCCTCGATATAGCCCATGCCGCCAAAGACCTGCATGGCCAGCGCACTCACCTCGCAGCCGGCGTCGGTGCCGAAGGCCTTGGCGATGGGGGTGAGGAAGGCCGCCCGCGCCTTCCATTCCTCCTCGCCCGTCGCCGCCCCCATGTCGATGGAGAGCGCGCAGTCGAGGCAGATTGCCCGCGCCGTCGCCACGGTGGAGGCCATGGTCATCAGCATCCGCCGCACGTCGGCGTGGCCGATGATCGCCGCCTCGCCGGCCGGCGTTCGCCCCTGCCGACGCTCGCGGGCGAAGCCGAGCGCCGCCTGCAGCGCCGCCTCGGCCTGCGACAGGCCTTCGACGCCGACGCCGAGACGGGCGTTGTTCATCATCGTGAACATCGCGGCCATGCCCTGGTGCGCCTCGCCGATCAGCCAGCCGCGCGCCGCGTCGAACTCCATCACGCAGGTCGGGCTGCCGTGCAGGCCCATCTTGTGCTCGAGCGAAAGCACCCGCACGCCGTTCCGCTCGCCCGGCCGGCCGTCGCCGTCGGGGACGAACTTCGGCACCAGGAAGAGCGAGATCCCCTTCGTCCCCGCCGCGGCGCCCGGCAGCCGCGCCAGCACCAGGTGGCAGACGTTCTCCGCCATGTCGTGGTCGCCCCAGGAGATGAAGATCTTCTGCCCGGTGACCGCGAAGCTGCCGTCCGCCAGCGGCTCGGCGCGGGTACGGATGGCGCCGACGTCCGAGCCCGCCTGCGGTTCGGTCAGGTTCATCGTCCCGGTCCAGGTGCCGGCCGCCAGCTTCGGCAGATAGAGCGCACGAATCTGCGGCGGCGCATGATGCTCCAGCGCCTCGATCTGACCCTGCGACAGCAAGGGGCAGAGCGACAGCGCGAGGTTGGCCCCGCCGAACATCTCGCCCACGCAGGTCGCGAGCGTCACCGGCAGCCCCATGCCGCCGTGCTCGGGGTCGGCGGCGATGCCGACCCAGCCGCCCGCCGCCAGCGTCGCATAGGCCGCGTCGAAGCCCGGCGTTGCCCGAACGACCCCGTTCTCCAGCCGCGCGCCGTCGAGATCGCCGGCGCGCCGCAGCGGCGCCAGCACTTCCTCGGCCAGCTTCGCCGCCTCGCCCAGGATCGCCTCCACCGTCTCCGATGTCGCCTCGGCGTAGCGGTCGGTCGCCGCCAGCCGGCCCGCGTCCAGCACATGCTCAAGCAGGAAACGCATCTCGGTGACGGGCGCGTGGTAGGCCATGGGACCCTCCTGGGGGTGGCAGTGTCGCGATTTGCGGCTTTCGTGCCGCATCCCGAGCGGGTATCAGGGGCCGCGGTCGCAGCGGCGGAACTCTAGGGCCGGCCGGACGGCCTCACAAGCAGGACGCAGCGTCAGGTATGGCCGGTCAGAACACCGTGGTCCTCTCCGACAGCGACCGCGGCCTCCGGGCGGCCGTGGCGCTGCTCCGCGCGGGCGAGTTGGTGGCCTTCCCCACCGAGACCGTCTACGGGCTCGGCGCCGACGCGCGCGACGACCGCGCCGTCGCCGGGATCTTCGCCGCCAAGGGTCGCCCGGCGTTCAATCCGCTGATCGTGCACGTGGCCGATCTCGCCGCCGCCGAGCGGTTGGCTGTCTTCACCCCGGCGGTGCGGGCGCTGGCGGCGCGCTTCTGGCCCGGCCCGCTGACGCTGGTGCTGCCGCGCCGCCCCGACGCAGGCCTCGCCGAGCGCGCTACCGCCGGGCTGCCGACCGTCGCCCTCCGCGTGCCGGCGCATCCGCTCGCCCAGCGCCTGCTCGCGGCCTTCGCCGGCCCGCTGGCGGCGCCCTCGGCCAATCCCTCGGGCCGGGTCAGCGCCACCACCCCGGCGCACGTGCTCGACGGCCTCGGCGGGCGCATCGCCGCCGTGCTCGACGGCGGCGCCTGCCAACTCGGCCTCGAATCCACGATCCTCGGCTTCGAGGGCGAGAGGCCGGTGCTGCTCCGCCCCGGCGGCCTGCCGGTCGAGACGATCGCAGAAACGGCCGGCCACCCGGTAGGCGCGCCGACCACCACCGGCATCACAGCGCCGGGGCAGCTCGCCGCGCACTATGCTCCGCGCGCCCCGCTGCGGCTCGACGCGGCGGCGCCCCGGCCCGGCGAAATCTGGCTTGGCTTCGGTCCGGACGCCGGCCCCGGCCCCGGCCTCAACCTCTCGGCCTCCGGCGATCTCGCCGAGGCGGCGGCCAACCTCTTCGCGCACCTGCGCGCCCTCGACGCCATCGCCGCCGACGCCGCCGGCATCGCGGTGGCGCCGATCCCCCGCGCCGGGCTTGGCCTCGCGCTCAACGACCGGCTGGCACGCGCCGCTGCCCCGCGCGAAGGCGGCGCGGCATGACCCCCTGGCTCGCCGTATTCCTCGGGGCCGGGCTGGGCGGCGCGCTGCGGCACGGGGTCAACCTCGCCGCCGCGCGTCTGCTCGGCACCCACTTCCCGTTCGGGACGCTGGCGGTCAACGTCATTGGCTGCTTCGTGATGGGGGTCTTCATCGAGGTCTTCGCGCGGGCGCACGACCCCGGACAGACGGCGCGGCTCTTTCTCACCACCGGGATGCTCGGCGGCTTCACCACCTTCTCCGCCTTTTCGCTCGACGCCGCGCTGCTCTTCGAGCGCGGCACGCCGCTCACCGCCGGGCTCTACGTGCTGGTCTCGGTGGTGGCCTCGCTCACCGGCATCGCCGCGGGCATGCTTCTCGTCCGCCAGATCCTGTAGAGATTACTCCCCCATGGCGAGCGGATCGACAAGCGGGCGGCCGCCGTCGACCCCGAGGATCTGCCCGGTTATGAAGCTCGCCGCCGGCGAGGCGAGGAACACGGCGGCCTCGGCGCATTCCCGCGGCTCGCCGGTGCGCTTGAGCGGCACGACCTCGGCCAGCGCTTCGCCCAGGTCCCGTCCCGGCAGAGCGGCGCTAAGTGACTGCCCCGCCACGCCGCCGACGGCGATGGCGTTCACCCTGATGCCTTCCGGCGCCAGGGTCAGCGCCAGCACCCGGGTCATCTGCTCCAGCGCCGCGCAGCTCACCGAGAAGGCCATGAGATCGGGACTGGAGCGATGCGCGTGCACCGAGCTCAGGTTGACGATCGCCCGGTCCGACCGCTCCGGCGCCTCGGCCTTCGCCAGCTCGATCATTCGCCGCGCCACGATCTGGCTCAGCCGGAGGTTGGCGATGACGTTCTCGCGCAGCGAGGCCTCCAGCCGGTCGGCCTCCGGATCGAGCGGGTCGGAGGCCACCAGCATCCGCCCGGCGTTCACCAGGATGTCGATCCGGTCGTAGGCGTCGATGGTCGCCGCCACCAGGTTCGTCATCGAGAGCTTCTCGCGCAGGTCGCCGGCGAAGGCGAGCGCCTTGCCGTCGTTGCCCTCCTCGTTGAGCGCGTCGACCTCGCGGTCGAGGAGCTTCTCGTCGGTGTCAGCCATGCTGACCAGGGCTCCGTCGCGGACGAAGCGGCGGGCCACCGCCAGTCCGACCCCCCGCGCCGCGCCCGTCACGATCACCGACTTGCCGGAGAGCCAGTTGAGCATGCTACCCTCGCCGCCAGACAAAGGCGCACCTTAGCCCAGCCCCGGCGGGCCCGCGAGTGGGAATGGCCATGAAGATCACGCTCTACCGCCTGGCGGTTTTCGGCCTCCTCCTCGTCGCCTGGGCGGTCGCCTCGGGCGTAGCCGGCGGCAACCTGATCCCAACGCCGCTGGAAACGCTCGCCGCCGCGCGCGAGCTTTTCGCCGACGGCCGCCTCGGCGCCGCGACGATCGAGAGCCTGCGCGTCTACTTCGGCGGCTTCCTGCTCGCCGCGGTCGCCGGCGTCCCGCTCGGCCTCGCCATGGGCGCCAACCGCGATCTCGGCCGCACGCTGGAGATCTACGTCAACGCGCTGATGGCGACGCCGCGCGTAGCCTTCATCCCGCTCATCATCGTCTTTCTCGGCCTCGGCGAGGAGGCGAAGATCACCATCGTCTTCCTCGGCGCGGTCATGCCGATCCTGGTGAACACCTATGCCGGGATCCTGCAGGCCGACGAGGAGCTGGTCGAGATGTCCCGTTCCCTAGGCGCCTCGCGGCTGCAGATCTACTTCCGCATCATGCTGCCCGGCGCGCTGCCCTTCGTCGCCGTGGGCCTGCGAACTCGGCGCCACCATCGGGCTCATCAACACAGTTGTGGCCGAGCTCTACACCGCAGTCAGCGGGCTGGGCGGCCTCCTCGCCCTCTATGGCAACACCTTCCAGATGGCCCCCTACTTCGTAGTGGTGCTGATCCTGGCGCTGGTGGGCGTCGTGGTGACCCAGTTCCTGCGCCACCTCGAGCTTCGCGCCAGCCGCTGGCGCCCCGCGTCGCTCTAGCGGCGCACCTCGCGCTGCGGCTATATGGCCTTTGGGGAAAAGATCAGAGGAGCCGGAGGGGAATGAACGCGTTCACGCGCCTTGCCGCAGTCGCGGCCGCCGCCGGGTTGTCGGCCTTCGCGGCTCCGGGGTGGGCCGAACCGTTCCGGCTGATCCTCACCGACCTCACGGCGCCGCTGGTGCCGAACTCGGTGATGGAACTGGCGGCGGAGCTCGGCTACTTCGAGCGCGAGGGCGTCGACGTCGAGCTGGTGCGCGTGCAGCAGACCCCCTCGGCGCTCGCGGCACTGCAGGCCGGCGAGGGCGAGATGGCCAACATCTCGGTCGACGCGGCGCTGCAGCTCACCGCCCGCGACCAGCTCGCGCTCAAGGCGGTCATGTCGCCCAACAAGTCGCTGCCCTTCCTCATCGCCGCCAGGGAAGGGATCGCC
The DNA here is from genome assembly GCA_963796805.1 of uncultured Alphaproteobacteria bacterium. Classification (GTDB taxonomy): domain Bacteria; phylum Pseudomonadota; class Alphaproteobacteria; order Rhodobacterales; family Rhodobacteraceae; genus Amaricoccus. The sequence goes on from CAWCNG010000011.1 coordinate 64,251, forward strand.
GACGTCGAGAGCCTTGGCGGCCACAGCTTCGCGGTCGGCCGCGTGGGCAGCCTCGACCATTCGCTCAGCGCCGCCGTCCTCCGCTCGCGCGGGGTCGACCCCGACCGCATCGAGTTCGTCGCCATCGGCCAGCCCAACGTGCGCGCCCAGGCGCTGGCGGCGGGGCAGGTGGACGCCACCACCATGTCGATCGGCGTCTGGATATCGCTGCCCGACCGTTCAGGCCTGCACGTGCTGGTCGACCCCGACGCCTTCTACATCGCCGCGCCGGTGCTGCAGAAGGTCAACGTCGTCCCCGACGCGGTACTCGCGGCGCGCGGCGGCGACGTGGCGAAGGTCGTCCGCGCGCTTATCCTCGCCTCGCGCGACTTCGCGCACGACCAGAAGCTCTGGGTCGATGCCATGGCCCTGGCCCAGCCCGACGTGGCGCGCGACGACCTCGAGACGCTCGCCCGCAGCTTCGCGGCGAGCTGGAGCGTGAACGGCGGGCTGAACCGGGGCGAGATCGACTACACGGTGGACTGGCTCTACGAGAGCCCGGACTTCTCCGGCCTGCGCCGGCCTGAGGATGCCGAATGGGTCGACTTCGCCGTCCTCGACGGGGTGCTCGCCGGGATCGGCACCGACCGCGGCGCCGACCAGCCCGCCCGCTGATCCGGGGTGCAGCCGCCGCCCGGGATCGTCCTGTCGCACGTCTCGAAGGCCTTCGGCCGTTCCGGCGGTGCGGAGCCGGTCGCGGCTCTCTCCGACGTCTCGCTGGAGATCGCGGCGGGCAGCTTCGTGACCATCCTCGGCCCCTCCGGCTGCGGCAAGACCACGCTCCTGCGCCTCATCTCCGGCCTGATCCGGCCCGATGCCGGCGAGTTAACCGTCTCCGGCCGCCCGCCGCGGCCGGGACCGCACGCAGGCTTCGTCTTCCAGTCTTTCCGCCTCGTCCCCTGGCAGCGGGTGCGCGACAACGTCACCTTCGGCTTGGCGCTGAACGGCATGCCCCCCGCCCAGCGCCGCGAACGCGCCGAGCACTACCTGCGTCTCGTCGGCCTCACCCGCTTCGCCGACGCCTGGCCGCACGAGCTCTCGGGCGGCATGAAGCAGCGGGTGGCGCTGGCCCGCGCGCTCGCCACCGAGCCCGATATCCTGCTGATGGACGAGCCCTTCGCTAGCCTCGACGCCCAGACCCGCGAGCTGATGCAGGCCGAACTCCTGCGGATCTGGTCCGAGCGCCCGCGCGCCGTCGTCTTCGTCACCCACAGCGTCGACGAGGCGATCATGCTCGGCGACCGGGTGATGCTGATGAGCCCGCGCCCCGGCCGCATCGTGGAGACACTCGACGTGCCGCTCCCCCGGCCCCGCCGCGATTCCGAGATCCGCGGCGATCCGGCCTGTGCCGAGCTCCGCCGCCACCTCTGGGACCGCCTGCGCGAAATGGTGACGGGCGACCCGGCCTCGGACTTCTACGCCGGCCCGCCCTGAGCCGCTTGCAAAGGGCAGGTGGGCATGGGATGCCGGGCGCGTCCAAGTCGGGAGACGGAAATGCCCTGGCCGAGGTTGCGTATCGCGGGGCTGGTCACGGGCATGGCCCTGTGCGCCGCCGGCCACGTCGGCGCACAAATGCCGCCGCCCGCCGTGCTGGTGGCGCCGGCCGAGATCACCGAGGTGCGCGAGAGTGCCGGCTTCACTGGCCGCGTATCCGCCGCGCAGAAGGTCGACATCCGCGCCCGAGTCTCCGGTTTCCTCGAGGAAATCCTCTTCAAGGAGGGCTCCACCGTCGACGCCGGCGCCGTGCTCTACCGCATCCAGGACGAGGCCTATCGCGCGGCGGTGGCCGAGATCCAGGGGTCGATTGCCGCCGCCGAGGCGGAGCGGCAGCTGGCGCAGCTCGAGCGAGACCGCAAGGCCGAGCTGGTGCGCCGGCAGGCCGTCGCCCAGAGCGACCTCGACGTGGCCGAAGCCCAGCTCGGGCGCGCCGAAGGCGAGGTGGCGCGGCTGCAGGGCACGCTGGCGCGCCAGGAACTCGAGCTCTCCTACACCGAGATCACCGCGCCCTTCGCGGGTACCGTCGGCCTCTCCACCGCCGACGTGGGCGCCCTGGTCGGACCCGACACCGGGCCGCTGACCACGCTCACGCTGCTCGATCCGATAAACGTCACCTTCCCGGTCGCCACCGCACTCGTCCTCGACTACCAGGCGCGCGAGCGGCGCGGGGAGGCCTCGAAGGAGGCGACGGTCCACCTGACGCTGCCCAACGGCCAGCCCTATCCCCTTGCCGGGGACATCGATTATGTCAGCGCCGACGTGGCGCAGGGCACCGACACCATCACGCTCCGCGCCACCTTCGCCAATCCGGACGGCGTCCTGCGCGACGGGGCGCTGGTCGGGGTGTCGCTGGAGCAGCGCGAGCCCGAGCAGGCGCTGACGGTGCCGCAGCAGGCGGTGCAGCGCGACCAGGGAGGTGCCTTCGTGCTGGTAGTCGGCGTAGACGGCACGGTCGAACTGCGGCGGGTGCAGGTCGCGCGCGTCGACAAGGGGCGGGCCGTCGTCACGGACGGGCTTGCCGAGGGCGAGAACGTCATCGTCGAGGGTGTGAACAAGGCCCGCCCGGGGATCGTCGTCGACGCCGCCGTGACGGGCGGCTGAACCCGTGCTCTCGGACATCTTCATCAGCCGACCGCGGCTGAGCGCGGTCATCTCCATCGTCCTGACGCTCGCCGGGCTCATCGCGCTCGGCGCGCTGCCGGTGGCGCAGTATCCCGCCATCGTCCCGCCGCAGGTGACGGTCAGCGCCACCTATCCCGGCGCCGGCGCCGACGTGGTCGAGACCACCGTGGGCCAGCCCATTGAGAGCCGCGTCGTCGGCGTCGAGGACATGCTCTACATGAAGTCGACCAGCGGGGCGGACGGCTCCTACCGGCTGACCGTCACCTTCGCCGTCGGCACCGATCCCGACATCGCCACCGTCAACGTGCAGAACCGGGTCTCGCTCGCAATCCCCGGTCTGCCGCAGGAGGTGAGCCAGATCGGCGTCAGCGTGCGCAAGCAGTCCTCCGCACTGCTGAAGGTGGTCGCGATCAGTTCCAGCGATCCGGCGCAGGACGGCCTCTTCCTGTCGAACTACGCCACCATCAACCTGCTCGATGCACTGAAGCGGGTTCCGGGGGTGGGCGACGCCGCGCTCTTCGGGGCGCTCGACTATTCCATGCGGATCAACCTCGACGTGGATCGCATGGCCGTGCTCGGCGTGACGCCGGGCGACGTGGTGGAAGCACTCCGGGCGCAGAACGTGCAGGCGGCCATCGGCCGCATCGGCGCCCAGCCGATGACCGACGATCCCTATTTCCAGCTCAACCTCACCACCCAGGGGCGCCTGACCGATCCGGCGCAGTTCGCCGACGTGGTGCTGCGCGCCAACCCCGACGGCTCTTTCCTGCGTGTCGGCGACCTGGCGGCGGTCGATCTCGGCGCCAAGAGCTCGGACGTGGTCGCCCGCTTCGACGGCCGGCCCACGGCGATGATCGGCCTCTACCAGCTCCCCGGCGCCAACGCCCTCGCCGCCGGCGAGGGCATCGAGGCGACCCTCGAGAGGCTGTCGGCGAACTTCCCGCCCGGGCTTTCCTACGACAACGTCTACGACACCACCGCCTTCGTGAAGGCGAGCATCTCGGAGGTGGAGCACACGCTGGTCGAGGCCTTCATCCTTGTGATCATCGTGGTCTTCCTCTTCCTCGGGAACTGGCGCGCGACGCTGATCCCGCTCCTCGCCGTTCCGGTGGCGCTGATCGGCACCTTCGCGGTGATGCTGGCCATGGGCTTCTCGCTCAACACCGTGTCGCTGCTGGCCATGGTGCTCGCCATCGGCATCGTCGTCGACGACGCCATCGTGGTGGTGGAGAACGTCGAGCGGGTGATGGAGGAGAACCCCGGCCTCTCCGCCGCCGAGGCCGCCCGCCGGGCGATGGGCGAGATCACCGGCGCTATCCTCGCCATCACCCTCGTGCTGCTCTCGGTCTTCGTGCCGGTGGCCTTCATCCCCGGCATCTCCGGCGCGCTTTTCCAGCAGTTCGCCGTGGCGGTCTCCGTCTCCATGGTGATCTCGGCGATCAACGCGCTGACCCTCAGCCCCGCGCTCTGCGCCCTCCTCCTGAAACCGCACCACGGCCCCAAGCGCGGCCCGCTCGGCTGGCTTTCGCGCAAGATCGACGCCGCGCGCGACGGCTACGTGAAGATCGCCGGCCTGATCGCCCGCCGCGCGGTGGTCGGGCTCCTGCTGCTGGCGGTCTCCTTCGGGGCGGTGGGGTGGCTGTTCAAGGCCGTCCCCTCCGGTTTCCTGCCCGCCGAAGACCAGGGCGCCTTCTTCGTCGAGGTGCGCTTGCCCGAAGGCTCGTCGGTCAACCGTACCGACGCCGCCATGCGCCAGGTCGAGGCGGCGCTCCGCGACATCGAGGGGGTGCAGGCGGTGGTCAGCGCCACCGGCTACAGCTTCCTCGACGGGCTGGCCAAGTCGAACAGCGGCTTCGTCATCGTCAGCATGAAGCCCTTCGACGAGCGCACCGACCCCGGCGCATCGGTCTTCGCTGCGCTGGCCACCGCCAACGCCCGCGGCATGGCGATCCGCGAGGCGCAGGTCTTCGCCTTCAACCTGCCGCCGATCATCGGCCTCGGCACCGGCTCGGGCTTCGAGTACCAGCTCCTCGACCTCGAGGGACGCGATACCACCGAGCTGGCCCAGGTCGCCGGCGGGCTGATGGTCGCCGCCAACCAGGACCCCCGTCTCGGCCCCACTTTCACCACCTTCTCCGCCGGCGCACCGCAGCTCTATCTCGAGCTCGACCGCGAGCGGCTGCAGACCCTCGGCGTGTCGGTCAGCGACCTCTTCACCACGCTGCAGGGCACGCTCGGGCAGATCTACGTCAACGACTTCAACCTCTTCGGCCGTACCTGGCAGGTGAACGTGCAGGCACGCCAGGCCGACCGCGCGTCGGTCGCCGACATCAACCGCCTCTATGTGCGCAACGCCAATGGCGAGATGATCCCGGTCACAGCCGTCGCGCGGGTCGAGTATGTCACCGGCCCGCAGTCGATCGTGCGCTACAACAACTACCGCTCGGTGACGATCAACGGCTCTCCGGCGCCGGGCGTCGCCTCCGGCGCGGCGCTGCAGGCGATGGAGGAGATCAGCGCCCAGGCGCTGCCGCCCGGCTACGGCTTCGAATGGACCGGCACCGCGCTGCAGGAGAAGGAGGCCGCCGGACAGACCGCCTCGATCCTCGCGCTCGCGCTTCTCTTCGCCTACCTCTTCCTGGTGGCGCTCTACGAGAGCTGGACGATCCCAGTCCCCGTCCTCCTGTCGGTCTCGGTTGGCGTCGCCGGCGCCATGGCCGCGCTGAAGCTCGCCGGGCTGCCCTTCGACATCTACGCCCAAGTCGGGTTGGTGGTGCTGATCGCCCTGGCCGCGAAGAACGCCATCCTCATCGTGGAGTTCGCCAAGGCCCGCCGCGAGGCCGGCATGGGCGTGCTGGAGGCCGCCCTCGACGGCGCCCGTACCCGCTTCCGCGCCATCCTGATGACCAGCTTCGCCTTCATCGCCGGCCTCATCCCGCTGGTCACCGCCGAAGGCGCCGCCATGCTCTCCCGCCGCGCCGTGGGCACCGGCGTCGCCGGCGGCATGCTCGCCGCCGCGCTGATCGGCATCTTCCTCATCCCGTCGCTCTACGTGATCTTCCAGACCGGGCGCGAACGGATCAAACGCCTCCTCGGCCAAGGCGAGACACCGGAGTCAGCCCCCTAGGTCATGCAGAGCATGACCGCGAGCCACGCGCCGGTTCAGCTCAGGTCCGAAACTCCGGATTCCGTCCTGATGACCTTGCCGTCCTTCTTCAGGTTGACGATCATCGCCGCCTCTCGCGATCCGCTCTGAAAAGTCAGGCGGGTGTGAATCACCAGAACGTCGTCGTTCTCGTAGACGCAGCGCATGTCCTCGATCGTCCGATTTCCCCCGCCCCACACCTTCCGGAGCAGCGCGGCCATCTGGTCGCGGCTCAGCGTATCGTTGGATTTGTGCCTGACGTAGCGAAAGTCCTCATGGAGAAGGGCCACGTATCGGTCGACGTCGTCGGCCCTCATCGCTGCAGCCATCTCGGTGTAGATTTCCATGACCCTGCCTTGCCGACCGAAACCGCCGTTCACGCATACGCCCCGTGCAGCATTGTGCATACGTTGTGCATGATTCGTGCATGGCACGAATCGCGTAACCACATGACATCGCACACTCTCTCAGGCCGGCGACGCCACCCCCGTGCGCGCCGCCTTCGCCGCCACCCGCGCGCGGATCCGCGCCGTGTCGATGATCGGCGTGGCGGCGAAGAGCGTCCGCGTATAGGGATGCTCGGGATCGGCGAAGATATCGTCCCGGCTGCGGTACTCCACCGCCTCGCCGAGGTTCATCACCATCACGTCGTTGGCCACATGCCGCACCACCGACAGGTCGTGCGAGATGAATACATAGGTCAGCCGGAACTCGTCCTGCAGATCCTGCAACAAATTCAGGATCTGCGCCTGCACCGAGAGATCCAGCGCCGACACCGGCTCGTCCAGCACCAGCAGCACCGGGTTCACCATCACCGCCCGGGCGATCGCGATCCGCTGCCGCTGGCCGCCGGAGAACATATGCGGAAAGCGGTTGAAGTGCTCGGGCTTCAGCCCGACCTTCAGCAGCATCGCCATGGCGCGGTCCCGCCGCTCGCCCGCCGGGAGGTCGGTGTTGAGCTTCAGAGGCTCGGCCAGCACGTCGCCGATCTTCTGCCGCGGGTTCAGCGAGCCATAGGGATTCTGGAAAACGATCTGCACCTTGCGGCGCATCTCGTGCGACACCCCGTCCCGCGCGATGTCGACTTCCTTGCCCTCGATCAGCAGCTTCCCCCGGTCGGCGGGTCGATCATGGTGATGATCCGCGCCAGCGTGGACTTGCCGCAGCCCGATCTCGCCCACCACCGCCAGCGTCTTGCCGCGGTCGACCTGGAGGTCGATCCCCTTCAGCGCCCGCACCACGCGCCTGCCCCCGAACATGCCTCCCGAGACGTAGTCGCGGGTGATGCCTCGGGTCTCCAGCACCGGTGCCTCGCTCATGCCGCACCTCCGGGGACATAATCCGATACCGTCGGCAGCCGCCCGCCCTTGGCGTTCTCCGGCAGCGCCGACAGCAGCGCGCGGGTATAGGGATTCTGCGGCCGCTCGAACAGCGACAGCACGTCGGTGTCCTCCATCTTGCGACCGCTGTACTGCACGATCACCCTGTCCGCCGTCTCCGCCACCACCCCCATGTCGTGGGTGATCAGCACCAGCGCCATCCCGTGCTCCGCCTGCAGCCTGAGCAGGAGCTCGAGGATCTGCTTCTGGATGGTCACGTCGAGCGCGGTCGTCGGCTCGTCGGCAATCAGCAGGCGCGGGTTGCAGGCGGTGGCGATGGCGATCATCACCCGCTGGCACTGCCCGCCGGACATCTGGTGCGGGTAGGACTTCAGCCGCTCCTCCGGCTCCGGGATGCCGACCATCTGCAGGAGCTCGATCGCCCGCGCCCGGCGGGCGGCCTTGTCGAGGTCGGTGTGCTTCTCCAGCGTCTCCTCGATCTGGAAGCCCACGGTGAAGCAGGGGTTGAGGCTCGCCACCGGCTCCTGGAAGATCATCGCCATCTCGCTGCCCGCCATCGCCCGCCGCTCGCGCGGCGTCATGGTGGTGAGTTCGCGCCCCTCGAAGGTCAGGGTATCGGCGGTGACCGTGGCGGTGGGCGGCAGGAGCCCCATCACCGCCAGCATGGCGACCGACTTGCCGGAACCCGATTTCGCCGACGATGGCCAGCACCTCACCACTGTCGACGCTAAGATCGATCCCCTGCACGGCATAGAAGGTCCCGGCAGCGGTCTCGAACGAAACGCTCAGGTTGCGGACCTCGAGAAGCGCCACCGGTCAGCTCCGCTTCAGCTTCGGGTCGAGCGTGTCGCGCAGCCCGTCGCCGATGAGGTTGATCGCCAGCACGGTGATCAGGATGGCGAGGCCCGGCATGGTCACCACCCACCAGGCGCTGGTGATGAACTCACGCGCCTCGGCCAGCATGGTGCCCCATTCCGGCGTCGGCGGCTGCGCGCCCATGCCGAGAAAGCCCAGCGCCGCGGCGTCGAGGATGGCGTTGGAGAAGGACAGCGTCGCCTGCACGATCAACGGCGCCAGGCAATTGGGCAGGATGGTGCCGGAACATCAGCCGCAGATGCCCGGCGCCTGCGACCTTCGCGGCCATCACGTATTCGCGGTTCTTCTCCGCCATCACCGCCCCGCGCGTCAGCCGAGCGAAGTGCGGCTGCAGCACCACCGCGATCGCCAGCATGGCGTTGAACAGGCCGGGACCGATGATCGCCACCAGCACCAGCGCCAGCAGAAGCGACGGGAAGGCCAGGATGACGTCCATCACCCGCATGATCGCCGCGTCCACCCAGCCGCCGAAGTAGCCGGCGATGAGCCCCACGATGATGCCGGTGACGAGGGCGAGGCTCACCACCACCACGCCGATCAGCAGCGAAAAGCGCGCGCCGTAGATCAGCCGCGAGAGGATGTCCCGGCCGAGTGCGTCGGTGCCGAGGATGAAGCCGGACTTGCCGCCCTCGCTCCAGATCGGCGGCAGTGAGCAGCGCATCGCGGAACTGCTCGGTCGGGTTGTGCGGGCGCCACCAGCGGCGCGAGGATCGCGATCAGCACCGCAGCGCCAGGATGACGAGCCCGAGGAGCGCGCCGCGGTTGCCGACGAAGTAGCGCCAGAATTCTCCAGCCACGGCGAGACCGGCGGCGGCCCGAGGGGCGCCTGCTCGGCGGTTCCGATCGTGGCGGATCATCTGTGGCGGACGCGGGGATTGATCAGTCCATAGAGTACGTCGACGGTCAGGTTCACGATCATGACCATGGCCGCGATGAGCAGCAAGCCACCCTGCACCACCTGGTAGTCGCGCCGGGAGATGGAATCGATCATCCACTTGCCGATGCCCGGCCAGGAGAAGATCGTCTCGGTCAGGATCGCACCCGCCCATCAGCACGCCACCTGCAGGCCGATGGTGGTCGACCACCGGGATCAGCGCGTTGCGCAACGCATGCAGCCAGATGACCCGCCGCGGCGTCAGCCCCTTGGCCCGCGCCGTGCGCACGTAGATCCTCGCCCAGCACCTCCAGCATCGCCGAGCGGGTCTGGCGGGCGATGACCGCCAGCGGGATCGTCGCCAGCACGATCGGCGGGCAGGACCAAGTGATGCAGCGCCGACCAGAAGGCCGCGGGCTTTCCCGCCAGCAGGCTGTCGATCAGCATGAAGCCGGTGACGCTGGGGAAGAACTGGGTGATCGCGATCCGCCCCGAGACCGGCGTCCAGCCCAGCTTGGTGGAAAAGAGGATGATGAGCAGCAGCGCCCACCAGAAGATCGGCATCGAGTAGCCGATCAGCGCCGTGCCCATGGTCGAGCTGGTCGATCCAGCTCCCCCGCCGGATCGCCGACAGGATCCCGGCGGCGACCCCGAGCACGATGGCGATGATGATGGCGCAGAGCCCGAGCTCCAGCGTCGCCGGGAAGCGCGCCATGAACTCGCCCAGCACCGGCTGTCTTCGAGGAGAAGGAGTAGCCGAAGTCGCCGTGGAGCAGGCCGCCCAGGTAGTCGGCGTATTGCCGCCACAGCGGCTGGTCGAAGCCGAACTGCGCCATCAGCTGGGCATGGCGCTCGGGCGAGACGGCGCGCTCTCCGGCCATCAGCAGAACCGGGTCTCCCGGCAGCATGCGGATGAAGATGAACGCCACAAGTGTGATGCCGATGAACGTCGGCACGATCAGCAGCAGGCGGTGCAGAATGAAGCGCAGCATTGCGTCCCCCGCCGGCGCCGGGGCCCGGGGGGTTCCCGGGCCCCGTCTTCTTGATCGCTACTCGGCCTTGCTCACCCCATTGAAGCGGTGGATGCCCACCGGATCCTGGACGAAACCGGTCACCGTCTTGCGCATGGGCATCGTCTTGATCGAGTGGGCGATGGTGGCCCAGGGCGCCTGCTCCTTGAAGACTTCCTGCGCCTGTTGGTAGAGCGGCAGCCGCTCGTTCTGCGCGAAGGTCGTCTTGGCTTCCTGAATCAGATCGTCAAATGGCTGGTAGCACCACTGGGCGCGATTGTTGCCGCCGACCGCGTCGCAGCCGAGCAGCACGCCGAGGAAGTTGTCCGGATCGGCGTTGTCGCCGGTCCAGCCGAGCAGCACCGCGCCGTCGCGGTCCTTGGCCGAGGACTGCGCCAGATACTCGCCCCACTCCATCGAGACGATCTCGGCGTTGACGCCCACAGCGGCGAAATCGGCCTGGAGGAGTTCGGCCATGCGCCGCGCGTTGGGGTTGTACTCCCGCTGCACTGGCATCGCCCAGATCTTCATCGAGAGGCCCGCAGCGCCGGCCGCCTCGAGTTCCTTCTTGGCCGCCTCAGGGTCGTAGGGGTCGTCGACGAGGTTGGCGTTGTAGGCCCACGACGTCGGAGGAATGGGCGCCACGGCCGCCTTGGCGGTGCCTAGGAAGACGGCGTCGATGATCGCCTGCTTGTTGATCGCCTTGTTCAGCGCCTTCCGCACCTCCGGCTTGTCGAACGGCGGGACCAGGGTGTTATAGGCGAGATAGCCGATGTTGAAGCCTTCCTGCTGCATCACCGTGAGGTCGGCGTTCGACTTCAGGCCCTCGATGTCGGCGGGGTTCGGGTAGGGGAAAATGTCGCACTCGCCGGCGAGGAGCTTCTGCAGCCGGACGCCCGGATCGGTGGTGATGGCGAAGATCAGGTCATCGATCGGCTGCTTGCCGTTCCAGTAGTCGGCGAAGGCCTGGTAGCGGATCACCGCGTCCTGCTGGTAATCGACGAAGGCGAAGGGCCCGGTGCCCACCGGCTGGACGTTGAACTGCTCCTTGGTCCCTGCGGCCTCCAACTGGTCGGCGTATTCCTTGGAGACGATCGAGGCGAAGTCCATCGGGAAGGTAGCAAGCACGGTGGCGTCCGGCTTGTTGAGCACGAACTTCACCGTCATGTCGTCAACCTTGACGATCTCCTCGAGCGACGACGCCATGGTTGAGTTGAAGTACTCCCAAGCGATGCCGGGCGCGTACTCGTACCAGGGCCCCTCTTTGTCGAACTGCCGCTGGAACGAGAAGACCACGTCGTCGGCGTTCATCTCGCGCGTCGGCGTGAAGAAGTCCGTAGTCTGGAATTTCACGCCGGGGCGCAGGTGAAAGGTGATCTCGGTGCCGTCCTCCGAGATGTCCCAGCTGGTGGCAAGGCCAGGCTCGGTCTCGGTGCTGCCGTGCTTGAACTCGATCAGCCGGTCGTAGACGGTTCGCGACGCCGCGTCGAACGTCGTCCCTGAGGTCCACGGCGCCGGGTCGAAGCCCTCCGGCGCCCCCTCGCTGCAATAGACCAGCGTCGTGGCCTGAGCGCCGCTTGCCAGCAATCCAAGCGCGGTCGCCGCCAACAGTCCCTTCATAAATCGCATGGGTTCAGTCTCCCTGGATGCAGCAGCGATCCCCCCCGGGGCGATCAGCGCGGCGCGTTCAGACTTTGGGCCGCTCTCGGGCGCGGCTTCTCTTGGATGCCCGAGGGTATTTGATAATACGAACGTCACGCAATAGGCATCGGTCCGGGACGCCCCGCGGCGGCCCGGAGCCTGCGAGCGGAGGAAGCCATGACGACCGATCCATCCCGACCCGGCAGGCTCGCCCGCCTGCTGACCGCCATGGACGAAGCCGGCCTTGACGCCGCGGCGCTCGTTCCCGGCCCCAACTTCTACTTCCTGACCGGCGCCAGCTTCCACCTGATGGAGCGGCCGACGCTCCTCGTGGTCACCCGCGAGGGCGCGCGGCACGCCATCATCCCCCAGCTCGAACGCACCCGCTGGGAGGCTCTCGTGCCGGAGGCGGACAGCATCTACTGGCAGGACGCCGACGGTTACGAGGCCGCCTTCGCCGCCCTCGCCCGCCGCGTCGCCCCCGCCCGCATGGGCGTCGAAGGCCAGCGGATGCGCGTCTTCGAGGCCGAGGCGCTCCGCTCCGCCTTCCCCGCGGCCGCCATCGTCGACGCCCACGCCGCCGTATCGCGCATGCGCCTGCACAAGGACGCCGCCGAGATCGCCGCCATCCGCCGCGCCATCGCCATCAGCGAGGCCGGTCTGGCCGCAACCCTGGAAACGGTGGCCGCCGGCATACGCGAGAGCGAGGTTCGTGCACGGCTCCTGGCCGAGATGCTCGCCGCCGGCGCGGACGGCCCCTCGTTCGAGCCGATCGTCCTCGCCGGCCCCGCCTCCGCCGACCCGCACGGCAGCACCAGCCCCGACCGCCGGCTCGAGAAGGGCCAGCCCCTCCTGATCGACTTCGGCGCCGCGTCGGGCGGCTATTTCGCCGACATCACCCGCACCTTCTTCGTGGGCTCCGCCGCGCCCGAACACCGCGACATCTACGAGGCCGTCCGCGCCGCCAACGCCCTCGGCCGCGAGATCGCCGCGCCGGGCATGACCCTCGACACCCTCGACCGCCGCGTCACCGATAGCCTGCGCACCGCGGGCTTCGCCGATCTCGTGGTCCACAAGACCGGCCACGGCCTCGGCCTCGACGTACACGAGGCGCCGCAGGTGATGATCGGCAACATGGCCGGCATGGAGCCCGGCATGGTCTTCACCGTCGAGCCCGGTCTCTACCGCCCCGGCGACATCGGCATCCGCATCGAGGATGACGTGCTGGTTACGCCGGAAGGCGCCGAATCCCTCACCGGCTTCGAGCGGGCGCTGACGCTGATCGGCTAGAGGAAGGCATGAACCGGCCCACCCGCTACGCCCCGTTGCTCCCGATAGCCCGCCGATAGGCCTCGCGCACCTCCTCGGCCTGCGCCTGCGCGGTGGCGAAGGCGTCCCGCGTCAGCGCCAGCTCGGCCTCGACCTTGGCGAGCCGCCGCGCCGCCGCCGCCTCGACTTCGCTGAGCCGCATCTCGGCGCGGTGGCGCGCCTCCTCGGCGGCATGCAGCTGCGTCGCCATGTCCGAGGCATGCGCCGCGGTGTGCGGGTCTCCGTGCATCCGCCCGTAGATCCAGCGCATGATCCATCCGATCAGGAAGGCGCCCACCAGCGCGCCCGCAACCGCAATGGTCAGCTCATTGCGGTCCATTCGCGTCCCCCTCGGCGGTCGCCAGGCTGAAGGCGATCCGCCGGTTCTGCGCCCTGCCCTCGGTCGTTCCGTTGTCGGCCACCGGATCGGCCTCGCCATAGCCGCGCGCGATCACATCCGGCAGCGGCAGGTCACGCGCCCGCAGCGCCGCCAGCACCGCCTCCGCCCGCTGCTGGCTGAGCTGCTGGTTCCACGACTCCGCCCCTTCGGAGTCGGTGTGCCCGGCGATCTCCATGGTCACGTCCGGGCATCCGCCCAGCGCCTCGGCGATGGCGTCGAGCACGCCCGCACTGTCCGCTGCGATCTCGGCCGACCCGGCGGCGAATTGGATCGCGCGCCCGGCAACGATCGCCTCCACGGCCTCGACGCAGGCGGCATCCGCCGTTCCGGCAGCCTCGGTGGCCGCAGGCGTATCACCCTCGCCAGTCCTCTCCGCGGTCCCGTCGGCCTCGATCCGGGCGAAAGCGATCCGCCGGTTCTGCGCCCTGCCCTCGGCGGTGGCGTTGTCGGCCACCGGATCCGCCTCGCCGTAGCCGCGCGCCAGCGACCCTGCGAGCGGCAGCCCCTCGCCGCGCAGCGCCGCCAATACCGCCCCCGCCCGCTCTTCGCTCAGGCGCAGGTTGCCGCTCTCCGACCCCTGCGAGTCGGTGTAGCCGCCGACCTCGAACGCGGACTCGGGGCAGCCCTGCAGCGCCGCTGCGATCTCCTCGACGACCGGCTCGCTCTCCGGCGCGAGCGTCGCCGACCCGGCGTCAAACTGGATCGTCCGCTCCGCCAGTATCGCATCGATCATCGCCGAGCAGGCCTCGGGCGCGTAGGCCTCCGCATCGGCGGCCGCCGCCACGTCCGGGGGCGCATCGGCTCCGGCCGCTCCCGGCTCCGCCAGCGCGAACTCGATCCGCCGGTTGGAGGCGCGACCGCTCGCGCTGGCATTGTCGGCGATAGGCGCGCTCGAGCCGAACCCGCGCGCGCTCAGCCCGACCATCGGGCAGATCCTCCTCCCGGAGTGCCGCCAGCACCGCTTGCGCCCGCCGGTCGCTCAGCCGCAGATTAGCCTCCTCGCTCCCTTGCGAGTCGGTATGGCCCCGGATCTCGAAGTCCGCCCCTGGACAGCCACGCAGCACGTCGGCGATGGCCGCGATCACGCCCTTGCTCTCCGCCACGATGTCGGCCGATCCGGCGGCGAACTGGATCGATCCCGCCTGCAGGATCGCCCCGATCTGGTCGGCGCAGATCTCCGGCTTCGGCCGCGCCGCCGCCTCGGCCTCCGCCGCTGCTGCGGCGTTGAAGCTCACCTGGACGATCGCGGCGTCGCCCACCTTGGCGGCGAGCAGCGCCTCGACCTTGTCGCGCACGTGCTCGTCCAGCCCCCAGCCCTCGACCGCCACGGCCTCGGGCGTCACCACCACCTTGCCCTCCTTCAGCGCCGACAGCGCCTCGACGCCAGCCAGGACCCGCCCCGGCCAGCCGCCGGGCAGGTCCGCGGCGACCTCGGTGGTGTCCATCACCCGGTCGTGGCCGAAGAGCGCCGCGGCATAGCTCAGGATGGCATCCCGCGAGGTGGTGTCGGTGACCGCGCCCGACAGCCGCACCGCGCCATCCTGCGACAGCGCGGCATCGAACTGCGGCGCCAGCCCCGGCGTGGCCGCCTGCGCCACCATCTCCGGCATCACCGTGGTCAGCTGGAACACGTCCGGCAGGCTCGCGCCGAGCCGCCCCGCCACCTCGCCAACCTCCTCCGGCGACATCCCCTCGGGCGGGGTCAGCTCCGCCACCATGTCGCGCAGCGCGAATCGCCCGCCGCCCATCGCCTTGAGCGCATCGAGCCCCCGCACCACCGCCGCCGCCCAGCCGACCGAAGGCGAGCCGAGCCCCACCCGGCACTCCACGTCCGCCGGCAGCCCGGCGGCCCGCGCGTCCGCCAGGATTGCCGCCGCCACGTCCTTGCTCTCGGCGCTGCAGGCGTCGAGCCGCCCGACCCCGTCGCTGAGGGTGAAATCAAAAGCGAACGGCGCGATCACCGCCCGTGGCGCCGAGATCTCGAGGATGAGCGTCACCTCCTCGGGCTTGGCCCGCTGCAGCCGCTCCTCCAGCCGCTCCCGGTCCGTGTCGCTGTCGGCGACGGCGACCACGCGCACCGACTTCGGCGCCACGCTGATCTTGGCCCGCGGCAGCTCCGCCAGCACCGAGAGCCCGTAGCCCAGTGCCTCCTGCCAGCCCGGCGGGGCCGGATCGAGCGCCGATTCCAGCATGTCGGTAACGCTCTCGCCCAGACCGCCGGCGCGCAGCGCCGCGCGGATCACGTCGCGCCCGCCGGTCTCCGGCACCAGCCCGATCAGCGAAACGTCGCGCTCGTTGCGCAGAAGCTCCAGCGCGAAGGGCGCCGGCGGCAACTGCTTGGCGGCGGCGAGCGTGGTCCTGTCCTCGATTCGGCGGGCATCGACGATCTGCCGGGCGATCTCGACGGCACGGAAGTGGCTGGTCTCGTCGGGTGCGGCCCCCGCCAGGGTGACCTCCAGCCCGTCGGTGGCGACCGTCGCCCAGCCCTGGCCGGCCACCTCCAGCGCCGCGTGCAGCTGCTGCGCGCTGGCCGCCTCGTAGCGCTGCGTGGCCACCTCGGCCACCTTCCAGGCCGCCGCGCCCGCCATGGCGAAGACGACAACGGCAAAGACAACCGCTCGCAGGCGCATGACCACTCGACCCCTTCCAGCCCGCGGTCTTTAGGCCGAAGCGGCCCGCGGATCAAGCCGACGCCGCTTCACACTATCGCGGCGGCCAGCAGCCCCGCCGCCAGGATCAGCCCCGCATCCCGGTTGGCGCGAAACAGCATCAGGCAGACGCCGGCGTCGTCGATGTCGAGCCGGCGGAGCTGCCAGAGGAGGTGCAGCCCGAAGCCCGCGACCCCGGCAAACGCCAACGCCAGCGCGACGCCGCCAACCCCCGCCGCCAGGATCGCCGTGCCCGCCAGCGCCGCCGAAACCGCCAGAAAGCCCGCCAACCAACGCTTGGTGTCCGTCCCGAACAGCCGTGCCGTCGACTTCACTCCGATCAGCGCATCATCCTCGCGGTCCTGGTGGGCATAGATCGTGTCGTAAAACAGCGTCCAGGCGATCCCGCCCGCGTAGAGCAGTACCGCCGCCCAGCCCAGCCCGCGCGCATGTGCTGCCCACCCGAGCAGCACCCCCCAGTTGAACGCGAGCCCCAGGAAGACCTGCGGCCACCAAGTGAAGCGCTTGGCGAACGGGTAGACCGCCACCAGCGCCAGCGAGCCCACGCCCAGCGCCACCGCCTCGCGAGGAAAGGTGAGCAGGATCAGGAACGCCGCCAGCGCCTGCGCCACCATCCAGGCCGCTGCCTGCCGCGGCGTCACCTGCCCCGACGGCAGTGGCCGCGACCGCGTGCGCGCCACCCGCGCGTCGATATCGCGGTCGGTCAGGTCGTTCCAGGTGCAGCCCGCCCCGCGCATCAACACGGCCCCGAGCCCGCAGCCCGCCGCGATCCAGAGGTCATGGAGCGACAGCCCCGCCGGGTCCGCCGCCGCCGCCAGCAAAAGCCCCCACCAGCAGGGGATGAGCAGCAGCCAGGTCCCGATCGGCCGGTCCGCCCGCGAAAGCCGCAGATAGGGCCGCGTCCAGGCTGGCGCCAACTGGTCCACCCAGTTCCCCCGGACGGCGTCCGCGACGGTTCCCTCGGCCACTCTTTTCTCCGGCGGTGCGCTCGGCGTACTCTGGCGCGTCATGGGGTGAGGTATGGCAGAAACCGGCGCGAAGATCAGGCTGTTTGTCGAAGGCGCGCTCGGCCCTGGCGCCGACGTCGCTCTTGCCCAGGACCAGGCCCACTACCTCTTCAACGTCATGCGCGCCGGCCATGGCGCGCAGGTGGCCGTCTTCAATGGCCGCGACGGCGAATGGCTGGGCGAACTCGTGCGCACCGGCCGCCTCGCCGGCTCGGTCACCTGCCGCGCCCCAGGCCGCCCGCAGCGCCGACCGCCCGACCTCTGGCTCGTCTTCGCCCCGATCAAGAAGGCACGCACCGACTTCATCGTCGAGAAGGCCGCCGAGCTCGGCGCCGCCCGCGTCCTGCCCGTATTCACCCGCCATTCCAACACCGGCCGCATCCAGCCGGAGCGGCTGCGCGCCCACGCCATCGAGGCCGCCGAGCAGTGCGGCGAGACCTTCGTCCTAGACATCGCCCGCCCGGTCCGCCTCGACGCCCTCCTCGACGCCTGGGATCCCACGCGCCGCCTCATCTTCTGCGACGAGGAGCGCACGGCCGCCCCGGCCGCCACCGCGCTCGGCGCCGCCGCCCCCGGACCCTGGGCGATCCTCATCGGCCCCGAAGGCGGCTTCGCCCCCGAGGAAGCCGCGCGGCTTCGCGCGCTCCCCTTCGTGCTGCCGGTCACCCTCGGTCCCCGGGTCTTGCGCGCCGACACCGCCGCCGTCGCCGCCGTGACCCTCTGGCAGGCGCTGCTCGGAGACTGGCGATGAGCTTCATCCGCCCCGAGCTCGCCGCCCGCCTTCACCATTGGCGCGAGGCCATCGGCTGGGCGGCGCTGCTGGCGACCGGGCTCCTGCTCCTCTGGCGCGGTTACGCCCGCCTCGAGCCCCTGCTCTTCGTCCTAGGCCTCCTCCTCGCCGCCGCCGGCATCGGCCTCCTGCACGCCGCCGTCCGCCGGCTGCGTCTCAGCGCCGGTGCGCCCGCCGAGGGGGTGGTGGTCATCGATGAGGCGCGCATCGCCTATCTCGGCCCGCGCGACGGCGGCTTCGTCGACCTGCCCAGCGTCACCCGCGTCGAGATCGTGAGCCGCCCGCACCTGCCGCCGGCCTCGCCGCACGCCTGGGTTATTACCACCGAGGACGGCACCCGCCTGACCATCCCGCTCGGCGCCGAAGGCGCCGACGGCCTCATCGACGCCCTGAGCCTGCTACCCGGCATCGACTTCGACGCCGGCGTCGCCGCCATCAACGCCCGCCGCCCCGGCCGCGCCACCGTCTGGCGCAGGGCGGGCTAGCCGGCGCCGAACCCGGAATGATAGGCGACCTCGCCTGTGGGCGGTGAGCCGCGGAACACGATCCTCTGGAAATACCCCGCCGGCACCGCGCCATAGCGTAGCTCGGGATCGCTGACGAAGCCGAAGCGGCAATAGTAGCCCGGCTCGCCCAGGACCACGCATCCATCGGCGCCCAGCGCCCGCAGTCGGTGCAGCCCCTCCGCGACGAGCGCGCGGCCTAGCCCCTGGCCCTGGCGGTCGGGCCGCACCGAAACCGGGCCGAGCCCGAACCAGCGGCCGGGCGCCGCATCGATCTTGACCGGCGAGAAGGCCGCGTGACCGACGATCGCACCCGCCTCCAGCGCCACCAGCGAGACTGTCAGCGCCCCGGCGGCGCGCAGCGCATCCACGATCGCCGCCTCGGTGCCCGAACTGTGCGGCGCGTCCGCGAACGCTGCCCGCGTCAGCGCCCCGATCTCCCCGGCATCTCCCGGCGCCTCCGCCCGGATCGCCGCACCCGCGCCGCGCCTCACTCCTCCGGCTCGGTGGTGAACATCAGCGGATAGCCCTGCCGCGCCGCCATGTCGGTCGCCTGCGTCGCCTTGGTCTCGGCGATCTCGCGGGTGTAGACCGCCACCACGCAGACGCCGCGCTTGTGCGCGGTCAGCATCACCCCCAGCGCCTGGTCGGTGGTCATGCGGAAGACGGCGCGCAGCACCATCACCACGAACTCGCGCGGCGTGTAGTCGTCGTTCAGCAGGATGACCTTGTAGACCTTCGGCCGCTCGGTGCCGGGCTTCGCCTCGGTCCGCGGCCGGGTAATGCTGGTGCTCATGGCGGCTCTCCGCTCCCGGAGTCCCTTGAATTTCGCACATCCACCCGCCTCCGTCCACCGAGGAAGGGCTGACGCGCGCCGGCGAATCCGGGTATGCTCGGCGGCGATGAGCGACCGCGAAAGCCCCTGGAAGCGCCCCGTCGTCTCCCGCTGGTCCGGCGCCGCTGACGAGCGGGGCCTGGCCGAGGTTCACCGCGACGCCTGGCGCTACGCCTATGCCGGCATCATCCCCGGCCTGACGCTGGAGCGGATGATCGTCCGCCGCGGTCCCTCCTGGTGGGGCCGGATGCATGCCCGCGGCTTCCGGGCGCTGGTCATCGACTGCGACGGCACTCTCGCTGGCTACTCGACCCTCGGGCGCTCCCGGGCCCCCGGCAGCGGGCGCATTTCCGGCGAGATCTACGAGCTCTACGTGCGCCCCGAATACCAGGGCTGCGGCTTTGGCCGCCGCCTCTTCGCCGACGCCCGCCGCAACCTGGCGCTGCACGGACTGCACGGCCTCACGGTCTGGGCGCTCAGCGAGAACGAGATCGCCTGCCGCTTCTACCGCGCCATGGGCGGCACCGAGGCGGCCCGCGCCGAGGACCGCTTCTGCGGCGTTCCCCTGGCCAAGACCGGCTTCGCCTGGCGCTGAGCCGCTACTGCAGCCCCGCCGGATCCACGATCCCCTTCGGGCAACCGGGGGTCAGCGGATCGGCGGCGAGGATCAACGCCCCCACCGGCGTCTGCGGCCCGATCGTCCCCTGCAGGTTGATGCTCACCTCGGCGATCAGCGTCCGCCCGCCATCGCCGGCGCAATGCACCTGCACCCGCGCGCCCGCCCCGGCGCCGAAAGCCGCATCGAAGGCGGCGCGCAGGTCCGACGTCGCGAGCTCGCCCCCGACATGCGCGGCCATGAGCGCCGCCACCGGCGAGGCGTTGACCGCATCGACCACCCGCAGCGTGTCGTCGAAGAACTCGTCAGCACCGCCCTGGCCGAGAAAACAGGTGCCGTGCTTGATCCACTCGTGCCGCTCGAGAAAGCTCGCCGTGCCCGGCATCGCCACCTGCAGCAGCTCGCGCGTCTCGGCGTCGACCGGGACCTCGGGCAGGTCCGCCCACTGCGACGCCCTGTCGAGCGCCACCAGCCCCGCCGGCACCCCGCAATAAGCCTTGCCCTCCGGCTGCGGCCAGAGCCCGTGCAGCGAGAGCTGCGTCTCGGTCACCGGCAGCTCGCCGGCATTGAGCTGCTGGCACTCGGTCTTGCCCGGCTTGCCCTCGCAGAAGGCCGGCTGCCAGCTCAGCGCCAGCAGGTTCGCCGCCAACTCGTCCCCGGCGACCGGCTCCATCGGCTCCTCCGGCAGGGGCGCCACCGGCGTCCCCGCCTCGACCACGTGCAGCCCGCAGCCGACGTGCACCCAGCGGTCCTCGGTCACCGGCGCCCCCGGCACCTTCACCTGGAAGAAATCCCCGTTCGGTGCGTTCAGCGCGATCATCGCGTAGGCATGTAACGGCTCGGTCATCACATCGCCGGGGTTCGTCCCCTTGTTCTTCGAGTGGAACGCCTCGCACGCCTCTTGCGCGATGAACCACCCCTGCAGCGGCTCGACCGCGAGGGCGGGCGTCGCCGGGATCGCCATCGCCAGGAAAAGAGTGAGAAGGCGCCGCATGACCAGTCTCCCGAGTCGGGGCATCATCCGCAAAACGAGCATACGCCTCTCGCGCCTCTCCGGCGAGGGCCGGCCCGCAGACAGGCCGGGCACAGGATAGCTTCCTGCGACAGGGCGAGCCGGGCCGTCACGGCTTTTCGCCCGCCCCCTTTCCGCCTTTGTCACCTTCGGTGAACTTGAAGCCGATGTAGAGGGAGTTCACGATTCCCATCAGCAACAGCAGCGTCTCGTCGAAGACCGGGAAGCGGTAGTCGCGGACCACGACCCACACGAAGATGCCGGCGAGGATGGCCGTCCAGGCCACCGACTGGACGCGCTGCAGCTGCGGCGAGCCGTTCGAGCTCAGGATATCGCGAAGCGGGCCGCGCGACCATTGCCCCTGCGCCGCTGCAGGGGCAGCGGAAACCGCCGCGAGACCCGTGACGCCGCTGATGCCGAGCAGGATGAGGATCTGCGGATTCAGCAGCCCGAAGAACTGGTGGATGCTCATGGCGACGTACACGTAGCCTGCCACCACCAGGAACAGCCAGAAGGCCATCTGCGAACGGCCGAGGCTGTAGGAGCCGACATGGAGATCTTCCCTGGCGGTGGGTTTGCCCCGCTTGGTCGAGGATTGTTGCGTCGCAAACAAATCGCGGCCCCCTGTGACCCGAGCGAGCTCGCGATCGGCGGCGTCCAGCGCGCTCTTGGCGGCGTCGCGGGCGGTCTCCCTGGCCGCGTCGGCCGGTGCCTGCCGGAAGGCGTCCTCGGCGGCATCGAACTCGCGCTTTCGCCGGTCGCGATCGCCCCTCCGCGCCACCACCATGTCGTCGAGATCCCGGAGCGTCATCTCGTTGTCGCGCAGGAGCGCGGAGCCGCGGGCAAATGCGACGAACGACAATCCAAGGAGCGCCATGGAGAGCAGGCCCAGGAGAACCGGCCAGAGCGAGTAGATGTAGAGCGTGAAGCTCCCGCCGCTGACCTGCGGAATGGTCGCCGCGCCCGCCGCCGCCGAGAGGCCGACCTCGACCTCGCGCTTGCCCCAGTTGGCGAAGTCCAGACCCACCCCGCGCACGGCGTCGCGCCAGAACTGCGCTCCATCATCCTTGGCGTCCTCGGGAGACGTCAGCGCGAACCAAAGGCGCTGCGGCGAATGCGTAGCCGCGGCCATGATCTTGAGCGGCGACGCCACGCCGTTGAAAAACACCAACAGCTCGATCGGCGCCAGGGGCTCGGCGGCTTTCTGCCTTGCCTGATTGACCGCCGCCTCCGCCTTGATGACCTCGATATCGGCGTTGGTCCTGGCCGCTTCGCCGGTCGCGGCATCGCGGGCCTGCTGCTTCGACTTCAGGATCGCCTCGGCCTTCCTGACGTCCAGCGCCGCCTGGGTCTCCCTTTCGAGGGGCACGATTCCGGCGACCACGACGCAGAGATGGCCGCCGAGCTCGACCTCGCCCGGATTGACGCTGGCGATGCGGAAGATGCCCTTCTCGTCGTTGGCCACGTCCGCGGCGATTGCCCGCCTCACGGCGTCATCCAGGCTCGCGTCGGACACGGAGGCAATGCGGTCCGTCTCCGTCTTCAGGAATACCTTGCACGCGCCATCGCTGATCTCTGGGTCGCTCGGCTTGAAGTAGACTGCGGCGGCGACGCAGAAAGCGAAAGCGATCAGGCCGAATACCGCAAGTCTCGTGGCACCACTTAGTCTCATGATCTTCCCTTTCGCGCTGGACGCGCCGAATATCACTGAAGAGATCCCAGAATGATTGGGACAACCGTCCTAAAACTGTATTGAACGCGATTCGAGATCCGGATTGTCTTACAATCTTAGCACAAAACAGCGAACGAAACCAACGATGCGCTGTCGCCGGTGGTGGGTCAGCTGGCCACTACGAGAAGGCCGCCCTTTAGTTGCTGTGGTGACGCGGAGCGTGTAGGCGCCGTTCTTCACTTGGCCGCAGGTGCTCCGTGAGCCGCGGCATGATCTCGGCCAAGTTGCACGGCCGGTGCCGCGCATCCAGCTGCGCGCCGAGCATTCCAATCCCAGGCGTCCCGGCGGGCCCCGGGCGAGCCGGGCACCTTCACCTGGAAGATCCCGGCGCGATCATCGGATAGGCATGAAACGACTCAGTCGGAAGTCGCCGAGGTTCAAGGTGCCTCACAAGCAGCGCGCGGTACCCTAGCTCCGGCGGCTAGACCGCGCGGGCCGTGCCGGAAGGCAGCGCAACTGCGACGAGAGCACATGACCGGCCGGGCGGAGCGCCTTGCGCTCGCGCCCAGCCTTTGGGGCTCAAACCCTCCGTCGCCGGTACCCGGCGAAGGCGAGCAGGCTGGCCGCGCTTGCCAGCAGCGGCAGCCCCGCCGGAAGCGGGACCGGCGCGATCGAGAAGTCGTCGTCTACCGGCTCGTACGGGGTCGCCGTGAGGAATGCCGTATGTGGCGTCAGTATGTTTCCCCAGCCCACCAGGTCCAGCGAGCCGAACTCGAAAATCGCCTGGATGTAGCCGGTTTCCCCCTCGAGGACCCGCAGACTCGGGATGTCCGGCCTGTTGACGTAGTAGAGCACGTCGGCATTCTGCTCCGGCGTGTTATCGTCGAGATTGTTGGTGTTGTTCAACGCAAAGACGTTGGGCAGCATCTGAACGAAGTCGGGATCGTCGGACGTGGTTGTCGCGAGCATTGTGATCCCGCTGAACCCGGTGTCCGTCTTGATGGTGCCGTTCGTGAAGCCGACGACGCCGCCTATGAACGGTACGCCCTTCTCCACGAAGGCGAAGTTGTAGGACTGAAAGTCGAGCATCGTCGCCGTGTCGGACGAGGTGGCAGGTGTTCCCGTCGTAACATGGGCCGTCCCCACCCCAGTCGCAATGAAGCCCGCAGGGCCGTATGGACCCACGAACGTTGCGTCCAGATACCCGCTCCCCACCGTGGCGGCCGACGCGGCCCCCGAAAGCACCGCCAGCGCCGAAATAGCTGCAATCGTCACAACAGACTTATGCACAGTCCCCCTCCTCTGATTCGTACTTCGTGAATCACGATAGGAGCGCTACGGATATTTAAATATACATTTTATGCGATCGCTAAAATTCATGCATAGATGGCGGCATCTGTGGCAAACTATGTGCAAAATGCAAATATTGTGACCATTGCGAATATAATTTGCGACGCAACATCCTTCTAGGTTGCGCTGTGCTGACGATCGCCCGAAGTGTGGTCTCGCCATTCGACCGGCTTGTGGCACTGAGCCTCGTCATTTACTTCCACCCTCGCTTCCTTCTGCCACAAGGCGCTGATCGACTGCCTCGTCCGCCGCTCCTCCTGTGCGAAGGAGCTTGCCGCCGTGGCACCCTGCCTCAAGACGTCCCCCCTCGATCCGAAGGCCCAGGCTCCCGGCCTGAGGTCCCGCCTTCGGTCATCCGTCCCCAGGGCCTTCGCCGATTCCGAGCAGGCGCCCATGCCGCCGGCCTAGGCCGCCGCTTTATCGTGCGCCGCGTCAGGCAAGGCGATCGGAATCAATGACACGACGGCCAAGCTGGCCGGCGACGATCGCCTCGACCAGAACTTCGGCCACACGTTCCGGCCGACTTATGCGCCAGCGCGCCGGAAGGATCGGACCGAGCAGGCCGAGGGCGACCTTGCCCACGTCCTCGGCCAGCCTGCGCTCGGACCGCACTCCGCCGAGCAGACCGGGCCGGGCGATCGTCAGCGAGGCGAAACCGATCCTCTCGAGATCGCGCTCGATCTCGCCCTTGGTGCGCAAGTAGTAGGAAGAACGCGACGAAGGATCCGCACCGAGCGAGGACGTGAGCGCGAACCGCGTCGCGCCGCCGGTGTGTGCCAGCCGTGCAACGGCAAGGGTATGACCGTAGTCCACTGCTCGAAACGCCTCGGGGGAGCCGGCCCGCTTCTGCGTGGTGCCGAGCGCGGAAATCACGCCGTCGACATCCCACCAGGCGGCGTCCGCAGGTAGCTCGGCGAAATCCACCACGGGATTGATCAGCTTCGGATGGGCCGGAAGAGGCCGGCGCGTCAGCGCGACTATCGTGCCGAAGCGGGGCTCGGCCAGCGCCAGGCGGAGGACATGCTCGCCGACGACGCCGGTAGAGCCGATCAGAAGGACACGCAGGTTCTCTCCGCCCATGGAAATGCTCCTTGCACCCAGGTTTCGAGGCCGGCATCCGACGGCCGTTCGGCGAACGTAATTGAGGTGGCGCCGCAAGGGTTAACGGCGATTTCTTCGACGTACAACCTAGGTACATCGCACGTACATCGCATGTACACGCCGTGCGTGCGCGGCCGAAAGGTTAACAACAGCCGCGAACGCCGACACAGCCCGGACGTCGGGTGCCGCGGCCAGGCCTCACGTCCGCTTCAGGTGCTCGGTCAGCCGCGGCATGATCTCGACGAAGTTGCAGGGCCGGTGCCGCGCGTCGAGCTGCGCCGCCAGGATCCCGTCCCAGGCGTCCCGGCAGGCGCCCGGCGACCCCGGCAGGGCGAAGAGATAGGTGCCGTTCGCCACTCCGGCGCAGGCCCGGCTCTGGACCGCCGAGGTGCCGATCTTCTCGTGGGAGAGCATGGTGAACAGCACCCCGAACGCCGGCACCGCCTTCTCGTAGACCGCCTCGTGCGCCTCCACGGTCACGTCGCGCCCGGTCAGCCCGGTGCCGCCGGTGGAGATCACCACGTCCACCTCGCGGATCGGCGATCCAGCCGCGCAGCCGCGCCTCGATGTCGCGCTGCTCGTCGCGCACGATTCCCCGCCCGGCCAGCAGGTGTCCCGCCGCCTCCATCCGCTCCACGAGCAGGTCCCCGGATCGGTCGTCGTCCGGCCCGCGCGTGTCCGAGACCGTCAGCACCGCGATCCTGACCGGCAGGAAGGCGCGCAAAGGATCGATCCCGGCCACCCCTCAGCCTCCCATCCGCGCCTTCAGCATCAGGAGGTCCGCCCAGACCTCCCGCTTCTTGCCGCCGTCGCGAAGCACTGCCGCCGGGTGGAAGGTCACCGCCACCGGCACCCCGCGCCACTCGTGCCACTTGCCCCGCAGGCGGGTCACGCCGAACTCGGTCGAGAGCACGGCCCGCACCGCCGGCGAGCCGAGCAGCAGCAGGAACTCCGGCGCCGCGAGCTCCATGTGCCGGAACAGGAAGGGCAGCATCTTCGCTGCCTCGTCGCCGGAAGGATCGCGGTTCTGCGGCGGCCGCCAGGGCAGCACGTTGGTGATATAGGCCCCGGCGCGCGGATCCTCCGCCCGCCGCGACAGCCCGATCGCCGCCAGCATCCGGTCCAAGAGCTCCCCCGACCGCCCGACGAACGGCAGTCCCTCGCGGTCTTCCTCCCGCCCGGGCGCCTCGCCGATCACCATTACCCGCGCCCGCGGATCGCCATCGGCAAAGACGAGGTTCCGCGCCCCCTGTTTCAGCGCACATCCCTCGAACCCGGCCATCGCCGCGCGCAGCGAGGCCAGGTCGGCACTCCCCGCCGCCAGCTCCGCGCCGCCGAGCTCGAATGCTGCCGGCGCGGGCTGTGGCGCCTGCGGCGCAGCCCGCTTCGCGGCGGCGGGGGCGGAGGCCTCGAAGCGATCGACCGGTTCCTCGGCGATCGCCTCGTCGGCGCCGAGCTCCACCTGCCAGGCCAGGGCAGCGAGATCGGCGGCAAAGGAAGCGGCGTCACGGATCATCCCGCGACCCTAGGGCCGCGGGGCGCCGGATGCCAGATCCGCCGAAAACACCCATATGGATTCCAGACGCTTTCCATACGGATTCCATACGCAATTTTCCCGGCGTTTTCAGCCCGATACGCCAGAATTGGCCGCAAAGCGCGAATCCCCCCGCTTGTCCCCCTCCCAGCGCCTGCTATAGATGCCGCGCCAGCCGGAGGGCCTCCTTGTTCGCGCACCGTCATCTCCTCGGTATCGAGCCGCTCTCCCGCACCGACATCGAGTCCATCCTCGACCTCGCCGATGACTACGTCGCCCTCAACCGCCAGGCCGACAAGCGCGCCGATGCCCTCAGGGGCCTCACCCAGATCAACATGTTCTTCGAGGCCTCCACCCGCACCCAGGCCAGCTTCGAGCTCGCCGGCAAGCGCCTCGGCGCCAATGTGATGAACATGTCCGTCGCGCAGTCCTCGGTGAAGAAGGGCGAGACGCTCATCGACACCGCGATGACGCTCAACGCCATGCACCCCGACCTTCTCGTGGTGCGCCACTCCTCGTCCGGCGCCGTCAACCTGCTGGCATCGAAGGTGAATTGCGCCGTCCTCAACGCCGGCGACGGCCGCCACGAGCACCCGACCCAGGCGCTCCTCGACGCCCTGACCATCCGCCGTCGCAAGGGCACGCCTGAGCCGGCTGACCGTGGCGATCTGCGGCGACATCGCCCACTCCCGCGTCGCCCGCTCCAACATCCTCCTGCTCGGCCGCATGGAGAACCGCATCCGCCTGATCGGCCCGCCGACGCTCATCCCCCCGGCGCAGACCGAATGGGGGCGGAGGTCTTCGAGAACCTGCACGAAGGCCTCGAAGGCGCCGACGTCGTGATGATGCTCCGCCTGCAGAAGGAGCGGATGGACGGCGCCCTCATCCCCTCCATGCGCGAATATTACCACCGCTTCGGCCTCGACGCCGAGAAGCTGGCAGCGGCAAAGCCCGACGCCATCGTCATGCACCCCGGCCCAATGAACCGCGGCGTCGAGATCGACGGCCTCCTCGCCGACGACATTAACGTCAGCGTCATCCAGGAACAGGTCGAGATGGGCGTCGCCGTCCGCATGGCCGCCATGGACCTGCTGGCCCGCAACCTCCGCGGCCGCAACGAGCCGAGCGGGGCCGCGGCGTGCTGACCCTCACCAACGCCCGCCTCGTCGACCCCGAGGGCGACCGCATCCTCTACCGGGGGCCTCGTCATCGAGGACGGCCGCATCGCCGAGATCTTCGAAGGCCCCCGCCCCGGGAATGACTGCGGCGGCAAGCACTTCGCTCCCGGCATCATCGACATCGGCGTCAAGGTCGGCGAGCCGGGCGAGCGGCACAAGGAGAGCTTCCGCACCGCCGGCGCCGCCGCCGCGGCCGGCGGCGTCACCACCATCGTCACCCGCCCGACACGCTGCCCGCCATCGACACCCCCGAGACGCTGGAGTTCCTCCAGCGCCGCGCCGTCGCACGCGAGCCCGGTCAACGTGCTGCCGATGGCCGCCCTCACCAAGGGCCGCGACGGGCCGCGAGATGACCGAGATCGGCTTTCTCATGGACGCCGGCGCCGTCGCCTTCATGGACGGCCGCGCCGTCGCCGACGCCCGCGTCTTCCAGCGCTGCCTGACCTACGCCGCCGGCCTCGGGGCGCTCGTCCTCGGCCATCCGCAGGAGCGCGCGCTGACCGACGGGCACCTGCGCCACCGAGGGCCAGTTCGCCTCGCAGCTCGGCCTTCCCGCGCGTCTCGCCGGTCGCCGAGCGCATCGGGCTCGAGCGCGACCTCGCGCTCGTCGAGGCGACGGGCGTGCGCTACCACGCCGACCAGCTCTCCACCGCCGCCGCGCTCGCCGGCCCTGTCGCGCGCCCGCGCCGCCGGTCTCGCGGTCACAGCCGGCGCCTCGATCCACCACCTGACGCTGAACGAGTTCGACATCGGCGACTACCGCACCTTCTTCAAGCTGCGCGCCGCCGCTGCGCTCCGAGGACGACCGGATGGCCACTGGTCGAGGCGCTGGCCGACGGGGTCGATCGACGTCATCGGCTCGTTCCACACCCCCCAGGACGAGGAGGAGAAGCGCCTGCCGTTCGAGGAGGCCGCCCCCGGCGCCGTCGGCCTCGAGACCCTGCTTCCCGCGGCGATGCAGCTCTACCACGCCGGCCACCTGACGCTGCCGGCCCTCTGGCGCGCGCTCGCCGCTCAACCCGGCGCGGCTGCTCGGCCTCGCCGCCGGCCGCCTCGCGCCCGGGGCGCCGGCCGATCTCGTGCTCTTCGATCCCGACGCTGCCCTTCGTCCTCGACCGCGCCACGCTGCGCTCGAAGTCGAAGAACACGCCCTACGACCTCCGCCGCATGCAGGGCCGCGTGCTCGCCACCTGGGTCGGCGGCGCGCGAGGTCTACGGCCGGGAGCCGCATGACCCGAGGCCCTCGTCGTGACCTTCGTCGCTCGCCTACCTGCTCGGGTCGATCCCGTTCGGACTGCTGATCACCCGCGCGCTCGGGCTCGGCGACCTGCGCAGCATCGGCTCGGGCAACATCGGCGCCACCAACGTTCTGCGGACCGGCAACAAGGGGGCGGCGGCCGCGACGCTCCTGCTCGACGCCGGCAAGGGGGCGGTGGCGGTACTGATCGCGCGCGCACTGGCCGGCGAGCAGGCGGCGATGGTGGCAGGCTTCGCCGCCTTCCTCGGCCATCTCTTTCCTGTGTGGCTGAAGTTCAGCGGCGGCAAGGGGGTCGCGACCTTCCTCGGCGTGATCATTGCGCTGGCCTGGCCCGCGGGGCTTGCTGCGTGCGCGACCTGGCTCGCCGTGGCCTTCGCCACCCGCTACTCCTCGCTCGCGGCGCTGGTCGCCGCTGCCGCGACGCCGGTCTGGTTCTGGGCCCTCGGCCGGCCGGATGCCGTCTGGCTCGGGGTGGCGTTGGCGGTGCTCGTCTTCATCCGCCACCACGCCAACATCCGCCGCCTGCTCGACGGCAGCGAGTCGAAGATCGGGAGCAAGGGCTGAGTAGCTATAGTCCGCGTAGATCCGCGAGAGATCCCCGCCCCAGTCGCCGTCGTAGCGTGCGAGGAGCTCGTCGGAGGCAGTCATCCCGGAGGCGACGATCTCCTTCAGCGCGTTCAGGAAGTGGCTCTCGTCGGCGATCATGCCGCCCGCTCCCGGACAGGCACGGGCCATAAGCCCCGCCTCGGCGAGAGCGATCACCTCGCCCGCCACCTCCCGCAGCGGCCGGCCGCGGATCTCGGCGCGCAGCCCTAGCTTGCCGGCGTCGCGGCGCAGCGCGTCGCGCTCCTCGGCGCTCCAGTCGCGGCAGAGATCCCAGGCGGCATCGAGCGACGGCCCGGTTGTAGAGCAGTCCGACCCAGAGCGCCGGCAGTGCGCAGATCCGCCGCCAGGGCCCGCCGTCGGCGCCGCGCATCTCCATGAACTTCTTCAGCCGCACCTCGGGAAAGATGGTGGTGAGGTGGTCGGCCCAGTCGGAGAAGGTGGGCTTCTCGCCGGGGAGCGCGGGGAGACGGCCTTCGAGGAAGTCGCGGAAGCTCTGGCCCAGCGCGTCGACGTATCGGCCGTCGCGGTAGACGAAGTACATCGGCACGTCGAGCGCGTAGTCGACATACCGCTCGAACCCCATGCCGTCCTCGAAGACGAAGGGCAGCATGCCGGTGCGCTCCGCGTCGGTGTCCTGCCAGATGCGCGCCCGCCAGGACTGCCAGCCGTTCACCTTGCCCTCGAAGAAGGGCGAATTGGCGAAGAGCGCCGTGGCGATCGGCTGCAGCGCCAGGGCCGATGCGGAACTTCTTCACCATGTCGGCCTCGGAGGCGAAGTCGAGATTCACCTGCACGGTGCAGGTCCGGTACATCATCTGTGTGCCGTGGCTGCCCACCGCCTTCATGTGGCGGGTCATCAGCGCGTACCGGCCCTTGGGCATCACCGGCATCTGGTCTTCCGTCCAGTCCGGTGCGGCGCCGAGGCCGATGAAGCCGGCACCGATGTCGTCGGCGATCGCCTTCACCTCGCGCAGGTGCTCGTTCACCTCGTCGCAGGTCTCGTGGATCGTCCTGAGCGGCGCGCCGGACAGCTCGAGCTGCCCGCCCGGCTCGAGGCTGACGTTGGCGCCGTCCTTCTCCAGGCCGATGAGGTGGCCCGCCTCCTCGACAGGCCGCCAGCCGAAGCGGTCGCGCAGCGCCGAAAGCACGGCGTGGATCGAGCGTCGCGCCGTCGTAGGGCAGCGGCGGCATGGTCGGCCAGGCGGTAACCGAACTTCTCGTGTTCGGTGCCGATGCGCCAGTCGGCTGCCGGCTTGCAGCCGGACGCCAGATATTCGGCGAGCTGAGCGCGGCTCTCGATGAGGCCGCCGCCCGACTGGGGGATCGACATGAAGGTCTCGCTTCCACACCCTTGCTGGCGCCAGCCTTAGAGAGGGGGCTCGGGCAAGGCAAGCCGGCGTTGAACCCGGCGGCGGCCGGGCCCATCATCCGGGGCACGACCCAGCCCGGGAGACGCCCATGTGCCGGAACATCAAGCTGCTCTTCAACTTCGAGCCCCCCGCCACCGACGACGAGATCCGCGCCGCCGCCCTGCAGTTCGTGCGCAAGGTGAGCGGCTTCAACAAGCCCTCGCAGGCGAACGCGGCTGTCTTCGATCGCGGCATCGATCAGGTCGCCAGCGCAGCGCGGCTGCTCCTCGCCTCGCTGGTGACGAACGCCGAGCCCCGCGACCGGGCGGTCGAAACCGCCAAGGCACGGGAGCGCTCGCACGCCCGGTTTGCCGGCCCGTGACAGCCGCCATCGGATCGTGGTGCACTCTGCGGGGGAAAGTTCGAACACCCTGCTGGACGTCCCGCAAGCCAGCTGCTCCGAGGCAACGACCCGCCGCCCCGGCTCGCCGTCCACGATCGCCTCGACCAACGCCGCGGCCACGCGCGCCGGCTGGCTGATGCGCCAGCGCGCCGGCAGGAGTGGAGCCATCAGGCCAACCGCGACCTTGCCCACGTCCTCGGACTGGAGTGCGCCCCTGTGGTTGGACAGGATCAAGCGGCGGTTTTGACAGGGGTGGGGAACTTCCAGCGTCTGTCGGCGGTCACCCGGCTGCCCCGGCGTGCCCGCTCCGGCCGGACCAACCGCCAATCCAGTCCCTCGAACAGCGCCGCAAGCTGCGCCGGCGACATCCGCATCACCCCGTCGCGCACCTGCGGCCAGACGAACTTGGCCCCCTCCAGCCGCTTGTGAACCAGCACCATCCCGGTCCGGTCCCAGACCAGCAGCTTGATCCGGTCCGCGCGTTTCGCCCGGAACACGAAGGCCGCTCCGCAGAACGGATCGAGGCTGAACATCTCCCGCGCCGCCAGCGCCAGGCCATCGATGCGCTTGCGGAAGTCGACGGGCCGCGTCGCCACGAAGACCTTCACCGGCCAGACCGGCGCGAGCATCATGTCGCCGCAGCCCGTGCCGCGCGGATCGCGCGCGTCAGCTGGCCTTCATCGGCGCCAGCACCGGCACGGATCACGATTTCGCCCACGACGATCTCGAGGTCGGACGTGGCGCTGGCCGGCGACGCATCCGGCGCTGCATCCTCGACAATCAGTTCGGCGAACATCGGCAAGTCCACCAAGCTCTCGGGCAACACCAGCTGCCCCGTCCGGGGCTTCTTGCGCCAGTCGTAAACCTGCCAGCGGGTCGTGCCGTGCCTGCGCGCAACATCCGCCACCGAGACCCCGGGCATCAGGCCCTCCACCGCAATCCGCGCCCGCTCCGCCTTCGTGCGCCGCCGCCGCCCGCTCGGCCCCTCGATCACCTCCAGCCCGGGAAACCCCAACGCCGACCGAGCCGTCCAAATGGACGCCTCTTTGCCGTCTCTCTCCAAATCCAATACCTCTCCGCCAAGTCCGCAGCATGGCTCGTTCAAATCACAAAGGGCAGGAGGTGGTCGGCGTAGCGCTTACATCCAATCGAACTCAGATGGAAAGCGAATTTGAGACTTTGCCACATACCTTCATCGACATCGATTTCCACCCGGCCTCTACGAGGTTACAATGCGAGGCTGTATTCTGCTTCCCGAGAGGGCTATACGGCCAAACTCTCGATGAGAGCGCCTGTAGCCTAAGCCATCAATATTACTCGATAATTTGAGCAGCGTGCGGGCTAGTTGGAACGATGATTCGATTGGCCTTGGATCCACCAAGTCCTTCTCCACCCCTAAACTGAACTGGACGCTGCCCCGCTGATCGGGTTCCATGCGCCGCGACAGCGAACGGAGGTGCGATGCGGGACAGCTTGCCCAGGCTCTTCTACGGCGTCGGCCTGGCACTAATGATCGGCTGGATTCTGGTGATCGGGCGTCCGATCATCCTGCCGGTCATGGCGGGCATCCTCGTGGCCTACGTGGTGCTCGGGACGGTCGAGCTGACCGGCGGCGTGCCCGGACTGCGGCGCCTGCCCGCAGTCCTGCGATACCCGCTCGCGGTAAGCGCGTGCCTGGTCGTCGTCGGGCTGATCCTGTGGCTGATCGTCACCAACTTCGGGCAGGTGGCGACGCTGCTGCCGCGTTACCAGGAACTGCTCTTGGGGATGATCCAGCGGGGCGCGGTGCAGCTCGGGTTCGACGACGAGCCGAACTGGGAGACGCTGCGGCGGGACGTGCTCGGGCACATCGACCTGCAGCGGCTGATGGTGACGTCCGCGGCGTCGGTGGCGTCGATCGTGGGGACGTTCGCCGTGGTGCTGATCTACGCCGGGTTCCTGCTCGCGGAGAAGGGGGCCTTCGCGCGCAAGGTGGCGCGGCTTTCCGACGAGCCGGCCAAGGTGGCGCAGATCCAGGCGCTGATCCGCGACATCAACCGTCGCATCGGCACCTACCTCGTCATGAAGACGCTGGTGAACGTGATGCTGGCGTTGGCGAGCTACCTGGTCCTGCGCGGCTTCGGGATCGAGTTCGCCGGCTTCTGGGCTCTGCTGATCGGGCTTTTCAACTACATACCCTACGTGGGCAGCATTCTCGGCGTCGCGCTGCCGTCGCTGCTGGCCATCCTGCAGTTCGGCGACTTCTGGCAGGTTGTCGTCTTCGTCCTGGCGATGAGCGTGCCGCAGGTGGTGATCGGCAACTTCCTCGACCCGTGGCTGATGGGGAACTCGCTTAACCTCAGCCCCTTCGTCATCCTGGTCGGGCTCGTCGCCTGGATGTCGATGTGGGGGATCGCCGGGGCGATTCTCTCGGTGCCGATCATGGCGATCCTGGTGATCGTCTTCTCCGAGTTCGAGAGCACCCGGCCGATCGCGGTGCTGCTGTCGAAGGACGGGCGGATCGAATAGCCCGCGCCCGGACGGCGTGTCAGTCGTCCCGGCGGCCGAGTTCGGCGGGATCGAACTCGTAGTGGGCACCGCAGAACTGGCAGTCGGCGGTGACCTTGCCTTCCGGCGTCGTCATGGCGGCGATGTCCTCGGCCGGATAGATCGAGAGCGAACGCACCACCTTTTCCGGGCCGCAGGTGCAGCCGAAGCGCAGCGGCTGGGCGGGGTAGACGCGCGGATCCTCTTCGCTGAAGAGGCGCAGCAGGAGCTGCTCGGCGCCGACGTGCGGGCCGACGAGCTCGGTGGCCTCGACGGTGTCGAGCAGCATCACGGCGCGGCGCCAGTTGTCGGCGTCGCCGCCGTCCAGCATGTCCTCGGCCGCGAGCAGGCCATCGAAGCCGGTGGCCTCCTGGCGGGCATAGGGCGAGGCCTTGGGCATGTGCTGCAGCAGCACCCCACCACCGCGCCAGTGCGTCGTGCCGCCGGGCTCGACCGCCTCTCCCATGGCGAGCGCAAAGCGCGTCGGGAGTTGCTCGGACTGGGCGAAGTAGGTCTCGGCGCAGTCGGCGAGGGAAGCGCCGGCTATGGGCGTAATACCCTGATAGGGCGTGGACCCTGGGCCTTGATCGATCAGGATGGCGAAGACGCCGTGGCCCAGAAGATCGAAGGGCCGTGCTGGATCCTCTGGCAGCGCATCGGGGTCATAACCGGCCCACGCGCGCATGCGCGCGGGCGCGCCGTCTTCGTCGGGGCCGAAATAGTCGGTGGCGATCAGCCTCACCGGCCCGTCACCCCGAACCTGCAGGCTGAGCTTCCATCGGAGCTTGATCGTCTGGCCGATCAGCGCGGTGATCAACGCCGCCTCGGCGACCAGCGCCGCAACGGGCGCCGGGTAGTCATGCTGGCCGAGAATAGTCTCGAGGACCGAGTTCGAGCCGCCCAACCCGGCCGCGGATGTCCGCGCGGTCGAGCTGAAAGGGCAGGACGGTGTCGTCCCATGCTATCCGGCCGGCAAGGTTCATTGGGGGTCTCCTGCAACTGCCCCCAAATAGGCGCTCGCGCGGCCGAGTTCAAACGGGAGTAGGGAGATTCCGCGGCTCAGGCCGCCCGCTCGGTGCGGCGCGGCCGCCGGCCTCGCGCACGCGCAGCGCGGGCGGGATCGGCGGACTTCTGCGACTTGGCCTTGCCCTGAGCCGGCCGCGGGCGGTCGATGTGCCCGCCGGGAAGGAGCGTGGTGCGGGTGACCTTCTCGACCGCCCGAAGCTTCTTGATCTCTTCCGGGGCACAGAGAGTGACGGCGATGCCGTCCGCCCCGTTGCGTCCGGTGCGGCCAATGCGGTGGACATAAGCCTCGGGCTCGTCGGGCAGGTCGTAGTTGATGACGTGTGTCACGCCCGGCACGTCGATGCCGCGAGCGACGATGTCGGTGGCGACGAGAACGCGCACCTGACCGAGGCGGAAGGCGTTGAGCGCCCGCTGGCGAGCATTCTGCGCCTTGTTGCCGTGGATGACCTCGGCAGGGATCCCGTCCTTGACAAGGTTCTGCGCAACCCTATCGGCGCCGTGCTTGGTGCGGGCAAAGACGATCGTGCGGCCGACTTCCGGGCCGGTTACCAGCTCGGCCAGGCGCGATCGCTTGGCGCTGGTCTCGATGGGCTCGACGCGCTGTTCAGTCCGCTCGATGGTGGTGGCCTGCGGGGCAACCTCGACCCGAACGGGATCCTTCAGGAAGCTTTGGGCGAGGCCTGAGACCTCTGAGGGCATGGTTGCGGAAAAGAGCGCCGACTGGCGGCGCGGATGAAGCGCTGCCACGATCCTACGAACCGGCTGGATGAAGCCCATGTCCAGCATGCGGTCGGCCTCGTCGAGCACGACCCATCGGGTCTGGTCGAGGAGGATCGAGCGGTCGTCCATGAGATCGGTAAGCCGCCCGGGGGTAGCGACGACGACGTCGACGCCGCGAGTCAGCGCACGCACCTGGGCGCCGCGCGACATGCCGCCGAGGACAAGGAGCGTGGTTAGCCGAGCGCCACCGGCGAAGGTGCGGAAGGCGGCCTCGATCTGTACCGCGAGCTCGCGGGTGGGGGCGAGGACAAGTGCCCTGCAGGTTTTGGGCGCCGGGCGACCCTGTAACGCCAGAAGCTGGTGCAAGATCGGCAGTGCGAACGCCGCGGTCTTGCCGGTGCCCGTCTGGGCGATGCCGAGGATGTCGCGGCCGGCCATCTGCGGGGCGATCGCCTGCGCCTGGATCGGCGTCGGGGTGTCGAAACCGGCGCGGGCCAGGGCTTCGGTGAGCGGAAGGGCGAGCCCGAAATCCGCAAAAAGTTCAGTCGTCACAAGTATTCCTTTCCGCGCGACAGGGTCGCTGCGGCAATCGCCCTCGTCAGGCGCATGTGACGAAAACCGTTGCATGAGTGCGATGCCGGGGCTCGGCCCCACTGCGCCACCGCAATTGCCCCGGAACCGTTGCCGGTTGGAGCGCCCGACGCATGTAGCGCCCGGCGCTCGCCAAAGCAAGGGCCAGAGCTTTAGAACCTGAAGCGGGCGCCGCCGAAGAGCGCCTGGCCGTCGTCGTAACTAGCGAAATCGTCGGAATAATCGTAGCTGCGGTAGGTCAGCCAGAGTTCGGTATTTGCCCGGTCGATGGTCTGGACCAGCGCAAGGCCCCAGGAGTTGCTGGTTGAGCTGGTGACTTCGTCGCTGAGGCCGAAATCATCACCGGAGTAGTAGTCGACAGAGAGCGCGGTCGAGCCCCAGCTGACGTAGTCGCGCAGGAGACCCAGCTTGCTGTACCAGAAGCTCGCCGTGTAACCGTCATTGTCTTGGCTGCCGCTGGCGAAGGTCAGGTTGAGACCGGTCGGCGTGTGGATCGCCGAGGCGGAGCCGCCGAAAATGACCGTATCGTCTTCGCCGTCCACGCCTTCCTGCCAGTTGTAGCCGACCCCGGCCTGAAGCTCGACGCTATCCGCGAAGGTGTTCGCGTAGTTGACGGCGGCGTCGAAGAGATTGGCGTCGCGCTGGTCCTGCTCGCTGCTCAGCAGGTTGCGGCCGAAGGCGGCGGCAAAGGTAAAGTTGGCAAAGGCCGGGGTGTCGTAGCGTACGCGGAACCGCCGGTCGCCGTCCAGGTTGGCGAAGACGTCACCGATCTCGATGCCGCTAAGGGCGCCATCGCTCATTCTGATCAGCTGCGCCGCCGCCGAGTTGGCTACGCCCGAATAGGCAATGACGTCGGTTCCTGACAGGTCGATTTCCAGGATTCCGTCGGTCGCCATACTGCCCTGGCCGAACCAGAACTTGCCATAGTGGTCATTGAGGAACGTGAAGTCGATCTTGCGGATATTGCTGTTGCTCCAGGCGTAGTCGTCGGGGCTGGTGTCCTCGATGTTGACGTTCGAGGTGGAATACGGGGCGTAGGAGAATTCGTTGACGTTCTCGAACGTCCAGGCGCCGCGGACCTGCTTGTAGGACAGGCCGAAGCGCGTGCCGGAGTTGTCGTTGTCGATCAGCCCGTAGCTGCGGGTCTCTTCGCCGTCGTCGAACTGTAGAATGCCCTTGTTGATCTGGCCGTAGAAGCGCAGCGTGCTGCCGTTCGGGAACTCGTGCTGGAGGGTCGGCAGGCCCTGGGCGGCGGCGGCGCCCGCTAGGAGCAAAGCAGCGGGAAGAGCCGTGGTGGTGATACGGAGAGTTGGTCGTGCAAGGTGTGACATCAGTCCCCCTATTCCGCTCGTCTCCCGAGCATCCACCGGCGAGGCCCCCGTGGCAAGAAAAAGCCGATGTGAACCGCACGTGAAGTGCATATGAAACACATATGGATGATTTCGCACACGGTGCTGACGAGCGGCTGGGAAAATGAGATCCACCGCGCTCTGGATCACCGCGCCGGGCGCGACCGAGCTCCGCGACGAGGAGGTGTCGGCCGCGGCCGGCGACGTGCTGGTCAAGACCCGCTTCAGCGGGATCAGCCGCGGCACCGAGTCGCTGGTGCTGCGCGGCGGGGTGCCGCGCGCCGAGCGGGCGCGGATGCGCGCGCCGCTGCAGGCGGGCAGTTTTCCCTTTCCGGTGAAGTACGGTTATGCGGCGGTGGGCCTGGTGGTGGACGGGCCGGCCGAACTCGTCGGCCGCGACGTCTTCGTGTTGCATCCGCATCAGAACTGCTTTGCGGCGCCGGTCGCCATGGCGGTTCCGCTGCCCGCGGGGCTTCCGCCGGGGCGGGCGGTGCTGGCGGCCAACATGGAGACGGCGCTCAACATTGTCTGGGATTCGGGGGCGTCGGCCGGTGACCGGATCGCCGTGGTGGGGGCCGGCACGGTTGGGGCACTGACCGCCTGGCTCTGCGCTCGCCTGCCGGGGACGGAGGTCACCCTGGTCGACATCAATCCGGTGCGCGCCGGCCTTGCCGCGGCTCTCGGCTGCAGCTTCTCCGCGCCAGAGACGGCGCCGGAGGACTGCGATCTCACGATCCACACCAGCGCAAGCGGCGAGGGGCTCGCCACCGCACTCGGCGCGGCAGGACTGGAGGCGACGGTAGTGGAGGCGAGCTGGTACGGCGACCGGCCGCCGACAGTGGGGCTCGGCGGCGCATTTCACAGCCGGCGGCTCAGGCTGGTATCGAGCCAGGTGGGCCTGGTGCCGACGGAACGGCGCGCCAGATGGAGCAACCGGAGACGGATGGAGACGGCGCTACGGCTCTTGATGGAGCCGGCGCTCGAGGTGATGATCTCGGGCGAGACGGGTTTCTGGGACCTCGCTGGGCGTTACGCCGAGATTCTGGACCGTCCGGATACGCTCTGCCATCGTATCTTCTACGATTGAGGGGAAAGCGATGTATGCGGTTGAGGTTCGCGATCATATCATGATCGCCCATAGCCTGCCGGCCGAGGTGTTCGGACCGGCGCAGGGCTTGCACGGCGCCACCTTCGTGGTGGACGTGACCTTCTTCGCCGAGGAGGTCGACGTGAACGGCATCGTGGTCGATATCGGGCTGGCCACCGACGTGCTCCGCACCACCTTGGCGCCGCTTCGCTATCGCAATCTCGATGTGTTGCCGGAGTTCGCCGGGCGCATCACCACCACCGAGGTGCTCAGCCGGCACATCTTCGATGCCGTTGCGGCGGCGGTCCGCGCCGGGCAGCTCGGGGACGGCGGGCGGCTCCGGCGGGTGCGGGTATCCCTTCACGAAAGCCATGTGGCGCGGGGGTGGTTCGAGGCGGATCTGTAGTGCCGGTCGTCCATTTCGTCATCCCCGGACGGCTCGATACGCCGACCGGGGGCTACCGCTACGATCGGCAACTGATTGCGGGGTTGGGCTCCCTCGGCTGGGAGGTGCGGCACGTGCCGCTCGCGGGCGGATGGCCATTTCCCGACGCGGCGGCCCGGGTTGGGGCAAAGGCGACGCTTGGCGCAATGGCGGACGGGGCCGCGGTGCTGATCGACGGGCTGGCGGGCGGGGTTCTCCCGCAAGAGCTGGCGGTCGAGGCGCCGCGCTTGCGGTTGGTGGCGCTGGTGCATCACCCGCTGGCTGATGAGAGTGGGCTGACCGAGGCGATGCGGCGAAGCCTGTTCGCGCAGGAGGCGGCGGCCCTTCGCCATACGCGACAGGTCGTATGCACCAGCCCGGCGACAATGCGACGGCTGGTCGATGGCTTCGGCGTGCCCGCGGAGCGGATCGCCATTGCGCCGCCAGGTACCGAACGGGCGCCGCGGGCGCGGGCTGACGGGGACCCGCCGATGATTCTGAGTATCGGTTCCCTGATCCCGCGCAAGCGGCACGAGGTGCTGGTGGCAGCGCTGGCCCGGCTCCGCGATCGGCGCTGGCGGGCGCGGATCGTGGGATCGGAGATGCTGGATCCCGCGTGCGCGGCGGGTATCAGGCAGCGAGTTGCGGAGCTGCGGCTAACGGACCGGATCGAGCTGGCGGGTGCGGTGAAAGACACTGGATCAGAGTTCGCAGGTGCCGATGTCTTTGCGCTGGCGAGCGAGTACGAAGGCTACGGCATGGCATTCGCCGAGGCGCTGGTGCGGGGGCTGCCGGTTGTGGCCTGCCGGGCGGTGGCGATCGCGGATCTGGTGCCGGAGGCCGCGGGCGGGCTGGTGCCGCCGGGCGACACGGAGGGCTTCGCAGCGGTTCTGGGCAGGCTCCTCGATGACCCGCCGGCGCGGCGGGCGGCTTCGGACGCCGCCTGGGCGGCGGGGAGGTCGCTGCCGGATTGGGCCGGGACGGCGGCGCTGGCCGCGGATGCACTGGGGAGAGCGATGGCATGAGCTTCGCGGCGAGCTGGCTGGACCTCCGAGCGCCGGCGGATACGGCTGCGCGCGATCCGGTCCTTGCCGCGACGGCAGCGCGTTATCTCGGCGAGGAGACGCAGCCAGTAGTGCTGGATCTCGGCTGCGGTACCGGCGCGGCCTGTGCGGCCTTCCCGGCGCCGGATCTGCGCTGGCGGCTCGTGGACGGGGACGCGGGTCTGCTCGGAATTGCTCTCGAGCGGTGCGGCGGCCGAGCCGAAGCCAAGCTCGCCGATCTGGTTGATCTCGATGGCGCGGCTTTCGATGGAGTGCGGCTGGTGACGGCCTTCGCACTCCTGGACCTGGCGGGACAGAAGTGGATCGAGGCGCTGGCGCAGCGGATCTCCGCAGCTGGGGCCGGGCTCTACGCGACGCTCTGCTACGACGGCGAGATCGTCTGGGATCCGCCATTGTCGGAAGATACAGCGGCGCTGTCGGCATTCAATGCACACCAGTCGCGCGACAAGGGCCTGGGACCGGCGCTGGGTCCGGCGGCAGCGGCGGCGACGGCCAGGGCCTTGGCGAGGCGGGGATACGCGGTGCGGCTCGCGTGGAGCCCTTGGCGGCTCGGTCCGCCAGATGCGCCGCTGCACGCGGCGCTGGTCGAGGGGATCATGCGGGCCGCTGAAGAAATGGGGCTCGCGGAAGCGCGGTCCTGGGCTCAGGCGCGGCGCGCGGTAAGCGGATGGCGATGCTCTGTCGGCCATCTCGACGTACTCGCGTTGCCGCAGGGTTTGAGCGTGCAATCAAACACAACGTCGGAGTCCAGCCCGTAGACGTGGGTCTCGGGGCGAAGCGCATCGGCGAGGCAAGCCACCGGCGCGGTGCGGAGACCCGAAGGCCCGGTCCCGATGATCAGCGGCGAGATCGCTACATGCAGGCGGTGCAACAGGCCGGCGTTCAGAAAGCGCTCGATCGTCACCCCGCCTCCCTCGACCAGGATGCGCGCCAGGCCGCGTTCGGCAAGCGCCGCACGAATGGCGGAGGGGTCGATCCAGCCATCCGCGGCGGGGAGCTCGACCACTTCGACCCCCGCGGGCCGCGGGTGGCCGCAGGACTGTACTATTACGCGACGGGCGCCGTCGGCGTCGAGCACCCGGGCCTCGTTCGGCAGGCGGCCGCGCGGGTCGATCACCACGCGGGCCGGGTTCGGCCCCTTCACTAGGCGGACCGTCAGCTGAGGATCTCCCCGAGCGCGGTACGCACGCCGACCAGCACCGCATCCGCCAGCGCCCTGCAGCGGTGGAGGTGGCGCAGGCCGTCCGGGCCGGAGATCGCGGTGGCATCCCCGCTCAGTGTGGCGATGCGCCCATCGAGCGACTGGCCGACCTGGGCAAAGAGATAGGGCTCGCCGCGGCCGTCGGCAGCCAGGGGAGCATAGAGCGCCCAGGCAGCACGCAGTTCCGGTGCCCAGTGGGCGCGCGGACCAAGCCGCCGGCCGGCCCGTAGATCGAGTAGCGCAGACCACACTTCGTCGGTGATATCCGCACGCTGCATCGTGGATTGCCCTCATCCCCCAGCCACACCTTCGACCTTAGCGCGCGATGTGCGTCCGTAAAGGCTTGGGCTCACCGGATGACGGCGGCACGGGCGGAGGGCGCGGTGCCGAAAGCGGCAAGGAATTGATCACGGAAGGCTGCCATCGGCCAGGCGGGGACATCGGGCGCCGGGATCATGGCGGGGGTCCAGTCCCAGCGGTCGAGGTGGGCGAGAAGCTCTGGCGGTCCGATCACATGGACCGGAACGTCGCGAGCGACCGGATCGCCGGAGACGAAGGCCGCCGGCTGGTGGTCGCCGAGAACGACGATGAGCGGCGGACGGGCGGCGCGGGCACGGCGTTCGGCGAATTCGCCCACAACGCGCAGCACATAGTCGAGGGATAGCCGGTACTGCTCGCGCACTCGATCGTTATCGCGCCAGACGACCTCAGGCGGATCGCCGGCGGTGGCGAAGGGGTCGAAGACCTGACCTTCGCCGATGTCGTCCCAGGGGAGGATCGGCGGGATCGGCGTCCAGGGGGCGTGCGAGGAGATCAGCGCCGTCTCGACGAAGACTGGCGCCCGCGGCTGGGGGTCGAGCAACTGGCGTTCCACGGAGGCGAGCGTGAACTGGTCCGGCATGGTCACCCAGTTGAAGGGGAGCCCACGATAGCCGAGGTTCGTAGCCGCCAGAACGCGATCGTAGCCAAAATAGTCTGCCTCGGGCCAGGCGAGCGTAATCGCCGGCATCACCGCAGCCGTCTCCCAGCCGGCGCGCCGCGCGAGATGGAGAAGGGTACGGCGTGGGCTGTCGAGGAGCGCGCGGTAGCGGCCCTGGTCCGAGATCGGAAGTCCCGAGAGCACGCTCGCGTGGGCCAGCCAGCTTTGCCCGCCCACCATGGGCGCAGTCAGGTAGCCCGATCGCACGGCGAGCCCGGATGCGGTAAGCCGCCTCTGCGCGTCGCGCAGCGCGCCTGTGACGGTGGGGGCGTAGAGCGGGTTCTCCAGTGCCGATCGGCCGTAGCGATTCGACGAAGATCACGAGCACGTCGGTTCCGCGAAGGGCTGGCAGGATCTCAGTGGGGGGCAACGCGGCGAAGCCGTCGGCAGCTGCCTCGACGCGAAAGCGCGCGAGGTCCGTCCGGGCGCGGCCGGCATCATGAACATGCGCCCAGGCTTTGCGCGCCGTCAGCGCCTGGCCGGGCGGATCGATACGGCCACCCGGCCAGGCATCGAGAACGACGAGGGCGGCCGCCGCGAGCGCCAGCGCGCCGGCCGCCCAGCGGTGGCGGGCGGGGGCGAGGCGGGCGATCCGGCCGGTCGCCCACCAGGCGGCGAGGCCCGCGAGAATCACGGCGGCGGCCATTGCGAGGACCGCGGCGAGGGCGACGGGCCAGCCTAGGGTGCCGCTCGTCAGTCGCCAGGCGGCGGCCACCAGGTCGTCATCGAGGACCGGGTTGAAGGGACGCCGGAAGGCGATCTCGGTGCCGATGTCGGCGAGCTTGAGGACCAGCAACACGGTGAGGAGCAGCGTCAGCGCGGCGCGCATCGGGTAGCCGGGCAAAGCGAGGAGGAGAAGAACGGCGAGCGGAAGTTCGAGGGGAAGCCGCAGAAAGGCTGCCGGGCCTGGTCCGCCGGGATGGGAGGGAAGCGCCAGGATAAGATGCAGGACGAGGAGTGCCACGAGCGCCGCAACGGCGCGGCGCGGCTCACGCATCGCGCAGGCGGGCGTAGACGTCGCCCGGGCGACCGTTCGGTGCGGCCTGGGCGAGCGCCGCGCCGATGCCGCTGGCGTCCCGCCAGGCGGCGAGGGCAAAGCTTCGGCCCTCGCCGTTGACGAGATTGTACTCGTAGGGACCGAGGGCGGCGAGGCGCTGGACGCAGGCGGCGGTGGTCTCCGGCGTGGCGGGAAGATACTCGAAGGCGATCCAGGGCACCGGCTGCGCCAGGCCGGCCAGCACCTCGGCCTCGAAACCCTCCACATCGATCTTGACGAAGCGCGGCAGGCCGTGGGCGGCGATGAGTGCGTCGAGGGTGGTCACGTCAACGGTTTGCTCGGCGTCCCAATGCACGCGGGAGAAGCCTGGTGCGGCGCGCATGCGCTCGGCGAAGCCAAGGGTGAGCGAGGAGACGGTGGGATGCAGCCGAGACACGGCGAGGGAGGCGCGGCCGGTTGCTCGTCCGGCAGCCAGCGGCAGGAGCGTTACCGTGGCGGGCAGGTCGCGAGCCAGGAAGGCGTGGAATAGCCGCTGCGGCTCGAGGGCCACGACCCGGGCCCCCGCGCGCAGGAGCGCCAGCGTGCGGTTGCCGGCGTGGGCGCCGATGTCGAAGGCGAGGTCTCCGGGTGAGACGATGCCGCGGTAGAAACCGGTCAGTCGGGCGATGCGCCACGGGCGGGCGCGGTAGATCACGAGGGAGCGCGCGAGGCCGGCCCAGCTCGCAAGGTCGGCGGCGGTCATGGCTGCCGCATGAGCCAGATCACGTCGGCGGCGAAGGAGGCGGCCAGGGCGGCAAAAACCAGGGCAGCGAGGCCTGCGGAGAGAGGCGGGACGAGGGGCGGGGCGAGGATGAGGCCGAGGACGGCGACCTGAAGGGCGCAGACGGCGCGGCGGCGGTCGGAGGGGGGAGCGGGCACGACAATGAGGGCACGAACCAGCCGGCAAGGACGAAGCCGTAGCGGAGCAGGCCGAGCCCCAGGATCCAGGGTCCGGCCTTGCCGAGGCCGAAGGCGACGCCGGCAAGGGCGAGGATGAGGAGGGCGTCGGTCTCCAGGTCGAATCGGGCGCCAAAGGGCGAGGCGACGCCCTGGC
Organism: uncultured Alphaproteobacteria bacterium; assembly: GCA_963796805.1. Classification (GTDB taxonomy): domain Bacteria; phylum Pseudomonadota; class Alphaproteobacteria; order Rhodobacterales; family Rhodobacteraceae; genus Amaricoccus. The sequence goes on from CAWCNG010000011.1 coordinate 108,443, forward strand.
GGCGGGCGAGGGCGCCGTCAATGCCGTCGAGAGCGAGGAGGAAGGTGGCGCCTGTCAGCGCCCACCAGGCATTAGGCCCGGCGAGAAGAGAAGGCTCGAAGGCGAGGGCGGCGAAGAGGCAGGCGCTGCCCGCGCGGACGAGGGTGAGGGAGTTGGCGAGGCCGAAGGTGGCGTGCGGATGCAGGGGATTGAGCCGGTCGACGATAAGGACCGCGATCAGGCAGAAGGGGGCGAAACCGGCGATGCAGGCCGCGGCGGTGGCGAAGGGCAGCGCCGCGAGGGTCCAGGCGAGGACGGTGCCGACGAGGGCGATCGAGGCGAGGGCGCCGGCGTGCGGGCCGGACGGAAACGCGATGCCAGGGGCGGCTATCCGTTTGATAAAGATCGAGTTCCGGGCTACGGTGCCGGCTTCGGCGCGGGGCGCGGAGGCGGAGGGGGGAAGGGCATGGGTTTCGGCACCGTTTCGCGGTTGTTCCACTGGGTCACCGTGCTTCTGGTGCTGCTGATGATACCGGTCGGCGTGGTGATGACACAAGACAACATCCCGCGTTCGTTACAGGATCCCCTGTTCGTCCTGCACAAGGGGCTCGGGCCGCTGGTGCTGGTGGTCGTGCTGCTCCGGCTGCTGTGGCGGGCGTTCCATCCGGCGCCACCGCTGCCGGCGAGCGTGCCGCCGCTGCAGGCGAACGTGGCGAACCTGGTGCATGCAGGGCTCTACTTCTTCCTTATCCTGCAGGGGCTTAGCGGGTACATCCGGGTGACCACCGGCGGGTTTCCCATCGAGACGCTGGAGTTCGATCGGCATTCCGCCGCTGCTGCCCAAGGCGGAGGGTGTGGGGCGGATCGCCTCGACGGTGCATGCCTTCTCGGGGCTCTGCCTCACGCTGCTGATATTCATGCATGCTGGGGCGGCCGCGTTCCACGGAATCGTCAAGCGGGATGGGGTTTTTTCGATGATGTGGCCGCCCATCGCGCCGAAGCGGCCTTCTCGCTGAAAAGGCTCGGAGAATTGTACCCAGAAACCGTATGGAATCCATATGGGTGTTTTGGCGTAAACCCGGCTCCGCGGCCTCAATCGGCGCGGGCGAAAAGCTCACGGTCGCGGGCGCGCACCGGGTCGGCCCAGTCGCGCTCGAACCAGGCCTTCCCTCCGGGCCGGGGCGGCAGCTTCAGTTCCAGCGGGCGCGGGGCGCCCCGGCGATCTTCGGATGCGGTGCGGAAGACGTAGTGATCGTAGATCCGCAGTGCTTCGATCATGTAGCTGGTCGCCACTGTGCGGTCGCGCACGAGGACCAGGTTCTCGCCGTTCTCGGCGTCGGCGGGCTCGGAGAAGTTGTAGGAGCCGAGATAGACCCGCGCCGTGGGCTTGTCGAAGTCGAGCACGACGAACTTGTGATGCATCCGCGTGCCGCGCTGCTTGCCGTCGACGCCGGCAAGCCCCGAGGGTTCGGTCAGGAACGGCGGCGGCACGTTGCCGGTGAGCGCCGCGGCACGCACCACGCGGCGCTGGTTGTCCGGGGTCAGCACGGTAAGGCCGAGGTTGCCGGCCTGCACCCGCGCATCGGCGATGCCCATGACATGCACCTCCGGCTTCTCGAGGGCGCGCCCCAGGGCCGGCCCGATCGGGCCCCTGGTGGTTTGGCCGAGGAAGGCCAGCGAGAAGAGCACGCTCGATTCCGCGGCGTCGATGTCGGCGCCTATCTCGTCCAGCCTTCCATTTGCCACGCTGTGCGGCGAGAAGGCGACCCTGGCGTCGACGCCGGGCAGGCCGAGGTCGAGCCAGCCGGCGGCGCTTGGGGAGGCGCGGAAGTCGGCGGCGCGCCTGGCCGCGAAGTAGCTGTCGAAGGCGGCGAAATAGTCGTCGACGGCGGTTGCACCGTGCACGGCCAGGCTGTTGTTCGACTGCACGAAGAGGCCACGCCAGCTGAGGTTGGTCGAACCGTAGATCACGGTGGCGATGCCGCCGCCGCGCACGGCAATCGACTTCTGATGCTGCAGGTTCGCCATGTGCTGGCGCTTCACGTTCGCCGCGCCGGCGGAGGCGATGAGGCGTTCGGCGGCGCGGGTCTCCGGCGAGAGGGGCCGTCCGTGGCCCTTGGTCCGGGCGCTGTCGTCGATGATGATCCGGAGCCTGGACCCGAGCGCTTCCAGGCGCGAGAGCACGTCCGGCAGGTTCAGGTCGTAGGCGATGACGCGAACCTCGGCGCCGGCGGCCAGCGCCCGGTCGAGGAGCGACAGGGTTTCCTTGCGCGCCTCGAACCCCATCCAGGCGAGTGCGCGGTCGGCATCGACGTGGGTAGGGACGAAGTCCAGCCCATCGTCGCCGTCGGGCGGCACCAGCGAGATCACCGGTCCGCCGGCGGCGAAGTTGCGCACGAAGGCCTGCGACGCGACGAAGCCGCGGGTGAAGGCAACGTTGAGCTTGCCGGGGATGGTCTCGCGCATCAGCGCCAGCTCCGCCTCCTGCGCCGCACCTGCGGTCAAGGCCCCGGCGGCGTCCATGAACATCGGCGTGACGCGGTAGCGGAACGGGCCTTCGAGATCGGCGTCGAAGGGGAAGTGCACCCAGCGGAACTTCTGGATCGGCGCCTCGGTGGTGCGGATGCCCCCTTCGGGGACCAGCTGGCCCGGAAAGCCGATGCGGTTGCGCACGTTCTTGAAGAACTGGGTGCCGGGCTCGCGGTACTGGATGGCAAAGCCGACGAAGTCGGCGGGGGGTCGGCCCGCCTTCCAGTTCATGCCCAGGAGCACCATGCCGTCGCCGCGGTGGATGGTCAGCGAGAACGGAGCCGCCGCATTGTCGCCGGTGACGCGGAAGTCCGTTTCCACAGCAGCCTCGCGCTTGCGTCCGGTGGAAGTCTAGCACCCTTCCGTGACGGCTGGGAGGCGTCTCACGCGTTTCTCACCGGCTCCAGCGGTAGAGCCAGACCTCGGAGGCCGGGGCGTCGTCGCTGACCAGCCAGAGGCGGAACTCGGCGGAAGGCAGGTCGCCGGCGATGAAGTGGAAGCCGACGCGGGCAGCGTTGCCGTCGGGGAGCCGCAGGATGCTGAGGCCCTTGGTCTCGCCGGCCGAGACCTCGAGCTTCGGGGTGACGGTGGCAAAGTCGATCATGCCGAGGTCAAAGTCGACCACGAAGACCCGCTCGCGCGGGTCGAGGATCGAGAGGCCGCTGCGGGTGGCGACGACATGGGCGATGGGCAAATCCTCGTCCACTGCCGTGCCCCAGGTTAGACGGTAGTCGAATGAGTTCTCGCTGCCGGCGGCGAGCGGCTGCGCCGGCCGCCAGAAGACGACGACATTATCGGTGAACTCATCGGCGCTCGGGATCTCCACGAGCGTGACGGCGCCTTTGCCCCAGGCCCCGGTGGGCTCGATCCAGGCGCTGGGCCGCCGCTCGTAGTGCGCCTCGGCGTCCTCGTAGTGCGCGAAGTCGCGGGCGCGCTGGATGAGCCCGAACGAGCGCGGGTCCTCGTCGGTAAAGGCCGAGGCCTCGAGCCCGGTGGGATTGCGCAGCGGCCGCCAGAGCCGCTCGCCCGAGCCGTTGACGATGCGCAGACCGTCGCTGTCATGCACGGCATCGCGGAAGTCATCGATGCCGGCGCGGCGTTCGGGACCGAAGAAATGCATCGAGGTCAGGGGTGCGATGCCGATGGAGCGGATCTCGCGGCGGGGGAAGAGGACCGAGCGGATGGTCATCACCGTGCGGGTGCCGGGCTCGATGGCGAAGTCGAAGGCGCCGGCGACGCTGTCGCTGTCGAGGAGGGCGCTGAGGCGGAGAACGTGGTCTCCCGGCTGCGGCTCGGTGATCCAGAAGGCGGTGAAGATGGGGAACTCTTCCGGCTCCGGACCGCCGGTGCCGACGGCGAGGCCGCGGGCAGAGAGCCCGTAGAGGGTGTCGTGGGCCACGGCGCGGAAATAGCTCGCCCCCTGGAAGACGGCGAAGTCGTCCCAGACGCCGGGCTGGTTGATCGGGTGGCGGAGGCGGAGGCCGGAGAAGCCCATGTCGGCGGCGAGGCCCGACGGTGCGCGGCCGCCGGGATAGGGAAAGAAGTCGGGGTGGAAGGCGAAATAGTCGGTGGAGAAGGCGATCGGCTGCACCGTGCCATTCGAAACCAGGTTGATCTCGATGCGGTCCTGGAAGGCGAGGCCGGGAGGCAGCAGGTCCATCTGGAAGCCGCGGTCGGCGTCGGTGAAGAAGCGCCTGTCGTCGCGGAAACGGATGGCGCGGAACTGGTCGTACTTCAGGTCGGCGAAGGGCTCGCTCATCTTCATCAGTGGGCGGCGGTAGGGCGAGCCCGCGGCCTCGCGGGCGCGCGCCACGACAGCGTCGAAGCTGAAGCTGCCGGGCGTCTGGGCAAGGGCCGGCGTGGCGAAGGGGAGAAGGCGGATGCCCAGGAAGCCGGCGAGGGCGGAGCGGAGGAGCGTGCGGCGGTCCATCGGTCTTCCTCGGTGGCAAAGGCGGGCCGGGGCTCAGGCGGGTCTACGGTGCCGGCGGTGAGGGCTCAAGGGGGTGAGGCGCGGCTGGCGCAGGTGTGATGCGCTTGAGGTCGGGGCGGTTCATCTGCGGGCGAGCTCGCGGCGGACGATCTCGGCTCCGGCGCCGAGGGCGTGGAGCTTGCCTTCGGCGACGCGGCGGGGGAGCGGGGCCATGCCGCAGTTGGTGCAGGCGATCAGGCGATCGGGGTCGACGTATTCCAGGGCGGCGCGGAGGGTGGCGGCGACCTTCTCCGCGGTCTCGATCTCGGTGGTGGCGACGTTGATGGCGCCGACCAGCACCTCCTTGTTCTTGAGGGTGGCGAGGACCGAGAGGGGGACGTGGCTGTCGGCGCATTCGAGGCTGACCTGATCGATGCGGCTGGCGTTCAGCGCGGGGAAGAATTGCTCGTACTGGCGCCATTCGTCGCCGAGGGTCTGCTTCCAGTCGAGGTTCGCCTTGATGCCGTAGCCGTAGCAGATGTGGACGGCGGTCTTGCAGGTGAGGCCCTCTATGGCGCGGTGCAGGCACTCGACGCCCCAGGTTGGGACCTGGTCCATGAAGGCGTTGAACGCGGGCTCGTCGAACTGGATGACGTCGACGCCGAGGGCCTCGAGCTCGCGGGCCTCGGCGTTGAGGAGCGCGGCGAAGGCCATCGCCATCTCCGGGCGGCTGCCGTAGTGGGCGTCGGCGATGGTGTCGCAGATGGTCATCGGGCCGGGCAGGGTGAACTTGAGCCGGCGGGTGGCGTGGCGGCGGAGGAAGCGGGCGCTGCCGCCGTGCACGGAATTCGGGCGGCTGACGGGGCCGGTGACGGTGGGGACCTGCGCCTCGTAGCGGTTGTCGCGGATGCCCATGGGGGTCATGCGGGTCCAGTCGATGCCGTCCACGCCTTCCAGGAAGCCGTGGACGAAGTGCTTGCGGAACTGCTCGCCGTCGGACTGGATGTCGATGCCGGCCTCGTCCTGGATCTTGAGCCAGGCGAGAGCGGCGTCCTCCTGGCCCTCGGTGAGGGCGGCGCCTTCGAGGCGCCAGGGGGCCCAGAGCTTCTCCGGCTCGGCGAGCCAGGCGGGCTTGGGCAGGCTGCCGGCGATGGTGGTCTCGATCATGGTTCCCTCCCCCGCGATGCCCCGGCGACGCTATACCGATCGGGTTCGGGTTACCAAGGCGGTACGCGCGACGGAATCTCGCCGGCGGGGCGCGTCAAGTTGGGCCCCGGCTTACGCGACCGGAACCACCCGGCAGCGGAAGAGCCCGAACCTGCGCGCTAGCTTCGCCGCCATGAGCGCTTGGGCGAGGCTGTCGCTCAGGAAAAAGGCGTCCCTCACGAGCGGGTCGATCCAGAGGTCGGGCCCGGCCAACGCCATCCGGTCCACAGCCATGTCGCCGTCCCTCGGGACCAGCGGCAGGGTCCGGAAGCCACGGTCTATCTTGTCGTATGGGTTCTTCGTCGCCCGTGGCGAGTGCTCGGGCAGGAAGGCCTGTTTCTGCTCGCCGAAGTTCAGGCAGAAGTACTCGCCCTCCAGCGGAGTCTTCCGGTCGTAGCGGAACACCTTCGTCGGGTAGAGCGACGACCGCCCGAGGTCCACGCTGCGCAGGACGCCGGCGACAGCGGCGGAAACCGTCCAGAAGCCGCCGGTGTTGGCGAGGTCGGGGAGCTTGCCGACCCTCTCTCCCGGATCCCTGTAGAACTCCTTGGGAAACCGCTCGGGAGGCAGCGCCTCTCCGATCTCGTTGCGCCGCATGGCGTCGAGCGCACTGTCCTTGTCGGCGACGAGCAGGTCGTTGGTGAACCCCTTGATGAGGGTCGTATCCATCGGCGCCCGGCTGATCCAGACGATCGCGTCCGTCATTCCCTTCGGCCTCCGCGTGTGTAGCGCCGGTGGCAGGAGACCGGCAAAGCCGTTGACAACCGGTTACCGCGGGTCCGCCGTTCGTTCCTGCACGAAGGCGACGGCGCGGGGGCCGAGGGTGAGGCGGCGCTGGGGGGCCTCGGACCAGGCGTGGCCGGGGCGCGGAGGGAGGTGGAAGGTGACGGCGTGGGCGCTGCGGTTGAAGAGGACGGCGAGGCGGCCGTCGCCGCCGCGGCCGAGGACCATCGCCAGCGCCGGGCCGCGGGCGTTCTGCCAGTCCTCCGGGGTCTTGGGGCGGCCGGCGGGGGTGAGCCAGGCGACGTCGGGGATGCCGTCGGGGCCGGGGGTGCCGGTGAGGAGGGTGGGGTCGGCGAGGGCGGGGTGGGCGCGGCGGAAGGCGGCGAGGGTGGCGGTGTGGGTTTCGAGCGCGCGGTCGCGGTTGCTCCAGTCGAGCCAGGTGATGGGGGTGTCCTGGCAGTAGGCGTTGTTGTTGCCGCCTTGCGTGCGGCCGAACTCGTCGCCGGCGGTGAGCATGATGCTGCCGCGGGCGGCGAAGAGGGTGGCGAGGAGGGCGCGCTGGTCGCGGTGGCGCTCGGCGAGGACGGCGGGGTCGGAGGTCGGGCCCTCGACGCCGTTGTTCCAGGACAGGTTCTCGCCGTGGCCGTCGCGGTTGTGCTCGCCGTTGGCGTGGTTGTGCTTGTGGCGGTGGGCGACGAGGTCGGCGAGGGTGAAGCCGTCGTGGGCGGCGATGAAGTTGACGCTGCGGGTGGCGGGGGGCGGGTAGACGTCGGAGGAGCCGGCGAGTGCGGTGGCGAAGTCGCCGAGCATGTGGGTGTCGCCGCGCCAGAAGCGGCGGGCGCGGTCGCGGAAGCGGTCGTTCCACTCCAGCCAGGGGGCGGGGAAGTTGCCGACCTGGTAGCCGCCGGGGCCGATGTCCCAGGGTTCGGCGATGAGGATGCGGTCGGCGAGGAGTGGGTCGCTGGTGATGGCCTGTATGGTCTCGGCTTTCGGGTCGAAGCCGGTGACGGTTCGGCCGAGGACGGGGGCAAGGTCGAAGCGGAAACCGTCGATGCCAGCCTGGCCGACGAAATGTCTAAGGGAATCAAGGACGAGGCGGCGGGTGGCGGGGTGGTCGCAGGCGAGCGTGTTGCCGGTGCCGGCGTCGTTGATCAGACGGCCGTCGGGCTCGTGGCGGAAGTAGGCGCGGGGGTCGAGTCCGCGGAGGGAGAGGGTGGGGCCGTGGGCGTCGCTCTCGCCGGTATGGTTGAAAACGACGTCGAGGATGGTGCCGATGCCGTGGGCGCGGAGGGTGGCGACGGTGGTGCGGAGCTCCTTGATGCCGCCGGGGCAGAGACGGGGGTCGGGGGCCATGAAGGCGACGGGGTTGTAGCCCCAGCCGTTGGTAAGGCCGAGGGGGGCGAGGTGGCGCTCGTCGATCCAGGCGGTGATCGGCATGAGCTCGACGGCGTCGACGCCGAGGCGGGTGAGGTGGTCGAGGATCGCCGGGTGGGCGAGGGCGGCGACGGTGCCGCGGAGTTCGACGGCACATCGGGGTGGAGAAGGGTGAACGGGCGGACCGGGACCTCGTATATCAAGCCTCCTGGCTTGAAAATCGGGGGTGGCGGGGCGACGGGTGGGGGGAGGTCCTGGACGATCGCCTTCGGCACGAGGTGGGCGGTGTCGGTCGCCTCGGCGCGCGGGGCGGCGAGGCGGGGGTTCCAAGCAAAGGGGCGGTCGATAAGGGTGGCATAGGGGTCGACGAGGAGCTTGGCCGGGTCAAACCAGAGGCCGTGGCCGGGGTTCCACGGGCCGTCGGCGCGGAGGCCGTAGCGGGTGCCGGGTGGGAGAGCGGGCGCGGTGAAGGTGTGGTCGGGGCCGGGAACGAGGTGGATGCGGTCGGCCTCGCGTTCGCCGTCGAAGAGGCAGAGCCAGATGCGTTCGGCGGTGGAGGACCAGGCGGTGAAGGGGGTCATGGGGAGGCGTTTGCGGTCAGGGACTTGGCGGGAAGGGCGTATCCACAACCTATGCACAACCTATGCACAACCCATGCACCGGATTCCGGGCGCAGGGCCTGAACATGGCCGAGCCGGCCATGAAGCGACATCGGCGGAGTGACGCGCTCGCAGCGGAGGGGCCTGCGCTGCGCCGCCGGCCTCAGAAGGCCGACGCCCGCTGCCATCTGATGATGCCCCGCCCCGGTTGGCCCGGGAACATCGGGTGCGCCACCTCGGCGCTGGTGATCGAAAGGATGTCGTCCTCGATCGAGAAGGTGCGGCCCTGCTCGGTGCCTACCCAGCTCGGGTGCCATGCCACCTCGACCTGGGTGATGAACACGTTCCCCTCGATCCTGAACGGTCCGCAATAGGCCATCATGCTCCCGAAGAGGGCGCCGTCGGAGTCGCCGCCGGCCGCGGTCCGGTCGCCCGACGTGATGACGGTCATCATGCGATTGTCGGGCGTCATGACGATGTAACCTTGCGGGTCGGGACCGTACATGTCGCGCCGCTCGCCGGTGGCGGAATTGGCGAACTGGATCGATAGCAGCTTCCAGGTGCCGTAGAGCTTCGCGCGATCCATCGAAGTATTCCCCCATGGCCGGCCTGCGCGGCCCGCTCAGGTGATCACGTCCGGCTTGGCGCGGCCGGTGAGGGCGCGGATCGAGGCGACCTCCTCGGCAGCTTGGATGAGGTCGGCCAGCGCGTCGGCGGTGGCGAGCCCGAGTTTGCCGGGCGCGTCCTCGTAACGCTCGATGTAGACGCGCAGGGTGGCGCCGGAGGTGCCGGTGCCGGAGAGGCGGAAGACCACGCGGCTGCCGCCCTCGAACATCACGCGGACGCCCTGCTTGGCGGAGACGGAGCCGTCGATCGGGATCCTTGTAGGTGAAGTCGTCGGCGGCGGCGACGGTGAGGCCGGCGATCTTCGTGCCGGGGAGGTCCGCGAGCTTGTCGCGGAGCCGGTCCATCAGGGTGTTGGCGGCGGCGGTGTCGATGCCCTCGTAGTCGTGGCGGGCGTAGTAATTGCGGCCGTACTCCTTCCAGTGCGCCTCGACGATCGCCTTCGCCGGCTGCTTGCGGGCGGCGAGGATGTTGAGCCAGAGCAGCACCGCCCAGAGGCCGTCCTTCTCGCGCACGTGGTTGGAGCCGGTGCCCGCGCTCTCCTCGCCGCAGATGGTGGCGAAATCCGGCGTCGAGGAGGTTGCCGAAGAACTTCCAGCCGGTGGGCGTCTCGTAGGCGTTGATTCCGAGCTTCGCCGCCACGCGGTCGGCGGCGGCGCTGGTCGGCATGGAGCGGGCGATGCCCTTCAGGCCGTCCTTGTAGCCGGGGGCGAGGTGGGCGTTGGCCGCGAGCATGGCGAGCGAGTCGGACGGGGTGATGAAGATGCCGCGGCCGATGATGAGGTTGCGGTCGCCGTCGCCGTCGGAGGCGGCGCCGAAGTCGGGGGCGTCCGCGCCCATCATCTCGTCGTAGAGGTCCTTGGCGTGGACGAGGTTCGGGTCGGGGTGGTGGCCGCCGAAGTCGGGCAGCGGCGTGCCGTTGCGGACGGTGCCTTGCGGGCGCGCCGAGGCGGTTCTCGAGGATCTCGGTGGCGTAGGGGCCGGTGACGGCGGACATGGCGTCGAAGGACATGCGGAAGCCGCCGGCGAACATCGCCCTGATGGCGGGGAAGTCGAAGAGGGTCTCCATCAGCTCGGCATAGTCGGCGACCGGGTCGATGACCTCGACGGTCATGTCGCCGAGCGGCTGGGCGCCGATCTTGTCGAGGTCGAGGTCGGGAACGTCGAGGATCTTGTATTCGTCGATCTGCTTGGTGCGCTCGTAGATCGCCTCGGTGATGCGCTCCGGCGCCGGGCCGCCGTTGCCGATGTTGTACTTGATGCCGAAGTCTTCCTTCGGCCCGCCGGGATTGTGGCTGGCGGAGAGGATGATGCCGCCGAAGGCGCGGTACTTGCGGATGACGTTGGAGGCGGCCGGGGTGGAGAGGATGCCGCCCTGCCCGACCAGCACCCGGCCGAAGCCGTTGGCGGCGGCCATCTTCAGCGCGATCTGGATGACCTCGCGGTTGAAGTAGCGGCCGTCGCCGCCGATCACCAGGGTCTTGCCGGCGAAGTCTTCCAGGCTGTCGAAGATCGCCTGGATGAAGTTCTGCACGTAGTTCGGCTGCTGGAAGTGCGGGACCTTCTTGCGCAGGCCGGAGGTGCCGGGCTTCTGGTCGTCGTAGGGCTTGGTGGGACGCGTGTTGATCATGCTGATCCTGCCGGCAGGAGGGAGGCGTAGAGGTCGGTGTAGGCGGCGGCGCTGCGGTCCCAGGAGACGTCGGATTTCATCCCCTGGCGTTGCAGCGCGGTCCAGGCGGTGCGGTTGCGCATCAGGACGGACGCGCGGCGGATGGCGCCGGCAAGCGGGGCGGCGTCGACGGGGGTGAACTGGAAGCCGGTGGCGGCGCCGGCGTTGAGTGCGGCGACGTTGGCGTCGATCACCGGTGTCGGCGAGGCCGCCGGTGCGGGCCACGATGGGCACGCAGCCGTAGCGCAGGCCGTAGAGCTGGGTGAGGCCGCAGGGCTCGAAGCGCGAGGGGATGAGGATGGCGTCGCCGCCGGCCTGCATGACGTGCGCGAGCGGCTCGTCGTAGCCGATGACGGCGCCGACGCGGCCGGGAAACTCGGCAGCGAGCGAACGGAAGGTGGTTTCGAGGCCGGTGTCGCCGCTGCCGAGGACGGCAAGACGGTGGCCGGCGCGGACGATGTCCTGGGCGGTGATCCAGGCGAGGAGATCGATGCCCTTCTGCCAGGTCAGGCGGCTGACCAGGACGAAGAGGGGCGTGTCGTCGTTGTGCAGGCCGAAGCGGGCAGCCAGGGCGGCGCGGTTCTGGGTGCGGGCCTGCAGCTTGCGGCTGGAGTAGTTGACGGGGAGGAGCGGATCGGTCTCGGGGTTCCAGACGTCGGTGTCGATGCCGTTGACGATGCCGTGCAGCGACCCCGAGCGGGTGGAGATCAGGCCTTCGAGGCCCATGCCGTAGTCCGGGGTCTTGATCTCCTCGGCGTAGGTGGGGCTGACGGTGGTGATGGCGCTGGCGTTGGCGATGCCGGCCTTGAGGTAGCCGACGCCGCCGTAGAACTCGACGCCGTCGAGGCCGGCAGCCTGCGGCGGCAGCTCCAGCGCCTGGAAAACGGAGGCCGGGAAGGCGCCCTGGAAGGCGATGTTGTGGATGGTGATGACCGAGGGGCGCGGCACGCCGTAGAAGCGCAGGTAGGCGGGCGCGAGGCCGGCTTGCCAGTCGTGGGCGTGGACGAGGTCGGGGAGGAACTCCGGGACCATGCCCATGGCGATGTCGACGGCGGCGCGGCCGAGCGCGCCGAAGCGGCGCCAGTTGTCGGGGTGATCGCGGCCGCTGGTGTCGCCGTAGGGGCCGCCGGGGCGGTCGTAGAGCGGCGGGCAGTCGATGATGATGAGATCGAGGCCGTCGACGGTGGCGGCGATGAGGCGAGCGGGCACGCCGAGGAGGGCGGGGTAGTCGTGCAGCAGCCGGGTGTCGTGGCCGAGCTTCTTCATCACGGCGGGGTAGCCGGGTAGCAGCGTGCGCACCTCGATGCCGCGCCGCGCGAGCGCCGGCGGCAGGGCGCCGGCGACGTCGGCGAGGCCGCCGGTCTTGATCAGCGGGTAGGCCTCGGAGGCGACGGAGAGGACGCGCATCAACGCACTCCGGTCGTGCGGCACCGCCACGCGAAGAGGGCAGGGGCCGGCCCGCGGGGGGGCCGTGAAGCGGCCGCCCCGGGGGGGCGGGTCGGCCGCTGCCCGGGGCAAGCCCCGGGCGGGATGGTGACGCGGGCGCGACCCTTCTCCATCACTTCAGCGCGTCGATCATCGGCTGGGTGATGAGGCAGATGCCCATGTCGGTGCGGCGGAAGCGCTTGGCATCGAGCGCGGGATCGTCGCCGACCACGAGGCCCTCGGGGATGTGGACGCCGCGGTCGACCACGACGCGGCTGAGCCGCGCCTTCCGGCCGATGTCGACGTCGGGCAGGAGCACCGCCTCGTCGAGGGCGGCGTAGGAGTGGAGGCGCACGCCGGTGGACACGAGCGAACGGCGGATCGAACCGCCGGAGATGATGCAGTCGCCGGCGACGAGGCTGGAGACCGCGCTGCCGCGGCGCCCCTCCTCGTCGTGGACGAACTTGGCCGGTGGCTTGATCTCGGCATAGGTCCAGATCGGCCAGGATGTGTCATAGAGATCGAGCTCGGGGATGATGTCGGTGAGGTCGATGTTGGCCTCCCAGTACGCATCGACGGTTCCGACGTCGCGCCAGTAGGCGACGCCCTCGGAGGTGGAGCGCACGCAGGAGGCGCCGAAGCGGTGCGCCACCGCTTTGCCGTGCTGGACGATGTAGGGGATGAGGTCCTTGCCGAAGTCGCGGCTGGAGCCGGGCGTCACCGCGTCGCGGCGCAGCAGGTCGGCGAGGAACTTGGTGCGGAAGACGTAGATGCCCATGGAGGCCAGCGCCATGTCGGGCTGTCCGGGGATGCCGGGCGGGTCGGCGGGCTTTTCGACGAAGGCGGTGATCGTGTCCTCGGTGTCGACGTGCATCACGCCGAAGCCGACAGCCTCCATGCGCGGCACTTCGAGGCAGCCCACCGTCGCGTCGGCGCCGCTGTCCACGTGCTGCTGCAGCATCAGCTCGTAGTCCATCTTGTAGATGTGGTCGCCGGCGAGGATGACCATGAACTCCGGGTCGTAGTCGGCGATGATGTCGAGGTTCTGGAAGACCGCGTCGGCGGTGCCTTCGTACCACTGCGTCTCGGAGACGCGCTGGCTGGCGGGCAGGATGTCGAAGCTCTCGTTCCGTTCGGGCCGCAGGAAGTCCCAGCCGCGCTGCAGGTGGCGGATCAGGCTGTGCGCCTTGTACTGGGTGGCGACGCCGATGCGGCGAATGCCCGAGTTCAGCGCGTTCGACAGCGCGAAGTCGATGATCCTGACCTTGCCGCCGAAGTAGACCGCGGGTTTGGCGCGGCGGTCGGTCAGCTCCTTCAGCCGGCTGCCGCGGCCGCCCGCGAGAACATAGGCCATTGCGTCTCGCGCGAGCGGTGATGTCCGTTTTTCCACCTAAGCCTCCCCATCGCTCGTTTCTGGGGCTCACGGCCCCGTTTCAAGTTCCAGCCAGATCGTTGCCAACGGCGGCAGGGTGACGAGCGCACCGATGCCGTGCTCGCCGTCGGTCGCGGTCACGCCGCCCATGTTGCCGATGCTGCCGCCACCGTAGAGCGCCGCGTCGGTGTTGAGAATCTCGCGCCAGCGTCCGGCGTGCGGCAGCGGCAGGCCGTAGCCGACGCGCGGGACCGGCGTGAAGTTGGAGATCACCGCCACCGGCGGCTGGCCCGGCGCCTTGCGCAGCCAGGCGAAGACGGAATATTCCGCGTCATCGGCGACCAGCCACTCGAAGCCCTCGCCCTCGCAGTCGCGCTGGTGCAGCGCCGGGGTCGAGGCGTAGAGGCGGTTGAGGTCGCGCACCAGGGTCTGGACGCCCTTGTGGGCCGGGATGTCGAGCTGCCACCAGTCGAGGCCGCGCTCCTCGGACCATTCCGCCCCTTGCGCGAACTCCTGGCCCATGAAGATCAGCTTCTTGCCGGGATAGCCCCACATGAAGGCGTAGTAGGCGCGCAGGTTGGCGAACTTCTGCCAGGCGTCGCCCGACATCTTGGCGATGAGCGAGCCCTTGCCGTGCACCACCTCGTCGTGGCTGAGCGGCAGGACGAAGTTCTCCGAGAAGGCGTAGAGCAGGCCAAAGGTCAGGTCGTTCTGATGGTATTTGCGGTGCACGGGCTCCAGCGCCATGTACTGGAGCGTGTCGTGCATCCAGCCCATGTTCCACTTGAAGCCGAAGCCGAGGCCGCCGTCGTAGACCGGGGCGGACACCTTGGGCCAGGAGGTCGAACTCCTCTGCGAAGGTGACGCGGCCGGGATGCTTGCCGTAGACAGCGCGGTTCATCGCCTGCAGGAAGGCGACGGCCTCCAGGTTCTCGCGGCCACCGTACTGGTTGGGGATCCACTCGCCCTCTTTGCGCGAATAGTCGAGGTACAGCATCGAGGCGACCGCATCGACGCGCAGGCCGTCGACGTGGAACTTCTCCGACCAGTAGAGGGCGTTGTTGAGCAGGTAGGAAAACACCTCCTGCCTGCCGAAGTTGAAGATCGCCGTGTTCCAGTCCGGGTGGAAGCCCTGACGCGGGTCGGCGTGCTCGTAGAGCGCAGTGCCGTCGAATTGGGCGAGGCCGTGCGCGTCGGTCGGGAAGTGGGCCGGCACCCAATCGAGGATGACCCCAATCCCGGCGCGGTGGGCGCCGTCGACGAAGCGGGCGAAGCCCTCGGGGGGGCCGAAGCGGGCCGTCGGCGCGAAGAGGCCGGTGGTCTGGTAGCCCCACGACGGATCGTAAGGATGCTCCGAGATCGGCATGAACTCGATGTGGGTGAAGCCCATGTCGGCGACATAGGGGATCAGCCGGTCGGCCATCTCGTCCCAGGAGAGGAACCGCTCGCCGTCGCGCTGCCATGAGCCAGGATGCACCTCGTAGATCGAGATGGGCATGCGGCGGGCGTCGGCCTGGCCCCAGAACTCGCGGTGGGCGGCGTCGCCCCAGTCGTGATCGAGCTCGGGCGTCACGATCGAGGCGGTGGCGGGGCGCAGCTCCGAGGCGCGGGCGAAGGGGTCGGCCTTGAGCGGCAGACGGGCGCCGTCCGGCCCGATGAGCTCGTACTTGTAGGCGAGCCCCACGGCCACGTCGGGGATGAAGATCTCCCAGATGCCGGTGTCGCGGCGGAGCCGCATGCTGTGCCGCCGGCCGTCCCAGGCATTGAAGTCGCCGACCACCGAGACGCGGCGGGCGTTGGGCGCCCAGACGGCGAAGTGGACGCCGTCGGCGCCCTCGTGGTTCAGCGGATGCGCGCCCATCCGGTCGAAGAGGCGCAGGTGGCTCCCTTCGCGGATGTAGTAGTCGTCCATGGGCCCGAGAACCGGGCCGAAGGTATAGGCGTCGGTCACCCACCACTCGCCGCCGGCGTTCCTCGCGCGGTACTTGAGCGGCTGGCGCTTCTTGATGCTGAGCGGGCCTTCGAAGAAGCCGGCGTCGTGGCGCCGCTCGAGGGCCCCTGCCGGTTTGCCGTCCAGCGTGAAGGCGTCGAGTTCGGCCGCGCCGTCCACGAAGGCCCGCGCCACGAGCTTCGTGCCGGCTCCCTGCACGCCGAGCACGGCGAACGGGTCGCCGTGGTCGCCGGAAACGATCGCCTCGACCTCCGCAGGATCGAGTTGGGCGGCCTGCGCCGTCTTTCTCCTCACGGGCTCCTTGCTCACGACGCTCCCTCCCCCGGGAATTCTCCGGCCTTTCCGGCCGGCCGGCTTAGGTTACAGGGCGATTCCCCAGATGTCTTTGGCATACTGCCGGATTGTCCGGTCCGAGGAGAACCATCCCATGCGCGCGGTGTTCAGAATGGCCTTCTCCCACCAGGCGGAGGGATCGGCCCAGAGCGCGTCGACCTGGCGCTGGGCGGCGGCATAGGCGTCGAAGTCGGTGGCGACCATGAAGTAGTCATGCTCGTAGAGCCCGCCGATCAGCCCGCGGTAACGCCCCGGATCGTCGGGCGAGAAGACGCCAGACGCGATCGAGGACAGCGCCTGACTGAGCTCGGGCGAGCTCTCGATCACCTTGCGTGGGTCGTGCCCGCCGGAGCGCTTCTCGGCCACCTCCTCGGCGGTCAGGCCGAAGATGATGATGTTGTCCGGCCCCACCGCCTCGCGAATCTCGACGTTTGCGCCGTCGAGCGTGCCGATGGTCAGCGCGCCGTTCAGCGCGAACTTCATGTTGCCGGTGCCCGAGGCCTCCATGCCGGCGGTGGAGATCTGCTCGGAGAGATCCGCCGCCGGAACGAGCACCTCGGCGAGGCTCACGTTGTAGTTCGGGATGAAGACGACGCGGAGCACGCTGCGGACCGTGGGGTTGGAATTGATCACCCGCGCCACGTCGTTGGCGAGTTTGATGATGAGCTTGGCGTTGTGGTAGGTCGGCGCCGCCTTGCCGGCGAAGATCTTGACCCGCGGGGTCCAGTTCGCCTCCGGGTGCGAGCGGATCTGGTCGTACATCGCCACCGCTTCGATGATGTTGAGCAGCTGGCGCTTGTACTCGTGGATGCGCTTGATCTGGATGTCGAAGATAGCGTTCGGGTCGAGACGGAGGCCCATGCGGTCGCGCACCAGGTGCGCGAGCCGGTCCTTGTTCAGCCGCTTCACCCGCGCGAAGGCATCCTGGAAGGCCGGATCCTTGGAGTGGTTCTCGAGATCACGGAGGGCGTCGATGTCGTCGAGGAACGCCGGGCCGATGGTATCGACCAGGAGGCTGGTGAGGCCGGGATTGCACTGCATCAGCCAACGGCGCGGGGTGATGCCGTTGGTCTTGTTGTTGATCCGGTCGGGGAACATCCGGTGCAGGTCCTTGAAGACCGTCACCTTCAGCAGCTCCGAGTGCATCGCCGCCACGCCGTTGATCGAGTGCGCGCCGACGAAGGCGAGGTTGCCCATGCGTACCCGCCGCTCGCCGGTCTCGTCGATCAGGCTGACGCTGCGGATCTCAGCGTCGGACATCTTGTGCTCGACCCGCGCCGACTTGAGCAGGCGGGCGTTGATTTCGTAGATGATCTGCATGTGCCGCGGCAGCAGCCGCTCGAAGAGCGGCACCGGCCAGGTCTCCAGCGCCTCGGGCAGGAGCGTGTGGTTGGTGTAGCCGATCACCCCCCGCGTCAGCTCCCAGGCCTCGTCGAACTCCAGCTCGTGGATGTCCATCAGCAGCCGCATCAGCTCGGCCACGCCGACCGCCGGGTGGGTGTCGTTGAGCTGGACCGCCACCTTCTCGGCCAGGTTGTCGAGCCGGCCGTACTGCTGCATGTGCCGCCGCAGGATGTCCTGCAGCGAAGCGGAGGAGAAGAAATACTCCTGCCGGAGACGCAGCTCCTGCCCGGCGGGCGAGGTGTCGGCCGGGTAGAGCACGCGGGTCAGCGCGTCGGCGCGGTTGCTTTCGGCAAGGCTGCCGGAGTGATCGCCGGCGTTGAATGCGTCGAGCCGGATCGGGTCGATCGGGTCGGCCTTCCACAGGCGCAGCGTGTTCACCCGCTCCGCCCGCCAGCCGACGATGGGCGTGTCGTAGGCGGTGGCCTTGACCAGTTCGGCCGGGATCCAGACGTAGTGCTCGACCGCGCCGTTGGCGTCGTGGAACTCTACGCGGCCGCCGAAGCCGATGTCGTAGGCGGCCTCGCGTCGGTCGAATTCCCAGGGGTTGCCGTGCTCGAGCCAAGTCTCGGGCAACTCGACCTGATTGCCGTCGACGATCTCCTGGCGGAACAGGCCGTGGCGGTAGCGGATGCCGTAGCCGTAGGCGGGCACGCCCACGGTGGCCATGCTCTCCATGAAGCAGGCGGCGAGGCGGCCGAGGCCGCCGTTGCCGAGGGCGGCGTCCGCCTCGAGCTCGGCGATCTCGTCATAGTCCACGTCGAGGAGCTTGAGTGCCGCGCGCATCGATTCGTCGAGGCCCATGTTCGACACGGCGTCCCGCATGAGCCGGCCGATGAGGAACTCGAGGCTGAGATAATAGACCCGCTTGTCGCCCTCGAGGTAGGTCTCGCGGGTGGCGTTCATCCAGTATTCGATGGCGCGGTCGCGGGTGATCAGCACGACGGCCTGCAGCCAGTCGTGCGGCTTGGCGACCTTGGGGTCCTTGCCGACCCGGTAGGTCAGCCGGTCGACGATCTCGCGGGCGAGAACCTCGGGGTCGGCGGACCGCGGATTGGGGGCGGGGAGGGATTGGAGCGAAAGGGTCATTTTGGTCCCTTGGGGCGTGCGGAGCCGCGTGAAAAACATGCAGGTCGCGGACGCCTTCGCGCGCCGTCGATCGCCACGTCCTCGTGATGCGCCCCTCCCAAAGCGGCCTTGCGGCGCCTCAGGTAACGCCAAGTCCGGTGGGCGATCAAGTGGGATCGGCGCGGGCTACGTCCGGTTGTGAGCGGCGAGGTCGGCGATGGTCTTACGGATGATCGCGGTGACGCGGGTCTTTTCGGCGCCGCGGAGCGGCAGGCGCGGGGGGCGGACGCCGGCGGGGGCGCCGGTGACCAGGTGCTCGGCGAGCTTGATGTACTGGACCAGCTTCACGTCGGTGTCGAGGTGGAAGGCCGGGGTCATCAGGCGGTAGAGGGCGAGGGCCTCGGGCGCCTCGCCGGCGCGGGCGAGGTCGAACAGGTGCACGCACTCGGCGGGCCAGGCGTTGGTCATGCCGGAGACCCAGCCCACCGCGCCGAGGGCAAGGCTTTCGAGGATCAGGTCGTCGACGCCGCAGAAGATGGCGAAGCGTGAGCCGAAGGCGTTGAAGAGGTCGGTGACGCGGCGGATGTCGCCGGTCTCCTCCTTGATCGCGACGATCTCCGGGACGCCGGCGAGGGCTTCGAGGGTGGGGATGTCCACGTCCACCCGGTAGGCGAGCGGGTTGTTGTAGATCATCACCGGCAGGCCTTCGGCGGCGACGGCCTTGTACCAGGCGACGGTCTCGGCGCGGTCGGTGCGGTAGGCGAGGCTGGGGAAGACCATCAGCCCCTCGGCACCGAGGCGGGCGTAGTTTTTCGCCGCACGGCGGGCGTCGGCTGTGGAGAGCTCGGCGAGGCCGGAGAGGAGCGGCACGCGGCCGGCCACCGCCTCGCGGGCAGCGGTGACGACGGCGTCGCGCTCTACTTGGGTGAGCGAGGCGTTCTCGCCGAGCATGGGCAGGACGATGACGCCGGAGACGCCGCTGGCGATCAGCCGGTCGATCGAGGTCTGGGTGGCGGCGATGTCGACGGCGCCCGAGGGGCGCATCTTGGTGGTGACCGCCGGGAAGACGCCGCTCCAGCTCATGCGCGGCGAAGGTCGACGACGTTGGCGGGGGCGGGCTCGGGCGGCAGGCTCCGGAGCTCGGGCGGGAGGCTCGCGTCCCAGGCGCGGAAGTCGGCGAGGAGGCGCTGGCGTTCGAGGAGCGGGATCTCGGGGAGCGGCGGGATCACCCGGCGCCATTCGGGGTCGTCGGTGACGTCGGCGATGACGGCCTTGGCGGAGGGGATGAACGGGCGGCGCGACAGGATGGCGTCGCCGCGGAGGAGCGCCGGCAGGAGGGCGCGGCGGTCAAAGGCGGTGGGGGCGTCGACGAGGCCGCGCATCAGCCGGGGCATGACGTTGGCGAGGCCGCAGATGGCGCCGCGGACGCCTTCGGCGATCAGCTCGGGCAGGTGGGTCTCGCTGCCGGTGAAGATGGAGAGGTGCGAGAAGCGGCGGACGAGTTCCGCGGTGTAGTCGGCGTCGCCGCCGGAATCCTTCACGCCGGCGATGAGGCCGGGGTGGCGCTCATCGAGGCGGCGGACCACCTGCGGGGTGACGGGTACGCCGGAGATGCCGGGGAAGTGGTAGAGATAGAGGCGGAGGTCGGGGCGGGCGGCGCGGGCGATCACCGTGTCGAAGTAGCGGAAGGTCGCGTCCTCGGTGATGCCCTCGCGGTAGATGCCGGGGGGCATGAGCAGGACGCCGTCGACGCCGGCGGCGGTGGCGTGGGCGGCGAGGCGGGCGGCGTCGGGGATGGCGAGCGCGCCGGCCGAGACGATGACGCGCGCGGCGGGGATGCCGGCGGCGAGGACGGCTTCGAGCGTGGCGGTGCGGTCCTCGAGGGCGAACTCGGCGCCCTCGCCGGTGGTGCCGAAGAGGGCGATCCCATCGCAGCCTGCCGCGAGCAGCGCCTGGGCGTGGGCGATCAGCCGGCCGCGGTCGGGGCGGAAGTCGAGGCCGACCGGGGTGGCGATGGCCGCCACGAGGCATCGGGTGCGCGGGAGGGCGGGAACTGGAGACATGGCGGCATCTTCTCGGGACGGATTGCCGATTGTCAACATTGCGCTTGACGCAAGCGGGCGCTTCGGCGGAGCATCGGACATGCGGAAAAGCCGCCAAGGAGACGCAGGGCTCGCGCCTGCGCCACGTCACCAGGGAGAAGTATCATGAAAGAGGGAAGTCACGGGCTGCGGCGTCGCACGTTCCTCGCGGCGGCGGCGATGCTGACGGCGGTGGGCGCCACGGTGAGCGGGATCGGCCCGGCGCTGGCCGAGGCCAAGGTGATCCGCATGTCCACGCCGGGCTCGGAGAACGAGATCCAGTCCAAGGGACTCGTCGTCTTCAAGGAAGAGCTCGACAAGCTGATGCCGGGCGCCTTCGACGTGCAGATCCACTATAACGGCACGCTTTTCGCCCAGGGCACCGAAATCGAGGCGATGCAGCGCGGCAACCTCGAGGTGGGGATGACCTCGCCGCAGGACATCGCGGTGCTGATCCCCGAGTACTCGATCTTCACCTCCGGCTACCTGATGCGCGACTCGGCGCATCTCGACGCGGTCTACGACGGCGACATCGGCGCCGAGTACAAGGCGCGCGTCGCGGACGAGCTGGACCTGCAGATCATCCGCAGCCAGTACCTCGGCGCGCGGCAGCTGATCCTGCGCGAGCCGCGCGAGGTCAACGTCCCGGCCGATCTCGCCGGGCTGAAGCTGCGCATGCCGGGTTCGGAGGCCTGGCAGTTCCTCGGCAACGCGCTGGGCGGAAACGCCACGCCGCTGGCCTTCGAGGAGATCTACCTGGCGCTGCAGACCGGGACCATCGACGGGTTGGAGAACCCGCTGTCGGACGTGATCTCGGCGAAGTTCTACGAGGTTTCCAAGCAGGTCGTGCTGACCGACCACCAGGTCTCGAACACCTTCTTCACCATCGCCAAGCCGTTCTGGGACGGCCTGACCGACGAGGAGAAGGCGGCGATCGAGCAGGCGGAGGCGGCGGCCAAGGCCTACAACGACGCGGCCGTGCTGGCGGCGGAGGCCGACGCGGTGGCGTTCCTCGAATCGCAGGGGATGACCGTCACCACGCCCGACGTGGCGGCGTTCCGCGCGCAGGTGCAGGAGAAGTTCCTCGCCAGCGACTTCGCCAAGACCTGGCCCGACGGGATGCTGGACCGGATCAACGCCGCCGGCGCCTGAGCCCGCCTTGTCGCGGCTCGGCGGCATCTGGCGGCACTTCACCGAAGGGGTGGCGGCGCTCGGCTTCGCCACCCTCTTCTTCGCCTTCATCGTCCAGGTCGTTTCGCGCTACATACTGAACGCGCCGGTGAGCTGGACGCTGGAGCTCTGCGCCATCTCCTATGTCTGGGTGGTGTTCTGGTCGGCCGGGGTGCTGGTGCCGGAGAAACGGCACATCGTCTTCGACGTGCTCTATCACAAGTTCCCGCCGTGGGCGCGGCGCTGGGTCGCGATCTTCCTCAGCGCCAGCCTGGGGCTCACCTACCTTGCGGCGCTGCCCGGTGTGCTCGACTACATCCGCTTCCTAGGCCGGCGGAGTACCATGCTGCTGCACGTGCGCATGGACTTCGTCTATGCCTGCTTCGGCATCTTCCTCGTGGCGGTCATCGCCGGGGCTGCTCTCAGGCTGTGGGGCCTCGCCGGGCGGCACTGGCGCGACGAGCTCTAGGCAAGGACGCACCCCGGTGAGCTTCGCCGCCTGGACAATGTTCGGCCTGTTCTTCCTCTGGTCGTTCCTCGGCATGTCGATCGGCAACGCCATGCTGGCGAGCGGGATCGTCTACCTGCTGATCAGCGGCCAGGACATCGCGCTGGTGGCGACCCAGAGCCTCAACGGCCTTTACGGCAGCTTCGTCCTCCTGGCGGTGCCGCTCTTCATCCTGGCGGCGGAGATCATGAACGCCTCGCAGCTGACCGAACGCATGTACGGGTTCGCCGACATGCTGGTTGGCCGCTTCCGCGGCGGGCTCGCCCAGGTCAACATCCTGGCCAGCGTGATCTTCTCCGGCATGAGCGGCTCGGCGCTGGCCGACGCCGCCGGTCCCGGCAAGCTCGAGGTGCAGGCGATGGTCAAGGCGGGCTATGCGCCCGGCTTCGCCGCCGCCGTCTCCTCCACATCGGCGATCGTCGGGCCGATCATTCCGCCGTCGATCCCCATGGTGCTCTACGGCGTGGTCTCCAACACCTCGATCGGCTTCCTGTTCATGGCGGGCATCCTGCCCGGCCTGCTCCTCGCCGCCGGGCAGTCGGGACTGGTGGTCTACATCGCCCGCAAGCGCGACTTCCCGGTCGAGCCGGCGCCGACCCTGCGGCAGGCGGTACGCATCTCGATCAATTCCGCCCCTGTCCTCGCCCTGCCGGCGATCCTGCTCGGCGGCATCTACTCGGGTGCTGTCACCCCGACCGAGGCCGCCGCCGTCGCCGCCTTCTGCGCGCTGATCCTCGCGGTCTTCTGGTACCGCACGCTAACCGCCCACCAGTTCTACCGGGTGCTGGTCGAAATCGGCGCGGTCGACCGGCATGGTGGCGCTGACCATCGCCGGTGCGCTGGTGATGAACTGGGTGGTCGCCGCCGAGCAGATCCCGGCGAAGATGGGGGCCTGGATGATCAGCCTCGATCTCTCGCCGGCGGTCTTCATGTTCGCGGTGACGGTGCTGTTTCTCGTGCTCGGGGCGTTCCTCGACACCCTGCTGATGCTGCTCATCATCGTGCCGATGCTTATGCCGACGGTCATCGCCCTCGGGATCGACCCGGTGCATTTCGGCGTGGTCTCGGTGGTCAACATGATGATCGGCCTCATCACCCCGCCGATCGGCGCGCTGGTTTTCCTGATGGCCGGCGTCACCGGGATCAGGGTGGCCGAGATCACCCGCGAGATCTGGCTGTTTTTGATGGTGTTGATCGCGCTGCTCTTTCTCCTCGTCTACGTCCCCGCCATTTCCCTCTGGCTGCCCGAGACCATGGGCTACGTGGTCCAGGGCAGCTTCATGCGCTGAACAGGAGCCGCCCATGCCCGGCATGAAAGACCTCGTCAAAGGCACCGACCGCTACCGCCACTTCATCGGCGGTGCGTGGGTCGATTCGACGCTCAAGGAGTGGATCGAGGTGGAGAACCCGGCGACGGGCGAGATCATCGCCTCGGTGCCGAAGGGCAGCGCCGAGGACGCCGACAGGGCGGTGCAGGCAGCCGCGCACGCGCAGCCGGCCTGGGAGGCGCTGCCGCCGCAGTCGCGTGGCATGCTGCTGCGCACGCTGGCCAAGCTGATCCTGGAGAACCGCGAGCGGCTGGCGGCGGTGGTGGTGGCCGAGCAGGGCAAGCCGATCCACGAGGCGCGCGGCGAGATCGAGGGGACCGCGGGCTATCTCGTCTATGCCGCCGAGGAAGCGCGGCGGATCACCGGCGACATCATCCCGTCGGACAATCCAGACGAGCAGATATGGATCCAGAAGGTGGCACATGGGGTGGTGGTGGCGCTGACCGCCTGGAACTATCCCGCCGCGCTGATGACGCGCAAGATTGGGCCGGCGCTGATCGCCGGCAACACCGTGGTGGTGAAGTCGCACGAGGGCACGCCGACGGTGGCGCTGGAGATCGCGCAGCTGGCGGTGCAGGCGGGGTTCCCGGACGGGGTCGTCAACATCATCAGCGGCACCGGCGAGGGGGTCGGGCGCGCACTGGTCACGCATCCGCTGACGCGGATGATCACGCTGACCGGCAGCGTGCGGGCGGGGAAGGACGTCTACCGCCACGCGGCGGACGACCTGAAGCTGGTGCGGCTGGAGCTGGGCGGCAAGGCGCCGTTCGTGGTGGCCGAGGACGCCGACATCGGCGCGGCGGTCAGGGCGGCGGTAAAGTCGCGATTCGAGAACTGCGGGCAGATCTGCATCTGCAACGAGCGGATGTACCTGCACGAGAAGATCGCGGACGAATTCCTCGACCGCTTCACCGCGCAAGTGCGCGATCTCAAGGTCGGCGATCCGATGACGCTGGTGGATGTGGGGCCGAAGTTCTCCGGGCCGGAGCTTGACAAGGTGGAGCGGATGGTGGAGGCGGCGAAGGTGGCCGGGGCCGAGGTGATGACCGGCGGGCGGCGGCTGACCGACGGGCCTTTCGCGCGGGGGCACTGGTACGACCCGACGGTGCTGAGCGTGCGCGACAACGCAATGGCGATCATGCAGGACGAGGTCTTCGGGCCGGTGGTACCGGTGATGACGGTGACCGACTTCGACGAGGGCCTGCGGCTCGCCAACGAGAGCCGGTACGGGCTGTCGGCCTATGTATTCACCAAGGATCTGCGGCGGATGATGCGGCTGGTCCGCGAGCTCCGCTTCGGCGAGATCTACGTCAACAAGCCCGGCGGCGACGTGGTGCAGGCGCACCATGCCGGCATCCGCAACTCCGGGGTGGGCGGCGAGGACGGGAAGTACGGGCTGGACGCCTATTTCCAGAAGAAGACGATCTACATGAACTACGCCTGAGTTCTGATCACCACGCGCCCGGCTGGTGCGCTGACGGCGTTTCCATCCTTGGCCGTGCGCCCGCACGGCCTGCGCCTGCCTGCCCCCGGGCAGGCGCACCCGGCGGTTTCACACGCGGTGACGTCCGGCATGTCCACGGACGATTGCGTGAGGCGCCGTCAGGCCGGTGCGCCGGCCCCAGGCAGGCGCAGGCCGTGCTTCCGGCAGCCGTCGAGGGAGGTCGCTTCGGGCCGACCGGAGGCGATAGATCGGGATGCGCAAGAGCGCGCTAGGGCACCGCCGCGTAGGCGGTGTAGGCGCTGGTCACGAGCCAGCCGCAGTCCACCGGCAGGGTGACGCCGGTGATGGCGGCGGCGGCGTCGGAGCATAGGAAGAAGATTGCCTCGGCCACGTCGGCGGGCTGCACCAGCCGGCCGAGCGCTGAGCGCTCGACGATGAGCCGCGGGTCGCGCTGGCCGCTGTCGATGCGGGCCTGCATGGTAGGCGTCAGCACGTAACCGGGCGCCACCGCGTTGACGCGCACGCCCCGCGGGCCGAGTTCGGCGGCCAGCACCTCGGTCATCATGCGGATGGCGGCCTTGCCCATGGCGTAGGCGGGCTGGCCGGATGGGCGGAAGCTGGTGAGCGAGCCGAGGTTGACCAGCACCCCCTGCCCGGCCGCGGCCATCTGCGCGCCGAAGGCGCGGTTCATCATCAGCACGGCGCGGGTGTTGATTTCATGGATGCGGTCGTACTCGGCCATGTCCATCTCAGTGGCCCGCACCGCGTTCTGCAAGATGCCGGCGGAGTTGACCAGCGCGTAGACCTGGCCGTGCCGCCCCAGGACGGCGCTGGCGAAGACGCCGACCGCGGCGTCGTCCGCCACGTCGAGGGCGGTGAAGCCGGCGCCGATCTCCGCCGCGACGGCTGTGCCGCGGGCCACGTCGAGATCGGCGATCTCCACGGTCCAGCCGCCGGCGGCGAAGCGCCGGGCCGTCGCCTCCCCGATGCCGCTAGCCCCGCCGGTGACGACGGCCACCCTCGTCTCGCTCATAGTTTCGCTCCGTAGTCCGCCTGCGCCCGCTCCGCCGTCACCTTGCCGTCCGCAAGATCGGCGCGCACCAGCGCCGGATCGCGCAGGGCCGGGTCGCCCCATCCGCCGCTGCCGGCCTGTTCGTGGCGGAGCACGGTCCCGGCGGTGATCTCGAGCGTCACCTTTCCGGGCAGGTCCTCCCAGCCGGCGCCGCGGTCGATCAGGCTGCGTGAGCAGGCGCCGGGGTGGCCGCCGAAGAGGCCCCAGGGGGCGTGGTCGGTCCGGTCGGAGCGGAGCTGCAGGATCGCGCTCTCCGCCAGCAGGCGGTACTGGCGGATGAGGCCGAGCCCGCCGCGCCACCGGCCGGCGCCACCGGAATCGGGGCGCAGCGAATATTCCTCGACGCGGAGCGGATAGCGCGCCTCCAGCGTCTCCACCGGCAGGTTCGACATGTTCTGGCTGGGGTTGGTCACGCCCTCGATCCCGTCCTTGCCGTCGCGCCCGCCCCAGGCGCCGTTGATCATGTCCACCAGCACGAAGGGCCGGGACCCCTCGTAGCCGCCGATGGCGACAACCGTGTTGCCACCCTCGCCCGCCGCCATCAGCCGCGCCGGCGCGACCTGGGCGAGCGCGCCGAGGACCGTGTCGACCACCCGGTATCCGGTCAGCGCCCGTGCGGCCACCGGGGCGGGCATGCGGGGGTTGAGGATCGAGCCCTCCGGGGCGGTGACGGTGATGCAGCGGTAGACGCCGGCGTTGTTCGGGACGTCGTGGTCGAGGGCGCAGCGGATGGCGAGATAGGTCGCGGACTTGGCGAAGCTGAAGGTCGAGTTGATCGCGCCTTTCACCTGCGGCGACGAGCCGGCGAAGTCCACGCTGACATGGTCTCCGGCGACGGTGACGCGGCAGGCGATCGGGATGGGGTCGGGCGAGAAGCCGTCACCGTCGATGAAGTCGGTGAAGGCGTAGCTGCCGTCGGGCCAGGCGGCGATGGCCTTGCGCGTCAGCGCCTCGCCGTAATCGAGCAGGCGGTCGAAACAGGCTTCCAGTTCGGCGCCATGCCGGTCGTGCAGCGCCACAAGCTCGCGCGCGCCGATGGCGCAGGTGGCGTATTGCGCGTCGAGGTCACCGAGGACGAGGTCGGGCAGGCGCACGTTCTTCTCGATGATGGCGAGGAGCGTGCGGTTGGGTTCGCCGCGCGCGTAGAGCTTCATCGGCGGGATGCGCAGGCCCTCCTGGAAGATCTCGGTGGAGTCCGAGGCGTTGGAGCCGGGCACGCGGCCGCCCATGTCGCAGTGATGTGCGATGACCACGGCGAAGCCGAGCAGCGTCTCGCCGGCGAAGACGGGCCGGATCATGAAGATGTCAGGCAAGTGCATGCCGCCGGCATAGGGGTCGTTCAGCACGATCACGTCGCCGGGGAAGAGGTCGCCCGCGAACTGCGCCCGCACCACCTCCATGGCGTCCGGCACCGCGCCGAGGTGCAGCGCCACGGTCTTGGCCTGGGCAAGGATGCGGCCGCGGGCGTCGCAGAGGGTTGCGGAATAGTCGAGCACGTCGCGCACGATCGGCGAGCGGGCGGTGCGCATCACCGCATAGGCCATGTCGTCGACGATGGTATCGAGCCCGGCCTTGATCACGGCAAAGGTGACGGGATCGGTCATGCGGCCTCCAGGGTGGCGATCAGTCCGCCGGTGCCATTCGGCGCGACCCGCGCGCCGGGCGGGATGACGATGGTGGTGTCGGGCGCCTCGATGACGAGCGGACCCTGCATCATCTCCGTCACCGCGTCGCGGGGGACGACCGCGGTGACGACCGGCGCCCCCCGGTCGAAGCGCACCGGCCGCGATGGCGCGGAGGGCGCGCCAGTGCGCGCCCGGGCCGGCCTGAGCGCGCGGAAGTCAAGCGGCGCGGCCGTGCGCGCCTCGGCGCGCAGGCGCAGGCCGGAGGCCTCCACCGCGTCGGTCGGGGCATAGCCATAGGCCGCGCGGTAGGCTGCGAGGAAAGCCGGGCGCAATACCGCGGGGTCGTAGGTCTCAAACGGCACGGAGAGCGCGGCGTCCTGCCCCTCAAGGCGCAGATCCACGGCGTCGGCGAAGCGGATCGCCTCGGCCGGATAGCGCTGGGCGGTTAGCGTGACCGTCGCCGCCGCGCGCATGTCCCGGCGGTGCGCGGCCACCGCGCAGGGATCGAGCTGCCCCAGCCGGCCGCGGAGCGGGCGGACCTCGTGGTGCTCCGCCGCGCCGGCGAGCATCCCCATGGCGGTGAAGACCCCCGGCGAGGGCGGGAAGATCACCCGGCCGATGCCGAGGATCTGCGCCAGATCGCAGGCGTGCACCGGTCCCGAGCCGCCGAAGGCGAGGAGCGCCAGGTCTCGCGGGTCGAGGCCGCGCTCGACGGTGACCGCCCGGATGGCGCGGACCATGTTGGCATTGGCCACCACCCGCACGCCCAGCGCCGCCGCCTCGACGGAGAGGCCAAGGGGGCGGGCGAGCACGCGGTCGATGGCCGCGCGCGCGGCGTCGAGATCAAGGGCGAGGGCACCGCCCGCGAGGGTGACCGGGAGGAAGCCGAGCACGGCGTTGGCGTCGGTCACCGTCGGCGCGCTGCCGCCCATCCCGTAGCAGACGGGCCCCGGATCGGCCCCGGCCGACTGCGGTCCCACGGTCAGAAGCCCGGCGGCGTCGATGGCGGCGATTGAGCCGGCACCGTTGCCGACCTCGGCCACGTCCACGGTCGGCACCCGCATCATGTAGCCGCCGGCCTTGATGAAGCGCGCCGGGACCGAGAGGCCGGCGCGGAACTCGTATTCGTGGGTGCGGGCGAGCTCGCCCCGGTGGATCAGCGCCGCAGAAGCGGTGGTGCCGCCCATGTCGAAGGCGACGAGATCCCGCTCGCCGATGGCGTTCCCCAGCCGCTCGGCGCCCACCGCGCCGGAGGCGCGCCCGGACGAGATGAAGAAGACCGGCTTCGCCCGCGCCACCGCCGTCGCGCTCAGCCCGCCGTTGGAGTTGCCGATCAGGAGCGGCGCGGTGACGCCCCGCGCCCGCAACCGCTCCTCGAGCCGCCCGAGATAGCCGGCGAGCGCCGGCAGCACGTAGGCGTTTACCGCGGTGGTGGAGGTGCGCTCGTACTCGCCAGCCTCGGGCAGCACGTCGATCGACGCGGTGACGGCGAGGCCAGGGTAGGCCTCGGCCAGCGCCGCCGCCGCGGCGCGCTCGTTGGCCGGGTTGGCGTAGGAGTTGAGAAAGCAAATCGCGACGGAGACTATCCCTTCGGCGACCAGGAAACGGCCGGCCTCGCGGACCTCATCGGGATCCACAGGGGTCAGGACCGACCCGTCGGCCAGCGTGCGCTCCGCCACCTCGATCCGGTGGCGGCGGGGAACCAGCGGCTCGGGCTTGTCCCAGCGCAGGTCGAACATGGCCGGCGTCCGGAGCCGCCCGATCTCGAGCACGTCGCGAAAGCCGCGGGTGGTGACGAGCCCGGTGCGGGCGCCGCGCTTCTGCAACAGCGTGTTCGACCCCACGGTGGTGCCGTGCAGTACCTCGCCCAGCGCCTCCGGCACGAGTCCGGCGGCGGCGAGCACCTGGTCGAGGCCGGTCAGTACCGCCGCTTCCGGCGCCGCCGGGGTCGAGGCGACCTTGGCGGCGAAGGTCGTCCCGTCGTCCAGCATCAGGACGAGGTCGGTGAAGGTGCCGCCGATGTCGACGCCGAGGCGCGCCGTCCGGCTCACTTCTGCTCGGAGACGAGCACGCCGCCGGTGGCCCAGTCGTCGGCGGCCACGTCGTTGAAGACGATCCAGACCGCCCCGGGCGGGCAGTTCAGGATGCGGGCGGCCTCGCGGGTCACCACCTCGGTTAATTCGCGCTTCTGCGCGGTGCTGCGGCCGCTGGTAAGGTTCACCTGGATGAACGGCATGGCTCTTGATCCTCCCTCTGGTTTTCTGGCGTTCAGGGTGCCGGTGCGTCTTCGGGCAGGCGCGCATCCGCGCTGCCGGCCAGGAGCCGCACCTCGGCCTCGTTGTGGGTGCGGGCCAGCCGCTCGGCGCGCGCGGCGTCGCCGCTGGCCACCGCGTCGATCAGCGCGGCATGCTCGGCCACCGACGCCCGGTAGTCGCTGGGATAGAAGCCCGACTGCGCCATGTGGAAGCGCACCTGCTGCACCACGTGCGCGTGCTGGTCCGCCAGCCGGCGGTGGCGGGCGAGTGCCACGATCTCGCGGTGCAGGCGGAAGTCGATGTCGGTGACGTCCTCGAAGCGCTTCTCGTCCACCGCCGCGGCCATCTCGGCGATGGTGTGCCGCAGGCTGGCGGCGTGCTCGGGTCCGGCGTTGGCGGCGGCCAGGCGGGCGGCGAGGCCCTCCAGCTCGGCGCGCAGCGTATAGAGTTCCCAGGCGTCGCGCGGGGTGGTCTCGGAGACCTGCCAGCGGGTGAAGGCCACCTGGGTGACGAGGCCCTCGCTGGCGAGGAGCGCGAGGGCGGCGCGCACGGTGCCGCGGCTCACCTCCAGCTCCTCGGCGAGCTGGGTTTCGAGCAGGCGCGTGCCGGCGGGCAGGATGCCGTCGAGGATATGGGCGCGGATGCTGTCGGCAGCCTGGCGGTCGAGCAGCCGCTTCTCCGACTTCACGCTCGTCAGCTTCGACATCGGCGGCGGGTCCCGAGGCGGTGCTGATCCCCGACGATCAGCAATCCAAGGCATAGCGCGATGAAGGTGCAGGCATCAACAACTCCGAAGCGGCGGCAGGCGGATTCGCCGCCGGCGGAATGGCGGAACCGTCGCAGAACCGACACGGAACCGTCACGCCTGCTTCATCCTCGCGGCCGATGAAGGGTCCTTCACCCGCACCCGGAGACGCCGACATGCCCCTCAAAGCCGCCGCCTGCCTCGTATCGACCGCGGCGCTGGTCGCCGCCGCGCCCGCCCTCGCCACGCCGTTCTTCGAACGGATCGCCAGCTTTCCGGTGGCGCTGAACCTGCCCGAGGGCACCGATCCCGTCACGCCGACCTCGGCCGAGATCGTCACGGCGAGCGGTGACGGCATGACGCTGATCTACTCGGACAGCCCAAACAGGGCGGTGGGCTTCATCGACATTTCCGACCCGTCCGCGCCGGCGCCGCTCGGCAGCCTCGCCATGGGCGGCGAGCCGACCTCGGTATCGGCCAGAGACGGCACCGCCTTCGTCGGGGTCAATACCCGCGCCAGCTTCATCGAGCCGTCCGGCCGCCTCGCCGCCGTCGACATCGCCACCCGCGCCGAGATCGCGACCTGCGACGTCGGCGGCCAGCCCGAACTCGGTCGCCATCGCCCCTGACGGCAGCTTTATTGCCATAGCGATCGAGAACGAGCGCGACGAGGACGCCGGCGACGGCGGTCTGCCGCAGCTTCCGGCCGGCTGGGTCTCGATCGTTCCGCTCGTCGCCGGCGCGATGGACTGCGACAACATCGTGCGCGCGGATCTCACCGGCCTCTCCGAGGTCGCCCCGGACGACCCCGAGCCCGAGTTCATCGACATCAACGCCGACGGCGAGATCGCGGTGACGCTGCAGGAGAACAACCACGTCGCCATCCTCGACCGCAGCGGCGCCGTGCTCGCGCACTTCTCCGCCGGCGCGGTCGACATCGCGAACATAGACGCCACCGAGGACGGCGCCATCCGCTTCACCGAGACCCTGACCGACGTGCCGCGCGAGCCCGACGCGGTGCAGTGGCTCGGCACCGACCGCCTCGTCACCGCCAACGAGGGTGACTGGCAGGGGGGCAGCCGCAGCTTCACGCTGTTCGACCGCGAAGGCGACGTCGCCTTCGAGAGCGGCCCGGCGCTCGAGCACGCCATCGCCGCGATCGGCCACTATCCCGAGGGCCGCTCCGACGCCAAGGGCGTCGAGCCCGAGGGGCTCGAGGTCGCCCGCTTCGGCGACAGCGACTATATCTTCGTCCTCACCGAGCGCGCCTCGGTCGTTGGCGTCTACGAGATGGTGGACGGTGCACCGGTCCTGCGCCAGCTCCTCCCCTCCGGCATCTCGCCCGAAGGCGCCGTCGCGATCCCGGCGCGCAATCTCCTCGTCACCGCGAACGAGGTCGATCTGGTGGAGGACGGCCTCGCCCGCTCCCACGTGATGCTCTACCAGCGCGGCGAGGCCGAGGCGCCCGCCTATCCCACGATCACTGCCGAGGGGGCGGACACGCCCATCGGCTGGGGCGCGCTCTCCGGCCTTGCCGCCGATCCGGAGCTGCCCGGCCGCCTCTTCGCCGTCAGCGACAGCGTCTACGAAATGCAGCCGCGGATTTACGAGATCGACGCCGCGGCGACGCCGGCCCGCATCCTTCGTGCCATCGACGTGACCCGCGGCGGCCAGCCGGCGCAGAAGCTCGACCTCGAAGGCATCGCCGCCGACGGCGCGGGCGGCTTCTGGCTCGCCTCCGAGGGCCGCTCCGACCGGCTGATCCCGCACGCGCTCTACCGCGTCGACGCGGATGGCGCGATCCAGGACGAGATCCCCTTCCCGGCCGAGCTCGCCGCCGTCGAGACCCGCTTCGGCGCCGAGGGCGTGACGGTGGCGGACGGCAAGGTCTGGGTCGCCATCCAACGCGAATGGGGCGACGACCCCAAGGGCCAGGTGAAGCTCCTCGCCTACGATCTCGAGGCCGAGGAATGGGGCGCCGTGCGCTACCCTCTCGACCCGGCGCCGGAGGGCGGCTGGATCGGCCTCTCCGAGATCACCGCGCACGACGGCAACCTCTATCTGATCGAACGCGACAACCAGATCGGCACGAACGCCAGGGTCAAGCAGATCACCCGCGTCTCCCTCGAGGGCCTGACGCCAGCGCCACTCGGCAGCGGGCTGCCGCTCGTCTCCAAGGAAGTGATCCGCGACCTCATCCCGACCCTGGCGGAGGGCCACGGCTACATCGTCGACAAGGTCGAGGGCTTCGCCATCGACGCCGGCGGCGTCGCCTACGCCGTCACCGACAACGACGGCGTGGACGACAGCTCCGGCGAGACCTTCTTCATGCCGCTCGGCCGGCTCAAGGCGATGTAACCCCTTGCGCGGTCGTCCCGTGATGCGCCGGCCGGCGCATCACGGGACCGGGATCATCGCGGAGCGGGGCGGAGCATGCGCACGACCACCTGTGAGCGCAGGATGAAGTGCTGGTAGAGAGCGCCGGCGATGTGCAAGAAGATCAACCACATCAGCAATGTCGTCAGCAGTTCGTGTATGTCGCCCGCTTTGGCGACGCCGCCATACCAGGCCGCAAGCCCGGAGAGCGGCACGACCAGCAGGAGCAAATAGAGCGCGCCGTGCGTCGCGGCGGCGACGATCCGGAGGGCGCGCGGCTCCTCCGACGGCGGCGGTGGGGCGCCGCTGCGGAAGCGGAGCGCAATTCGCCAGAGCGCGAAGGCAAGGACGGAAATTCCGGCGACGATGTGCGCCGTGACGAGGAGGCCGCCCGGCACCGTCTCAGCGCCCCGGCGGATTGCGCGCCAGGCGCTTCCGATGGCCCCGTCATCGAGAAACTGGACGAGGACAAGCCCTGCGACAAGCCAGTGCAGCGCGATCCGGGTGCGGGAATGGCCGCTCGACATGGGAGGACTCCTTTGCTCTCTGCCCTCTCGCCTCAACGGCGCGGCGAGCAACTTCCGTCGTGGCGGATCAGACCTCCGCCCCAATCCCGGCGCGCAACCCGTCGCGGACCCGCGCCGCGATCTCGAGGAAATCGCGGCTTTCGCGGATGTGCAGCGGCCGCTCGGACGGCAGGTGGCTCTCGATCACGTCGGTCACCCGCCCCGGCCGCGGCGACATCACCACGATCCGGGTCGAGAGATAGACCGCCTCCGGGATGGAGTGGGTGACGAAGGCGATGGTCTTCTCCGTCCGCGCCCACAGCGCCAGCAGCTCCTCGTTCAGGCGGTCGCGCACGATCTCGTCGAGCGCCCCGAAGGGCTCGTCCATGAGCAGGATATCGGCGTCGAAGGCTAGGGCCCGCGCAATGGAGGCGCGCTGCTGCATGCCCCCCGAGAGCTGCCAGGGATATTTGCGCTCGAAGCCGCCGAGCTCGACCAGGTCGAGCACCCGTTTCACCCGCGCCGCGCGGTCCGCGCGGCCGTAGCGCATGATCTCCAGCGGCAGCCGCACGTTGCCGCCGATGGTCCGCCAGGGAAAGAGCCCGGCCGCCTGGAAGACGTAGCCATAGGCGCGCGCCCGGCGCGCCTCGGCCGGGCTCATGCCGTTGACGGTGATCGTCCCCGCCGTCGGCGTCTCCAGGTCGGCGGCGATCCTGAGGAACGTGGTCTTGCCGCAGCCGGACGGCCCGATGAAGCTGACGAAGTCGCCGCGGCCGATGGCGAGCGACACATCGCGCAGCGCCTCGACCTGCCCGTCGTCGGTCTGGAAGGTAAGACCCAGCCCCTTCGCCTCGATGACCGGCGCCCCGCTCATGCCGCCGGGCGTACCCGGCGCCAGGCCGCGACGATCGCCTCTGCGCTCCGCGTTCCGTCCGCGATCGTCGTCGGTCCCGCCGAAACCGAGACTCGGATGATCTCGCGCCCGCGCCAGCGCCCCTGGCTCGGGTAGCAGACGCCGTCGGCCTGCGACGCGGCAAGTGTCGTCTTGGTCAGCCGGTCGCCCTCCGTGCCTTCGCCACAGGTGAAGGCGACCTGGTTCAGCACCACCTGGTTCAGCACCGTGAGCCCGGGTTCGGCGGCGAGGATTGCAGCGATGTGGCGTGCCACGGCGCAGTTGCGCTCGACCATCTCGGCGATTCCTGCGCGCCCCAGTGCCTTGATCACAGCCCAGACGGCGAAGCCGCGCGCGCGCCGCGACATCTCCGGCGAGAAGGCCTCGGGCGCCCGGCTCTCGCCCTGGGGCAGGTAGCTCGCGGTGATACTCATCGCCCGCTGAAGGGCGCCGGCATCGCGCACGAAGGCGAGGCCGCAGTCGTAGGGCACCTGCAGCCACTTGTGCGCGTCCGCCGCCCAGCTGTCCGCCCCGGCAATCCCCTCGGTAAGCTGCGCGAGCGACGGCGCCGCAGAGGCCCAGAGGCCGAAGGCGCCATCCACATGCACCAAGGCGCCTTTCGTCCGCGCCAGCGGAATGAGTTCGGCGAAGGGGTCGAAGGCGCCGCTGCTGACGTTACCCGCTTGCAGGCAGACCACGATCGGCCCGTCGAGGCCTCCGAGCACCGCGGTCAGAGCGTCGGGCCGCATCCGCCCCTCGGCGTCGGCCGCAGCAACGTGCACCCGCTCCGCGCCGAAGCCGAGCAGTCTGAGCGAGAGGTACACCGAGGAATGCGCCTCTCCGCCGAGCACCACGCGAACCTCGGGCGCGCCGAAGAGCCCCTTGGCCTCCACTTCCCACCCGGCGCGCCGCAGCAGTTCTCCGCGCGCCGCCGCTAGTGCGGTGAAGTTCGCCATCGTGGCACCGGTGCAGAAGCCTACGCCGGCCTCCGTCGGCAGCTTGAGGAGGTCGAGCAGCCAGCCGGCCGCCACCTCCTCCACCGCCGCCGCCGCCGGGGTCGGGTCGGCGAAGCCGCTCATCTGCCCCCAGGCCGAGGCCAGCCAGTCCGCCGCCACTCCGGCTGGATGCGAAGCGCCGATCACCCAGCCGTGGAAGTTGGGGCTCGTCATTCCCAGGAGCCCGCCCGCAGCCTTCGCCGCCAGCT
Source organism: uncultured Alphaproteobacteria bacterium (assembly GCA_963796805.1). GTDB lineage: Bacteria > Pseudomonadota > Alphaproteobacteria > Rhodobacterales > Rhodobacteraceae > Amaricoccus. The sequence continues at coordinate 143,811 of CAWCNG010000011.1, forward strand.
CCTCGATCACCGCCAGGGGCGGCAGCCCCTGCTCCGGCACCGGTTCGGCGAAGCCCGACAGTAAATCGCGGTAGCTTCGCGCTGCCTTCACCGGCGCTCCCTCGACCGCTCGGCGGTACGCCTTGGCATGGGCGGCCGCGGCATCGAAGGCCGCCGCCTCGGCGTCGCCGAACATACTCAAACCCCCGAGGGGATGTTGGTTGGGTCCCGCTCGATCCTGCGCGGGCTGTTCAGCTCCTTCCAGGCGGCGAGCGCCTTGTGCGGCGCAGAGAAGGCCGGCCGCGGGACGAATTTGCCCCGGCCCGGCTGCGGCTGGCTGTTGCGCCCGTCCGCCCAGACCACATCCCCGCGCGAGAGAGTATAGCGCGCCTGCGCCGACACCTTCAGCCCCTCAAAGACGTTGTAGTCGATGATCGACTTCTGCGTGCTCGCCGAGACGGTCTTGGAGAGCTTCGGGTCCCAGACCACGATGTCCGCGTCGGCTCCCTCGACGATCGCGCCCTTGCGCGGGTAGACGTTCAGGATCTTCGCGATGTTGGTGGAGGTCACAGCCACGAACTCGTTCGGCGTGAGCCGCCCGGTCTCCACACCCTTGGTCCAGAGCACCGCCAGCCGCTCTTCCAGGCCTCCGGTTCCGTTCGGGATCGAGGGGAAGCCTTTCACCCCCATCCGCTTCTGCTCGGTGGTGAAGGCCGCGTGGTCCGTGGCCACCACCTGCAGCGAGCCCGACGCCAGCCCGGCCCACAGGCTGTCCTGGTGACTTCTGTCGCGGAACGGCGGCGACATCACCCGCCGCGCGGCATAGTCCCAGTCCCGGTTGAAATACTCGGTCTCATCCAGGGTCAGGTGCTGGATCAGCGGCTCGCCGTAGACCCGCATTCCCTTCGCCCGCGCCCGCCGGATCGCCTCGTGCGCCTGCTCGCAGCTCACGTGCACAATGTAGAGGGGCACCCCGGCGGCATCGGCGATCATGATCGCCCGGTTGGCGGCCTCGCCCTCCACCTCGGGCGGCCGGGAGTAGGCGTGGCCTTCGGGGCCGGTCAGGCCCTCGGCCATGTATTTTTCCTGGAGCGCGGCCACGATGTCGCCGTTCTCGGCATGCACCAGCGGCAGCGCCCCGAGCTCGGCGCAGCGCTTGAACGACGCGTACATCTCGTCGTCCTCGACCATCAGCGCGCCCTTGTAGGCCATGAAGTGCTTGAATGTGTTGACCCCGCGCTTCACCACCGCGTCCATCTCGCGCCAGATCTTCTCGTTCCAGCCGGTGATCGCCATGTGGTAGCCGACGTCGACGCAGATCTGCGGCTTCGACTTGCGGTCCCACTCGTCGAGTGCGCTCAGCAGGCTCCCGTCCGGCCCCGGCAGTACGAAGTCGACGAGCATGGTCGTCCCGCCCGAGGCGGCTGCGAAGGTTCCCGACTCGAAGGTCTCGGCTGCCGTCGTGCCCATGAACGGCATTTCGAGATGGGTGTGCGGGTCGATCCCGCCCGGGAACACGTAGGCGTCGGTGGCGTCGATCTCCTCGTCGCCCTTGAGGTTCTCGCCGATCGCCCTGATCGTCTCGCCCTCGACCAGCACGTCCGCCCTCCACGTCCGGTCGGCGGTGACGATCGTGCCGTTCCTGATGACCTTGCTCACTCGGGTCTTCCCCTTCTCGTCCGTGCGGGCGCGGCGCCGGCGCCGCGCCCTGGCAGCCGCTAGTTGACCGTGATGTCCACGTAGCGTGGCCGCACGATGTTGATCTGCCCGCCGGACGTGTCCAGGCCGTAGTCGCCGAAGTAGGACGTGCTCCCGTAGGTCCCGTAGCCGCGGTAGGACCGACCGAAGCCTGCATAGTCCCCGTCGCTATAGCCGTCGCCGAAGCCGCCGATCCGGCGGCCCACGCCCTGGGCGAAGTATGACCGGGCGCGGACCGCCCTCTCGTCCGTCGCGGCAGCCAGGACCTCCGAGCAGTCGGGCTTGCTGCGGTAGGTCGTCTGCGGCCGCTGCTGGGCGCTTTCGCCGAAGACGTCGAGCACCTTGGGCCCGGTCGGCGCCGCGGCGCGGCACCAGGTCAGCTCGCCCGAAGCCGCGTCCAGCACCCAGACGCTGTCCGGCCCGTCCGACACGATGCGGAACGGCGCCGCCTTCGCCTCCCCTGCTCCGACCACCAGCGCAAGCGCGGCGGCGAGCGCAACCCCGGTCAGGTTCTCCATGACCACTCTCATGACTCGTACTCCCCTCCTGTTCGCGGCGCCTCGCCGAGCTCGCGGTCGAGCGACGCCCGATACAGTATGCACCCTCGGAGGAATTCCGGCCAGTCCGGCACCACCTGGCCGCCCTTCGGCGGATCCGGCAGGAGCGCCCACAAGTCCGCATGATGCCAGCACAAATCGTGCCCGCTCGCGTCGCGATGGGCTCGGATGGCGGCACGCATCTGTCGCGCGAGCGCCAGCAGCGCCTGATGGCTCATCTCGCTCAAGTCGGCGTCGGGATCTTCGCCTGGCGCCGCGGCGGGAGCCTCCGCCAGCACCCGGCGCAGAAAGGATAGGTCCACCGCCACCAGCGCCCGGCGCGTCCCGTCGATCGAGCAGGTCAGGCTCCCGTCCGAGATCTCGCGCTGGCCGAGGACGTGGATGTTGGCGCGGCTCTCCTCGTAGTCGACCAGCACCTCGGCGCCGGCGGGCTCGCCGAAGTCGGCTTCGAAAGCTTCGAGCCGCAGCTCGTCAGAACCAAACCGGACTTCGAACGCGGCGAACCGGCTCACGCGACGAACGTCCGCGGGGCGGGTCGGGCGCTGCCCGGGGCAAGCCCCGGGTGCGAGGCATCCGCAGTCACTCGACGATCCCCGCCGTTTCGACCACCGCATGGAAGAGGACGTTCGCCGCCTTCTCCGCCCAGTCGTGCGTGATTTCCTCCGCCTCGTTGTGGCTGAGCCCGTCGACGCAGGGGCACATCACCATCGTCGCCGGCGCCACCTTCGCCGCCCAGCAGGCATCATGCCCCGCGCCCGAGATGATGTTGCGGTGGCTGTAGCCCAGCCGTTCCGCCGCCCCCCGCACCCGCGCCACCAGTTCCGGTGCGAAGGTCACCGGGTCGAAATGCCCTACGGGCTCCACCGCGCACCCCACGCCCAGCGCCTCGCAGATCGCCGCCGCCTCGCGCTCGATCCGCGTCCGCATGCCGTCGAGCTTGGCCTGGTCGGGCGAGCGGATGTCCACGGTGAAGATCACCGTTCCCGGTAGCACGTTCCGAGAGTTGGGGTGGAACCTGACCTGCCCGACGCCGCCTACGGCATCAGGCTGCGCCTCCATCGCCACCGCTTGCACCATCTCCATGATCCGCGCCATGGCGAGCCCGGCGTTGAACCGCAGCTTCATCGGCGTCGAGCCGGTATGCGCCTCCTTGCCGGTCAGGGTGAATTCCAGCCACCAGAGGCCCTGGCAGTGGGTAACGACGCCGATCTCCTTCCCCTCGGCCTCGAGGATCGGCCCCTGCTCGATGTGCAGCTCGAAATAGGCGTGCATCTTGCGCCCGCCCACCGGCTCGCCCCCCTTCCAGCCGATCCGCTCCAGCTCCGCCCCGAACGTCTTGCCATCGGGGTCGGTGCGGGCATAGGCGTAGTCCTGGTCGATCACGCCGGCGAAGACGCCGGACGCCAGCATCGCCGGCGCGAAGCGTGCGCCCTCCTCGTTCGTCCAGTTGGTCACCACGATGGGGTGCTTCGTGCGGATGCCGAGGTCGTTCATCGTCCGCACCGCCTCCAGCGCCCCGAGGACGCCGAGCACGCCGTCATACTTGCCACCGGTCGGCTGGGTGTCGAGGTGGCTGCCCACATAGACCGGGAGCGCGTCCGGATCCTCGCCCGGGCGCGTCGCGAACATGGTCCCCATCGTATCGACGCCGAGCGTCATCCCGGCCGCGTCGCACCAGCGTTTGAAGAGTGCCCGTCCCTCGGCGTCGGCGTCGGTCAGCGTCTGCCGGTTGTTGCCCCCGGCCACGCCGGGGCCGATCTTGGCCATCTCCATGATCGCGTCCCAGAGCCGGGCGCCGTCGATCCGGAAGTTCTCGCCGGGTACGTTCATGTTGCTTCCCCCACGCTCAGCGCGATCCACCGACCATGCCGGTTCCGACTGCCTGCCTGGAGCCGCTCGCGTGCACCTCCGCTCAGTTGAGTTTCTGCAGCACCTTCCTCAACCCACCGATCAGCTCGTCGATCTGCGCCTCCGAGATGATGAGCGGCGGCGACATGGCGATGATGTCGCCGGTGGTGCGGATCAGGATGCCCGCATCGTAGGCGTTGAGGAAGGCCTGGAAGGCCCGCTTCGTCGGCTCGCCCTTGATCGGCTCGAGCTCCACCGCCCCGATCAGCCCCTCGTTGCGGATATCGATCACGTGCGGGCAGTCCCGCAGCGAATGCAGTGCCTCCTGCCAGACCGGCGCGAGCGACGCGGCCCGCTCGAACAGCCCGTCGTCGGCGTAGAGCTGCAGCGTCGCGAGCCCCGCCGCCGCCGCGATCGGGTTGCCGGAGTAGGTATAGCCGTGGAAGAGCTCGATAAGGTGCTCGGGCCCGGTCATGAAGGCGTCGTGGATCGCCCCGGTCGTCAGTACCGCCCCCATGGGAATGACGCCGTTGGTCAGCCCCTTGGCGCAGGTGATCATGTCCGGGAGGACGTCGTACTTGTCCGCCGCGAAGGTCGGGCCGGTCCGTCCGAAGCCGGTGATGACCTCGTCGAAGATCAGCAGAATGCCATGCCTGGTGCAGATTTCGCGCAGGCGCTCCAGATAGCCCTTCGGGGGGATCAGCACGCCGGTCGACCCCGCCACCGGCTCCACGATCACCGCCGCGATGGTGGAGGCGTCGTGCAGCGTCACGATCCTTTCCAGCTCGTCGGCGAGCTCGGCCCCGTGCTCCGGCTGTCCCTTGGAAAAGGCGTTCTTCGCCGGCAGGTGCGTGTGTGGCAGGTGGTCCACGCCCGTCAGCAGTGTCCCGAAGAACTTGCGGTTGTTGACGATCCCGCCCACGGAGATGCCGCCGAAGTTCACCCCATGATAGCCCCGCTCGCGACCGATCAGCCGCGTCCGCGTGCCCTGCCCGATCGCCCGCTGGTAGGCGATGGCGATCTTCAGCGCCGTCTCGACCGCCTCGCTCCCCGAGTTGGTGAAGAAGGCGTGCTCCATCGCCTCGGGCGCCATCCCGACCAACCGGTTCGCCAGCTCAAAGGCCTTCGGGTGCCCCATCTGGAACGCCGGCGCATAGTCCATCTCCGCCGCCTGCTCGGCGATCGCAGCCGAAATCGTGGGCCGGCAGTGGCCTGCATTGCAGCACCAGAGCCCGGCGGTACCGTCCAGCACCTTGCGGCCGTCGCTGGTGGTGTAGTGCATCCCATCGGCGGCCACGAACATCCGCGGCGCCTGCTTGAACTGCCGGTTGGCGGTGAAGGGCATCCAGAACGCGCGCAGATCGTTCGGGGCACGGACGGCACGGTGCGACATCGATTGGCTACCCCCTGATCCCCCGGGGAAATGGTCTCGACCGGCGGGAAGAATTCGTGTTTTATCGACCAAACGGTCAAATTCGGACGCTACCACCCCGCAGAGGGGCGTCAAGCGGATTTCGGGAACGCGGGTGCCCTGCCATGAGCGAGATATGACCCGCGCCGCCTCGCGCCAGAACCCCACCCGCATCCAGCGCGAGAAGACCGAGGCGATCCTCGCCGCGGCGCTCGACGTCTTCTCCACGCACGGATTCCGCGGCGCGACCCTCGACCAGATCGCCGACGCGGCCGGCCTCTCGAAGCCCAATCTGCTCTACTACTTCGCGTCCAAGGAGGACGTCCATCGCATGCTGCTGGAGCGGCTGCTCGACACGTGGTTCGAGCCGCTGCGCCAGCTCGACCCCGACGGCGACCCGATCGAGGAAATCGGCGCCTACATCCGGCGCAAGCTCGAGATGGCGCGCGACTATCCGCGCGAGAGCCGGCTCTTCGCCGGCGAGATCCTGCAGGGTGCCCCGCACATCGCCGACGTGCTGGGCGGTCCGCTCAAGGATCTCGTGGATGCCAAGGCCCGGATCATCGCGGCATGGGTGGCCGCCGGCCGCATCGCCCCGGTCGATGCCCACCACCTGATCGTCACCATTTGGGCCGTCACCCAGCACTATTCCGACTTCGACGCCCAGCTCGCGGCGATTCTCGGGCCGGACGAGTCCTCGCGGTTCCGGAACGCCGAGATCTTTCTCACCGGGCTCTTCGCGCGCGGCCTGGCGCGAACATAATCGCAAGTAGAGTTAAATTGGCCGAGGCCGGCCGTATCGGCAACCTCAGATTGAACTTCGTGCAATTTCAGCATCTTTGGCCGTTTCAGGGGGTGAGATTCCGGCCAATTTGACGCGCATCCGGCGTTTACGGATCGCGGAGCCGGGGCGCGAAGCAAGTCAACCGTTCTGATAGGCTAGCGGTGAAATCGACGTTCTAGGAGCTATGCTATGTCACTCTTGGGAGTCCTCCTCGGCAAGCCCGGTCCGGCCGCCGCGCCGGCGCCGCCGCCGCTGCCGCCATCCCCGACAGCGGGCTCGACACCTGTGGCCGCACCCGACTCCGGCGCGGGCACCGCCTCGGCCACCGATCATGATACCGGTGCCGGGACCGGGGGCGCCTCATCCGGCAGCACAGGCTCGATGCAGGCAAGCGGCCAGGCGGCGGCCCAGAGCCCGGAGGCTGCGTTCTCGGCGCTACAGGCGGCGGCCAGCGGAACCCCGGTGACCGCGCCCGCCACCCGGCACGCATTCGGCCTGCCCGAGGAAGCGCCAGCCTCCGAGGAGCGCGAGCGCGCCTATGCGCTGGCAAGTCAGCGCAAGTGGCGGATGGCCGACGTCGTCGCGGCGATCGGCGGCGGACCGCGTGCCCAGTTGCTCATCGAGGCGGCCAGTCGACCAGGTCCCGTCCAGCCCGGCAGCCTGCTCGAGGCGGTCAAGGCACTGCGGCCCGCGCCTACCCTCCCGGAGTTGACACGCACCGTCTGAGGCACGACTAGTCTAGGACCGCGCCGCGTGGCGCGGTTCTTAACCGTTTCGTAACCACCCCATTTCCCGCCGGCACGTTTCCACCTCATACTCTCCGTCAGTTGCTTGCTCTGCCGGAGATTCCACGCTTGATCGCCGCCGCCTCCACCGCCACCCCAACCGGATTCGCGTCGCGTCCGTGCACCGCGCGGCGCCGCCCCAGGCCCTGCTGCGGTCCGGTGCCGGTTGACACGGCCCCGCGCACGCCGCCGCGGCGCCTGGCGTGGGGCCTGCAGGATTTCCTCGGCGACGGCCTGCCGGCTCCAGGGCCTGCCCTGGCCGCCGACGCGGCGCGAGGTTTCGCGGCCGGGAACGGCTTTCACACCGGCGGGATCGTCGACCGGTTCATCTGAGACATCGGGAGGTTGCGGCGCAGCAGTGGCGCTTGCCGCGCCCGCGGCTGCGGAGTAGGACTCCGCGCCGCGTGCAACGCGGCGCGAGACAGGCCACGAGACAGGCGATGAGCCATCCCGATGCTGGTGAGGCCGACGGGCGCACCTCCGGATTCTGGAAGCTCGTGCTCGGGTCAGTCGGCGTCGTCTACGGCGATATCGGCACCAGCCCGCTGTATGCGCTGCGCGAGGGCTGCGTGCCGCCGGGCGCGACGGGCTGCGAGCCGGAGCGAGGTCATCGGCATCGTCTCGCTGCTGGTCTGGACGCTGATCATCATCGTCACGCTGAAATACGTCGTTCTGATCCTGCGCGCCGACAACCGCGGCGAGGGCGGCACGCTGTCGCTGATGGCGCTGGCGCAGCGGGCGGTCGGCGCGGCGGACGCCGGTGCTCTTCGTGCTCGGGGTGCTCGGCGCGGCGCTGTTCTATGGCGATGCGGTGATCACGCCGGCCATCTCGGTGCTCTCGGCGGTCGAGGGACTAAGCTGGTGGCGCCGGGGCTGCATGCCTTCGTCATACCGCTGACCGTCGCGATCATCGTCGCGCTGTTCTGGGTGCAGAGCGCGGAACGGCACGGGTCTCGATCCTGTTCGGACCGGTGACGCTGCGTCTGGTTCCTGGTGATGGCGGCGCTCGGGATCTTCCACGCCGGGGATCAGCCGGCGATCTTCAACGCGCTCAATCCCGAACATGGCCGCCGGATTCCTCGTCACGCACGGGCTTGGGGCGCTGCCGGTGCTGGGGGCGGTGTTCCTGGCGGTCACCGGCGCCGAGGCGCTCTATGCCGACATGGGCCACTTCGGCCGGGGGCCGATCCGCACTGCCTGGCTCGCGCTCGTCTTCCCGGCGCTTGTGCTCAACTATCTCGGGCAGGGCGAGCCTGGTGCTGGCTCGGCCAGCGGCGGTCGAAATCCGTTCTTCCTGATGGCGCCGAGCTGGGGACTGCTGCCGCTGGTGGTGCTGGCGACGGTGGCGACGATCATCGCCAGCCAGGCGGTGATCTCGGGCGCCTTTTCGCTGACCCAGCAGGCGATGCAGCTTGGGCTGCTGCCGCGGATCGAGATCCAGCACACCTCGGTGAGCCAGGTGGGACAGATCTACATGCCGCGGGTCAACTGGATGCTGCTGGCGGCGGTTCTCCTGCTGGTGCTGAGCTTTCGCTCGTCGAGCGCGCTGGCCAGCGCCTACGGCATCGCCGTCACCGGCACGATGGTGGTTACGTCGCTGCTCGCCTTCGTCGTCTGCGCCGCGCCTGGGGCTGGCCGCTGCCGGCGGTGGTCGCGGTGGTCGCGCCGCTTCTCGTCATCGAGGGGATTTTCCTCGGCGCCAACCTCGCCAAGCTCGCACGACGGCGGCTACGTGCCGCTGATCATCGCCGGGATCGTCGGCCTGCTGATGACGACCTGGGTGCGGGGCACGGCGATCGTCAGCGCCAAGGCGCATGCGGCGAGCATCCCCCTGGAGCGGCTGATCGGGATGCTGAAGAAGTCGAAGCCGGCCCGGGTTCCGGGCACCGCCGTCTTCCTAACCTCGGATCCGGACGTGGCCCCGTCGGCCCTGATGCACAACCTGAAGCATAATCACGTGCTGCACGACCGAAACCTTGTGGTCACCGTCGCGGTCGCCACAACGCCGCGGGTGAGCGATGCGGAGCGCCTCGCGATCGAGCCTTTGGCCGACAGCTTCTGGCGGATCGGGCTCAGCTACGGCTACATGGAGGTTCCGAACGTGCCGAAGGGGCTGGCGCTGGCGCGGCGGGACGGAATCGTCCTGGAGATGATGAGCACCTCCTACTTCCTGAACCGCCGCTCGTTCCGGCCGTCGCCGGAGGGAGGCATGCCTCTCTGGCAGGACAAGCTCTACATCGCCATGACCAAGGCGGCCACGGACGCGACGGGATTCTACCGGCTGCCGTCGAACCGGGTGCTGGAACTGGGGCAGCAGCTGGTGGTCTGATTCCCTTTCCGTTCAAAGGTTAACGGCGAAAAGTCCGATGTACATCTCACGTACAACCCATGCACAACGCACGTACACGGAATGCCTGCGGAGGCCGAAGGTTAACGGCTACTCCGCCGCCTTTGCCATCGGGTTGTTGGGGTGCGTCGTCCAGTTGGCATAGGTCGGCTGCACCACCCTGCCGGTACGCGGGTCGGTGGTCCCGGGCTCCATCGGCACCATGCTGATGCAGTCCTCGACCGGGCAGACGTTGACGCAGAGGTTGCAGGCGACGCATTCGTCGTCCTTCACCTCGAAGACGCGCCCCGGCAGCATGGCGATGGCCTGGTGCGAGGTGTCCTCGCAGGCGGCGAAGCAGCGGCCGCACTGGATGCAGAGATCCTGGTCGATCCGCGCCTTGGCCACGTAGTTGAGGTTGAGGTACTGCCAGTCGGTGACGTTGGGCACCGCGCGGCCGCGGAATGCATCGAGGTCGGCGTGGCCCTTTTCGTCCATCCATTGCGACAGGCCGGAAATCATCTCCTGCACCACCCGGAAGCCGTAGGTCATGGCGGCGGTGCAGACCTGCACCGGGCCGGAGCCGAGCGCCATGAACTCGGCGGCGTCGCGCCAGGTGGTGATGCCGCCGATGCCGGAGATGGGCTTGCCGCGGGTCTCGGCGTCGCGGGCGATATCGGCGACCATGTTGAGCGCGATGGGCTTCACCGCCGGGCCGCAATAGCCGCCGTGCGACCCCTTGCCGTCGATGGAGGGCTCGGGGCTGAAGCTGTCGAGGTCGACGCTGGTGATCGAGCTGATCGTGTTGATGAGCGACACGGCGTCGGCACCACCGCGGAAGGCAGCGCGGGCCGGATAGCGGATGTCGGTGATGTTGGGGGTCAGCTTGACGATCACCGGCATGCGGGTGTTCGCCTTGCACCAGCGGGCGACCATCTCGATGTATTCCGGCACCTGGCCGACGGCGGCGCCCATGCCGCGCTCGCTCATGCCGTGCGGGCAGCCGAAGTTGAGCTCGATCCCGTCGGCGCCGGTCTCCTCGACCTGCGGCAGGATCGATGTCCAGCTCGCCTCGTCGCAGGGGACCATGAGCGAGACGATCATCGCGCGGTCGGGCCAGTCGCGCTTGACCGCCTTGATCTCGCGGAGGTTGGTCTCCAGCGGGCGGTCGGTGATGAGCTCGATGTTGTTGAGGCCGAGGAGCCGCCGGTCGGCGCCCCAGATCGCGCCGTAGCGGGGACCGTTCACGTTCACGATGTGCGGGTCGAGCCCGAGGGTCTTCCAGACGACGCCGCCCCAGCCGGCCTCGAATGCGCGGCGGACGTTGTATTCCTTGTCGGTGGGCGGTGCCGAGGCAAGCCAGAACGGGTTGGGCGACCGGATACCGAGGAAGTCGCTCGTCAGGTTGGCCATGGTCGCTCTCCTTGTCGGGGCCCGTCCTTGCGGGACTCAAGCAATAGCACGGGCGAGGGCGTCAGGCGCCGAAGACCGACCGCCAGACGTGGCCCACGACGCTGCCGCCGATCTCGCCGAATTTGGGGATGGCGTAGGCCCAGATCAGAGCGCCGGGGACGTTGGCGATCTGGAAGCGCGTCGAGGACATAAGCGAGATGCCCGCCGCCACGAAGACCACCGAGCGCAGCGGGCCGAAGAAGTGTCCGACGAACACCGCTCCTGCCCCCCAGCGGGCGAAGGCACCCGCGCTGCGATCCACCGCGTCGGGGTCGCGGTTGAACGGCCAGACGTTGAGCAGGAACGGGCCATAGCGAAGCCCGAGCCACCAGGAGAAGGTCGAGCCGACCAGGGCGCCGAGCGAGGCGCCGATCCAGATCGGAAGCAGCGACAAGCTGCCGGTGGCGATCAGCCCCCCCACCGCCGCCAGTATCGCCGTCGAAGGAACCAGAATGGAGAAGAAGGCCAGCGTCTCGCTGAATGCGAGCACGAACGCCAGGTAGGGCGCCCAGAACGCGTGGGCCGAAACGAACGTGACGATCTGGCCGAGCAGGGCCTCCATGAACTCCCTCGAGGATCAGGCGAGGTGGGCCTACCCGGTCCGCTCGTCCGGCGCAATCCGCGCGAGGAGTTCGGCCTTTCACCGAAGCGTCAGCGCGGCGTGGATGTCCATCGCCGCGTCGCGTCCCTCGGCAACCGCCGTGACGGTCAGATCGTCGCCTCCGGAGGCGCAGTCGCCGCCGGCCCAGACCCGCGCGAGGCTGGTGCGTCCGGGGCCGGTGACGGCGATCTTGCCGTCCTCGATCGCCAGCGCCTCGGGCACCGCGTCGAGGGTCTGGCCGATCGCCGTCAGCACCTCGTCCGCGGCGACCTCGAAGCGTTCGGCGCCAGGCCGACCATCGCCGTCGCTGTAGGCGAAGGCCATGCCGGCGGCCGTCACACCCACCGGGGCGGCGTTGCAGACGATGCGCACGCCGACGCTGGTTGCGAGCTCCTGCTCGTAGCCGCTGGCGGCCATGCGCTCGCGGCCGCGGCGGTAGGCGATGGTGACCTCCTCGGCGCCGAGCTTCCTGGCCTGGACGCCGGCGTCAATGGCGGTCATGCCGCCGCCGATCACCACCACCCGCCGCCCGACGGGGAGCGTGGCAAGGTCCTCGGCCTGGCGGACCTCGGCGATGAACTCGACCGCCGGGCGCACCACCGGGCCGGTTCCGGTCTCGCCGAGGGCGCGCACGCCGCCGAGGCCGATCCCGAGGAAGACGGCGTCGTAGCCGGAGACGAGCTGGGGCAGCGTCACGTCGCGGCCGAGGCGCTCGCCCTGGCGGAGCTCGATGCCGCCGATGCCGAGGAGCCAGGCGACCTCGGCCTGGGCGAAGCCGTCCACGGTCTTGTAGGCGGCGATGCCGAACTCGTTGAGGCCGCCTGGCTTGCCGCGCCCGTCCATGAGCACGACGTCGTTGCCGAGCATGGCGAGGCGGTGGGCGCAGGCGAGGCCGGCGGGGCCGGCGCCGACCACGGCCACGCGCTTGCCGGTGGCGGCGGCGCGGCTGAAGGGCTGGCCACCCTGGGCCATTAGGGTGTCGGTGGCGAAGCGCTGCAGGCGGCCGATCTCCACCGGGCGGCCCTCGGCGGCCTCGCGGACGCAAGCCTCCTCGCAGAGGGTCTCGGTGGGGCAGACGCGGGCACACATGCCGCCGAGGATGTTCTGCGAGAGAATGGTGCGGGCGGCGGCCTCGGGGACGCCGGTGGAAATCTCGCGGATGAAGAGCGGGATGTCGATGGAGGTGGGGCAGGCGGTGACGCAGGGGGCATCGTAGCAGAAGTAGCAGCGGTCGGCGGCGACTAGGGCCTCGTGCGGGGTGAGGCGCGGCGCGATGTCGGCGAAGTTGGCCGCCAGAGCCTCGGCGCTGAGCCGCCCGCTAACGATTCCGGGCGTGTGCTGGCTGGGTGCCATGGACCTCTCCGTTCGGCCTGCCGCAGCAGGCTCGCATATGCGGGATTATTGATCAAATGGTAAGAGATTGCCGGAGCGGGGCGATGAGGTTGCGCTGCGGCGTTGCGCCGGCCGCGCGGGCGCGGCTTAACTCCGGCATGCCGTTCGAGCCCGCCCCCGTCCCGCTGCAGCGCGCCCGCGGGCGCGCCGAGGTCGTAGTGTCGCGGCGCGAGGGGAGTGTCCGGCTCGACCGGCTTTTCCAGGAGGGGTGCGGCAAGGCGATCCTTCCGCGGGTCGCCGGGCCGGTGCCGGAGGTGGTGCTGATCAACACCTCGGGCGGGGTCACCGGCGGGGACCGGATCGACTGGCGGCTGGAGGCCGGGCCGGGTGCGGCGATGGTCGCTACCAGCCAGGCGGCGGAGCGGGTGTACCGTTCGGTCGGCGGCGCGGCGCGGATCGGGACGCGGCTGGTGCTGGGGGCCGGCGCGGCGCTGGACTGGCTGCCGCAGGAGACGATCCTGTTCGAGGGCGGGCGGCTGGAGCGGCGGCTGGAGGTGGACATGGCGGAGGATGCCGTGCTGACCGCGCTGGAGAGCGTGGTGTTGGGGCGCAGCGCCATGGGAGAGGTGGTCGCCACGGGAGCGCTCTCGGACCAGTGGCGGATCCGGCGGGGCGGGCGGCTGGTGCATGCCGAGGCGCTGCGGGTGTCGGGAGAGATCCTGCGCGCCGGGGCGGGGCCGGCGACGCTGCGCGGGGCGCGGGCCTTCGCGACGCTGGTTCATATCGCGCCCGGGGCGGAGACGCGCCTCGATGGTGCGCGTGCGATGCTGGGCGGGATCGAAGGGGTGACGGCGGCGGTGAGCGCCAAGCCGGGCGTGCTGATCGCGCGGTGGCTGGCGGCCGACGCACAGCCCTTGCGCGCCGGGCTGATCCGTTTTCTGATGCGGTTGCGAAACGCCCCCCTGCCCCGTGTCTGGACTTCCTGAGGGATCGCCCATGAAGGATCGCCGATGAACCTGACCCCCCGCGAGAAGGACAAGCTTCTCGTCTCGCTCGCCGCCATGGTTGCGCGCAACCGGCTCGCCCGCGGCGTCAAGCTCAACCATCCCGAGGCGATAGCACTCATCACCGACTTCGTGGTCGAGGGCGCGCGTGACGGCCGGTCGGTGGCCGACCTCATGGAGGCGGGCGCGCACGTGGTCGCCCGCGGCCAGTGCATGGAGGGGGTGCCGGAGATGATCCACGACGTGCAGGTGGAAGCCACCTTCCCGGACGGGACCAAGCTCGTCACCGTGCACGCGCCGATCCGCTGAGGCTCTGCGAGACACGGAGCTGCCCACATTTACGGCAGTGGCCGGCGGCGTGCGTGCCGCTGCGACATTGGCGCTTCCCCTTGCCGAAATCGGTGCATAGGCTCGGGCTGCGCCAGTGCAGGAAGGGAGCCTCATGAACCGCGTCGCATCCGTTCGCCTCGTCACCCTCGCCGCCGCGTTCCTTCCCGCCACCGCCTCTGCCCATAGCGGCGTCGGCAGCCATGGCAGCCCCTTTCTCTCGGGCCTGGCCCATCCCCTGCTCGGAGCGGACCATCTGCTCGCCATGGTCGCCGTCGGGCTGCTGGCGGCGATGAGCGGTGGCAGGGCTTTCTGGGCCTACCCTGCCGCCTTTCTGGGCGCGATGGCGCTGGGCGGCCTGATCGGCTTTGGAGGCATCGGGCTGCCGGTGATCGAGCCGACCATCCTCGCCTCGGTCGTGGTGCTCGGCGCGGCGGTCGCATTCGCAGTTCGCCCGCCGCTCGCGCTGGCCTGCGGGGTGATCGCGGCCTTCGGCCTCGCGCATGGCTACGCCCATGGCCTCGAAGGTCCGGTGCAGGGCGGCCTGACCTATGCCGCGGGCTTCGTCATCGCCACGTCGGGGCTGCACCTCCTGGGCCTCGGTGCCGGCCTTGCCGCCGGCGGCCCGCGCCGCCTGGCCTTCGCCCGCGCGCTCGGCGGCCTGACAGGCCTCGCGGGCGTGGCGCTGATCCTTGGCTGAGGGCGCGCGATGATCCCCGGCGAGATCTTCCCCGCCTCCGGCGAGATCACCCTGAACGAAGGGCGCGAGGCGGTGAGCCTGAGTGTGTCGAACACCGGCGACCGGCCGATCCAGGTGGGCTCGCACTACCATTTCGCCGAGACGAACGGCGCGCTCGACTTCGACCGCGCCGCCGCGCGCGGCCGGCGGCTCGACATTCCGGCCGGGACTGCCGTGCGCTTCGAGCCGGGCCAGACCCGCGAGGTGCGGCTCGTGCCCTATGCCGGCGGGCGGAAGGTGTTCGGCTTCAATGCGCAGGTGATGGGGGCGCTGGAATGAGCGCGGAGCGCCACACCGGCTCGTGCCAGTGCGGCGCGGTCGCCTTCGAGGCGGTCGTCGACATCTCCGCGCCGGTGACCTGCAACTGCTCGCGCTGCCAGCGGCTGGGGGCGGTGCTGGCGTTCACGACGCGGGAGAACTTCACGCTGCTGCGGGGCGGGGAGGCGCTGCAGGAGTATACCTTCAACCGGCACGTCATCCGGCACCAGTTCTGCCGGACCTGCGGCATCGAGACTTTTTCCTACGCCACGATGCCTGACGGGACGGCGATGGTGGCGATCAACTGCAACTGCCTCGACGGCGTCGACCCGCGAGCGCTTTCCGCGCGCATGGTCGACGGCCGCGCGTCCTGACGCCGGCGCGATGCGCCGGGTTTGGCTTCCGGCGGGCCATCGGCTAGAACCTGCCGCCGCGGGTACCCCCTGCGCCGGAGTTGCTCATGCCTGTCGCTGTCCTTGTCCTGGCGCTCGTTGCCTACGTCTCGGCGCTCCTCGCCTATCCCCGCTTCCGGCGCTGGGGCATCGTGGGTGGCGTCGTCGCGGCGATCGGCCTCGCCTACTACTTCACGCAGGTGGAGCCGGAGGCGGTGCGGGCGGGCGCGCGCATCGCCGACTCGGAACTGGCGCTGGAGGATCTCGCCCTGGCGCCCACCGCCCGCGGCGCCACGCTGACCGGGCGCATCCGCAACGATTCGCCATCGTATCGGCTGCGCGACCTGACGCTGGCGGTACGGCTGCGCGACTGTCCGCAAGAAGATGCCGCCGTGGAGACCTGCCCGGTGATCGGAGAGGCGACGGCCATCGCCCGGCCGGACGTGCCGCCCGGCCAGATTCGCGCGCTCACGGCACATTTCATCTTCACCAGCCTGCCGGAGGTGGGAGGCACGCTACGCTGGGACTGGCGGATCACGGAGATCCGCGCGACCGACGACGCCTAGCCCCGACCGGGCGCGTGGCCGGAGCCGCCCGTGTCTGACGGCGGCGCCATCACGATCGACGCGGTGCGGAGCGACGACGACGTGGCGGCGGCGTCGCAGCTGGCGCGCGACTTCTTCGCCTACATGCGCGAGACCTATCCGGAGTTGGGAGCGACGATCGACGCCTACCTGATCGCCCAGGATTTCGAGGGACAGCTCGCCGAGTTCCGCACCTATTTCAACCCCCCGCGCGGCGAGTGCGTGATCGCGCGCCTCGGCGGGGCGCCGGTGGGGGTGGTGATGTTGAAGCCCTATGGACCGGGCGTCTGCGAAATGAACCGGATGTACGTGGCGAACGCTGCGCGGGGGCGGGGCGTCGGGCGGGCGCTCTGCGACGGGCTGATCGCGCGGGCGCGGGAGCTCGGCTATCGCGAGATCCGGCTCGACGCGCTGAACGAGCGGGTGGAGGCGCTCCCGCTCTACCGCAAGCTCGGCTTCGCCCCCGACCCCGACCCGCCTGCTTATGCCCGCGACGAACCAGGTGTCATCTCGCTCCGCATGCCGCTTTAGGAAGGTCCAGCCCATGCCCACACGCATCTCCCGCGCCGCCTATGCCGACATGTACGGACCCACCACCGGCGACCGCGTGCGGCTGGCCGACACCGAGCTGGTCATCGAGGTGGAGCGGGATCTCACTACCTACGGCGAGGAGGTGAAGTTCGGCGGCGGCAAGGTGATCCGCGACGGCATGGGCCAGAGCCAGGTCTCGCGCGCGGAGGGCGCCGTCGACACGGTGATCACCAATGCGCTGATCGTGGACTGGACCGGGATCGTCAAGGCGGACGTGGGGCTGAAGGACGGGCGGATCGCGAGGATCGGCAAGGCGGGCAACCCGGACACGCAGCCGGGGGTCGATATTGTCGTGGGGCCTGGGACGGAAGTGATCGCGGGCGAGGGGCGGATCCTGACGGCGGGGGGCTTCGACAGCCACATCCACTTCATCTGCCCGCAGCAGATCGACGACGCGCTGCATTCGGGACTGACGACGATGCTGGGCGGCGGCACCGGGCCGGCGCACGGGACGCTGGCCACCACCTGCACGCCGGGGCCGTGGCACATCGGGCGGATGCTGCAGGCGATCGACGGGGTGCCGATGAACATCGGGATCTCGGGGAAGGGGAACGCCTCGCAACCGGCAGCGCTGGAGGAGATGGTGCGGGCGGGGGCCTGTGCGCTGAAGCTGCACGAGGACTGGGGGACGACGCCGGCGGCGATCGACTGCTGCCTGCGGGTTGCCGACGCGTTCGACGTTCAGGTGATGATCCATACCGACACGCTGAACGAGTCGGGGTTCGTGGAGGATACGATCGCGGCGATCGCCGGGCGGACGATCCATGCCTTCCATACCGAGGGCGCCGGCGGCGGGCATGCGCCGGACATCATCCGGGTGGCGGGGCAGCCGAACGTGATTCCGTCGTCCACCAACCCGACGCGGCCCTACACCAAGAACACGCTGGAGGAGCATCTCGACATGCTGATGGTCTGCCATCACCTGTCGAAAAGCATTCCCGAGGACGTGGCGTTCGCCGAGAGCCGGATCCGGCGGGAGACGATCGCGGCCGAGGACATCCTGCACGATCTCGGCGCCTTCTCGATCATCGCCTCGGACAGCCAGGCGATGGGGCGGATCGGCGAGGTGATCATCCGCACCTGGCAGACGGCGCACAAGATGAAGGTGCAGCGCGGGCGGCTGCCGGAGGAGACCGGCGAGAACGACAATTTCCGGGTGCGTCGTTATATCGCCAAGTACACGATCAACCCGGCGGTCGCGCACGGGGTGTCGAAGCACATCGGCTCGGTCGAGGAGGGCAAGCGGGCGGACCTGGTGCTGTGGTCGCCGGCCTTTTTCGGGGTCAAGCCGGAGATGGTGCTGATCGGCGGAATGATCGTCGTGGCGCAGATGGGCGATCCGAACGCCTCGATCCCGACGCCGCAGCCGGTCTATTCGCGGCCGATGTTCGGGGCGATGGGACGGGCGGTGGAGGCCTCGGCGGTCACATTCGTCTCGGCCGCCGCCCAGGCGGACGGCATCGGCGCCACCCTTGGACTACGCAAGTTCACTCTCGCCGTCGAGAACACCCGTGGCGGCATCGGCAAGGCGGCGATGAAGCTCAACGACGCCACCCCGGAGATCGAGGTCGATCCGGAGACCTACGAGGTGCGGGCGGACGGGGAGTTGCTGACCTGCGAGCCGGCCGAGGTGCTGCCGATGGCGCAGCGGTATTTCCTGTTCTGACGATCACGGCAGACGGCTGCGCAGGAGGCTGAGCATCGCCTTGGGCGGCGCGAGCGGGCGGTATTCGCAGCCGAAGGGGCCGGTGTAGCCGGCCTCGACCATGCGCGGCAGGAGGGCGGCGTAGTCGAGGGTGCCTTCGGTGGGGTCGTTGCGGCCGGGGACGGAGGCGATCTGGACGTGGCCGACGTGCGGGGCGGCGGCAAGGAAGCGGTCGAGGCAGGCGCCGTGCTCGGTCTCGATATGGAAGCAGTCGAAGAGGATCTTCAGCCGCGGGTGGTCGACCTCGGCGAGGATGCCGAGGGCCTGGTCGAGGTCGTTGAGGAAGTAGCCCGGCATCGCAGCGCGGCAGAGCGGCTCGATCAGGATCGTGCCCGGGAAGCGGTCGAGGGCGTGGCGGAGGTTGCCGATCAGGCAGGCGCGGGCGGCTTCGCCTTCGCCCGTGGTCCTGCCGGAGAGGACGTGGATAGCGCCGGCGCCTACCGCGGCGGCGACCGCCACCGCCGCGTCGATGTCGGCGCGGGCCTCAGCCTCGGCGCCGGGGATGGCGGCGCAGCCGGAGGTGCCGCCCATGCGGATGTTGAGGCCGCAGACCGGCAGGCCGGTCTCGGCGAGCGCCGCGGCGAGGGCGGCGGGGTCGGCGGCCTGGGCCTCGTCGTGGAACTCGACCGCATCGAAGCCGGCGGCGGCGGCGGCGCGGATCCGGTCGAGGAAGGGGAGATCCTTGTAGAGAAATCCCGTGTTGGCCGAGAAGCGCATGGCTCGTTTCCCCTGGAATCGGGGGAGCCTCGCCGTTCCCGTGACAAGAGGCAAGGCGGGTGTCTTGCAGGTTGCGAAGGGTCGGGTGCGCCGCTACCGTGCCCGCAACAAAAAGGGGGGATGCCGCACCAATGGCAGTGGTCACGATCCGCGACCTGCGCAAGTCCTTTGGTTCCGTCGAGATTCTGCACGGCGTGTCCATCGACATCGCCGAAGGCGAATTCGTCGTGCTGGTGGGGCCGTCCGGGTGCGGGAAGTCGACGCTGCTGCGCATGCTCGCCGGGCTCGAGCATGTCACCTCCGGCGAGATCCGCATCGGCGACCGGGTGGTAAACGACCTGCCGCCGAAGGAGCGGGACATCGCCATGGTGTTCCAGAACTACGCGCTCTACCCGCACCTGACCGTCGCCGAGAACATGGCCTTCTCGCTGACGCTGAAGGGCGCGCCCAAGACGGAGATCGTGGCGCGGGTGAGGCCGGCGGCGGAGATCCTCGGGCTGACAGCGTTGCTGGAGCGCTATCCGCGGCAGCTCTCGGGCGGGCAGCGGCAGCGGGTGGCCATGGGGCGCGCCATCGTGCGCGATCCGCAGGTGTTCCTGTTCGACGAGCCGCTCTCCAACCTCGACGCCAAGCTGCGGGTATCGATGCGGGCGGAGATCAAGAACCTGCACCAGCGGCTGAAAACGACGACGGTCTATGTCACGCACGACCAGATCGAGGCGATGACCATGGCCGACAAGATCGTGGTGATGCATGACGGCCGGGTGGAGCAGGTCGGGGCGCCGCTCGATCTCTACGACGCGCCGTCGAACCTCTTCGTGGCCGGCTTCATCGGCTCGCCGGCGATGAACATGCTGACCGGGCGGATCGACGGCGGGCAGTTCGTCACTGGCGACGGGATCGCGCTGCCGGTCGGAGGGGTTCCGGCGGCGGCTCCGGCGGGTGCTGTGGTCTACGGGCTGCGGCCGGAATCGATGCATCTGGGCGGCGAGGTGCCGTTCCGGGTGGACGTGGTGGAGCCCACCGGCTCGGAGACGCACGTGCTGGGGCGGATGGGCGCGACGGAGGTGGTCGGCGTCTTCCGCGAGCGGGTCCGGGCCGCGCCCGGCGAGGAAATCCGCATCTCGGTCGATCCGGACGCGACACATCTTTTCGACGCCACTTCGGGGGCTCGGCTTACGGCCTGAGGAGCGGCGGCTGCGGGGCCACCGTTCCATTCGGTCAAATTCAATCCCGCGACAAGGAGGATCTACCCATGAGCAACATCACCCGCCGGGACCTGATGGCCGGTGCCGCAGGACTGGCCGCCGCCGGCGCGCTGGGCGTCCCGCGCGCCTTCGCCCAGGACATGCCGACCTATACGCCGGAGGAGGGCGCGAGCCTGCGCCTGTTGCGGTGGGTACCCTTCGTGTCGGGCGAGGAGGAAGCCTGGAACGCCAACACCGCCGCTTTCACCGAGGCCACGGGTGTCCCGGTGCGCGTCGACCAGGAGAGCTGGGAGGACGTGCGTCCGAAGGCCGCCGTCGCCGCCAACGTGGGCTCCGGCCCCGACATGGTGATGAGTTGGTTCGACGACCCGTTCCAGTATCCCGACAAACTGATCGAGGTGACCGAGCTCGCCGACGCGATCGGCGCGGCGAACGGGGGCTGGTACGACGGCCCGAGGGACTACGCGGTGCGCGATGGCAAGTTCATTGCCATGCCGCTCTGCGCCATCGGCAACGCCATCTGCTACCGCAAGAGCCACATGGAGGCCGCCGGCTTCAGCGAGTTCCCGACCGACACCGCCGGCTTCCTCGAGCTCTGCAAGGCGATGGCCGCCAAGGGCACACCCGCCGGCTTCCCGCACGGCAAGGCGGTCGGCGACGGCAATAACTACGCCCACTGGCTGCTCTGGAGCCACGGCGGCAAGATGATTAACGAGGACGGCACGGTCGGCATCGACAGTGCGGAGACCCGTGCCGCCATAGAGTATGCCAAGGAGCTCTATGCCACCTTCATCCCAGGCACCGAGAGCTGGCTCGACATCAACAACAACCGCGCCTTCCTTGCCGGGCAGATCTCGCTGACCGCAAACGGCGTGTCGCTTTACTATGCAGCGGCCAAGGATCCGGCGATGGCGGAAATCGCCGAGGACATCCGCACCACGAACCTGCCCATCGGCCCGGTCGGAGAGTCGGTCGAGCTGGCGCAGACCACGTCGCTCTCGATCTTCAACCACACCAAGTATCCGCAGGCTGCCATGGCATACCTGGAATTCATGTACGACCCGGCCCGGATGAACGCCTGGATCGAAGGGGCGAGCGCCTACTGCTGCGGCGCGCTCAAGGATTCCGCTGCCAACCCGGTGTGGACCTCGAACCCGATCCACGCGCCCTATGCCAAGGCGTCGGCAAGCCTTCGGCCGAACGGCTATGCCGGGCCTCTCGGCTATGCGTCGGCTGGCGTGATGGCGGACTACGTGCTGGTCGACATGTTCGCCCAGGCGGTCACCGGCCAGGCTTCCACCGAGGACGCCATCGCCGGCGCCGCGAAGCGGGCGAACCGATACTACAGCTGAGCCAATGCTTCGGCGGGTCTTCCGACCCGCCGGACTTCCTCTAGGAGAGGCATATGACGGGCGGTGGCCGAGGCGGCCTGATCCACTGGCTGACCGAGAGCCGCAATGGCCTCGGGCTACTGTTCATGCTGCCGGCGGCTGTCTTCCTGTTGTGCTTTCTCACCTATCCGCTCGGGCTCGGTGTGTGGCTCGGGTTCACCGACGCAAAGATCGGCCGGGCGGGCGTCTTCGTCGGGCTGGAAAACTACCGCTGGCTGGCGGACGACTCGGTCTTCTGGCTCGCGGTGTTCAACACGCTCTTCTATACCGTCATCGCCTCGGTGCTGAAGTTCGGGCTGGGGCTGTGGCTGGCGCTGATCCTGAACGAGAAGTTGCCTTGGAAGAACTTCTTCCGGGCCATCGTGCTCTTGCCGTGGGTGGTGCCGACCGTGCTGTCGGCGCTGGCCTTCTGGTGGATTTTCGACAGCCAGTTCTCGATCATCTCATGGGTGCTGATGAAGTGGGGGCTGATCTCGCAGCCGATCAACTTCCTTGGCCAACCATGGTCGGCGCGCTGGTCGGTGATCGCGGCCAACGTCTGGCGTGGGGTGCCGTTCGTGGCGATCTCGCTGCTGGCCGGGCTGCAGACGATCCCGCAGTCGCTGAACGAGGCGGCAGCGCTGGACGGGGCGACCTCGTGGCAGCGGTTCCGGCGGATCACCCTGCCGCTGCTCACGCCGATCATCGCGGTGGTGATGACCTTCTCGGTGCTGTTCACCTTCACCGATTTTCAGCTGATCTACGTGCTGACCCGCGGCGGGCCGGTTAACGCGACGCACCTGATGGCGACGCTGTCGTTCCAGCGGGCCATCCCCGGCGGGCAGCTGGGCGAGGGAGCGGCGATCGCGGTGGCGATGATTCCGTTCCTGCTGGCGGCGGTGCTCTTCTCATTCTTCGGGCTGCAGCGGCGGAAGTGGCAGCAGGGGGGAGGCGACTGATGAGCACGCTCGACCGCCGGCCGGATATCGAGGAGGAGATCGTCTCCGAGGCGCTGGCCGCGGCGCGGTCGGCGCACGCGCCGAACGACGACATCGTCGGGATGGAACAGTACAACACGCTGCCGCGGCGAATCCTGGTCACCTACCTGCCGCTGGCGGTTTTCGTCTTCGTGCTGCTGTTTCCTTTCTACTGGATGGCGATCACCGCCATCAAGCCGAACCACCAGCTGACCAACTACACCGACTACAGCCCGTTCTGGGTGGTGGGGCCGACGCTCGAGCACATCAAGTACCTGTTCCTGGAGACCTCGTATCCGGGGTGGCTGTGGAACACTGTCCTGGTCTCGGTCGCCTCAACCTTCATCGCGCTCCTGGCGTCGGTCTTCGCCGCCTATGCGATCGAGCGGGTGCGCTTCACCGGGGCGCGGGTGACCGGGCTCCTGATCTTCCTCGCCTACCTAGTGCCGCCGTCGATCCTGTTCATTCCGCTGGCCTTCATCGTCTTCAAGGTCGGCATCTTCGACTCGAAGCTGGCGCTGATCCTGACCTATCCGACCTTTCTCATTCCGTTCTGCACCTGGCTGCTCATGGGGTATTTTCGCTCGATCCCGTTCGAGCTGGAGGAGAGCGCGCTGGTGGACGGGGCGTCGCGTTGGCAGATCCTCACGCGGGTGATCCTGCCCCTGGCGGTGCCAGGCCTGATCTCGGCGGGGATCTTCGCCTTCACCCTGTCGTGGAACGAGTTCATCTACGCGCTGACCTTCATCTCGTCGTCGGAGAACAAGACCATCCCGGTCGGGGTGCTGACCGAGCTGGTGCGCGGCGACATCTACGAGTGGGGGGCGCTGATGGCAGGGGCGCTGGTCGGGTCGCTGCCGGTGGTGATCCTGTACTCCTTCTTCGTGGACTACTACGTCTCGTCGATGACCGGCGCGGTGAAGGAGTAGCGTGCGGCTGCCATGAAGATCGGGGTGATCGGCGACGACTTCACCGGTTCCAGCGATGCCGCCAACGCGCTGGCGCGGGCCGGGGCGCGGACGCTGCAGTATGCCGGCGTTCCGGATGGGGACGCGGAACCGGGGATCGATGCGGCGGTGATCGCGCTGAAGACGCGGTCGGTGCCTGTCGCTGACGCGGTGGCGCAGTCGCTGGCGGTTTGCCGGTGGCTGCTGGCGCAGGGCGCGGCGCAGATCGCGTTCAAGTATTGCTCGACTTTCGATTCGACGCGCGAGGGGAATATCGGGCCGGTGGCGGAGGCGCTGCTCGGGGAGCTGGGGGCGCCGCTGGCGCTGGTCTGCCCGGCGTTTCCGGCGACCGGGCGGACGATCTACCAGGGGCATCTCTTCGTGCACGACCGGCTCCTCGAGTGAGTCGGGGATGGAGAAGCATCCGCTGACGCCGATGACCGATCCGGACCTGCGGCGGTGGCTGGGGTATCAGACGCGGCTCGCGGTCGGGCACCTGCCGATCGGGGCGGTTCGGGGGGATGTGGGAGCGGCGCTGGCGGCGCTGGAGACCGAGGGCAGGCGGCTGGTGGTCGCCGACGCCATCGACGACGACGACTTGTTGCGGCTCGGTCGGGCGGCGCGGGGACATCGGCTGGTGACCGGCGGGTCGGGGATTCTGCTGGGGCTTCCGGGTAATTTCGGGATCGAGCCGCAGGGTAAAGCGGGCTTCGCCGGGCGGGAGGGCCCGGCGCTGGTGCTGGCGGGGAGTTGCTCGGCGGCGACGCTGCGGCAGGTGGCGGAATATGCGCGCGAGCATCCGACGTTGCGGCTGGGGGCGGAAGACGCGCTGGCGCCCGAGGCTGCGCTGACGCGGGCGGTGGCGTTCGTGGAGGCCAATCGCAGCGGGGCGCCGATGGTGACGTCGAGCGACGGGCCGGAGGCGGTGGCGGCGGCGCAGGCGCAGCACGGACGGGAGCGGCTGGCCGAAGGCTACGAGGGGCTCTTCGCCGGGCTGACCAGGGCGGCCGTCGACCTCGGGTTCGGTCGGATCGTTGCGGCCGGCGGCGAGACGTCGGGTGCCGTGGCCGGATCACTGGGAAAGGTCGCCTTCGAGATCGGGCCCGAGATCGATCCGGGGGTGCCGGCGCTGTCGACCATGGGAGAGCCGCGGCTGGCGCTGGCGCTCAAGTCGGGGAACTTCGGCGGCGACGACTTCCTGGCGCGCGCGCTCCGGGTGCTGGAGGGCGGGACGTGACTGGCGAGGAGCGGGCGCTGCGCGACGAGATGTGCAGGCTGGCGGAATCGATGTTCGCGCGTGGGCTGACGGCGGGGTCGTCAGGGAACCTGTCGGCGCGGCTGCCGGACGGGTTCCTGATGACGCCGACGAACAGTTGCCTGGGGTTTTTGGAGGCCGGGCGGCTGTCGAAGCTAGACCCGTCGGGGGCACACGTGGCGGGCGATCCGCCAACGAAGGAGGTACCGTTGCACATGGCGGTCTATGGCGTCCGGCCGCAGGCGGGCGGCGTGGTGCACCTGCACTCGACCTATGCCACCGCGCTGTCGTGCCTCGAGGACACCGATCCGGAGGACGCCATCCCGCCGATCACGCCTTACGTGGTGATGCGGGTGGGGCGGGTGCCGCTCATCCGCTACACCAAGCCGGGCTCGGCGGAGGTGGCGCCGCTGATCGCGGCGAAGGCGGGGGAGGCGGCGGCGGTCCTGCTCGCAAACCACGGGCCGGTGGTGTCGGCCCGGACCTTCCGGGATGCGGTCTTCGCGGCAGAGGAGCTGGAGGAGACTGCGAAGCTGGCGGTCCTGACCAAGGGAATGCGGGTGCGGCGGCTGTCGGCGGAGGCGGTCGCGGCGCTTTCGGGGGAGCGCACGTGATCCGGCTCGGCGGCCACGGCCTGCCGGTCCCGGCCGAGGGCGATCCGCGTGATGTTGCCCGGGCGCATCGGGCGTTCGGATATGGCGCCGCCTATTGTCCGCCGGTGACGGTGGGCGACTCGGCGCGCCTGGCGGCGATCGAGGCGGCGTTCACCGCGGAGGACGTGGTGATCGCCGAGTTCGGCATCTGGCGAAACCTCATCGCAGTGGAGGCGGAGGTGCGGCGGGCGAACGTCGCCTACGCCTGCGACTGCCTCGCGATCGCCGACGCGGTGGGAGCGCGATGCGCGGTCAGCTACATCGGAAGCTTCGCGCCCGGGACCGACTACGCACCGCACCGGAAGAACATGGGTCCGGAATGCTTCGAAGCCACGGTCGAAACCGTGCGGCAGATCCTCGACACGGTGAAGCCGCGGCGGGCGAAGCTGGCGCTGGAGATGATGCAGTATTCTCTGCCCGACAGCGTCGACTGCTATCTGGAGCTGATCGCGGCGGTGGACCGGCCGGCCTTCGCCGCGCACGTGGATCCGGTGAACCTGGTGATGACGCCACGGGTCTACTTCGACAACGCGCGCCTGGTGCGGGATATCTTCGCCCGGCTGGGGCCGCACATCGTCTCCTGCCATGCCAAGGACATCCGGCTGCACCACCAGGCGGCGCTGCATCTCGACGAGGTGATGATCGGCGATGGGGTGATGGACTACCGCACCTACCTCGGCGAGGTCGACCGGGCGGGGGTGCCGCTGATGCTGGAGCATCTGGAAGGCGCGGAGTACGCGGTGGCGCGGGATCGGCTGTTCGCGGTCGGGCGCGAGATCGGGGTGGGGTTCTGAGGCGGTGCGGGCGCTGATCCAGCGGGCGGTTGAGGCCAGCGTCGCCGTCGAGGGCCGGGAGATCGGGGCGATCGGGCCGGGGCTGCTGGTGCTGGTCTGCGCCATGCGCGGTGACGGCGAGGCGGAAAGCGCCTGGCTGGCTCGCAAGACCGTCAACCTGCGGATCTTCCGCGATGCCGAGGGGCGGATGAACCGCTCGCTGCTCGACGTGGGCGGCGCGGCGCTCGTGGTGAGCCAGTTCACCCTGGCTGCTGAGACGAAGGGAAACCGGCCGGGCTTCTCCACGGCCGCCGAACCGGAGGTCGGGCGGAAGCTCTACGAGCATTTCGCCGCGGAGCTCCGGGGGCACGGGGTCGCGGTGGCCACCGGCGCCTTCGGCGCGGACGTGCGAGTGGCGCTGGTGAACGACGGGCCGGTGACGATCTGGCTCGACACGGTGGCGCGCTGACGACGCCCCGCAAGGCCGCCTCAGAGGGTGAGGCGGGCGTGGCGGTTGACGTCCTTGTAGAGCAGGTAGCGGAAACGGCCGTGGCCGCCAGCATAGCAGCCCTGCGGGCAGAAGGCGCGGAGCCACATGAAGTCGCCGGCCTCGACCTCGACCCAGTCGCGGTTGAGCTTGTAGACGCCCTTGCCTTCGAGCACGTAGAGGCCGTGCTCCATCACGTGGGTTTCCATGAACGGGATCTCGGCGCCGGGCTCGAGGTTGACGATGGTGACGTGCATGTCGAGGCGCATGTCGGAATGGTCGAAGAAGCGCGTCGTGGTCCAGCGGCCGAGGGTGTCGGGCATCGACATGTTCTTCACGTCGGCCTCGTTGACCACCAGCGGCTGCGGCAGGCCGAGGTCCTCGACCGGCTCGTAGGCCTTGCGGATCCAGTGGAACACCACGCGCTGGCCGGTGTGATTGCGCTGGGTCCAGGTGGTGCCCGGCGGGATGAAGGCGAAGTGGCCGGGGCTGAGCAGGAAGGTCTCCGGGCCGATGGTGACCAGGTGCTCGCCCTCGACGGTGAAGAGGACCGAGCTGACCCCGGCCTCGGTGTCGGGGCGCGTGCTGCCGCCGCCGGGCTCGACCTCCATGATGTACTGGGAGAAGGTTTCCGCGAAGCCGGTCATCGGCCGCGCGATGATCCAGGCGCGGGTGCGGTCCCAGAACGGCAGGCCGGAGGTGACGATGTCGGTCATCACCCCGCGCGGGATGAAGGCGTAGGCTTCGGTGAAGACGGAGCGGCCGGACATCAGCTCGTCCTGGCCGGGCAGGCCGCCCTTGGGAGCATAGTAGCTGCGGGTGAAATCCGGGCGCGGTTCGTCGTCGGCGTAGGTGCCGATGGCGTTCTTCTGCCGCAGGGGTGAACGCTGGGTGCTTTGCTTGTTCATGACGTGGTCTCCGGAAGGCGGGCTCATTCGGACAGCATGTCGCGCAGGCGCAGGAGGGCGATGCGTTCAACCTGGGCGCAGGCTGTGGCGAGCTCCTGGTTGCGGTCGTTGGCGGCGCGGGTTTCGAAGGCGGCGAGGATGCGGGCCTTGTCGAGGCCGCGGACGGCGATGATGAAGGGGAAGCCGAACTTCGCCTGATAGGCGTCGTTCAGCCCGGTGAAGCGGGCGCGCTCGGCGTCGGTGAGGGAGTCGAGCCCGGCGCCGGCCTGCTCGGCGGTGCTCTCGGCGGTCAGGCGTTTTGCCGCGGCGAGTTTGCCGGCGAGGTCGGGGTGGGCCTTGAGGACGCCGAGCCGTTCGTCTTCGGCGGCGGAGCGGAAGGCGCGGGCGAGGGCGTTGGCGAGGCCTGTGGCGGTGTCGTGGGCAGGACCCAGCTCGAAGGCGTAGGCGCGCTCGGCGATCCACGGGGAGTGTTCGTAGATGCTGCCGAAGCGGGCGACGAAGGCTTCCTTCGGCATGGTGGTGGGGCGCTCGGCGATCGCGGGCGCGGGGTGGCGGGTGCGCCAGTGGGCGGCGATGTCGCCGCGGGTGGCGATCCAGACGCGGGAGCGGGCCCGGATGTAGTCGAGGAAGTCGGCGAGGGCCTTGATGCGGCCGGGGCGGCCGACGAGGCGGCAGTGGAGGCCTATGGACATCATCTTCGGGGCGCCGGCCTCGCCTTCGGCGTAGAGGGTGTCGAAGGTGTCGCGGAGGTAGGTGAAGAAGTCCCGCGCGGTGTGGAAGGTGCCTGCGGAGAAGCGCATGTCGTTGGTTTCGAGCGTGTAGGGGATGATGAGCTGCTGGCGGCCGGCGTGCTCGCGCCAATAGGGGAGGTCGTCGTCGTAGGTGTCGGCGACCCAGTCGAAGAGGCCGGTCTCGGATACGAGATCGACGGTGTTGATCGAGGTGCGACCGGTGTACCAGCCCTTCGGCGGCTCGCCCACGACCTCGGTGTGGAGGCGGATGGCCTCGGCGAGGTCGGCCTGTTCGGCGTCGCGTGTGTGGTTGCGGTAGTCGATCCAGCGCAGGCCGTGGGAGGCGATCTCCCAGCCGGCCTCCTGCATGGCGGCGACCTGGGCGGGGGAGCGGGCCAGCGCCGAGGCGACGCCGTAGACGGTGACGGGGACGTCGCGGAGCAGGCGGTGGAGGCGCCAGAAGCCGGCGCGGGCGCCGTATTCGTAGACGCTCTCCATGTTCCAGTGGCGCTGGCCGGGCCAGGGCTGGGCGCCGGGGATCTCGGAGAGAAAGCCCTCGGAGGCGGCGTCGCCGTGGAGGAGGCAGTTTTCGCCGCCTTCTTCGTAGTTTAGCACCAGGCTTACGGCGATGTTGGCGTTGTTGGGCCAATCGGCGTTGGGGGGGGTGCTGCCGTAGCCTTGCATGTTGCGTGGATAGCGCATGGTTTCCCCCTTGGTTGGCGGGCATTCTAGGGCATGAACGGCGTATCGGGTTTCAAAATCGGGGAGAAGGTGCTTCCGGCGTTCGGGGGTGGATCGGGAGGCCGGGCGGTGGGATGGTGGGGCGGTTGGCAGGGAGGGGCGGCATGGCCGAGGGGTATGTGACGACGCATGTGCTGGACGCGGGGCGGGGGTGCCCGGCGGCGGGGATGCGGATCGAGCTCTACCGGATCGAGGGGGACGCGCGGCGCCTGGTACGAGATGTGGTGACCAACGCGGACGGGCGGACGGACGGGCCAGTGATCCCGAAGGGGGAGATGCAGGCCGGCGTGTTCGAGCTTCTGTTCCATGCCGGGGCCTACCTGGACGGGGCCGGGGTGGCGGGGGAGAAGCCGCGGTTTCTCGACGTGATCCCGATCCGGTTCGGGGTGGCGGACGTGGGCGAGCACTACCATGTGCCGCTGCTTTTGGCGCCTTACAGCTATTCGACGTACCGGGGGAGCTGAGGGCCGGTTTCCGCTGCCGGATCAGGGATTTGGCGGGGATGGAAAGCGTATGGAATCCGTATGGAATCCATATGGCACCTATTTTGGTCAGGTATTGCTGGAGAGGGACTTAAGGGAGGGAGAGCCGGAGGTTTTTATCCATGTAAGGGGGCGGGACCTTAGGGTGCGGCCGAAGGTGGTTTATTAATGGCTCGATGATACCGCCGAAGCCGTCACCGGGGCGGCATTGACGCCACGCGGAATTCTGGCGCGGCGAGGTTTGGCGGAAAAGAACAGTCGTGCTATACTGAAAGTCAATCATTCGCCAACTGAGCGGACTATGGTCATGCGCGCACTTCGAGCAAGTGCGGCATATTGCGGACGTTAATAATCCCGGAAAAACACCCAGCCTAACGTATTGGCGGACAGCACCGATTGAAGCTATTGCACTGGCGGTGAAGGCTGACGTCGATACCTATCACGGTCTAAAGGTATACTTTAACCTGAATAAGGAACAGCGGCTCGACGTACAGGTCATATCAAACACTAATATCTCCGTCCCGGCCGATCTCCTCGATCGAATGTACGCCACAATGGAAGGAGCGGACTTGCGAAAATGGTGCCAGAAGGTCGCGCTGCTTGAAAAGGATCAGGACTTTGCCGACAAAGGCAAAAAGGGAAGCCCAATCACAGTCAAGGAAGCGCGAACCTTTATTGTGAACTTCTTTCTCGGAAAGGCTGTTCAAGCAGAAAAGTGGGAGCACGTTGACACGACTCCACAAGTGGTCGAATCCGGTCAGCGAAATCCAAAGATATGGGCAGACACTCAAAGTGAACACCCAGATCTCTGGAACGACGCTGGCTTAATTCGGGCGGGAAAGGAATTTGCAGCGCTGATCTCGGCACAGATTGAGTTCTATCGCGATCCGAAATCCAAGAAGCTAAAGGGCAAGGCCGATCAAATTCACAAGACAAGGAATGTTGCTTTGCTAGCTGCATGGGCTTATGTGGCTGGAACACTACAAGGCAACCCAACACGCCTAGACCGTCATTTCGGACTTAAAAACTCCAAGTCAAAAGACCCCCTGAGGGCCGACCTTTTAATCAAAGGCCGGCATCATACGATTCAGAAGTATATCGGGGGCTTGGCTTCCGCACAGATCCAAAAGAGCGGGGCCGTTTTGCCGAACTCTTCTGGCTTCAAGCCGAGAAGGGCAATGGCTTTACCTCCCCGATGATCGATACGGCGATCAAGGGATATGAAGCGAAGCGGGCAGCGCTTGCTTACCAAGAGAGCAAGGTTAAAATGCAATGAGCCAATTCGTTTCGTATTCTAAGAGCCTCATGGAAGCCGCGAAAGGTTTCCGGAACCATGGCCTAAGCTGCGGAAACGACGAGGCACGCCAAGCGTTCTATCGGGCTTCCATTTTTCATGCATTTTCATTTCTGGAGTTGCACCTGAACTACATCGCGGATCATTTTCAAGGCAGCACTATGTTCTCTATCCATGAGAAAGGCATCTTGCTTGAGCGGGAGGTCGCCTTTGAGGCTGGGATTTTCAGAATTCGTCCTAGGTCAAAGTTTTACCGGATGTCAGACAGAATGAACTAATCATCGAAAAATGCTCTAAGGACCCGTCTAAATCCAAGCAAGGGTGGTTCTCCGGATTGAATGAAGCGATATCTCGGAGGAACTCGTTGGTTCATCCGACGGAGGCGGATTCCATAAATGATGAACAGGTTAGCGACACTCTGATAATTATTTTAAGGTGTGTCAGCGAGTTGTACCTTTGTGTCTTCAAAAAGAAACTTCCCTATGCTGCGAAGGGCCTGGAGGGCGGGCTAAAGGTATAGCGTCACCTTGGCCGCTGGGCGCCTGGAGGATCGTCGACCCGCAGCGTTGAGAGATCGACATTCCAGGCTTGGCGGGGGAGCGCCATGGGCGGGTGACAGCGGCGAGATTGTGATATCAATGGCGGCTGCTCCGGGTGGCGGGGCGGTTGTCGGCGGAGGTCGAGCGTGAACCAGGTGCTGCTGTTCCTGCATTTCGTGGGGCTGATGGTAGGGGCGACGGGCGGCTTCGGCAGCGCGATCATCATGCGGCGCGCGGTGGTGGCAGGCCCGGACGCGGCGGGGACGCTGCGCGGGCTTGGGCCGATGCTGGCGAAGGTGTCGGGGGCGGGGCTCGCGCTGATGTGGGCGAGCGGAGTGATCATGGTGTGGAGCCGCTGGGGCGGGCCGGGGAACCTGCCGGGGCTGTTCTGGCTGAAGATGCTGTTCGTGCTGTCGCTGACTGCGGCGGCGGTGATGATCCACATGACCTATGGCGAGATCCGGCGCGGGAAGCCGGCGGCGGCGGCGCGGCTGCCGAAGCTGGGGCCGGTGTCGGGGGTGTCGGCGCTGCTGGCGGTGCTGACGGCGGTGTTCGTGTTCTCGTGAGGCCGGGGGCGCTTTCCCGGCCAACAGGGTCGGCGTAGGCGGGTTGTCCCGCCCGGGGCTTGCCCCGGCAGCGGCCGGCCCGCCCCCCCTGGGGCGGCCGCTTCACGACCGCCCCGCGGGTCGGCCGCTGCCCTTTTCGCGGGGCGGGGCCGCGTGGAAAGGATCAGGCGGCCGGGAGGGTGGCGGTGGCGCGGGCGAGCTCGCGCTTGAGGGCGGCGACGATGAAATCGATGAAGAGGCGGCTTTTGGGGTCCTGCAGCCGTTTGTGCCGGTAGAGGCAGGCGAGGCTGACCGGCAGGGGCGGGGTGTCCTCGCAGACCGGGACCAGGGCGCCGGCGGCGAGGTGGTCGGCGATCTCGAAGACCGGTTTCAGGATGATGCCGCGGCCGGCGAGCGCCCAGGCGGTGAGGACGTCGCCGTCGTCGGATTCGAGCGGGCCGGAGATCTCGAAGCGCTGCGGGCCGGCGGGGGTCACGAGGGTCCAGACGAACTCGCGGGCGCCGGGGTAGCGGTGTAGCAGGCAGGCGTGGCGCTGGCCGAGGAGATCGGCGCCGGTGCGGGGAAGCTGGCGGGCGGCGAGGTAGGCGGGGGCGGCGGCGAGCAGGCGCGGGCAGTCGGCGATGGGGCGGACGCGGAGGGTGGAGTCTTCCAGCGGGCCGAGGTGGAAGGCGAGATCGAGCGCCTCGGCGGTGATGTCGATGCGGCGGTCGGAGAGGCGCAGGCGCACGTCGATCTCGGGGTAGAGGTCGTTGAAGGCGGGGATGAGCGGCGCGATCAGCCGCTTGCCGAGGCCGAGGGGGGCGGCGACGTGCAGCGAGCCTCGCGGGTGCTTCGAGACGTCGGCGACGGCGGCCTCGGCCTCGGCGATGGTGTCGAGGATCTTCTGCGCGCCCTGGTAGAAGATGACGCCCTGCTCGGTGGGCTGCAGGCTGCGGGTGGTGCGGTTGAACAGGCGCACGCCGAGGTGGCGCTCGAGCTCGGCGATGCGGGCGGAGGCGACGGCGGCTGAGATGCGCTGGTCGCGCCCCGCGGCGGACATGGAGCCGAGCTCGTAGACGCGGATGAAGGTGCCGAGGTTGGCGACGTAGGACATGGACGGCACGCTAGCATTTTCAGGCAAAGCGCGAAACTGCCGGGTGAATTGCGGCATTTGCCAAGAAGGGCTTTTCTGCCACGCTGTCCGGATCGGCCGACGGGACGCGAACGGGGAGCGGACATGTACGAATACGCCATCATCTGGGACTGGCTGGCCTTCGCGGTGCGCTGGCTGCACGTGATCACCGGGATCGCCTGGATCGGGTCGTCCTTCTACTTCGTGGCGCTGGACCTGGGGCTGAAGAAGGTGCCGCACCTGCCGCCGGGGGCCTACGGCGAGGAGTGGCAGGTGCATGGCGGCGGGTTCTACCACATCCAGAAGTACCTGGTGGCGCCGGAGCGGATGCCGGAGCACCTGGTCTGGTTCAAGTGGGAGAGCTATGCCACCTGGCTGAGCGGGTTCGCGATGCTGTGCATCGTCTATTATGCCGGGGCGGACCTGTTTCTGGTCGACCGGGGCGTGCTCGACATCCCGGCCTGGGCGGCAATCGTCATCTCGCTGCTGTCGCTTTCGGTGGGGTGGCTGTTCTACGACAACCTGTGCAAGTCGCGGCTGGCGGCGAATCCGACGCTGCTGATGGTGATCCTGTTCCTGATCCTGGTGGTGATGGCCTGGGGGTATACCCACGTCTTCACCGGGCGGGCGGCGCTGCTGCATCTGGGCGCGTTCACCGCGACGATCATGTCGGCCAACGTGTTCCTGGTGATCATCCCGAACCAGACGATCGTGGTGGCGGATCTCGAAGGCGGGGCGGACGCCGGACCCGAAGTACGGGGCCATCGCCAAGCTGCGCTCGACGCACAACAACTATCTGACGCTGCCGGTGCTGTTTTTGATGCTGTCGAACCACTATCCGCTGGCCTTCGCCACGGAGTGGAACTGGCTGATCGCGAGCCTGGTGTTCCTGATGGGGGTGACGATCCGTCACTATTTCAACACCATGCACGCCACCGGCAGGACGCCGAACTGGACCTGGGCGGCGACGGCGATCATCTTCGTCATCATCATGTGGCTGTCCACGCGCGCCGGGGAGCCAGCGGGAGGAGCTGGCGCAGCTGTCGCCGATGCAGGAGAAGTTCGCCTCTGCCGCCGGGTTCGGGACGGTGGCGGACACGGTGCGGGGGCGCTGCTCCATGTGCCATACCGCCGAGCCGGTCTGGCCGGGGGTGCATCGGGCGCCGAAGGGGGTGATCCTGGAGACGGACGCCGAGATCGCGGCGCACGCGCGGGAGATCTACCTGCAGGCGGGGCGGAGCCACGCCATGCCGCCGGGGAACGTCTCGGAGATCGAGCCGGCGGAGCGGCGGCAGATCGTGGAGTGGTATCGCGAAGCCGTGTCCGGGTGAGCGCGGGCGGGCTTAAGGCTTGGCGTAAATAGGGCTTTCGACCTCCGGGGGCTTTGACCTATCATTCACCTTAGGGGAGTGCCCGGCGAGAGACGCCGGCGCGCAGAGAGCAGGGTGCAAGCCAAGTGGACGGGACGCGCGATCGGCCGCCCGGCAAGACGGCAGAGAACTGGAGTCGCAAGGACGGGATCCGCGCTGGCGCGGTGACCGGCCCCTGGCGGAGCGCCCCGCGCGACCCCGACGCCTTGGCGGCTCGTGCGCCGCGCCCGGCTGTGGCTTCGGCCCGCGAGACCGTTGCCGCGTCGCCGCCGGCGGCTGTAGCGCCGCCGCGCGCGCCGGCGCGGCGCTCGACGCCGGGACTACGGGTATGGATCGCGATCGGCGCGCTGACGGCGGTGGCGCTGGTCGCGGCGGCGGTGATCGTGCGGAACACGCTGTCCGACGAGCCGGGCCAGAGCGCAGCGGCGCCCGCTGCCCCGGCTTCAGCGGTACCTGCGCCGAAGGTGGGAGCGACCACGCCGGGCGTGCCGGTGGAACCGGCGCTGGCGGGCGTCACCAGCATCCGGCTCCGGGTGGGGCCGGACTGCCCGCCGGAGCTGCGGGCCGCGATCCTGGCCGCGCTGACGAAGGCGGGGCTGAGCGCGGTCACGACGGAGCCCCTGCCCTTCGAGATCGCCACATCGCGCGTGGGCTACTACCGCGCGGAGGACCTTGCGGCGGCCGAGGCGCTGGGCCGGGTGGTGGCGCCCGTGATCGCGGACGGCGGCGAGGTCGGGGTGCGTGACTACGGCCAGCTCCTGTCCGACCCCGAGCCGGGGCGGCTCGACCTCTGGATCGGAGGGTGAGCCAGCCATGCCGACCCGCCGGGCCGGTGCTAAGCTGGCGAAGACGACAGCCCTCCTGACTCTATCCCTTGCCGTTTTTGTCTCGGCTTTTGCCCTTGGTGCCGCAGCGCAGGATTCTCCGGATGTGCCGGAGCCCAACCGCGAGTTCGTGGCGATCATGCAGGCCGAGGTGGCCGAGCTGGAAGCAAAGCGCGAGACGCTGGAGGCGGCCGTCCGCGCCGCAGACGCCCGCATTGCGGCGGCGCGGGCGGAGCTGGACCGACTGCGGACGGAGGCCGCCGGCCTGCGGGCGGACGCGGAGGCGGCGCGGACGGAGGCCGCCGATGCGGAGACCCGACGCGCCGCGCTCGAGGTGGCGAGCACGAGCCTGAAGGCGGCCGACGCGGCACGCGAGAAGGCCGAGGCGCGCGTCAGGGAACTCCAGGGCCAGGCGGCGACGCTCGAGGCGGCGGCCGAGACGGCGCAGGACACCCGTGGCGCGGCGGAGCGGGCGGCGGAGGACGCGGCGTCGCGGCAGGCGGCCGCTGAGCAAATGGCGACGGATGCGCTGGCGCGGCAGGCTGCGGCGGAGACGGCGGTGGCCGCGGCGGATGCGCGGCTCGCCGCGCTGGATGGTCAACTGAAACAGGGCGAGAGCACGGCGGCTGCAGCCGGGACGGCGGCGGAGGCGGCAGCACGCGACCGGCTCGAAGAGCTGAACCGGCAGGTTGCGGCGCTGACCGCGGCGGTTGCTGCGTCAACCGGAAAGGGCGAGGAAAGTCGCCACGCGAGCGAGGCTGCCGCGGCGGCGCAGGCGCAGGCAGAAGCGGCGGCCGGCGCGGCGGAGGAGCGGCTGCAGGCGGCGCGTGCCGAGCTGGAGCAGCAGGAGGCGGCGGCGCGGGACACCGAGGCGCGCATCGAGGCGGCGGCGACGCGGCAGGCCAAGGCGGAAGCGGCGGCAACGGCAGCAGAAGGCCGGCTGGCGGAAATGACGCAACGGGTGGCGGCGGAGGCGGCGGCGCTGAAAGCGGCAGGCGACCGGGCCGAGGCAGGGCGGCAGGTGGCCGATGCGGCGGAGACCCGTCTCGCCGATCTGACGCAGCAGGTGGCGACCGTGCAGGCCGCGCTGAGCGGAGCGCGCGGTCGGGCGGACACCCGGCAACAGGCGGCCGACGCGGCGGAGGCCCGGCTGAAGGAGCTGGATGCGCAGGTCGCGGCACGCGAGGCGGCGCTTGCCGAGGCGACCGACCGGCTGAACCAGGTGGAGACACAGGAACAGGCGCTCCAGGTCCGGGCGGCGCAGGCCGAGGCGGCGGAGCGACGGCTGGTGGAGGTCGACGCCGGGATTGCCGATGGGGAAGCGCGGCTCGCCGGGCTCGAGCAAGACATCGCGGCCGCCACGGCGCGCCACCAGGAGCTGGAGGCCGCGGTAGCGGTGACCGAACGGGTCGCACGGTCGGCCCCGGCCGTGGCGGCGGTCGAGACGGCCGGCGCGGACCGCAGGTCGGCGGCGGCGGTCACCGCGGCGGTGGGCACGGCGCCCGGGCTTGCCGAGACGAGCGCGGCGCAGCGAGCGGCGCTGATCGCGGAGCTGCAGCGCGGGACTTGCGTGACCGATGCGCTGACGGCGGTGCTCGGGGCGATCAACCGGCTGACGGCGGCGGCACTAGTGCGCGGTCTCGGCGCATGCTGACGTGACGGAAGGGAGACCGCAATGATCCGTGCCGCACTCGTGGCGCTCGTGTTCGCGCTGCCCGGGATGCTGCAGCCTGTGGCGGCGCAGCAGCAGGTGGAGGCCAACATCGTCACCGGCGGCCCGAGCGGGACTTATATCCAGATCGGCCGCGACCTCGCCGCGCTGGGCGCGGAATGCGGGCTGGAGCTGAACGTGCGCGAGAGCGCCGGGTCGATCGAGAACATGAACGCGGTGCGCGACCGGCGGGCGACGCAGCTCGGGATCGTGCAGAGCGACGTGCTGGAGTATTTCCGCACCTTTGCCGGCGACGACCCGGCGTTGCGGAGGGCGGCGCAGGGGATCCGCATCGCTTTCCCGCTCTACAACGAGGAGGTGCATGTGCTGGCGCGCCGCGAGATCGCGTCGCTGGCGGATCTCGGTGGCAAGCGGGTGGCCACCGGGACGGAGGGAAGCGGGACGCGGCTGACGGCGGACCTGGTGCTCGACCTCGCACAGGTGGAGCCGGCGGAGCGGCTGCCGCTCGCGCCGGCGGAGGCGCTGGAGGCGCTGCTGGCGGGCGAGGTGGATGCGCTCTTCTACGTGGTGGGAGCGCCGGCGGAGCTATTCCGCTCCGACCGGATCGATCCGGCGGCGTTTCACCTGCTGCCGATGACCGACCCGGTGCTGGCCGCGGTCTATACGCCGACCGAGGTGGCGGCGGGGACCTATCCGTTCGTGACCGGGCCGGTGCCGGTGGTGGCGGTGAAGGCGGTTCTGGTCACCTACGACTTCCAGCCGCAGCGGAATTCGTACCAGGCGGGGAGCTGCGAGATGGTCGCGGGCCTGAGCCACCTGATCCTGACGCGGTTCGATGAGCTGCAGTCGAAGGGGCATCCGAAGTGGAAGTCGGTGGACGTGACGGACATTCCGCCGGGGTGGGAGGTGTCGGCCTGCGTGTTGCAAGGGCTGGAACCGGCCTATGCCTTCGAATGCCGCAAGCCGGACGGGACGGTGGTGCAGGAGGGGCTGGGCGTGGCGAACGAGGGCGGGCCGAACGGGCTGTTCCTGCAGCGGGTGTGCGCGCGGATGGGGTGCTGAGCGGGCCGGATGAAGGTCTGCGCCGCCAAAGGTTTACGGCGATTTCCTCGACCCAGAAACCGTATGGAATCCGTATGGGAACCATATGGCACCTAAAAGAGTCAAGGATTGAAGGGTTAACGCGCCTCCGGAGGGCCTGTTTCGTCGTCAGGCGAGGACGGCGTTGGGGGGGCGGCGGGGGGAGAAGGGGAGCGGGGCGGCGCGGCCCATGCGGAGCACGAGGTTGGGACGGCGGTCGGCGAGGGCGAGCAGCCGTTGAAGCTCGGCGCGAGCGGGGAGGTTCTCCACCGGCCCGGTTGGGAAGGCGAGCTTCGGTCGGGGCGACGAGGACGAAGAGGCCGGACGAGGAGCGGGTCTGGCGGACGTAGCGGTCGGTCTCGGCGGCGACGGTGAAGACGCGGCGGAAGACGAGGCGGCCGAGCCAGCCGGGGAGCTCGGGGTCGCCGGGGAGCGGCGCCGCCGGCGATCAGGGTGTGGCGGGACGGCATCGCCCGGCCACCCCTGTCAGCCGCCGAGCTGGGTCCTGAGCGCCATCACGTCGCGGAGGCGCTGGCCGGCGGCCATGCGGCGTTCCTCGGGGGCCTCGGCGAGGTCGCGCTCGGCGGCGCCGAGAAGATCTGCGAGGAGCGGGGCATCGGCCTCGACGCGCAGAACCGCCTGTTCAGCGAGGATGCTCGTGGCGGTGGGCGAGACTTCAGCGAAGCCTCCGGTCACGACGTATTCCACGGTTTCACCCGGGGCGACCACGCGGACCACGCCGGGGCGGAGCGTGGTGAGGAACGGAGCGTGGTTGGGCATGGCAGTGAAGTCGCCGCCCATGCCGGGAATTTGCACGCTGGTCGCCTCGACCGACGCGAGCTTGCGCTCGGGGCTCACGAGGTCGAACTGGAGGGTGTCAGCCATCAGGCGGTCCCCATCACGCGGCTTCCGCGGCCATTCGCTCGGCCTTTTTCATCACCTCGTCGATGCCGCCGACCATGTAGAAGGCCGACTCCGGCAGGTGGTCGAACTCGCCGGCGACGACGCGCTTGAAGCTGTCGATGGTCTCGGCCAGCGGCACCTGCACGCCGGGCGAGCCGGTGAAAACCTGCGCCACGTCGAACGGCTGCGAAAGGAAGCGCTGGATCTTGCGGGCGCGGGCGACGGTGAGCTTGTCGTCCTCGGAGAGCTCGTCCATGCCCAGGATGGCGATGATGTCCTGCAGGCTCTTGTAGCGCTGAAGGATGCCCTGGACGTCGCGGGCGACCCCGTAGTGCTCTTCACCGATCACCATTGGGTCGAGCAGGCGCGACGTCGAGTCGAGCGGGTCGACGGCGGGATAGATGCCGAGCTCGGAGATCGCGCGCGAGAGCACGGTGGTGGCGTCGAGGTGGGCGAAGGAGGTGGCCGGCGCCGGGTCGGTCAGGTCGTCGGCGGGCACGTAGATCGCCTGGACGCTGGTGATGGAGCCGCGTCGGGTGGAGGTGATCCGCTCCTGCAGCTGGCCCATGTCGGTGGCCAGCGTCGGCTGGTAGCCCACGGCGGAGGGGATGCGTCCGAGGAGGGCCGAGACCTCGGAGCCGGCCTGGGTGAAGCGGAAGATGTTGTCGATGAAGAAGAGCACGTCGGTGCCGGACTGGTCGCGGAACTGCTCGGCGAGGGTGAGGCCGGAGAGGGCGACGCGGGCGCGGGCCCCCGGCGGCTCGTTCATCTGGCCGTAGACCAGCGCCACCTTGGACTTGGTCAGGTCGTCGATGTTGATGACGCCGGACTCGATGAACTCGTGGTAGAGGTCGTTGCCCTCGCGGGTGCGCTCGCCGACGCCGGCGAAGACCGAGTAGCCGGAGTGCACCTTGGCGATGTTGTTGATCAGCTCCTGGATCAGCACCGTCTTGCCGACGCCGGCGCCGCCGAAGAGGCCGATCTTGCCGCCCTTGGCGTAGGGGGCGAGCAGGTCGATGACCTTGATGCCGGTGACGAGCACCTCGGATTCGGTCGACTGCTCGGAGAAGGCCGGGGCCTGGGCGTGGATCGGGCGGTATTCGGTGGCCTCGACCGGGCCTTTCTCGTCCACCGGGTCGCCGATCACGTTCAGGATGCGGCCGAGCGTGCAGTCGCCTACCGGGACCTGGATGGCCTTGCCGGTGTCGGTGACCTTCTCGCCGCGGACGAGGCCTTCGGTCGAGTCCATGGCGATGGTGCGGACGGTCGACTCGCCGAGGTGCTGGGCGACCTCGAGGACGAGGCGCTTGCCGTTGTTCTCGGTGTCCAGCGCGTTCAGGATCTCGGGCAGGTGGTCCTCGAACTGCACGTCGACGACGGCGCCGATAACCTGGGTGATCTTGCCGACTGCTGCCTTGGTGGCCATCGCGTGGTCTCCGTTCTTCTAGAGCGCTTCCGCGCCCGAAATGATCTCGATGAGTTCGCTCGTGATCGCCTGCTGGCGGGAGCGGTTGTACTGGATGGTGAGCTTGTCGATCATCTCGCCGGCGTTGCGGGTGGCGTTGTCCATGGCGCTCATCCGGGCGCCCTGCTCGGAGGCGCCGTTCTCGAGGAGCGCGGTGAAGACGTGGGTGGCGACGCCGCGCGGCAAGAGTTCGGCGAGGATCGCCTCCTCGTCGGGCTCGTACTCGTACTGGGCCACCGACGCGCCGGCGGATTCTTCGAAGACCGCGGGGATGAGCTGCTGGGCCGTGGGGATCTGGCTGATCACCGACTGGAAGCGGTTGTAGAAGATGGTGCAGACGTCGAACTCGCCCGCGTTGTAGCGATGCATCACGTCCATGGCGATGGCGTGGGCGTCGGTGTAGCCGAGCTTCTTGACGCCCGAGAGGTCGACGTGCCCGACGAGGAGCTTGCCGAGGTCGCGGCGGAGCTGCTCGCGGCCCTTCTTGCCGACGGTGAGGATCTTCACTGTCTTGCCGCTGGCGAGGAGCCTGGCCGCGTGGGCGCGGGCGAGGCGCACGATGGAGGAGTTGAAGCCGCCGCAGAGCCCGCGCTCGGCGCTGGCAACGACCAGAAGGTGAGTCTCGTCCTTGCCGGTGCCGGCGAGAAGGCGCGGGGCCGAGGCGCTTTTGCCGACGCCAGCAGCGAGGTTGCCAAGCACTGCCTCCATGCGTTCGGCATAGGGGCGCGCCGCCTCGGCGGCCTCCTGGGCCCGGCGCAGCTTGGCCGCGGCAACCATCTGCATCGCCTTGGTGATCTTGCGCGTGGACTTCACGCTGGCGATGCGGATCTTGAGATCCTTGAGGCTC
Source organism: uncultured Alphaproteobacteria bacterium (assembly GCA_963796805.1). Classification (GTDB taxonomy): domain Bacteria; phylum Pseudomonadota; class Alphaproteobacteria; order Rhodobacterales; family Rhodobacteraceae; genus Amaricoccus. The sequence continues at coordinate 185,104 of CAWCNG010000011.1, forward strand.
GGCATCGGGCCGCTCTCCTATTCCGGCCGGCTCAGGCGAAGGACTTGGCGAAGCCCTCGATGGCGGCCTTTATCTCGCCTTCGATCTCGCCGGCGATCTTCTGGTCCTGATCGCGGATCTTGGTCAGGAGCCCGGCGTCAGACGAGCGCATGTGGGTAAGCAGGCCCTTCTCGAAGCGACCGACGTCGCGCACTGCGAGCTTGTCGAGGTAGCCGTGGGTGCCGGCGTAGATCAGCACCACCTGCTCGGCGTTGGTGAGCGGCGAGTATTGCGGCTGCTTGAGGAGCTCGGTCAGGCGGGCGCCGCGGTTGAGCAGGCGCTGGGTCGCGGCGTCGAGGTCGGAGCCGAACTGGGCGAAGGCGGCCATCTCGCGGTACTGGGCGAGTTCGAGCTTGATCGAACCCGCAACCGACTTCATCGCCTTGGTCTGGGCGGAGGAGCCGACACGGCTGACCGAGAGGCCGACGTTCACCGCCGGGCGGATGCCCTGGTAGAAGAGCTCGAACTCGAGGAAGATCTGGCCGTCGGTGATCGAGATCACGTTGGTCGGGATGTAGGCGGAGACGTCGCCGGCCTGGGTCTCGATGACCGGGAGCGCGGTGAGCGAGCCAGCGCCGTGGTCCTCGTTTAGCTTGGCGGCGCGTTCGAGCAGGCGGGAGTGGAGGTAGAACACGTCGCCGGGGTAGGCCTCGCGGCCAGGCGGACGGCGGAGGAGAAGCGACATCTGGCGGTAGGAGACGGCCTGCTTGGAGAGGTCGTCGTAGATGATCAGCGCGTGCATGCCGTTGTCGCGGAAATACTCGGCCATGGCACAGGCGGAATAAGGGGCGAGGTATTGCATCGGCGCCGGCTCGGAGGCGGTGGCGGCGACGATGGTGGTGTACTCGATGGCGCCGGTCTCCTCGAGCTTCTTGACGAGCTGGGCGACGGTGGAACGCTTCTGGCCGATGGCGACGTAGACGCAGTAGAGCTTTTTCGATTCATCGTCACCGGCGGCGTCGTTGTAGACCTTCTGGTTCAGGATGGCGTCGAGGGCCACGGCGGTCTTGCCGGTCTGGCGGTCGCCGATGATCAGCTCGCGCTGGCCGCGGCCGATGGGGATGAGCGCGTCGATGGCCTTGAGGCCGGTGGCCATGGGCTCGTGGACGGACTTGCGCGGGATGATGCCCGGGGCCTTCACGTCGGCGACGCGGCGCTCGGTGGCCTTGATCGCGCCCTTGCCGTCGATGGGGTCGCCGAGGGCGTCAACCACGCGGCCGAGGAGGCCCTTGCCCACGGGGACGTCGACGATCGACTTGGTGCGCTTGACCACGTCGCCTTCGCCGATGTCGCGGTCGGAGCCGAAGATCACCACGCCGACGTTGTCGACTTCGAGGTTGAGCGTCATGCCGCGGATGCCGCCGGGGAACTCGACCATCTCGCCGGCCTGGACGTTGTCGAGCCCGTGCACGCGCGCGATGCCGTCGCCGACCGAGAGGACCCGGCCCACCTCCGCGACTTCGGCCTCCTGGCCGAAGTTCTTGATCTGCTCTTTCAGGATCGCGGAGATTTCAGCGGCTTGGATCGCCATTATCCGACCTCTTTCATCATATTCTGCAGGTTGGCGAGCTTGGCGCGGATCGAGGTGTCGATCATGCGCGAGCCCACCTTTACCACAAGCCCGCCGATCAGGCTCTCGTCCACGGTGGCGTCGATCTTGACGTCCTTGCCGACGCTTTTCTTCAGCGTCGCGGCGAGCTCTTCGGTCTGGGCCTTGGTGAGCGGCTTCGCCGAGATGACCTCGGCGGTGACCTCGCCGCGCTCGGCGGCGATCAGCGCCTTGATCTGGGAGATGAGCGCCGGGACGACGAAGAGGCGCCGGTTCTGGGCCATGAGGCCGAGGGTGTTGGCGACGGTCGTGCCGAGGTCCATCTTTTTGGCGATCGCGGCGATGGCGTTGGCCTGATCCTCGCGGGTGAAGACCGGCGAGGCAATCATCCCGCGCAGGTCGGGGCTCTCGGCGAGGGCGGCCTCGATCGCGGCCATGTCGGCCTCCACCTTGTCGAGAGACTTGGATTCGCGGGCAATCTCGAAGAGCGCAGTCGCGTAGCGACCAGCAACCCCGGAGGTCAATGTAGCTGAGCTGGCCACCGACACCCTCTCCGTTGTTCTGACCCCGGCCCCCCGCGGGCGGAAGCGAGTGATTCTGCCGCAGGTTGGACCTGCGTTCCCCGGCGAAATCGGGTCGCTGATAGCAGAGGGTCGGGAGCGTGGCAATACGTTGGTGCCGCGGGAAGTTGCGGTCGCACGCACGCAGCGGCCGCGGAACGCAGGCCTCGGCGGGTCAGCTTTCCCGGCGCGAGCCGAGGGCGCGGCGGCCATGGCCGCGGACCGGCTCGGGGCTCGGCCGGGTGAGGCCTTCGAGCACGTCGAGCGGGCCGGGCACCGCGACCTTCGAGCCGGAGGACGGCGGGCGGGCATAGACCTGCTTGGACGCCTCGACGATGAGGGCGCCGGCGATCATTCTCGGCTCGAAGCGGCGGCCGAGGCGCTCCCAGAAATAGGCGGTCTGCAGCGTGAACTTGCGGTGGGAAGGCGGCGCATAGAGTGCCGCGGCATGACGTTCGGGGGCGAAGCGGTGGTCGCGCAGCAGCGCCTCGAGCTGGCCGAAGCTGTACGGGCGGCCGAAGCCGAAAGGCGTGACGTCGCGGCGCGCCCAGAGGCCGGAGCGGTTCGGCACGATGAAGATGACGCGGCCGCCGGGGGCGAGGACGCGCCAGATTTCGGTCAGGAGTGCCTCGGGGCTGTCGCAGGTCTCGAGCCCGTGGCCGACGATCAGGCGGTCGACGCGTGGCGGCCTCGATGGGCCAGCGGGTCTCCTCGACCAGGACGCAGCGGTTCGGCTCGCCGGTGGGCCAGGGCATGACGCCCTGGGGACCGGGCATCAGCGCGAGGACGCGGGCGGCGTCCTTGAGGAAGGGGCGCAGCATCGGCACGGCGAAGCCGTAGCCGACGACGGCGAGATCGTGCGTGTCGGGCCAGAGTCCGCGCAGCGCTTCCTGCAGCACGCGCTGCGCCGAGCGGCCGAGCCGAGTGCGATAGTAGAAGGCGCGCAGGTCGAGCACGTCCAGATGCATTGCGCCATCCTAGCCGATCGGAGAGACTGCCGCCAAGACCACACCGCAACGAGGGGAAATTCGCCATGCCGCTGGAGATCGTCACCGTCCCTTGTCTCAGCGACAACTATGCCTATCTGCTCCGCGACGCGGGCACCGGCAAGGTGGGGCTGGTGGACGCGCCGGAGGCGGGCCGATCGAGGCGGCGCTGACGGCGCGCGGCTGGGGGCTCGACCTGATCCTGATCACGCATCACCACGACGACCATATCCAGGCGGTGGACGCGCTGCGCGGCGGACGGCGCAAGGTCGTGGGAACGCGGCCGACCGGCGGCGGCTGCCCCGGCTCGATGTCGAGGTGAGCCTGGGGACATGGTGGCGCTTGGGCGAGAGCGTGGCCGAGGTTCTCGACGTGCCGGGGCACACGGTGGGGCATATCGCCTACTACTTCGCCGAGGCGGGGGCGCTCTTCTCGGCGGACAGCCTGATGGTGATGGGCTGCGGGCGGCTCTTCGAGGGGACAGCGGAGCAGATGTGGGAGAGCTTTCAGCCGATGGCGGCGTTGCCGGACGAGACGCTGGTCTATTCCGGGCACGAGTACGCGGAGCAACACGAAGTTCGCGCTGTCGGTGGACACGGAGAACACGGCCTTGAAGACACGCGCCGCGGAGATCGCCGCCACGCGGGAGAAGGGCGTGCCGACGGTGCCGGCGCGGCTGGACCTGGAGCGGGCGACAAATCCGTTCCTCCGCGCGACGAATGTGGCATTCAAGTCACGGCCTGGGCCTGGGAGATTTGCCGGATGCCCAAGTTTTCGCCGAGATCCGCCGGCGCAAGGATGCTTTCTGAGCAGGCGCAGCAAGACGTCGGCAGGTCAGTTCAACGATCACTGCAATTTTTTTGCGCTTTCGACGAAGGGGCGGCATAATCTGCCCTTGAAGCGTGATGGATAAAACCGAAGTTTAACAGGTGACGGGTAACACTTAAGTTCCTTGCCCGACGTCGGCCCCACAAGCCGGCGGGTTCAGACCGGAAGGACGCGGACTATGCCCTCTTTCTCGAGTACCCTGGAAGCCGCAATCCACAACGCTCTCGGGCAGGCCAATCAGCGCAAGCATGAGCTGGCGACGTTGGAACACCTCCTTCTGGCGCTGGTGGACGAGCCGGATGCCGCTCGGGTGATGAAGGCCTGCGGCGTCGACATCGAGAAGCTTCGCAAGACCATCATCGCCTTTCTCGACGAGGAACTGGATGCGCTGATCTCCGACATCGAGGGGTCCGAGGCGGCGCCGACCACCGGCTTCCAGCGGGTGATCCAGCGCGCGGCGATCCACGTGCAGAGCTCCGGCCGGTCCAAGAGGTGACCGGCGCCAACGTACTCGTCGCGATCTTCGCGGAACGCGAGAGCCATGCGGCGTATTTCCTGCAGGAGCAGGACATGACCCGCTACGACGCGGTGAACTACATCAGCCACGGCGTCGCCAAGGATCCGTCCTACGGCGAGGCACGTCCGGTGAAGGGTGCAGAGGCAGCGCCCGAGACGAAAGCACAATCGCAAGGGGCCAAGGAAGCCGAGGAGACCGCATTGCAGAAGTACTGCGTCGACCTGAACGAGAAGGCACGCCGGGGGGACGTGGATCCGCTGATCGGCCGTGATCTCGAGGTCGAGCGGTGCATCCAGGTCCTTTGCCGGCGGCGCAAGAACAATCCGCTGCTGGTGGGCGATCCCGGCGTCGGCAAGACCGCCATCGCCGAGGGTCTGGCGCGCAAGATCGTCGACGGCGAAACGCCGCACGTCCTGGCGGAGACCACGATCTTCTCGCTCGACATGGGCGCGCTGCTGGCCGGGCACGCGGTATCGCGGCGACTTCGAGGAGCGGCTGAAGGCGGTGATGAAGGAGCTGGAGAGCCACCCGAACGCCATCCTCTTCATCGACGAGATCCACACGGTTATCGGCGCGGGCGCGACGAGCGGCGGCGCGATGGATGCGTCGAACCTGCTGAAGCCGGCGCTGCAGTCGGGGACGCTGCGCTGCATGGGCTCGACCACATACAAGGAGTACCGGCAGCACTTCGAGAAGGACCGCGCGCTGGCGCGGCGGTTCCAGAAGATCGACGTGAATGAGCCGACGGTCGAGGACGCGTTCAAGATCCTCAAGGGACTGAAGCCTTACTTCGAGGACCATCACGACGTGCGCTACACGGCCGACGCGATCCGCTCGGCGGTGGACCTGAGCGCGCGCTACATCCATGACCGCAAGCTGCCGGACAAGGCGATCGACGTGATCGACGAGGCGGGCGCGGCGCAGCACCTACTGCCGGAGAGCCGGCGGCGCAAGACCATCACCTCGAAGGAGATCGAGGCGGTGGTGGCGAAGATCGCGCGCATCCCGCCGAAGAACGTCTCCAAGGACGACGCCGAGGTGCTGAAGGACCTGGAGAAGTCGCTGAAGCGGCGTGGTATTCGGGCAGGACAAGGCGATCGAGGCACTGGCCTCAGCGATCAAGCTCAGCCGCGCTGGCCTGCGCGAACCGGAGAAGCCGATCGGCAACTACCTATTCACCGGGCCCGACGGGCGTCGGCAAGACCGAGGTGGCGAAGCGGCTGGCGGAGACGCTGGGTGTGGAGCTCCTGCGCTTCGACATGTCGGAGTACATGGAGAAGCACACGGTCTCGCGGCTGATCGGCGCGCCGCCGGGCTATGTCGGCTTCGACCAGGGCGGGCTTCTGACCGACGGCGTGGACCAGCATCCGCACTGCGTGCTGCTGCTGGACGAGATGGAGAAGGCGCATCCGGACGTCTACAACATCCTGCTGCAGGTGATGGATAACGGGAAGCTCACCGACCACAACGGCCGGACGGTGGATTTCCGCAACGTCGTGCTGATCATGACCTCGAACGCGGGCGCGGTGGAGCAGGCGCAGAACGCGCTCGGCTTCGGTCGGTCGCGGCGCGAGGGCGAGGATACCGCGGCGGTGGAGAAGATGTTCACGCCGGAGTTCCGCAACCGTCTCGACGCGGTGATCAGCTTCTCTGCGCTGCCGATGGAGGTGATCCTGCAGGTGGTGGAGAAGTTCGTCTTGCAGCTCGAGGCGCAGCTGATGGACCGTAACGTCCAGATCGAGCTTTCACCGGAGGCGGCGGCGTGGCTTGCCGACAAGGGCTACGACGACAAGATGGGCGCGCGGCCGCTGGGGCGTGTGATCCAGGAGCACATCAAGAAGCCGCTGGCGGAGGAGCTTCTGTTCGGCAAGCTCGCCAAGGGCGGCATCGTGCAGGTCATCGTGCAGAACGGCGACATCGTGCTGAAGATCGAGCCCGCCTCGGTGCCGCGGATCACGGCGAAGAAGCCGCCGCTGCTCACGGCCGAGTGACTTGGCTCTCGAAATTGGCCAAGGGCCGGTCGCATCGACCGGCCCTTTTTCGTTTCTCTTATGCCGCGGCAGTGGCCCGGCCGGCGATTGGACGTAGGTCGGGTTCGGTGGCGGGCAGGCGGGCATTCGACCGCCACCATCCGAGGTAGTCGGCGAGGAAGCGGTCGATGAGGGTATCGGTCACGCTCGGCATGACGATGGCGTGCGCCTCGCCGCGGTGGCAGGCGAGCTGGTAGGTCCGCACGATCGACTTACCCGGCTCGGGGACAACCACCGTCAGGGACAGCGGATTGCGCAGCACCGGGACGTCGGCGGCGCGCAGGGCGGCGGCGAGCCGATCGGTGCGGGCCAGGCAGCCTCGCACGTCGGCGCGGTAGCCTGCGACGTCGTGGCCGTGGAGCCGGCCCAGAGCGCGAGCACGGCATGGCCGTTGCGCGAGCCCATGAGCGTCGTGTCGTTAGAGCGCAAATAGGCGATCGTGGAAGCGACGCGGTCGATGTGGCGCCGCCGCGCGACGAGCACGCCGCAGGGCATCGGCGTGCCGATCATCTTGTGGCCCGACGTCGAGATGCTGTCGATCGCGTGGCGGAAGCTCGGCCGGAGCGCCGCGGGCGTGGCATCGATGAAGGGAAGGACCATGGCGTTCAGCGCACCGTCCACGTGGACGAAGCGCCGGTCGGGTCCGACGCCGGCATCGTCGAGGCGGGCGAGAACGCCGCCGATGTCGTCGTGGGCGCCGCGGACCGTCGTGCCGCAGGTGAGCGCCACGATCAGCGGACTCCCGTCGTGCTCCGCGAGCGCGGCGGCGATGGCATCGAGGTCGATGGCGCCGTCGGGCGTGCAGTCGACGGGGTGCGCGTCGATCCTGAGGATGCGGGCGGCCTTCGGGATCGAATAGTGCGCCTCGCGGCTGTAGAGGAGCCTGGCCTCGGGCAACGCCTCGCGCGCCAGGTAGAGCGCCCAGAGGTTGCCCTCGGTGCCGCTGGCGCCGACCGACCCCCAGAACTCGTCCGGCGTGTCGCAGCCCCAGAGCCGCATCAGCCAGGCGACGACATCGCGCTCGAGGGCGCAGACCTCCGAGGCATAGTGCGAACCGGCGTAGGGATCACCGAGGTTGTTGATCAGGTAGCCGCCGAAGTGCGCCGGAAGCGGCGGCACACCGACGAGGTTGTAGGGATAGCCGAGGTGCGTGGCATGAGCGGCGCGAAGGCGCGCCTCGGTCTCTTCAAAGCAGCGCCGGAGGGAAGCGGCGAGCGGCGAGCGCGCCCTTGCCGGCGCGGGGCGACGGCGAGAGGGTCCGCCATCGGCCGTCGGGCAGGGGATAGGGATTCTCGGTGAATTCTCCGCGGTCGGCATCGTAGACCGTTTCCGTCAGATAGCTTCGATAGTCCGTAAATCGCCTGTTAGGAGACATACTGTTCTCCGTTCATGAGTGAATGTTGAGATGGACGAGAAAGAAATCAAAAATAGACAGAATAATCCTCGCAAACTACCACGACTTAGTTTGCCAAACAAGGCGGTTCGGGGACGGGCTGCGCTTGCCCTGGCCTTCCGGCTGCGCGCCCGCGCACGGGTATTGGGCGATGACGCAACGTAATTCATCGCGCACCAACCTCGGTCCAGGCGAGACCGGCAACCAGGTCGCGCAGGAGCTTTCGGCGCATCGTCTCGGCGAGCGTATCGGGGCCTTCAGCAGTGATGACGAAGGCGCCGGCGCCACCGGCCACGTCGCTGCGGTAGTACGCGGCGAGGTCCGGGTCTCCGCCGAAGACGACACCGTTGACCGTGATGCCGGCGTCGAGCAGACGGGAACGGGCGGGTGCTGCGGGCTCGCCCATGTTGTCGCGGCCGTTGCCGAGCACGTTCACGACGCCGCGCCCGGCCGGGGTTCCGGCCTCGGCGAGCAGCTGGCCCGCGTGGTCGAGCGCGCGGCTGAGGTCGGTCGGCCGGCCGACGAAATACGCGCTCGAGGCGCGGGCCTCGCTGTCGACGTTCACCGAGACGCGTGTCTCGACGACGCGTGCGGCGGCCTCTGCTTCGGCGATTGAGCCGATCGGGGTCCAGGGTAGCACCTCGTAGCGCTGGTGGTGCCAGACGAAGACGGCGACCGCGACGCGGCCGTTCTGTCCGCGCCGCACCGCGGCGAGGAAGTCGGGCGACCGGATGGCGCCGGCGAGCGCCGCGATCTGCGCCCGCATCTCGTCGGCGGCCACCGAGTCCGAGATGTCGATCGCGGTCACGATGTTGGCGTCGGTGGCACCGACGACGGATCCGGCGGGGCTGGCGGCGAGTAACGTAACGGCCAGCGCCGCTCCCCTCAGGGTGCGACTTGTCATGACGATCTCCCAGGCCGGCCCGCGGCGGCCAAGCGCCACGGGGAGCGTCCTTTGGACTGGTGTCAGGGTCGAGCGGACGGCTTGCGCACCCGCTCGCGGACCGCGGTCAGGCTCTGGCTGAAGGCGGCGGTGTGCCGTGGAACATGACGGCCTTTCGGCAGCCGGGGCTCGAGCGAGCCGACCTCCCTTGGCTGCCGGTAAGGTCGAAGAACGGCTCGGATCGGGTGGATTGGCTCATCGGCGTCCTCGCGGTAGCAGTTGCGACTTTGGGATTGAATCGATCCAATTTCTTGGATGCTGTGCCTCCATGGCGGAGCTGTCAACAAGTTTCTTGGATCGATTCAATCGACGCTCTATACCTCGGGTATGAACCTCTCCCCGAAAGCCAGGCTGGTCGACGTCGCGCGCGCGGCCGGGGTCTCGCTCGGCACCGCTTCGAACGTCTTCGCCCACCCGGACAGGGTCCGTCCGGAGGTGCGCGCCCGGGTCGAGAAGGTCTCGCGGGATTTGGGCTACCACGGTCCCGATCCGAAGGGACGGCTGCTGCGCGCCGGCCGCTTCAACGCCATCGGCGTCGTGCCGAACGCCGACCTAAGCGTGGCCGACGCACTGAACAACCCGGTGTTCCGCAACTTCATGCGCGGGGTCGGTGAGGCCTGCGACGAGGCTGGCGCCAATCTAGTGATCATTTCCGACCGTGAGCGTGGGCGCGGCGTCGGGACCGCGCTCGTGGATGGGGTGATCCTGAACCGGATCGAGCATCTTTCTGAGATCGAGCCGGCGCGGCTGCGCCGGCTGCGGTTCGCGGTGGTGGACTTCGACCCCGGCCCCGGCGTCAACTCGGTGCGCTCCGATGCGCGGGCCGGCGCCTATGCAGCGGCGCGCCACCTGACCGACCTCGGGCACCGCCGCTTCGCAATCCTCTCGTTCCTGCGCGCCTTCGGCCCGCCGATCTTCTATCCGCCGGGCCAGCCACGTCCGCCGACGGCCGCCGGGATGCAGGTCGACCAGGAGAAGCTGCTCGGGTACGGCACGGCCTTCGCCGAGGCTGGGATCGCTGTCGGCGACGTGCCCATGGTGCAGGGACAGGCGTGGGGGCGCGACGCCGCGCGGCTGTTGTTCGACGTGGCGCCCGACGCGACGGCCATCCTGACCATGTCAATCATGCAGGGGCTCGAGGTGCTGCAAGAAGCGCGCGCGCGCGGGATCGCTGTGCCGCGCGAGTTATCGGTAATCGCCTACAACGACCTGCCGGAGGCGGAGACGTCCGATCCGCCGCTGTCCACGGTCGACGGGATGAACCTCGAAAAGGGGCGGGCCGCGGCGCGGATCATTCTCGAGGGCGGGCCGCCGCGGCAGGAGGTGCTGCCAGCGCGGCTGCTGCTGCGGGGCTCGACGGCGGCGCCGCCCGGCGCCGCGGCTATATAGCCGATCGTCACGGGTCGTCGTTGTCGGGTCCCGCGCCGGTGTCGGTGGGGGCGCAGGCAGCGCGCGTCTGGCTGGTCGGTTCGAGGCGCCCAGGCGTCACGCGAACTCTTCGCCCCCTCCCCTTTGCGAACAGGAGGGGTGGTCAGATGGCGCGGATCAGAGCCTTTTCGAGCACGCGCAGCACCTGCGCGAGGTCGGAACCGCGGCGGAGGATGCGCCCGTCCATGCCGATCACCGCGTACTGGCCCTGGCGGGCGGAGAGGCGGGGGCGCTTCTCGATGCGGTAGATCGGGTGCTCGGCGGTGTGGCGGAAGATCGAGAAGACCGCCGCGTCGCGCAGCATGGAGATACCGTAGTCGCGCCATAGGCCGGCGGCCACGGCGCGGCCGTAGAGGCCGAGAATGACGGAGAGTTCGGTGCGGTGAAAGGCGACCGTGTCGTGAATACTGGGAAACTGCGCGATCTCGGCACCACCGATCATGATGGAAGAATGACTGGGCGCACGAGGTTTGGCAAGCGTGGCGCATGGCTTGGATAACGCCGGCCCGAAGGGCTGGCGCGGGTCGTCATGCCGGGGTTGCGGACTCAGTGCAGGTGGCCATCCAGATCATAGCGACCGCCCTCGCGCAGCGCGCCGAACATCTCGGACACCTCGGGATGGTCGACCGGATCGCCCGAGTTGTCGCGCACGAGGTTCTGCTCGGAGACGTAGGCCACGTAGTAGGAGGTCTCGTTCTCGGCAAGCAGGTGATAGAATGGCTGGTCCTTGCGCGGGCGGCTTTCCTCGGGGATCGACTCCCACCACTCGTTCGTGTTGTTGAATGTGGGATCGACGTCGAAGATCACTCCGCGAAACGGGTGAACCCGGTGCCGTACGACCTCACCGAGCGAAAACTTCGTCGAAACCCGCAACATTTCCCGCAAATCCGAAAAACCCGCTCCCTTCTGATGATATAGAGCGGTTGACATTCTGTCCACACCACCGGAAATCCTCTGGTGCAGTGCGGCAAATCCGCGGTGGACTGCGGCAAAACTGTCGCACTTAGGAGCTCCATCATGCGCCGCGCGACATGCGCCTGATCCTCGAAGTCGCGCAGGTAGTGGCGCCGGTCTTTCTGCTCGCGGCCATCGGTTTCGGCTGGGTGCGGCGCGGCTGGGGCTACGACGTGGAGTTTGTCACGCGCCTCTCGATGACGCTGTCGATCCCCTGCCTGATCTTCATGGCGCTGGTGCGTTCGGATGTGGATCCGCGGCTGCTCCGCGACACGGTGCTGGCGGCGCTGGCGGCGTATGCCATGGTCGGAGTGTTCGCGTGGGGAGTGGTCCGTGGGCTCGGCCTCGATGTGGCGACATTCTGGGCGCCGATGACCTTCGGCAACACCGGCAACCTGGGGCTTCCCATCGCGCTTTTCGCCTTCGGGCAGGCTGGGTTCGACTTTGCGGTGGTGATTTTCGCGGTGATGGCGATCGTCAGCTTCACCTTCGGGGTCTGGGTGGTGGCGGGGGGCGGCAATCCGCTGACGGCGGTGCGCGAGCCGCTGGTCTCGGGGACCGTCCTGGGCTCGGTCTTCCTGCTTTTCGGCTGGACGGTGCCGGAGTGGATCGGGCACTCGCTGGACCTCGTGGGGCAGATGGCCATTCCGCTGATGCTCATCACGCTCGGGGTCGCCATGGCGAAGCTGCAGCCACGGGCGCTGGGACGGGCGTTCTGGCTCTGCCTCGCGAAGCTCGCGATATGCACGGCGGTGCCGGTGGCGGTGGGGCTCGCCTTCGGGCTGCCGAGACTGGCGCTCGGGGTGTTGGTGCTGCAGGTAGCGACGCCGGTGGCGGTCACCTCCTACATGCTGGCTGCGAAGTACCGGGCGCGGCCCGACGAGGTGGCAGGACTGGTCGTGGTCTCGACGCTCCTGTCCGTCCCGGCGCTTCCGATCATTTTGGCCTTTTTTGTCTGAGACTTCTGCTTGGCCTCTCGGCCAAAATCTGGCATAGTCCCACGACGACGTGCAGCAAGACACGCGAGCAGTTTGAGATGAAGGCAGGTCAGGCACGCGGGCTCACGCTCGCTACTATTGCTATTTGTGCGCTCCTCGGCGGGTGCTCGGGGCATGAGAAGCCGCCGAGCTCGGTGGTGGACGCATGCCGGATGAAGACCGAGCGGCCGCAATGGTTCCAGGCGATGAAACGCACGGAGCAGAAGTGGGGCGTACCGGTCTCGGTGCAACTCGCGACCATCGCGCGCGAGTCGAGCTTCCGGCACGATGCCCAGCCGACCAAGCGGGTCGGCAGCGGCTGGTTTTCGCGCGAGGTTCCGCGCTCGAGCGCCTATGGCTATGCGCAGGCGATCGATGGGACCTGGGAAGGCTACATGCGCGATACCGGGAGGCGGCGCGCCGACCGGTCGGACTTCGCCGATTCCTCCGACTTCATCGGCTGGTACATGAACAGCAACAGCCGGGTGAACGGGGTATCGGTGCGCGACACCTACAACCAGTATCTCGCCTATCACGAGGGCAAAGCCGGGTTCGCCAAGGGGAGCTACCGCAAGAAGGCCTGGCTGCCGCCGGTGGCGCGCGACGTGGAGGCTTGGGCGACGCTCTACGAGCAGCAGTTGCAGAGCTGCCCGGTGCGCTGACCGGGGAGTTTCGGCGTTTGACATTTCCGGCCGACGGCGCCCGGCGTCGGCCGATCGGAAGCAGCCAGGGCGCTTGGCGTGGACCGTCTTTCCGAAATGGAGGCCTTCGTCCGGGTCGTGGATCACGGCGGCTTCACCGATGCGGCGCGAAAGATAGGTCTGTCGAAATCGGCGCTGGAGGCCGGCTGCCGGTCAGGCTCCTTAACCGTACAACCCACAGGGTCAGCCCAACCGAGGTCGGGCTCGCCTACAATGACCGCGCGCGCCTGGTGCTGGCGGGGGTGAGCGAGGCCGACAGTATGGTCACCGCGATGCAGGCGACGGCGAAGGGATCACTCCGGGTGCGGCGCCGGTCAGCTTCGGGGTCAACGCAGGTATCGGTGGCGGTGGCGCGCTATCTCTGCGCCTATCCCGATGTCAATGTGAACATGGTGCTGGACGACCGGTTCGCGGAGCTGGTGGCGGAAGGCTTCGACGTGGCGATCCGCATCGGCCGTCGTCGAGGAAGGGCTGGGTGCTGAGCCAGATGCCCTTTTCGGCCATGAGCCGGGCGGTAGTCTCGTCCATCAGGTGCCCGTGTCGATCACCTTGACCCCGGCGGCGATGGCGCGCTGGATCGCCTCGGGCGTGTAGGCGTGCACGGCCACGTAGGTGCCCCAGTTGCCGGCGGCCTCGACCGCGGCGGCAAGTTCCTCCGGGGTGGGGGTCGGGGCCGGTGCTGGAGCCGGGGATGTTCTTCACCGTCGAGCCGATGATCAACCTCGGCCGCGCCGAGACCAAGATCCTCGACGACTGGACCGCCGTCACCAAGGACCGCTCGCTCTCGGCGCAGTTCGAGCACTCCGTGGGCGTCACCGAGAGCGGGGTCGAGATCTTCACTCTCTCGCCCGCCGGGCGCTTCCACCCGACCTGGAACCGCGACTGACGCGGGCTCAGTCCTCCAGCGTGTTCATGTAGATCCGCCCGTCCTTCATGATGACGCGGAAGTTTGCGCCCGGATCGGCGATCAGGTCGATATTCTCCAGCGGATTGCCCTCGACCAGCAGGAGGTCGGCGAGCGCGCCCTCCTCCACCACGCCGAGCCGGCCGGGATAGGGGTTGCGCAGGCCGGTGAGCTGCAGGAGCTCGCCGTTGGCGGAGGTGGCCATGGCGAGGGCCTCGGCGGGAGTGTACCAGCGGGTGAGGTCGGCGAGCCGGGCGCCCTGCCGGTCGGCCAGCGCCTTGGAGAACAGGATGTCGGTGCCGAACGCGGTATTGATCCCGTATTTCTTCGCGAAGCCGTAGACCGCATCGGTGCCGGCGACCACCTGCCGCTTCTTCTCAGCCTGGTCGGAGTCCGGCCCGAAGGCCGTCGCGTCGTCGAGGAAGGGCTGGGTGCTGAGCCAGATACCCTTTTCCGCCATGAGCCGGGCGGTAGTCTCGTCCATCAGGTGCCCGTGCTCGATCACCTTGACCCCGGCGGCGATGGCGCGCTGGATCGCCTCGGGCGTGTAGGCGTGCACGGCCACGTAGGTGCCCCAGTTGCCGGCGGCCTCGACCGCGGCGGCAAGTTCCTCCGGGGTGAAGGTCGAGACGTCGAGCGGGCTGTGCGGCGAGGAGACGCCTCCGCCCGCGGTCAGCTTGATCTGCGAGGCGCCGAGCATCAGCTGCTCGCGGACGCGCACCCGCACCTCGTCCGGGCTGTCGGCGACCATGCTGCCGCCGATCACCTCCATCCGGCTCGGAGGGCCGCCAAGGGTACGCGGCAGGTCCGATAGCTGGCGGAAGTCGCCGTGCCCGCCGGTGACGGTGATCATCGCGCCCGAGGGATAAATCCGCGGCCCGACGACGATGCCGGCGTCGATGGCCTGCTTCAGGCCGAACACCGGACCGCCCATGTCGCGCACGGTGGTGAAGCCGCGCATGAGCGTGTCGGTCGCCTCGGCCCCGGCCACGAGGTTGTTGAAGCCGAGGTCGCCGTAGATCGCCTCAATTGGCGTCGGCCGCACCAGCATCGCGTGCCAGTGCGCATCGATCAGGCCGGGCATCAGCGTGCGGCCGCCGCCGTCGATGCGCGTCGCGCCGTCCGCATCCACCGGCGCGGTGGAAATGGCGGCGATGACGTTGCCGCGGACCAGCACGTTCGAGGGCTCGGAGAGCTCCGGGCTGCTGCCGTCGAAGATGCGGACGTTCTCGAAGAGCACATCGTCGGCCAGCGCAGGCCCGAAGAGGCTCAGGGCCAGGGCTGCGGCGAGGAGCGAACTGCGGACAGGGCGGGTCACGGCGGATGTTTCCTGCGGCATCAGCGACCGCCCTCCAGCTTGCGGTGGCGCTGGGCGATCGCCTGCGGCCCATAGGGATAGACGCCGGTCTCCGGCGCGCTCGCCGCGTCGAGCGCCTCGATTTCCGCCGGCTCGAGCACGAGGTCGGCGGCCTTCAGGTTCTCCCCCAGCTGCTCCGGGGTGCGGGCCCCGAGGATCACCGAGGTGACCGCGGGCCGGCCGCGCACCCAGGCCAGCGCCACCTCGGCCTGCCCCAGTCCCCGCGCCTGCGCCACCGCGGCCACCGCGTCGATGATCCGCCAGGTGCGGGCGTCGGCGTTGCGCGCCGCATAGGCTTCCATGCCGCGCTTCGGGTTCTCTCCCAGCCGGGTCGCTCCGGTCGGCACCACGTCGCGGGCGTACTTTCCGGCCAGCCAGCCGCCGCCGAGCGGCGACCAGGGCAGGAGCCCGATCCCGGCATCGAGACAGGCCGGCACGATCTCGTGCTCGATGTCGCGGACCAGGAGGTTGTACTGCGGCTGCAGCGTCACCGGCGGCGCCAGGCCCAGCGCCCGCGCCACGTGCACCGCCTTGGTCACCTGCCAGCCGAGGTAGTTGGAGAAGCCGTAGTAGGCGATCTTGCCAGCGCGCACGGCGTCGTCGAGGAAGCGCAGCGTCTCCTCGATCGGGGTCAGCGCGTCCCAGGCGTGCATCTGGTAGAGGTCGATCCGCTCCACCCCCAGCCGTCCCAGCGAGGCGTCGAGCGCCTCGCCCAGGTGCCGGCGCGAGGTGCCGAGCCCGTTCGGCCCCGGCGCCATGGGAAAGCGCGCCTTGGTCGCCACCAGCATCCGCCGCGCCTCGTCGGGCCGTGCCGCGAGCCAGCGGCCGACGATCGCCTCGGAGATGCCGGCGCTGTAGACGTCGGCGCTGTCGATGAGGTTCCCGCCCGCGGCCGCGTAGGCGTCGAGGATGCGGTGGGACATGGCCTCGTCCGCTTCGGCACCGAAGGTCATGGTCCCGAGGCAAAGGCTCGTGACCACCGCGCCGCTGTTACCGAGTCTGCGGTATTCCATCCCGACCGTCCTCCCCATGTCGGGTGGACCATGCCCGGCGACTCGCAGGGATGGCAAGGTCGGGACACGATCCGGTCGACCTTCAGTGAGGCGGGTCCGGCGCCTGCCCCCACACCTGCACGACGGTGAAGGAGGTGAAGACCGTCTCGGGATCGGCGAGATGCGCCCGGCAGGCCGCGAGCGCCGGGCCGAACGCTTCCGCCGTCATCAGCTGGCGCTCGATGATCCGGGCGCGCACCGACTCGACGGTGGCCGGGAGATAGTCGATCCAGGGGTCGCCGGCCCGCACGCCGACCAGGAAAGGCCGGTACTGCACCTGCTCCAGCCCCGCCCGGCGCAGCAGCCGGTAGAGCCGGTGCGCGATGGGCTCGCCACCGCTCTCAGGAAAGCTCGACTCCAGCGCGTCGCGCAGCGCCGTCCAGGCCGGGTGCGGCGGATAGCAGTCGAGCGAGCGGAAGTCGGCTTCCTGCAGGGCGACGAAGCCGCCGGGGCGGACCAGCCGCCGCGCCTCGGCGATCAGCCGCTCCGGCTCGCCGGCGGTGCAGGCGAGAAAGCGCACGTGGACGAGATCGAAGCTCGCCGCGGGCAGGCCGGTGGCATAGGCGTCGCCGCGGACGATGGTGACGTTCGGCGGGGCGGCGGCGCGCGCCAGGGCGACGAAGGCCTCGTCGAACTCGAGGCCGACGACCGAGCCCGCTGCGCCGACCCGCGCCGCCAGCGCTCCGGTGATGCCCGCCGGGCCGCAGGCGAGGTCGAGGCAGCGCCACCCCTCGCCGACGCCGATCCTGTCGAGCATGGTTTCGGTATCGGCGGCCAGCGCCGCGCCCTGCAGATGAAGGCGCTCCAACTCGCCGGACCGCCGCTCGATCGGGTAGTCCCCCGACCGCACCTCGACGCCTTGCATGATGCGGGTCCCCCGGGGCCCGGTTCCCGGACTCCCGCACGCAGCTTAGACGAAATCGGGCCGCGGCGAAATCGCCCCGCGCCGGGGGAATACGCAAAACACCCATATGGATTCCATACGGATTCCATACGCTTTCCATACGCGAATTTCTTAGCCGGTTCAGGCCGATGCACCGAATTCGCGCCGCAAACGCCGATCAGCACCCACATCCCACGAAACGCGGGCGACAGGTATGGAGACCAGAAAAGCCGATGCAGACGCGGCAGCAAGCGCCGCGCCGGCCGCGGGTTCGGGAGCCCTCGACAAGACATGAACGCGAGATCGCCCCTTGGGGGCGGTTTGCGTTGACTTTAATATTTCGCACCCGTATGCCTTTGTAACAATTATCAAAACAAGACGGGGAGTACGAAAAATATGTCCAGAATTTCAACACTTCTACGCACAACAGCGGTCGCTGCGGCGGCCGCGGCCGTGGCGCTGCCGGCTGCGGCACAGGACAAGGTCCGTTGGCAGATCCCGATGAGCTTCGCATCGACCCTGACCGCGCTCGGCGACACGATGCCCTGGGTCGCGGACCAGCTCCGCGCCGTCTCGGGCGGAAACATCGACCTGCAGGTGGCCGAGCCGGGAACCGTCGTCCCGCCCCTCTCGATCTTCGAGAACGTCTCCACCGGCGCCATCGACGCCGGCTATTCCTGGATGGGCTACGAGATCGGCCAGGTCCCCGCTTCGGCACTGTTCGGTGCGACTCCGTTCGGGCTCGAATCGACCGATTTTCTCGCCTGGATGAACTTCCACGGTGGCAAGGAACTGCTCGAGGAGACCTTCGCGCCGTACAACGTGCATCCGGTATCCTGCGGAACGATCAGCCCCGAAGCCGCCGGGTGGTTCCGCAACCAGCTGAATTCGCTAGATGATCTCAAGGGCCTGAAGTTCCGCGCGGCGGGCCTCGGTGGCGAGATCATGTCCGAGTTCGGCATGTCGGTGACGCTCCTGCCCGGCGGCGAACTCTACCAGGCGCTGGAGACCGGCGTGCTCGACGCCACCGAGTTCTCGCTACCGACGGTCGACGAGCAGCTCGGCTTCTACCAGGTCGCAAAGAACTACTACCTGCCCGGCTGGCACCAGCCCTCGACCAACCAGTTCCTCTACGTGAACCTCGACGTCTGGAAGGATCTCAGCCCCGAGACGCAGGGCATGATCGAGCTGGCCTGCATGGCCGGCAACGCCATGGCCATCGCCAAGGCCGAGGCTCTGCAGGGCGCCGTGCTGAAGCGGTTCGCGGCCGAAGGCGTGCAGGTGCAGACCTACAATGACGACATGCTCGAGGCCTTCTACGCTGCGACAAAGACGGTCCTGGACCGCAAGTCGCAGGAAGACGCGCAGTTCGGAAAGGTCTACGCCTCGATGATGACGTTCCAGGAGGAGCTCGCCCCCTGGAAGGAGAAGGGCTACCTGCCGCGCAACTGGCTGCCCGAGCACGTCTACGGGCAGAGCAACTAGACCCGAGCCGGCCCCGGCAGACAGCGTCGGGGCCGTTTTCCGCACGACGGAACAGGGGGCGCCATGTCCGACTACCGGGTCGATCTCGACGCCGTGGAGGCTGCCGCGGCGCGTGGCCATGCCCTCGACTTTCCACAGACCACGATCAGCGCTGCGATCGACCGCTTCGTTCATGGCCTCGCGGCGATCTTCAACTGGATCTGGGTGGTCCTGATCGTGCTGATCGTCGTCAATGTGACGCTCCGCTACATCATCGGCACGAACTTCATCGCGATGGAGGAGATGCAATGGCATCTCTACGCCATCGGCTTCATGCTCGGCCTCGGCTACGCCGTTCAGATGGACGGGCACGTCCGAGTCGATGTGGTCGCGGAGCGCTTCTCGCCGCGCCGGCGGGCCTGGATCGAGTTCCTCGGCCTGCTGCTGGTGGTCCTGCCGCTCGTCGGCATCATCATCTCCAACGCGATACCCTTCGTGGAGCGCGCCTACACGCTCCACGAGGTTTCGGCGGCGCCGGGCGGGTTGCCCTACCGCTGGGTGATCAAGTCGGTGATCGTGATTGCCTTCGGCTATCTCGGGCTCGCCGCGCTCTCGCGGCTGCTGCGGGTCTCGGCCTACCTCTTCGGCTTTCCCCCGCCTCGGCCGGACTGACCGCGCCGCACGTCCCGTCGCAGCCCGCAGGAGTCCCGGATGCCCACCCACGAAATTCTCGTCATCGCGATGCTGCTCACCTTCATCGCGATGCTGTTCACCGGGTTTCCGATCGCCTGGGTTCTGGCGGGCGTCGCGATCCTTTTCTCGAACATCGCGGTTCTCGGCTACACCTACCTCGACTGGGACACCAACTTCCTGACCAGCTATCGGCTCTACGGCATCTTCGTGCAGCGCATCTACGCGCAGATGTCGAACTGGATCATGGTGGCCCTGCCCATGTTCATTTTCATGGGCCTGATGCTCGAACGGTCCGGGGTGACCGAGAAGCTCATGGTCAATTTCGTCCAGCTCTTCGGCCGCTTCCGCGGCGGACTGGCGCTGGCGGTCGTACTGATCGGGATCCTGCTCGCGGCCTCGACCGGCATCGTCGGCGCTTCTGTGGTTCTGCTCGCCATGCTCTCGATGCCGATCATGCTCGAGCAGAACTACAGCAAGGCCTTCGCCAGCGGCGTCGTCGCCTCCTCGGGCACCCTCGGCATACTGATCCCGCCGTCGATCATGCTCATCATCATGGCCGACCAGCTGTCGCTGTCGGTCGGAAACCTCTTCTTCGGCGCGCTGGTGCCGGGCTTGATGCTCGGCGTGATCTACATTGCCTACATCCTGATCGGCGCGCGGCTGAATTCGAAGCTCGCGCCGGCGCCCACAGGCCTGCCCCCCGTCAGCTTCGAGCTCGTGCGCAACACGCTGCTCGCGGTCCTGCCGCCGCTGCTTCTCATCTTCGCCGTCCTCGGCTCGATCTTCTATGGCATCGCCACGCCGACGGAGGCGTCCGGCCTCGGAGCTTTCGGCGCCACGCTGCTGGCGCTGGTGAACCGCCGCCTAAACTACGCGGTGCTCAAGGAAGTGATCGAGAAGACCACGGTCACCACCGCCTTCATCTTCGGAATTTTCCTCGGCGCCACACTCTTCGCAGTCACCCTGCGGCAGCTCGGCGGCGATCAGTTCATCGCCGACGCGCTCAATGCCATTCCCTTCGGTGCCAACGCCAAGGTCGTGGCGATCCTCCTGATCGCTTTCATCGCCGGCTTCTTTCTCGACTGGCTCGAGATCTCGCTGATCATTTTGCCATTAGTCGCGCCAGTCATTTCCGGCCTCGGATTCGACCTGACCTGGTTCGTCGTACTTTTCGCGGTGACGCTGCAGACCTCGTTCCTGACCCCGCCGGTCGGCTTCTCGCTCTTCTATCTCAAGGGTGTTGCCCCTCCCGAAGTGACGACGCTCGACATCTACCGCGGAATCGTCCCCTTCGTTCTCTGCCAGATCCTCGCCGTCGCTCTGGTATTCGAGTATCCGCAGCTGGTGCTCTGGCTGCCGCGTTTCATGTTCGGTGGCTGACCCGCTTCGGTGTCGCCGGCCGATGTCGGAGAAATCCGGTGACCTCCGCGCTTGATTCCGCCGCCCCGACTCTGGAGGGTGGGACTACAACTCGGAGGAGATCGGACTGAGCGTGAGACTTGTATTCTTCCTGACCGCGACGATCCTCGTAGCCGCCTGCACGACGCGTGAGCCTGCGCCCTACGGACCGCCAGCCCGGTCCTGCGATGATGGCGGGGCAGGTGGAGTGATCATCGACGGCGTTTGCCTCTAGTGGATTGATTCCAACGTTTGGAACCCTCGGTTTCTGGCGGCGATAATGTCATCGGGATCGGCTTTCCAGGTGAAGGGTTTCGGGTTTTCGGCATTGTATTCGCGGACGAAGCGGTTGATGGCGGCCTGGAGGTCGACGAGGGAATGGAAGACGCCGTGCCTGAGCCTGCGCCGGGTGAGCTTGGCGAAGAAGCCCTCGACGGCGTTGAGCCACGAGCACGATGTCGGGGTGAAGTGGAAGGTCCAGCGTGGATGGCGGGCGAGCCAGGCGCGGACCTTGTCCTTCTTGTGCGCCGCGTAGTTGTCGAGGATGACGTGGATGGACTTGTCCGCCGGCACCTCGCGCTCGATGCGGTTGAGGAAGCGGATGAACTCCTGATGGCGGTGGCGCTGCATGTTCTGCCCGATGACCGTGCCGTCGAGGACATTGAGCGCCGCGAAGAGCGTCGTCGTGCCGTGGCGTTTGTAATCATGGGTCATCGTGCCGAGCCGGCCCTTTTTCATCGGCAGGCCAGGCTGGGTGCGGTCGAGCGCCTGGATCTGCGACTTCTCATCGACCGACAGCACCACGGCATGGGCCGGCGGATCGACATACAAGCCGACGATATCCGTGAGTTTCTCGGCGAATGCCGGGTCGTTGGAGAGCTTGAAATGCCGCCAGCGATGCGGGCTGAGACCATGGGCCTTCCAGATGGCCTGCACCGTCGATGCCGCAAGGCCGGCCACCTTCGCCATCGCCCGCAACGTCCAGTGGGTCGCCTCGAACGGCGGGGGCTCCTGCGTCAGGCGGACGATCTCGGCGACGCGCTCCGGCGGGACCGGCGCCTTGCCGGGCGGACGCGACCGGTCGCGCAGCAGGCCGTCGACGCCTTCGTGCATGAACCGCTCCTGCCAACGCCACACGCAGGTCTTGGACTTGCCGGTCTCGGTCATGATCGCCGAGGTGCCGAGGCCGTCGCCGCTCAGAAGCACGATACGCGCCCGCCAGACGTGCTTCTGCGGGCTCTTGGGGTCCGCGACGATCGCCTGCAATCGCTGACGGTCGCGGGACGAAGGCGTGAAGGAGATGCCGCTACGCATGCAGTAGACTCGCACGTCACAGCGCGATACGGAATCGCCAATCGGACTCTTTCGATCCGATCAATCCACTAGACCACACCCGCGAGACTAGACCTCGACAGGCAGCGGCTCGCCCAGCCAAACGCCCTCGCGGTCGATACGGGTGGCGTGCGCGAGCGCCTCGACCCCCACAGCCTGCGCCGCAGCGAAGGCGGCGGCATAGGCTGGATCGAGATCCGCGGCCACGCGGAAGCGCGTGCAGTCCGTGCGCTGGACCACGTAGAGCATCACCGCCCGCTGCCCCGCCACAGCCATGGCGGCGAGTTCCCGCAGGTGCTTGGCGCCGCGCGCGGTGACGCTGTCGGGGAACTCGGCCAGGTGGCCGGTGCGGCGAAGGTGGGCGTTCTTCACCTCAACCCATGCGTCCGGCCGGCCCGCCCCGCTGAGCAGGAAGTCCACGCGGCTGTTCGCGCCATAGCGCACCTCCGGTCGGATCGAGCCATAGCCCGCGAGGCCGGTGATGCGCCCCTCGGCCATGGCCTCGGCCACCAGCCGGTTGGGCAGCGTGGTGTCGATCCCCGCAAAATGGCCGTCCTCGAACTCCACCAGCCGCCAGGCAAACCCGAGCTTGCGCTTCGGATCGCCCGTAGCCTCCAGCCACACGGTGGTGCCGGGTGCGTTCAGGCCGAGCATGGCGCCGGGATTGGCGCAGTGGGCAGTGACCTCGCGGCCGTCTTCCAGGCTGACGTCGGCGAGGAATCGTTTATACCGGCGCAGCAGGGTGCCGCGGATAAGGGGGTTGGCGAAGCGCATCGCCGGACACTGGACCGCCGCCGAGACGAGGACAAGATGCCGAACCCAACCCCCAATCCCACGGCCGCCATGCTGACCATCGGCGACGAGATCCTCTCGGGCCGCACCCGCGACACCAACATGCCGCACCTCGCCCAGGCCCTGGTTGCGCGGGGCATCTCGCTCCGCGAGACCCGCGTCGTTCCCGACGAGATGGCCGAGATCGTCGCGGCGCTCAATGCGCTCCGCACCCGCTACACCCACGTCTTCACCTCCGGCGGAATCGGCCCCACCCACGACGACATCACCGCCGATGCGGTGGCTGCCGCCTTCGGCGTGGCCATCGACGTGCGCGAGGACGCCCGCGCCATCCTCGCGGCGAACTACGCCAACCCGGAGATGGACCTGAACCCGGCACGCCTCAGGATGGCGCGCATCCCGGACGGAGCGGCGCTGATCGACAACCCGGTTTCCCGCGCCCCGGGCTTCTCGCTTGGCAACGTGCACGTGATGGCCGGAGTACCCGCGGTCTTCGAGGCGATGGTGGCGGGACTCCTGCCGCGGCTCACCGGCGGCAGGCCACTCCTGTCCGAAAGCCTGCGCGTCGACCGTCCCGAGGGCGAGATCGCCGGACCGCTGCGGCTGGTCGCCGAGGCGCATCCGGGCGTCAGCATCGGCAGCTATCCCTTCACCTCGGCGGGCCGGTTCGGCTCGAACCTGGTGGCGCGGAGCGACGACGCCAGCGCGCTGGCCGCCGCTCTCCGTGATCTCGAGGCACTCGCGCGCGCCCTCGAGCCGCGCTGAACGTCATTGCGCCGGCACTGCCGGTTCCTCGAGCGGTGGGTCCGGGGTTTCTTCGGGGCTGAACGCCACGTCGGCAATCCACCAGAAGACGAGGCCCACGCCAAAGAGGACGGCGAGCGCCATTCCGATAAGCGGTACGGCATGCCGCCGCGCTTCCTTCGGTGTGTTGGTGTCATGGGGTGCCATGCCTGTCCTCCTCTCGGTCGATCTCGCCGAATCAACCTTTCCCCGACGGGGTCGTTCCTTTTCCCGCTCAACGGAGCGTCCGGCCCGGCCGGCCGCTTGCGTCCGACGCCGGCCTCCCGGCATAGTCGGGTGATCCTCCAGCGCGACAGGAAAGCCCGCCCGCATGCACGGCCTCGACCTTGTCAACACGGCGATCTTCGTCGGCGCGGCACTGGTCCTGCTCGGCATCTTCTCCAGTCTCATAGCCACCCGCGCCGGCGCCCCACTGCTCCTCGTCTTCCTCGTGGTCGGCATGCTGGCCGGGCAGGACGGGCCGGGGGGCATCGTGTTCAATGACTATGCCGTCACCTACCTCGTCGGCTCGATCGCTCTGTCGATCATCCTTTTCGACGGAGGCCTGCGCACGCGCCTCTCGGTCTTCCGCGGCGTCTTGGCGCCCTCGTTGCTGCTTGCCACAGTTGGGGTGGTCATCACCGCCGCAGTGGCCGGCGCCGCCGCCTGGCTGGTGCTCGACCTCGATCCAGTGGGGGCGCTGCTGCTCGGCACCATCATCGCCTCGACCGATGCGGCGGCGGTCTTCTTCCTGCTCAGGACCGGCGGTCTGCGCCTGCAGCACCGCGTCGGTTCGACCCTCGAGATCGAGTCGGGCACCAACGACCCCATCGCGGTCTTTCTGGTCATTATCCTGACCGAGTATGTCGTGGCCGGCGGCGGCACCCCGGGCTCCGAGTTCGCGATCGATCTCGCTATGCAGGGTTTCCTCGGGGCTTTCTTCGGCCTCGCGGGCGGTTTCGCACTGGTGGCGATGCTGAACGGCCTCGCGATGCCCGGCGGACTGCACCCGCTGTTCGTGGTCGCCGGTGTCGTCACCATCTCGGCCGTGACCTCGCTGGCCGGCGGCAGCGGCCTGCTTGCCGTCTACATCGCCGGCCTTGTCATGGCCAACCGCCCGGTCCGCGCCTATCCCTCGATCGTCGGCTTCCACGACGCGGTGACCTGGCTCTGCCAGATCGTGATGTTCCTGATGCTCGGCCTCCTCGTCACGCCCACTACGCTCTGGAACTACGCGCCGCAGGGTCTGTTCGTCGCGGTGGTCCTCACGCTGGTGGCGCGTCCTGTCGCGGTGTGGGTCTGCCTCTCGGGCTTTGGCTTCGCGCTGAAGGAAAAGGCGTTTATTTCCTGGGTCGGCCTGCGCGGCGCTGTCTCGATCTTCCTTGCGGCGATTCCCATGCTGGCGGGCAGTCCGCATGCGACGGCCTATTTCAACATCGCTTTCTTCGTTGTGCTGGTCTCGATGCTGGTTCAGGGCTCGACGCTCACCACCGCCGCGCGGCGGCTCGGCGTAGCGCTCAAGCAGACCACGCATGCCGTCAGCCGGGTGGAGATCGACATTCCTGGCCAGACCGAACAGGAGATCGTCGGCTACCCGGTGACATCCGACAGCGTCATCCTCGGGCTCAGCCGCCTCCCCGCATGGGCGCGGGTCGTGATGGTGGTGCGCAAGGGGCATATCCTCGACGCACCGGAGGCGGGGACGCTCCGGCCGGGGGATTACTGCTACTTCCTCGTCGGCCGCGACCGCCTGCCGCGCCTCGACACGCTCTTCCGCGAGAGCCCGGACGTGGCGCGCCGGCTTGGGCTCCTGTTCGGCGAACTGCCGATCCGCGGCGAAACCAGGGTCGCCGAGGTCGAGCAGTTCTACGGCCTCGACTTTGGCGAACACGTGCCCGAGGGCACGCTGGCCGAATGGGCCACGGCCCGGCTCGGCGGCCGCCCAACGCTCGACGCGATACTCGAAATCCCCAAGGGACGCCTGGTCGTGCGGCGCCTCGAATCGGGCCGCATCGCCAGTATGGGCCTGCAGCTCGACGAGCTCCTGCGGGTCGAGCCGGACGAGCAGTTGCTCGAACGCCTGGAGGCGGAAGTGGACGAGCTCGGCGTGCTGCGGCGATGGCTGGCCCGGTTCCGGCCGAAGCGGTCCGCCTCACCTGCCGCCAAGTCTAGTGATGGCCCGGCCCCGAGCGGTGACCCAGCTCAGCGCGAATCCGCCGGACCATGAGCCAGACCAGGACGACGACCGGAATGGTCAATACCGCCAGGAGGGTGGGTTTCTCGATCCCCATTGGCTCGGCCAGCGGCGCGAAGACACCGGCGGCGAGATTGACCGCGTAGTAGCTGATCGCGACCACGGACAGCCCCTCCACCGTCTGCTGCAAGCGCAGCTGCAGCGCCGCGCGTCGGTCCATGCCCTGCAGTACCTCGACGTTCTGCGCCTGATTGTTCACGTCCACCCGCGTCCGGAGCAGGTTGGCCGCCCGCTCCGCCCGGGCGGACAGTTCCGCCAATCGCTCCTTGGCCGATCGACAGGTGCGCATGGCCGGATCGAAGCGCCGAATCATGAACTCCTCGAACAACTGCCGCCCGCCGATCCGCTCTTCGCGCAGCACCTTGATGCGCTGCATCACGATAGTCTCGTAGGCCCCGGCCGCGCCGAAGCGGAAGGCGCTGGTCGAGGCGAGATGCTCGATCTCGGCCGACATCTTCAGCAGCCGATCCAGCGTCTCGGCCTCGTGCCCGGTCTCCGCCGCCATCCCGGCCACCACCTCGGTCAGCTCGCGGTCTATCCGAGCCAGCGCCGTCGCCACTTCCCGCGCGAGCGGCAGGGTCAGCATCGCCATGCACTTGTAGGTTTCGATCTCAAGCAGCCGCTGCACGATCCGCCCCAGCCGCCGCTGCCCGATCCCCGGCCGCGCCAGGACAAAGAACCGGCCGTGCCCATGTTCGTCGATGCGAAAGTCGGCAGCTATCACTGCCTCGCCGTCCACCACCTGGCTGACCGCGAGGCTCTCGCCCACGAACCACTTCGGCAGGTCGGCGGAAATGCGCGCCTCCACTTCCTCCGGCTCGGCCGTCTCGATCCTTACGAGACACGAGGTCACCACCTTGCCGGGCGCCGCCGCCAGCCAGTCGGCGGGGAAAAGATCGAACATCTCTCCGGAGAACGGCTTGCTCGACAGCCCGTCGGCAAAGAGCGTGTAGGTGACGAACTCGGTGTGCATCTCCCATTTCAGGAATGCCCGCCCGACCGGTCCGTAATAATGGCTCGCTCCGGGCGGCAGGTACGGCGCTCCATAGCGGTCGAGAAGCGCCGCGAGATGCGCCCGGTCCGCGTCACGGTCGCGGTCGGCGGCATTTTCCGGCTTCTTGATCGCGAGATAGATGGCGCGACACGGCGGCGCCAGCTCCGGGAATGGCCGGGCATGCAGCTCGTTCGCCAGCGCGTAGCGGCCGGGATAGTCGTCGAGCGCCAGCTGTGCCATGCGAAAGCTCCCGATACGCTGAGGCGTAACCTGCCACCTCACGCGCGGAATGCCAGCACGATCTGCAAAATGCACGCGGTCGAAGCGCGCCAATCCGCGACGATTTCAGCCAGCGCTCAGGCACCGCAGGCAGGCCATCGCCTCCGACGCGCGCTCCTCGGGGACGAAGACGTGATCGTGATGAAGGGCGGCCACCACGTTGGCGCTGATCCTTTCCGCTGCCAGCGCGCCCGCGACGGCGGCCGTGAGGCCGACTGCCTCGAGACTCGAGTTCACTTCGAGGACGATGCGGCGGAAGACCGGACGATCGGCAAGGCCAAGCCGGCGGGCGGCGGCGGGCGAAATTACCACCGTCTCGCCCGCGTCCTCTCGGAAGGTCATCAGCGGCCGCAGGTCGGCGGGCAGCGGTAGCCCAAAGCAGGTGAAGACCCAGGGCTCGGGGTCGAGCCGGGGCGAGAGGCCCGCGACCAGCCTCGCCAGGTCGCGCTCGGCCACGTCAGGCTGCGTGGCCGAAGAGGCGGCCGGCGTTGGCGCCGAGATAGATGCGCAACCAGGGCGTGAAGGTCCGCGGCCGCGCCGACACCTCGGCACGCAAGGCTTCGAGCTCGATCCAGCGCGTGGCCATGACCTCCGACGGGTCGGGGTGAAGCGGCCGGCGGCAATCGATCTCGCCGGCGAAGAGCTCGACCCGCTCACGCTTGGTCATGCCGCGGCCGACCGGCGCGGCATAGTCGATCGTATCGCAGTGGGTAAGCGCCACCCCCTCGATCCCCAGCTCCTCGCGGAGGCGACGGACAGCGCAGTCGGAACCATCCTCTCCCCAGTGCGGATGGGTGCAGCAGGCATTCGTCCAGAGCCCGGGCGTGTGATACTTGCTCCGCGCCCGGCGCTGGATCAGCATGCGCGCGCCGTCGGTGAGAAAGACCGACACGGCGGGATGCAGAACGCCGCGACGATGGACCTCGAGCTTGTCCACCGGGGTCAGCCGACCGTCCACCCAGGCGGGAATCGTCTCTGTCATCAGGCCCTTGTTGGACAGCCTCGGTCACGGCGCAAGCAGTTTTACGAACCCCGGATAGCAGGACCGGCGTGGCTGTGCTAAAGTGTCGCAATTAGCTCAAGGTTGACTTTTGGCCCCGAGTTGGGTGATCGACGTCAGTGGGCGCCACCGGTCCCGGTGGAAACAATGGGGATGGCGATGGATTACGACGCCCTTTTCGGCGAGCAGCTGGAGGCGCTCCGCAAGGACGGCAACTACCGCGTCTTCGCCGAACTCGAGCGGCTTAGCGGCGATTTTCCCCGTGCACGGCGCTACGTCGAGGACAGCCCGTCCGACGTGACAGTCTGGTGTTCCAACGACTATCTCGGTATGGGCCAGCACCCCGCGGTGCTCGCCGCCATGCATGAGGCCATCGACCGCACCGGCGCCGGTGCCGGCGGCACGCGTAACATTTCCGGCACCACCCACGACCACGTGCTCCTGGAACGGGAGTTGGCCGACCTGCATGGCAAGGCGGCGGCGCTGCTCTTTACATCGGGCTACGTCTCCAATTGGGCCGCGCTGTCCACTCTGGGTGGCCGCCTGCCCGGCTGCGTCATCCTGTCCGACGCGCAGAACCACGCCAGCATGATCGAGGGCATTCGCCACGCCGGCTGTGAGAAACGCGTCTGGAAGCACAACGACCCGAAGGATCTCTGACCGCCACCTTTCCGACATCGCGCCCGGCCGGCCAAAGATCGTCGCCTTCGAGAGCGTCTATTCCATGGACGGCGACATTGCCCCAATCGGCGAGATCCTCGACGTGGCCGAGCGGCACGGCGCAATGACCTACCTCGACGAAGTGCATGCCGTCGGCCTCTACGGCCCGCGCGGCGGCGGTGTCGCCGAGGAGCGGGGGCTGATGGAACGGGTGACGCTGGTCGAGGGCACGCTCGGCAAGGCCTTCGGCGTGGTGGGCGGTTATGTCGCGGGTTCCGCGGCGCTCATCGACTTCATCCGCAGCTTTGCCTCGGGCTTCATCTTCACCACCGCCCTGCCGCCAGCCATCGCCGCCGGCGCGCGCGCCAGCATCGCGCACCTCAAGGTCTCCAGCGTGGAGCGTCTCCGCCAGCGCGAGATGGTGCGCAAGCTTCGCGCTCGGCTCGATGCCCTCGGCATCCCGCACCTGCCGAACCCCAGCCACATCGTGCCGGTGATGGTGAAGGACCCGGTGAAGTGCAAGATGATCTCCGACATCCTGCTCGACGACTATGGCGTCTACGTCCAGCCGATCAACTATCCCACCGTGGCCAAGGGCCAGGAACGCCTGCGCTTCACCCCCTCGCCGCTGCATACCGACGCCGATCTCGACCACCTGCTGCGCGCTCTTTCGGCGCTCTGGAGCCACTGCGCGCTTTCCCGCGCCGTCGCCTGACCTAGAATCCGCGGGCGCAGACCGGTAGGGCTTGCCTTTCCTGAGTCGAACTGTCAGGTATTAGGGAACTTCGACCGAGCCGAGAGTCGCCCGCATGATCGTCTGCTCCTGCACCGGCATCACCGACCGCGAGATCCGCGAGGCCATCGCCTGGATGCGGGCGGCCGACCCCTACACGCTGATCACCCCCGGCAAGATCTACCACGCCCTCGGCAAATCCGCGGAGTGCGGCGGCTGCATCCGGCTGTTCGTGGAAAAGATGCGCCAGGACGGCAACCTCGCCGTGCCCGCGGAACTGCGCGGGCTGCGCCGCAAGCCGGTCCCGGGCCTCGTCGGCGAGGCGTGAACCGCCAATCCAGTTTAGAACGAGCCCATATTGCGGCCTGCGACCCCCTTGATCTAGGCTGACCCGGAGCGGGAATTGACCGCGTTGGACGGGGAAGGGCACGGGCGATGAAGGGCGACAAGGGGGTCATCGACTACCTCAATAAGGGATTGCGCAGCGAGCTGACCGCGGTCAGCCAGTACTGGCTGCACTATCGCCTGCAGGAGGACTGGGGCCTGGGCCGGCTGGCCGAGAAGTCGCGCAAGGAGAGCATCGAGGAGATGCACCACGCCGACAAGTTCATCGCCCGCATCATCTTTCTCGAAGGACATCCCAACCTGCAGACCCTCGATCCGCTGCGCATCGGCGAGACCCCCAAGGAGACGCTGGAGTGCGATCTGGCGGGCGAGCTCGAGGCGATCGCCCTCTACAAGGAAGCGCGGGATCACTGCGAGAAGGTCCACGACTACGTCTCGAAGAACCTGTTCGAGGAACTCCTCACCGATGAGGAGGGCCATACCGACTATCTCGAGACCCAGCTGGATCTGATGTCTCGCATCGGAGAGGCGAACTGGAGCCAGCTCAATGCACTGCCGACCGACACAGTGGAGTAAGTGGCGCAGGCCCCGGCGCCGCTTTATGTTCGCGCGGCGTGAGGCGATCAGGATCGGGTGGACGGGATGAAGGCAGAGGTCAGGTGGGTCGGGGGCCGCACGTTTGCGGGCGAAACTGCGAGCGGACACCAGGTGCTGCTCGGCACGGCGCACGGCCCGGAAGGGAAGAAGCCGGGCCCGAGCGCCATGGAGCTGGTCCTGATCGGAGCCGGCGGCTGCTCGGCATGGGACGTCGTCAACATCCTGGAGAAGACCCGCTCGGCAATCGACGACTGCGTCGTCGAGCTCGACGCCGACCGCGCGCCGGAGGAGCCAAAGGTCTTCACCCGGATCCACATGCATTTCGTGGTGAGCGGGCGCGATCTCGACCCGCGCAAGGTCGAGCGTGCCATCGCCCTCTCGGTGGAGAAGTACTGCTCCGCCGTCGCCATGCTCGAGAAGACGGCCACGATCACGCACGAATTCGAGCTGATCGACACCGCAGCAACGACCACGGCCTAGGTGGCGAGCTCGCCACGCTGCCGCGCGCTGGCAAGAGCGTCGTCGATCCCAGCAGCGTATCGCACCAGCGGCTGCCGTGCCCCGTGCGCCAAAAGCTCGCGGCGGAGCCCGGACGTCGCACCGGCGAGATAGACCGCGACGCCGCGCCGGTGGGCCCTGGCGGCAAGACCCTCGATCATGTTGGCGGCCGAGGAGTCAATCAGCGTGACGCCGGTAAAGTCGATGATGAGTACCCGGTGCTCGTCGCCCATTCGGTCCAGCGCCGCACCTACCGCCGAAACCGCCCCGAAGAAGAGCGCGCCTGTGATGCGGTAGATCACGACCTGCGGGTCGGCGCCCTCCTCGGGTCGATAGGGCGCGGCGGCCTCGGGCTCCACCGCCACGGCACCGGCCATGCGGTGGATGAAGAGCATCGCGCCAAGGGCGAAACCGACAACGATTGCCGAGGTCAGGTCGCGGAAGAGCGTGAGGCCGAGAGTGACGAGAAGGACCGCCGCGTCGCCGCGTGAGGCCGTGAGAAGCGCCCGGATTGCCGGCTTCTCCACCATGTCCACTGCCACCACGGCGAGGACCGCGGCCAGAGCTGCCAGCGGGATATAGGCGGCGAGCGGCGCCGCCACCAGCACGAAGGCGAGGAGAAAAAGCGAATGCGCCATACCGGCCACCGGCCCGTGCGCGCCGGCCCGGACGTTGGTGGCGGTCCGCGCGATGGTGCCCGTCACGCAGAAGCCGCCAAAAAGCGACGATCCGACGTTGGCGACGCCCTGGGCGACTAGCTCGGTGTTGGATCGGTGGCGTCGCCCGGTCATCCCGTCGGCAACCACGGCCGACAGCAGCGACTCGATCGCACCGAGGAGGGCAAAACTGAAGGCGTTGGGCAGGACCGCCAGGACCCTGTCGACACCCAGCTCGGGCAGGACAGGGCGCGGGAAGCCGGAGGGAATGCCGCCGAACGTGCTTCCGATGGTGGCGACATCGAGCCGCAGCGCGGCGGCGGCAAGTGCCGCCAGCGCAACCACGATGAGCATGCGTGGCCAGTGCGGCCGTAGCCGCTTCAGGCCAACGAGCCCCACCACCGCGCCCAGCGACAGCACGAGTGTGGTGAGATTCAGCGTCGGGAGCGCGCTCCAGAGCGCCGGGAGCTTCTCCAGGATCGGCCCGGGCTCGGGGCTGCTCAGCGTCAGGCCGAGGAGCGGCGCGATCTGGCTCGCAAAAATGATCGCGGCGATGCCGGCGGTAAATCCGACCGTGACCGGATAGGGGATGAACTTGATGAAGGTGCCGAGGCCCATCAGGCCGGCCGCGACCATCAGCACCCCCGACAACATCGTGGCGAGGATCAGGCCGTCGATACCGTGCTGGGCGGTGGTGGCCGCGACCAGCACGATGAAGGCGCCGGCCGGGCCGCCGACCTGAAACCGGCTGCCGCCGAGCGCCGAGACAAGGAAGCCGCCGACGATCGCGGTATAGAGCCCGCGTTCCGGCGCTACGCCGGAAGCAATGGCGATCGCCATGGAAAGCGGAAGCGCCACGATCGCTACGGTCAGCCCGGCGAGGAGGTCGGCGCGCAGCGGGGCCAGGCCGTAGCCTTCGCTCATCGTCGTCACGAGCTTGGGCAGGAACCTGGCGCGCTGCCCGATGGATTGGTCGATCATCTGGTGCGTGCTCAAGATAATTGGCAGCATCCTGCACACCGGCCGCAGCACCGCAAGCTCGCCGCGCCGAGCGGGTTTGCCTAGCGCCCGCAGCCGGGCTAGCCTCTCGTTCAGACCGCGTGTCCAGCGGAAGGAGGAAGGAACCATGCGACTGGGGTTGGCGATGTGCCTTTTGGCGATTCTCGCCACTCCGGTTCCGGCCGCTGCACAGGCGGCAGCCGACGAGGCCACACAGGAGCCCGATCTGGTCTGGATGGGCACGGGCAACGTCGCAGGCGTCTATTTTCCAGTCGGCGTCGCCATATGTCGGCTGGTCAACCAACACCGGCGCGAGACCAACCTGCGCTGCGCCGCCCGGCCGTCCGAGGGCTCGGTCGGCAATGTCACCGCGCTCCGCGACGGAACATACGACCTTGCCATCATCCAGTCCGACACCCAGGCGGCGGCGCTTGCCGGGACCGGCGTCTTTGCCCCCGCCGGCCCCTTCGAGGCGCTGCGCGCAGTCGCCTCGCTCTACCCCGAGCCGCTCACCGTCGTCGCCCGCGCCGACGCCGGCATCGACCGGATCGAGGATCTTGCCGGCAAGCGAGTGGCCTTGGGCGCAGCCGGCTCGGGCACGCGCGCTATCGCCGACGAACTCCTGACCGCGCTCGGCTGGACGACGGAGACCTTCGCTGCCACACCCGAGCTTGCCCCCGACCGCCTGGCCGATGCGCTCTGCGACGGCGGGATCGACGCCTTCGTCTATGCGGTGGGACACCCGGCACTGGTGGTGCAGGAGGCGACCACCGCCTGCGACGCGGTTCTCGTCGACGTTGCAGGCCCCGCCGTCGACGCGCTGGTGGCCGCGACCCCTTCCTTCGTCACGGCAACCATTCCGTCCGGCCTCTACCGCGGCACCAACCGCCCGGTCGCCACCTTCGGAGTCGGAGCGACCCTCGTGACCCGCTCCGATGTCCCCGAGGACCGCATCTACACCGTCGTCCGGTCGGCCTTTGGCGACCTCGATGTGCTGCGGGGGCTCGATCCCGCGCTTGCCAGCCTGGATCCGGGGCTCCTGGCGCAGGACGGCCTCGCGGCGCCGCTCCACGCTGGCGCTGAAGGCTTCTATCGCGAGCGGGGCTGGGTGAACTAGCTTGCGGGGCGCCGGCAACCGCCGCGATTCCAATCGCTTGCGATGGCGCAGCGCATCACAAGGGGTTTGACAAGCCGAGGCCGCGGAGGAATGGTTGGCCGGCCGAGCCGAAGGCGGGAATCGTCCGAGGTTCCGATGTCGGGACTAAAACGGGCCGGCGCACAATGGGAGGTTACTTAGCGTGAAGTGCTTCGCAATTCTGGCCGCCGCGGCTCTGGCGTCGGGCGTCGCCACCGCGACCATGGCGCAGGATCTCACCGTCGGCGTGAGCTGGTCGAACTTCCAGGAGGAGCGCTGGAAGACCGACGAGGCCGCGATCAAGGCCGCGCTCGACGCGGCCGGCGCCAAGTACATCTCGGCCGACGCGCAGAGCTCGTCGTCCAAGCAGCTGTCCGACATCGAGAGCCTGATCGCGCAGCGGCGCCAACGCGCTGATCGTGCTGGCCCAGGACGCCGCGGCCGTCGGCCCGGCGCGTGCGACGCTGCCGCCAACGAGGGCATCCCGGTCGTCGGCCTATGACCGGCTGATCGAGGATCCGCGCGCCTTCTACCTGACCTTCGACAACATCGAGGTCGGCCGGATGCAGGCCCGCGCGGTGCTGCGAGCAGGCGCCCGAGGGCAACTACGTGATGATCAAGGGCTCGCTCGACCGACTCCGAACGCCGACTTCCTGCGCGGCGGCCAGCAGGAGGTGCTGCAGCCCGCGATCGACGCCGGCAAGATCACGATCGTCGGCGAGGCCTATACCGACGGCTGGCTGCCCGGCCAACGCCCAGCGGAACATGGAGCAGATCCTCACCCAGAACAACAACGACGTCGACGCGGTCGTGGCCTCGAACGACGGCACCGCCGGCGGCGTGGTCGCGGCGCTGACCGCGCAGGGCATGGAGGGGATCCCGGTCTCGGGCCAGGACGGCGACAAGGCGGCGCTGAACCGCATCGCGCTCGGCACCCAGACCGTGTCGGTCTGGAAGGACGCGCGCGAGCTCGGCAAGGCGGCCGGCGAGATCGCCGTGGCGCTGGCAGGCGGCACGGCGATCGACGGCGTCGAAGGCGCGGCCAAGTTCACTTCGCCGGGCGGCAACGAGATGAACGCCGATCCTGCTGACGCCGGTTGCCGATCACCAAGGACAACCTCGACGTCGTGGTCGACGCCGGCTGGATCAGCCAAGGACGAGCTCTGCGCCGGCGTCCCGGCGGGCATCCGTCGCCGCCTGCAACTGAGACCTCGGCTAACGGGGCGGCCCGTCGGCGCCGCCCCGAACGAGCTCGGGAGGACCGCATGCAGGCACTCGCCAGACTCCTGCGCATCGCTTGAGATCGACCTGCGGCTGCTCGGCATGATCGGCGCGCTGCTGGTCATCTGGCTGGTCTTCCACGCCGTCACCGGCGGGCTCTTCCTGACCCCGCGCAACCTCTTCAACCTGTCGGTGCAGACCGCCTCGGTGGCGGTCATGGCGACCGGCATGGTGTTCGTGATCGTCACCCGCAACATCGACCTCTCGGTCGGCTCGCTGCTCGGGCTTCCTCGGCATGATCATGGCCGTCACCCAGGTCCGCATCCTGCCGGGCTCGTCGGCCTCGGGCACTGGCAGCATCTGGATCGTCGCGATCATCGTCGGCCTCGCCGTCGGCGCCGCTGATCGGCGCGCTTCCAGGGCTGGCTCATCGGCTATCTCGGCGATCCCGGCCTTCATCGTCACCCTCGGCGGGCTGCTGGTCTGGCGCGGTGCGGCCTGGTGGGTGACGACCGGCCAGACGGTGGCGCCGCTCGACCCGACCTTCAGCCTGCTCGGCGGCGGCGCCGACGGCACGCTCGGCGCGCGCGGCAGCTGGATCCTCGCGGCCGTCGCACGGTCGCCGCCATCGGGCTGCTGTTGCGCTCGCGCCGCGCCAAGGCGGCGCACGGCTTCCCGGTGAAGCCGCTCTGGGCGGAGGCTGTCGCTCGCCGGCGTCTTCGCCGCTGGCGATCCTCGGCTTCGCCGCGGTCATGGTCGCCTATCCGGTGCCGCAGCGCGCGGCCGCAGCGCATCCTCGAGCGCAGGGCCTGCCGATCCCCGAGGGCGACATCAACATGGCCCAGGGCATCGCCGATCCCGGTGGTGATCCTGCTCGCGGTCGCCGCTCGTGATGACGGTGATCGCCCAGCGCACCCGCTTCGGCCGCTACGTCTTCGCCACCGGCGGCAATCCCGAGGCGGCCGAGCTCTCCGGCATCGACACCCGCATGCTGACGGTGAAGGTGTTCGCGCTGATGGGGGCGCTGACCGCCATCGCCGCCGTGATCGCCTCGGCGCGCCTCGACGCCGTCGGCAACGACCTCGGCACGCTCGACGAGCTGCGCACCATCGCCGCCGCGGTGATCGGCGGCACCGCGCTGTCCGGCGGCATCGGCACGATCTACGGCGCCGTCCTCGGCGCGCTGATCATGCAGAGCCTGCAGTCCGGCATGGCGCATGGTCGGCGTCGACGCGCCGCTGCAGTCGATCGTCGTCGGCATGGTGCTGGTCTTCGCGGTCTGGGTCGACATCATCTATCGCCGGAGGACCGGGCAGCATGACGGACGCCCCTCGTCGAGATGCGCGACATCTAGCATCAGCTTCGGCGGCGTCCACGCGGTCGACCACGTCACC
Organism: uncultured Alphaproteobacteria bacterium; assembly: GCA_963796805.1. Classification (GTDB taxonomy): domain Bacteria; phylum Pseudomonadota; class Alphaproteobacteria; order Rhodobacterales; family Rhodobacteraceae; genus Amaricoccus. The sequence continues at coordinate 221,432 of CAWCNG010000011.1, forward strand.
GTCGACCTCTATCCCGGCGAGGTGGTGGGCCTGCTCGGCCACAACGGCGCCGGCAAGTCGACGCTGATCAAGGTGCTGTCGGGCGCCTACCACGCGCGATTCCGGCGAGATCCTCATCAACGGCGAGAAGGCCGAGATCCGCTCGCCGCGCGACGCGCGGCGCTACAACATCGAGACGATCTACCAGACGCTGGCGCTGGCCGACAATCTCGACGCCGCGCCGAACCTCTTCCTCGGCCGCGAGCTGACCACGCCCGCTCGGCTTCGTCGACGACGACGCGCATGGAGGCCGAGACCCGCAAGATCATGGCGCGGCTCAACCCCAACTTCGCCAAGTTCGGCGCGCCGGTGAAGTGCGCTGTCCGGCGGCCAGCGCCAGTCGGTGGCGATCGCCCGCGCGGTCTACTTCAACGCCAGCATCCTGATCATGGACGAGCCCACCGCCGCGCTCGGCGTCAAGGAGACCCAGATGGTCGCCGAGCTGATCGAGGAGCTGAAGCGCAGGGCCTCGGCATCTTCCTGATCAGCCACGACATCCACGACGTGATGGAGCTCTGCGACCGGGTCTCGGTGATGAAGAACGGCCAGCTCGTCGGCACCGAGCAGGTCGACGACGTCACCGAGGACGACATCCTCGGCATGATCATCCTGGGCAAGAAGCCCGGCCAGCCGCTGCAATAGAGGCCCCCGCACGTGTATCTCGGCATCGACATCGGCACCTCCTCGGTCAAGACGGTCCTCTTCGACCGCGACCAGCGGCTCATCGGCCAGGCCAGCCGAGCGCTGACGTGCGCGCCCGCATCCCGGCTGGTCCGAGCAGGACCCCGAGGACTGGTGGCGCGCCGCCGAGGCCACGATCGGCGCGCTGCGCGCCACGAGCACGACCTGCGCCGGCCTGCGCGGCATCGGCCTCTCCGGCCAGATGCACGGCGCGACGTCTGCCTCGATCGCGACGACAAGGTGCTGCGCCCGGCGATCCTGTGGAACGACGGCCGCGCCATCGGCCGAATGCGCCGAGATCGAGGCCGCCTTCCCCGCGCGCCCGCGAGGTCGCCGGCAACATCGCCATGCCGGGCTTCACCGCGCCCAAGCTCGCCTGGCTGCGCAAGCACGAGCCGGAGGTCTTCGCCAGCGCATCGACACGCGTGCTGCTGCCCAAGGACTACGTCCGCCTGCGCCTGACCGGCGACCACGTCTCCGAGATGTCCGACGCCGCCGGGCACCTTCTGGCTCGACGTCGGCGCCCGCGACTGGTCGGACGATCTGCTGGAGGCCACCGGCCTCGTCCCGCAGCCAGATGCCGCGCCTCGTCGAAGGCAGCGCCGCCTCGGGCGAGCTGCTGCCCGAGCTCGCCGCGCGCTGGGGCATCGACGGTCCGGTCGTGGTCGCGGGCGGCGCCGGCGACAACGCCGCCGCCGCCTGCGGCGTCGGCGTGGTGCCGCCGGGCATCGGCCTTCGTCTCGATCGGCACCTCGGGCGTGCTCTTCGTCTCCAACGCCGCCTTCTCGCCCAACACCGACGGCGCGGTGCACGCCTTCTGCCACGCCATCCCGACACCTGGCACCAGATGGGCGTGATCCTGTCGGCCTCCGACAGCCTGGAATGGCTGGCCGCGCATCGCCGGCCGCACGGCCGCCGACGCTCGCCGCCGCCGTCGGCGGCCGGTCGACGGCGCCCTCGGACGTCACCTTTCCTGCCCTACCTCTCCGGCGAGCGCACGCCGCACAACGACGCCGCCGCCCGCGGCGCCTTCGTCGGCCTCGTCGCAATCGAACGACCGCGCGACCTGACCCAGGCGGTGCTGGAGGGCGTCGCCTACGCCTTCGCCGACTGCCAGCGGCGTGCTGAAGGACGCCGGCACCGACTTCGCTCGCGCGCTGGCCGTCGGCGGCGGCGCGCGCTCGCGACACCTGGCTCGGCGATCATCGCCAGCGTGCTCGACCGGCCGCTCGAGATCGCCGCCGACAGCGACGTCGGCGCGGCGCTCGGCGCCGCCCGGCTCGCCATCTGCGCCGCCGAGGGCGCCGACCCCGCCGAGGTCTGCGCCGCGCCCGAGATCGCTGCGCGTCATCGAGCCCGATCCGGCGCTCGTGCCCGCGCTACCTGCGAAGGCTACGCCCGCTACCGCGCCCTCTATCCGGCGCTGAAGGAGACCCGAGCGATGAGCGATTTCTTCGCAGGCATCGACCCCGTTCCGTTCAAGGGACCGGACAGCGACGACCCGATGGCCTTCCGCTTCTACGAGCCCGACCGGATGGTGCTGGGCAAGCGCATGGAGGACCACCTGCGCATGGCGGTCGCCTACTGGCACTCCTTCGCCTGGCCGGGCAGCGACCCCTTCGGCGGCCAGACCTTCGAGCGGCCGTGGTTCGGCGAGCGGCATGGCGGCCGCGACGCTCAAGGCCGAGGTCGCCTTCGAGATGTTCGCCATCCTCGGCGCGCCAGTTCTTCACGCTTCCACGACCGCGACATCGCGCCCGAGGGCAAGAGCCTCGCGCGAATCCAACCGCAACGTCAGCGAGATCGCCGAGTACTTCGCCCGCCGCATGGACGAGACCGGCGTCGAGCTGCTCTGGGGCACCGCCAACCTCTTCTCGCAACCGCCGCTTCATGGCCGGCGCCGCCACCAACCCCGATCCGGAGGTCTTCGCCTACGCCGCCGCGCAGGTGAAGACGCCATGGACGTCACCCACCAGCTCAAGGGCGCGAACTACGTGCTCTGGGGCGGGCGCGAGGGCTACGAGACCCTGCTCAACACCGACATGAAGCAGGAGCTCGACCACATGGGCCGGTTTCTGTCCATGGTGGTCGACTACAAGCACAAGATCGGCTTCCGGGCACGATCCTGATCGAGCCCAAGCCGCAGGAGCCGACCAAGCACCAGTACGACTACGACGTCGCCACGGTGTTCGGCTTCCTGCAGCGCTTCGGCCTGGAGAAGGAGGTGAAGGTCAACATCGAGACCGGGCACGCGGTCCTCGCCGGCCATTCCTTCGAGCACGAGATCGCCACCGCGATGGCGCTGGGCATCTTCGGCAGCGATCGACGCCAACCGCAACGACTACCAGTCGGGCTGGGACACCGACCAGTTCCCGAACAACGTGCCGGAGATGGCGCTGGCGATCTACTACATCCTCAAGGGCGGCGGCTTCACCACCGGCGGGTTCAACTTCGACGCCAAGCTCCGCCGCCAGTCGCTCGACCCGGCGGACCTGATCGCCGCCCACGTCGGCGGCATGGATACGTCTGCGCCCGCGGCCTGCTCGCGGCCGCGGCGATGATCGAGGACGGCGGCCATGCTGCGGCGATCGAGGAACGCTACGCCGGCTGGGAGACTCCCGAGGCGCAGGCGATGCTGCACGAGCGACCTCGTCGACCATCGCCGAGCGGGTCGACAACGACGGCCTCGATCCCCAGCCCCGCTCGGGCCGCCAGGAGAGGCTGGAGAACTGGGTCAACCGCTTCGTCTGACGGGAACCTTCGGCGTGCCCCGAACGTTGGAAGCCGGATGCGAGCGGGCGCGCTGCGCGCGTTCCATGGCGTAGCATGAGAGGACGAACAAGATGGCGACTTCCCGGAAGGACATCGAGGACGCGGCGGCTGAACTGAGCCGAGCCGGTGGCGGCGCAGATCGCGGCACTCAGGGCCGACATGGCCGAACTCGGCGTCGGTGGTCGCGCGCATCGGCAAGCAGCGCGCCGCGGGCTGAAATCGGCAGCCGGTGCGACGGCGCGGAGGGCTACGCCAAGGGAGAAGCGGCCATCGACATGGCGCTGGCCGAGTTGCAGTCGCTCGAGGACGAGCTCGCCGACGCAACCCGCCGGCGCCCCTTTGCCTCATTGGGTCTGGCCGCGCTGGTCGGCTTCCTGTTCGGCGTCATGTTCCGGCGGTGACGGTGACCCGCCTCTTCGCGAGGGTCTCGCGCGTCGCGAAGACGCGCATTCGCAACATCGGGCGCCGCGCGGTAGCTCGCGCGGCGCTGATCGGCGGTTGCGTCCTTGCGGCGCTGCTCGTTGTCGTCTTTGCGCTGATGGCGGCGACCGTGGCGCTGGCGGACCGGTTCGGCACGATCAATGCGCTCGCCATCATGGCGGGGGGCGCGCTGCTCCTGTTGCTGATCCTGATGGGAATCCTGGCACTGGAGGAGCGCCGCCACCGCCGGCTGGCGGCGCAGCGAGCGGCGGTGGATCGCCAGATCTATCAGGCGGCGGCGCTGTCGTTCATGGGCGGCCGCAAGCCGTCGCGGCCGGTGATCGGGCTGGGGCTGGTCGCGCTCGGGGCGCTCCTGGTGCTTCTCCGGCGCGGCGACGACGACTGAGGAGGTTGCGATGCTCCACATCACCGAGGACGATGCGCACGGCTGCTTCGTGTTGCGAGCCGGTGGGGAGCCTGCGGAAGGCCGACTTGGACATGCTCAGCCAGCGCTTCGACGCCAGGGTCGCAGCCGGCGGCTCCTTCCCTAACCTAGTGATCCAGTCCCCGGCCTTTCCCACCTGGTCGAACTTTGCCGCGCTGCTCGAGCATCTTCGCTTCATCCGCGGCCACCACCGCGAGATCGCCAGGGTGGCGCTGGTCTCCAATGCCCGCGCGTTCGACATCGCCCCCCGGATCGCCCGGCTCTTCGTGAAGGCGCGCCTGCGTCACTTCCGTGCGGACGAGCTCGACGCGGCGCTGGCCTGGGTGGCGGTGCGGGAAGACGCGCCGGATGTCGTCCTGATGGAATGCCTGCCCGACGACACCGTCGGCATCACCGTGCGCGGCGTGATCGACGCGCAGGACTATTCCGAGAAGATCGTCCCCGCGATCGAGGACAAGCTCGCCCGGCATGACAAGATCAAGGTCATCTACGAGATCGGCCCCGAGTTCGAAACATTCACGCCCGGAGCGGTCTGGAGCGACACCCGGCTCGGGACGATGAACCTGACGCGCTTCAGCAAGGTCGCCCTGGTCACCGACATCCCGTGGATGCGCGGTGCCACGCACGTCTTCGCCCCCCTTGTCCCCGGGGAGATCCGCGTCTTCGGCATCCAGGAGCTCGACGCGGCCAAGGACTGGATCGCCGAGCCGGCAACCTAGCCGAGGGAGAATCCGGTGCGCTGCGCGGGCATCAGCCGCGTTCGCGCAACAGCCGCGCCTTCTGGCGGTCCCAGTCGCGCTTGGCCTCGGTGGCGCGCTTGTCGGCGAGCTTCTTGCCCTTGGCGATGCCGAGCTGCAGCTTGGCGCGGCCCTTGTCGTTGAAGTAGAGCCGGAGCGGCACCAGCGTCATGCCTTCGCGCGCGGTGCCCTGCCACAGCCGCGCCAGCTCGCGCTTCGACACCAGCAGCTTCCGCCGCCGCCGCTCGTCGTGGCCGAAGGTCTTGGCCTGGGCATAGGCAGGGATGTAGCCGTTGATCAGCCAGAGCTCCCCGCCCTCGACGGCGGCGTAGCTCTCGGCGATGTTGGCCTTGCCGTTCCTGAGCGACTTCACCTCGGACCCCTCGAGCATGATCCCGGCCTCGATGTCGCTCTCGATGAAGTAGTCGTGCCGCGCCCGCCGGTTCTCGGCGACGAGCTTCTGGTGGCGGTCGGGGGTCTGTGGCATGGTGCCGTGGCTCTAGCGAAGGTGCCGGGGCCTGTCCAGCACGCTGGCAATATCATGGCGGTGATCAATCCGGGCTGGGTCAGGACCGACATGGGCGGTCCCGGCGCCTCGATCTCGCCCGAGCAGAGCGACGACCTGACGATGAAAGAAACCGGCAGCTTCCAGAACTGACGCGGAAACGGCTACCCTTGGTGATCTAGTTCAGCAGGCCGGCGTGGCGCATCGCCGCGCGCATCTTCTCGCGGGTCGGCTCCTCGACCGGCACCATCGGCGAGCGGACCTCCTCGCTGCACTTGCCCAGGAGTGCCAGGGCGAACTTGGTCGGCGCCGGGTTGGGCTCGGCAAAGCAGGCACGGTGGAGGGGCATGAGCCGGTCCTGGTAGGTCAGCGCCTTGGCGTAGTCGCCGGCCAGCATGGCCTCCTGGAACTCGGCCGAGAGCCGTGGTGCCACGTTCGCCACCACGCTGATGCAGCCGACGCCGCCGTGGGCGTTGAAGCCGAGCGCGCTGGCATCCTCGCCGGAGAGCTGGATGAAGTCCTTGCCGCAGGCGATGCGCTGGTCGGACACCCGGCTGACGTCGCCGGTGGCATCCTTGACGCCCACGATCCGCGGCAGCTTGGCGAGCTCGCCCATGGTCGCCGGCGCCATGTCGATCACCGACCGTCCGGGGATGTTGTAGATGATGATCGGCAGGTCCACCGCATCGTGCAGCGTCTTGTAGTGGTGGTAGAGTCCGCGCTGGCTCGGCTTGTTATAGTAGGGCGTCACCACCAGCGCCGCATCGGCCCCGACCTTGGCGGCGAAGCGCATCAGGCGGACGGCCTCCGCGGTGTTGTTGGAGCCGGCGCCGGCGATCACCGGGATCCGCCCCGCGGCAGTGGCAACCACCACCTCGATGCAGCGCTCATGCTCCTCGTGGCTGAGCGTCGGCGTCTCGCCGGTGGTCCCGACCGGCACCAGCCCATGGCTTCCTTCGGCCACGTGCCAGTTCACCAGATCGACCAGTGCCGCCTCGTCCACCTTGCCGTCGCGGAACGGGGTGACCAGCGCGGGAATCGAGCCTTTGAACATGGGGCGCCCCTCGGGGCGGGGCCTGTGACCGCCCCGCGAAAAACCGCGCGACCCTATTCGTGAATCGGGTTAACCGCAAGCGCGTGGGGTAGAGACGGTAACCACACGTTATGGTATAGTCTGGCAAAAAGCAGAAACGCCACCCGAGGAACGAGCATGCGAGATCCCAACAGGTTGCTGCCTGCGCTGCTTGCCGGTCTCTGGCTGGGGCTGAACTCCGCAGCCCCGGCGCAGACCACGGCCCAGGCCTCACTCCTGGCCCAGGCGCTGGACGCTGCGGCGACCGGCGACTGGACCGAGGCCGAAACTCTGGCTGCCTGGACAGGCAGCCCGGTCGCGCGCGACATCGTGCTCTGGAGCCGCCTCCGCGACGGGGCGGGGACCTGGGACGAGTACCGGGCTTTCCTTATCCGCAATCCCGGCTGGCCCGCGCTCGCGGCGCTCCACCGTTCCGGCGAGCGGCAGATGGCGGCATCGCTGCCCGCGGCGGAGATGCTGGCCTTCTTCGCCGATGAGCCGCCGCAGACCGGAACCGGGTCGCTGCGCCTTGCCGCGGCGCTGAAGGCCTCCGGGGAAGAGACAGAGGCGGAAGCGGAGATCGTCCGCGCCTGGACCGAATATTCGCTGACCGGGGCCGAGCGCACCGAGATGCTGGACACCTGGGGGGACGTGCTGAAGCCGCACCATCAGGCGCGGCTGGACATGCTGCTCTGGCGCGGGCTGACCGACGAGGCCGAGGCGATGCTTCGCCTGGTCGACGAGGACTGGCAGCGCCTGGCGCAGGCCCGCATCGCCACCCGGCGCGATGCCGAGGGCATGCAGTACCAGATCAACACCGTGCCGGCGCGGCTGAAGAACGATCCCGGCCTCGCCTACGAGCGCTATCTCTACCGGGTCAGCAAGGGGCGCTGGCAGGACGCCGAGGACTATCTGCTCGAGAAGTCCACTTCGGCCACCGCGCTCGGCAAGCCGGAGATGTGGATGGACCGCCGCGCCAACCTCGCGCGCCAGGCGCTGGAGGATGGCGACGTCACTGCCGCCTACCGGATCGCGGCGCAGAATTTCGGCAGCAGCGGGGCCGACTATGCCGACAGCGAGTGGGTGGCGGGCTTCATCGCGCTGACCAGGCTCAGCGATCCCAAGCGGGCAATCGGCCACTTCACCCGCTTCCAGGCCGCGGTATCGACGCCGATCAGCCTCGGGCGCGCCGGCTACTGGCTCGGCCTCGCCTTCGAGAAGAGCGGCGACGCGGAGGCGGCGCAGAACGCCTTCCGCATGGGGGCGGAGTACCAGACCAGCTTCTACGGCCAGCTCGCCGCCGAGAAGCTGGCGAGCCCGCCCGACGCGCATCTCGCCGGCACCGGCACGCCGCCTGACTGGCGCGACGCGCCGTTCATGCAGTCGTCGGTGGTGAAGGCGGCCTATTTCCTGCATCTCGCCGACGACGACCGCCGCGCCTCGCAGTTCTTCCGGCAGGCCGCGGCGGATCAGCCGCCGGAGACGCGCGCGGCGCTGGCTCAGATGGCGATCGACCTCGGCCGGCCGCAGATCGGCATCCGCATCGCCAAGGACGCGGCGTCAGAAGGGATCATCCTGCCCGACCAGTACTATCCCCTGCACATGGTGGCGGAGGAAGCCTGGCCGGTCCCGACCGAGTACATGATGGCCATCGCCCGGCAGGAGTCCGAGCTCGACGCCCGCGCCGGCAGCGGTGCCGGGGCGCGCGGGCTGATGCAGCTTATGCCCGCAACCGCGAAGCACATGGCCGACGACGCCGGCATCACGTTCAGTCCGGTCAGGCTGATCACCGATCCGCGCTACAACGCCAGGCTCGGCACCAACTATCTGGCGCGGATGCTCGACCGCTACCGCGACGCCTACGTGCTGGCGACGGCCGCCTACAACGCCGGTCCCGGCCGCGTCGACCAGTGGCTGAAGGAAAACGGCGACCCCCGCACCGGCACGGTCGACGGCGTGGTGTGGATCGAATCCATCCCCTTCAGCGAAACCCGCAACTACGTCATGCGGGTCATGGAGTCGCTCCACGTCTACCGGGCGCGGCTGCAGGGACACAGCGAGCCGCTTCGCCTCGTCGCCGACCTCGGCGGCGCCTCGGAGGTCCATCTGTCGACGCGCGACCTCGACGGGGCCGCGGAGTAGGCGAACCAGCTAGAGGTCCTCGTCTTCCGCGGTCTTCGGTGAGCGCCCGAGCCGCGCCTGCCGCACCAGCGTGTAGAGTCCGGCGGCGAGGATCAGCGCGCCGCCGGCCACGGTCCAGCGGTCGGGCCGCTCGCCAAACAGCACGAGCGCCATGATCGTCACCCAGACGATCTGGAAATAGGCGAAGGGCTGGATCGTCCCGGCCTCGGCCACCTCGTAGGCCTTGATCATCAGGAAGTGCCCGAGCACCCCGAAAGCGCAGAGCGTCAGCATCCAGAACCAGTCCCAGGCGCCGTGGATCGGCGTCCAGAAGAACGGCCCGACAAGCGTGATCGCCACCGCCCCCGCGACCCCGGTGTAGAAGAGGCTGGTCTCGGCGCCGTCGGTCCGGCCCACCATCCGCGTCAGGATGGCGTAGACGGCAAAAAGCAACGCCCCGGTGAAGGGAATGAGCGCGCTCACGCTCATCACCTGCGCACCCGGCCGCAGGATCACCAGGATACCGACCAGCCCGACCCCGATCGCAACCCGCCGCCGCCACCCCACGTGCTCGCCGAGCACCGGCCCGGCCAGCGCCGCCACCAGCAGCGGATAGATCGCGAAGATGGCATGCGTGGGAATCAGCCCCAGCATCACGAACGACAGGACCGTCACGCAGATCTCGAGCGCCAGCAGGATACCGCGGATGATCTGCATCCAGGGCCGCGAGGTCGCGGCCACCCGCGGGATCCCGCCCTTCTGCGCCTGGGCCAGCGCGATCACGAAGAGCGCGAAGAACCAGTAGCGGATCATCACCACGGTGATGACATTGTAGTGCGTCCCGAGGTAGCGCGACATCCCGTCCTGGCAGGCGAAGACGAACGAGGTCGCGATCATCAGCGTGATCCCGAGGCGCGGATTGTCGCGCCGCGGCGGAGCTGCCGGAATGTCGGCCGGATCGGGGGCGCCGACGCTCAGAGTCAGGCCCGCCTGCCCGAAAAGCTCGCGCAGGTCGGCCTCGGGGCGCGCGCCGACATGCGAGATGACCTCGCCCGCGGCGAGGCAGCCCATGCGTGCCGCAGTCAGCCGGTCGCGCCCGCCGGTAAGCCCGAAAAGGAATCCCGCGGCGAAGAGGTCGCCCGCCCCGGTGGCGTCCACCACCTCCACCTTCGTGGCCGGCGCATGCACCCGCTCGCCCTGCCCCAGAACATGCGCTCCTCTCGCGCCCACGGTGCAGGCGGTCAGCGGCACCTCCGCCTCCGCGCGCGCCATCGCCGCCTCGAGATCGTCGGACAGGTACAGCGATTGCAGCTCATGCTCGTTGGCGACCAGAAGATCCACGTCGGCGCGGATCATCCGCAGGAACTCATCACGGTGGCGCTCCACGCAGAAGGGGTCGCTGAGCGTGATCGCCACCTTCCCCCGCCCGCTTCGCCGCCCGCACCGCCTTCTCGAAGGCCGCGATCAACTCCGGCCCGTCATAGCGGTAGCCCTCGAGGAAGATCCACTCCGCCGCCGCCATCTGCGCCTCGTCGATATCCGCAGGCGCCAGGAACTCCGACACTCCTAGGTAGGTGTTCATCGACCGCTCGCCGTCGTGGCTCACCAGGACCATGCAGCGGCCGGTCTCGTGCGCATGCTCTGTCGGCGCCAACGGCGTCTCGTAGACGGCCCCCTGCGCCCGCAGGTCGTGCGCGAAGATCGCGCCGAGCTGGTCGTCCTTGACCTTGCCCACATAGGCCGTGCGTCCGCCCAGCGCCGCGATCCCGGCAATGGTGTTCGCCGCCGACCCACCGGAGACCTCGCGCGCCGGACCCATGTGGCCGTAGAGCTGCACCGCCCGGTCGCGGTCGATCAACTGCATGATCCCACGCTCGACGCCGTTCGCGGCGAGGAACGCGTCCTCGATGTGCGAGATCACGTCGACCAGCGCATTGCCGATGCCGACCACCTGGTAAGGCTTGTTCACAGATTCTTCTCCTCGAAGTCGCAGAGGTCACGGATCAGGCAGACCCGGCAGGCGGGCTTGCGCGCAGTGCAGGTATAGCGGCCGTGCAGGATCAGCCAGTGGTGCGCGTGCAGCTGGTAGTCCGCCGGCACCTGGTCCTCCAGCGTCCGCTCGACCGCCACCACGTCGCGTCCGGGCGCGATGCCGGTGCGGTTGGAGACGCGGAAGATATGCGTGTCCACCGCCATGGCCGGCAACTTGAACCAGGTGTTCAGCACCACGTTCGCCGTCTTGCGCCCAACGCCCGGCAGGCCCTGCAGCGCCGCCCGCGAGGAAGGCACCTCGCCATCGAAACGTTCGACCAGGATCTGCGACAGCTTCATCACGTGCCGCGCCTTGCTGTTGAAGAGCCCGATGGTCTTGATGTGCTCGATCAGCCCGGCCTCGCCGAGCGCCAGCATCTTCTCCGGCGTGTCGGCGACCCGGAACAGCGCCTCGGTCGCCCGGTTCACCCCCCTGTCGGTCGCCTGCGCCGAGAGGGCGACCGCCACCAGCAGCGTATAGGCGCTCACGTGCGCGAGCTCGCCCTTCGGCTCGGGCTCGGCCGCGTGAAAGCGGCGAAAAATCTCGGAAATCGTCGCATAGTCGAGCTGCCCGGACATGCTGCGTTCGTGGCATGCTGCGCCGAGCACCCGCAAGCCCGAATTCCGCAGGATTCGGGTGGCGGTAGGCGCGCGCTTGACTAGGTTTGGCGCAGAGGATTTGCGAGGCCACACCATGCCAGAGATCGAGGCAACAACCGAACCCTACCACTTCGCGGTGATCGGCCGCGCCATCGACCATATCACCGCCCACGCCCCCCGGCAGGCGTCGCTCGAGGAGGTCGCCGCCAGCGTCGGCATGAGCCCGGCGCACTTCCAGCGCGTCTTCAGCCAGTGGGTCGGCGTCAGCCCCAAGCGGTACCAGCAGTACCTGGCGCTCGATCACGCCAAGCGTCTCCTGGCCGAGCGCCACAGTGTGCTCGACACCGCCTATGCCGCGGGCCTCTCCGGCTCGGGGCGGCTGCACGACCTCTTCCTGCGCTGGGAGGCGATGAGCCCCGGCGAGTACGCCCGCGGCGGCGAGGGGCTCACGATCGCCTGGGGCTGGTTCGACACGCCCTTCGGGCCGGCGCTCGCCATGGGGACCGACCGTGGGCTCTGCGGCCTCGCCTTCGCCGCCGAGACCGGGCGCGACGCCGCAGTGGCCGACATGCGGGCGCGCTGGCCGCGCGCTGAGTTCATCGAGGCCCCGGAGCAGCTGGCGGACTGGGTGAGGGCAGCCTTCGGCGGCGGCGAAGCGCGGCTGCACCTGATCGGCGCGCCCTTCCAGCTCAAGGTCTGGGAGGCGCTGCTGCAGGTCCCGACCGGGCATGTCACCACCTACTCCGATATTGCGGCGGCGATCGGCCGGCCCAAGGCGGTGCGCGCCGTGGGCACTGCCGTGGGCCGCAACCCGGTCAGCTTCCTCATCCCCTGCCACCGGGCGCTGCAGAAGGCAGGCGGACTCGGCGGCTACCACTGGGGCCTCGGGGTCAAGCGAGCGATGCTGGCCTGGGAGGCCGCACGGCTCGATTCGGCCGCATAAAAAAAGGCGTTTGGCTCAATTCGTTAACGTGCTATGCAGCGGCACAAACAAGAAACTCGCTTCGAGGCACGAGATGAAACAGGCAAGCAGGATTCTGATCCTATCGATCGGCGTGGCCGGCATCGCCGGCTGCACCAACCTTGACGGCACCCGCAACAGCACCGGCACCGGCGCGCTGGTAGGTGCCGGCGTGGGTGCCCTGGCCGGACGCGCCATCGACGGCGGCGGCACCGCCGGCACCTTCATCGGCGGGGCGGTCGGCAGCTTCGCCGGCGCCGCCATCGGCAGCGCGCTCGACCGGCAGCAACGGCAGCTCGAGCAGGGGCTGAGCGGCTCCGGCGCGACGGTGGTCAACACCGGCAACCAGCTCGTCGTGACGCTGCCGGAGTCGATCACCTTCGATACCGACAGCGCCACCGTGCATCCCGAGTACGTGGACGAGATCGCATTCGTCGCGCGCAGCCTGCGCGACAACCCGCATTCAACGGTGCGGGTCATCGGCCACACCGACAACACCGGCTCGACCGCCCACAATCAGGCACTCAGCGAGCGGCGGGCAGCGGCGGTCGCGTCGATTCTGACCGGCAACGGAGTCGAGGCGTGGCGGGTGCAGCCCGTCGGCGTCGGCTATGGCCAGCCGGTCGCCAGCAACGACACCCCGGGCGGCCGCGCGCAGAATCGGCGGGTCGAGATCGTCATCACCCCGATCAGCGAGACCTGAACCGGCGCAACCCGTTTCCCGTGCGTGAGCGCCCGGGGAACGGTTCATGGCGCCGAGGGAGGCCTCGATTTTTGCCGCCGCCGGGAGCGAAAATAGCAATAGGGAAGCATTTACAAACGACAGCCTTCAAAATCAATGGCTTAAGGGTAGTTCACGCGTGACACTTCCCGGGCGCATCACGTCGGGTCAGTTGGTGCCGGCAGCGCAGTCCCGGCAAAGCGGGGTGTGCGGCAGGACGTCGAGGCGCTGCTCTCCGATGGGGTCGCCGCACCGGGCGCAGATGCCGTAGCTGCCGTTGGCGATGCGGTCCAGCGCCGACTCGATCATCCGGATTTCCTGGACGCCCGCGGCGCCCAGGTCCTCGAGGACCTCTTCCTCCTCGCGCTCGACCGCCTGCTCGGAAAAGCTGTCGCTCAGCGGTTGCTCGAGTTCGCCTTCGATCCGCGCGATCCGCGCCTTCAACTCGGCGAGGCGCCCTTCCAGTTCTTCCTTGCGGACCTCGATCGGCTTCATCACCGTCTCAGTGCAGCTTGTCGCCGACTTCCGAGATCGCGGCGTCGACCAGCTTGTTGGCGTCCGCCGCCTTCATCCTGTCGCGAAGCACGTCGCCGGCGGCAGCGATCGCCACGGTCACGGCCTGGTCCTTGATCTGGCGGACGGCGCTCTGCTCGGCGGCGGCGATCTGCTCGGTCGCTGTCTTCAGCCGCCGCGCCACCGAGTTGCGGATATCCTCCTTGGCGGCCTCCGCAGCCTTCTCGGCCTCGGCACGCGCAGCGGTGACGATGTCCTCCGCCTGCGCCTTCACTTCCTTCTGCCGCCGCTCGTAGCTCGCCAGCAGCGTCTGCGCCTCGTCGCGCAACGCCCGCGCCTCGTCGAGCTCCTGCTTGATCCGAACCGCCCGCTCGTCGAGCGCACGGGTGATCATTCCCGGCACGCCGAAATAGATCAGCATCCCGACGAAGATGACGAAGCCGATGCCGACGACGATCTCGGTGTTGTTGAGGAAGTTCATGGCTCAGCCCTTCAGCCGGTTGGCGATGGCAGCCTCGAGCGCTTCTGCGTCCGCCGCGGCCGGCATGAGCGCGTCGACGATTTCGGCCGCGGTTTCGCGCGCGACCTCCTCGACACTCTTGGCCGCACTGGCGTGGATCTCGCCGATCCGCTTCTCCGAACTCCTGCGACTTGACCCCGATCTCGGCATCGGCCTTGGCCATGAGCACGCCAAGCTCCTTGTCGATCGCGGCCTTCGCCTCGGCGGCGATCTGGTGTGCCTCGTCGCGCGCCTGGGCCAGCGCGGCGTCGTAGGAGGCCTCGGCCTCCTCCGCCCGCCGCTTCAAGAGCGCCGCCTGCTCGATGTCGTTCGAGATGGCGTCGTTGCGCTCGGTCATGACCGTGCCGATCCGCGGCAGCGCGACCCGGCTCAGGATGAAGTAGAGCGCGACCAGCGCCACCACCAGCCAGAAGATCAGGTTCGGGAAGATGGCCGGGTCGAGCTGCGGCATGCCGCACTCGGCATGCTCCAGGTTCTGCTCGCCCAGCGTCTCGGTCGAATGCTCTTCCGCGTGGTCGCCACCGACGGGCGCCACCTCGGTGTGCCCGGTCTCGGCCTGCGCGATCACGATCACGGCGTTCTCGGTCGCCATCTTTCACTCCATCCCGGGCGGGCCGTTCCGGCCCGCGACAGCAGTGCCTTGGCGCGCGGTCAGACCGCGAACATCAGGAGCAGCGCGACGAGGAACGAGAAGATGCCGAGCGCTTCGGCGAAGGCGATGCCGATGAAGAGCGTGGCGGTCTGCTCGCCAGCCGCCGCCGGGTTGCGCAGCGCGCCCGACAGGAAGTTGCCAGCCACAAGGCCCACGCCGATGCCGGCGCCGCCCATGCCGACGCAGGCGAGGCCCGCGCCGATGAACTGTCCCATGTCAGCGATATTGCCTTCCATGTCCTTGTCTCCTTGTTGGATGTCGAAAGTTCGAAAGGCGCTGCCCGTCAGTGGCCGGGATGCAGCGCGTCGTTGAGGTAGACGCAAGTCAGGATCGCGAAGACGTAGGCCTGGATGACGGCCACCATCAGCTCGAGCCCGTACATCGCGGTGATGGCGAGGATCGGCACGAAGGCCCCGAAGCCAAGGCGCCGGCGAAGCCCGCGAAGACCTTCAGGACCGCGTGGCCGGCCATCATGTTGCCGGCAAGTCGGACGGAGTGGCTGAGCGGCCGCACGAAGTAGGAGATGACCTCGATCAGCGGCCAGCACGATCCGCAGCGCCACCGTCGGCGCGCTCGCGACCCAGAAGAGCTTCAGGAAGTCCGTCGCCGTGCTTCATGAAAGCCGATCGCCGTGACGGTGATGAAGACCGCAAGCGCGAGGAGCGCCGGTGACCGCGACGTGCGAGGTGGAGGCGAAGCGAGCCGGGATCAGCGCGAGAAGGTTGGCAAAGAGGATGAACAGGAACAGGGTCATGATGTAGGGGAAGTACTTCGCGCCCTCCTTGCCGGTGACGTCCTCGATCATCTTGTAGCCGAAGCCGTAGACCAACTCGGCCATGGACTGCGCCCGCGACGGCACCAGCGCCCGGCCGCGCGAGCCGACGATCATCAGAGGCTCACGGCGATGACGATCAGCGCCATCCAGAGCGTGGCGTTGGTCGGCGTGTACCAGTGCACCACGGTCGCCGCCGAACAGCGGCTGGACCTCGAACTGCTCCATCGGGTGGATGTTGAACCCGCTGCCGCCGCTTCTTCCGCCATCGCCCCCTCACGTCCCCCGTCTCGTTCCGCGCTCGTCCCCGCCGCGCATCAGCGCGGCTTCGCCGCGTTGCCGCTGCACCTCGCTGGCGGTGCGGAGCATCGTTCGACGCCGGCGGCGAAGCCAAGCAGGGCGAACATCACCAGGAAGACCGGCCGGGTGCCGAAGAGCGCGTCCAGCCCGAAGCCGATCGCGAGCCCCAGCACCATCCCCACCACCAGCTCGATCACCATCCGCCAGGCAAGCGAGCCTTGGGTGAACTCGCCGTGCCGCCCGCGGCGCGGCTCGGCGCGGCCCGCCCGGGCGGCGGCGATCCGGTCTTCGAGGCGTTTCAGCCGCTCGGCGAAGGGCTCCTCGGCCATGGCGCCGCTTTCCCTCCGAGCCGGACTGATCCCCCTCCCGGCCTTGAAATCGTCAGAGGGTCGGTATAAGCGAGAATCCCCGCCTTGGGTCAAGCGGTGCCTGTTTATGGACAATGGGCTGAATTCAAGCTATTCTTTCGCCACTCACACACCCTCAACCACATGGTTGATCTTCGTCTTGGACAGTAATCTCGACCAGATTTTCGCGGCGCTGGCCGACCCGACCCGCCGGGCGATCCTCGACCGAGTTGGTCGGCGGGGACCGGACCGTCGGGGAGCTGGCGGCGCCGTTCGAGATGTCGCTGGCGGCGATCTCCAAGCACATCCACATCCTGGCGGCGGCGGGGCTGGTGGGGCAGGCGAAGGCCGGGCGGGTGGTCAGTTGCCGGGTGCTGCCGGAAGGATTGCGGGTCGCGGGAATATGGCTGCAGGGCGTGGGGGGGTTCGACGCGGAGGACTATGATGCGCTGGAAAGGATGCTCGGGGAGGCGATGCGAGAGTAGGCCGGAGCAAAGGTTAACGGCGAAAAAGCCGGATGCACAACGTATGCACAATGAATGCACAACCTATGCACCAAGTGTGCGCGGCCACCGCAATCGTTAATGGGCGCGGGGCGGCGCGCGGCTTGCGCCGCGCGGCCGCCTTTGCGGCCAGATCGTGCGCGCAGGTGCGCGCAGAGTCTTCTTTGTTTGTGATGCGCCTGTGGGCGCACCACGACTGCTCTCCAGGTTAGCAAACCTGTATGAACGCAGGGGACGCGCGCGTTGCCCCCTCAGCCCACCTCTTCGACGATGCGCTCGGCGGCGGCGAGATCGACGGAGACGAGCTGGCTGACGCCGGGCTCGGCCATGGTGACGCCGTAGAGCCGGTCCATGCGCGCCATGGTCACGGCGTGGTGGGTGATGATCAGGAAGCGGGTGTCGGTGCGGCCGACCATCTCGTCGAGGAGGTCGCAGAAGCGGGTGACGTTGGCGTCGTCGAGCGGCGCGTCGACCTCGTCGAGGACGCAGATCGGCGAGGGGTTGGCGAGGAAGACGGCGAAGATGAGGGACAGAGCGGTCAGCGTCTGCTCGCCGCCGGAGAGGAGCGACAGGGTCGAGAGCTTCTTGCCGGGGGGCTGGCACATGATCTCGAGGCCGGCTTCCAGCGGGTCGTCGCTCTCGACGAGGACGAGGCTCGCCTCGCCGCCGCCGAAGAGGTGGCGGAAGAGGGCGGTGAAGTTGCGGTTGACCTCCTCGAAGGCGGTCGAGCAGCCGGCTGCGGCCCTCGCGGTTGAGGTTGGCGATGCCGTGGCGAAGCTTGCGGATCGCCTCCTCAAGGTCGTCGCGCTCGCGGATCAGGGTCTCGGACTCCTCGCGGATCTCGCGGGCGTCCTCCTCGGCGCGCAGGTTGACCGCGCCCATGCCGTCGCGGGCGCGGCGGAGGCGGTCGACTTCCGTCTCCAGCGCGGCGGCGGCGGGGACGTCGGCGGCCTCGGTGGCCTGGGCGGCGAGGAGGTCGGCGGGGCTGGTATCGGTCTCGGCCTGAAGGCGTTCGAGGGCGGCGGCGGCGTTGCGCCGCAGCGGACTCGGCCAGCGCCTCGGCGCGGGCGCGCGCCTCGCGGGCGTCGCCGGCAGCGCGGTCGGCGGCGCGGCTGTCGGCGTCGTGGCGCGCAGCGCGGTCTCGGCTTCGGCCAGGGCGTCGGCGGCGCGGCGGCGACGGGCCTCGGCATCGCCGACGGCGGTGGCGAGCTCGGCTCGGCGGGCGGCGAGCGCGGGCGGCCGCTCGCACGCCGCGGCGAGGGCGGTTTCGGCGGTCTCGGCGCGGCGGGCGAGGCCTGCGAGGCGGTCTGTGGCGGAGGCGCGGCGGCGCTGCCAGCCTTCCAGCCTCGCGTGGCGATCTCGTCGAGGCGGCGGGTGCGGGCGGCGCCGGTGCGGTCGATCTCGTCGGCGTCGGCGCGGCGGGTCAGCATGGTGATGCGGGCGGCCTCGACCTGCATCCGCTCGGCGTCGAGCGCGGCGCGCGCCTCGGTGAGATCGGGCAGGGCGGCGGCGGCCTCCTCGGCCCCGGCGAGGGCCTTCTCGGCGCTGCGCGGAGCTCGTCGGCGCGGCGGGCGCGGGCGGGTTGAGGCCGCGACGCGGCAGTCGAGCGCCTCCAGCGCGGACTCGGCGCGGGAGCGAGGCGCGGGCGGCGTCCGCGGCGGCCTGCTCGGCCGCCTTGCGGGCGGCGCGGGCGGACGCCTCGGCCGCGGCGGTTTCCGCGGCGCAGCGGGCGGCTTTGGCGGCGGCGGACTTCGCGGCGGTGAGGGTGGCGCGGCTTCGGCGCTCGCCGCCTGGATTTCGGTCAGGCGGTTGTTCTGCTGCAGGCGCAGCGGCGGCGGCGGAAGGGGCGCCGCCGGCGGCGACGGCGAGCCCGTCCCAGCGCCAGAGGTCGCCCTCCGCGGAGACCAGGCGCTGGCCGGGGAGCGAGCTGCGCCTGCAGGCGCGGCGCCGTCGGCGCGGGCGACGAGCGCCGACGCGGCGAGGCGGCGGGCGAGCCCGGGCGGAGCCTGGACGTGGGGCGGCGAGAGGCTCGGGCAGGGAGCGAAGCGGCGGGGTCGAAGGCGGGCGAGCGCCTGCCAGTCGGCTGCGCGGCAGGGTGAGGTCGTCGGCCAGCGCGGCGCCGAGCGCTGCCTCGTAGCCTTGCGCCACGGTGATGGAGTCGAGGATGGGGGTCGGCGGCACCGGCGGGGCGGGCGAGCAGGCGTTCGAGGCCGGCGGCCTCGGCGAGAAGGGCGCGGGCGGCGCCTTCGGCGTCGGCAAGCCGGGACCTGGCGACGGCGTCGGCGGCGCGGGTTTCCGTGGCGGCGGCCTCGGCGGCGGTAAGGGCGGCTTCCGCCGCGTCGGCCCTGGCGGTCGAGGTCGTCGGCCGCGGCGGCGGCGGTGGCGCGCGCGGCGTCGGCGCGGACGTGCGCTCGCGGCGGCGCCGCCGAGCGCGGCCTCGGCGGCTTCGAGGCCGCGGGCGAGCTCGGCGGCGCGGCGGCGGGCGTCCTCGAGCAGCGCGCGGCGGCGGCCTGGTGCTCGGCGACGAGCCGACGCGGCGGCCTCGGCGCGCGCGTCGAAACCCGCCTCGACCGGCGTGAGCGGCGGCCACCGCCTCGGCGGCGGTGGCGCGGGCGGCGGCGGGGCGCGCCTCGTGGCCTTCGCCCTCGGCTTCGAGCGCGGCGCGCTTCGTCGGCGAGGCGGGCGGTCCATGGCCTCGGCGTCGCGGTCGAGTGCGGTCTCGCGGTCGCGGTCGGCGGCGAGCTGGGCGATCTGGGCAGCGAGCCCGGCGATCTCGCGCGCGGCGGCCTCCGCCTCGGCGTCGAGCCGGTCGCGCTCGAGCAGGTCAGGCGCTGCAGCACGGCGCCGGCGATGGCGTCCTCGTCGCGCAGGGCCGGCATGCGGCTCCTCGGCCTCGGCGCGCAGGCGGGCGGCGGCGGCCGCCTCGGTCTGCGCCGCGCCGGCGGCGCGGGTGGCGGCGAGAAGCGCGGCGGCGGTCTCGCCGCGCGGTCGGCCTCGGCGTCGTGCCAGTGGCGCCAGAGCAGCAGCGCCTCGGCGCGGCGCAGCGCCTCGGCGATCTCGCGGTAGCGCTGCCGCCTGGCGGGCCTGGCGGGCGAGGCTGGCGAGCTGGGCGTCGAGGCCTCCAGCACGTCGGCGACGCGGCCGAGGTTGGCCTCGGTGGCGCGCAGCTTCAGCTCGGCCTCGTGGCGGCGCTGGTAGAGGCCGGAGATGCCGGCCGCCTCCTCGAGGATGCGGCGGCGGGCGCGGGGGCGGGCGTTGATCAGCTCGGAGATCTGGCCCTGGCGCACCAGCGCCGGCGACTGCGCGCCGGTCGAGGCGTCGGCGAAGAGCATGGCCACGTCGCGGGCGCGCGCCTCGCGGCCGTTGGCGCGGTAGGCCGAGCCGGCCTCGCGGGTGATGCGGCGGACGATCTCGAGATGGTCGTCCTCGTTGAAGCCGGCCGGCGCCCGGCGGTCGCGAGTTGTCGAGGGTGAGGGTGACCTCGGCGTGGTTGCGCGCTGGCCGGGCGCGCGAGCCGTTGAAGATCACGTCGTCCATGCCGTCGCCGCGCATGCGCGGTGGGGCGGTTCTCGCCCATCACCCAGCGCAGCGCCTCCGAGCAGGTTCGACTTGCCGCAGCCGTTCGGGCCCGACGACGCCGGTCAGGCCCGGCGCGATCACGAGCTCGGTGGGGTCGACGAAGCTCTTGAAGCCCAGGAGGCGCAGCCGGGTGAAGTGCACGGCGGGCGGGATCCCGCGTGTTGTCCGGGCGGCAGATGTCCGGGAAGCGGCCGGGATCTGTCAATGCGTTTTCACCTGCATATGGGATGCGTGCGGAGCGAATCGCGCTAAGATGTCGGGGCGGGCCGGGCGGCTGTGCGCGAGACTTGACGTCGGCGCGATTTCCGCCTTGCGGGCGCCGCGGGGGCAGCGCCCGGGGGAGGGTTGCCATGGCGTACGACTACGACGACGCAGAACGTCTTCGCCCGGATCCTGCGCGGGGAGATCCCGAACGAGACCGTGCTCGAGACCGAGCACACGCTGGCGTTCCGCGACATCCGGCCGCAGGCGCCGGTGCACGTGCTGGTGATCCCGAAGGGGCGCTTACGTGAACTTCGACCATTTCGCGGCGGAGGCGAGCGACGTGGAGATCGCGACTTCACCCGGGTCGTGGCGCGGCTGTGCGCCGAGCTCGACGTGGCGCCGGGCGCGGGCGGCGGCGGCTACCGGCTGATCGCCAACGCCGGCGTCGACGGGGTGCAGGAGGTGCCGCACATGCATGTGCACATCCTCGGCGGCAAGGGGCTGGGGCGGATGCTGCGCTGGGCTAGGCGTGGCGGTTGACCGGGGTGCTTGGCGGCGCGTTATTTAACTGACGTGTTAATTAACGAATCGGTTAATAGGGTTCGTGATGGCCCGGACCGCCTGTCCGACGACGCCTGTCGGCGCTGGCCGATCCGACCCGGCGGGCGATCCTGGCGCGGCTGGCGGCGGGGGAGGCGACGGTGGGCGAGCTGGCGGAGCCGTTCGCCATGAGCCTGCCGGCGGTGTCGCGGCACCTGAAGGTGCTGGAGCGGGCCGGGCTGATCGCCCGCGGGCGGGAGGCGCAGTGGCGGCCGTGCCGGCTGGCGGCGGCGCCGCTGCGGCGAGGTGGCGGGGTGGCTCGAGACCTACCGGCGGTTCTGGGAGCAGAGCCTGGACCGGCTGGATGACTACCTGACCGAATTGCAGAAGGGAAACCCCGATGGACGCGACCATTGACGTCCCGGACGGGCGAGCTGACTGATCGAGCGGGTGCTGGCGGCGCCGCGGGAGCTGGTGTTCGACGCCTGGGTGGAGCCGGGCACCTGCAGCGGTGGAGCGCGCCGCACGGCTTCGAGATCCCGGAGTGCGGCGGGGATGCGCGGCCGGGCGGGCGGTGGCATGCGACCATGCGCGCGCCGTCGGGGGAGCTGCTGCGGCTGGTCGGGGCTTACGTCGAGGTGGTGCCGCCGGAGCGGCTGGTGTTCACCCACGCCTGGCTCGGGGCCGACGGCGGCCGTGGGGCCGGAGACGCTGGTGACGGTGGTGCTCGAGGAGATCGAAGGGCGGGACGCTGATGCGCTTCAGCCAGACCGGCTTCGACAATGCCGGGGCACGCGACGGGCACGGCGATGGCTGGAGCCAGTGCTTCGAGCGGCTGGCCGCCTGCCTTGCCGAGGAGGCTTGAGGCCGGACCGGAGCGGACTAGCATCGAGGGTCAGGGAGGATCCGAGCCATGGACGTGAACATCTACCTGACCTTCGACGGCCGCTGCGCCGAAGCTTTCGCGGACTATGCCCGCATCCTGGGCGGGAAGGTCGCCTTCAGCCAGACCTTCGGCGAGTCGCCTATGAAGGAGCATACCCCGGCCGAACAGCACGACCGGGTGATGCATTCCGAGCTGCATTTGGACGGCAAGGTCATCATGGGCTCGGACGCGCCGCCGCAGTGGTACACCACGCCGGGCGGGTTCTCGGTGTCTCTGGGGTTCGGGGATGTGGACGAGGGCCGGCGCGTCTTCGATGCGCTGGCCGAGGGCGGGACGGTGAAGATGGCGCTGCAGGAGACCTTCTGGGCGAAGGGCTTCGGCATGGTGATCGACCGGTTCGGCACGCCCTGGATCATCAACTGCGAAAGCAAGGGAGCTGGGGCGTGACGCTGGCCACCGCGACGCAACCGTTCGTTCTCGAGCGGAGCTTCGTGGCGCCGCGGGAGCTGGTCTGGGGCTGCTGGACCGAGGCGCGGCACCTGGCGCGCTGGTGGGGGCCGAAGGGATGCCGCGTGGAGGTGAAGCGACTGGAGATTCGCCCCGGCGGGGTCTTCCACTACAGCTTCCGCTACGGCGAGGCGCCGCCGATGTGGGGGCGGTTCGTCTTCCGCGAGGTCGCGGCGCCGGAGTTGCTGGTCTTCGTCAACAGCTTCTCCGATCCCGAAGGCGGGCTGACGCGGGCGCCCTTCGAGGGAACCTGGCCGCTGGAGACGCTCTCCACCATCACTTTCGCGGAAGCGGGCGGTGGCTCGCGGGTGACCGTGCACTGGCTGCCGATCGACGCCAGCGAAACGGAGCGCGCCACCTTCGATGCCGGGCGGCCTTCCATGACCCAGGGCTGGAGCGGCAGCTTCGAGGTGCTGGAGGAGTATCTGGCAGGCCTGGAGCGCGCTCCGGTTTAGGGTGGGCTGTCAAAAAAGGTGGGTGGCGCAAGCCACAAGCGTCTGCTCTTGGGCGCGGCCACACGGTCGCCGCCGCTTCCTGGCTACTTTGTCGCCGCCCTGCAAAGCCTTGTCGGGGACCAGGTAGAGGAAACCTCGCCCCCGGGGGGCGTCGCCACATTAGGGCTGTCAGCATGACGGCGACTTCGCCCGCGCTATTCGAGCTTGGCCGGCGTCGAGAACGGCTGCGTCGCGTCCACGACGAACATGACCAGTTCGACCAGCTTTTCGTCACCGCTGCTGGTTGCCTCCATCGGGGTGTGCGGGGGTGACCCGGTGAGGGACTCCCCGACAGCCGCGATGTCGGTCCGATCCGGCCATCGGATCGTCGCCTCGCCCGACAGGATGTAGATCGCCTCGGCGCGGTCATGTGCCCGGAGCCAGCCGCGGCTGAGAAGCAGGGCGGGGTGATGTTTGAGCTCCTCCTCGGCCGCGCCGTCCATCCAGACGACCGTCGCCGCCTCGTCGACCCTGAGCTGCGGATGGTCGGCATACTCCACCGGCGAGCCGATGATGAAGCATGCGGCGATCCGCCACCGGCCGTCGTGCCGTTCGAGGATCCGCACCTCGTGCGCCCGTCCGGGCACGTCGAACGGATCGCCGGTCGACGGGGCGACCTGCTCGTAGGTGACCCAGGCCATGTCGTGGTCGACCCGGATGTTGAGGTTCTCGCGGCGGACCTGCCCGGCTGATCGGCTCGGCATCGGAAACTCGACCATGCTCGCCCGCATCGCCGCGGACTCCCGCTCCCAGCCGGCAACCGTCAGCACGCCGCAACGGGCGAACCAGCCGATGCGGCGGATGTAGGGCGCGTGGACCCAGCATTCGGTCCAGCCATCGTAGTCCTTGTTGAAGTAAGCGGCCGTCTCAGCTTCGATCACTCGAAGAACTGCCGCTTCGTCAGGATTCCTTTCGACGCTCACGCGGAATCCGACCAACAAGTAGCTTTGATCTTCAAAAGGCTGTCAAGTATAGGCCGGTCCTAGTGGATTGATTCCAACGTTTGGAACCCTCGGTTTCTGGCGGCGATAATGTCATCGGGATCGGCTTTCCAGGTGAAGGGTTTCGGGTTTTCGGCATTGTATTCGCGGACGAAGCGGTTGATGGCGGCCTGGAGGTCGACGAGGGAATGGAAGACGCCGTGCCTGAGCCTGCGCCGGGTGAGCTTGGCGAAGAAGCCCTCGACGGCGTTGAGCCACGAGCACGATGTCGGGGTGAAGTGGAAGGTCCAGCGTGGATGGCGGGCGAGCCAGGCGCGGACCTTGTCCTTCTTGTGCGCCGCGTATTTGTCGAGGATGACGTGGATGGACTTGTCCGCCGGCACCTCGCGCTCGATGCGGTTGAGGAAGCGGATGAACTCCTGATGGCGGTGGCGCTGCATGTTCTGCCCGATGACCGTGCCGTCGAGGACATTGAGCGCCGCGAAGAGCGTCGTCGTGCCGTGGCGTTTGTAATCATGGGTCATCGTGCCGAGCCGGCCCTTTTTCATCGGCAGGCCAGGCTGGGTGCGGTCGAGCGCCTGGATCTGCGACTTCTCATCGACCGACAGCACCACGGCATGGGCCGGCGGATCGACATACAAGCCGACGATATCCGTGAGTTTCTCGGCGAATGCCGGGTCGTTGGAGAGCTTGAAATGCCGCCAGCGATGCGGGCTGAGACCATGGGCCTTCCAGATGGCCTGCACCGTCGATGCCGCAAGGCCGGCCACCTTCGCCATCGCCCGCAACGTCCAGTGGGTCGCCTCGAACGGCGGGGGCTCCTGCGTCAGGCGGACGATCTCGGCGACGCGCTCCGGCGGGACCGGCGCCTTGCCGGGCGGACGCGACCGGTCGCGCAGCAGGCCGTCGACGCCTTCGTGCATGAACCGCTCCTGCCAACGCCACACGCAGGTCTTGGACTTGCCGGTCTCGGTCATGATCGCCGAGGTGCCGAGGCCGTCGCCGCTCAGAAGCACGATACGCGCCCGCCAGACGTGCTTCTGCGGGCTCTTGGGGTCCGCGACGATCGCCTGCAATCGCTGACGGTCGCGGGACGAAGGCGTGAAGGAGATGCCGCTGCGCATGCAGTAAACTCGCACGTCACAGCGCGATACGGAATCGCCAATCGAACTCTTCGATCCGATCAATCCACTAGTCCTACGGTCAAGGCCACGACAAGACCGGACCTGAGCTCGGCTCCGACGGCGTATTCCACAACAGCTTCCGCTACGGCGAGGCGCCGCCGATGTGGGGGCGTTCGTCTTCCGCGAGATCGCGGCGCCGGACCGGCTGGTCTTCGTCAACAGCTTCTCCGACCCCGAGGGCGGGCTGACGCGGGCGCCCTTCGACGGAACCTGGCCGCTGGAGACGCTCTCCACCATCACCTTCGCGGAAGCGGACGGCGGGACGCGGGTCACCGTGCACTGGCTGCCGATCGACGCCGGCGAAACGGAGTGCGCCGCCTTCGATGCCGGGCGGCCTTCCATGACCCTGGGCTGGAGCGGCAGCTTCGAGGTGCTGGAGCAGCATCTGGCAAAGCTGGGCATCCCCAAGCTTAAGCGGGCCGTCAGAAAGTGCGTCATGGAACAACCATAGGCGCCTGCTCTCGGCCCCGAGGCGGACGGCGCAGAAGCAGTTTGTTCCCGTCGTTCCCGCTTGCGCCCCCCCGGAAAGTCAATGCAATCAATCGGCGTTGATTGGCCCGGCCTCTACGCGTCTCTGCCCCGGAGACCGGATCGAGTGCGTCTGGGCAAGAGAAAATTGGGGCGCTATAGCGAAAGCACGAGCCCACGTGACGGCCAAAGCGGAGGAGATAGGTGATGAAACTACGCTTCATGGTGGCAGCGGCGATCGGCGCCGCGTCGGCGCTCTGCCTGAGCGCCGGGTTGGCGACCTCGCAGGAGAAACCGAACATCCTCGTCATTTTCGGCGACGACATCGGGATGTGGAATGTCGGGGCCTATACCCACGGCATGATGGGAAAGACACCGAACATTGACAGCATCGCCGATGACGGCATCCTGTTCACCGACCAGTACGCCCAGCCGAGCTGCACCGCCGGGCGCGCGGCCTTCATCATGGGCCAGCTTCCGGTGCGGACCGGGATGACCACCATCGGCATTCCCGGCTCGACCCGCGGCATCCAGAAGTCGGATCCGACCCTCGCCGAGGTGCTGAAGTCGCAAGGCTACAACACCGCCCAGTTCGGCAAGAACCACCTCGGCGACCGCAACGAGTTCCTGCCGACCGTGCACGGTTTCGACGAGTGGTTCGGCAACCTCTACCACTTGAACGCCGAGGAGGAACCGGAGGAGCTCGACTATCCGGGCCAGAAGAACCCGGCCTACCTGGAGAAGTTCGGGCCGCGCGGCGTGCTGCACACCTGGGCGACCGACGTCGACGACCCGACCGTCGATCCGAAGTTCGGCGCCGTCGGCAAGCAGAAGATCGAGAACACCGGGCCGCTGACCCGCGAGCGGATGGAGACCTTCGACGGCGAGGTGCTCGACCAAACTCTCGACTACCTCGACCGCAAGGGCAAGAACGGCAAGCCGTTCTTCGTCTGGTTCAACACCACCGCCATTCACATCTGGTCGCACCCCAACTCGGAATACGTGCAGAAGGCCGTCGACGAAGGCCGGGCCGAAACCGACGTGGTCCGCGCCAAGATGCTGGAGCAGGACGACCAAATCGGACAGCTGTTCCAGAAGCTCGACGAGCTCGGCGTCGCCGACAATACCATCGTCATCTACACCACCGACAACGTCCTATGTTGGGAACTGAACGCGGCTTGAGGCATCAGGTCATTGGGCGTCCGAGGGCTCGGACACCTGGTGAAAGGGTCGCCCAGGCGGGCTCCGCCGTCAAGAAATGGTCTCTCCCATAGCGAACACAGGGTACGCGCCGATGCGGCCCTCACCGTCCTTAAGACGAGATGCGAAATCCCAAGCGGAAAGCCCGAACATTATCTGCGAGGTCGGTTCACGCCTCCACGGCTCGATCGAGAGGGGTCCTTCCGCCTGGGCTCGCCCCCTCGAAGAAGGGGCGATAGGGTTCGCCGTGCTTGATCACGGCGTGTACGGTGCGCGCCATCTTGGCGGCGATGGCGGTGTAGGCCTTGCGCCGCAGGTGCGGGTTGTGCCGGTCCCGCGCGATGTAGCGCTCGAACTTGTCGCGGAAGCTGTTGGCCGGCTTCAGCACGGCCGTCTGCCCCGCCATCCAGAGCGTCCGGCGCAGGCGGGCGTTGCCGTACTTCGAGATCTTGCTCTGGCCGCGGAACATGCCGGACTGGACCGTGGCGAGGTCCATGCCGCAGAACTTCAGGAACTGGCGGTGATGGGCGAACCGGCGCACGTCGCCGGCCTCGGCGAGGATGGTCATCGCGTTGATCGGCCCGATGCCGGGGATCGAGCGTCAGCAGCCGGTAGTCGGTCAGTCCGGAGAGCAGCTCGACCGACCGCGCCTCGATCGCGTTGCGCTGGCGGGTCAGGCTGCGGCCCTCTGCAAGGACCATCCGGAACATGGCGATGGCGTCGGAGTCGGGATCGACGGGCAGTCCGACGGAGCTCTTCGCGGTCTCGTAAATGTCTGACAGCAGTTCGGTTTTGGAGACGCGCCGCCCGACCACTGTCCATGCCGCGGCGATGAACGCCTCCTTGTCCATGGCGGCGATGAAGTGCGGCGAGGGAAAGGCCTCGAGGAAAGCCAAGAACCAATCCGACCGCGAGCTGCGGTGGAACCTGTCCGCCTCCGGAAAGTAGAGCGGCA
The DNA here is from genome assembly GCA_963796805.1 of uncultured Alphaproteobacteria bacterium. Taxonomy (GTDB): domain Bacteria; phylum Pseudomonadota; class Alphaproteobacteria; order Rhodobacterales; family Rhodobacteraceae; genus Amaricoccus. Next base: position 249,102 of record CAWCNG010000011.1, read on the forward strand.
GGTAGTGGGTGAGGATCCGGTGCCAGAGCTCGGTCTTGGCGCGCGATACGATCTCGTGGGTCTTCGAGAGCTCCTGGATGTCGTTCACGCCGGCGAGCAGCGGATCATGAAAGAACTGGACGGCGCCGATCTGAAGCATGTGTAGGATCACCTGCGCGTCCTTCGGATCGTTCTTGTCCCAGCTGTTGTGCAGCGCCTCCCGCGTCCGGGCCAGTCCGACCGACGAGACGAGCTTGAGCTCGAACCCCGCACAGGAAAGATGGTGCGCCAGCGCGCGATGATAGTTGCCGGTCGCCTCGAACCCGATCCGGACCGGCAGGCCGTATTCGCGGAGAACCATCACCAGGCGGTCGAAGTCCGCCTTGGCGTTCGTCAGCGTCATCCTGCGGCGGCGCTGCTTGCCGGGGACGGCGATCAGCACCTCGTGTCGGTGCTTGGAAATGTCGATGCCTACCAAAACGCGTGCGCCGGGGGCATCCTCGATCTCGGTCATAGCCGGTCTCCTCTGTGGTGTGGTTCGCAAAAACCACAATGGAGACCTGAAGCCGGTTATGGCCGCCTGCTGCGCTACCTCGGAGGCTCCGCAGGCGGCCATAACCTCTCGGCAGCGATCAATTCCCAACGGCTACGGCAACGAGCTGATGATGTGGCCCGACGGCGGCTATGCGCCGTTCCGCGGCGAGAAGGGCACCACCTGGGAAGGTGGCGTCCGCGTGCCGTTGCTGATCCGCTGGCCGGGCCATATCCCCGCCGGCCGCGAGGTGAACGGCATCCAGTCGCACGAGGATCTCTTCGCGACGCTCGCCGCCGCCGCCGGCCTGCCGGACATCAAGGAGAAGCTGCTGACCGGCTATGAGATGAACGGCACGACCTACAAGGTTCATCTCGATGGCTACAACAACCTCGACTACTGGACCGGCGCCACGGACACCTCGGCCCGGCGCGAATACTTCTACTACGACGAGACCGATCTGATGGCGGTCCGGGTGGATGGCTGGAAGATGCACATCGGCGTCAAGCCGGACGGCAGCTGGTGGGACGAGAAGTACTATCCGAGCGTGCCCTACGTCTTCAATCTGCTGATGGATCCGATGGAGAAGATGGACCCGCAGTCGCACGAGTGGGGCTACATCGGGCGCAAGTTCTTCGCGCAGAAGATGTGGGCGCCAACCGCCGCCGGGCCGTTCCTCGCGGCGCACCTGCAAAGCCTGCAGGAGTTCCCGCCGAGCCAGGGGGCGGACACCCTGAGCATGAAGAAGGCAATCGACGACGCAATGAAGAAGCTCGAGAATCCGGGAGGATCGTCGAACTAGCCTTCGACTGGGCCGCGCTCCCGGTTCTGGAGCGCGGCTGCGTCCCAAGTGCTGCCGTCCAAAGGCGCATGCATAGCCGAATGATGGTGCCGCCGCGCCCGCTTTGACCAATGCGGCCGTCCAAGATCGCTGAGCCGGGAGACCGCTCCTCGCGCACTGCGGACACATGCCTTCCAGTGGAGTGCACAACCTGGAAGGAGCCTTGCCCCAAGGCGCATACGCCCACGAGCCCGTTGCTCGGCGGCGGAGGCGCCTTGCCGGGCGGCGGCGGGTCGCCTACATCGGGGCGATGAGAAATCCACTCGAGATCTGGCGCAGGCGCGACCGCGTGACGGTGCTGCGGCTGGAAGGCGTCATCGGCGCCGCCGCGCGCTTCGGGGCGCCGGCGCTGACCGATGCCGGGCTGGCGCCGCTGGTCGAGGCCGCTTTCCGGCGTGGGCGTCCGACGGCGGTGGCGCTGGCGATCAACTCGCCGGGCGGCAGTGCGGCGCAGTCGAGCCTGATCGCGGCGCGCATCCGGCGGCTCGCGGACGAGAAGCAGGTGCCGGTGCACGCCTTCGTGGAGGACGTGGCGGCCTCGGGCGGCTATTGGCTGGCAACGGCGGCGGACCAGATCCACGTGGATGCGAACAGCATCGTCGGCTCTATCGGCGTGATCTCGGCCTCGTTCGGCTTTCCGGAGCTGCTGGCGCGGCACGGGATCGAGCGACGGGTGCACACCGCCGGCGAGGACAAGAGCATGCTCGACCCCTTCCGGCCGGAGCGGTCGGAGGACGTGGAGCGGCTGAAGCGGCTGCAGGCGCAGATCCACGAGAATTTCATCGCCCAGGTGAAAGCCCGCCGTGGGGCGCGGCTGAGCGGCGAGGGCCTTTTCACCGGCGAGTTCTGGGTCGGCCAGACGGGCGTCGACATGGGGCTGGCGGACGGGATCGGGCACCTGGTGCCGGTGATGCGCGGGCTCTATGGCGACAAGCTGCGCTTCACGGTGATCGCGCCGCGGCGGCCGCTGTTCCGCCGGCTGGGCCTGCCTGGCGTGGGCGACGTGCTGGGCGCAGTCGAGACCAGCACGCTCTGGACCCGCTACGGGCTGCCGGCACGATGATCGGCCGCGTCGTCCTTGTTCTCGTGGCGGTGGCGCTCTTTCTCGCCATCATCGGCAAGCTGCGGCTGCCGCAGGTGCCGCAGCGGCCGAAGGACAAGGCGGTGGAATCGGCGCGCAAGTGCCCCGGCTGCGGCGCCTACGTGCTGGCAGACCAACCCTGCACCAGCCCCGGGTGCCGGTCGCACGAGACATGAGCGAAGCCGCCCTGGTCACCGGCGGGGGGCAGCGCCTGGGGGCGGCGCTGGTGCGGTGCCTCGCAGCTCGCGGGTGCGACGTGGCGATTCATTGCCATGCGAGCCGCGCGGATGCCGATGCGCTGGCCGCAGAAGTGCGCGCTTCGGGCGGGCGCGCGGAGGTGGTTCAGGCGGACCTGCTCGATCGGTCGGAGACCGCGGCCCTGGTGCCGGCGGCGGCGACGGCGCTGGGCCGTCCGCTGACGGTCCTGGTGAACAACGCCTCGATCTTCGAGCACGACACCATAGCCACCGCAACCTGGGAAGGTTGGGACCGGCACGTTGGCTCGAACCTGCGAGCGCCCTTCGAGCTAATCCAGGCCTTCGCGGCGCAGTCGCCGAAGGCGGGGCGGGACGCCGGCGGCGAGCCGGTGGCGCGGGCCTGCGTGGTGAACATGATCGACCAACGGGTGCTGAAGCCGACCCCCGAGTTTGCCACTTATACGATTGCCAAGATGGGGCTTTGGGCGCTGACCCGGACAGCGGCCCAGGGGCTCGCGCCGGATATCCGCGTGAACGCGATCGGGCCGGGGCCGACCCTGCGCGGCACCCGCCAGTCGGCGGCGCACTTCGCCGAGCAACGGGCGGCAACGGTGCTGGGACGCGGGGCCTCGCCCGAAGAGATCGCCGCCGCGCTCGCATTCATCCTCGACGCACCGGGGCTGACGGGGCAGCTCATTGCAATCGACGGCGGCCAGCATTTGGCCTGGCGAACTCCAGACGTGCTGGGAGTTGAGTAGTCTGAACGAGTGCCGATTGCCGTACCCGCCTTGACTTTTCCACCCCGAGATGGCCGTCACAAAACCGTGTTGATTCTGTCAATGATTTCAGAAATTTAATCTCTGTGTCGCTAAAAGTTGTTCGATTACAGCGTGTTAACAATTTGCCTAAATTTTATTCAAACCGTGAAAGGTTCCTGATTTGCAGGGGAATTGCGGCGTGCTTCGAAGTTGTGCACCGGCTTATCCACAGATCTCGGGGATAGGTTTGGTCTTGAATTCGGTTGCGGTTCCGGGCAGCGCGGGGGAAAATCGGGGCATGGGCAATAGCGACATGACTTCCCCGGCATCCGGTGGCGGTTTCGAAGAGGAGGGATCCGCGCCCGGTCCGGCACGGTCCGGCCACCTGGTGATCCGCGACTATCTCAAGCAACTCGACGACCGGCCCGGCGTCTACCGCATGCTCGATGCCCGCGGCGACGTGCTCTATGTCGGCAAGGCGCGCAGCCTGCGGAAGCGCGTTGCCTCCTATGCCAAGCCCACCGGGCATGACGCACGCATAGGGCGAATGATCGCCGCCACCTGCTCTATGATGTTCCTGACCACGGAGAGCGAGACCGAGGCGCTGCTGCTGGAGCAGAACCTGATCAAGCAGCTCAAGCCGCGCTACAACGTGCTTCTGCGCGACGACAAGAGCTTCCCCAACATCCAGGTCACCGCCGACCACCCCTTTCCTCAGATCCGCAAACATCGCGGCCCGCGCAAGGATCCTGGGCGCTATTTCGGTCCGTTCGCCTCGGCCGGATCGGTGAACCGGACGCTGAACCAGCTGCAGAAGGCGTTCCTGCTTCGATCCTGCTCGGACTCGATGTTCGCGGCGCGGACGCGGCCGTGCCTCCTGCATCAGATAAAACGGTGCAGCGCGCCCTGCGTCGGGCTGACCTCGGAGGCGGACTATGCGGTGATGGTCGAAGACGCGGTGCTGTTCCTGACCGGGCGGTCGACCAGGGTGCAGGAGCAGCTCGCTGCAGCCGATGACTCAAGCCAGCCAGGAGATGGCGTTCGAGCGGGCAGCGGTGATCCGCGACCGGATACGGGCGCTGACCAACGTTCAGGCGAATCAGGGTATCAATCCCGAGGGGGTCGAGGAGGCCGACGTGGTAGCGCTGCACCAGGAGGGCGGGCAGGCCTGCGTGCAGGTCTTCTTCATCCGGGCGCACCAGAACTGGGGCAACCGCGCCTATTTCCCGCGCACCGGCGGGGCGGAGCCGGGAGAGATCCTCGAGGCTTTCCTCGGGCAGTTCTACGACAACAAGACCCCGCCTCGGACGATCCTGGTGAGCCACGATCCGGACAATGCCGATCTGCTGGCAGAAGCACTCTCGGGAAAGCCGGGGCGAAGGGTCGCAATCGCACGGCCGCAGCGAGGCGAGAAGGCGGGGCTGCTGGAACAGGCGGCGCGGAATGCGCGCGAGGCGCTGGCGCGGCGGATGGCGGAGAGCGCCAGCCAGGCGGCGCTGCTCGAGGCGCTTGGCGAGGCGTTCGGGCTGGACGGGGCTCCGGAGCGGATCGAGGTCTACGACAACAGCCACATCATGGGGACGAACGCGGTCGGCGGCATGATCGTGGCCGGGCCTGACGGGTTCGTGAAGTCGCAGTACCGCAAGTTCAACATCCGCTCGACGGACCTCGTGCCGGGGGACGACTTCGGGATGATGCGCGAGGTGCTGACGCGGCGCTTCGCGCGGCTGGCCAAGGAGGACCCGGACCGGCAGTCGGACGCCTGGCCGGACCTCGTGCTGATCGACGGCGGCGCCGGGCAGGTGGCGGCCGCGTGCGCGGCGCTGCAGGAGCTCGGGATCGACGAGGTGGCGGTGATCGGCGTGGCCAAGGGCGTGGACCGCGACGCCGGCAAGGAGGAGTTTCACCGGCCGGGCAGCCCGCCGACTGCGCTGGGGCATCGCGATCCGGTGCTATATTTCGTCCAGCGGCTGCGCGACGAGGCGCACCGTTTTGCCATCGGGGCGCACAGGGCGAAGCGGGCGGCACAGACGCGGGCGACCCCGCTCGACGAGGTGCCGGGGGTGGGCGCGGCGCGCAAACGGGCGCTGCTGGCGCATTTCGGCTCGGCCAAGGCGGTATCGCGGGCGGGGCTGGCCGACCTGCGGGCGGCGCCGGGGATCTCCGCTGCGCTCGCCGAGGTGATCTACGGCTTCTTCCATGGCGAGGGCTGACGGAGTATACGGGCGCTGAGCAGCCCCCGGATCACATGCCGCGATGACCTGGACGATTCCGAACATCCTGACGGTGATGCGGCTGTTGGCGGCGCCCGGCGTGGCCTTTGCCTTCGTCTTCTTCGACCGGCCCTACGCCGATTGGATCGCCTTCACGCTGTTCATTCTCGCCGCGCTTACGGACTACGTGGACGGCAAGCTGGCGCGGGCCTGGCAGCAGGAGTCGAACTTCGGGCGGATGCTCGACCCCATCGCCGACAAGGCGATGGTGGTGATAGCACTTGCGGTTATCGTCGGGCTCTGGGGGATGAAGGCGCTGATCCTGGTGCCGGTGGCCTTCATCCTGCTGCGCGAGGTGTTCGTCTCCGGACTGCGGGAGTTTCTCGGCTCAAAGGCCGGGAAGCTGCCGGTAACCCATCTCGCCAAGTGGAAGACGACGGCGCAGATGGTGGCGATCCCGGTGCTTCTGCTCGCAGGCGTCTTCGAGTGGGACCGGCGGCACAACGCGCCCTGGGTCAGCTCGTGGTTCCACGACTGGATGGCATGGATCCTGTCGAACGGCGGGCTGATCCTGATCTGGGTGGCTGGATTGCTCACGGTCCTCACCGGCTACGACTATCTGATGAAGGCCATGCCGTTCCTGCGCGACCGAAAGCGGTGAGTCTCGAGGCTTCGCTATTTCGCCTGGCTGCGGGAGCGGGTGGGCGCGCCGGAGGAAACCGTGGAGACCGCGGCCGCCACCGTGGCCGAGTTGGTCGAGGAGTTGAAACGCCGCGACAAGTCGCACGCGCTGGCCTTCGCCGATCTCCGGGCGGTGCGGGTGGCGGTGGACGAGGAGCTGGCGGATCTCGCGGCCCCGCTCGCCGGCGTGCGAGAGGTAGCGTTCTTTCCGCCAATGACGGGGGGCTGAATGGCCATCCGGGTCCAGCGCGACGACTTCAATCTCGGGGCGGAGCTGGCGGCGCTTCGGGCGGGACGGCGCGACATCGGGGCGCTGGTCAGTTTCACCGGCCTGGTTCGCGACGCCACCGGCGGGCTTGAGACGATGGAGCTCGAGCACTATCCGGGGATGACCGAAAGAGCGCTGGCCGCGATCGAGGCCGAGGCGAGCGGGCGCTGGCCGCTGCAGGCGTGCCTGATCGTGCACCGATATGGGCGGATGACGCCCGGCGAACAGATCATGATGGTCGCCACCGCCTCGGCGCACCGCGAGGCAGCCTTCGCGGCGGCGGAGTTCCTGATGGACTACTTGAAGTCGCGCGCCCCCTTCTGGAAGCGGGAGACCGGCCGCCACGGCTCCCGCTGGGTCGAGGCGCGCGAGTCCGATGCGGCGGCGCTCGGCCGCTGGGGCGACGACTGACCGTCCCCTGCGACACCAAGGTGACGCGATCGCGCCTTGACCCGCGCCGCAAGGAGGCATACCGCACCAGCGAGCCCATCAACTCAAGGATGAAGCCCATGGCCGAGACCACCTCCGCCCCTGCCGGCACGCGCCGTGCCAAGGCGACTCCCGCCGGTCCAATCCCCGCTGTCGACGAGGCCGCCGTCCGCGCGGCCCAAGCTGCGGCCAAACGGACGGCCGAGATCCTGGCCCAGGCCGAGAAGGCCAACGCCGCGCTGGCGGCGAGCCTCGCGAGCGCCGAGGCCATGATCGCCAAGGTCACCACCGAGGCGACCGCCGCGCTGAAGACGCGCGATGCCGCGCTGTCCGAGATGGCGCAGGCCGCTGCGGCGCGGGTGAAGGAAACCGAGGCGATGGTCGCGAAGATCACCGCCGACGCCGCAGCCGCGATGAAGACGCGCGACGCTGCCCTGGCCGAGATGGCGCAAGCCGCGTCGGCGCGGGTGAAAGAGGCCGAGGCGGTCGCCACGGAGATTGCCGGAAAGGTCCTGAAGGACGTCCGCGCCACCGCGGACGCCGCCGGCGAGAAGGTACGCGCCGGCATGGCCGAGGCGGTTTCCGCTGCCGAGGCGAGCTACGAGAAGCTGTCGGCGCAGGTCGAAGCGAGCCAGGCTGCGCTCGAACAGGCGGCGCGCCGTATGCTGCCGGCCACCGACGCCGCCGGAGCAGCGGTCGCCGACGGCATGGGCCGCGCGCGCCAGGAGATGACCGATTTCATCTCCCAGCGCATCCGCCAGGACATGGCGGTACAGGCGGAACTCATGAGCTGCCGCAGCTTCGGCGAAATGCGCGAGGTACAGATGCGCTTCATCCGCACCGCGGTGGACCAGTATGGGGAGGGCGCCGCGCGGCTGGCGCGGCTCGGCGGCGAGGTGATGACCCGGATGGCGCCGGACTCGGCTCGCTGATCTCGCCGCGGAAGCTGTTGTAAAAGCACGGGGGCGCTGCCAATCTCGCGCCGGCCCGCCCGATCGGGCCGGCCCAAGCGGAGCGTGCCCTGTGCCCATGACGTCCTCCGATGCCCTCGTCGTCATCGACGTGCAGAACGACTTCTGCCCGGGCGGCGCGCTGGCGGTGGCGGAGGGTGACCGCGTGGTGCCTCTGGTAAACCGCATCGCGCCCGAGTTCCCCATCCGCGTCTTCACCCAGGACTGGCACCCGGCCGATCACATGTCCTTCGCCGAGAACCACCCCGGCGCCGCTCCCTTCAGCTCGGTGAAGAGGCCCTACGGGCCGCAGGTGCTCTGGCCGGCGCACTGCATCCAGGGGACGTGGGGCGCCGAGTTCCATCCCGACCTCGACACCGATGCGGCGGACCTCGTAGTCCGCAAGGGCTTCCGGCCGGAGATCGATAGCTATTCGGCTTTCTTCGAGAACGATCACCGGACGGCCACCGGCCTCGCCGGCTACCTGCGCGACCGGGGGGTGCGGCGGGTGTGGCTCGCCGGGCTCGCCACCGACTTCTGCGTCTCCTGGTCGGCGATCGACGCGCTGGGGCACGACTTCGAGGTCACGCTGCTGGAGGACGCCTGCCGGGCGATCGACCTCGACGGATCGCTGGACGTGGCGATGCGGCAGATGCGCTCGGGCGGGATCCGCATGGCGCGCGCGGGCGAGCTGGTGCCGGCATGACCGATATCGCCACCCGCGTCCACGACCACACCTGGCGGATCGACCCGATCGTCCGGTCGCTGATCGACACCGATTTCTACAAGCTTCTGATGCTGCAGACGGTCTATCGCCGCCATGCGGACGTGCGGGTGAAGTTCAGCCTGATCAACCGCTCCAAGGACGTGCCGATCGCGCGGCTGATCGACGAGGGCGACCTGCGGCGGCAACTCGACCACATTCGCAGACTGAGGCTGCGTCGGGGCAAGTCGACCTGGCTGCGCGGCAACACCTTCTACGGAAAGCGCTGGATGTTCGGGCCTGATTTCATGGCCTGGCTCGAAGAGTTCCGCATGCCGGAGTACCGGCTGGAGCGGAAGGGCGACCAGTACGAGCTGACCTTCGAGGGTTCCTGGCCCGAGGCGATGATGTGGGAGATCCCCGCTCTCGCCGTGCTGATGGAGCTGCGCTCGCGGGCGGTGCTGGCCAGCATGGACAAGTTCGAGTTGCGTGTCCTTTACGCCCGCGCCACGGCGCGGCTCTGGGAGAAGGTCGAGCGGCTGCGCAAGCTCCCCGAGCTCCGGATCTCGGACTTCGGTACGCGGCGGCGGCATTCCTTCCTGTGGCAGGACTGGTGTGTGGAGGCGATGATCGAAGGGCTGGGCGCCAAGTTCGCCGGCTCGTCGAACTGCCTCATCGCCATGCGGCGCGACATCGAGGCGATCGGCACCAACGCCCACGAGCTGCCCATGGTCTATGCCGCGCTGGCCGAGGACGACGCGGCCCTTGCGGCGGCGCCCTACCGGGTGCTGGAGAACTGGCATCAGGACTATGACGGCAACCTGCGGATCATCCTGCCCGACACCTACGGGACCAAGGGGTTCCTGAAGCGGGCGCCGTCCTGGCTGGCGTCCTGGACGGGCATCCGGATCGATTCGGGCGCTCCGGAGGAAGGGGCGGAGACCGCCATCGCCTGGTGGGAGAGCCAGGGTCAGGATCCGCACGAGAAGCTGGTGATCTTCTCGGACGGACTCGACGTTGAGCGGATCGAATCGCTGTATCACCGCTTCTCGGGCCGGGTGCGGGTGTCCTTCGGTTGGGGGACGCTGCTGACCAACGACTTCCGCGGTCTGGCGCCGGACGACGCGCTGGCACCGTTCAGCCTGGTCTGCAAAGCGGTCTCGGCCAACGGCCGGCCGACGGTGAAGCTCTCGGACAATCCCGCCAAGGCGATCGGGCCGGAGGCGGAGGTTGAACGCTACAAACGGGTGTTCGAGGTCGGGGCGCAGGTGGCGGAGCCGGTGCTGGTTTGAAGCGTCGCTTCCTCCGGGCACTGGTGCCCCTCCTGCTCCTGCTCTCGCCGCTCATCGTGCTGGCGCTGGCCGTCGAGCGGGCGCCGCTGGTGCGCGATATCGGGCCGCCGGACGCGCAGGCGGTCGAGCGGACCCGCGACGTGATCGACCGGTTGCGGCTGGTGGTCAGTTCGGCCGGCGCGGTAGCGGACGTCTCGGCCAGCGAGGACGATATCAACGGCGTGCTGGCGGCGGCGCAGCCCGTGGCGCGCGGGGTCGAGGGAGAGGCGCGGGTCGGGTCCGACCGGGTCGCGCTCGCGCTCTCGGTCGGGGCGCCGCTGATGCCGCAGGGGCTCTGGCTCAATCTTGAGGGCGAGCTCGCCTCCTCCGAGCAGGGGATCGAGATCGTCTCGGCGCGGGTCGGCCGGGTGCCGGTGCCGCCGGCGCTGGCACTCGCTGCGGCGCGCCTCGGGCTCGATTTCGTGCTGGGTGAAGGCCTCGGGAGCGAAGTGCTCGCGAACGTGGGGCGGATCGAGGTGAGCCCGCCCATGGTGTCGATGACGATGGCCGGCGACCCCGCCAGCCGGGCCGCCTTTTTCGACCGGCTGAAGGCCCGCTCCCTGGGCAAGTCCGGCGGCGGCGTGCGGGCTGCGGTGGACGACCAGCTGCGCTTCCTGCGCAAGGCCGCGCGCCGGGGCGATCTGCCGCGGCAAGGCTCGCTGGTGCCCTACCTCAGGGCGGCGGTGGACCGGGCCGCGCGGCAGGAAGGCGCGGGGGCGGACCAGCTTCGCGGCGCGCTCTACGCGCTGGCGCTGGCCTGCGGCACGCCGGCCTTCGGCGAGGCGATCGGGATCCAGCCGGACCGGAAGGTGCTCGAAGCGGCCGGCTGCGGGCAGGCGACGCTGGCGAAACGCGACGACCTGAAGCGGCATTTCGTCATCTCGGCCGGGCTCTACGCCGCAACCACGTCGGGCCGGGTCGCCTTCGGGGTCGGGGAACTCAAGGAGCTCCTCGATTCAGCCGAAAGCGAGGGGTTCAGCTTCGAGGACATCGCGGCAGACGCGGCTGGGGTGCGCTTCGCCACCGTCTTCCTCACGGCGCGGCCCGAGGATTGGCCGGCGCTGCTGGCCCAGATCCGCGACGAGGCGGACGTGATCCCCTCGCTCGAGGGCCTTGTCGAGGGGATGGACCAGGCGACATTTCAGGCGCGCTTCGGCGGGGTCGACAGCCCGGAATACGCGGCGGTGGTGGCCGAGATCGGCCAGCGGGTGGCCGCGCTGCCGCTTTACGCGCCGCCCACGACCAACTGAGCGTTGCCACCGCCGGCGCGCGGTTCCATACCATGGGCCAAGCCTGAGGGAGGAAACGTGCCTTGACCGACCAACCAGCCACCGTGTCGAAGCTGCGCTCGCGCGCCTGGTTCGACAATCCGGGGAACCCGGACATGACCGCGCTCTACCTCGAGCGCTACCTGAACTACGGGTTGAGCCGCGAAGAGCTTCAGTCGGGCAAGCCGATCATCGGCATCGCGCAGACCGGCTCGGACCTCTCGCCCTGCAACCGTCACCACCTCGAGCTCGCCAAGCGGGTGCGCGACGGCATCCGCGACGCCGGCGGCATCGCCATGGAGTTCCCGGTGCATCCCATCCAGGAGACCGGCAAGCGGCCGACGGCGGGGCTGGACCGCAACCTCACCTATCTCGGGCTGGTGGAAGTGCTCTACGGCTACCCGCTCGACGGGGTGGTGCTGACCATCGGCTGCGACAAGACCACGCCGGCGCTCCTGATGGCAGCGGCGACCGTCAACATCCCAGCGATCGCGCTGTCGGTCGGGCCGATGCTGAATGGCTGGTTCCGCGGCGAGCGGACCGGGTCGGGGACCATCGTCTGGAAGGCGCGCGAGCTGCTGGCAAAGGGCGAGATCGACTACCCCGGCTTTCTCGACGTGGTGGCTTCCTCGGCGCCCTCGGTCGGCTATTGCAACACCATGGGGACGGCGACGACGATGAACTCGCTGGCCGAAGCGCTGGGGATGCAGCTGCCCGGCTCGGCGGCGATCCCCGCCCCCTACCGCGACCGGGCGGAGATGGCCTGGCGCACCGGAATGCGGGCGGTCGAGATCGTGCGCGAGGACCTGAAGCCCTCCGACATCATGACCCGCGGCGCCTTCATCAACGCCATTCGAGTCAACTCGGCGATCGGCGGCTCGACCAACGCGCCGATCCACCTCAATGCCATCGCCCGGCACCTGGGCGTGGAACTCTCCATCGAGGACTGGCAGACCTACGGCGAGGAGATCCCGCTCCTGGTCAACCTGCAGCCCGCGGGGGAGTACCTCGGCGAGGACTACTACCACGCCGGCGGGGTGCCGGCGGTCTTCGGCCAGCTGATCGAGCAGGGGCTGATCGACCAGGACGTGCTGACGGTGAGCGGCAAGTCCGTCGGCGACTGCTACGCCGGGGCGGTCATCATGGACACCAACGTCATCCGCCCCTTCGGCCAGCCGCTGAAGGAGCGCGCCGGCTTCCGGGTGCTCTCCGGCAACATCTTCCACTCGGCGGTGATGAAGATGAGCGTCGTCAGCGAGGAGTTCCGCCAGCGTTATCTCTCCAACCCCGACCACCCGAACCGCTTCAAGGGGCGCGCCGTGGTCTTCGACGGGCCGGAGGACTATCACCACCGCATCGACGACCCGGCGCTGGCCATCGACGAGAACACCCTTCTCTTCATGCGCGGAGCCGGGCCCAAGGGTTATCCTGGCGCTGCCGAGGTGGTGAACATGCGCGCGCCCGACTATCTTCTGAAAAAGGGGATCACCAGCCTGGTCTGCGTCGGCGACGGGCGCCAGTCAGGGACGAGCGGCAGTCCCTCGATCCTGAACGCAAGCCCCGAGGCGGCGTCCGGCGGTGGACTGGCGCTGATCGAGACCGGGGACCGGGTGGTGCTGGACCTGAACACCGGGCGGCTGGACGTGCTGGCGGATGATGCCGAGCTTGACCGCCGCCGCGTGCGCCTCGAGGCCGAAGGGGGCTATCACTACCCGGCGCACCAGACGCCCTGGCAGGAGATCCAGCGCGGCCTCGTCGGCGAACTGGAGACCGGGGCGGTGCTGGAGCCGGCGGTCAAGTACCAGCGGATCGCCCAGAGCATGGGGATCCCGCGGGACAACCACTGACCCCTCTTCCCCGGCGGCCCCCCCCATTTCCCCTCGGGCCGCCGGGGGCGTCACATGGCTAACGCGGTCGGAAGCCGTGAGCCTGATCGTGGTCGCGCGCCATCTGTGCCACGGCGCGCGGAGGCGCGGAGTTGGGATCGGCCGCCGCAAGCGAGCAGACCAAAGCTACGACTGATCGGCGCGTGTCGGGATCGGTGATCGAGCGGAAGGCGTCGTTGAGAGCCACAAGCTCCGAATTGCGGTCGGCGGACCCGAGAACACGAGTCCGCGCGCCCTCGGCATCGTCGAGGCCCTCGAAGAAGTACTGCACCGGCACGTCGAGAAACTCGGCGATCATGTAGAGCCGGCCCGCACCGATGCGATTGGTGCCCTTCTCGTACTTCTGCACCTGGCTGAACGTCAGGCCGAGGTGACGGCCCAAAGTTCCCTGGCTGATCCCGAGCGTCTCACGCAGGTGCCTTGTCCTCTGTCCGACATGCACGTCAACTTCGCTGGCCGTCATGGTGTTCATTTCTTTTGCTGGCTTGGCTGTTCCACCCTGGCTGTTTCTACGCGTGCGGACGGCGGGACAGGAAGCTGTCCATTTGTATAGGCGAGGTCACGTAGGTCCCGGCGCGTCCGGTCATTCCGCCGCGATGAGCTGCGACGACCGAACGGCCGGCATGTTGAGCACCGCGTAGCGGCGACCGTCACCTTCGCTGACATAAGGCTCGCCGAGGCGGTTTGCCGCGAAGCCGAGCTGGCGGAGCGCCCGCATCAGCGGCAGCGGCGACAGGGAGATCAACTCCACGCCGCCATTGCGGTAGGCGATGTCCATGAGCCCCTCCACGATCAGCGAAAGGCAGTCGGCGCGGTCCTGCTGGCAGGAGACGCTGTTCGAGATGACCAGCCGCGTGCACTCCCAGACCTCGTCGGCGACGATGTCCGACGGCATCGCGGCGGCGGGAATGTGCTCGAGGAATCCGAGGTAGGCGTCGCGAAGCATGTAGCTGTGCTGGCCCCAGGCGGAGGTGGTGGGCATGATGCGGGCGCCGCCCACGACCCTGCCGTTGCGCAGCACCAGCGAGTAATGCGCGCAAGGATTGTCGTACTGGTCCATCTCCACCTCGTCGTTGTGTGGAATCTCCCAGGCCAGTTCGTCGACGAAGAACGATTTCCGCAGCCGCAGATACTCGTGAAACGCCGGACCGTGGCGATGTTGTCCCAAGAAGTCGAAGGTAATGTTGCGCATGAACTCGCTCTCCGGATTGGAGAGCGAAGCTAAGCCTGTATCGGCCAGTTTGTTAATGGGTGTTCTGGGTGCGGTGGCGCAGAATCGCAACCAGAGGGGGAGCCAGCGCCGACCGCCTAGATCATGCCAAGCATCGTTGCGCGGGCCGCGGCCTGTGATCCGGTCTTTACGTTCAGCTTAAGGCGGGCATTCTTAAGTCGCTGCTTAATCGCACTTTCCGATATTCCCAGCACCCCGGCGATCTCTTTCATCAGCAGACCGTTCTTCACCAGCCCGAGCGTCTCGAGCTCGGCGGCGGTGAGCGAGCGGGGACGGACGTGGTTGCGGTGGGTCTGCAGCAGCATGTCATGCAGACGGCCGAGTTCGCCGTCGCTGAACTCACGGTCCGCGCGGCAGAAGAGGCCGAAGCTGCGCTGCGCGGCGCTGCCCTCGTCGGTGCAGCTGGCCACGGCGCCGAACATCAGGCCGTGGACCTTGGCGAGCTCCAGAACGCCCTGGTTGTCGCCTTCGCCGAGGGTACTCCAGCGGGCGGTGCCGCAGTTCTTGTGCGCCCAGATTACCGCGGGGTCGTGAACGATGAGGCCGCTGATCGTATACTCGCGTACCCAAGCCTCGGGAAGGCGGTTTTGCTCGACCATCGGAAAGGCGAACCCGACGCGGATTGCCAAGTAGAAACCGGCAGGCGCAAGACCGGAAAAGCCGTTCAGATCCGTCAATTCGCTCATCTCGGGCCGGTCTCCACAAACAAACGGGCTATCGCCAAAGCGACAAAGCCCCTACTCTCGTCCGGCGCAGGTTAGGGTGGATATCGGGATCGCGCAACCACATCGCGAGCAGCTGCGTAACATGAACTCTAGGGCGAGCATCGCTGCATTGCTTCAGGACCTGGATCGGCGCAGCCCGGCGGGATTTGCCATTGCGCTGCACATTCGCTTCACCACGCCCACCTATCTCTTCCAGAGCTATCCGGTGCGCTGGCTGGACTACTACACTGCGGAAGGGCTGGTCGTGCAGGATCCTACCGTTCATTGGGGTCTGCAGAACCTCGGACACATCCGGTGGACCGACCTCGAGCCGATCGATCCGCGCGGGGTGCTGGAGAAGGCCAAGGACTTCGGGCTGATGAACGGGGTCGCCATCGCCGTGGCCCAGTCGGGCACCCGCAGCATCGGCAGCTTCGCGCGGGCGGACCGCGACTATCACGAAAGCGAGATGGCGGAGCTCAACGAGCTGCTCGCCGCCCTTCACGCCGCGACGGTCGGCACGAGCGAGCTCAGCAACGCCGACAAGCGCGCGCTCACCGAGCTCTCGATCAAGCTGACCCACTGAGCGGCGAATCGCGCCTTAGCCGTTCGCCCAGGACGCCCACTGCGAGCGGGTTCCGCCGAAGACGTTGATGTCCGTGGTGGCGCCGATGCCCTCGACGATGCCGGTGCCGGTGTATTGCCAGAAGGCCCAGCGCTGGTTGGGATAGACCTCGGACGGATGACCCGCCACCGACCGCAGCCAGAAGGGAAAGCCCTGCAGCCGGCCGAGGTCGTTGTCGCGGTAGAAGTCGACGGTGGTGTAGATGACCGGCCGCTTGCCGTAGTACACGGTCAGCGCCTGCAGGAAGAGAAGCGCCTCGCGGCGGACGGTGGCGGCGTCGGGGCGCCAGGGGCAGGTCTTCGACTTGTGCGTCCACTCCAGGTCGAGCACCGGCGGCAGCGCGCCGGGATCGCGCGGGACGTGATTCATGAACCAAGCCGCCTGCTCCGCCGCCGGGCGGCAAAAGTAGTAGTAGTGATACGCGCCGCGCGGCACGCCGGCGTCGCGGGCGGCCTGCCAGTTGTCGCCGAAGCGGTCGTCGGCGTGATCGCCCCCCTCGGTCGCCTTGATGTAGGCGAAATCGATCCCGGAGGCGCGCACGCGGTGCCAATCGATGTCGCCCTGGTACTTGGAGACGTCGATGCCGTGCACCGGGTATTGCCAGGGGCGGATGCCGTCCCATTCGTGTGGATCGTGGTCGCCAAAGCGGGGCGCGTCGAGACGCGCGCGGCCGGCGGCCGGCTCGTAGTTCTGCCGCCCGCCGCAGGAAAGCAGCAGGCACGCCAGAAAGACGATCATCAGAGATCGCATTGATACTGCCCTCGATTGTCTTGCCTTTTTCGCCAGTATAGCGAAGCGCGGGCGGTCCGTCATCAGGGTCGTGCAGGCGGGGTGCCGCCGCACGTACGCCCTGCGCCGGGCTTGCGTCCGGCGCCGCGCTGGCCGAGAACGAGCAAAACCGTCAGGGAGGACGATCCATGAAGACCATCAAGGGCCCGGCGCTGTTCCTGGGACAGTTCGCCGGGGACACGGCACCGTTCGACACCTGGGACGGGATCACCCGGTGGGCCTCCGAGTGCGGCTACATCGGCGTGCAGATCCCGACCTGGGCGGGGCAGCTCTTCGATCTGAAGAAGGCCGCGGAGTTGCAGGACTACTGCGACGAGATCAAGGGCGTCGCCAAGGCGAACGGCGTCGAGGTGACCGAGCTCTCGACGCACCTGCAGGGTCAGCTCGTGGCGGTGCACCCGGCCTACGACGAGATGTTCGACGGCTTCGCGGCGCCCGAGGTGCGCGGCAACCCGAAGGCGCGGCAGGCATGGGCGGTGGAGCAGGTGCGCATGGGGCTGCAGGCCTCGCGCCGCATGGGGCTGAACGCCATGGTGACCTTCTCAGGTGCGCTGGCCTGGCCCTACGCCTATCCTTGGCCGCAACGGCCGGCGGGGCTGATCGAGACCGCCTTCGAGGAGCTAGCGCGGCGCTGGCGGCCGATCCTCGACTTCGCCGAGGCGAACGGGGTCGACGTCTGCTACGAGATCCATCCCGGCGAGGATCTGTTCGACGGCACCACGTTCGAGCGGTTTCTCGACCAGGTCGACGGGCACGTCCGCTGCAACATGATCTACGACCCGTCGCACTTCGTGCTGCAGTGCCTCGACTATCTCGACCACATCGACATCTACCACGAACGGATCAAGATGTTCCACGTCAAGGACGCGGAGTTCAATCCGACCGGCCGGCAGGGGGTCTACTCCGGCTACTCCGGCTGGGTCGAGCGGGCGGGCCGCTTCCGCTCCACCGGCGACGGGCAGGTGGATTTCGGCGCCGTCTTCTCCAAGCTCTCCGCCCACGACTTCGACGGCTGGGCGGTGGTGGAGTGGGAATGTGCGCTGAAGCATCCCGAGGACGGCGCCCGCGAGGGGGCGGAGTTCGTGAAGCATCACATCATCCGCGTCACCGAGAAGGCCTTCGACGACTTCGCGGCCGGCGGCACCGACGCGGCGGCGAACCGACGCATCCTCGGGCTGGGCTGAGCCGTGAAGGCCGGTTTCTGCATGCTGCTCTGGTCGACGTACGTCACCGAGCAGCACCTGCCATTGTTCGCCGACATCAAAGCGGCGGGCTATGACGGCATCGAGATTCCCACCTTCGAAGGTGATCCGGCGCACTATGCCTGGCTCAGGGGCAAGCTCGACGACGAGGGGTTGCTGGCCACCGCGGTCGGGCTCATCCCCGACGAGGCGCACAGCCTCGTCTCGGATGACCCAGCGGCGCGCCGCGCTGGCGCGGCGCATCTCGACTGGCTGCTCGAGTGCGCGGACGCGCTCGGGGCGGAGGTGCTCTGCGGGCCGTTCCACCAGGCGCTCGGCGTCTTCACCGGCCGCGGGCCGACCGAGGACGAACTCGGCCGGCTGGTCGAGGCACACCAGGTCATGGCCGACAAGGCGCCGGGGCTTACCCTGGCGATCGAGATGCTCAACCGGTTCGAGTGCTACGTGCTGACCAGCAACGCCCAGGCGGCCGAGCACGTGGCGAAGGTGGCGCGGCCGAAATTCGGCTACCTCTACGACGAGTTCCACTCCAACATCGAGGAGCGGGATCCGGTCGGGTCGCTGACAGCGACGTTCGGCGCGATCAAGCACATCCACATCACTGAGAACCACCGTGGCGCCCCGGGAACCGGGCATATCGATCATGCCGCGACGATCCGGGCGGCGCGCGATGCCGGCTACGACGGCTGGTTCACCGTCGAGGCCTTCGGGCAGGCGCTGCCGGATCTCGCGGCGGCGACGAAAATCTGGCGGCCGCTGTTCGAGAGCGAGGACCAGGTGGTCAAGGCCGGCGCGCGGGTGATCCGCGAAGGCTGGGCGAGCTGACGAGGGGAGAGAGACGATGAGCGAAACGAAACCCGCCCGCATCCGGCTGGGCATGGTCGGCGGCGGCAAGGACGCCTTCATCGGCGCGGTGCACCGGATCGCCGCGCGGATCGACGACGACTACGAGCTGGTGGCGGGCGCGCTGAGCTCGACGCCGGAGAAGGCGCGGGCGTCGGGCGCGGTGCTGGGCCTGGCCGAGGACCGCACATACGACGACTACGCGAAAATGGCCCAGCGCGAGGCGCGGCGGAAGAACGGCATCGAGGCGGTGGCGATCGTCACGCCGAACCACATGCACGCGCCGGTGGCCCGCGAGTTCCTGAAGCGCGGCATCCACGTCATCTGCGACAAGCCGCTGACGGCGACGCTGGCGGAAGCGAAGCGGCTGAAGAAGGCCGCGGCGGAGTCGGAGGCGCTGTTCGTCCTAACCCACAACTACACCGGCTACCCGATGATCCGGCAGGCGCGCGCCATGGTGGCCGACGGCAAGCTCGGCACGATCCGCGTGGTGCAGGTGGAGTATGCCCAGGACTGGCTGGCGACCCCGCTCGAGCAGTCGGGCTCGAAGCAGGCCGGCTGGCGCACCGACCCGGCGCAGTCGGGTGCCGGCGGGTCCACCGGCGACATCGGCACGCACGCCTTCAACCTCGCGGCCTTCGTCACCGGCCTGCGCCTCGAGTCGCTGGCGGCCGACCTGCAGCACTTCGTGCCCGGCCGGCGCCTCGACGACAATGCCAACGTGCTGTTGCGCTACGACGGCGGCGCCCGCGGCATGCTCTGGTGCAGCCAGGTCGCCACCGGCAACGAGAACGCCCTGCGCCTGCGGGTCTACGGCGAGAAGGGGGGGCTGGAATGGGAGCAGGAGGAACCGAACAAGCTCTGGTTCACCCCGCTCGGACAACCGAAGCAGCTGCTCACCCGCGGTGGCGCCGGCGCCGATGCCAACGCGGCGCGGGTCAGCCGCACGCCGGGCGGCCACCCCGAAGGTTATCTCGAAGGCTTCGCCAACATCTACGCCGAGGCCGCCAGGGCAATCCGGGCGCGCCGCGAGGGCAAGCCGGTGCCGAAGGAGGTCCTCTATCCCTCGATCGAGGACGGCGTGGCGGGTGTCGCCTTCGTCGAGGCCTGCGTGAAATCCTCGGCCCGCAACGGCACCTGGGTCACGCTGTAACCCTTAGCGCCGCGCGCCCATGGCTGGCGTGCGGCGCGAACGCGAGCGGCACCAGCCGCGTGCGCGGGCAATGGAGGCCGACGGGCGTGTCGGGAAAAAGCCCGATCAGCGTCTCGGCCAGGGCAACTCCCACCGCATCCAGATCGGCGCTGAAGTGCGAGAGCGCCGGCACCAGCGCGCGGGTGTCCACCGCCGGGAAGGTGCAGACCACCGAGACGTCCCTGCCGATCTCGAGGCCGAGGCTGCCGAGGTCGGTGTAGAGCGTCGCCGCGATGCACTCGTGGGTGGCGAGGATGGCGGTCGGTGCGGTCGCAGGGTCGGCGAAACGGGCGAGCGCCGCGCGGGTCAGCCGGCCGTCACGGGTCGGGAGCACGTCGACCGCCTGGCGCGCGAGACCTTGCCGCTTTGCCTCGGAGGCGAACTCCCGGGCGGTGGTGGCCTCGTAGTTGAGCGGCGGATCGCTCACCGCCACCGCCAGCTGGCGATGGCCGTCGCGGACGAAGAGGCGGACCGCCTCGTGTGCCATGGACTCGAAGTCGAAGTCGACGAAGGGATAGTCCTCGATGCCGCTGCTGCGGCCGAAGGCGACATAGTCGAGGCCGCAGGCCTTTAGATAGGTGAGGCGCGGATCGTTGGCCGTAGTCTGGCTGATGATGACCGCATCGGCGACGCGACGCTGCACCGTGCGCTGCAGGTTCTCCAACGCATCCTCCTCGGGCCCGCGGAAGAGGACGATGAGATCGAGCGACTGCCGCCGGAGCGTGCGCCGGGTGCCCTCGAGGATGTCGAACAGCCCCGAATCGGTGGTGGCGGCGAAGGTGCGGGTGGGAATCACCGCCGCGACGATGCCGGTGCGGCCGCTGCGCAGGCTGCGTCCCGACTGGTTCGGCACGTAGCCCGAGCGAACTGCCGCGGCCTTCACCCGCGCGCGCGTCTCGTCGTTGACGTCCGGCCGATCGTTCAGCGCCCGGCTGACGGTGCCGATCGAGAGCTGCAGCTCGTGTGCGAGCTGTCTTATCCCCATTCCAGACCTCCGCAACGCTGCGATGCGGCCCTTCTATGGCGAGGACCGGTCGCGAACGCAATCCCGGCGGCGCCGCGCGGTTTTCGGCGGCATCCTCCCGCCTATGTGACCTGGTTCACAGCGCGCCATGGGCGCGACTGCTAAGAGGAAGACGCCCGCCACGCAAAGGCGGGCAAGCCGGAGAGCCCGGAAGCCATGAACAAGGTAACCGCAACCCGCTGTCCCGCCCTCGCCGGTCCCGTGCCGGGCGATTGCCGGAGCCGGGCGCACGGGCGGAAACCCAGTTTCAAGCAGCTTCCTCGCCGCCGGATCCTTCGTCCCACAGGGGGCCCGTGCCGCGCGCAACTTCCGCGCCGGCCGGCGGGTGGGGACGGACGGATCCGCCGGCGGCCTCGTCCCGCGCGCTCCGGTTTCACGCTCCGGCGGCTGCGCACGCGCCAGGGCCCCGCGCGGGACGAGGCTTGCCGGTTCCACGTGACCGCACCGCGGCCACGCTCGCTCTGAGGGGGATGCAGAATGCTCGACATCCAGACAGATCCAAACCCACCGATCCCACGGATCGAGGTTGAGGACTATATCGAGATGGGCCGCCTCGTCGCCGAGTGGGCGACGGAGCCGGCCAGCCGGCCCGCGGATCTCGAGGCGCTGAAGGATCAGCTCGCCGGCATCGCCTTGGTGCCGGGGGTTGTTCGGACGGTGGAGTTCGTCCAGGGGACGCCCGAGCACCTGATCATCCGCCTGCCCGCCAAGGAGCTGATCGAGGACAACCTCCAGCGGATGTCCGATCCGCTCGGCAACCCGCGCTACCAGCTGCCGCAGTTCTACGCCGACCACTGCCGCCCGGGCTTCGGGCCGGTGATGACCCCGCTCGACACGCTGCTGGCGAGGGTCGGCGACCAAACCATTGCCCAGTGCCGCTGACGGTACCGCCGAACGGCACTGGGCTCCGCTGCAAGCCGTTGCGTCCGGTTTGCTTCCTCCCTGACCACCTGGGCGGCTGGTAACCCCAGCCGCCCTTTTGTCGCTCGCTGCCGCGGTACGCCGCGGCTTTCGGTCGTATTGCGCTTGAGCGCGCCGGCAATCCGGGCCAGCATTGGCGCCGGGCTGACGGAAAAGGGGGGCGAGATGGCCAAGGTGACGTACGCCATAGTCGAGCACGACGATGGCTGGGCCTACCGCGTCGATGGCACTTTCTCCGAGACCTTCCCCAGCCGCGAAGCCGCGCACTTCGCCGCCTGCCGCGCGGCGCTCGAGCAGCAGCAGCCCGGCACGAGCGCGGGGATCACCTGGGAGGACGAGCGCGGCCGCTGGCACGCCGAGATCGCCCGCGGCAGCGACCGCCCGGAGGTGGAGGTCGAGGACTGAAGCCGAAGGGGGACTTCCATGCCATGCACGCATCTCGGCAGCATCCGCGACGTGACGCCCAGCGCGCGCGGCTGCGAGGAGTGCCTCAAGACCAACGACTGGTGGGTGCACCTGCGCATCTGCCGCACCTGCGGCCATGTCGGCTGCTGCGACGATTTGCCGAACAAGCACGCCACGGCGCATTTTCACGCCACCGGCCACCCGATCATCGAAGGCTACGACCCCCCGGAGCACTGGGGCTGGTGCTACGTCGACGAGGTAATGTTCGACCTGTCCGACCGAGCGACGCCGCAGCTCGGCCCGCTCCCGCGCTTCGTGTGAGCCGGCGTGGCTGATTCCGGCCCGATGGCCCTGCCGAGCGGCGCATGGCGCCTCATCCCCGCGCTCGGGGCGGCGGCCGCGACCCTCTGGTTCGCGCGCTTCGTCCCCGGGGTGGCGCGCGGCGAGATCCCCGAGCTCGTGATCCCCTGGGTTCCGGCCCTCGGCATCGACTTCGCCTTCCGCCTCGACGGGCTGGCGCTCGCCTTCGCGCTCCTGATCTGCGGCATCGGCGCCATGGTCTTCCTCTACGCCGCCACCTACTTCCGCACCGACCGCCGCCTCGGCTCGCTCCTGCTGACGCTGGTCGCCTTCGCCATTTCGATGCTCGGCCTCGTCACCGCCGACGACGCGATCACGCTCTTTGTCTTCTGGGAGGGCACCACTGTCACCTCCTGGCTGCTGGTCGGCTTCGACCACGAGCGCGCGTCCGCCCGCGCCGCCGCGCTGCAGGCGCTGCTGGTCACCGGCCTGGGCGGACTCGCGCTCCTGGCCGGGCTCCTGGTGATGGGCAACCTCGCGGGCACCTACCGGCTCTCGGAGATGAACGACGCCGGCGATCTCTTCCGCGCCAGCCCGGCCTACCCGGCGATCTTCTGGCTCGTCGTACTCGGCGCCTTCACCAAATCGGCGCAGTTCCCCTTCCAGTTCTGGCTGCCGAACGCCATGGCCGCCCCCACCCCGGTCAGCGCCTACCTGCACTCGGCGACGATGGTGAAGGCCGGGGTCTACCTCTTGGCGCGGCTCACGCCCGCGCTCGGCGGCACCGAGCTCTGGATGGGGGTGCTGGTGCCGGTGGGCGGCTTCACCATGCTCCTCGCCTCGGTCTGGGCGATGCGGCAGACCGACCTCAAGCTGATGCTCGCCTACACCACCGTCATGGGCCTCAGCCTCATGGTGATGCTGCTCGGCGTCGGCACGCCCGAGGCGATCACCGCCGCCATGGCCTTCCTGCTGATCCACGCCTTCTACAAGGCCGGCCTCTTCCTCTCGGTCGGCATGATCGAGAAGGGCGCCGGCACCCGTGACTATCCCGCCGTGGCCGGCCTCGCCGCGGCGATGCCGCTCACCGCCACGGTGATCGCGCTGGCCGCGCTTTCCATGGGCGGGTGGCCGCCCTTCTTCGGCTTCATCGGCAAGGAGCTGATCTACGAATTGAGCACCCACGCGCCGGTCTGGCCGCAGATGGTGACGGCGGCCGCCATACTCGCCAATGCGCTGATGGTGGCTTGCGGCGGCATGGTGGCGCTGCGCCCGTTCTTCTTCGCCGAGCGGAGGAGCCCGCGTGACAACCCGGCCGACCCGGACTGGGGGCTCGCGACCGGGCCGGTGATCCTCGCCGCCCTCGGCCTCCTCTGCGGTCTCGCGCCGGCGCTGATCGAGCCGATCGTTGCCCCGATGGTGCGCGCCGTCTCCGGCCACCCGATGGAGGGCCATCTCGCGCTCTGGCACGGCATGGGCGCGCCGCTGGTCCTCAGCCTCGTCACCTTCGCGCTCGGCATCCTGCTCTACCTGGGGCTCGACCGCATCCGCGACGGCCTCGCCGCCGCCGAGCCGTCGCTGCCGCGCACCGAGGCCTGGTATGACGCGGCGCTGCGCGTGATCGCCGCGATCGCCCGCGGCGTGACCGGCGCGTTGCAGAACGGCCGGATGACGAGCTACCTTCGGAACACCTTCCTGGTCCTCGCCCTGCTCACCTGGGCCGCGGTCCTCCGCGGCAAGGCCAGCTGGCCGCAGCTTGCCCTCTCGCACGAGCTGATCGACTGGGCGATCGTGGCGATCATCACTGCCTCGATCGTCGTGGTCCTGCGCACCCATTCCCGCCTGACCGCGATCACCGCGCTGGGCGGTGTGGGCGCCGGCATCGCCATGGTCTTCGTGCTTTACGGCGCCATCGACGTGGCGATGACCCAGCTCTTCGTCGAGATCCTCGTGGTCGTCTTCCTGGCCATCGCCATGGTGCGGCTGCCACCGTCCGGCGCTGTGCCCTTCGTGATCGGCGACGCGGTGGTGGCCGGCCTTCTCGGCGTCGGCGTGACGCTCGCGGTTCTCTCGGTGCTCGGCACCGACCTCGATCCTTACCTCACCCGCTTCTTCGAGGCGAAGAGCACGCCTGACGCCTACGGCCACAACATCGTCAACGTGATCCTGGTGGACTTCCGCGGCTTCGACACCATGGGCGAGATTCTCGGTGATCGTGATCGCCGGCGTTGCGGCGGTCGCCGCCCTCCGCGCCGGCAGGAAGGCGTCGCGATGAACTCGCTCATCCTCTCCACCGCCACCCGCCTCCTGATGCCGCTGATCCTGCTGGTGTCGGTCTTCGTCTTCTACCGCGGGCACAACGACCCGGGCGGCGGCTTCATCGGCGGACTGCTCGCCGCCACCGCGTTCGCGCTGCTGGAGAAGGCCGAGGGGCTGGAGGCGGCGCGGCGCGCCCTGCGCTTTCGCCCGGAATCGATCGCCGCCGTGGGCCTGGGCTGCGCGCTCGTCTCCGGCCTCTGGGGCGGGCTCGAATACGGCCTCTTTCTCAAAGGCGTCTGGCCCTTCTATACCTTCGACGCCGCCGGCGAGAAGCATGGGCTGCCGCTCGGCTCGATCCCGCTCTTCGACCTCGGCGTCTATCTTGTGGTGCTGGGCTCGGTTCTCGCCATCCTCTTCGCGCTGGAAGAGGCGGTGGCCACCGACGCCGATCCGGGGGGGACTGACGGCATGGAGATCATGCTCGCCTGCCTCGCCGGGCTCCTCGTCGCTGCCGGGGCCTACCTGATGATGAGCGGCAAGACCCTCCCCTACATCTTCGGCCTGACCATGATCTCGAACGCCGCCAACCTGCTGATATTCGCGGCAGGCCGGCTCACCTTCGGCAAGCCGCCGCTCGTGCCCGGACACGCCAAGACCGTCTTCGGCGCCGCCAACTCGCTGCCGCAGGCACTGATCCTGACCGCCATCGTGATAGGCTTCGGGCTGCTCGTCTTCGCGCTGACGCTCGCCTATCGCTCCTACTATGTCCTGCGCACCACCGAGATGGACGAGATGCGCATCGCCGAGCCGGTCGAGGAGTAGGCGCGCGTGCTCCTCTTCTGGCCTCTCGTCATTCCCTTCGCCACGGCGGTGCTCTGCATCCTCGCCTGGCGCTCGACGCAGCTGCAGCGCATCATCTCGCTCGCCGGGGCGGTGGCGCTTCTCGCCGTGGCGATCCGCATCATCAGCGGCGTGGCCCGCACCGGCCCCTTCTCCGAGCAGGCCGGCGGCTGGCCGGCGCCCTTCGGCATCACCATGGTGGCCGACTGGCTGTCGGCGATCATGATCCTGCTCGTGGGCTTGGTCGCCGTGGCCGTCCTGATCTTCGGGCTCGCCGACGTGACCGCCGAGGAGGAGAAGAACGGCCACCACGCGCTGACCCACGCCATGCTCGCCGGCATCTGCGGCGCCTTTCTCACCGGCGACATCTTCAACATGTACGTCTGGTTCGAGGTGATGCTGATCTCGTCCTTCGGCCTGCTCGTCATCGGCGGCGGCCGGGACGAACTCGACGGCGCGATGAAGTATGTCGGCCTCAACCTGATCGCCACCGTGGCCTTCATCTCCGGGGTGGGCCTCCTCTACGGCGCGACCGGCGCGCTCAACATGGCCGACCTGCACGGGCGCCTGGCCGGACGGATGACCGAGACGCCGATCCTCGCCTCGGCGGCGTTCCTCATCTTCGCCTTCGCCTCGAAGGCGGCGCTCTTTCCGGTGTTCTTCTGGCTGCCATCCTCCTACCACACCCCGTCCTTCACCACCTCCGCCCTCTTTTCGGCGCTGATGACCAAGGTCGGGGTCTACGCCCTGATCCGCGTCTTCACCCTCGTCTACGACGTCGACGGGACGCCCATCCAGGGCTTGCTGCTCTGGGGAGCGGTCCTGACCATGGTGACCGGTGTCCTGGGGTCGCTGGCGATGAACGGCGTGCGCCGGGTGCTCGGCTTCTCGATCATCTCCTCCATCGGCTACATGATCCTCGGCCTCGCCGTGGCGACGCCGCTGGCGGTGGTGGGCGCGATCTTCTACCTGGCGCAGGACGTGATCGTTAAGGCGAACCTCTTCCTCGGCGCCGGCGCGGCACGGTGGCTGACCGGCTCCGAGCTCTTCGGGCGCTCGGGCGGCCTCTGGCGGCAGCGGCCCTGGTTCTCGCTGCTGTTTCTCGTCCCGGCACTGTCGCTGGCGGGCGTGCCGCCCTTCTCCGGCTTCTGGGCCAAGCTGCTCCTGGCCAAGGCCACGCTCGACGCCGGACGCTACGGCCTCACCTTCGCGGTGCTCGCCGTGGGCCTGCTCACCCTCTTCGCCATGGCGCGGGTCTGGTCCGCGGTCTTCTGGGATGCCCACCCCGACGGCGACCAGGCCATCACCGCGCGGACCCCCGCGGCGATGCTGCTGCCGCTCCTGCTCCTGAGCGCCATCGTGATCCTCGTCGGGGTCTACGCCGGCCCCTTCATCGACGTGGCGACGGCCGCGGGCGCCCAGATCGTCGACCCGGCCGCCTACATCGCCGCGGTCCTGGGAACACGCCCATGAGATACATCCTCTGGCCCTGGCATCTGGCGGTACTGTCCGTGTCCTTCGCGCGCGATCTGGTGGTGTCGAGCCTGCAGGTGGCCCGCACCGTGCTCTCGCCCCGCGAATTGGCACGGCCGCGCTTCGTGACGGTCCCGCTGACCCGGGCGCGCTCCGACCTCGAGATCACCCTCGTCGCGAACTACATCACGCTCACTCCCGGCACCCTCACCGTGGACGTGAGCCGCGACCGTTCCACGCTCCTCGTACATTCCCTCCTCGCGGGCGAGGCCGGCGACGATGTGCGGGCGGACATCCAGGAAGGCATCGAGCGCCGCGTCGTGCGGGTGACCCGGCCATGATCATCGAGATGGTCCAGAGCGGGGTCTTCGGCGTGGCGCTGGCCATCACCACGCTTTTTCTGATCCTGTCGCTCCTCGCTGCGGCGTGGCGCCTCCTCACCGGTCCCACCCTGGCCGACCGGGTGGTGGCGCTCGATCTGGTGTCGATGCTGCTCGTGGTCTTTCTCGTCGTCTTCAAGATGGTGAGCGGGATCAACGCCTACATCTACGTCGGCATCGCCCTGGCGCTGATCTCCTTCCTCGGCACCGTCGCCTTCGCCCACTACATCGACCGCACCACGGGAGACTCCGATGAGTGACTGGATCGCCGCCGCCCTGATGCTTGCCGGAGGCTTCTTCTGCC
Source organism: uncultured Alphaproteobacteria bacterium (assembly GCA_963796805.1). Classification (GTDB taxonomy): domain Bacteria; phylum Pseudomonadota; class Alphaproteobacteria; order Rhodobacterales; family Rhodobacteraceae; genus Amaricoccus. Next base: position 276,711 of record CAWCNG010000011.1, read on the forward strand.
TGGTCGCGGGCGTGGGCGTGGTGCGGATGAACGACGTCTTCGAGCGGATGCACGCCGCCACCAAGGCCGGCACCCTCGGACTCGCGCTGGTCTGCATCGCCGTGATGGTCGAGGCGCAGACCTGGCTTCAGGTAATCGAGGCGTTATTCGTCTTCATCTTCATGATCCTCTCGGCGCCGGTAGGCGCCCACCTGATCGGCCGCGCCGCCTTCCGCACCCGCGTGCCCCTGGACCCCAAGACCCAGATCGACCCCGGCTGCTCGCAGTTCCGCCGCCGCCGCGAGGTCAGCTGAAGGCATACGCTTGGTGCATACATTGTGCATGCGTTGTGCCCGTGGCTTTTCGCTGGATTCACGGCCACTTCGCCACCGGCGGCAGCGACATCAGCACAGCCTCGACATTGTGTCCGGTCTCCAGTCCGAAGCGCGTCCCGCGGTCGTAGATCAGGTTGAACTCGGCATACCGTCCGCGCTTCACCAGCTGGATCTCCCGCTGCGCCTCGGTCCAGGCCTCGCCCATGTGCCGCGCCGTGATCGGCGGAAACGCCGCGAGGAACGCCCGCCCGACGTCCTGGGTAAAGGCAAAGTCCGCCTCCCAGTTGCCGCTGCAGAGATCGTCGTAGAAGATCCCCCCCACCCCGCGCGCCTCGCCGCGGTGGCGGATCATGAAATACTCGTCCGCCCAGGCCTTGAACCGCGGATAGTAGCCCGCGTCGTGCGCATCGCAGGCCTCCTCGAGCGCCGCGTGAAAAGCCGCCGTATCCGCCGCATCCTCGATCATCGGGGTAAGATCGGCGCCACCCCCGAACCACCAGGCCGCCGGCGTCCAGAACATCCGCGTGTTCATGTGCACCGCCGGCGTCAGCGGCGAACGCATGTGCGCGACGAGGCTGATCCCCGCCGCCCAGAATCTCGGATCCTCGGCCAGCCCCGCGATCTCTCGCCGCGCCGTCAGGCTCCGCTGCGCCTGCTCGCCGAGCCGCCCGTGAACCGTCGAGACGTTCACCCCCACCTTCTCGAAGACGCGCCCCTCGCGCATCACCGACATCACGCCGCCGCCCGCGTCCTCCTCGCCCTCGCCGGCGCGGCGGGTCTCGCTGCGGACGAACCGCCCCGCCGGCAGCCCCGCGAAAGGCCCGGCCCGCTGCGCGTCCTCGAGCGCCTCGAAGGCGGCGCAGATGCCGTCTCGCAGCTCCGCGAACCACGCTGCCGCACGGGCCTTCTCCCTGTCGCCGACCGCTGCCGCCATCCGCACCTCCGCTCGCACCGCCCTGATGTGCCGCCCGCCCGCGGCGATGTCCAGCACGGCCGGCCGCGACGGGGTGACACGGGGCGCGAGATGATGTAAGCAGAGCGCCGGAACACGAGGAGACGTTGCATGAGGATTGTCCGGAGACTTCGCCGCTTCTGAACGGCCCGGACCGGGCCGCTTGGCCCGCATCGCTCTGCACCCTTCGTTTCCGCTTCCATCTCCCAGGCTACCGCCATGTTCCGATTATTCGAGTTCGCTCGTCGACCCCTACGCGCCCTATGCCACCACCGACACGCCGCCCACCCGGCTGTGGCCCTTCCTGCGCGACTATCTCCGCCCAGCTTTCCCGGTCATGGCCTGGACCATCCTCTCGGTCCTCGTCGTGGCGGTGATCGAGATCTGGCTGATCTGGTACGTCGGCCGCATGGTCGACGCCCTGGGCGACACGCCTCCCGCCGAGGTCTGGACCCGTCACGGCCTCGAGCTGGTGGGCGTAGCCGCCTTCATCCTGCTGGCGCGCCCCCTTTTCCAGACCGCCAGCGCGGCCCTTCTCAACCAGTCGCTGATGCCCAATGTCGGCACCATCGTCCGCTGGCGCAGCAACCGGCATGTCCTGCGCCAGTCGGTGGAGTGGTTCCAGAACGACTTCGCCGGCCGCATCGCCAACCGGATGATGCAGACCGCCCCCGCCGTGGGCGAGGCGACGTTCCAGACCTTCGACGCCGTGGTCTACGCGGTCGTCTACCTGATCGGCGGGCTCTGGCTGCTGAGCGACACCGACCTGCGCCTCGGCCTGCCGCTCTTGGTCTGGCTCGGCTTCTACCTCTGGCTGGTTGCCTGGACGATCCCGCGCGTTGGCAAGGCGTCCAAGGACTTCTCCGATGCCCGCTCGGCGATCACCGGGCGGATCGTCGACAGCTACACCAACATCCAGTCGGTGAAGCTCTTCGCCCACACCCGCACCGAGGAGGCCTACGCCACCGAGGCGATCGAGCACGCGCGCAAGACCTTCATGGCGCAAATGCGCATCATCACCCTGATGGACCTCGGCCTGACCGTCATCAACGGCTTTCTCATCGTAGCGGTGATCGGCTACGCCCTCGTCCTCTGGCAGCAGGGCACCGCCAGCATCGGCACCGTCGCCGCCGCCTCGGCGCTGGTGCTGCGGCTCAACGCCATGACCGGCTGGATCATGTGGTCGCTGTCGTCGTTGTTCCAGAACATCGGCGTCATCCGCGAGGGCATGGAGACGATCTCGCAGCCCATCCGCCTGACCGACGCCCCCAGCGCGCCGGCGCTCGCCCTGACCGCGGGTGAGATCGCCTTCGACCGCGTCAGCCACCACTACGGCCGCGGAATCCGGCGGCCTGCGCGCGGTGTCGATCACCATCCGCCCCGGCGAGAAGGTCGGCCTCGTCGGCCGCTCCGGCGCCGGCAAGTCCACGCTGGTCAACCTGCTGCTGCGCTTCTTCGACACCGAGGGCGGCGCCATCCGCATCGACGGGCAGGACATCCGCGCCGTCACCCAGGACTCGCTGCGCAGCCGTATCGGCATGGTGACGCAGGACCCCTCGCTCCTGCACCGTTCCGTCCGCGAGAACATCCTCTACGGCCGCCCCGACGCCACCGAGGCCGAGGTGATCGACGCCGCCCGCCACGCCGAGGCGCACGACTTCATCCTCGGCCTCGCCGACATGAACGGCCGCTCCGGCTACGACGCCCACGTCGGCGAGCGCGGGGTCAAGCTCTCCGGCGGCCAGCGCCAGCGCATCGCGCTGGCCCGCGTCATCCTCAAGGACGCGCCGATCCTCGTCCTCGACGAGGCGACCTCGGCGCTCGACTCGGAGGTCGAGGCCGCCATCCAGGATACGCTCTACGGCGTCATGCAGGGCAAGACGGTGATCGCCATCGCCCACCGCCTCTCCACCATCGCGCGGATGGACCGCATCGTCGTGCTCGACGACGGCGCCATCGCCGAAGAGGGCACCCACGCCGAGCTTCTCGCGCGCGGCGGCCTCTACGCCCGCTTCTGGAACCGCCAGTCCGGCGGCTTCATCGACATCGGCGACGTCCCCGACGCCGCCGAGTGACCGAACCTCGCAGGAGACCCACGATGACGCGATTTCGCCGCCAGCCCGGCCCCCCGACCCTCGCCCGAGAGATGACCCGGCACCGACCCTGACCCCTTCGCGGGTCAGGTGCGGGCCGAGACGATGAGTGACACAATGCTCGACCGCATCACCGCGACCTTCGACACCCTCTACTCGCCCACGGCGCTCGCCGCCGACCGCCAGCCGCCCGCGCCCACACGGGCCTTCTTCGCCTACTTCCTGCGCCAGTTCCGTGGCGCACTGTACGCGCGCTTCCTGCTCGTCGCCGGCGGGTCCATCGCCGACGCCATGCTACCGGTCTTCGTCGGCTGGACCGTCGGCATGCTCTCGAGCACGCCGCCGGGCCGGCTCTTCGCCGAGCATTCCAGCACCTTTGCCCTCATGCTCGCCGTGGTGCTGCTCCGCCCGGTCTTCTTCGTGGCCGACGCGCTGGTCCGCAACCACGCGCTCACCCCGAACCTCGTCGACCTCGTGCGCTGGCAAAGCCACTGGCACGTGATCCGCCAGTCCTGGACCTTCTTCCAGAACGATTTCGCCGGCCGCATCGGCAACAAGGTGATGCAGGCCGGCGAGGCGATCGAGATGTCGGTCAACCTCACCATCGACGCCGTCTGGTACGCCATCGTCTTCGTGGTGATCGCGGTCATCGCGTTCGCCGGCATGGACCCGCTGCTCCTGGTCCCCATCGCCCTCTGGCTGATCGCCTACGCGCTTCTCTTCCGCTGGACGATGCCCAACGTCGACCGCATCTCCGAGGAGGTTTCCGAGGCGCGCTCGGTGATGACCGGCCGCATGGTGGACAGCTATACCAACATCCAGACCCTGAAGACCTTCGCCGTCGACGACGAGGAGGACGCCTACGTCGCCGCCTCGGTCGCCGGCCACGTCGGCGTCTTCCGCCGTCTTATGGCCATCTTCACCTGGAGCTGGTCGCTGCTCTTCCTGCTCAACGCGCTTCTCGTCGCCTCGGTCACCTGGATTGCACTCGCCGCCTGGAACGCCGGCACAATGACCACGGCCATGGTGGCGACGGCCATCCCCTTCGTGCTGCAGATCATGAACATCTCCGGCTGGATCCTCGAGGTCGGCTCCAACGTCTTCCGCCAGATCGGCACCGCCCGCGACTCCATGGTCACCATCGCCCGGCCGCTCACCCTCGTGGACGCGCCGGACGCCAAACCCCTCGTCGTCACCCGCGGCGAGATCGTCTACGACCGCGTCGGCTTCGACTACTGGCGTGGCGACACCGGCGCGGTGGTGAAGGACTTCTCCCTCACCGTCCACCCCGGCGAGAGGATCGGCCTCGTCGGCCGCTCCGGCGCCGGCAAGTCCACCCTCGTCAACCTGACGCTGCGCATGTTCGACGTCGCCTCCGGCGCCATCCTGATCGACGGCCAGGACATCCGCGACGTGACGCAGGAGAGCCTCCGCCGCGCCATCGGTGTCGTCGGCCAGGACACCTCGCTGCTGCACCGCTCCGTGCGCGAGAACATCAAGTTCGGCCGCCTCTCCGCCTCCGACACCGATATGATCGAGGCGGCGAAACGCGCCAGCGTCCACGACGTCATCGAGGCCCTGGTCGACCCCGAAGGCCGCACCGGCTACGACGCCCAGGTCGGCGAGCGCGGCGTCAAGCTCTCCGGCGGCCAGCGCCAGCGCGTCGCGCTGGCTCGGGTGATTCTCAAGAACGCCCCAATCCTCGTCCTCGACGAGGCCACCTCCGCGCTTGACAGCGAGGTGGAGGCGGCGATCCAGGACACGCTCTATCGCGTAATGCAGGGCAAGACCGTCATTGCCATCGCGCACCGGCTCTCTACCATTGCCCATATGGACCGTATCGTGGTGATGGACGCAGGGCAGATCGTCGAGGAAGGCACCCACGCCGAACTGCTCGCCCGCGCCGGCCTCTACGCCCGGCTCTGGAGCCGCCAGTCCGGCGGTTTCCTCGATCTCAAGGCGGCCGAATGAGGCTTCTCTCCAACCTCATCGACGCCTTCGCCCGCGCCGACGGCCCACCACCGGACCGGCTCTGGCGGTTCCTCCCCTGGGTGCTCCGCGGCGCCCTGCCGGCCGTCGCTCTCGCCCTGACCGTCTCCATTGCGGTCGGCGCCACCGAGGTTGGCTCCGCCGCCGTCATCGGCTGGCTGATCGACCTCGCCCAGTCGCACGGGCCTGAGCGCCTCATCGCCGAGAACTGGCCCCTGCTCCTCGCCGCGGTGGGCTTCTTCCTCGTGCTTCGTCCCGCACTCATGGGCTTCGGCGCCGCGCTGAATGCCCTCGCCCTCGGTCCCAACCTCTACCCGCTCGTCCTCTCGCGGCTCCACCGCCACACCCTAGGCCAGGCGCTCTCCTTCTTCGACGACGACTTCGCCGGCCGCATCGCCCAGAAGCAGCAGCAGACCGCCCGCGCGGTGACCGAGGCGGTCACCGAGTCGGTCAACACCCTCGGCCTCGCCGTCACCGCCATCGTCGGCGCCATCGCCGTCATGGGCCGGATCAACCTCTGGCTGGCGCTCGGCATGCTGGTCTGGCTCGGCGGCTACGCCATCCTCATCCGCCACTTCATGCCGCGCATCCGCGCGCGCTCGAAGGCCCGCGCCGCCGCACGCGCCGTCGTCACCGGGCAGGTGGTCGACACCCTGACCAACATCGCCACCGTCAAGCTGTTCAGCCACGGCGAGCACGAGGACCAGGCGGCGCTGGACGCCCTCGCCGGCTACCGCGGGTCCACCATCGACTTCGGCGCAACCAGCGCGCTTTTCCGCTTCTGGCTGATGACCCTCGCCGGCGCCCTGCCGGTGCTGCTCATCGGCGGCTCGATCCTGCTCTGGACCCGCGGCACCGCGACCGCCGGCGACATCGCCACCGCCGGCCTCCTCGCCACCCGCATCGCGCAGATGTCGGGCTGGGTCTCGATGACCGCCATGGGCATCTTCTCCAACGTCGGCGAGATCGAGGACGGCATGCGCACCCTCTCGCCGCCCCACACCATCACCGATACCGCCGAGGCGCAGACCCCGGACAAGGTACGCGGCGCGGTGGACTTCGAGGACGTCCGCTTCGGCTACGGCCGCCCGGCACCGGCGCTCAACGGCTTCACCCTGCACGTCCACCCCGGCGAGCGGGTGGCGCTGGTCGGTCGCTCCGGCGTCGGCAAGACCACCGCCGTCTCGCTCCTCCTGCGCCTCTACGACGTGGAGGGCGGCCGCATCCTGCTCGACGGCACCGACATCCGCGACCTGACCCAGGACGCGCTCCGCTTGCAGATCGGCATGGTCCGGCAGGAGACGGCGATGTTCAACCGCTCGGCCTTCGAGAACATCCGCTACGGCCGTCCCGAAGCCACCGAGACCGAGGTCTATGAGGCGGCCCGCCGCGCCGAGGCGCACGAGTTCATCCCCGACCTGCGCGACATCCGCGGCCGCACCGGCTACGCGGCGCATCTCGGCGAGCGCGGCGTCAAGCTCTCAGGCGGCCAGCGGCAACGCATCGCCCTCGCCCGCGTCATCCTGAAGAACGCGCCGATCCTCATCCTCGACGAAGCGACCAGTTCGCTCGACAGCGAGGTCGAGGCGGCGATCCAGGACTCGCTCGACACGGTGATGGAGGGCAAGACCGTCATCGCCATCGCCCACCGCCTCTCCACCATCGCCCGCATGGACCGGATCGTGGTGATGGACGACGGCGTCATCGTCGAGGCGGGAACGCACGCCGACCTCCTCGCGCGTGGCGGCCGCTACGCCGGCTTCTGGCGCCACCAGTCCGGCGGCTTCATCAACCTCGCGGCGGAATGAGCCGCGGCCCGCGGCTGGACCAGGCGCTTGTCGCCGCCGGCTTGGCGCAGAGCCGCGCCCGCGCTAGGGCTCTCATAGCCGCGGGGGTTGTGCGGCTCGACGGCACGCCGGCCGGCCGCCCCTCGACGCCGGTGCCGGAAGGCGCGCGGCTCACCCTGACCGGCGACCCGATCCCCTACGTCTCCCGCGCCGCGCTCAAGCTCCGCCACGCGCTCGACACCTTTGCCCTCGATCCCTCCGGCGTTGTGGCGCTCGACCTCGGCGCCTCCACCGGCGGCTTCACCGAGGTCCTGCTCGAGGCGGGTGCCGCCGAGGTGTGGTCGGTGGACGTAGGCCACAGCCAGCTCGCCCCCGCGCTCCGGGCCGACCCCCGCGTCCATTCCATCGAGAGACTGAACGCCCGCGAGCTCACCCCCGCCCACGTCCCGCCGCCGGACTGGATCGTGGCTGACCTCTCCTTCATCTCGCTCGCCAAGGCGCTGCCGCCGGCGCTGGCGCTTGCACACCCCGGCGCCGTGCTGGTGGCGCTGATAAAGCCCCAGTTCGAGGTCGGCCCGGCCCAGGTCGGCAGGGGCGGCATCGTCCGCGACCGGGCCGCCATCGCCGCCGCCCGCACCGGCGTGCGCGATTTCCTCACCGCCGCCGGCTGGTCGATCCTCGGCGAAACCGAGAGCCCCATCCTCGGCGGCGACGGCAACGCGGAGTTCCTCATCGCCGCCTGCGCTCCGGCTTGAGAACATGTTTTCACAAGGTCGTTCCTGGGCAACCACGGCCATGCCCGCCACAGCGAAGGTCCGCAGACAAGCGCTTCGGCACGATGCGGTTCAGACGCGGCGGAAGTGGTGGAACGCAGCTCTGGCGAGGACGGCACCGAGGACGGCGCTGATGGCGGCCGAGGTGATGAGCCCCGCCCAGTCGCCGACCAGTTCGGCAAGATCGGACAGGCGCGAGCCGAACAGAAAGCCGAGAAAGACATAGAATGCCACCCAGATCGCTTCCCCTGCGGCGTCCCAGGCGGTGAAGCGAAAGCGGGGCATGCCCGCGGCTCCGGCGATGAGGTTCACCCAAGGGCCGAGCGGAGCGAAAAGCCATCTCGAAAAGAAGACGCCGAGGCCGCCCCATCGCGCCACCGACGCCTGCGCGCGAATGATCATCGACGCACGCTTCGGATGTCGCTGCAGGCTGCCGATCACGGTCGGTCCCCCCCAGCGCCCGATCTGAAACCCCGACTGGTCGCCGAGGACTGCGGCGAGGTAGGCGGTCGCGAGAACCTGCCAGAGCACGAGGTCCCCCGACGCTGCGAACGCCCCGCCCGACAGCATGACAGCGAAGGTCGGCAGGGGCACCGCCAGGCAGGAGAGGAACGCCGTCACGGCGATGACCGGCAGACCGTAGCTGGAGACGTAGCCAAAGAGGGTCTCAGCCACCGGGCGCTTCCCGGGCGGCGGCAATCGCAGCTTCCAGCCCGACGATCAACGCATCGAGATTTTCGCCCCGCGCGACCGCAATCTCCTCGAGCGTCACCCTTCGGCCGCTGCCGTCCATCGGGAGCCCCAGCGCAGTGGCGACAACCTCCGGCGCAACGTGCCACGATCGGGCGACGTAGCGGGGGGTCATCCAGCCGGCGATCGGTTGCTCGACCACGTCGGGGTCGGACCACGCCACGGTCGAGACGATGAACCGGACCAGAAAGAAAAGGGTAAGCAAGAGCGCGCCAGCAAACGCCAGACTCAGGACCGCGTGTCGCCTCAGGAACTGGATCACGGCGCAGGCCTCCTCCGCCTCACGACGTCATCGGTGTAGCGGAACGCCGAAGCAGGCTTCCGCAGCCGATCGCTTCACGGCGAAAGCTACTGCCCGTAGCGCGCGGCCGTCAGCCCGTCGAACGAGATCTCCGGCGTGCGGCCCAGCACCGCGTCGGCGACGGCGCGGCCCGAGCCGCAGGACATGGTCCAGCCTAGCGTCCCGTGCCCGGTATTGAGAAAGAGGTTGGAATAGCGCGTCGGCCCGATCACCGGCGTTCCGTCCGGCGTCATCGGGCGCAGCCCCGTCCACCCCTCGGCCCGGCTCACGTCACCCCCCTTGGGGAAAAGATCGCTCACCACGTAGCGCACCGTATCGGTCGCGTTCCGCCCCAGCTTGGCGTTGTAGCCGATGATCTCCGCCTGCCCGGCCACCCGGATCCGGTCGCCCAGCCGGGTGATCGCCACCTTGTGCGTCTCGTCCATCAGCGTCGACTGCGGTGCTGCCGCATCGTCGGTGACCGGCAGGGTGATCGAATAGCCCTTGATCGGATAGATCGGCAGCCGGATCCCCACCGCCTTCATCAGGATCGGGGCATAGGGCCCCAGCGCGCAGACATAGGCGTCCGCCGTCTCCGGCCCGTGGTCGGTCTCCACCGAGGTGATCCGGTCGCCCTGGTGGGTGAAGCCGCTGATCGTGTTGCCGTAGCGGAAGGACGCCCCCATCTCCGCCACCTTCTCGGCCAGCGCCAGGGTGAACATCCGGCAGTCGCCTGTCCGGTCGGCCAGCAGCCGCAGGCCGCCCACGAACTTGTCGGCCACGTGCACCAGCCCCGGCTCCACCGCGATGCACTGGTCGCGGTCCAGCACCTCATAGGGCGAATCGTACTCGGCCAGCACCTCCTGATCTGCCTTCGACCCCTTGAGCTGCTTCTCGGTGCGGAACAGCTGCAGCGTCCCCTGCTGGCGCAGGTCGAACTCCAGCGGCACCTCGGCCAGGAGGTCGGTCAGCGCGTCGCGGCTGTAGTTCGAGATCCGCACCATCCGACCCTTGTTGAGCCGGTAGGCGTCCTCGTTGCAGTTGGCCAGCATCTTCAGGCCCCAGGCCCACATCGCCGGATCGACCATCGGCCAGATGAACAGCGGCCGGTGGCGCATGAACAGCCACTTCACCGCCTTCATCGGGATGCCCGGCGCCGCCCAGGGCGAGGTCATGCCGTAGCTGAGCTCGCCGGCGTTGGCGAAGCTCGTCTCCATCCCCGGCCCCGGCTGCCGGTCCAGCACCCGCACCTCCGCCCCCGCCTTGGCGAGATAGTAGGCCGTCGTCACGCCGATCACGCCGGCGCCGAGCACGATCACTTTCACGGGCGCTCCCCCTGGACTTCACGTTAAGCGAGCACGGCGAGGCTGTCACGGGCCGAGGAGCGATCCTCGGGCTTTCCTTAACCTCCCGGCAACAAACACCCATATGGATTCCATACGGATTCCATACGCTTTCTGGGTGCGATTTTCCGAGGCTTTTCAGGCGGCTGAAGCCGATCCAGGCTGCAACCACGTCTTACCCGCTCAACGGCCCGGCGTATCCTGCGGCGGAACCGCCTTGAGGTAGACCGCGATCGCCTGCCGGTCCTCGCCAGCCAGCATCGCCAGGTTCTCCTGCACGTCGACCATGCTCCCGCCCGCGGTGTCGAAGTCCGGCAGGAAGCCCGTCTCGAAGAAATAGGCGATGTCCGCTTCCGTCCAGTCGCCTATACCCCCCTCGCCGCCGGTGATGTTCGGCACCCGCCCGTCGCCCTCGGCTGCCGGAGCACCCGCCAGCCAGCGGCTCAGCCGCATCGCGCCGGCAACGTTGCGCGGCGTGTGGCACTCGCCGCAATGCCCGGGCCCCTCCACCAGATAGCGGCCGCGCACCAGCGCCGGATCCGAAGCGGCGACGCTCACCACAGGCGCGTCGGTCAGAAAAGCGAGCTTCCAGAGCCCGATGCCGCGGCGGATACTGAAGGGAAACTTCAGGCTGCTCTCCGGCGCCTTGCCGGAGACGGCGGGCAACGTCGCCAGGAACGCCCGCAGGTCGGCGATGTCCGCCTGCGCCATGCGGGTGTAGGAAGCATATGGAAACGCTGGGTAATAGTGCGTGCCCTCGGGCGATACGCCGCGCAGCATGGCGTTGGCCAGATCGCCCACCGACCAGCCGCCGATACCATCCGTGGGGTCGTTCGAGATGTTCGGCACCACGAACTCTCCGAACCCGGTCCGGAGCACCCGGCCACCCCCGAGCTTCAGCCGCTCGCCGGCCTCGGCCTTTTCCGCGGCGTGGCAGGAGGCGCATCCGCCGACCCAGAACACCGCCTCGCCGCGCACCGCATCCCCGGCCGGCAGCGCCGCCATCTCCTCCGGCGAAAGGCCATTGGAACGGGTGACAAAGTAGAACGCCCCTACGCAGATGAGCGCAAAGGCGACCATCCAGACCGCGTGCCGACGCATCGAGCGCGGCTTCAGTTCGTCAGTTGATATGCCTCGTGACAGGAAGTGCACGACTTGAAGATCGGCTGGACCGCTGCCCCGAAGGCGGCCTTGTCGGCCGGACCGTCCTTGCCCGCGGCCTCGAACGCCGCTGCAACGTTGGCCTGGAACTTTCCGAGCTCGGCCTGGAAGCCGGCAGGATCCTCCCAGATCTTCGGCGATGCGTTGCTGCGGGCAGGATCGGCGGAGCCTTCCGGGAAATAGTCGCCGTAGGCGTGCGCCGTCGCCCTGAACGCGACGATCACCGCCTTGCCGATCACCGGGCTGTAGGCCACCTGGTCCTTCATCACGGCACCGGCCAGGGCGGCCGCAGCTCCGTTGTTGTCCATCAGCGCCTGGCGCGTGGCGATGGGATCGTCAGCGGCGTATCCTGCCGACGCGAGCGCCAGTGCGCCTATCAGGATGGGCAGTCTTCTCATGCGTGTCCTCCCTCGGCTCGCCGGAAGGGCGAGCGGGCCGATCTAAACACGCCGTCCGCGCAGCCGCCAAGCACCGTTCCGGGGGCCGTCGTCAACTCTGCTTGAGGCGACAGCGCTCTTGCAACTAAGATAACCTCGGCGGAAGGCTCCGTATCTGGCGTGGAGGGCTCGCCGCTTGTCCGGGATCGCGAACTTCTTCGAAACCATGATCTCCCAGTACGGGGTTCCCGCGCTGTTCGTGTCGGTCATGCTCGAGGCGCTCGGACTGCCGCTTCCAGGGGAATCTGCGCTCGTCCTCGCCTCGACCGCCGCGGCGGCGGGCAAGCTCAACATCTATGCCGTCGTCGTCGCGACGTTCCTCGCCGCGGTCGCCGGGGATAACATCGGCTACCTCCTCGGGCGCAAGCTCGGCCGCCCGGTGATCGTTCACTACGGCGCCCGTTTCGGGCTGACTGAAGCGAATTTCGACCGCGTGGAGGCGGTCGCACGCCGGCGCGGGCCGATGATGGTCTTCATTGCGCGCTTCGTGGTGGTGCTGCGCCAGCTCAACGGCATCGTAGCCGGCAGCTCCGGCATGCCCTGGCCGGTCTTCCTCGTCGCCAACGCCGCCGGGGCGGCGCTGTGGGTCGGGGTCTGGGCGACGCTGGCCTACAAGTTCGGCCACTCCATCGACATCATTCCCTTCCTCTGGCATCACCTGAGCGCGGTGATGGCGGTCGCAGTGCCGTTGCTGATCCTGGGACTCGCCATCCTTTACTTCCGGCGCCGCAGGGCGGCACCGGGCTGAGGCTGGCTACATCACGGTTTCCTGCCGCGGCATCGCCGGTCCACCGGAGGACACCCCGACCTGCGCCGGGCGCAGCAGGCGATCGCCGATGGTGAAGCCCTCGTTCATCACCTGGATGATGTCGCCGGCCTTGGTTCCCGGAACAGGCGCCTCGAACATCGCCTGGTGCAGCTTGGGATCGAAACGCTCACCCGCCTCCGGACTGATCTTGGCGATCTTGTGCCGAGCGAAGGCGTTGACCAGATCGCGCTGGGTCAGCTCGATCCCCTCGATGAGCCCCGGCGCCGCATCGCGAACGCCGTCAGTGACGTTGCCGAGCGCGCGGGCGAAGTTGTCGTATACCGATAGCAGATCCCGTGCGAGGCGGGTTGCGCCGTAGATCTCGGCATCGCGGCGGTCGCGCTCGGCACGCTTGCGGATGTTCTCGACGTCCGCGAGGGCGCGAAGCAGCCGATCCTTGAGGTCGGCGACCTCGGCGCGAAGCGCTGCGGCCTCGTCCTGCTCTACCGCTTGGGGGGAGAGCTCGGCCTCGTCGTCAACCGGCTCTTCTTCGGGATCGTCCAGGAACGCTTCCTCATTTTCCATGAGATCGTGCCGATTCTTGTGTTTCGCCATTTCGTCCATTCGCCCTTACCCCTGGCTGCGGCTGGAGACCAGCCGTCCGACCAGCTGCGCCGTGTAGTCGACGATCGGCACGATCCGCCCGTAGTTGAGCCGTGTGGGCCCGATCACGCCGACCGCGCCGATGATCTTGCGGTCCGCATTCATATAGGGAGACACAACCAGAGAGGAACCCGAAAGTGAGAAAAGCTTGTTCTCGGATCCGATGAAGACCCGTACACCGTCACCGCCCTCGGTGAGGTCGAGCAGCTGCACGAGGTCGCGCTTGCGCTCCAGATCGTCGAAGAGCTCGCGGATGCGTTCGAGCTGGCTGGCGTCGCCGCCCCCCTCGATCAGGTTGGCCCGGCCATGCACGATCAGCCGGTCCCTCTCGCCCGGGTCGCCGGCCCAGAGTGCCGCGCCCGTCTCGACCAGCGCACGCGACAGTTCGTCGAGCTCCATCCTCCGGCGGGTGATCTCCGCGCTGACCACGCTCCGCATCTCGGCAAGCGTCCGTCCCTGCAGGATCGTGTTGAGAAAATTCGCCGCGGTGCGCATCGCTGACGGGGTAAGGCCACTTGGGGGGTGAAGATGCGGTTCTCCACCTGACCGTCCGCTGTCACCAGCACGACCAGCGCCCGGTCCGGACTTATGGAAACGAATTCGATATGGCGGATCGGGGCGGCAGTCTTCGGCGAGAGCACCAGGCTCGCGCCATGCGTCAGCCCCGACAGCATATCGCCGGCGCGGTCGAGAATCGTGCTCAGGTCGGCCTCTTGGCCACCGAGCGAGCGCTCGATCTCGCTGCGCTCTGCGCCCGAGACGTCGCCCACCTCCAGGATCCCGTCCACGAAGAGTTGCAGACCGAGCTGGGTTGGAATGCGGCCGGCGGAGATGTGCGGCGAATCGAGCAGACCCAACTGCTCGAGATCCTGCATCACGTTGCGGATGGTCGCCGCCGAGACGCCCTCGCTGACCGAGCGGGCGAGCGTGCGCGACCCGACCGGATCACCGGTTTCCAGATAGGTTTCCACCAGTCGGCGAAAGACCTCGCGGCTCCGCTCGTTCATTTCGCTCAGGGTCGGGCGGACGGCGCTCACGGAAGCGACTCTAGCGAGCCCGGCTGGGGGGTCAATTCCGCCTGCGCTGGACTGGGGCCGCCACCGGGGATAAGAGGCGCCCGACAACAGCCCCAAGGAGAGAGACATGCGCCCCTCCGGCCGCGCGGTCGATGCGCTTCGCCCTGTCGATATGGAAACCGGCGTCAGCCGTCACGCGGAGGGCTCGTGCCTGATCCGCATGGGCGACACGCACGTGCTTTGCACCGCCAGCGTCGAGGAGTCGGTGCCGCCCTTCCTGCGCAAGACCGGGCTCGGCTGGGTCACCGCCGAATACGGGATGCTGCCGCGTTCCACCACCACGCGATCCCGCCGCGAAGCCCAGGCGGGCAAGCAATCCGGGCGAACCCAGGAGATCCAGCGGCTTATCGGCCGCTCCCTGCGCGCCGGTGTCGACCGGGTGGCGCTCGGCGAGCGGCAGATCACCGTGGACTGCGACGTGCTGCAGGCCGATGGCGGCACTCGCTGCGCCTCGATCACCGGCGGGTGGGTGGCGCTTCGCCTGGCGGTGAACGGGCTTCTGAAGGCCGGCGCGATCAAGAGCGACCCGTTGACCGCGCACGTGGCGGCGGTGAGTTGCGGCATCTACGGCGGACAGCCGATCCTCGATCTCGACTATGCCGAGGACAGCGTCGCCGGCACCGACGCCAACTTCGTTATGACCGGCGATCTCGGGCTGATCGAGGTGCAGGGGAGCGCGGAGGGTGCTACTTTCACCCGCGCGCAACTCACCACCCTGATGGATCTGGCCGAGAAGGGCACGGCCGAGCTTGTCGCCCTGCAGCGGGCAGCGGTGGCGTGAGCCGCCGGTTCGAGGGCGGCCGGCTGGTGGTGGCGACACACAACCGCGGCAAGCTCGAGGAGATCGCGGCGCTCCTCGCCGCCTTTCCGGTGGCGGTGGTGTCGGCCGCCGAGCTCGGTCTGCCCGAACCGGCCGAGACCGAGGAGACCTTCGTCGGCAATGCCCGGATCAAGGCGCACGCGGCGGCGCAGGCCAGCGGCCTGCCGGCGCTTTCGGACGATTCCGGCATCGAGGTGGACGCCCTCGGCGGAGCGCCCGGCGTGCACACCGCCGACTGGGCGGAGCTTCCGGGCGGCGGACGCAGTTTTGAGCAGGCAATGCGCAGGACCTGGGCCGAACTCGAACGGGTCGATGCGCCGACGCCTCGGACGGCACGCTTCCGGTGCACCCTCGTTCTCGCCTGGCCCGATGGCCATGACGACGTTTTCGACGGCGCCGTGGAAGGGCAGTGCGTCTGGCCGATGCGCGGTGACCGCGGGCACGGCTACGACCCGATGTTCCAGCCCGACGGTCACGAGCTGACCTTCGGTCAGATGGACCCGGCGGAGAAGAACCGCATCAGCCACCGCGCCGTCGCCTTCTCCCGCCTGGTGGCGGCCTGCTTTGCCTGAGAACGCCCCTGCGGCCGAGGACTGGCGCGCTGGCGGCTTCGGCGTCTACGTGCACTGGCCGTTCTGCGCGGCGAAGTGCCCCTACTGCGACTTCAACAGCCATGTCCGCCGCGCCGTCGACGCCGACCGCTGGCGCCGGGCGCTGGTTGCCGAGATCGAGGCGGCGGCGCGGCTAGTACCGGGCCGGGTGGTCGACACGGTCTTCTTCGGCGGCGGCACCCCCAGCCTGATGCCGCCGGAGACCGCGATGGCGGTGATCGAGGCGATCGCACAGGGCTGGCAGCTGCCACCGGACGCCGAGATCACCCTCGAGGCCAACCCGACCTCGGTGGAAGCGGGGCGTTTCCGCGGCTACCGCGACGCCGGGGTGAACCGCCTCTCCATGGGCGTCCAGGCGCTGAACGACGCCGACCTCAAGGCGCTCGGCCGGATGCACGACACCGCCGAGGCGGTGCGGGCCTTCGAGGTGGCGCGGGCGATCTTCCCACGCGTGAGCTTCGATCTCATCTACGCCCGCCAGCGCCAGACGCTGGACGGCTGGCGGGCCGAACTCCGCCGGGCACTGGATATGGCGGTCGATCATCTCTCGCTCTACCAGCTGACCATCGAGGCGGGCACGCGTTTCGGCGAACTTGCGGCGCGCGGTGGCCTTCGCGATCTGCCCGATCCCGACACGGCGGCCGACATGTTCCTGGCGACGGAAGCGATGTGCGGTGAGGCCGGATTGCTCGGCTACGAGATCTCGAACCATGCCAGGCCAGGTGCGGAAAGTCGGCACAATTTAGTCTACTGGCGCTACGGCGACTATGTCGGCATCGGTCCGGGCGCACACGGTCGCCTGACCCTTGATGCCAGGCGCTGGGCATTCGAGGCGCCGCGCTCGCCCGAGACCTGGCTCGACGCCGTCGAACGGCAGGGGTCGGATGGCTCGCTGCGCACGGCTGTCTCGCCGAAAGAGCAGGCGACTGAGATGCTGATGATGGGCCTTCGACTCCACGAGGGTGTCGACCCCGATCGCTTCGAGCGCCTGAACGGAACCCCCTTGCCGCAGGAGCGGATCCAGGAACTTTGTTCGCTCGGTCTACTCGAAAGTCGGCACGAAAGGCTCCGCGCCACCAGCCACGGCCGCCCCGTCCTCGATGCGCTGCTTCGGCGGCTCCTGGCGGAATAGACCCGCGAACCGCGCCGTCCGGCCTACCGCGAAAGCAGCTGGCAGAGCCCGTCGAGCTCCTCGAGGTTCGTGTAGCGGATCCGCAGCTCCCCGGCCTGCTGGCCCGGGCGATGCTCGACGCTGACCTTCAGTCGCAGCGTGGCCGTCAGGTCTTCCTCCAGCGCGCGGGTGTCTGCATCCTTCGCCATCGGTCGGCCTGGCCGCGCAGCTCCCGTCTCGGGGGCGACCTTGCGTGCCAGCTGCTCGGTCTGGCGAACCGAGAGATCGCCCTCGACGACCTTGCGCGCCAACGCCTCGGGGTGGCTTGCGGTAACGAGGGCCCGGGCGTGACCGGCGGTCAGTTTGCCCTCCCGCACCATCTCGAGGACACCCTCGGGAAGCGTCAGTAACCGCAGCAGGTTCGCGATATGGCTGCGGCTCTTGCCGAGCGCCTCCGCCAGGCGCTCCTGGGTATGGCCGAAGCGATCCATCAGCTGGCGGTATCCCTGCGCCTCCTCCAGGGGGTTCAGATCGGCACGCTGGACGTTCTCGATGATCGCGAGTTCCAGCACCTCGGTGTCCGAAAGAATCCCGCACCACCGCCGGCAACTCGTGAATACCGGCCATCTGCGCCGCCCGCCAGCGCCGCTCCCCCGCCACGATCTCGTACTGGCCGACGTCCACCGGATGCGGCCGGAGGATAAGCGGCTGGATCACGCCCTTCTCGCGGATGGAAGCGGCGAGATCCTGCAGATCCTTCTCGTCGAAGGCGCGGCGCGGCTGGTCGGGGTTCGGGCGGATCCGGTCGATAGGCACCACGCTCGGCGACATCCCCAAGGCGACCCCACGGCGCGGCGCCTCCTCGATCGTCGCCACGTCGGCCAGAAGCGCCGACAGCCCGCGGCCAAGACCCTTGCGTTCCATGCCCGCTCCCTCGCTCAAACCGCTTCGACCACGCTGCGCGCGCCCCGCATCCGTGCCAGAAGCTCGCCTGCCAGCCGCTGGTAGGCCACGCTCCCGCTGCTGTTGCGATCATAGATCAGCGCCGGCACGGCATGGGACGGCGCCTCGCTGAGGCGAACGTTGCGGGGGATCACGGTGTCGTAGACCAGCGTGCCCAAGTTCTCTCTCACGTCCGCAGCGACCTGTCCGGACAAGTTATTGCGCCTATCATACATAGTCAACACAATACCTTGTATCTTGAGCTGTGGATTCGACCCGGCGCGGACCGTCTGGACGGTCCGCATCAGTTGCGACAGCCCCTCCAGCGCAAAGAACTCGCATTGAAGCGGTACAAGCACCGAATGCGCCGCCACCAGTGCGTTGATCGTCAGGAGGTTCAGCGACGGGGGGCAGTCGATCAGGACATAGTCCAGCTCGGTCAACTCCGGTCGGTCGGCCGACAAGGCGCCCTGCATCTTGTGCAGCCGCTTGGTGTCCGACACCATATCCACATCCGCCGAGCTCAGATCAGGGGTAGCCGGAATGATGGTCAAGTTCGGGACCACGGTCTCGTAGGTCCGCAGTCCGGCGGAATCGTCATTGAAGAGAAGGTCGTAGGAGGTGAACTCCCGCGTCGAAAGCGGAATGCCTAGACCGGTCGAGGCGTTGCCCTGGGGATCCAGGTCGATCACCAGGACCTTGTGATCCAGCGCCGCCAGGGCCGTCCCGAGGTTGATCGCGGTCGTCGTCTTTCCTACCCCACCCTTCTGGTTGGCGATGGCGAGTACGTGCGGTTTCGGCCGGAATTCAGACACGTCGGGCGGCTCCGATTTCCACTATCGCTGACCGGGAGTCGGTCAGACTTGGATGGATCACATGGTCGAAATGCCAGTGCGCAGCGGCATCGGCTATCTCCTTATGCACCGACGCACCCTTGTGAAACAAGCCGATTCCCCCCGGTCGGCGGTGCTTTTCCGCCATGCCGATGAGCGCATCCAGCGAGGCAAGTGCCCGCGCGGACACCACGTCGGCCGCCATGCCGCGAAGCTGCTCCACCCGCTCCGGATGAACGGTGGCGCGAAGGTTCGACGTTCTGATCACAACCGAAAGAAACGCCGCCTTGCGTTGGTCGCTCTCCACGAGATGCACTTCCGGCCCATCGGGGTCCGCCGTGGACAAAGCGGCAACGACGAGGCCGGGAAAGCCGGCGCCGGACCCCAGATCGACCCAGATCCGGGCGTCAGACGGCCGCAGCCGCCACAGTTGCGCTGAGTCGGCGAAATGTCGAGTCCAGACATCGCCAAGGCTTGCTGCGGACACCAGGTTGATCCGCGGATTCCATTGCTCGAGAAGCCGCAGATGCGATGCAAATTGCGCCATTGTTTCACGTGAAACATCGAAGCTCGCCTGAAAGGCTTCAGCGCCCCCCTCAGTCATGACGCGATGCGCCGGGCTTCCTCCTGGCGAAGCCCGACGAGGATCTGGGTCAGTGCCACAGGGGTCATTCCCTCGATGCGCGCTGCCTGCGCGAGACTTTGCGGCCGCACCAGCTCCAGCTTGCCACGCACCTCTGCCGAAAGCCCGCCGATCCGTTGATAGTCCAGCCCCTGCGGCAGACGGACGTCCTCGTCGCGCCGAAGCCGGGCAATGTCCTGCCTCTGCCGCGCGAGGTACGGAGCGTAGATCGCATCGCGCACAAGCTGCTGCATCACGTCGGACGGAACCGCCGCGAGCGCCGGAAAGGCCGCGACAACCGCTTTCCACCCCAGATCCGGATAGCTCAGCAACTCCAGCGCGCTCCTGCGGACGCCATCCTGGTTCACTGCGAGCCCGGCTCGCGCCGCCTCCGCAGGCGAAAACACAATGCCCTCCGCAAGCCTGCGGCCATCTTCAAGGGCATCGCGCTTTCGGGCAAACGTCTCCGCCCGCTCTCTTCCCACACAGCCGACTGCCTCGCCAACCGGTGTCAGGCGCTGATCCGCGTTATCCGCCCGCAGTTGCAGCCGATATTCCGCCCGCGAGGTGAACATCCGGTAGGGTTCCGTCACCCCGCGGGTCACCAAATCATCCACCAGCACGCCGATATACGCCTGGCTCCGGTCGAGCACGAGCGGCGCCCGGTCGAGAGACCGCGCCGCCGCGTTCAAGCCTGCCATCAGGCCCTGCCCGGCCGCCTCCTCATAGCCCGTCGTTCCGTTGATCTGTCCGGCCAGGAAGAGCCCGCGCAGCGCTTTCACCTCAAGCGTCCGATCAAGCGCCCGGGGGTCAACGTAGTCGTACTCGATCGCGTAGCCTGGCTGTATTATCGCAGCCTTTTCAAGCCCTTGGATGGACCGCACATAAGCTTCCTGCACGTCAACAGGCAATGAGGTGGAGATGCCGTTTGGGTAGACAGTGGCCGTATCCAGGCCCTCCGGCTCCAGAAATACCTGATGCGACGGCTTGTCGGCAAAACGGACGACCTTGTCCTCGATCGACGGGCAATAGCGCGGCCCGACCCCTTCAATCCGTCCCGCATACATCGCCGAACGCTTGAGATTGGCCCGGATGATCGCGTGGGTGCGCGCGTTGGTCTCTGTAGCGCCACAGGCGATCTGCCGGCAAACCGCACCGCGCGAGAGGAACGAGAACATAACGGGCTCAGCGTCCCCCGGTTGGTGCCCGACTCCCGACCAGTCGATTGTCCGACCATCCAGCCGCGGCGGCGTGCCCGTCTTCAGTCTACCCAACGGCAGCGCAAGCTCGCCCATGCGCCCCGCCAGTCGGGTCGAAGCCTCGTCCCCAAGGCGCCCCGCCGGCCGCGTCGTCTCACCCAGGTGAATGACCCCTCGCAGAAAGGTCCCCGTCGTCAACACCACGGCACCCGCCCGCAGATCGGACCCTTCTGCGAGGCGTACCCCAGCGATCACGCCGTTTTCCACCACGAGATCAACGACTTCGCCCTCAACCACGCGAACATCGGGGCAGGCGCGAAAGGCCCCCTGGACCGCTGCGCGGTACAGCGCCCGGTCGGCCTGCGCCCGCGGACCCTGGGCCGCCGGCCCCTTGCTGCGGTTCAAAAGCCGGAACTGGATCCCCGCCAGGTCCGCTGCACGACCCATGATTCCATCAAGCGCGTCAATCTCCCGGACGATGTGACCCTTGCCCAGGCCGCCGATCGCGGGATTGCACGACATTTCGCCCAACCGGTCGAACCGATGCGTAACCAGCACGGCTCGGGCGCCGCTTCGATGCGCCGCCATGACCGCTTCGGTGCCGGCGTGACCTCCGCCGACGACGATGACGTCGCAGTCGCGATGTTTCACGTGAAACAACCTCTATTTGCCCAGGCAGAAGGTCCGGAAGACGACATCCAAAACCGCCTCTACATCAACTCTTCCGACCAGAAAATCAAGCGCCCGAAGGCCGCCGCGTAGTTCCTCGGCAACCAACTCGGTCCGGCATCCAGGCAATTCCAGCTCACGTCGAGCGGCCTCGACCCTGAGCGCCGCCGCGCCAATCGCCTGGCGCTGACGCTCGTGCGACGCCGTGCCCGCCGCAGCAGCCCGCCCTCCGAGAGCCGAGCCGACCCGATCGAGCAGCTCGTCGACACCCATCCCCGTCGCCCCCGAGACAGAGAGCTCCTGCGTCCTCGCCCGCAAGTCCGCCTTCGCCAGCACGACGATATCGTCGGCCTCGCGTTCCACCCCGAGCCGGTCGGCCTCGCTCGCCTCATCGACCAGGAACACCCGCAGGTCCGCCCTCGCCGCACGCTCACGCGCCCGGGCGATCCCGAGCAACTCCACCCGGCCGCCCGACCGACGCAGGCCGGCCATGTCCAGCAGTGTCAGCGGCAGCCCACCCAAGTCCATCCGCACCTCGATGACATCGCGGGTCGTCCCGGCGACCTCCGAGGTCAACGCCGCCTCCCGCCGCGCGAGCGCGTTCAGGAGGGTCGACTTCCCCACGTTCGGCCGTCCCACCAGCGCCACTTCGAACCCGTCGCGGACCCGCTCCGCAATCTGCCCGCTCCGCAGTTCGTGTTGCATTGCAGCACAGACACCGAAGAGCGCGCGCTCGACCGATTCGAGCACATCCGCCGGCAACTCCTCATCGGCGAAATCGATGGTCGCCTCCACGAAGGCCAGCGCGCGAACGAGCGCCGCCGCCCATTCGCCCGCGAGGCGGCTCACCGCCCCGTCCATAAGCCGGATCGCCTGCCGCTGCTGAGCCGCCGTCTCGGCGGCGAGGAGATCGCCAAGACCTTCGACTTGCGACAGGTCCATGCGGCCATTCAACAGGGCCCGCCGGGTGAACTCGCCCGGTTCGGCTGGCCGCAAGCCCGGAATCTCGCCAAGCGCTGCCAGCACCGACCGGCAGGCTGCCGGACTGCCGTGCAGCTGCAGCTCCGCCACATCCTCGCCGGTAAAGCTTGCGGGCCCCCGAAAGGCCAAAACCAACGCCTGGTCGAGCCGCTCTCCGCGCGCCGGGTCGCGAAGCCACCGCAGGGATGCAACCCGATCCGATCCTACCGAACCAGCGATCCGTGCCACTGCCGCAAAGGCCTCTGGCCCGGAAATCCGGATGACGGCAAGCCCCGCCCTGCCAACCGCCGTCGCTTGGGCAAATATAGTATCGCCCATTTTGCAGTCCAAGAAAGATAAAGTTAAATACTTAGCTGTTCATCGATTCGAAGAACTCGGCATTGGTCTTGGTCTGCTTCAACTTGCCGAGCAGGAATTCGATCGCGTCCGTCGTCCCCATTGGGTTCAGAATCCGCCGCAATACGAACATCTTCGTTAGATCGACCTTGTCGACCAGCAACTCTTCCTTACGGGTACCCGACTTCAGGATATCCATCGCCGGGAACACCCGCTTGTCCGCGATCTTCCGATCCAGCACGACCTCGGAGTTGCCGGTGCCCTTGAACTCCTCGAAGATCACCTCGTCCATCCGGCTGCCAGTGTCGATCAGTGCCGTTGCGATGATCGTCAGCGACCCGCCTTCCTCGATGTTGCGCGCCGCGCCGAAGAACCGCTTCGGCCGCTGCAGCGCGTTGGCGTCGACGCCGCCGGTCAGCACCTTGCCCGAGCTCGGCACCACCGTATTGTACGCGCGCCCCAGCCGCGTGATCGAAATCGAGCAGGATCACCACGTCGCGCTTGTGCTCCACGAGGCGCTTGGCCTTCTCGATGACCATTTCCGCCACCGCCACGTGCCGCGCCGCCGGCTCGTCGAAGGTCGAGGCCACGACCTCGCCCTTCACAGAGCGCTGCATGTCGGTGACTTCCTCCGGCCGTTCGTCCACGAGGAGCACGATGAGAAAGCATTCCGGATGGTTTGCGGCGATCGAGGCGGCGATGTTCTGCAGGATCACCGTCTTGCCGGTGCGCGGCGGCGCAACAATGAGGCCGCGCTGCCCCTTGCCGATGGGCGCCACCAGGTCGATCACCCGCGCCGTGCGGTCCTTGACGGTGGGATCATCGATCTCCAGCGTCAGCCGCTCGTCGGGATAGAGTGGCGTCAGGTTGTCGAAGTGGACCTTGTGCTTGGCCTTGTCCGGATCCTCGAAGTTGATCCGTGAGACCTTCACCAGGCCGAAGTACCGCTCGCCCTCCTTCGGCGCTCGGATCACACCCTCGACGGTGTCGCCGGTGTGCAGCGAGAAACGCCGGATCTGGTTCGGGCTGACGTAGATGTCGTCCGGCCCGGCCAGGTAGTTCGCCTCCGGCGAGCGCAGGAAGCCGAAGCCGTCCTGCATCACCTCGAGCACACCGTCGCCGGAGATCTCGACGCCTTCCTCGGCCATGTCCTTGAGGATGGCGAACATCATGTCGCCCTTGCGCATGGACGACGCGTTCTCGATTTCCAGCTCTTCGGCGAGCTGCAGCAGGTCTGCCGGGCTCTTCGCCTTCAGTTCAGCCAGAGATAGCTGTTCGAAATCAGCGGATAAATCCATCGGGATACTCAAACGACCTCGGGATGGGGGGATATGGAATAGGTGCCGGATGCTTGAATGATCGGCTGTTGCGCCTCCTTGTCACAAGTGCCAGTCCATGTCAAATGCCACTTTCAGCCTAGAACGGCTTCACGATCGCCATGATCACGATCACCACGAGCGCCACCGTCGGCACCTCGTTTGCCAGCCGATAGGTCCGCCCCGTCACCTGGTTGCGATCCGTGGCGAAGTCCACACAGCGTCGTGCCAACCAGCCGTGAAACCCGGTTAGCGCCAGCACGGCAGCCAGCTTGACGTAGATCCAGCCATCCGTCGTCCAGCCGACGACCCCCGGCGTTGCTGCCAGGGTCAGTCCGAGCACCCAGGTTGCGATCATCGCCGGGCGCATGATCAGGCGCAAAAGCCTGCGCTCCATGACCTTGAAGGTCTCCGACAGCTCGGACCCCGGCGCGCCACGCTCGGCGTGATAGACGAAAAGCCGCGGCAGGTAGAGCAGCCCCGCCATCCAGCTCACCACGGCCACAACGTGAAATGCCTTCACCCAGGGGTAGGCGGCGGCAAGGACAATCGACATGCGGGAACTCTCGCCTTGAGGCAGCTTGTCAGCGCCTCTAGCACGCCTTCCCGGAAGCGCAAAAGGCGGCCGCTTCTCACTCTCTCAAGGTAAGGATTCTTGAAAATGGATGAAGAGGTTAGGGCGGGGAGTTCCGGGGATTAAACTGCGCCGGCATTTGCCCACAAGGTTTTCCACAGGCACCGGCGAATCCTGCTCGCGGAGCGATTTCAACCTTTGGTTGTGTCTAACCGAAATAAAACAAACGGAATCAGATGCTTAAAAATGCGCCTTTCGTTTATCCACAGGGCTGTCGGCTGGGCTTTTCTTCGCATCCGCACATGTGAATCCGAGTTATCCCGAACCCCGGGATTCCCGGTGGCGCAGTGCTCGGGCCTGTGGGAGAAGCCGACCCTCGCGTGTGAACATTACGGACCGCCAGACGATCCACCGGCCCCGGGCCAACTTGTTCCAGGGTTGTCCACGACTTTATCCCAAGGTATTTTCGCTCCGGAGGCATCCCTGCCCGGATCCGGAGCACTGCGGTGCTTGCTTCGCCCCGTGCGCCACGGCAAACCCCCACCATGCCGTCCGATCCAGTTCGAAACCCCCCGCCGCTGAATTCTTGCCTCGCGCTCGGCCGGACGCGCCGCCTTGCTTCGCCAGGCGCGGGTGCCGGTCGAGATCGTCGCGGTGGCGGTGGACGAGTCCGCGGTCAAGGCGGGCATGCTCGCCGAAGCGGCGGCACCGCGGGACATCGCCGACGCGCTGGCCGAGCTCAAGGCGCGGCGGGTCGCGAACCGGCTGCCCGACCGTCTGGTGCTCGGCGCGGATCAGGTGCTCGTCTGCAATGGACGCCTCTATGACAAGCCGCGCGATCTCGAGGAGGCGCGCGCCCAGCTCTCCGCCCTGCGCGGCCAGCGCCACGAACTTCTCTCCGCGGCCGTGGTCTTCGAGAACGGCGCGCCGGTCTGGCGGCATATCGGCCGGGCGCAGCTGACGATGCGGCCGTTCAGCGACGCCTTCCTCGACGGCTATCTTGCCGAGCAGGGAGGTGAGCTCCTTTCCACCGTCGGCGCCTATCGCCTCGAGGATGGTGGCGCGCAGCTCTTCAGCCGCGTGGACGGCGACATCTTCACCGTCATGGGGCTGCCGCTGCTCGAACTTCTCGCCTTTCTCCGCACCCGAGGGGTCTGCGCCGAGTGACCGCTTCACCCCTCCTCGCCGGCGTCATCGGCTGGCCCATCGCCCACTCGCGCTCGCCGCGCCTGCACGGGCACTGGCTGCAACGCTACGGCATCGACGGCTACTACATCCCGGTCGGCCTGCCGCCCGAGACCTTCGCGGAGGGCTTGCGCGCGCTGCAGACCCTCGGCTTCCGCGGGGTGAACATCACCATTCCGCACAAGGAGGCGGCGCTGGCTCTCGCGGCCGAGGCGACGCCACGCGCGGCCGAAATCGGGGCTGCAAACACGCTGACCTTCCTTCCGGACGGGACGATTCACGCCGACAACACCGATGGCCACGGCTTCATCGCCAACCTGCGGCAGCAGGCCCCGGCATGGCGGGCGGCGGCAGGCCCGGCGCTGGTCCTGGGCGCCGGCGGCAGCGCGCGGGCAGTCGTCGCGGCGCTGATCGGGGAGGGCGCGCCGGAAGTGCGCGTCGCCGGCCGCACCCGCGCCCGCGCCGACGCCCTGCGCGCGCACTTCGGGCCGAAGCTCGTGGCGCTCGACTGGGCGGAGGCGGCCGATGCGTCAGCCGATGCGGTGACCATCGTCAACGCCACGCCCGTCGGCATGGCCGACAATGGCGATCTGCCGCTCCGTCTCGAAGGGGTGCCGGCCGCGGCGCTGGTCACCGATCTCGTCTATGGCGGCGAGCCTACGCCCTTCGTGGCCGAAGCCCGCCGCCTCGGGCTGACGGCGGTGGACGGCCTCGGGATGCTGCTCCACCAGGCCGCCCCCGGTTTCGAGCGCTGGTTCGGCGTGCGCCCCGAGGTGGACGACGCGTTGCGCGCGGCGGTGCTGGCGTGATGCCGCGGCCCTACCGGCTCGGACTGACCGGATCCGTGGGGATGGGCAAGTCCACCACCGCCGGGCTCTTCGCCGAAGCGGGCGTTCCGGTCTGGGACGCCGACGCCGCGGTCCACCGGCTCTATGCCGCCGGCGGGGCAGGGGCCGCGGCCATCGCCAGCTCTGGCGCCGCAGGCGATTTCCGCGGGAGCGGTCGACCGGGACCGGCTGCGTGACGCCATCCTCGCCGATCCGGAGCTGCTCGCCCGCATCGAGGCGCGCGTGCATCCCATGGTCGCGGCCGACCGCGCCGCCTTCGCCGCCGACCATAGCGAGGCCGAGGTGGTGGTCTTCGACATTCCGCTCCTCTTCGAGACAGCTGGCGAGCGCGGCCTCGACGGTGTGCTGGTGGTGACGGCGCCGGAGGCGGTGCAGCGCCAGCGGGTGCTGGCGCGGCCGGGCATGTCGCCGGCGGCGCTGGAGCGGATCCTCGCCCGCCAGTTGCCCGATGCCGAGAAACGGGCGCGCGCGGATTTCGTGGTTTCCACCGACAGGGGCATCGACGCGGCGCGCACGGATGTCCTATCGTTGCTGGAGAAAATCAGGGCAGGGCAGGGCCCGAGGCGGCAAGATGCGTGAGATCGTTCTCGACACCGAGACCACCGGGCTCGACCCGGACACCGGCGATCGCATCGTCGAGCTGGGGGCGGTCGAGCTCCTCAACCACTTGCCCACGGGCCGCGTCTTTCACAGCTACGTCAACCCGCAGCGGGAGGTGCCCGCCGAGGCGGTCCAGGTGCATGGCCTGACCGCGGCCTTCCTCGCCGACAAGCCTGTCTTCAAGACGGTGGCGGCAGAGTTCGTCGCCTTCCTCGGCGACGCCCAGCTGATCATCCACAATGCCGCCTTCGACATGAAGTTCCTGAACGCGGAGCTGGGCTGGGCCGGCCACGGCGGCCTGCCCTGGTCGCGGGCGCTCGACACCCTCGAGCTGGCGCGGCGGCGCTATCCGGGAGCGAACAACACGCTCGACTCGCTCTGCCGCCGCTTCGGCGTGGACAATACCGGCCGCCAGAAGCACGGGGCACTGCTCGACTCCGAACTGCTCGCCGAGATCTATCTCGAGCTGATCGGCGGGCGGCAGCCCGACCTGATCCTGACCGTCGTCACCACCGGAATATCGGCGGGCGCGACCTGGGCGCCGCCGCCGCGCCCGCGCCCGCTGCCGTCGCGCCTCACCCCTGCCGAAGCTGCGGCGCACGCCGCCTTCGTCGCCGAACTGGGCGATGAGGCCCTATGGGCGCGCCTCGCAGTGAGCTTTTGAACTGAGTTTCTGCACTACGCCTGCGCAGGGGTCGCTCCCTCGGCCTGCCGGCGAGCCAGCTCGGCGCGGTACAGCGCCATGAAATCCACCTGCTCGAGGTTCAGCGGCGGAAAGCCTCCGTCCCGCGTCACGTCGCTGACGATGCGCCGGAGATAGGGAAAGATCAGCCTCGGGCATTCGATCATCAGCAGCGGATGCAGCTGCTCGGCGGCACGTTCTGGATCAGGAACATGCCGGCATAGTCGAGCTCGAGGATGAAGATCTGCGCCTCGGCGACCTTGGAATCGACTTTGACCTTCAGCGCCACCTCGTAGTGCTCGGCGGCCCGCTGCTGGGCGTCGATGTTCACCTGTACCCGGATCTCGGGCTTCGCTTCGGAGGCGAGACCCTTCTGCGCGGCGATATTCTCGAACGACAGGTCGCGCACGTATTGGGTCAGGATCTGCATGCGCGGCTGCGGCGCGGTCGCCGCGGGGCCTGCGCCATTTGTCTCTTCGGCCATCGGTTACCCTCCCGTCTCGGCTCGGGCGCGGTCTAACACGCGCTCCGCGGCCACAACGCGCCTGCGGCCGTCAGTCTGGCGTCACTGCGGGCGCGTCCAGCCCGAGGCGCCACGCGTCCGCGGCCCCGGATCCTCGACCACCTCGTAGTCGACGTCGATCGTCTCGGGCCGGTCCTGCTGCGCGCCGGGCCGGCGCCGCACGAAGGTCGCCGCCCGCACCGTCATCCGCGAGCGCCCCCGGCGGATCAGCAGGGCGCGCACCGGCGGAATGAGCAGCAGAAGCCCGAGAAAGTCGGTGAAGAACCCCGGCAACGAGCAGCAGCATCCCCGCCACCAGGATCAGCGCGCCATGCGCGATCGGCCCGACCGGGTCCGCGCCGGTCTCCACGCTCACCCGCAGGCGGTCGAGCGACCGCAGGCCCTGCCAGCCGCATCATCGCGACGCCGGCGACGCGCTGAGAGCAGGATGATGGCAAGCGTCGGCAGGAGCGCCGATCGCGCCGCCGATCTGGATGAAGAGCACGATCTCGAGGATCGGCAGCCCGATGAAGATCAGAAAGAGCCAAAGACCCATATCCGCTGCCCCCTTTGGCGGGCGGTCCGATGGACTCCCCACCCCCGAGTGCTTACATAAGTGCAACAACCATGGGCCGCCATCGCCTGGGGCGGAAAAATGAAGGGTTGGCCCGATGGGCTCGCAGATGATCCAGATCATAATCCTCGCCGGTATCGCGCTGTTCCTGATCTTTCGGCTGCGCAACGTGCTCGGGACCCGCGAGGGCTTCGAGAAGCCCCAGGAGACGCCTGCCCCGTTGCCGGCGCGCAAGCAGGACCGTTCGTTCGACGTGATCGAGGGCGGCACCGTCGATCCCGATATTGCCGATTTCGCCGATCCCGAGAGCTCGACCGGCAAGGCGCTCGCCGAGATGAAGCGGGTCGACCGCAACTTCGCGGTGGCGCGATTTCTCGCACGGCGCGCGCGCCGCCTATGAAATGATCGTGATGGCCTACGAGAACGGCGATCTCGATGCGTTGCGTACGCACCTGTCACCCGAGGTCTACGAGCCTTTCGCGGCGTCGATCGAGGCGCGCAAGGCCAAGGGCTACACCGTGGAGGCGAGCTTCGCCGGGGTGCGCGAGGTGAAGCTTGTCGACGCCCGCTTCGATCCGGCGAGCAACGAGGGCGACATCACCATGCGCTTCGTGGGCGAGCTGACCTCGGTGGTGCGCGATCCCGAGGGCCGCATCGTGGAAGGGGCCCCGAACGAGCTGAAGCAGCAGAAGGACGTCTGGACCTTCACCCGCGACATGGCGTCGGACAACCCCAACTGGCTGCTGACCGGCACCGGCGGCTGACGCCGGGAGCTGCGGCGCGCCATGGCCGGCCGGCGGCGCCGGGGCCTCTCGCCGGACGACCGGCGGCTCTGGGAGCAGGTCGTCGCCACCGCGACGCCGCTGCACGCCAGCCACCCCCGCGCCGCATGACACGCCGGCCAACCCCGCGTCCCTCCCCGATGTCGAAACCGCGCCGTCCCCCCGCCGCGCCGCATCGGCGCGCCCGGTCGCCGCCGAAAAGGCGTCCGGCCGGGTAACGCTTCGATCTCGCCCCCGACCCGCACGCGCGCTCGACCGGGCGGACCTGCAGATGGACCGCCGCCGGTTCGAGAAGCTCCGCCGTGGCCGCCTCGATCCCGAGGCGCGGATCGACCTGCACGGCATGACCTCCGAGCGCGCGCACGCGCGCGCTGGTCTCCTTCATCCTGGCGGCGCACGGCGCGGGCCTGCGGCTCGTCCTGGTCATCACCGGCAAGGGCCGGGCCGACGAGCAGGCCATGCAGCCGCACCGCCACGGCATCCTGCGCCACAGCCTGCCGCACTGGCTGACCGGCGCCGCCGCTCACCGGGCCGCATCCTGCAGATCGCCCCCGCCCACCAGCGCCACGGCGGGGCCGGGGCCTTCTACGTCTATCTCCGCCGCCAGCGGCCTTGACTTCGGCGCGGCGCTGCGACGCGGAAGCTCGGCCCGGCAGGAGGCCGCCCCGGTTGAGCACCCATGACGCCGAGATCGACGCGCGCAACGAGGCCATCCTGATCTGGGTCAACGGCCGCCTCGTGCCGCGCGCCGAGGCCAGCGTCTCGGTCTACGACAGCGGCTTCATGCTGGGCGACGGCGTCTGGGAGGGACTGCGGCTGCACGACGGCCGCTGGGGCTTCCTCGACGACCACCTCGACCGGTTGTTCGAGGCGGCGCGGGCAATCGACCTCGACATCGGCCGCGACCGGGCAGGGGTGGCCGCGGCGCTGGAGGAGACGCGGGCCGCCAACGGCATGGTGACCGACGCCCATGCGCGACTGATGGTCACGCGCGGCCGCAAGGTCAGGCCGTTCCAGCACCCGAAGCTTTCGCGCTTCGGCCCGACCATGGTCATCATCATGGAGCACTCGCAGCCGGCCCCGGCGCTCGCCCGCGGCATGCGGCTGGCGACGGTGCCGCAGGTGCGCGGCCTGCCCATGAGCCAGGACCCCAAGCTCAACAGCCACTCCAAGCTCAACTGCGTGCTCGCCTGCATCCAGGCCGAGAAGGCCGGCGCCGAAGAGGCGCTGATGCTCGACCCGCATGGCTTCGTGAACACCACCAACGCCTGCAACTTCTTCATCGTGCGCAAGGGCGAGGTTTGGACCTCGACCGGCGACTACTGCATGAACGGCATCACCCGCGCCAAGGTGCTCGGCGCTCTGCCGCGCCAACGGCATCCCGGTCTTCGAGCGCAACTTCAGCCTCGTCGACGTCTACGGCGCCGAGGAGGCCTTCCTCACCGGCACCTTCGGCGGGCAGACCCCGGTCGCCGAGATCGACGGCCGCCGCTTCGGCGACGGAGGCGCCGGCCCGGTCACCCGCCGCATCCAGGGGCTCTACCGCGACCTCCTGGCCAATGGCTGACCCGCGGTCCGCGGAACGCCCGACCGAACGCCCGACCGCATCGCCATGTGGTCGGGCCCGCGCAACCTCTCGACCGCGATGATGCGCGTCCTGGGGCAACCGCGCCGACGTGGCCGAGGTCTGGGACGAGCCCTTCTACGCCGCCTACCTCGCCCTCACCGGCAAGGACCATCCCATGCGCGCCGAGGTGCTGGCGGCGCAGCCGCAGGACTGGCGGGCGGTGGCACAGACCTGCGCTACCGCGCCGGTCCCGGCGGGCAAGCTCCTCTACCAGAAGCACATGACCCACCACATGCTGCCCGAGATCGACCGCGGGTGGCTCTTCGGCCTCACCAACGTCTTCCTGATCCGCGCGCCGGAGCGGGTGGTGGCGAGCTATGCCGCCCGGCGCGAGCAGGTCACGCTCGAGGACATCGGCTTCCTCCAGCAGGCCGAGCTCTTCGAGCTGGTGGCCGAGCGCACCGGCCGCACACCGCCGGTGATCGACGCCGAGCGGGTCCGCGCCGACCCCGAGGGCGTGCTTCGCCGGCTGACGCCAGGCGATTGGCATCGGCTTCGATCCGGCCATGCTCGCCTGGCCGGCCGGTCCGCGCGCCAGCGACGGCGTCTGGGCGCCGCACTGGTATGCCTCGGTGAACGCCTCGACCGGCTTCGCCCCGCCCGAGCCACCTCCGCGATTGCTGACAGGCGCCATGGCCGAAATCGCCGCGGCGGCGCGCCCTGCCTACGAAAGGTTGCTGCGAGCGGCATTGTGATTAATTTGTAGTCAATCGCAACGCGCAAGCAGCCTCTTGGTTAACCCTTGGCGTAAATCTGATTGCCCTGCGACATTCTGCCCGGTCTAGAGTGGAGACCCGTCAGTGCGGCATCCCGGCAGAGATTCGCCGGACGCAGAGAAGAGCCCCCCAGGGCCGGCACCGTGGCGGACATGAAGTAGCGGACCAACACCGCTCTATCGGGAGGCTGAAATGACTTTTCGGACCAAGACGAGCCTCGGCCTTGCGGCCGGGCTCCTGCTCGGCGCGGCGCTGCCGGCGGCGGCGCAGGACAGGCAGCTGACCCTTTGCTGGGCGGCCTGGGATCCGGCCAACGCGCTGGTCGAGCTCTCCAAGGACTTCACCACCGAGAGCGGCATCGCCATGAACTTCGAGTTCGTGCCCTGGACCAGCTACGCCGACCGCTTCCTCAACGAGCTGAACTCGCACGGCAAGCTCTGCGACCTGATCATCGGCGACAGCCAGTGGATCGGCGGCTCGGCCGAGAACGGCCACTACATCAAGATGAACGACTTCTTCGACGCCAACGGCATCTCGATGGACGACTTCCTGCCGGCGACGGTGGTCGGCTATTCCGAGTGGCCGAAGAACACGCCGAACTACTGGGCGCTGCCGGCCATGGGCGACGTGGTGGGCTGGACCTACCGCAAGGACTGGTTCGAGAAGCCCGAGCTGCAGGCCGAGTTCAAGGAAAAGTACGGCCGGGATCTCGCCGCGCCCGCCACCTATGACGAGCTCAAGGACATCGCCGAGTTCTTCCAGGGCCGCGAGGTCGACGGCAAGACCGTCTACGGCGCCTCGATCTACACCGAGCGCGGCTCCGAAGGCATCACCATGGGCGTGACCAACGTCCTTTACGACTACGGCTTCGACTACCAGAACCCCGAGAAGCCGTACGACATGGAAGGCTTCGTCAACTCGGCCGACGCCGCGGCCGGGCTCGAGTTCTACAAGGACCTCTACAAGTGCTGCACGCCTCCGGGCGCCTCGAACGTCTACATGACGGAATCGGCCGACGCGTTCAAATCCGGCCAGGTCGCCATGCAGATGAACTTCGCCTTCACCTGGCCCGGCCTCTACAAGGACGAGAACGTCGGCGGCGACAAGATCGGCTTCTTCGCCAACCCGGCTGGCCCGAAGGGCCATTTCGCCCAGCTCGGCGGCCAGGGCATCTCGGTGGTCTCCTACTCCGACCACCAGGACGACGCCTTCGAGTACATCAAGTGGTTCGTGAAGCCCGAGGTTCAGGCCAAGTGGTGGGCGCTCGGCGGCTACTCGGCGGCCAACTCGGTGCTGAACGACCCGAGCTTCGCCACCAGCCAGCCCTACGCCCCGACCTTCCTGGAATCGATGGCCATCGTGAAGGACTTCTGGGCCGAGCCCACCTATGCCGAGCTGCTGCAGGCGATGCAGAAGCGCGTCAGCGACTACGTCGTTGCCGACCAGGGCACGGCGCAGGAAGCGCTCGACTCCCTCGTCGCGGACTGGACCCAGGTCTTTGAGGATGACGGCAAACTGAACTAGGATGCCGCCAGAAAACGCCGTCCCGCGTCAGCGGGGCGGCACCCTCGGAATGGACACCAAGGCGCCTGAGTGACGGGAAATGACCCATCCATCGTGGAGCGGGCGGCGGAAGCTGCGGTCCGCGTCACCCCGCCGCCGTTGGCACGGCGGATGCGCGGCCTGTCCGACCGCGCGATCGCCTGGATCTTCATCGCGCCGACCATCGTGCTGCTGCTGGCGATCAACGTCTTCCCGCTGATCTGGACCATCCGTCTCAGCTTCACCAACTTCCGCGCCAACCGCCCCAACGCGGAAGTCGAGGGCGTGGGCCTGCGCAACTACACGCGGCTGCTGACCGACACCGACACCTGGATCGCGATGCAGACCACGGCGCACTTCGTGTTCTGGACCATCGCGATCCAGACGGTGCTGGGTTTCGGCCTCGCCTATCTCATCGACCGCAAGTTCAAGGGCCACGCCTTCTGGACCACGGTGATCCTCACGCCGATGATGCTGTCGCCCGCCGTGGTCGGAAACCTGTGGCGCTTCCTCTACCAGCCGCAGATCGGCCTGTTCAACTACGCGGTGCAGTTCTTCACCGGCATCCCGGCGGCGTCCTTCGAGATGCTGGGCTCGGTGACGCTGGCGCCCTGGGCGATCGTCATCGTCGATACCTGGATGTGGACGCCCTACGTGATGCTGATCTGCCTCGCCGGGCTGCGCTCCATCCCCGACTATATCTACGAGGCGGCGGAGGTAGACCGCGCCAGCAACTGGCGGACCTTCTGGTCGATCACCATCCCGATGGCGCTGCCCTTCATCATGCTGGCGGTGCTGTTCCGCGGCATCGAGAACTTCAAGATGTTCGACATGGTGAACCTCCTGACCGGCGGCGGTCCCGGCTCGACCACCGAGGTGGCCTCGATCACGCTGAAACGCGAAGCCTTCGAGGCCTGGCGCACCGGGCCGTCCTCGGCCTTCGCCATCGTGCTCTTCGTGGCGGTCTTCGGGCTGGCCAACATCTACGTCAAGGTGCTCAACCGGGTGAAGAACCGATGAGCGACACCGCCTATTCCGTCGTCACCCCCGGCCGCTGGTCCAAACGCATCGCCGCGACCGTGGTCATCGTCTACGCGCTGGTCACCATCGTGCCGCTGCTCTGGGTGTTCATGACCGGGTTCAAGACCCCACCGGACTCGATCAGCTATCCCCCGAAGCTGATCTTCTCGCCCTCGCTCGAAGGCTACTGCAACCTCTTCACCTCGCGCAGCCGCCAGACCCCGGACTATATCGAGAGCCTCGGGCCGCCGCAGGGCGTCTGCGACGAGGTGGTGCGCAAGCGCCAGATGGTGATCGTCGGCCCGTCGAAATACTGGCCGCGGTTCATGAACTCGCTGATCATCGCCTTCGGCTCGACCTTCCTGGCCGTCAGCCTCGGCACACTCGCGGCCTACGGCTTCTCGCGCTTCAAGGTGCCGCTCGCCGACGACCTGCTGTTCTTCATCCTGTCCACCAGGATGATGCCGCCGATCGCCGTCGCCATCCCGATCTACCTCATGTACCGCGAGGTCGGCCTCAACGACACGCACCTCGGGATGATCCTGCTCTACACCGCGGTGAACGTCAGCCTCGCGGTCTGGCTGCTCAAGGGCTTCATCGACGAGATCCCGCGCGAATACGAGGAAGCCGCGATGATCGACGGCTACTCCCGTCTCAACGCCTTCGTGCGCGTGGTACTGCCGCAGGCCACCACCGGCATCGCCGCCACCGCGATCTTCTGCCTGATCTTCGCCTGGAACGAATACGCCTTCGCCGTGCTCCTCACCTCCGGTACCGCCCAGACCGCGCCGCCTTTCATCCCGACGATCATCGGCGAGGGCGGCCAGGACTGGCCGGCGGTCGCCGCCGGCACCACCATCTTCCTCGTGCCGATCCTCGTCTTCACCATCCTCCTCCGCCGCAACCTCTTGCGCGGCATCACCTTCGGCGCGGTCCGCAAATGACCCCCCCTCCTTCCCTTCGCGGATTTGTCCGTCGACAAATTCGCGCGCGCCTGCCTGCCCCCGGCAGGCGCGATAGACGCGCCAGCCAGGCAGCCGCGCGCGAATTACGCCCTTCCGGACAAGCGCCCGCCCCCCTCGCCCTCCGCGCTCACGCGCTCCAGGCGACGAACCGGGGCGAGGCAGTGCCTCGCCTCGTCCGGCTCGAAGGCAAGACCGCATGACCCCCAACGACGACCCCGAAACTACCTGGCCTCGCCCCCTCCGCCGCGGCCCCATGGAGGCGCTTGCCGTCGCGCTGATCGGCGCCGGCTTCCTGATGATGTTCCAGTCCTTCGCACTGGTCCTCTACACCTGGTCCTTCGTCACCATCCTCGCCGGTACGGCGATGTTCATCATCGTCTCCAAGTTTCCCGAGTGAGCTGATGGCCGAAATTCGCGTCGAAAACCTGCGCAAGGCCTTCGGCGATTTCGTTGCCGTCCAGGATTCCTCCTTCACCGTCGCCTCCGGCGAGTTCCTGGTCATGCTCGGACCCTCGGGCTGCGGCAAGACGACGACGCTCCGGATGATCGCCGGACTCGAACTCCCGACCAGCGGTCATATCCTGCTCGACGGTCAGGACGTGACCATGGACCGCGCCCGGGCGCGCGACATCGCCTTCGTCTTCCAGCTCTTCGCGCTCTACCCGCACATGAACGTGCGCAAGAACATCGCCTTCCCGCTGATCGCCCAGGGCTCCTCCCGCGCCGAGATCCGCACCGAGGTCGAGGCGGCCGCCAAGCTCCTGCGCATCGACCACCTCCTCGACCGTCCGGTCTCCGGCCTCGCCGGCGGCGACCGCCAGCGCGTCGCGCTCGGCCGCGCCATCGTCCGCCGCCCGAAATGCTTCCTGATGGACGAGCCCCTCGGCACCCTCGACGCCGAGTTGCGCGAAATCATGGTCCGCGAGCTGCGCGAACTGCACGATCGCATCGACGCCACCACCGTCTACGTCACCCACGACCAGATGGAGGCCATGGCCATGGCCGACAAGATCGCGGTGATGAACCACGGCATCATCGAGCAGTACGGCACCCCGCAGGAAATCTACGCCCGCCCCGCCTCGATGTACGTGGCCGACTTCATCGGCGCCCCGCCGATGAACTTCGTCCGCTTCCGCGGCAGCGCCGCCCGCGGCGCCGAGACCGTCCGCCTGCGCGACCGCGAGATCCGCGTGCCGCGGCTCGAGCAGGACGTGCCGGAAGGCGACCTCGCCCTCGGCATCCGCCCCGAGCACATCCGCTTCGCCGACGAGGGCGAGCTCACCGGCTCCGTCTACGGCGTGGAATACCTCGGCACCAACCAGATCGTCACCGTCGACACCCCCGACGGCCAGCTCAAGGCCCGCATCTCCGCCCAGCAGCGGGTGGAGACTGGCGAGACCGTCAACCTCACCCTCGACAGCGCCCGTCTCTCGCTCTTCGACGCTTCCACCGGCCGCGCCATCGCCAGCAGCCTCGGGGCCGTCCATGGCTGAGGTCGTCCTCTCCGGCCTGGCGAAGAACTTCGGCCGCACCCGCGCCGTGCGCGACCTCTCGCTCACCATCGGCGACGGCGAGTTCGTCGTCCTGCTCGGCCCCACCGGCGCCGGAAAGACCACCACGCTGCGCCTCATCGCCGGCATCGAGCGCCCCGACGCCGGCAGCATCACCTTCGCCGGCGCCCGCGTCGAGGCGCTGCCGCCGGCCGAGCGCGACGTCACCTTCGTTTTCCAGCAGTATTCCCTCTACCCCCACCTCACCGTCCGCGAGAACCTGGCCTTCCCGCTCAAGGCCCCCGGCCGCCGCCTCGGCAAGCCCGCCATCGAGGCCCGCGTCGCCGAGATCGCCCGCCTGGTGCAGCATCGACCACAAGCTCGACAACCGCGCCACCCGCCTCTCCGGCGGCGAGATGCAGCGCGTCGCCATCGGCCGCGCCCTGGTCCGCGAGCCGAAGATCTGACCTGATGGACGAACCGCTCTCCTCGCTCGACGCCAAGCTCCGCGCCGACATGCGCCTCGAACTCAAGCACATCCAGCGCGACCTCGGCGCCACCATCCTCTACGTCACCCACGACCAGACCGAGGCGATGACCATGGCCGACCGCATCGGCATCCTCGACGCCGGCCGCCTCGTCCAGATCGGCACCCCGCGCGAGATCTACGAGAGCCCGGCCAACCTCCACGTCGCCGCCCGCCTCGGCCAGCCGACGATCAACCTCATCCCGCCGGGCCTCCTCCCCGGCCCGACCCCGCCCGCCGGTACCCGCACCATCGGCGCCCGCACCGAACATCTCGGCATCGCCCGCACCGAGGGCGGCAACGGCCGTATCGACTGGGTCGAGCACCTCGGCGACCAGAACCACCTGCACATCACCATCGGCTCCGAGAAGCTGGTCGCCCTCGCCGACCCCTACGTGGCGATGGCGCCGGGCGAAGCGGTGCAGGTGACACTGGACCGCCCGCTCTTCTTCGGCGAGGACGGGGCGCGGCTGGGCTAGAGGGGGAACCATGAGCAAGCATTTCATCAACACCCGCGAGACCATCGTCACCGAGGCGCTCGACGGCCTCATCGCCACCTCCGGCGGTCGCCTCGTCCGCCTCGACGGCTACCCCGAGATCAAGGTCGTCCTCCGCGCCGACCGCGACCCTTCCAAGGTCGCCGTCGTCTCCGGCGGCGGCGCCGGCCACGAGCCCGCCCACGCCGGCTTCGTCGGCGAGGGCCTCCTCACCGCCGCCGTCTCCGGCGAGATCTTCGCCTCGCCCAGCGTCACCGCCGTCCTCGCCGGCATCCGCGCCGCCACCGGCCCCGCCGGGTGCCTGCTCATCGTCAAGAACTACACCGGCGACCGGCTCAACTTCGGCCTCGCCGCCGAGCGCGCCCGCGCCGAGGGCATCCCCGTCGAGATGGTGATCGTCGCCGACGACATCGCCCTTCCCGACCTCGTCCAGCCGCGCGGCGTCGCCGGCACCCTCTTCGTGCACAAGATCGCCGGCCACCTCGCCGAGAGCGGCGCCCCGCTGGCCGAGGTCGCCGCCGCCGCCCGCGCCGCCGCCAACGACATCCGCTCGCTCGGCCTCTCGCTCTCCTCCTGCGCCATCCCCGGCCAGGACGCCGAGGCGCGCATGGGCGACGACGAGGCCGAGCTCGGCCTCGGCATCCACGGCGAGCCCGGCGTCGAGAAGATCGCGCTCACCGAGATCGCCGGCCTCGTCGGCACCATGGCCGACCGCCTCGCCGCCACCCTGCCCGCCGGCGAGGGCGACCACGCCCTCATCCTCAACAACCTCGGCGCCGTGCCCCCGATCGAGATGGGCGTCATCGCCTACGAGGTCCTCCGCTCCGACCTCGGCAAGCGGGTCAAGCTCATCCTCGGCCCCGGCCCCTACATGACCGCGCTCAACATGAACGGCTTCTCGCTGTCGCTCATCAAGCTCGACCCCGCGCGCGAGGCCGCCCTCACCGCCCCCGCCGCACCGCCCGCCTGGACCGGCCTCACCGCCCCCGCCCCGGTCCGCACCATCGCGCGCGCCGGCACCCCGGGCGAAACCCTGCCCGACCCCAGCCCCAACCCGCCGCTCGCCGCCGCCATCCGGGCCGCCTGCGAGCGGCTGCTGGCGCTCGAGGCCGAGCTCAACCGCCTCGACGCCCGCGCCGGCGACGGCGACACCGGCTCGACCGTCGCCGCCGGGGCGCGCAGCCTCATCGCCGCGCTGCCGACGCTGCCGCTCGCCGACCCCGCCGCCACCGCCCGCCGCATCGGCGACCTCCTCGCCTCCAGCATGGGCGGCTCCAGCGGCGTGCTGCTCTCGATCTTCTTCACCGCCGCCGGCCAGAAGCTCGCCGAGAACGCCGCCCTCGCCCCCGCCCTGGCCGAAGGCCTCGCCCGCATCCGCTTCTACGGCGGCGCCGCCCCGGGCGACCGCACGCTGATCGACGCCCTCGCCCCCGCCATCGACGCCCTCGCCAGCGGCGGCTTCCCCGAGGCCGCCCGCGCCGCCGAGGCCGGCGCCGCCGCCACGGCCGGCATGTCGCGCGCCCGCGCCGGCCGCGCCGCCTATCTCGGCGGCAGCGATCTCACCGGCCAGCCCGACGCCGGCGCCCACGCCGTCGCCGCCGTATTCGCGGCGCTGGCGCGGCGCTGAGCGCCGTATGCGCCCGCCTTAACGGTTCAATCCCGACTCTTTTACTAGGTACGTGCATTGTACGCGCGATGTACGTGCGTTGTACGTCCCATGAATTGGCGTTAACCTTTGCCTTTCGGCCGGCACCAGCCAGTCGATGAAGGCCTGCGCCGGAGGAGGCCATGACCGTCACCCAGGCCCTGCGACCGAACGAACTGGCCACCGACCGGCCGCTCCGCGTCGATGCCGCCCTCACCTTCATCGGCACCATCCGCACCCCCTGGGCCACGCGCGAGGAGTGCCCGCGCCAGGGCAGCCCGCGACGGCCCCGAGTGCCGCCTCGTCCTCGAAACCCCCTGGGACGCCGCCCTCGACCGCATCGAAGCCTTCCCCACCCTCGAGATCCTCTACTGGCTCCACCGCTCTCGCCGCGACCTCATCCGCCAGGCGCCCGCCCACGCCGACGGCCCCCGCGGCACCTTCGCGCTCCGCTCGCCGGTGCGCCCCAACCCCATCGGCACCGCCATGGTCCGCCTCGTGCGCCGCGAAGGCCCGGTGCTGGTGGTCCGCGGCCTCGACTGCCTCGACGGCACCCCGCTCCTCGACATCAAGCCCGACCGCTGCGCCCACTCGAAGCCGCCCGAGGAGGCCTGAGCCCTACGCCAGCGCCACATCCCCCGGCAGCCGCGCCACCGCCGCCGCATGGCGCTGCGCAATGACGTCATAGTCCCCGGCCCGCAGCCGTGCGAACCCGACCAGCCCCAGCTCCTCCCGCGCCTCCTCCCCGATCGCCGCCTCGACAGCCGCCGCATGCGGAGCGGTCTCCGTCCCGCGGGCGGCGATGAAGGGCAGCCCCGGCGTCGGATCCGTCAGCATCAGCACCCTCAGCCGCGCCGCCTCCGGCAGAAACCGCCGGCAAAGCCGCCAGCTCACCGCATCCACCGCCGCCAGATCCGCCCCCCCGCCGGCCACCAGCCGCACCGAGGCCGAATGCGCCCCGCTCACCACCACGCTGCCGAAGAACCGCCCCGCCTCCGCCAGCGGCGCCGCATGGTGCAGGATCGATCCCCACCCCGACTGCGAATCCATCCCGTTCACGGCCAGCCGCGCCCCTCGGAACGCCGCCAGCGTGGCGCGCGGGTCGTCCGCCCGCACCACCACCGCGCTGCGGTACCAGCCCGGCGGACACCCCTCGATCCCGTAGTCCCCCGCCCCCACCAGCGTCACCCGTCCGCGCAACTCGCTCACGAACGGCAGCCCGCAGGCCTGCCCCAGCACCAGCCCCCGATCCGTCCACCCCGCCATCAGCCCGATGCCGCGCGTCAAACCCTCCGGCGCCGCCACCCCCGCCCGCCGCAGCCCGTCGCGGACCCCGGCCCAGAACCGGTCCGTCGCCGGCCGCAGCTCGGGCCAGTCGTACATCGGCAGCGCCGCCAGCCCGGTCACGAGCGCAGCGGCCGCCCCGAGACCGGATGCGGATCGCGTGCGCGCCCCGGCTCCGGCGGCGTCCAGATCGGATGCGCCACCGGATCCTTCCGCCGCAGCAGATAGCGCCGGAACACCTCGCCGTAGGAGCGATAGCTGTAGCCGCCGTTCCGCCGCAGCCACTCCTCGCGCCGCCGGGCATACTCGCCGGGCAGATGATACCAGGCCAGCCGCGGCTTGGCGTGGTGCACCGCATGCAGGTTGTTGTTGAGAAACAGGATCGACAGCGGCCCGCGGTCCTCGATGATCACGCTGCGCCCCGCCGCCTGCTCGTGCGCCTGATGCTCGAGAAAGGTCCGCACGCGCAGGATTCCGAGCGCCGCCCAGCACCCCAGAAGATACTGCCAGACCGGCATGCTCCCCGCCAGCCACAGCCACAGCCCCACCGGCACCAGCCCGGCGAGATGGTGCGCCCAGGCCTCCGCCACCGCCCGCTCGCCCGCCCGCAGCGCCGCGAGATCGTCGCGCCAGAGCCGGGCCATCCCGAGAAACGGCCCGAGGACCATCCGCCCGAGCAGCGTGTTGTTCACCGCCAGCACCACCCGCACCGGCCGCCGCAGCCGCAACCAGACCGCCGGATCGAGAAAGTTCGAACTCCGGGTCGTCGTGCGGGTCGGTCAGCAGCGGGTCGTAATGGTGGAGAAGGTGCAGCTCGCGGAACCGCCGGAACGGAAAGACCAGCCCAAGCGCCGGCCAGACCAGCGCCTCGTTCAGCGCCGCGTTCCCCGTCGGATGCCCGTGAATGACCTCGTGCTGCAGCGAGGAATGCTGCGCCAGGATCACCGCCAGCATCGGAACGGCCAGCCACGGCCCGAGCGCGGAGGCAAAAACGGTCACGCCGGCCCAGCCGAGATAGGTCGCGGCCATCAGGGCCACGGTCGGCCACTCGACACGCGCGCCCCGGCGTTCGGGCGAAGGGATATCAGGCGTCATTTCTGGTTTCTTCGCAAAGCGTTATCCTACGGTAGGCCCCGGCGTAGCCTCTGGCAATTACGTGAATTTTGTGTGAAAGTTGGAAATCCGCGCAATTTTGCGCGATATGTTGTGAATCCACACCGAGGGGCAGGAAACCGATGGACAAGCGCGAGATCGCCGCCGCCTTCCGCGAACGCCTGCAGGTCCTGCTCGCCGACGAGCGCGGCGGGATCGCCGGGTTCCTGCGCGCCACCGGCATCGACCGCTCGGCGCTCAGCCAGTTCCTCGACCCCGGCGTCGACCGCATGCCGCGCGCCGAGACGCTGCGCAGCATCGCCGAGGCGCGCGGGGTCACATCCGACTGGCTGCTCAGCCTCTCCAACGCTCCGGAAGGCCGGCAGGTGGTGACGCCCTCGGTGCAGATCGAGTCGGCCGAACAGCCCGAAGGCGGCTCGCCCCTCGACCAGTGGCGGCGCGAGGCTGCGGGGATGAAGCTCCGCTACGTCCCCTCGAACCTCCCCGATATGTTCCGCCTCGACGACGGCCCCGGCCCCGCCAGCGCCGGCCAGCCGGAGAACGTCCTTGGCGGCTACGTTCTCGGCGACATGGACGTGGAGATCGCCATGCCGTTGCAGACGCTGCAGGATCTTTCCCTGGGCGGCGGGGTCTGGCGCGGCACCGACGTCGGCCCCCGCCGCCGCCAGCTCGCGCACATGGCCGCCACCTGCGCCGAGGTCTACCCGACCCTGCGGCTGCACCTCTTCGACGGCCGGGGCACCTTCGCGGCACCCTTCACCGTCTTCGGCCGGATCCGCGCCGCCCTCTACCTCGGCGAAGCCTACCTCGTCGTCACCTCTACCGATCAGGTCGCGGCGCTGAGTCGTCTCTTCGACAATTTGGTGCGCCGGGCGGTCATCGGTCCGGAACGGGTCCAGGACATGCTGTACGAGTTGGCCGACACGGCAAAGTAGCAACCGGCCGATCCCGGTGCGGTTTGCGGCCTCAGGGGCGCTTTTGTTGTGGGATTGTCCGAATTCCCCGCTAACATCCGCGCGTCGTACCAAGCGCGTCCTGCGCGCACGAACAGGGGG
Organism: uncultured Alphaproteobacteria bacterium; assembly: GCA_963796805.1. Lineage (GTDB taxonomy): Bacteria > Pseudomonadota > Alphaproteobacteria > Rhodobacterales > Rhodobacteraceae > Amaricoccus. Next base: position 319,744 of record CAWCNG010000011.1, read on the forward strand.
AAAATCTTATGCTGCGAATGACATCCGCCGCGATCGCCGGCGGCCTTACGCTCGCCACCGCCGCGTCGCTGCCGGCCTGGGCCCAGGATCTCGAGGCGCTGGTCGCCGCTGCCAAGGCGGAGGGGACGGTGACAACCATCGCCCTGCCGCACGACTGGTGCGGCTACGGCGGCGTGATCGAGGGGTTCAAGGCCAAGTACGGCATCGAGGTCAACGAGCTCAATCCCGACGCCGGCTCCGCCGACGAGCTCGAGGCGATCCGCGCCAACAAGGACAACAAGGGTCCGCAGGCGCCCGACGTGATCGACGTGGGCTTCTCCTTCGGGCCGGCCGCCAAGGAGGAGGGGCTGGTGCAGCCCTACAAGGTCTCCACCTGGGACGACATTCCGGACAACGTGAAGGACGCCGACGGTAGCTGGTACGGTGACTACTACGGCGTGCTCAGCTTCGCGGTGAACAAGGACATCGTCGACACGGTGCCCGGCAGCTGGCAGGATCTGCTGAAGCCAGAATATGCCAACGCGGTGGCCCTCGCCGGCGACCCGCGCGCGTCCAACCAGGCGATCCTCGGCGTCTACGCCGCCGGTCTCGCCGCCAGCGGCGAACCCGGCGGCGACGCCGGCCAGAAGGGGCTCGACTTCTTCGCCGAGCTCAACAAGGTGGGCAACTTCGTCCCGACGATCGGCAAGTCCGGCACCATCGCCCAGGGCGCCACGCCGATCGTGATCTGGTGGGACTACAACGCGCTGTCCGGCCGCGACGCGCTGAACGGCAACCCGCCGCTCGAGGTGGTGGTGCCCGGCAACGGCGTGGTCGCGGGCGTCTACGTCCAGGGGATCAGCGCCTTCGCGCCGCATCCCAACGCCGCCAAGCTCTGGATGGAATACCTCTATTCCGACGAGGGCCAGCTCAAGTGGCTCGAGGGCTACTGCCACCCGATCCGCTTCAAGGCGATGGTCGATGCCGGCAAGGTGCCGCAGGAGCTGCTCGACCGGCTGCCGCCGGCAGCCGCCTACGACGCGGCGGTCTTCCCGACGCTCGAACGACCAGTCGGCGATGAAGGAAGTCATCACCGGCGGCTGGGACGCCACCGTCGGCGCCAACGTCCAGTAAGCACATCCGGGTCCCGGGCAACCGGGACCCGGCCACCCTTCCGGGGAGCCGCCCTTGGCGCAGGCCGTCCGCACCTCCTCCCGCTCCTGGGCCTGGCTCGGCATGCTGCCGTTCCTTCTCTTCGCGCTCCTCTTCCTGATCCTGCCGACGATGCACGTGGTGCTCGGCGCCTTCCGCAACCCGGCCGGCGAGTTCACGCTGCAGAACATCCGCAACCTCTTCACCCCGGCGATCATGGGTTCGTTCTGGATCTCGATCCGGATCAGCTTCGCCTCGGCCTTCCTCGGCTGCGTGATCGGCTTTTTCGTCGCCTGGGCGGTCACCCTCGGCGGCCTGCCCGCCTGGCTGCGCGGCCCGGTGATGACCTTCTCCGGCGTCGCCTCCAACTTCGCCGGCGTCCCGCTCGCCTTCGCCTTCCTCGCCACCCTCGGCCGGCTCGGCCTCGTCACCGTGCTGCTGCGCGAGTGGTTCGGAATCAACATCTACGCGCTCGGCTTCAACCTGCTCTCCTTCTGGGGCCTGACGCTCACCTACCTCTTCTTCCAGATCCCGCTGATGATCCTCATCGTCACCCCCGCGCTCGACGGCCTCCGCCGCGAATGGCGCGAGGCCGCCGAGATCCTCGGCGCCTCCACCTTCCAGTACTGGCGCATGGTCGCCCTCCCCATCCTCTGGCCTACGCTGCTCGGCACCCTGGCGCTCCTCTTCGCCAACGCCTTCGGCGCCGTCGCCACCGCCTACGCGCTGACCGGCTCGTCGCTCTCCATCGTCCCGATCCTGCTCTTCGCCCAGATCCGCGGCGACGTGCTCGGCGACCCGAACCTCGGCTACGCCCTGGCCTTCGGCATGATCGTCGTCACCGGCATCGGCAACGCCCTCTACATCTGGATGCGCGCCCGCGCCGAACGGTGGGTGAAATGACCCGCCCCCCTGCCGCCCGTGCGGCCGGCCGGCGGAAGCGCCGCGCCAGCCGCCTCGCGTGCCGCGCCGTTCCGCCCGCGGCGCGCCTCACCGTCAGCGCCGGCGTCACCGTCTCCCTCCCGGCGATGTCGCGAGGGGCCGTCTGCCGGAGTGCCCGCCCCGCGCCAGCGCGGCTCGATTGGCGAAAACACCCATATGGATTCCATACGGATTCCATACGCTTTCTGGGTGCCGAAAAACGAGCCCCGCCAGCCACTTGCACCCGGATTCGCGCCATGAGCCGAATCTGGGCCTGGGTCGCCTTCGCCATCGGCATGATCTACTTCTTCGTGCCGCTGATCGGCACGCTGGAATTCTCGCTCCGCATGCGCCGCGGCGTCTATTCCTTCGACGCCTACCGCGTCGTCCTCGCCGACCCGCGCTTCCAGGCCACCTTCACCTACTCCGTGGTGATGGCGCTCTTCACCATCCTCGTCGGCGTCCTCATCGTCGTCCCCACCGCCTACTGGGTCCGCCTCAAGCTCCCCGGCTGGCGCCCCTACATTGAATTCATTACCCTTTTGCCGCTCGTCATCCCGGCCATCGTCATCGTCTTCGGCTACATCCGCCTCTACAACACCTCCTCGATCCTGCCGCTCACCGGCACTGCCACCGGCACCAACGCCCTGCTCCTCGCCGGCTACACCATGCTGGCGCTCCCCTACATGTACCGCGCCGTCGACACCGGCCTGCGCGCCATCGACGTCGCCACCCTCACCGAGGCCGCCCAGTCCCTCGGCGCCGGCTGGATCACAATCATGGCCCGCATCATCCTGCCCAACGTGATGGTCGCCGTCCTTTCCGGCGCCTTCCTCACCTTCGCCATCGTGATCGGCGAATTCACCATGGCCGCCCTCCTCAACCGCCCCGCCTTCGGCCCCTACCTGCAGGTCCTCGGCGCCAACCGCGCCTACGAGCCCGCCGCGCTGGCGGTGATCGCTTTCGCGATCACTTGGGCCTGCATGGGCCTGATCCAGCTCGTCACCCGTCTCCAGAAACATACCCAGGTGCGCCGCTAGCCCATGGCCTTCCTCGAAATATCGAACCTCGAAAAGTACTACGGCCCCACCCACGTGGTCCGTGACTTCAACCTCGACGTGGAGCAGGGCGAGTTCGTCTCCTTCCTTGGCCCCTCCGGCTGCGGCAAGACCACGACGCTGCGCATGGTCGCCGGCTTCGAGACCCCCTCCGCCGGCTCGATCCGCATCGACGACCGCGACGTCGTCAACCTCAAGCCGAACCAGCGCAACATCGGCATGGTCTTCCAGGCCTACGCCCTCTTCCCCAACCTCACCGTCGCGCAGAACGTGGCCTTCGGCCTGCGCATCGCCGGCACCCCCAAGGCCGAGGCCGCCGCCCGCGTCGCCGAGATGCTCGGCATCATCAAGCTGCCCGACCTCGGCGCCCGCTACCCGTTCCAGCTCTCCGGTGGCCAGCAACAGCGCGTCGCCCTCGCCCGCGCGCTGGCCCCCCGCCCGAACCTCCTTCTCCTCGACGAACCTCTCTCGGCGCTGGACGCCAAGATCCGCGTCTCGCTGCGCGCCGAGATCCGCGCAATCCAGCGCGAGCTCGGCATCACCACCATCTACGTCACCCACGACCAGGAAGAGGCCCTGTCGATGTCCGACCGCATCGTGGTCATGAACGCCGGCGTCGCCGAGCAGATCGGCGACCCCTTCGAGATCTACAACCGCCCGGCAAATGCCTTCGTCGCCACCTTCGTCGGTACGGTGAACTCGCTCCGCGCCCGCGTGACCGACCCCGCCGCCGGCGCCGTGACCATCGACGGCCAGCCGGTGACCATCGGCCGCCCCCTCGACGCCGCCACCGGCGCTGAGATCGCCTTCGCACTCCGTCCGGAGGCGCTCGCCCTCGGTGCCCGGCCGGGCAACGACGCCACCCTCCGCGGTAAGGTCGAGGAGGTCAGCTTCCTGGGCTCCGTCGTCCGCGTCCGCGCCGTCCTCGACGCGCAACGGGTCTCCTTCGACACCTTCAACACCATCGCCATGCGCCCGCCCGCCCTCGGCGACACCGTCGAGATCAGCTTCGCCACCGCCGACGCCCTCGTCACCGACCCTGCCGCGGCGGCCTGACGCCAGGCATGCACGACCTGCCGCTCCTGCTCTGCGCCGCCTTCGGCGCCGGCGTTATCAACACCATTGCCGGCGGCGGCACCTTCCTGACCTTCCCGGCGCTCGTCTTCGCCGGCATCCCGCCGGTCGCCGCCAACGCCACCAGCGCGGTGGCGGTCTTCCCCGGCTATCTCGCCGGTGCCGTCGCCTACCGGAGCGAGCTGACCGGATTCGCCCGTTCCGAGCTCCTCCGTCTGCTGGCACTGACCCTCGCGGGCGGCCTTGCCGGCTCGCTTCTCCTGCTCGTCTCCTCCAACGCCGCCTTCTCGGCGATCGTGCCGTTCCTGCTCCTCGCCGCCACGCTGGCGTTCCTGTTCGGCGAGCGGATCCGCGACTGGGCCGCCCGCCACCGCGACGGCGTGCGGCAGCAGGGCGCCGCCGGCCTGCTGCTGGTCAGCGCCTATGGCGGCTATTTCAACGGCGGTCTCGGCATCGTGCTCCTCGCCCTCTTCGCGCTCTGGGGCATGACCGACATCCACCGGATGAACGGGCTGAAGACCGCCATCTCCTTCGCGCTCTCAACCATCTCGGTCGCGACCTTCGCCGTCGCGGGCCTCATACACTGGCCGGCCGCCATCTCCATGATGCTCGCCAACACCGTCGGCGGCTACGCCGGCGCGCCCCTCGCCCGCGCTCTCCCGGTGTCCGCTGTCCGCGCCATCATCGCCGCGGTCGGCTTCGGCATGAGCGCCATCTTCTTCGCACGCCTCCTGATCTGAGGCCGTCAGATCCGGATCAGGTGATTGTCGAACGCGAGATCCGACAGCCGCATCTCCCCCCCGCTGCACAGGAACCGCCCCTCGCCGGTTGAGCAGGCAAAGCCCGTGCCGGCAGCCGCGACGCCGCAGATGTCGGTCGCCCCGACCACCTCGACCAGCGCGTCCGTGGCGAGGTCGAAGACCAGCATCATGTTTCCCCGCGGAGCGGTGATCGCCGCCCGCCGCCCGTCGTCGGTCACCGCCACGCTGCCGGCATAGTTCCGCGTCCGCCGCTGCACGCCGTCTTCCGCGGCCATAGTCTCGAGCCGGGCCGACCCGGGCCGGTGCACCGCGAGCAGCGGCGGCATCTCCAGCGGCGATCCCTGCCACTGCATCGCCATTGCCAGCGTCCCGTCGCGCCCTGCCGCGATGTGCCGGATCGAGAGCAGCCGAAGCTCCTGTGGAAGCACCAGCACGTCGAGGAGCGCTCCCGTCCCGGCATCGAGATAGGCGAGGTTCGACCGCATCGTCGCGAGGTTCAGCTCCGCCCGCCCCGACGTCGGATCAGTCTCGATGCCGCCGTTCGCCACAGCGAAGCTGAGCCCGTCCGGCATCAGCCGCACCTCGTGCGGCCCGGTGCCGCCAGTCGACACCTCGCCGATCCGCCGGTAGGCGTCCGTTGCGTCCCAGACGCCGAGCAGCCCGCTGCCGTCCTCGATCAGGTTCTCGGTGGTGAAAAGCAGCCCCGCATCCGCGGTGAAGGCGCCATGGCCGAAAAAGTGCCGCCCCTCCGGCGAATGCAGCCGCGTCACCTCGCGTCCCTTGGCGCAGTCGATGACCAGGGCGAAGGTGCCCGGCCGCCGGGCGAAGGCCACCGCTTCCGGCCGCTCGGGGTGCGCCGCCGCGGCGTGCCCACGGTCGGGCAGCGGCAGCCGGAAGCACTCCGCGCCCGCCGAGGTCAGCCCGAGAAGGCAGAAGCTGCCGTCCGGCTGGCCCGCCGCCGCCAGATAGTCCGGCGCCCCCGCTGCCGCCCATCCGACCGCCGGCACCAGCCCGATCGTCCCCACACCCGCCGCACCCCGCAGGAAGATCCGCCGTGTCGTCCTCGCCTCGCCCATAGTCAGTCTCCGTCCCTCGAATTGAATCCGCTCGTCACGCCGACACCCGGGCCGACGTGCTCGGCCACCTGTTCCTGCAGATGCCGCACCGCGCTCTGCAGCGCCTCCACCCGCACCCGCCCCTGCGTCGTCGCCACCGCAACGTCTATCGGCTCGCCTACCCGCGTGACCGCCGCCAGCGCCGCGTCGAACGCCGCATCCACGCTGCGCATCTCGCCCTCGGGCAGCGCCGGTCCGAACACGTCCCGCGTGTAGGCCCTCAGCGTCACCAGCGAAATGTTCACGTTGCGCAGCGACCGCCCCGACCGCCAGGCTTCCGCCCGCCGCGGCTGCGGATGTTCGAAGGTGCCCATGGGCCGCCCGAGCCGCAGGTCGATGTCGAACTGCAGCGCATCGAGCAGCGCCGAGTAGAGCGCCTTGCTCGACTCCTCCGGCGCGAAATAGACCGGGTTGCCCGCCGCCCCGGCGCTCGTCAGGATCCCCGCCCAGGGATCCTGCCACCGCGCCAGAAACCGCGCCGAGGTCCCAGCCGCGTCGCGGGAAATGGCGGTGAGCAGCCGGCAGCGATAGCTCCCCGCCTCGATCGGTCCCGCTTCCGGGTCGAACAACAGCCAGTCGAGCGCGAAGAATCCGCGCGCCGCCACCGAAATGCCGGCAAACGCTGCCGGATCGTCCACCACCGGATCCACCGCCGCAATCATCGCCGAGAGCGCGCGCGGCGTGGACCCCTTGGTGTCCGGCCAGAAGGCCAGCGCGAAGCCGGCATTGTCCTCCTGCGCCGGCCCGAAGCGAAAGGCCTCCACCCCGATCCAGGCGTCGAACGCCGCATCGTAGGCCGCAACGACCGGCCCCGCCTCGATCGCCCCCTCGCCAGCGCAGGCCGCCTGCGCCGCCCCCGCCAGCGCCGCAGTCTCCGCCACCAGCCGCTCGAACCCCGGCAGGATCGTCGCGTTCAGCGCCCGCCCGGCGAGCGCGGAATGATCGGTCTCCGCCGCCGCAGCAAGCGGCGCAAAAGCGACAAGTGCGACCAGCCAGATCTTCATCAGAGCGACTCCAGAAATCGGACCAGCGCATCGCGCTCACCCTGTGGCAGGGCCACCGCCCGATCACGCGCCGCCTGCGCCTCTCCGCCGTGCCAGAGCACCGCCTCCAGCAGCGTCCGCGCCCGCCCGTCGTGCAGGTAGCTCGCCTGCCCGGTCACCGTCTCGGTCAGCCCGATCCCCCAGAGCGGCGCCGTCCGCCACTCCCGTCCGCTGGCCACCGCCTCCGGCCGGTCGTCCGCCAGCTCCTCGCCCATGTCGTGCAGCAGCATGTCGCTATACGGCCAGATCAGTTGGAAGCTCTGCTCCGGCTGCCCCTCCAGCCGGTCGGTGACGAACTTCGGCGTATGGCAGGCCGCGCACCCCGCTGCATAGAACACCCGCTTGCCCTCCAGCACCTGAGGGTCGCCCGCACCACGCCGCGCCGGCACCGCCAGGTTGCGGCTGTAGAAGGTCACAAGGTCGAGAACGTGGTCGTCCGCCTCCGGCGCGCCCCCGTCCGGCTGCGCCTGGCAGAGCGGCTGCGCCGCGGTGCAGTCGCCCCAGGCGTCCGGCAAAAGCGTGGTCGAGATGCCGACATCGCCGGCGAAGGCCGCCGCCGCCTGGTCGCGGATCGTCGGCTGCCCCGCCTTGAACCCGAAGCGCCCCAGCATCGCCCGCCCCTCCGCCGCCGACCACACTCGGTTCGCGCGCCCGCTGATGCCGTCCGCGTCCGCGTCCTCGGGGTCCGCGCGCGCCAGGATGTCGGCCTCCGGGATCGCCTCGAGCAGCCCCAGCCCGACCATCTGCGGCGCTACCCGCGGCGAGAGCTGGACGTCGTCGCGCATCGGCCCGTAGGCCAAATCCTCCGCCCGGTAGCTCGGCTTCTGCAACGTCACCACCGCGCCGTCCGCCATCGTGACCGGCACGTCTTCGTACTCGATCGCCATGCGCCCCTCGGCCGGCAGCCCCGGCACGCCGAAGTTCTGCAACTGCCCGCCATAAGTCGGCTCGGGCAGGGTGGCGAGATAGCCCTCAATCCCCGCCAGCGCCGCCGGCAGGTCCGCCTCCGCCGCCGGCACCGACAGGCGCAGGAACATCCCCACCGCCGGATCCTCCGGCCCGGTGGGCGGATGCCCGCGCCCGTCCTTGAGATGGCAGGACTGGCAGGCCCGCGCGTTGAACAGCGGCCCCAACCCGTCCGACACCCGCGTCGAGGCGGGCGCCGTCACCCACAGCTTGCGGAAGAACCCGTTGCCCACCTTGAAGTCCAGCTCGCGCTCGAACGACATGTTGGCGCTCGAATGCGAGAAGGCGTTGGCGTCCACCGGCGCCGGCGAGGTCGCCGCCCCGCCCGGCCGCGCCTCGAACGCTTCCGGCGCGTCGAACCGGTCCGCCGGCGCCGTTACCGCCTCGACCCGCGCCGCCTCCTCCGCAGTGCGCGGCACCACCACCGCGGTAGCGGCTGCCGCCACCGCGCCGGGCCAGATTGCAAGCGCAAGAACGAGACGGCGCATGGCCTGCTACTGGAACACCGCCTCCGGATTGTCGAGGCTGTCCGAGCCCTCGAACGCGACGTTCTCGAGCTGCAGCGCGCTCACCGCCCGCTCGATGGAGCGGGTCTGCGCCACCAGCGCATCGATGGCCGTCATCACCAGCGCCTCGCCCGCTTCGTTTCCGGTTCCGATCAGCTGGTCATAGTGTGTCCCGGCCTCGCCCACCGTCTTGATCGCGCCGAGCGCCAGCACCGTGTGGTCCAGCGCCCCGCGCAGCTCGGCGTCGAGTGCCGGGTCAACCTCCGCCACCAGCTCCGACACCGACGGCCCCTCCACGACGCTGCCATCGGTGCGCACGTAGCGGCCGAGATAGACGTTGTGGACACCAAGCCCGTCATAGAAGTGGCTGTTATAGGTATTGTCCGAGAAACAGTCGTGCTCCTCCTCCGGGTCGTGCAGCATCAGCCCCAGCCGCATCCGCTCGCCCGCCTGCTCGCCGTAGCTGAGGCTGCCCATGCCGGTCAGCATCGCCGCGATCCCGGCATCCGGGTTGGCCGTCACGTTGACACGCGCTTCGCCGCCCTCGGCCCACTGCGCGGTGATCCATTCGAGATCGGAGACGAGCAGGTCGGTCGCCGCCTTGAGATAGGCGCCGCGCCGGTCGCAGTTGCCGCCGCTGCAGGCATCGCCCGCCGCATAGTCGGTCCACGGCCGGGTGCCCGCACCCGGCCCGGTGCCGTTCAGATCCTGGCCCCAGAGCAGGAACTCGATGGCGTGATAGCCGGTCGCCACGTTGGTCTCGATCGCGTCGGCTTCCTGCAGCGTGCTCTCCAGCAGCTCCGGCGTGATCTCGGCCGCATCCACCGTGCCGGCCGAGAGCGTGAAGCTCGGGTTTGCGATGACGTTCAACGCCGCATAGGGGTTCTCGTCCGTCGCCCCGCCGGTGCTCGCGTCCACATAGTCGATCAACCCCTCGTCGAGCGGCCAGGAGTTCACCTTGCCCTCCCACTCGTCGACGATCGGGTTGCCGAAGCGGAAGACCTCGGTCTGCTGGTAGGGCACCCGCGCCGCGAGCCACGCCGCGCGCGCCGCCTGCAGCGCCTCCGCCGAGGGCGCCGCGATCAGCGCATCCACCGCCGCGCCGAGCCGCTGCGCCCCCGCCAGCGAATCGCCGTACTCCGCCGCCGCGATGTCGGAATAGTTCTCCAGCACCGCCGCACGGTCCGCCGCCCAGGCCGGCGCCGCCAGCATCACGACCGTGCCGGCCATCAGTCCGAAAAGCCTCATAAGTGCATCCCCCTGCCGTCCCGTCGACGTGTTTGCGCGGCGGAGCATAAATCCGAGCAATTGAGTCGGAAACCCATAGCCAACGGTTTTTGTCAGAAAATCGCGCTGAGGGTCTCCGGCGCGGAATCGTTGGCCCCGCCCGAGGCCGATCGAGGCGAACTGTCTGACTGGGCGTGGTGAATCAACAAGCGCGACCGCTGGACCCGGACCGATTCGTCCCCGGGCTTCAAAAGAAAACCCGGAGCCGCCCGCAACGGATCCGCTTCCCGGTGGTTGGGAAGTGGAGGAAGCGCGGCATCGACGTCCGCGGTTCCAGACCTGAAAACGACGATAGGAGTCGCACTCATGAAGAAACTTCTGGCAACCACCGCAATCGTCCTCCTGGCAGCCGCGCCGCTTTCCGCGCAGACCGCGCCCGCCGCCGGCGTCATCTTTTCCGGTGCCGCCGATGCGAACGCGATCTATGGGTCGAACCTGATCGGAATGACCGTCTACAGCTCCGAGACCGAGTATGACGAAGCCACGCCGGTCAACGCAGACGCTCAGACCGACTGGGACAATATCGGCGAAGTGAATGACGTGCTGATCTCGCAGGACGGTCAGGTCGAGGCCATTCTCGTCGACGTCGGCGGTTTCCTCGGCATGGGTGAGCACACCGTCGCGCTCGACATGAGCCAGGTGCACGTGCTGACCGACGACAGCGGCGACCGCTTTGCCGCCGTCAACAGCTCCAAGGACGAGCTGGAGGCCGCACCCGAATTCGAGCGGCCCGACATGACTGCCATGGGAACCGACGACGCCACGCCTGCCGCCGACGAGATGGCCGCGGACAACATGGCAGTTACGCCCGCCGACACCACGGCGGCGCCGGCCGACGGCATGGCCGCAGCGCCGGCAACCGACGCCGTGGCGCGCCCCGGCTTCGAGCGCCAAGGCTACGCGTCCATCGACTACGCGACAATGACGGCGGAGGATCTCCAGGGGGCCACCGTCTACGACGCCAATGACGACAGCATCGGCGAGGTGTCCGAGCTGGTGCTTGATGCCGATGGCAAGATCACCAACGCGATCGTGGACGTGGGCGGCTTCCTCGGAATGGGCGAGCACAGCGTCGCGCTCTCCTATGACGAGCTACAGATCATGAAGGAAGCCGACGGCGACGATCTGCGGGTCTACGTCGACACCACCAAGGAAGACTTGGAGCAGCGGCCCGAATACGAAGGCTGATCCGTACTCCGTTTTCTTCGAGAGGCCGCGCAGCCGCGCGGCCTCTTTTTCGTCCGCTTTACGAATGAAGTCGCGTCAACGCACGTGCCCGCCGCGTGGTCGGCATCAGGACGGGCCCCACCTGCCCTTAGTTCCCCAAGATCCCCGGTAGCCGCAGCCCGTTCTCCCGCGCGCAGTCCACCGCGATCTCATACCCTGCGTCGGCATGCCGCATCACCCCTGTTGCCGGATCGTTCCACAGCACCCGCGCCAGCCGCGCGTCCGCCGCTTCGGTCCCGTCGGCGCAGATGACCATCCCCGCGTGCTGGCTGAACCCCATCCCCACGCCGCCGCCGTGGTGCAGGCTCACCCAGGTCGCCCCGCTGGCGCAGTTCAGCAGCGCGTTGAGCAGCGGCCAGTCGCTGACCGCGTCCGACCCGTCGGCCATCGCCTCCGTCTCCCGGTTGGGGCTGGCCACCGACCCCGAATCGAGATGATCCCGCCCGATCACCACCGGCGCCTTCAGCTCCCCCGACCGGACCATCGCGTTGAACGCCAGCCCCAGCCGGTGCCGCACGCCCAACCCGACCCAGCAGATCCGCGCCGGCAGCCCCTGGAAGGCGATCCGCTCCCGCGCCATGTCGAGCCAGGCGTGCAGGTGGGGATCGTCCGGGATAAGCTCCTTCACCCTGGCGTCGGTTCGGTAGATGTCCTCCGGATCCCCCGACAGCGCGCACCAGCGGAACGGCCCGATCCCGCGGCAGAAGAGCGGCCGGATATACGCCGGCACGAACCCCGGGAACGCGAAGGCATCCGCCAGGCCCTCTTCCAGCGCCATCTGCCGGATGTTGTTGCCGTAGTCGACCGTAGGGATCCCCCGCCGCCAGAACTCGACCATCGCCGCCACGTGCAGTTTCATCGACGCCCGCGCCGCTCGCTCCACCGCCTTCGGGTCGCTCTCCCGCTTCGCCCGCCACTCGGCCATCGTCCAGCCCTGCGGCAGGTAGCCGTTGACCGGGTCGTGCGCGCTGGTCTGGTCGGTAACGATGTCCGGCCGCACCCCCCGCCGCGCCAGCTCGGGAAAGATGTCCGCGGCGTTGCCGAGCAGCCCCACCGACTTCGCCTCCCCGGCGGCCGTCCAGCGCCCGATGATCGCCAGCGCCTCGTCGAGGCTCTCCGCCTTCTCGTCGAGATAGCGCGTCCGCAGCCGGAACTCGATCGACTCCGGGTTGCACTCCACCGCCAGGCACGACGCGCCGGCAAAGACCGCCGCCAGCGGCTGCGCCCCGCCCATGCCCCCGAGCCCCGCCGTCAGGATCCACTTGCCCTTCAGCGACCCGCCATAGTGCCGCCGCCCCGCCTCGGCAAAGGTCTCGTAGGTGCCCTGCACGATCCCCTGGCTGCCGATGTAGATCCAGGACCCGGCCGTCATCTGGCCGTACATCATCAGCCCCTTGCGATCGAGCTCGTTGAAATGGTCCCAGGTCGCCCAGTGCGGCACCAGGTTCGAGTTCGCGATCAAGACCCGCGGCGCATCCGCATGCGTCCGGAACACCCCGACCGGCTTGCCCGACTGCACCAGCAGCGTCTCGTCGTCCTCGAGCGTCTTCAGCGTGGCGACGATCCGGTCGAAATCCTCCCACGTCCGCGCCGCCCGCCCGATCCCGCCATAGACCACCAGCTCGTGCGGGTTCTCCGCCACGTCCGGATGCAGGTTGTTCATCAGCATCCGCATCGGCGCCTCGGTCAGCCACGACTTCGCGGTGATCTCCGGCCCGGTCGGCGGATAGACGTCGCGGACATTCCGGCGGCTCATGACGGCTCCCTCAGGTCGGCGGCGACCAGCGCCAGGGTTTCGAGAATGTCCCGCAGGTGCACGCGCGTCGCCCGCGCGCGCTCCTCGCGCCAGGCCCAGGGCGGCGCCTCGTCCATGTAGGCCGCCTGCGCCAGCTCCATCTGCACCGCATGCACCCCCTCGGACGGCTGCCCGTAGTGCCGCGTCGTCCAGCCGCCCTTGAAGCGCCCGTTCAGCACCCAGCTGCGCCCCACCGCCCCGCGCACGATGTGCATCACCGCCCTCTCGACTATGGGCGCACAGCTCGCCCCACCAGCGGTCCCGACGTTGAAATCCGGCAGCCGCCCCTCGAACAGGAACGGGATCTCGCTCCGGATCGAGTGGCAATCATAGAGGATCGCCACCCCGTGCAGCGCCCGCACCCGCTCCACCTCCGCGCGCAGCGCCGCATGATACGGCGCATGCCACGCCGCCACCCGCTCCGCCACCTCCTCCGCCCCCGGCGCCTCCCCCTCGCGCCAGATCGGCCGCCCGTCGAAATCCGTCACCGGGCAGAGCCCGGTAGTGTTCTGCCCCGGATAGAGGCTCGCATCGTCCGGCCCGCGGTTGGCGTCGATCAGATAGCGGTGGAACATCGCCCGCACCGTCGTCGCCCCGGCCAGCAGGCCGTCATATAGCCGATCGACGTGCCAGTCCGTATCCGCCAGCCCCCTCCCGACCGCGTTCAGCCGTGCCTCGACCTCCGCCGGCAGCCAGGTCGCGGTATGCGGCAGCCCCAGCACCACTGGCCCGTCGCCCCGCACCACCTCCACCGGCCTCATGCCCCGAGCTCCGGAAACGCCGCCCCCGACGCCGCGATCAGCGCCCCCTCCCGCACCAGCCGCGCCGCCCGTTCCAGCTCCGGCGCCAGCAACCGGTCATCTCCCAGCGCCGGCACCTCCGCCCTGAGCCGCGCCACCGCCGTCGCCAGTGGCGTGCTGGTGACCAGCGGCGCGCGGAACTCGATCCCTTGCGCCGCGCACAGCGCCTCGATCCCGAGGATCCGCTCCAGGTTCGCCACCATCGGGCTCAGCCGCCGCGCCCCGTGCGCCGCCATCGACACGTGATCCTCCTGGTTCGCACTCGTCGGCGTCGAATTGGTCGAGCAGGGCGTCGCCAGGTGCTTGTTCTCGCTCATCAGCGCCGCCGTGGTGACCTCGGCGATCATGAACCCCGAGTTCAGCCCCGGGTTCGCGGTCAGAAATGGCGGCAGGTCATGCGACAGCGTCGGATCGACCATCAGCGCCACCCGCCGCTGCGCGATCGCCCCGATCTCCGCCACCGCCAGCGCGATGATGTCCGCCGCGAACGCCACCGGCTCGGCGTGGAAATTCCCCCCCGACACGATCCCGTCCGCCAGCACCAGCGGGTTGTCCGTGGCCGCGTTCGCCTCCACTTCCAGCGTCGTCCCCGCCCCGCGCAACAGGTCGAGCGCAGCCCCCGTCACCTGCGGCTGGCAGCGGATGCAATACGGATCCTGCACCCGCGTGTCCCCCTCCCGGTGGCTCTCGCGGATCGCCGACCCGGCCATGATCGCCCGCATCACCGCCGCCGCCTCGATCTGCCCGCGATGCCCGCGCAGCTCATGGATCTCCGCCCGGAGCGGCGCCGTCGATCCCATGATCGCGTCCGTCGACATCGCCGAGATCAGGAGCGCGTTCTGCCCCGCCCGCCACGCCGCGAACAGCCCCGCCAGCGCCCAGGCGGTGGAGAACTGCGTGCCGTTGATCAGCGCCAGCCCCTCCTTCGCCGCCAGCGCCATGGGAGCCAGCCCCGCCGCCGCCAGCGCCGCCGCCCCGGGCAGCACCCGCCCGCCGACTTCCGCCTCGCCCTCGCCAAGCATCACCGCCGCCATGTGCGCCAGCGGAGCCAGATCCCCGCTCGCCCCCACCGACCCCTGCAGCGGCACCACCGGCACGACGCCGCCCGCCAGCATCCCCTGCAACAATTCCATCAACTCCCAGCGCACCCCCGATGCTCCGCGCCCCAGCGAGATCAGCTTCAGCGCCATCATCAGCCGCACCACCGCCACCGGCGTCGCGTCGCCCACCCCGGCGCAATGCGACAGGATCAGGTTGCGCTGCAGCCGCGCCGTGTCCGCCGGCGCCACCTTGACGCTCGCCAGCTTGCCGAACCCGGTATTCACCCCATAGACCGGCGCACTCCCCGCCGCCGCCGTCGGCCACCCGCGCCGCAGCCGCCTCCACCCCCGGCCGCGCCGCCAGATCGAGCGCCATCGCTCCGCCGCGCCAGACCGCCTCCAGCTCCTTCAGCGTCACCGCGCCCGGCGTCAGGATCATGCCACCCCCGCAAAAATCCGCTCGGCAGCGGGTTGAACCCGATCCGGTAGGCCAGCTCCGCCGGATGCTCCACGTCCCAGACGGCGAGATCCGCCCGCATCCCCGGCGCGATCCGCCCGCAGTCCTTCAGCCCCAGCGCCCGCGCCGCTACCCGCGTCGCCGCCGCCAGCGCCTCCTCCGGCGTCAGCCGGAACAGCGTGCAGGCCATGTTCATGGCGAGAAGGATCGAGGCCATCGGCGAGGACCCCGGATTGCAGTCCGTCGCCACCGCCATCGGCACACCCCGCTCCCGCAGCAAGGCGATACCGGCGGCGCCTGCCGTCTCGCGCAGCGTATAGAACGCCCCCGGCAGGATCACCGCCACCGTCCCCGCCGCCGCCATCGCCGCCACGCCCTCGGCATCGAGATACTCCAGGTGGTCCGCCGACAGCCCGCCGAACTCCGCCGCCAGCCGCGCCCCGCCAAGGTTCGACAGCTGCTCGGCATGCACCTTCACCGGCAGCCCCAGCTCCCGCGCCACCGCGAACACCCGCCGCACCTGCGCCGTATCGAACGCGATCCCCTCGCAGAAGGCGTCGACCGCATCCACCAGCCCCTCGGCCCGCGCCACGCGCAGCGTCGGGATGCACACCTCGTCGATGTAGCCGTCCGCCGTCATCCCCTCCGGCACCGCGTGCGCCCCGAGAAAGCTCGTCCGCACCCGCACCGGCCGCATCCGCCCGATCTCCCGCGCCACCCGCAGCATCCGCAGCTCGGTCTCCCGGTCCAGCCCGTAGCCCGACTTGATCTCGACGACCGCGACCCCCTCGGCGATCAACGCGTCCACCCGCGTCAGCGCCCCGGCCAGCAGCTCCGCCTCGCCCGCCGCCCGCGTCGCCCGCACCGTGGAGACGATCCCCCCGCCGGCCCGCGCCACCTCGGCATAGCTCGCCCCGTTCAGCCGCATCTCGAACTCGCCGGCCCGGTTCCCGCCGAAGACCACGTGGGTGTGGCAGTCGATCAGCGCCGGCGTCACCAGCCGCCCGCCGAGATCGCGCTCCTCCGCGCCCGGCACACACGCCCGCAACTCCGCCGCGCCGCCCACCCCGACGATCCGCCCGTCTCGCGCCGCCACCGCCGCCTGGCGCAGCAACCCATAGGGCGCGGGTCCTGCCTCCATGGTCGCGACCGTGCCGTTGACGAGAAGGAGATCCACGTGCGCGCCCACCCCGGCCTCTACTATTCCGGCCCTGTTCGCGGCATTATGGAGCAATCGCATCAAGACGCTAGCCGCCGCTCGCGTCAACCGAGGGCCGACCGAAACGGCGGTAACGAAGTATTCACAAACGACAGCCTTTTAAATCAATGACTTAATATAGTTCACGCGTGACAGCACACATCGGCCAAAGACGGTCCTGAAGAAGCGCGGGCGGAACTGTCTAGCCCGCCTCTCGGGCGGAGCCGCGTCTCGGCGGACGCCCGTTCGGCTCACATTTGCCACCCGCCGCGCATTCGACCTTAAGTGGACCCGCCGCAACCCGGACAAGCCGATGACCACCCTCCACGCCCCCGCCGCGCTCCTGCCCGACGGATGGGCGCGCGACGTGCGCGTCTCGATCGACCGCGACCGCATCGCCGCCGTCGAACCCGGCGCCACTCCCGAGCCCGGCGACCTCCGCCTCACCGGCATGGCGCTCCTCCCGGCGATGGGCAACCTGCACAGCCACGCCTTCCAGCGCGCCATGGCCGGAATGACCGAGCGCCGCGGCCCCGGCGACGACAGCTTCTGGACCTGGCGCCGCCTGATGTATCGCTTCCTCGACATCCTCACCCCCGAGGACGTCGAGGCCATCGCCGGCCTCGTCTACGTCGAGATGCTCGAATCAGGCTACGCCGCCGTCGCCGAGTTCCACTACCTCCACCACCAGCCCGGCGGCACTCCCTACGCCGACCCGGCCGAGCTCGCCCACCGCATCGCTGCCGCCGCCACAGCCACCGGTATCGGCCTGACCCTACTCCCCGTTCTTTACACCTACGGCGGCGCCGGCGCCGTACCCCTCGCCGGCGGCCAGCTCCGCTTCGGCAACGACCTCGATGCCTTCCTGCGGCTGCGCGAAGCCTCGCGGGCGCACCTTCCCGCGGATGCGGTCCTCGGCACCGCCCCCCACTCGCTGCGCGCCACCACCCCCGACGACCTCGCGGCCCTCGTCGCTACCACGCCCGAAGGCCCGCTCCACATCCACGCCGCCGAGCAGGTGGCCGAGGTGGAGCAGGTGGAAGCCTGGCTCGGCGCCCGCCCGGTCGCCTTCCTGCTCGACACCCTCGGCCTCGGCCCGCGCTGGACCCTGATCCATGCCACCCAGATGACCGCCGCCGAGACCGAATCGCTCGCCCGCTCCGGCGCCACCGCCGGCCTCTGCCCGATCACCGAAGGCAACCTCGGCGACGGCATCTTCAACGGCGCCGCCTTCCTCGCCGCCGGCGGCGCCTTCGGCATCGGCTCGGACTCCAACATCCGCATCGCCCTCTCCGAGGAGCTCCGCAGCCTCGAATACAGCCAGCGCCTCGCCCACCGCGCCCGCAACGTCCTCGCCGCCCCCGGCGCCTCCGTCGGCGCCACCCTCTACGCCGCCGCACTCGCCGGCGGCGCCCAGGCACTGCACCGCCCCGCCGGCGTCCTCGCCCCCGGCGCCCTCGCCGACCTCGTCGCCATCGACCGCGACCACCCCGCGCTGGCGTCCCTCACGCGACGACCAGCTCCTCGACGGTTGGATCTTCGCCGCCGACGACCGCGTGGTGCGCGAGGTCTGGTCCGCCGGCCGCCACGTCGTCCGCCAGGGCCGTCACGTCGCCCGCGACGCCATCGAGGCCCGCTACCGCCAGGCGATGGCCGGCATCCGCCCGCGGCTTTGACGGTGCTCCGCGCGGATTCATGTACATGCGATGTACCTATGTTGTACACGCGTTGTACCTGCGATTTTCCGCGCCGCGTCAGCCACTTGACCCCAGAATTCGGCCAAGCTGCGATTCACCCCCGACCAACGCCTTGACCCACCCCGGCCGCCGCCGCAGATTGCCCCTGGCCCCGAGGAGGAACCGCCCGCCATGACCGACTACCCCTTCACGCCCTCCCCGCGCGTCGAGCTCCCCATCGCCGGCAGCACCCGGCGCTTCCCGGTGCGGCGGGTCTACTGCGTCGGCCGCAACTACGCCGACCACGCCCGCGAAATGGGCCACGACCCCGACCGCGAGCCCCCGTTCTTCTTCCAGAAAAATCCAGACAATCTCGACACTTCCGGCAAATTTCCCTACCCCTCGCTGGGCTCCGACGTCCACTACGAGGTCGAGCTCGCCGTCGCCCTCGGCAGCGGTGGCTCCGACATCCCCGAGGCCTCGGCGCTCGCGCATGTCTATGGCTGCGCCGTAGCCCTCGACATGACCCGCCGCGACTTCCAAGCCGAGGCCAAGAAGCTCGGCCGCCCCTGGGAGATCGCCAAGGCCTTCGAGCACTCCGCCCCTATCGCCCCGATCACCCCCGGCCCCCCGCCAATCGGCGCAATCACCCTGGAGGTCAACGGCACCCCCCGCCAGAACGGCGACCTCGCCCAGATGATCTGGAAAGTCCCTGAAATCATTGCCCATCTCTCGCGGTACTTCATTCTTGCCGCCGGCGACGTGATCCTGACCGGCACCCCCGCCGGCGTCGGCCCAGTCGCCCGCGGCGACCACCTGGAGGCACGGATCGCCGGTCTTGAGCCGCTCTCGGTCCGCGTCGTCTGATCCCGGCGAGCGCGTCGCCGCACCCCCTCGGGCGCTTTCGGCAACCCTCCACCTTCGCTTCGCCCAGAGATTTCGCGACCGCCTTGTCGCTTCGGCATCGGCGAAGTCCCCCAGCTGAGCCGGCAATCCCGCCCTTTGCCCCTTGCCTTCCTCCGAGCTGTCCGTATATAGACCGCCGTCAGGATGCGGGTGTAGCTCAGGGGTAGAGCATAACCTTGCCAAGGTTAGGGTCGAGGGTTCGAATCCCTTCGCCCGCTCCAAACGAAATAAGAGACTTACGGGACCTTCCTCAAGGCACCTTCGGGTGTCGTGAACCGTTTTCCGACCCTGAATGCATTCAGATTGGTGGGTCGGTTGTGGCTTGGCGGCTCTACTCGTGTCATCGCGACGTGCGGGCGGCGAATCCCCGCAGGTTGGCGAGACCCCTCCGCCGGCGCTTGGACCAGTCCGGAAATTCACCGGACCGACCGCGCAGAAGCCTCCGAGCCGTTGGAGCCCCCCGTCGCCTCTGGGTGTGACGGAAGGCTTGGCGCGCCACCATGCCAGGCGGATGTCGGTCGGTGCGGTTGACGGGCGGGCGCACAGTGGCCAAAGGCGGCAGCATTCGCGGCTTTGATCGAGCAATAGCGCGGGTAGCTGGACGGGGATCGCATCAGTCTGGCGGCGCTTCACGGGAGCATGGCTATGACGGCAGTCTCGGAGGGCTCGGATCCGATCGTGCGCTATTATGAAGCGAAGTCGGCGAAGTAGCTCAGTGGCGGCGGGCCGATGAGCCCCCGCGCGCGCCAGCAGGGTAACGATCTGGTCCCGTTCGGCTTGGATGTATACGCACGGAAATCCATCCGGGGTAAGTTGATAGCCCCGGACGATGGGAAAGGCCGGCAGCGCATTGGCAAAGTCGGCCACGATGCCGTGCTCGGCGCTGATAATAGCGAGGTGAGGAGGAGGGCCTGATCCGGCGCAGCGGTGGGGTGGCCGAGACGGATCAGGCCCTCCTCCGGATGGTCGGGCGCGTTTCTTGAAGCGCCAGCTTTCGTTCCCGGTCTCGACGATGTCGCAGTCGTGGGTGAGGCGACCGCGGCGCCCAGGGCGAACTCAACCGGTCGTCGCTACGTTCATGGTCAAGGAGGTTTGTAGCGAGACGGAAGCGCGAGACGGAGCGGTTTGAAAGAGTCGCGACGCGCTCACCTGGCCTGGTCGGTGCCGATCTGCTGCGCCAGATGATCGGCTTTGCCGCCGAGCGGCTGATGGAGCCGGAGGTGAGCGGCCTGGCCCACGCCGACAGGAGCGGCCGTCGCGTGGTCTCCGCATTCGTCGCCACCGCCTTCGCACAGGCCGACGCAGGCAGTGCGAAGCAGCAGTGGCGTCGCGTCGCCGACCAACTCCGTTCCAAGGTCCCGAAGCTCGCCGCGCTGATGGACGCGGCCGAGCCGGATGTTCTCGCCTACATGACCTTCCCCGCTCAGCACCGGGTGAAGCTGCATTCCACCAACCCGCTCGAGCGGCTCAACGGCGAGATCAAGCGCCGCACCGAGGTCGTCGGCATCTTCCCAACGAGGCCGCCATCACCCGACTGGTCGGCGCCATCCTCCTCGAGCAGAACGACGAGTGGGCCGTCCAGCGCTCCCGCTACATGACCCTTGAGGCAATCGCCCATATCCCCGACGATCCCATCATCGGCCTGCCAGCCATGGCAGGCTGATCGGCCCGGCCCCATGCCGGAGCTCGCGCTGGCCCTCGCCAGCTACACCACTTAGCGTAATCGGCATCCCGCGGCTCGTGCGCGCCGTGCCTGCGGTCGATGATCCGGAAGCGGCGGGTCGTCCGTCGTCTCTCGCCATCGCAACGGAGGATCATGGCATGGGTGTCTATGCGGCCTTGGACGTCTCGCAGGAACTTACGGCGATCTGCGTCATCGACGACGGCGGAGTACTGCTCGCGGAGGGCAAGGTCGCTACCTGCCCGGATGCGATCGCGATCTGGCTCGGGCGCTGGACAGGGGCGCTCGAAAGGGTGGGCATGGAGACCGGCCCGCTGGCGGTCTGGCTCTGGAACACGCTGACCGCGAAGGGGCTGCCGGTCGTCTGCCTCGACGCCCGCCACGCCAGCGCGGCGCTGAAGATGATGCCCAACAAGACCGACCGCCACGACGCGCGCGGCCTCGCACAGATCGTGCGCACCGGCTGGTTCAAAGCGGTGCGCATCAAGAGCCACGAGGCCTACGTCGTGCGGGCGCTGCTGACCGCCCGCGACGCGCTGGTCGCCATCCGCGTTCGGCTCGAGAACGAGGTGCGAGGCCTGCTGAAGACCTTCGGTGTCCTCTTCGGCAAGCGGGTCGGCGGCTTCATGCGGCGCACCGAGGAAATCATCGCGGGCGAGCTCGCCGTCGCACCGGAGCTGCGCCCGATCTTCGAGGCGCTGGTCGCGGCGCGATGCGCGATCCTGCAGCGGATCCGGGCACTGGACGCCCAGGTGCGCGCCGCGGCGCGCCGCAGCCAAACGGTCCGGCTGTTCATGAGCGCGCCCGGCGTCGGCCCGATTACCGCGCTCGCGGTCGCCGCCGCCTTCGACGATGCCGGACGGTTCCGCAGCTCGGCGAGCGCCGGCGCCTACCTCGGGCTGACACCGCGGCGCTACGAGTCCGGCGAGATCAGCCGCAACGGCCGCATCTCCAGGCGTGGCGACAGAATGACCAGAACCCATCTTTACGAGGCGGCGAAGGCCATCATGACGCGCAAGCTCGGCGCATCCCGCCTGCGCGACTGGGCGCTCACGATCGCCGAGCGCACCGGGCCGCGAAAGGCCAAGGTCGCCCTGGCGCGCAAGCTGGCGGTGATCCTGCACGCCATGTGGCGCACCGACACCCCCTTCCGCGACGCGGCGACCGCATAAGCACGCAGTCGACGACCGGCGCGCGACGGCGCGCCACCCGGATGCGTCCAGCCGGGACGCAGGGCGAGGACGAGATCGCTCCCCCGCATGCGGGCCTTCGACCGCGCACACCACTTCGATCCGTCCGGACCTGAACGCCAACATGCGGCGCTCGCGCAGCGACCGCGGAGAGAACCCCAGAGCCCGGCCAGACCTTCCCGCCGAACACCGTGATGACAGACCCCGACGCGGACGACCAAATTCCCCCAAAGGTGGGCGCGCTTGCGCCGCTTGAAAGCGCCGCGCGCCCACCGTCCCAAATCCGAACCAGGAGACTTGACAGGCCCGATTAGAGAACGCCAAGGGACACGACCATCGCGCCGGAAACAGGAAACGGGCCATGAAATCGAGTTTCGACTACAGCGGCTGCAATGTCTTCGTCGCTGGCGGTACCAGCGGCATCAACCTCGGCATCGCCAGGGTCTTCGCCAGCGCAGGCGCCAGGATGGGCGTCGCGAGCCGCCGGCAGGAGAAGGTCGACGCCGCGGTGGCCCAGCTCGGCAGCGGCGCCCTCGGCTACAGCTTCGACGTGCGGGACGCGCAGGCCACGGCCGACGCCGTCGCCGCCTTCGCCGCCGAGGCGGGGCCGATCGACGTGCTGGTTTCCGGCGCCGCCGGCAACTTCCCCGCCGCCGCCCGGGACCTGAGCCCGAACGGCTTCAAGGCCGTGGTGGACATCGACCTCCTCGGCACTTTCCACGTCATGCACGCCGCCTACCCGCACATGCGCCGGCCTGGCGGCAGCCTGATCAACATTTCCGCCCCCCAGGCGCAAATTCCGATGGCGATGCAGATCCACGTCTGCGCTGCCAAGGCGGGCGTCGAGATGGTCACCCGTTGCCTCGCCATCGAATGGGGCCCCGAAGGCCTGCGCGTGAACGGTGTCGTTCCCGGGCCAATCGACGGCACCGAGGGCATGGCGCGGCTTGCCCCCACCGAGGCGCTGCGCGCCGCCGCCGCCGCCTCCGTCCCCCTGATGCGTCTCGGCACTCCCGAGGAGGTGGCGGACGCCTGCCTCTACCTCGGCTCGGCGGCCGCGGCCTACGTCAACGGCACCATCCTCTTCGCCGACGGGGGCTGGTCGCTTCGTGGCGCGCCGCTGGGCCTGAAGTCGTAACATCTCGGGCACGACCCTCAGAGGCAGAACTCCTGATGTCTTCCTACGCCCCCGCCACCCACCTCGAGACGCACGAAGTCACCAACCAGCCGGCCCCGCTCGCGCCGCGCAACCTCTACACCACCGACGTCGCCCTGCGCGATGCCGTCCTCCGCGATGCCGGCGACTGGCTCGACGCCCGCATGGAGCGTCTCGGCGCCGTCGTCGGCTCCGAGCACGTCCTCGAGCTCGGCGAGGCAGCCAACCGCTGCCCGCCCGAACTCGCCGCCTTCGACCGCTACGGCCGGCGCCTCGACGAAGTGCGCTTCCACCCAGCCTATCACGAGCTCATGGCGCTCGCGATGGAGCATGGCATCCACGACGTCGCCTGGATCGAGACGGCCCGGGGTCGCCACATCGGCCACATGGCCATGCTCGCCCTCTTCACCCAGGCCGAGGCCGGGACCATGTGCCCGATCAACATGACCTATGCCTCGGTTCCGGCGCTGCGCTGGCAGCCGGACGTGACGCAGCCATGGATCGACAGGCTCGTCGGCGGAAAGTACGACGCCCCCCTGAAGCCGCTCGCCGAGAAGGCCGGCATCACCCTCGGCATGGCGATGACCGAGAAGCAGGGCGGCAGCGACGTCCGCGCCAACTCGACCCGCGCCTTCCCGGTCGAGCCCGCAAACCGCCTCTACCGCCTCGTCGGCCACAAGTGGTTTTGCTCCGCCCCGATGAGCGACGGCTTCCTGACGCTAGCCTATGCCGACGGCGGCCTCTCCTGCTTCTTGGTGCCGCGCATCCTCCCCGACGGCAGCCGCAACACGCTCCACCTCATGCGGCTCAAGGACAAGCTCGGCAACAAGTCGAACGCCTCCGCCGAGATCGAGTACCACGATACCCAGGCGTACCTCCTCGGCGAGGAGGGCCGCGGCATCAACGTCATCATCGACATGGTGCACCACACCCGCCTGGGGACCGTCGGCGCGACCCTCGGGATCATGCGCATGGCGCTCGCCCAAGCTGTCAACCACGTCCAGGGCCGCGCCGCGTTCCAGAGGAAGCTCATCGACCAGCCGCTGATGCGCGGCGTCCTCGCCGACCTCGCCATCGAATACGAGGCCGCCGTCGCCCTCGCGGTCCGCGTCGGCGCCACGTTCAGCGCCGACGATCCCGCCAGCGCCGCCCTCGCTCGCCTCTCGGTCGCAGTGACGAAATACTGGCTCACCAAGCGCTGCCCGGCCTTCGTCTACGAGTGCATGGAGTGCCACGGCGGCGTCGGCTACCTTGAGGAAACCCCGATGCCCCGCCTCTTTCGCGAGTCGCCGCTCAACGGCATCTGGGAGGGTTCGGGGAACGTCATCGCTCTGGACGTCCTTCGCACCTTGCGTCGCGAGCCCGGCGCCACCGAAGCACTTGCCGCCGAGATCGGTGCGGCCACCGGCGCCAACCGCCTGTTCGACGCCGCCGCCGGCGCCCTGCAGCAGCAGCTCTCCACCGCCCCCGCGGAGGCCGATGGCCGGCAGATCGTCGAGCGGATAGCGCTCCTCCTTCAGGCCGCAATTCTCGTGCGGCACGCCCCCGATGCGGTCGCCGACGCCTTCTGCGCCACCCGCCTCGGCGACGCGGGCGGCCGCCTCTTCGGCGTGCTGCCCAAGGGCGCCGACGTCGACGGCATCCTGGCGCGCCAAGCCTCCTGATACGGGACACGGCTCAATCGCGCGAATGTTCGAGGCCTCGCGAGGGGGGCGTCACGAAGGGGATGCTGCCGGGCTCCACTTCGTCGGCTTGCCTTCTCGACCGCATCGGGTAGCCGTTGGACCCGACCCTGCAGTCCGCCGCCTCCGTCCCGCCCGTTCCGGGGAGGCATGCGGCCCGCACCAAGGTCACGGACGCCGAGTCGCCCGACTTCGTCCCGCAGGAAGTGCGCATGGCCGTCTTCGACAACGACGGCACGCTCTGGAGCGAGCAACCGCTCTACTTCCAGGGCCTCTATGCCCTCGACTGCTGGCGCGAGAAGGCCAAGACGGATCCACCGATCCTCAAGGACGACGTGCTGAAGGCGGCAGATGCCGGCGACATAAAGGTAGTGATGGCCGGCGGCGAGAAGGGCCTGGTCGAGATCCTGAACGTCTCCCACTCCGGCATCACCGTCGATGCCTTCAAGGGCGACGCGCACGAGTGGCTGACCGCAGCCAAATACCCGACCACCGGGCTGACCTTCGCTGAAATGACCTACCACCCGATGCTGGAGCTGTTCGTCTACCTGTACCTGCGCGACAACGGCTTCACCGCCTACATCGTCTCGGGCGGCGGAGCCGACTTCATGCGGTCGATCTCAAGGCAGGCGTGCGGCATCCCGACCTGGCAGGTCATCGGCACCGAGGGCACGACGAAGTAGGAAGTCAGTGACGGCGTCCCGGTCGGCATCGAGACCAACGTCGGCCAGAGCCCGATCTTCGCTGCCGGCAACTCCGACGGCGATTTCCAGATGCTGGAGTGGAACACCGCCGAAGAGGGGCCGCGCTTCGGCATGATCGTCCACCACACCGATGCCAAGCGTGAGTTCGCCTACGACCGCGACAGCTCGATCGGCAGGCTCGCCGAGGCGCTGGACCAGGCGCCCGAGCACGGGTGGATCGTGGTCGACATGGCCAAAGCATGGTCCCGCATCTGGACCGGCGACGAGTGAGCGCCGCGCAGGCGAGCCCGAGAAATCCGCGGAGGAAGAACCTGTTACTGGGACCGTTACCATCACTGCGATGGGTTCCGCCATCGCCGCAGACCCGAATGCCGCTTCCCGGCGTCGGGCGCAGGGCGGGATGGCGACGGCCCGGGCACTTAATCTCGCGATGGGCAGCGTCCACGCAATGATCGACGACAGGTCAAGCCGAAAGACCGTGGTATGGCGCCACACCCCTTCAGTTGCGGGACCCCGTTCTGTCCGACGCGCCTTGCACCCGGGCATGGCGCGTCGTCTGGGGTGTGGTGCGGGCAGCCAGGATCGAACTGGCACTCCCGAAGGAAGCGGATTTTCGTACCACCTCGGCTTCCGCCGCCGCCCCGCCCGGGACCCCGGAGGCGCGTTCGTGGTCTGGACTATCCCTTGGCCATGGCCCTTCGGGCTACAGGCCCCACCCGTCTAGTCTCTACACCTTCCCGCCCCCTTGCGACTGCAGGAGGGAGGGCTTGGCTCGGGATTGCCACCGGCCAGCGCTATACCGGCGCCCCGAGAGGTTTCCCCGAATTTGAGCGGCTATGACCCCGCGGGTTTCCCCGCGGGCACTCGTGCTCTTCCAAGTCCGCTGCGTCTACCGATTTCGCCATGCCCGCACACCGCTCTAGACCTAGCCGCATCCGCGCCGTGGATAAAGCCCCACCGGCGGATTGGCGTGGTGGCACCGGTCAAAACACCCATATGGATTCCATACGGAACTCCATATCAATTCCATATCAAATTTTCCGGGCTCTTTCAGTCGGATGCGTTGCGAATCGCGCCGCGACCGCGATTTGCGCCTTTGCGCGGCTTCACGCGTCATAAAGGCTTCGCAATCACACTCCTTGAGAGGCTGGGGTATCTGGACTACATTGAGGAGGCCGGCGCCGGGCTGGATCGGTGCGTAAATACGGAGGAGTCGGACCTGACTCACCATACTCTGGCGACGCAAGCCGCCTCCCCTGCGGGCCCCTTGGCGGCCTTGTCGGGGGGAGTCGACAGCAGCGAGTTGCTGTCCGCCATCCTGGCCTCGCTCGAAGACGACAAGGCCGAGGACATCGTCACCATCCCGCTGGTAGGCAAGTCGGAAATGGCCGATCACATGGTGATCGCTACCGGCAGGTCGTCGCGGCAAGTATCGGCGATTTCCGAGAATCTCGTCGACCGGCTGAAGCAGGACGCAGGGCTGATTGCACGCACTGAAGGCCGGGATCTCGGCGATTGGGTGCTGATCGACGCCGGCGACGTGGTCGTCCACGTCTTCCGCCCCGAGGTGCGCGAGTTCTACCAGCTCGAGAAGATGTGGATGCCGCAGGCCGCGCGTCCCCGGGCCGCCGACACGGCCTGATCCATGGGCTGACCCCCGCCTTGCGGGTAACGATTATCGCTGTGGGTCGCCTGCGCGCCGGCCCCGAGGCGGAGCTTGTCACGGACTACCTGGCCCGCTTCGGTCGGGCAGGCCGCCCGCTCGGGCTCGGACCGGCCAGGGTGATAGAGCTCGAAGACCGCCGCGGCGGAGGGTCTGCAGCCGAATCTGCCCTTCTCGCCGGTGCCGTGCCCCTGGGCGCCCTTCTCGTCGCCCTCGACGAGCGCGGACGCGAACTCGATTCCCCCGGCTTTGCGGCACTCCTGCGGCGAGGCGCCGATATGGGGACCCGCGAGATCGCCTTTCTCATCGGTGGCGCCGACGAACTCGACCCGTCACTCCGCGACCGTGCCGACCATGCCGTAGCGTTCGGCCGCATGGTCTGGCCGCATCTTATGGTACGGGCGATGCTGGCAGAGCAGCTCTACCGCGCCGCCTCGATTCTTGCCGGGACCCCGTACCATCGCGGCGGCTAGAGCGGCGGAATGCGGCGCAAAGCCGCTGGACCAGCGGCGACGAACCGTCTAATCCGGGAAGGAAAGCCGGCTGGCGGCCACGTACGCCCCGGTCCGATCCGCGCCCCGGGGGGCACAGGCAGGGAGCGACAGCACTTGGCCCACGTAGAAGAGCATTCCGGCAGCCGCAGGGACTTTCTCTTCGTCGCGACCGGCGCAGCTGGCGGGATCGCCACCGCTGCGGCGGTCTGGCCGCTGATAAACCAGATGAACCCCAGCGCCGACGTGCAGGCGCTCGCCTCGATCCAGGTGGACGTGAGCGGCGTGGAGGTGGGCAGCCAGCTCACCATCAAGTTCCTCGGCAAGCCGGTCTTCATCCGCCGCCGCACCCCGGAGGAGATTCAGGCCGCGCGCGAGGTCGAGGTCTCGGAGTTGCCCGATCCCTATGCGCGCAACGCCAACCTCCCCGCCGATGCCCCCGCCACCGACGCCGACCGCGCCATGGACGAGGCGGGCGAGTGGCTGCTGATGACCGGCGTCTGCACCCACCTCGGCTGCGTGCCGATCGGCGAGGCCGGCGTCTACAACGGCTGGTTCTGCCCGTGCCACGGCTCGACCTACGACACCTCGGGCCGGATCCGCAGCGGCCCGGCGCCCGAAAACCTGCATATCCCGTTGCGGAGCTTCGTCTCCGACGGCGTCATCCAGCTTGGCTGAGGAGGTTCGTCATGAGCGGCATCCCGCACGATCACTACGAACCGAAGACGGGCCTCGAGAAGTGGATCGAGAGCCGTCTGCCCATCCTGGGGCTCCTCTACTCGACCCTCACGATCCCGACACCGAAGAACCTAAACTGGATGTGGATCTGGGGTATCGTGCTGGCCTTCTGCCTGGCCGTGCAGATCGCCACTGGCATCGCCTTGGTCATGCACTACACACCGCACGTCAGCCTAGCCTTCGCCTCGGTCGAGCATATCATGCGCGACGTGAACGCCGGCTGGGCACTGCGCTACGTCCATGCCAATGGCGCCTCGCTCTTCTTCTTTGCGGTCTACTGCCATATTTTCCGCGGCATCTACTACGGCTCCTACAAGGCCCCGCGCGAGATCACCTGGATCATCGGCATGCTGATCTTCCTGCTGATGATGGCGACGGCCTTCATGGGATACGTGCTACCCTGGGGGCAGATGTCGTTCTGGGGCGCGACCGTCATCACCGGCCTCTTCAGCGCGATCCCGTTGATCGGCCCGGACATCCAGACCTGGCTCCTCGGCGGGCCGGCGGTGGACAACCCCACCCTCAACCGCTTCTTCTCGCTGCACTATCTCCTGCCCTTCGTGATCGCGGCGCTGGTGGTGGTGCACATCTGGGCCTTCCATACCACCGGCAACAACAACCCGACCGGAGTCGAGGTTCGCCGCACCTCGAAGCGAGAGGCCGAGGCCGATACGCTGCCATTCTGGCCGTACTTCGTGATCAAGGACGTCTTCGCGCTGGTCTTCGTCCTGACAATCTTTTCGGCGATCGTCGGCTTCATGCCGAACTTCCTCGGCCATCCCGACAACTACATTGAGGCGAACGCGCTCAAAACCCCGACCCACATCGTGCCTGAATGGTACTTCCTGCCCTTCTACGCCATGCTGCGCGCGATCACCTTCGACATCCTCTGGATCAACTCGAAGCTGGCGGGCGTGCTTACGATGTTCGGGTCGATCGCGGTGCTGTTGATCCTGCCCTGGCTCGACACCAGCCGGGTGCGCTCCGGGCGCTACCGGCCGATGTTCAAGGTCTGGTTCTGGCTGCTGCTGGTCGACTTCGTGCTGCTGATTTGGTGCGGCTCGCAGCCGCCGGAGCAGCCATTTGTGATCATCAGCCAACTTGCGACGCTCTACTGGTTCGTCTTTTTCCTCGTCATCATGCCGCTCCTCGGCGTCATCGAGAAGCCGCTGACGCCGCCGGATACGATCGAGGCGGACTTCCGCGCTCACTACGGAACCGGCGACGCAGCCATGGATCGCGCGGCGATAAGCAAGCCGGCCGAATGACCCGGGAAAGGAGCACGGCCATGCTGAAGACCACGATCCTTGCCGGGCTTGCCGCGCTCGGCCTCTCGGGCGCCGCGCTGGCGCAGGAGCATCACGCGGCGCCGGTCACCGACTACCGCTTCTCGTTCGAGGGTCCATTCGGCCGTTTCGACCAGTCCCAGCTGCAG
The DNA here is from genome assembly GCA_963796805.1 of uncultured Alphaproteobacteria bacterium. Lineage (GTDB taxonomy): Bacteria > Pseudomonadota > Alphaproteobacteria > Rhodobacterales > Rhodobacteraceae > Amaricoccus. The sequence goes on from CAWCNG010000011.1 coordinate 349,445, forward strand.
CGCGGGCTGCAGGTCTATACCGAGGTCTGCTCCGCCTGCCATGGCCTAAAGTTCCTGACCTACCGCGAACTCGCGGAGGAGGGCGGCCCCTCCATGAGTGAAGAGCAGATGCGCGCGTTCGCCGCCATGCACGAGGTGGATGATCCCGCCACCGGCGAGACCCGCCCGGCGACCCCCTCTGACCACTTCCAGCACTCGCCGCTCGAGACCGCCCCCGACCTCAGCCTGATGGCAAAGGCGCGGGCCGGCTTCTCCGGGCCGCATGGCATGCTGATCAACCAGCTCGTGCGCGGCATCGGCGGACCCGAGTACATCGCGTCGCTGCTCAACGGGTTCACCGGCGAGGAGCGCGAGGAGGCGGGGGCGGTTCTTTACGAGAACCACGTCTTCCCGGGGGGCTGGATCTCCATGACCCCGCCGCTCAGCGACGATCAGGTGACCTTTTCCGACGGAACCCAGGCCACGGTCGAGCAGATGTCGGTGGACGTGGCGGCGTTCCTGATGTGGACGGCCGAGCCGAAGATGATGGCGCGCAAGTCCGCCGGCCTGACCGCAGTCCTCTTTCTGCTCCTCATCACCGTGCTCCTCTGGTTCACCAACAAGAAGATCTGGGCGCCGCACAAAGGCAAGCACGTCTGACCCTCCCACGCACCGACCCGCCGCCTTGCGGGGCGGTGGTCCTCCGCGTCCTTGGTTTCTGCTGCACGTCGGCACCTTGCCCGCTATGGTCGAGATCGCCGATGGGACGCGCAGCGTGATAGAGTTGTCCGTTGCCGGGTCCGGCGCCTTTGGTCTCCACCCGTTCCCCCGTCCGCGCCCTGCCGGCGGGACATCTCCCGGCCGGGAGCGGGAGTGTTGCAGTTCCCCCGGAGATCGACACAGCACGCTTTGGTGCGACAGGGCGCGGCTCGCCTGGGTCGAGTCCGAGGCATCAGCCGTGCGGAATCTTACCGCGGCACTTGCGCTACCTCGCCGCCTGAGTTGACGCATTTCGACGAGGATGAAGAGTCATGCTCTGTGGATCCTGCGAATCTGCCCACGACCCGAAATCACACGCATTCCGGCCCTCGCAAGATCACCCCAGGTAGGCTTTCAGCTCCGGCGGCGGAATCCGCAAACAGCGCCTCCGTCTCCTGCGGTGGAAACGCCCGATGCCCGTCCACGATCACCGTCAGCCCGGCGATCCGGCGCGCATCCTCCGGCTGGTGTGTTGCGACGATCAGCGTCGTCCCGTGCGCTTCCCGGAGCTGCACAACGAGTTCGGCCATCTCCGCCCGCAGCGCCGGCCCCAACGCAGCGAAGGGCTCGTCCATCAGCAGCAGCGGCCGTCCTCGCAGGAGCGCCCGCGCCAGCGCCACCCGCTGCCGTTGCCCGCCCGAGAGCTGCCCGGGGCGGCGCGCTCCGAGCCCGGCAAGGCCAACATCAGCGAGCGCCCCCTCCACGCGCGCCCAGCCGGCCCGGTCGAGCCTCAGGTCGGGCCGGAGGCCAAGTCCGACGTTCTTCGCTGCGGTCAGGTGCGCGAATAGATTGTGCTCCTGGAAGAGTAACGTCAGCGGCCGTTCCGCGGGCGCCAGCACGGTGATGTCTTGCCCTTCCCAGCGAATTCGGCCGCGCACCGGCAAGATGAAGCCGGCAAGCGTGTTGAGAAGCGTGCTCTTGCCCGAACCGGACGGGCCGATCAGCGCCGTCGCGCTGCCCGCCGCCAGCGTGAGGTCGGCGGTCATCCGCCAGTCGTCCTGAACGATCTCGATGTCGTCAACCTCGAGCATCGAGCCGTCCCCCACGATCGAAGACCCAGAACAGGAAATAGGTCAGTCCCACCAGCACAAGCGCGACGCCGCCGGCCGCCTCGGTGCGGTAGGCGGCCATGAGCTGCTGCATCAGGAGCGGCAGCGTTGTCAGCGCCGGCGGCGCAAAAAGCGCGATGATCCCGAGATCGCCCATGGAGAGCGCCGCGGCGAGGCCGGCGGCAAAGCCCATGGGCTGTCGCAGTCGCGCCCAGACCACGAGCCGGAACCTGGCAAAGCCCCAAATCCCCAGGCTGTCCGCGAGGCGGCCATCAACGAAGCGCGCGTCGGTCAGGGCGGGCAGCAGCGTGCGAAGCACGAAGGGCAGCGCCATTGCGGCGTTGACCGTGGCCGTCACCGGAAGCGCCAGGGCGAACGGGTCGGCGAGCGGATAAAGCAGGATAAAGAGCCCGGTCCCGACGACGAAGGGCGAGGCCGCGAGGGTCATCATTCCAGCGGCCTCGATCCACCGCCCGCCGCCCCGCGCACGCCGAGCGTCGACCAGCGCCGCGAGCCCGAGCCCTAGACCGAGCGCCAGCGCCGCCGACGCGAGCGCCACGCCGAGGCTGTTGAGCGCCGAGCCCCAGACTGCGGCGGGCAGCTCCGCCGCGATCCCGGCCGCCCCGCGCACCACCACCGCCGTCAGCGGAAGGCCGAGAAAGAGCGCAAGTCCCAGCAGCAGAACCGCGTCGAGCGCGCGCAGGTGGGCGCCGTCGCTGTCCCAGCGCCGCACGTGGCCGGTGACGCCGCCGCCGAAGCTCGCGGCGGCGGAAAGGCGCAGCGCCAGCAGCGTCACCCCACCGCAAAGCGCGAACTGGATCAGTGCCAACCACGCCGCCCGCCCGAGATCGAAGTCGAACCGCACCGCCTGATAGATAGCGAGTTCCAACGTCGTCGCGCGCGGACCGCCGCCCAGGGTCAGCGCCACAGCGAAGCTGGTCATGCAAAGCAAGAAGACCGCGACGAAGGCGCCGGGGAGCGCTTCACGCAACATCGGCGCTTCGATGCGGCGGAAGACGTCGCGGGGGGTGAAGCCGAGTTGCGCCACAAGGCGGAACTGCTCGGCGGGGATGGCGAGCCAGCCCTGTAGCACCAGCCGTGTCACCAGCGCCACGTTGAAGAAGACGTGCGCCAGAACCACGCCGCGGAGTCCGTAGACGTCGAGGCCGGGCGCGCCCATCGCTTCGAGACCGCGGCTGAAGAGGCCGGCGCGCCCCAGATCGCGACGATCCCGAAGACCGCGACGATCGCGGGCAGCAGGAAAGGCGCTCCGAGCAGCGCCACCAGCATCCCACGCCCGGGAAAGCGCCTGCGCGCGAGGGCCCGTGCCGCCGGTACGGCGAAGAGGCAGCTCAGGCTCGCCGAAATCAGCGCCTGCAGCACGGTGAACCGCAGTGCCGCCCATTCGGCCGGTCCCAAGCCCGCGTCCGGGCTCGGCCCGGGAGAGCAGCGCCGCCGTCGTCCCGAGCGTCAGCGCCGCGACGAGCGCCAGCGCCAGCCCGCCGCCCCAGCGGACGGAGGCGGCTATCGGCTGAGCGCTGCCAGCCATTCCGCCAGCGCCGCCTCGCGTATCGCCTGGGCTTCCTCCGGTGAGAAAAGCAGCGGCTTCTGGGGCAGGGCCAGCGTCTCGTAGCCCTCGGGCAGGCCGTCCGCCGGCGTATGCGCGGGATACATCCAGTTGGTGGTCGGAATGACCGCCTGGAAGCCGTCGGTCAGCATGAACTGCAGGAACTGCCGCGCCAGATCTGGCTGGTCCGAGGACGCGGTCATGGCTGCCACCTCGATCTGCATGTAGTGGCCCTCGTCGAACATCGCCGCCGCCTTGCTGTCGTCGTTCTCGGCGATCAGGTGATAGGCGGGCGAGGTCGTATAGGCCAGCGCCATGTCCACCTCGCCGTCGAGGAAGAGCCCATAGGCCTCGCTCCATCCCGGCGCGACGGTGACCACGTGCGGCGCCAGCCCCTCCCAGATCTCCGGCGCGCGGTCGCCGTAGGCATCCTTGACCCACATCAGCAGGCCAAGGCCGGGGGTCGAGCTGCGCGGGTCGTGGATGACGATGCTGGCGTCCGACGCGATCAGCGACTCGAAGCTCGTGGGCGGGTCCGGCATCCTGGTCTTGTCGTAGACGAAGGCGAAGTAGCCCCAGTCATAGGGAAGGAAGGTGTCGTCCTCCCAGGGGATCGGCAGGTCCAGGGCTGGATCTGCCAGCCCGTGTGGCGCGAAGAGGCCGGTCGACTTGGCCTCGGCGGTCAGGCTGGTGTCGAGCCCGAGCACGATGTCCGCCGGGCTGCGCTGGCCCTCGAGCCGGAGTCGCCCAAGCAGCGCCGCGCCGTCTCCCGCGCCCACGAAGCGCACGGTGCAGTCGCAGAGCGCCTCGAAGTTCGCCGCGATCGCCGGCCCCGGCCCCCACTCCGAGGTGAAGCTCTGGTAGGTGTAGATGACCAGCTCCGGCTTTTCCTGCGCCGCGAGCGGCGCTGCGAGCAGGGCGGCGGTGACGGCGAGTGTGGCGCGCATAGTATTTTCCTCCAGTGGCGAATGGAGGGTGATGTGGGGGAAACACATCGCGCCTTCCCTCCGCCGGCATGATCCGGTTCAGGTTCAACGGGTCGCGCGAACGCATCTCAGCCCGACCAACAGCCGGACCCCCCGAGGCATTCGCGGAGCATAGGCCGCGCGTCCGCGGATGCAAGGCGCTCGAGTGAGCCTGAAGCTGCGAGGGAACGATGTATCTCTCATAGGCTTCACTTCCCGTTGCGGGCGCGCTATGGGCCGCTGCACGGAGGCCCAATGTTCAACAGCTTCGGCCACCTCTTTACCGTCACCACCTGGGGCGAGAGCCACGGTCCAGCCCTCGGCTGCGTCGTCGACGGCTGCCCGCCCGGCATTGCGCTCAGCGAGGCCTCGATCCAGCCTTGGCTCGATGCACGCCGACCCGGCCAGAATCGCTTCACCACGCAGCGCCAGGAGGCCGACCAGGTCGAGATCCTCTCGGGCACCTTCGAGGGAGTGACCACCGGCACGCCGATCTCGCTGCTGATCCGCAACACCGACCAGCGCTCCAAGGACTATGGTGATATCGCTACGAAGTTCCGTCCGGGCCACGCTGATCTCACCTATCACCTGAAGTACGGCCTCCGCGACTATCGCGGCGGCGGTCGGTCCTCGGCCCGCGAGACCGCCGCCCGCGTGGCCGCCGGCGGCGTGGCACGTGCCGTGCTCGCCGTGCTTGTCCCAACCATCAGGATCCGCGGCGCCCTCGTGCAGATCGGCGATCGCTCGATCGACCGCGCGACCTGGGATTGGGAGGAGGTGCCGAGGAACCCGTTCTGGTCACCGGACGCTCGCGCGGCAGCCGACTGGGCCACATACCTCGACGCCTTGCGCAAGTCCGGCAACTCCGTCGGCGCCATGATCGAGTTGGTCGCCGAAGGCGTCCCGGCCGGGCTCGGCGCGCCGATTTACGCGAAGCTCGACAGCGACATCGCCATGGCGCTGATGACGATCAATGCGGTCAAGGGCGTCGAGATCGGCGCCGGCATGGCCGCCGCGGCGCTGACCGGGTCCGAGAACGCGGACGAGATCTTCATGGGTAACGATGGCCAGCCACGCTTTACCTCCAACCATGCCGGGGGCATCCTCGGGGGCATCTCGTCGGGGCAGGACATCGTCGCCCGCTTCGCGGTGAAGCCGACCTCCTCGATCCTCACCCCCCGCCGCACCATCACCGTTTCGGGAGAGGAAACCGAGATCGTGACCAAGGGCCGCCACGACCCCTGCGTCGGCATCCGCGCGGTTCCCGTGGGCGAGGCGATGCTGGCCTGTGTGCTCCTGGACCACTACCTCCTCCATCGCGGCCAGGTGGGCGATGCCGGCGGACGGATAGGATGACCCATGAGGCCCCGCCGGCCTTGTCCTCTGGTGGGGGGCGTGCAAACTTTCCGTGTCTGCCCAGTGGAGGCCACTTGATGCTCAGGATCACCCGCTTCACCGCCGCACTAGCCATTGTTGCGCTTGCACCAGCTGCCTTTGCGCAGTCGGACGATGCCGCCGACCTCGCCAAGAAGCTGTCGAACCCGGTGGCGAGCCTGATCAGCGTGCCGCTGCAGTTCAACTACAACGACGGCTATGGTGAGGACGGGGACGGGCATCAGAGCTACGTCAACATTCAGCCCGTCATTCCGATCTCGATCAGCAAGAACTGGAACGTCATCTCGCGCACGATCGTGCCGATCGTCAGCCAGGATGGCATCATCCCGGACGAGGGCTCGCAGTTCGGCCTCGGCGCCACGACGCAGAGCTTCTTTTTCTCGCCGAAGAAGCCCACCAGTTTCGGCCTGATCTGGGGCGTGGGTCCGGCGTTCCTGATCCCGACCGCCACCGATCACATCTCGACCAACCAGTGGGGGGCGGGCATTACCGGCGTCGCGCTCAAGCAGTCGGGTCCCTTGACCGTCGGGGCGCTCGCCAACCACCTCTGGTCGGTCACCGGCGACAGCTCGGACGGCGACATATCGTCCACATTCCTCCAGCCCTTCGCGAGCTACACCACTCCCAAGGCTACCTCATTCACCCTCAACACCGAGTCGACCTACGACTGGGTGAACGAGGAGTGGTCGGTTCCGATCAACTTCCTGGTCGCGCAGATGTTCAAGGTCGGCAAGCAACCGATGCAGCTTGGCGTCGGCGCGCGCTACTGGGTCGACGCGCCGGAATACGGACCCGACGGGTGGGGCGCGCGGGTGCAGCTGACCTTCCTCTTTCCGAAGTGATGAGCCTCCTTCCGAAGTGATGAGGCTCAGCGGCTGAAGCGCGCTGCGAGCTCGATGTGCCCCGACCAGCGGAACTGGTCGACCGGCTGCAGCCAGTCCAGCCGATAGCCGCCTGCAACGAGGATCGCCGCGTCGCGGGCGAAGGTGGCGGGATCGCAGGAGACCGCCGCGATCACCGGGACGTTCGAGAGCGCGAGCTGGCGGCTCTGCGCCTCGGCACCGGCGCGGGGCGGGTCGATGACGACGGCATCGAAGCCGGCGAGTTCCTGCGCCAGCAGCGGGCGGCGGAAGAGGTCGCGTGCCGCGGTCCTGAGCGGCCGGAGCCCGGGCGTGCGCCGGGCGGCTTCGGCAAGCGCTGCGGGCATCGCCGCACTTCCCTCCACGGCCAGGATCTCGGCCTCGGCGGCCAGCGGCAGGGAGAAGGTGCCGCAGCCGGCGAAGAGATCGGCGATGTGCCGCGCGCCGGTCACGGCCTCGCGCACCGCGGCGACCAGCGCCCGCTCGCCGTCGACCGTCGCCTGCAGGAAGGCGCCGGGCGGCGGGACCATCCGTGCGGAGCCCATGGTCTGGAGCGGGGGGCGGCGCATGGCGACGATCTCGCCCTCGCAGGAAAGCCGGGCGAAGTCTGCCTGCTCGGCCAGCTCGGCCAGGTCCAGCCGCCTTCGGGCGTCGAGCGGGTGCCCCCCGGCCACGTCGATGTCGAGCCCGGCAGGGCCGTCAGTGACCGTCAGCCGGAGGGCGGTCGAGCGGGACGCCGCGAGTGCACTGAGGCGCGCGAGGGCAGGAAGGGCGGCGCGGATAGCGGGCGTCACGACCAGGCAGCCGGGCACCTCGACCAGGGTTTCCGAACGCCGGCCGTGAAAGCCGACGATGGCGCCGTGGCGGGTGCGCCGGGCGGAAAGGACCGCCCGCCGCCGCGATTCCGGCGGCGAGGTGAGGGTCGGCCGCAGCGCGGCCGTCAGACCGCGGGCTGCCAGCGCCCTGACGATGGTCTCGGCCTTCCAGGCGGCCACCCAGGCGTCCGAGGCGTGCTGAAGAGCGCAGCCGCCGCAGCGGCCGAAATGCCGGCAGGGCGGCGGCACCCGCATTGGCGCCGCCTCGAGCAGGGCCGCTTCCGCGCCATTCCCGACCGCCCAGCGTTCGCCCGGAAGGGAGAAGGGCAGCCGGAACGCGCCGGCGATGCCGTCGCCCTCGCGGCCCAGACGCTCGATCGTCACTTCATGCACTCGGGAAACCCCGCGTTTCCGGTATCGGCCCTTCTTTTGGGCCGCTTGCGGCATTAGTCTTCAGCCGGAAACGGATCAAGGAGCGAACCCATGACCACCCCCGTGGCGCCCGGAACCCGCATCGGCCACGTGCATCTCAAGGTCGCCGACCTGGAGCGAGCGCTGGGCTTCTACTGCGGCGTCCTCGGCTTCGAGCTGCAGGCCCGCTATGGCACCCAGGCCGCCTTCATCTCGGCCGGCGGATACCACCATCACATCGGGCTGAACACGTGGGAGAGCAAGGGCGCGACGCCGCCGCCTCCGGGCCATACCGGGCTCTACCACACCGCGATTCTCTATCCGACCCGCCGGGACCTCGCGGACGCGATGCGCCGGCTGATCGCCGCCAACATTCCGCTCGACGGGGCCTCGGACCACGGCGTCTCGCAGGCTCTCTACCTGCGCGATCCCGACGAGAACGGCGTCGAGCTTTACTGGGACCGCCCGCAGGAGGAGTGGCCGCGTGATGCCAGTGGCGCGCTGGAGATGGGCACGGAGCGACTGGATCTGAAGTCGCTGCTGGCCGAGGTGTAGGCGCGTTTCGGGGGGTGACGGAATGCGATCGCCTCGGGCGGTGGGGAGCGGGTTTGAGATGGTGCCGCGAGGGTTAACGGCGATTTCTTCGACGTACAACTCACGTACATCGCACGTACATCGCATGTACACAAAGTCCGCGCGCGGCCGAAGGGTTAACGAGCCGCGGGGCGGGGCGGACTGGCGTGGCCGCAGCGTTGTCCCGGATCGCCTAATGCGCCCACACGCATGTCGTTGGGCGACGGGTCAGAGGTGTGGAGCATCTTTCGGATTCCCCGTTGTGGTTCTGGGCGAGCGGCCAGCCCGCCCGAACCTGGGGTCCACGGGCTGTCAGCCCTTCTTCAGCACGCGGCGGCCGAGGAGCTCGGCGATCTGAACGGCGTTCAGGGCCGCGCCCTTGCGCAGGTTGTCGGAGACGACCCAGAGCATCAGGCCGTTCTCCACCGTGGGATCGGTGCGGATGCGGCTGACGAAGGTGGCGTAGTCGCCGACGCATTCGACGGGCGTGACGTAGCCGCCGGGCTCGCGCTTGTCGACCACGAGCACGCCCGGCGCCTCGCGCAGCATGTCGCGGGCCTCGTCCTCGTCGAGCGGGTCCTCGAACTCGACGGCGATGGCCTCGGAATGGCCGACGAAGACCGGCACCCGCACGCAGGTGGCGACGACCTTGATCGCCGGGTCGACGATCTTCTTGGTCTCGGCCACCATCTTCCACTCTTCGCGGGTGAAGCCGTCCTCCATGAAGGTGTCGATCTGCGGGATCACGTTGAAGGCGATCTGCTTGGGGAAGGTCTTGGCCTCGACCTCCTGGCCGGGCACGTACATGCCCTTGGTCTGCAGCCAGAGTTCGTCCATCGCCTCCTTGCCGGCGCCGCTGACGGATTGATAGGTCGAGACAACGACGCGCTTGATCCGGGCGCGGTCGTGCAGCGGCTTGAGCGCCACGACCATCTGGGCGGTGGAGCAGTTCGGGTTGGCGATGATGTTCTTGCGCGCGTAGCCGGTGATCGCGTCGGGGTTCACTTCCGGCACGATCAGCGGAACGTCGGGGTCGTAGCGATAGAGCGACGAGTTGTCGATCACGACGCAGCCGGCCTTTGCGGCGATGGGGGCGTACCTCTTGGTGGCGTCGGAGCCGATGGCGAAGAGGGCGATGTCCCAGCCGGCGAAGTTGAAGCCGTCGAGATCCAGCGTTTTCAGGGTCTTATCGCCGAAGGAGCATTCGGTGCCGAGCGATTTCCGAGAGGCGAGGGCCACGATCTCGTCGACGGGGAACTCCCGTTCGGCGAGGATGTTCAGCATTTCCCGGCCCACGTTGCCCGTGGCGCCGACGACGGCGACGCGATAGCCCATCTCTCAGGAATCTCCAGAAGTGCGGTGGCGTTCTGGCGCTTCTGCGGGCGGAAGTAAACAGGGCGCGCAGTGCGGGGCGGGTGCCGCGTGGCGCGAGAATGGCGAGAAAGGCCATGCACAAGTCATGCACAACCTATGCACCATGCGTATGCGTGCTGCCCCGCGGCTATTCCGGCAGCGCGAAGGCGATCACCTGGTCGCTGACTTTGGGGGAGAGGATCGAGTTGCCGCCGGCGACGAAGGCCACGTACTGCCTGCCCTTGTATTCGTAGACGGCCGGGAGCGCGACGGCGGGGGCGTCGACGGCGGCCTTCCAGAGGACCTTTCCGGTCGCGAGGTCGATGGCGCGGACGCGGCTGTCCATGGAGGCCCCGATGAAGACGAGACCGCTCGCGGTGATGGCCGGGCCGCCGATGGTCACCGAGCCCCAGGATTCGGGCATGTAGAATCCGTACTTCTGCACCTGGCCAAAGGGCACGTTCCACAGCTGATCGCCGGTGCGGAGGTCATAGGCGGCAATGGTCCCGTAGGGCGGGTTCCAGCAGGGCATGCCGAGCGGGTTGAGGAGGGTGCCGAGCTCGATGCCGTAGGGAGAGCCGGTCATCGGCGAGAGGCCGCCGGTTTCGCCGGCCTTGGACGCCGCCGTGTCATAGTCGGCGCGGGGAATGAGCTTGTAGGTCTGCACGACGCTCGATGAGTTGACCACGTAGATGCCGGTGGTCGGGTCCACCGCGCCTCCCCCCACTCGGTGCCACCGACAGTAGCCGGATAGACGAGCGATCCCTTCAGGCTCGGGGGCGTGAAGGAGCCTTCGTCGCGGAGCTTCGCGGCCTCGCGGCTGCACCATCCTCCGGAAACGAAGTCGGCCAGCTTGAAGACACCGGGCCAGCTGTCGGGAACGGTGCGGGCGGGACGGTCGACATAGGGCTGGGTCGCGGCGGAGAGCTCGCCCGGGACGTCGGTCTGCGGGACCGGCCGCTCCTCGATCGGGTAGACCGGTTCGCCGGTGGTGCGGTCGAGGACGTAGAGGAAGCCCTGCTTGGAGGTCTGCACCAGCGCCGGGATGGTGCGCCCGCCGGTGGTGATGTCGACGAGGGTGGGTGGGGCGTTGGTGTCGAGGTCCCAGAGGTCGTGGTGGACGAGCTGGCGCGACCAGACCACCGCGCCGGTGTCGAGGTTCAGCGCGGTGACGGAGGTGACGATGGGCAGCTCGAGCGGGACCTCCGCCTGGTAGAAGTTGGGGCTGGGCGAGGAGACCGGGATGTAGAGCAGCCGCCGCTCCGGGTCGACGGACATCGAGGCCCAGACGTTTGCCGTGCCGGTCCTGGCGCGGAATCTCGGGGGGCAGGGTGTCGAAGCTCCACTTCACCGCGCCGGTGCGGGCGTCGAGGGCGTAGACGGAGCCGGGGCTATCGACCGATTCGGCCCAGTCCTTGCCGGCCCAGCCGACGAAGAGGGTGTCCTCGAAGACGGTCGGGGGCTGCAGGATCGAGAGGGGCCAGTGGGCCGAGCTGGTGTTGAACTGGTTGAAGTCGAGGATACCGCCCTGGCCGAAGTCGGCGCAGAGCGCACCGGTGTCGGCGTCGACGGCGTGCAGCTGCGCGTCCATGGTGCCGAGATAGACCCGCTTCTGGCAGGGCTGGCCGGCGTCCGGGGTGGCGGCCGCCCAGTAGGCGACGCCACGGTTCTTGAGATCCGGCTGCGTCAGCGCCTCGAGGGCGGACTGGCTGTCGTAGGTCCACTTGACCACGCCGGTATCGGGCTCCAGCGCGAAGATGCGGTAGAAGGGCGTCCCGACGTAGACGGTGTCGTTGACGAAGAGCGGGGTGGCCGACCACACGGTCGGCGGCGGGATGTCGCTGCCGGAGCCGTGCATGCGGCTCGGCCGGTGGACGCCGTCGGAAACGTCGCCGGTGTGCATCTCCCAGGCGACGGCGAGACCGCCCACGTTCTCCGGGGTGATCTCGGTCAGGGGCGAGAACTTCTGCGCCTCGAGGTCGCCGTTGAACGTGCTCCACTCCTGGGCGGAAGCGGACCCCGCGAGCGAGAGAAAGAGAAGTGCAGCGCGGATCATGGGTAGGCCCTCCGGCCGGTGAAGACGCGCATCAGCCAGCCGATGGCGCAGACGAGCATGAGCGCGAGCAGCAGCTGGCTTTCCAGGAGCCATGCGACGAGGGCGGTGCCGAGGATGCCGACCAGGCAGCCGGCAACGAGGAATGCGATCAGCCCGCGGTTGGTGGTGGCGCCCCCGAGGACGAGGCCGGCGATGAACAGGATGGCCGTGGCGGCGAGGGCGACGAGCGCCCCCCAGGTGTGGGAGACGTCGGTGGCCGGAGCGAGGAGCGAGACGGGGGCGAAGTAGTTGTAGATCGAGACCAGCAAGCCTAGTCCGGCCCCGAGGGCGATGAGCAGCCCGCCGTCGTGTCGCATTTGACTTCCCCCTTGTCTCGATGGGTAAACGCTAGCACGCCCGCTTGGTTTCGGTCACCGGCTACATTTGGCGCGGCAGGTGGGGAAGGCTCGCGGCGCCGCGGCGGCGCGGAGCAGGCTTCGCCGCTTCCGCGCGGCGGTTGCGAGGATTGGGGTTTCGTGCTACTTTGACGACACTGATCCGACAGTCTTTTGAAGACCCAAACTTTTTGTACCAAGCCCCGGTTGCGGGGTCCGATCAGCATTGGAGGTAGTGAATGCTCTTTTCATTGGGGCATGGCCAGCATGTCGTGAAGGACGATGTTCCGGCCACGCGCGCAGCGGCGCGCGAGGCGGTGGTGGCGCCCGTCATCGATGCCGCGCCGATCGCGGCGGTCGCACCGGGGGCGAAGATCGAGCGGCGGGTGCTGGAGGCGGTGCCGGCCGGCGCCGATGCCGGCGACGAGATGGTCTCGGCGGCCCCGGCCGAAGTCGAGCAGGGGAAGTTCCGCTACTATTTCCCCTACGCCGAGGGACTGCCGCAGCAGGCGGACATGCCGGAGCTGCTCGACAAGCTGGCCGACAGCATGGTCGAGGCGCCGGGCGATGCCAGCGCCGCCAATTCGACGACGATCCCGCCGGTCTTCACCTACTTCGGGCAGTTCATCGACCACGACATCACCGCCAACACCGACCGCGACAACGCGATCTCGATCATCGACGGCGCAATCAAGCCGCTCGACCGCGCGGAGGTGACCGACAAGCTCTTCAACCTGCGCGACGGGTCGATGGGGCTGGACAGCCTTTATGGCGACGCGACGGGCCAGGGGGCGTTCGCGCAGAAGCTGGCGGGACTGATGCGCTTTCCGGGGAACCAAGCGAAGATGCGCCTGGCGCTGCCGGCGGCGATCGGTGGGCGGCCGCCGAAGCCTGCGACCGACAACGCCACCGACCTGTTGCGGCTGGGGTTTTTGATCCGCAACAACCTGCTGACCGTGGCCGAGCTGAAGGCGCTGCCCGCGCCGCTGCGCGATGTCTTCGTCAACCCCGCGACCGACGAGCCGAACCTGAGCCGGGCGATCATCGGCGACGCGCGCAATGACGAGAACCTGCTCATCGCCCAGCTGCAGGTGCTGTTCCTGCGGCTGCACAACAAGCTGGCCGACGCCACCGGCGGGCGGAGTTTCGAGAAGGCGCGGCGGCTGACCCGCTGGCACTATCAGTGGCTGGTGGTGAACAGCTACCTCGCGACGGTCTGCGACCCGGCGATCGTCCAGGAGGTGAAGAGCATGGAGGCGCCGCTCTACGCCGCCTTCTTCGCCCAGCACGGCAGCAGCGGGCCGAAGATGCCGATGCCGCTCGAATTCTCGGTGGCGGGGTTCCGCTTCGGGCATTCGATGGTGCGGTCGAGCTACGACCACAACCGCGTCTTCGGCGAGAAGGTCGACGGGTTCGAGCACCTGATCCGACGGCTCGCCGTTCAACCTGCTCTTCGCCTTCACCGGCGACGGCGGGATGCCGGCGGCGGGACCGGCGGATCCGCCCAACACCAGCGGCCAGCTGCCGCAGCGCTGGGTGATCGAGTGGGACCGGTTCATCGACGATGAATCCGGCCAAGCCGCACCGTGCCGCGCGCAAGATCGACACGCAGCTGGCGCCGCCGCTCGACGACCTGGTCAACCAGCCGGCGGGCGTGTTCAAGCACCTGGCGCGGCGAAACCTGCGCCGCGGCTACAGGCTGAACCTGCCGACGGCGCAGTCCTGCGCCGCGGCGGTGCAGGCGGCCGGGTACAAGAGCTGCCGATGCTGACGCCCGAGCAGCTCAGCGAGGGTAGCGACGCGCGGCGGGAGGCGGTCACCAACGGCAACTTCCACCACAAGACGCCGCTCTGGTACTACCTGCTCAAGGAGGGCGAGATCCTGGGCGATGGCGAGCACCTCGGCCCGTTGGGCAGCCACATCGTGGCCAACACGCTGGTCGGGCTGGTCATCAACGATCCGGACTCCTATTGGAACGCCGATGGCGGGGTCTGGTCGCCGACGCAGTTCCGGCCGAGCGCTCCAATCGACAGTCTCGAGGACGTCGCGAAGTTCTGCGGTATGATCTGAAGGCATGAGCGCCCGGTCCACGCGGCCGGGCGCTACATTCCGCGCGGGAGGTGGCGCAGCGTCAGGCCGCCGATGAGCGCGAGGAGCGCCGCGAGGCCGGCGAAGGCCGCGGCGAACCCCCCCAGCATGAACAGGAAGAAGTAGGCGAGCGGCGGCAGCAGCTCCGAGGCGTCGAGGTAGGTGCGGTAGATGGCCGTCATCGGCGCGCGTTCGTGCGAGCGGACGGCGCGCAGGAAGGGGACGGGGCCGAGACCGTCGAGGAGGGCGACGAAGAAGGCGCCGGCGACCATGGCCACGCCGGCGGCGGCCGGGAAGCGGAGGCTGAGAAGGCCGGAGGCGAGGGTGAAGCCGGCGGCGGCGAGGAAGGTGGCGCCAAGGACGACGCGGAGCGAGTGGCGCTCGGCCCAGCCGCGGGCGAAGAGGTTGTTGAGGAGCATTAGGTTGCCGGCGGCGACGGCGAGGCCGCCGGCGGAAGCGCCGAGGCCGCCTTCGAGCATCAGGATCGGCACGTAGATGAAAAAGGTGGTCCAGAAGGCGGAGCGGGCGAAGGCGATCGACCAGGCGAGGCGCAGGCGCGGCTGGGCGACGAAGCGGCGGAGGGCGGCGAGCGGGTGGTGCAGCGGCGCGGGCGCCGGGCGCCTGGCGGGACGGATCGGGCCGCCTTCGCGCAGGCGCAGCGCCCAGAAGACGACAAGAAGCAGCGCCAGGGCGGCGAGGCTGAGCGCGGCGGGCGCCCAGAGCCCCCAGGCCTGCATCATCCGCACGCCAATGTAGGGAGCGAGGCCCCAGGCGAGGGTGGCGACGGCAAGGCGCAGTGGCTCGGAGCGGGTGAGCTCGCGCTTGCCGATGTTGTCCATGATGTAGAGTGCGAGGGTGACGTTGAGCAGCGCCGCCCCGGCGGTGCGGCAGAACATGCCGGCGACGAGCGCCGGCGGCGCGTCGAGGGCGAGAAGGGCGGCGTAGAGGGCGAGGAGGACCGCGCCGAGGGAATAGGCCCAGCGGCGGCCGAGGCGGCGGCCAGCATCGGGATGGCGAAGGTGAAGCCGAGGGCGACGAGGGAGACGGCGGTGTAGGCGAGGCTGACCGCCTCCTTGCCGCCGAAGAGAGCGTAGGCGGTGAGGGGGAGGACGGTCACCAACGCAGCGCGCGCCACCTGAAAAAAATCGAGGAAAAAGAGGATGGAGAGGGTCCAGGCGCCCGGCTGGGCGCTGAGGATCAGGCTGGGGTGGCGGACGTGCAGGGCCATGGGAGAACCGGCGGGGACGGGCTTCGCCAGACAGCACATCGCGGCGGCCGCCGCCAGCGGCAGAAACCGGCCGGAGTTCAACCAGAGGGGAGTGTCAGGTTGTCGCGGAAACTGCTTGCAAGCATCCAGCGGGCCAGAATGGGCACCGAGGCGACATTAGACATCGCGTCGCGCAGGATGAGGCCCGGCCAAGTCCTGGGCGCGAAGTATCCGGCGAAGCGCAGGGCGGCGTCCTGCTTGCCGATCACGAAGGATTTCAGACGCGCCTCGTAGGCACGCAACGCCGCTGCCGGATCGGCGCCGGCCCGGGCGAGTTCGCCGGCGAGCACGTAGGCTTCGGCCATGCCCATGCTGCTGCCCTCGCCGGCGAGCAGCGAGGGGCAGGCGGCCGCGTCACCGACCAGCGCCACGCGGCCCCTGCTCCAGTTCGGCATGCGGATACGAACTCGCCCAGGTCGAAGAGATCGGAATCCTCCGCCTCGCCGATCCGGGCCAGGATGCCGTCGCTTTCCCAGCCGGTGCCGCGGTAGATGCGCGACAGGAGGTCGCTGACGGCGGCATCGCCGAGCTGGCCCGACGGCAGGTAGCGGTCGGAGAACACGAAGAGGAAGAGCGTGCGGTCCTCGCGCAGGGAAACGCGCGAGATGTAGCGGCCCGGCAGGGTGTGGGAGACCGCGGTCAGCTCGTCAGCAGGGGCGCGTAGCCGGTGAGGGTGAAGGCGGCGACGTTCATGCCAAGGCGGCGCTCGAAGGTCTCCTGCGGACCGAAGGCGACGCGCCGGATGGCGGAGTGGAGGCCGTCGGCGCCGATAACGAGGTCGAAGAGCTCGGTGGAGCCGGTGGAGAGCGCCGCCGCGACCCGGTCGCCTCGGTCCTCGAGGTCGGTGACGGCGGTGCCGAAGCGTATCTCGATGCCGTCGCAGGCCTCGACGATCGGCGCCGAGAGGTCGCTGCGCGCGATGCTGAAGTACCGCCCGCCGGTGATCTCGTGGATCACGTCGACCCCGATCGAGGAGGTGGTGCGGCCGCGCGCCGTGACCGTGCGGATCCGCTCCATCGCATAGCTATCGCGCCGGAGCGCCGGCAGGATACCCATACGCTCCGCAACTTCGAAGCCGGTGCCCCAGAAGTCCACCAGGTAGCCGCCGCGCCTCGGTTCGCTGGCGCGCTCGAACAGCACCGGCACATGCCCGTGGTGCCGCAGCCACCAGGCCAGCGTCGGGCCGGCGATGCCGCAGCCGTTGATCGCTATCCGCATTGTCGTGCTCCCTTGCCACCGGCCTCGGGATGCGTCGGACCCGGGGAACTCGTCGGCGACTGACGGATAGATAGGTGCCGGGCCCGAGTCCCGGTCAACCGGTCGGTGGCGGGAACCAGCAGCTGCGCGGCACGCGGAAGGCGAAGTGCTCGCGGGTGGTGAAGCCGAGTTCCGGCCGCCAGCGGGCGACCTCCTGCACCGGAGTGCCGGTTGCGCGGCAGGTGGGGCCGGTGGGCGTGCGGGTGATGTAGAGGACATCGCCCTCGCCGGGCGGCAGCGGGTGCTTCTGGGCGTAGTGGTGCGGGGGGAAGCCCTCGACCGGCTCGGCGTAGATGGCGAGGCCGAAGTAGCGCAGGGAATAGAAGAAGGCGGCGAGGCTGGGGCGGTCGGGAGCTGACCAGGGTGTCGAGGGCCGGCGGCGCGGGCCTTCCGCGGCGGCGTGCTCGGCGAAGGCTTCCTGGCCGACGTAGCCGGCGAGGACGAGGTTGTCGCCGAACTTCCAGCGGTCGGCAAAGATCGCCGCGACCGGCAGGGCGATGGTCACCGCGAGGTTTATGGCGAGGCCCGCCGCCAGCCACCGGCGGTGCGGCGCAAGCACGGCGGCGGCCAGCACGGGGGCGGCGATATGGCCGGCCGCGGCCCAGTTGCCGTGGGCGCCGGCGAGGAGCGCCTGGACCGAGACGATGGCGAAGGTCGGCAGCGGGAGGAGCGCCAGGAGCCGGGTGCGGAAGTAGCGTCCGATGGCGCGGAGACCGACGAGGTAGGCGGCGAAGAAGACCGGTCCGGAGATGGCGGCCTGGTTGGCCCAGAAGAGGACGAGCTTGACCAGGCTGAAGCCGCCGCGGGAGCCGATGCTGCTGTTGTCGGCGGTGTGGTGGATGGGTCGAGAAGCCGTTGGCCGCGTTCCAGGCGAGGTTCGGCGCGATGATGAGGAGGGCGACGGCGGCGGCGAGTGCGGTGTCGCGCCGGACCGATCCGGCGGGAAGAAGGCAGCAGCAGGGCGGCGAGGGCGGCGGAGATCGGGAAGTAGATCATCGCGTATTTGGCCATCAGCCCGACGCCGATGGCGGCGCCGAGGGTGAGCGCCCAGGCGAACGAAGGGGCCGCGGCCGAGGTGGATGAAGGCGAGCGTGTGCCAGCGCGAAGCAGGCCAGCATGGGCGTGTCGGTGGAGACGAGGAGGCTCGCGACGGCGACGGCGGGAAGGCCGACGTAGGCGGCGGGCGGTGATGCCGCCCACGCGGTCGCCGTAGAGGGTGCGGGCGACGGAGGCCGGTCAGCACGGCCGCCGCGGCGTGGATCAGCGGCAGCGGCAGGCGAATCCCGAAGGGGGAGTCGGAGCCGATGCTCGGTGGGGGCCGCCAGATCCAGCCGATCAGCGGCGGCTTGGAATAGTAGCCCCAGGCGAGCGTCTGGCCCCAGGACCAGTACTGGGCCTCGTCGACGAAGAGATCGGCGCTGTCGAACGGCAGCAGCGCCAGCCGCCACAGCGTGACGATGCGCGAGCCCCGAGCAGCCCGAGGGGCAACACGCGCGCTTCAGACCGCAGCGCTCGGCGGCATGGATGAGCCAGAGATTGCGGGCATAGATCAGGAGGCCGGTGGCCTGGCCGAGAATGAACACCGGGTCGCGGCGGTAGAGGGCGTAGGCGAGCAGGACCAGCCCGCCCGCCAGCGAGAAGTACCAGAAGGCGATCGGCATCACCGATCTGCACGCCCGCTCGGACAGATCCACTGGATCAGGAAGCGCATCGAGAACAGCGCCTGGCCGAGCCAGCCGACCATCACCCACCAGAACTCGCCCCAGTGGTCGACGCGGAAGAACTCGAACAGCGACTCCATATTCATGGCGACGCCCGGCTTCGCGTCGATCGGGCGCGACTTCTTGCGGCGCCGGATCAGCCACATGACCCCGAGCGAGGTCGTAGGCCCCGACGAGCGCGCTGCGCGAGGTTGGAATAGTTGGAGCGTCCGGCGTGGCGAGGGGGGCGTGGGCCACGTCCTGTAGTGCAGCGTCGTCCAGCCGTCGCGGGCGACCAGCGCCGGCAGGTAGCGGTGCATGTGGTCGAAGTAGGGAAGGGTCCAGGAAACGTCGCGGCGGAACAGCTTCAGGCCGCAGCCGGTGTCACGGGTGTCGTCGTTCAGGAGGCGCTGGCGGATGCCGTTGGCGGCGCGGCGACGCCCAGCGCTTGGAGGCGGTGTCCTGGCGGCCGACGCGCTGGCCGGCGAGCGAGGGCAACGCCCTCGGGGAAGGCGTGCCCGTCGAGGCGGGGGAGGTGAGCTTCGGGATCTCGGAAGGCGGGTTTTGGCCGTCGCCGTCGAGGGTGCAGACGGCGCTGCCGCGGGCGAGGGGGTCACGCCGCTGTGGACGGCGGCCGACTGGCCGGCGCTGCTGGCGTGCCGGACGAGTCGGACCTGGGGGAGGCGCGCGGACAGGGGCGGGAGGACGCGGGCGGCGGTGTCGTCTGTCGGAGCCGTCGTCCACGTAGACGATCTCGTAGGGAGCGAGGGGGGCGTGCAGGCCGCGACGATCGCGTCGGTGACGAAGTCGAGGTTTTCTGCCTCGTTCTTCAGCGGAACAACAATGGAGAGCCAGGGGATCGGTTCGGTCTGCGCCGAGGCGTGCGGCGAAGTCTGCGGCGACATTGGCTGCGCTCTCCCCGGGACCGCCGCCATCTCGATGCCCCGACCGGGCATCCGGGCCATGGCCTTTGGCTTGGTCGGAGTAGAGAGGATTCGAACCTCCGACCCCCTGCTCCCGAAGCAGGTGCGCTACCAGGCTGCGCTACACTCCGACACGCCGGGCTGTTTAATGCGGTTGCCTAGCCAGCGCAACAGGCTATCGAAACTCCTGCCTTGCGCAAGAGGCTGGCCTTTGGCGCCGAGGCTGGTCCGCGCGTGCTCACTTCGGCTTGGTCACGCCGTCGGCGAAGATGGTGTTCCAGTCGTCCTTCATGCTGATCACCGTCCAGCCATCCGCCTTGGCGGTGTCCATGAGGGCCTGGCTGAACGTGCCGATCTTGCTGTCGGGCAGGCCGTTGGCGGGGCCGTAGGCAAATTCGCGGTCGGCGTCGTCGTGCAGGACGAGCAGGCCGAGGCGGAGGGCCTTCGCCGGCGGTCGCCCACTGCAGCATCGCCTCGTCACCGCCGAAGTCGCCGAAGGCGATCTGCGGCCGCTTGCCGATGAAGAGGTCGATGCCCCGCGCCTTGCCGTCGCCATCGTCGATGAAGAAATCTTGGGCTCGCGCATCAGGACCGGCTTGCCGTCGACCATCTCGTACTTGGTGACGATGCTGGAGCCGACCACCTGCTCGGGCGGGACGCCGTACACGTCGCGGGAATAGACGCGCACGAACTCCTGGCCGCCACCGGTCACGAAGTAGGTGCGGAAGCCGTTGGCGCGCAGGTAGTCCATCGCCTTGAACATCCGGCTGATCTGACGGACTCGGTCGCCGGCACGCCGAAGACCGGGTTCTTCGACTTCGGCAGCCCGTCGGCGACGATCGCCTCGAAGTCGGTGGTGCTCATGCCGGCGTGAGTGACGGCGACGATTTCCATCCAGTCCTTTTCGGTGAACTTCGCCATCGCCGCGTGATCGCCGCTCAGCACGGACTTGAAGGGCTCGGTGTCCTTCCATTCGGGGTGGTCGGGCGCCATCCCGGCGAGGCGGTCGAGTGCGAAGAGGCCCTGGCTGTAGAGCGGCTGCTCGACCCAGGTGGTGCCGTCCTGATCAAAGGTAGCGATGCGGTCCTCGGGCGCTACCAGATCAGCGCGCTGCCCTCGGTGGTGGTGGCGGCGACGAAGTCGAGGATCGCCTGCTTGGCCGGGCCGTCGTTCCACGACGGCAGGGGATTGTCCTGCGCCCACGGCCGTCGTCCCGGACGCCAGGGCAAGGATAAGGGCCAGCGCTCCCGAGCAGGGGGCGGCGGCCCATGGTGGGACATGAAAGTTGCTGCATTTTCGTCTCCCTTTCTACCCGCTGCGCGGGTGATACTGCTTGCTCAAGTCAGCGCCGCGATAGCCGTCAGGTAGCCGCGTCATCCGGCCCCCAGGAGAGACCTCGGTGACCGCCTGCATGACCGGCTCGAGGGTGGCCTTACCGGGTTTCTGCCGCGGGGGGAACTCGCGGAAGCTCTGCCGCCAGTCGCCGATGAAGGCCGCGGCGGGCGCGATCAGGAACATCGCTCGAGATACCAGCGCTGGTAGCCCATGGCCTTCTCCTCCTCTGCGCGCTCGATGGGGTCCATGCGCAGGTTGGTGAGCGTTGGGGCGCGCAGT
>CAWCNG010000012.1:0-253985 GCA_963796805.1 uncultured Alphaproteobacteria bacterium
TCGAACCCCTCGCGGATGGCCCGGGGCCAGGCGGCGTAGTTGCGCTCGGCGACCTTGAAGCTGGTCTCGACGTACTCGGCGGGGTCGTCGCCGGCGGCGCGGATGCGCTCGGCGATGGCGGCGAGCTTCGCCTGATCCCAGTCCATGCGCTTCGGCAGGTCGGTGACCACGGTGACGTCGCCGTCGTCAAAGCGGACCGCGCCGGTATCCTTGCCGGCGGCGCGACGGGCTTCGGCGGCCTGCGTGCCGTACTTCAGCACCAGCCCGTCATCGAGCCGGGACTTCGTCGGCTTCGCTTGCTTCAGCGCGGTCTCGCTTTCCTGCTGCAGGACGGCGAGAACGTCGGCGGGCAGCGCTGCGATCTCCTGCGACGGCAGGTCGGGCAGGTCCTGCATTCGAGGATAGTTGTCGGGAAACGGCATTCAGGACTCCGTGTCGGTGGGGGATCGGGGGATCAGGCGGCTTCGGCATCGACGAGCAGCGATGCGAGCGAGACCTCGGCGTGCCGCGGCTTCGGCCAGGCGATGGCGACGTAGGCGAAGAGGTCGGGTCCGAGGCGCTCCTGCACGAGGTGCACGAGACGCTGCTCGGCGGCCACCAGGCGCGGCCGGCATCTGTTTCAGGGCCGCGCGATCGGGCTCCGGCAGCTTGGAGATCACCGGAACGATGTCGACCGGCGAGGAAGCCGCGGTGGTACTCGAGCCGGTCGCCCGGCGCGGCGGCACCGACCCAGCCGGCGAAGTCCATCTCGGTCAGGCGGCGGGCCGAGCGGACGGTGGTGAAGGTGGTGTGTTTCATGGATTCATCTCCTTGCTCTGCTCCTACTCACGGCCTTCCGGACCGTCTCACGCCGCCCGCGCGCCATGAGCGGCCAGCGCGCAGCGCAGATCGCGGAGGCGGCGGTAGAGGGTCGCGCGGGAGCCGAGGCCACGTTCGGCGAGCGCGCGGACCGGGCATTGCGTGGCGGCCGCGCAGAGCGAGCGGTCGCGGGGGTGGAGAGCGCCGAGGGCACGGGCTAGATCGATGCGAGCGTCGATCACCGCCTCCAGCGCGACGCAGTGGCCATGCCAGGCGGACAGGCTGTCGGTCTCGCCGAGCCGGTCGGCCGAGCGTGCGCCCTCGCCCGAAGGCTCGTCCAGCGACAGCGCCCGCCGCCGGTTGCTCACCGCTCGCGGGCGATCCGCGTCGCGATGCGGAGGCCTGGTTGCGCAGGACGATGCCGGCGAAGGCGCCGATACTGCCGCGTCGGCCATCGAAGGCCGGCAGGCGCCGGATCAGGTCGAGGAGGAGGTCCTGGCGCAGGTCATCGAGATCGACGCGTGGCAGGCGCGACCGGCGACGCAGACGCGCAGCGCGGCGTCGGCTTCCTCCAGGATGGTGACAAGGTCGGGTTCGGATATCGGGGGGTGCATCGCTCGGCGCCTCGGTGATCGTTGTCGATGCGCCGAGACTGCCGAAGATCATCGCGCCTTCGGTGGGAGCTGCGTGGGACTTGCGTGGGAGTTCCGTGGGAAAGCCGAGGGTACGAGCTCGGAACGCTGCGGGCGACGACAGGCAAGCCGGGCTTCCTGCTTCGATAGGCGTCGGCGATGCTTGCCAGAATCCTCCCATCCCGGAGTTTGGCGGAAAAGCCTTCCGCCACGGTCCGGGACACCACTGACGATGCCCCGACTTCCTCCGTGCCCTCTCGGCGTTTGCGCTCGCGGCGCTCGCGGCCTGCGCCACCCGGCCGATGACCGAGGCGGAGCAGGCGTTCACGCCACGGTGAGGGCGAAGGGCTCGGCACCGGCGCGGTGCGCGTTACCCGAGGTGCGCTTATCGGAG
This sequence comes from uncultured Alphaproteobacteria bacterium, assembly GCA_963796805.1. Taxonomy (GTDB): domain Bacteria; phylum Pseudomonadota; class Alphaproteobacteria; order Rhodobacterales; family Rhodobacteraceae; genus Amaricoccus. Next base: position 1,825 of record CAWCNG010000012.1, read on the forward strand.
GTTTCCCGTCGACCCGAGAGCCTCGCCCCTACGTTTCCTGCCGGGAGAGGATCCCATCCACCGGAAACCGAGCAGAAGGTCGCTTGGTCCGTGGCCGGTTTTGTGCTCGGCCAGCGCCTCTACGTTTCGCGCAGCGTCAGGAAGGACAATTTTCTTGGCGACTACCCCGCTGCGCTGCCGCTCGCCGATGCAATGTTCTTCGCCCATGGGATACCCATATCTGGCAGTGGCAGCACCGCGAGATACCGGCTACACCCCCTGGCGCGCGGCTTCGGAGCACAGTCGGAATGGCGACCCGTACCTGTTCGACCTCGCATCCGACCGAACCTTTGCCGACTATGGTTTCGAGCAGCAGGCGTCACTGGTCGAAGAATTCGTCTGCTGCCGGGCGCTCGATCCAGAGGGTGTCCGTACCGAGCGCCTATCCGACCTCTTGACCCTGTTTTCCCTGGTCTCGCCCGTAACAGCGTCGCGATGCGCGTCACGCTGCCATGGGCCGCAGCAGAAACCCTAGGCATCTGCGGTCACTGACGCTGTCGGTCGAGCCCGCAATGCCGGACTTTGAAGTCACCTGAGCCCTTCTCTCACATTTCCGACACGAACCCATTCCTTCGAATGCTGCACTGGGTACTACCGGCGGCGATGCCGACCTTGCCGACCTTCGCTGCGGGACCGTAGTCAACCGACTTGCCTGAGCAGCATCCCGCACGAAGGGCGGAGAGCCGCCGTTCGTTGCGATGCCACCGCAGAGGAATCGGGGCCATTGGACCGGTCATTCGGAGTCGCCCGCTGTACCTCCGGCCCGCGGACAATGCTGCCAAGCTCCTTCTTGGCTTGGAATGCCAAGACCGGCATCTCACAGTGGAGTGCCGGGGCGGGCATGTACTTTCATCCGGTCATCGCGCGGTAGGTGCGGATCACCTGGCTGTCGTCGGCACTGCCTTCGCCGCGGCCCGAAGTGGCCAGGAACAGCTGATGGGCGGCAGCGGCGAGGGGAAGCGGTGATTTCGCTTCGCGGCCGGCCTCCATGACGATCCCGAGGTCCTTGACGAAGATGTCGATGGCGCTGGTCAGATCGGGGTCGGCCTCGAGCATCCGCGGACCGCGGTCGTTCAGCATCCAGCTCGCGGCCGAAGAGCCGGAGAGGATGGGCAAGGCGACCGCGGGGTCCACGCCGATCCGGGCGGCGAGGGCCAGCGCCTCGGCGGCGGCGGCGATGTGCACGCCGCAGAGGAGCTGGTTGACGGTCTTGACCGCCGCGCCTTGGCCGGGGCGCTCGCCGACGTGGAAGATCTTGTCGCCGAGCGCCGCGAACGCCGGGCGCACCCGGTCGACGAGGCCGGCGGGCGCGGCCGCCATGATGGACAGGGTCGCTGTCTTGGCCCCGGCAACGCCGCCCGAGACCGGGGCATCAACGAAGCCGCGACCGAGCGCCTCGACGCGGGCCGCGAGGTCGGCCACCGAGCCGGGCGGGCAGGTGGACATCAGCGCGACGATGCCGTCCGCAGGCAGCGCCGCAGCCGCGCCATCGCCGAACAGGACCTGCTCGGCCTGGGCCGCGTTGACGACCATCAGGATCAGGAGGTCCGCGCCGTCGGCGGCCTCGGCAGCCGACGCCGCCGGCTTGCCGCCGGCGTCGGTGAGGCGCGAGACGGCTTCCGCGCGGACGTCGTAACCGCGAACCTCGAAGCCGGCCTTCGCGAGATTTTTCGCCATCGGCGTGCCGATCGCGCCGAGGCCGATAAAGCCGATCGTTTTCATCGTACTGCTTTCCTTGAGGAAGAATGGATTGAGCCGCCCACGGCCGGTGGCCGGGGCGGCTCTCGTCAGTAGAGGGTGAAGGCGGGGACGTAGGAAATCAGCGCCAGCACGGTGATCGCGACCAGGTAGAACGGCCAGAGTTCTCGAACAATGGCGCCGATCTTTTCCCGCGAGATCGCCGCCGAGATGAAAAGCGTGGTGCCGATCGGCGGGGTGAAGAGCCCGATCGAGAGGTTCACCACCATCATCACCCCGAGCTGGATCGGGTCGATGCCGATGCCGTGACCCACCGCGATAAAGGTCGGCCCGAGTAGCAGGATCGCCGCGGGCAGATCGAGGAACATGCCGACCACCAGCATCACCAGGTTCATGGCGAGGATGATGAGCCAAGGCTCCTTGAGTACGGTCGTCGCATAGGTCGTCACGGTCGCCGGGATGGCCTCCGCGATCAGCACGTAGCTGACCAGGTTCGACGCCATGATCACAAGCATCACCACGCCGGTGGTAACGACGGTCCCGACCAGCGCGGCGTAGACCCGCTTGACCGTCAGGTCGCGGTAGATCACCGCACTGACGACAAGCGCATAGGCGACCGCGATGACGCTGACCTCGGTTGGCGTGGCGATGCCGGCCCGAAGCAGGAAGACGATGAAGGCGGGCATGAGCAACGCCGGAAGTGCCGTCACCATCGACTTCAGGATGTCGCGCGCCGTGACCGTCTGCGCCAGCAGCGGAAAGCCACGGAGTCGGCCGCTGAAGTAGCAGACGAGCATCATGCCGGCGGCAAGGAGGAGTCCGGGCAGGATGCCGGCGAGGAAGAGCGAGGCGATCGAGGCGTTCGACACCGCTGCATAGAGGATCAGCGGGATCGAGGGCGGGATAAGGCCGGCGATCACCGCTGAAGAGGCGGTGGTGGCCGCGGCGAAGGCCGCCGGGTAGCCCTCGCGCTTCTGCCATGGGATGAGCATGGAGCCAAGCGCTGAGGCCTCGGCCACGGCCGAGCCGGAGACGCCGCCGAAGATCGTCGAGCCGACGACGGTGACCTGGGTGAGGCCGCCGTGAAAACGGCCGACAAGCGAGGCCGCGAAGTTGACGAGCTTCTGGCCGAGTGTGCCGCTCATCATCAGGGCTCCGGAGAGGATGAAGAACGGGATCGCCAGCAGTGGGAAGCTTTGGGTCGGCTGGAACAGCTTCACCACCGCGATCGCCGGCGGGACCGTCCCGAGTGTCAGGACCGCAAGCCCGGAGCTGATGACAAGGGCATAGCCGACCGGGAACGCCAGCAGCAACAGCGCGGCGAAAACGAGGATCATAAGAAGTGTCATAGCTCTTCCTCCGCTTTGTGCGCCCGCACCGACCTCGGCTCAGGGGCCGCAAGGAGACGGGCGAACGTGGTGGCTGCGGTGATGCCAACGCCGGCGAACCCGACGATCAGGGCGAGATAGGCCCAGCGGGCGGAGACGCCGGTGACCGGGTAGACCTCGTTGCCGGTGATCTTCAGGACGTCGAGCCCCACCCAGGCCAGGTAGAGGAACGTCGCGGCGATCACGACCTGCATGGCGAGAAGCAGCCAGCGGGCGGCCTGCTTGCCAAGCTTGTCGAGCAGCACGCCGACCGAGATGTGCGCGCCATGCTGGGCGGCCAGCACGATTCCGGCCATTACCAGCCAGGGGAACATGAAGTTGGGCAGCTCAGTCGGCCAGCCGAGGCTCTGCTTGGTGACGTAGCGGACCACGACTTCGGCAGAGAGGGCCAGAAACATGGAGATCAGCGCGAAGAGCGAGATCGCCGTTGCCGCGAAGCTGATCGCAATGTCGATCCACTCCGCGAGGGAGGCCGGACGTCCGGCCTCCCTCAGGTTTGCGGCCATCACGAGCCCGCCGCCTTGGCGGCTTCCTGCTGGACGAGGTCGACCAGATCGGGAAACTGCGCGTGCCACTTCTCGTAGACCGGCTTCGTAGCCTCGATGAAGGGCGCCGGATCGACCTCGTTGAACTGGACCCCGGCCTCCTCCATCTTGGCCTTGAGTTCGGCGTCAGCTTTCTGCGACAGCTCGCGGTTGAAGGTGCCTGCCTCGGCGGCAGCCGCCCGAATCGCCTCCTGGTCCTCCGGCGAGAAGGTGTCGAAGACGACCTTGCTGGCGAAGAGCGGGGTGGACTCGTACTTGTGTGCGGTCAGCGAAATGTACTTCTGCACCTCGAAGAGCTTCGAGGAGTAGATGTTCATCAGCGGGTTTTCCTGACCATCGACCACGCCCTGCTGCAGCGCGATGTAGAGTTCGGAGAAGGCCATCGGGGTCGGGTTGGCGCCGAGGGCGGTGAAGATGTCGACAGTCATCGGGTCGGGCGGGGTCCGGAGCTTGATGCCCTTGAGATCCGCCGGCGTCTCGATCGGGTGGGTATTGTTGCTGACCTGGCGGATGCCGTTGTCCCAGAGCGCCAGCAGAACCAGACCCTGGGCGTCGGCGGCCTCGGCGAGCTTGTCGCCGACCGGGCCGTCCTCCACCGCCCATGCCTGTGGCAGCGACTGGAACAGGAACGGCAGGCCGAGGACGCCGAACTCCGGCACCACGCCCGAAGTCGCGCCCTGCGAGTTGGCGCTGAAGGCAACGGTGCCAAGGCGCATGCTCGTCAGGGCCTCGACGTCGTCGCCGAACTGGGCGCTCTCGCCGACGGTGATCTTCACCCGGCCGTCGGTCTTCTGATCGACGAGCTCGGCGAACTTCAGCGAGGCCTCGGCCTTGGGATTGCCGGCAGCGGCGTTGTGAGCCAGTTGCAGGCCTTGGCTCCAGGCAGGAGAGGTTGCGAGCGTGACGCCCACGCACAGGCCGTAGAAAAGGTTCTTCATGACTTCCTCCTTGGTTTTGTTCACTTGCCCGGCGCATGGCCGGGCGCTCGCCGCCCGCGAACGGGCGACGTCGGTCCCGGGCCGGCGACCCGGCCGCGGATTCTTGGTTGGGGGCGCGAGTTGCCGGCCGCGCTACCGTGTCAGAGCCAGCCCTTGATGCTCTCCGACATGGCTTTCGTCGAAATGCCGTAGCGATCATGCAGCGTCGGCAGCGCGCCGGCGGCGAGGAACTCGTCGGGCAGGCCGATGTGGCGGAACTTCGGCGCGACCCCTTCGCGGAGCAGAACCCCCGCGACAGCCTCGCCGAGCCCGCCGACGACCGTGTGGTTCTCGGCGACGACCACCATGCGACCGGTGCGCCCGGCCTCGCGCAGGATCGTTGTCGTGTCGAGCGGCTTGATCGTCGGCACGTGCAGCACGGCGACCGAGACCTTGTCGGCCTCAAGCTCCTTCGCCAGCTCCAGCGCCCGCATCGTGAGAAGGCCCGAGGTGATGACCAGAACGTCGGCACCGTCCCGGATCAGCTTCGCCTTGCCGAGCTCGAACTTGTAGTCGTACTCGTCGAGCACCAGTGGCACCTTGCCGCGCAGGAGCCGCATATAGACCGGCCCCTTGTGGGCGGCGATCGCAGGAACGACCTGCTCGATCTCAAGCGCGTCGCAGGGGTCGATCACCGTCATGTTCGGCATCGCCCGGAAAAGCGCCAGGTCCTCGGCCGCCTGGTGGCTCGGACCGTAGCCCGAGGTCAGCCCCGGCAACGCCGCGGCAATCTTCACGTCGAGGTTCTCTTCGGCGATCGTCTGATGGATGAAGTCATAGGCCCGGCGCGAGGCGAAGACCGCATAGGTCGTCGCGAAGGGCATGAACCCCTCGTGTGCGAGCCCGGCGGCGGCGCCGAACAGGAGCTGCTCGGCCATGCCCATCTGATAGTAGCGGTCCGGGAACGCCTCCTTGAAGATATGCAGGTCGGTGTACTTGCCGAGGTCCGCGGTCATGCCGATGATCTCGGGCCGCGACCGGGCCAGCTCGACCAGCGCGTGGCCAAACGGCGCGGGCTTGGTCGCCTGGCCCTCGGCCGCGATCGAGGCGATCATCGACGAGGTGGTGAGCTTGGGCTTCTTGACCGCGGGGGCCTTGGTGTCGATCGTGCTCATGATGCGGTTCTCCCGGCGTCGAGGGCGTCGATCGCGAGTTGCCATTCGTGCTCCTCGACGCGGATGAAATGGTTCTTTTCCCGGGCCTCCAGGAAGGGAACGCCACGACCCATCTTGGTGTCGCAGATGATCATGCTGGGCTTCGGTTCAGGGTTAGCCTTCGCCGCGTCGAAGGCGGCGCGCACCGCCTCGATGTCGTTGCCGTCGACACGCTGGGTGAACCAGCCGAAGGCGTTGAGCTTGTCGGTCAGCGGCTCGAAAGCCATCACCTGGCTCGAGGGACCGTCGGCCTGCTGATTGTTGACGTCGATGATGCCGATCAGGTTGTCGAGCTTCCAGTGGGCGGCCGACATGATCGCCTCCCAGACCGAACCCTCGTCGAGCTCGCCGTCGGAGAAGAGGGTGTAGACCCGGTTGGTCGAGCCCTTGCGCTTCAGCCCCAGCGCCATGCCGACGCCGATCGAGAGGCCGAGGCCGAGCGAGCCGCCGGACATCTCCATTCCCGGGGTATAGGCCGCCATGCCCGACATCGGCAGCCGGCTGCCGTCGCCGCCGTAGGTCTCGAGCTCGTCCTCAGGGAGGATGCCGGCCTCGAGGAGCGCTGCGTAGAGCGCGATCGCATAGTGCCCGTTCGAAAGCAGGAAGCGGTCGCGGCCCTCCCAGTGCGGGTCCTCCGGCCGGTAGTCCATGGCGTGGAAGTAGGCGGTCGCCAGCACGTCGGCGATGTCGAGCGCCTGGGCGATGTAGCCCTGGCCCTGGACCTCTCCCATCCGGAGCGCATGGCGCCGGATGCGGTAGGCCCGCTCGGGCAGGTCGACGTTGTGCCCTATGGTTGTGGTCACGGGGTTCCTCCGTTGTTGTGGGATCGGTTCAGTGGATCAGCATGCCGCCGTTGACGTCGATGACGGCGCCGGTGGTGTAGGAGGCGAGGTCGGAGGCCAGGAACAGGCAGGCCCGCGCCACGTCCTCGGCGTCGCCGAGGCGGTTCATCGGGATGCCTTCGAGGATCTTCGCCCGCAGCTCGCCGGTCAGCTTGTCGCCGGTGATGTCGGTCTGGATCAGGCCTGGCGTCACGGAGTTGACCCGGATGTTGTCCGGCCCGAACTCGCGCGCCATCGCCTTGGCGAGGCCGAGCACGCCGGCCTTGGCGGCGCTGTAGTGCGGGCCACCGAAGATGCCGCCGCCGCGCTGCGCCGAGACCGACGACATGCAGACGATCGAGCCCGACTTCTGTTGCTGCATCGAGGGGATCGCCGCCTGGCTCATGTAGAGTGTGCCGCGCAGGTTCACGTCGAGCACGGCATCGTAGCCCTTGGCGTCGATGCCGAGGAACTTGACCGGCTGGGTGATGCCGGCATTGTTGATCAGAACGTCGACCCGGCCGAACTCGGCGACGACGCGTCCGACCGCTGCCTCGCAAGCGGCCTTGTCGGTCACGTCGCAGGCGTAGCCGCGGTGCGCGCCGCCGAGCTCTTCCGCTGCGGAAGCGGCGGCATCGGCGTCGAGATCGAGAATGATCGCCCGCCCGCCGTGCAGCGCGAAAAGCCGCGCCGTCGCCCGGCCAATGCCGCGCTGAGAGGCCGCACCTGTCACGATGCAGATCTTGTCTGCGAGAAGCATCTCTGCTTTCCCCCTTTGAAATTTGATCTTTGCTTTAAGTGAGCTTTCCAACTCGTGAGAGCCACTGGATCGCTCGCTACTTCCACCCTCAAACGCTTCGTCGCGTCCGTATTGTGCCTAATGCATAACTGCTTGCTACAAATTGCTCAAACGAATAAAAATGGCTATCGATGAGTTGAGTTCACTCAAAGGTTGCGGCGCCGTGCGCACATCTATCAAGGCGGTTCAGGCATTTGAGGCAGCAGCGCGCCTCTGCTCCTTCGCGCTTGCAGCAGACGAACTGGCTGTGACGCCCTCTGCGGTGAGCCATCAAATCCGCCTCTTGGAGGAGCAACTCGGCGTCCTGCTGTTCCATCGCGTGCATCGATCGGTCATCCTGACCGACATCGGGCGCGAGTATGCCGCCGAGGTCATGGCCGCATTCGCCCGCATCGAGTCCGCAACGACGACTGCGGCAAGTGCCAGTGGCACGACGGCGTTGACGATCCATTCGACCCCAAGCATCGCAACGCAGTGGCTGATGAAACGGCTGCCGCTCTATGGCGAGCAGCATCCGGAGGTCGACCTGCGTCTGCAGGCATCAGTTAGCCAGATCGATCTCGGTCAGGGCATCGTCGACATCGACATCCGGTATAATCCCGGCCCACCGCCAGCCGGCGCAATCATCGTCCCGTTTCCGGACGACGTGGTCGTGCCGATGTGCTCACCGCGGCTCGCCAACGGCTTGAAGCCGATCCGCACCGTCGAGGACCTCGCCGGCCATACGCTGATCCACGGTGAGATCAACATCCTCAGCTGGCGCGACTGGAGCCGCCGGAATCGACGGGCGCGCCTCGAACTCGACCGCGGACCGCGCTTCGATCGCTCCTTCATGGGGATCCGTGCGGCAGCCGATGGCTTGGGCGTCTGCCTCGACAGCATGTTGCTCGCCGAGCAGGAGTTGCGCAGCGGACAATTGGTGCTCGTCCTTCCCGAAACCGCGATGACAGTGCGCGGCCACGGGCTCGCGACCCTGCGCTCCAAGAACGGGACGCGAAAGGTATTGGACTTCCGCGAGTGGCTCTTCGCCGAGCTTGCCCAAACCCAAATGTGGTGGGAGGCCCTCGTCATCGAACATCGACGCAATTAGTAGTCGATCATTGCAGAGAGGCTCTCTCGGCCACGGCTCCATTCGGTTCGCTTGTTGACGACATGACGGTTCGACCGACGCATGTCGGCACTCAGCTCGAGGCGGCCGAGCGAGCCATGTACCGAATGGCCGCTATTGAAATGCCGCGTCGCAAGCGATCAACCTTGGCTCAATGACGCCTAAGGGCCGGACACGACACGGGACAGCCTGCTCGTCGGTCAGGGCTGGGTCTGATCAGCTCTGCAGCCAGCGGCCGGAGTCCGTTGAGACGATGTGAGACGACGGCACCGTCAAGCATCACCACCGCGTGGCTCGGGCCTGACGACCAGCGCGACGCCATCGTGACCCGCGCCTTCGGCCCATCAAGCCAGTCGGCAGGGTGCGCGGCAGGAAAAGAGAAGCGCTCCGCCAGCCGGGGCTGACGAAGCGCAGTGCACCCGAGCTTTCGCCCGTGTTTCACCCAATTCCTGAGTCTATCCAACTCGGGGTCAACTCGTCGGAGGTCGGCTTTCATGACTCGCCTACGCCGAGCGGGGAGACGCGAGCCTCGCTATATCATGTGTGACACGACGAGGTTTCCCGGACGTTGCTGCCCGCTGCTTCGCGGTCGGGACGGACGCCGCTACACCCGTGCCATGGCACTGACACTCATGCCGATGCTCGGCGTGGCGCTCAACCGCACGATCCTGACGGCGACCGAAAATGCCCCGGGTGCTCCTCAAGGTGACGCTCGCAATGGTGCCGGAACTGTGTGCTGAAACTGGGCGTGGGACCTGTTCCGGCTCTTGGTCCAGGAGGGCGCGGGGCTCGGGCCGCTTGTCGTCGCGACTCTGAAGCCTCAGCATCCTTCCGCCGCATCGAAGCCGCCATCGCCGTCGACCGGCTGACCGCCCGCGCCGCCCATCTGCTCGACCGGCTCGACGAGCGCCCCCTGGCCAAGATCTCCCGCGGCGAACTGGTCCCCCAGAACCCGGCCGAAGAACCCGTCGAGGCGCTGCTCGCCCGCATCCGTGCCGCGCGCGACGGTGCCGCCCGTCAGCGCCGGAGACGGCGGTCCAGTCGCGCCGCCTGATCCGACCCCGCCAGCAGCTCGGCGGTGGCCGGACCGGGCCGTTAACGGAGGATGCGATTTCGTTGAGGGGCGAGGATATACAGAACGGTATCATCTGGATGGCCATCGTCGCACGCGTGCAACAGCGTTCGACGATGGCCGCCGTGCGCCCTCAGGCGAACCCGTTGTTGCCGCTGTTGCGCGCCCGCGCCCTCTGCTCCTCGGTGAGGTAGCGGAAATAGTAGCGCTCGGTCGTGGTAACACTGCGGTGACCGAGGTGCGCGCTGACCCGATAGATCGACCAGCCCGCCTTGAGCTTGCGGATCGCGAAGCCGTGGCGCAGGTCATGAAGGCGGGCGGCGAACTGGACATCCTGGCCGTACTGCCAGAAGCGCGTGGAGAGATCCCGGTACCAGCCCTCATCGCCGTCGTTGAAGAAGACGTAGGGCCAGCGGTTGCTGCGCGGCATGGCGCGGAGCATGGCCACCGTCTCTGGGTCGAGGGTGATCACGCGCGGCTCGCCGCCCTTTGTGTGCCGGAGGGTGGCTGTCGCGACGGTCGGGTCGTTCGGGTCGAAGGCGATGTCGGGCCAGGTGAGGCGCGCGGTCTCGGTGGCCCGGGTGCCTTCCTGGTCGATGAACCGCACGAGGCAGCCGAACGTCTGGGGGCCACGATCGATCATCCGGTCCAGGGCCTCCTTTGTGGGCAGGATGATCGGAGGCAGCACCTCCTTCATGCCCTGCTTCTCGTAGGCGGCGACCGGATTGGCGTCGATCCACTGACGGTTCTTGCAGAAGATCATGAAGTGCCCGAGCGCCGTCAAATCCCTGTTCACCGTGGCGATCTTGACGGTCTCGGCGCGGCGCTGGACCAGGTCGGCGACCGTCGCGAGGTCGAATTCGTCGATGCAGAAGGCGTTGATGTCGAAGCCCTTGTCCTCCGACATCTCCACCATGGCCCGGGCGATCGCCCGCATGCTGCAGGCGTAGCGCGTGGTCGTTTCCCCGGACCAGCCAAAGGCGTTGCCGTTCTTCAGCGCGTCGCTGAACTCGACTACTGCGACGACGAAGAACTGCCTTACGCCGCCCGGGACCTCCGCGGACTTGCGCAGCTCTTTGAAGCGGGCGTTTCGGGCTTTGATCGCGGCTTTTTTAGAAGTTGTGTGAAGGCTTTCACGGAATTCGCGTCCGCCGACGGTGGTGCGAAACCAGTAGATTTTGCCGCGCTTGTAGAGGTTGTTGATTGCCGCTGAGAACTGACCCGGGCGGCCGGGAGATTTCCACTGAGAAGTGACCCATGTTCGAACGTCCCCTGGCTGGAGAAGCGGGGGCAACGGAGTGATCGACATGGCGTTATTGAGCGTGATCCGACGGTGGGCATTGCGGGATCAGCTTTCCATCCGGGAGATTGCACGGCGGACGGGGCTGTCGCGGAATACGATCCGCAAGTACCTGCGGTCGGGGACGGTGGGACCGACGTTCAGGGTTCCAGAGCGGCCGAGCAAGCTGGACCCCTACGCCGACCAGCTGTCGGCCTGGCTGAAGACGGAGGCGGGCAAGTCCCGCAAGGGGCGACGGACCCTGAAGCAGATCCATGCCGATCTGGTCGCCCTCGGCTACGAGGGCTCGTATGGTCGGGTCGCAGCCTTCGCACGGAAGTGGAAGGCCGGCCGCCAGCGCGAGCAGCAGACCGCCGGACGCGGCGTTTTCGTGCCGCTGGTGTTCCAACCCGGGGAGGCCTTCCAGTTCGACTGGAGCGAGGACTGGGCGGCGCTTGTCGGGGAGAATACGAAGCTCCAGGTCGCCCACATCAAGCTCTCGCACAGCCGGGCGTTCCTGCTCCGGGCCTACCTGTTGCAGACCCACGAGATGCTGTTCGATGCCCACCGGCACGCATTCCGGGTCTTTGGCGGCGTGCCGCGGCGGGGCATCTACGACAACATGAAGACCGCGGTGGACCGGGTCGGCTCCGGAAAGGCGCGTCAGGTCAACGCCCGGTTCCTGGCGATGGCAAGCCACTACCTCTTCGAGCCCGACTTCTGCAACCCGGCGGCCGGCTGGGAGAAAGGCCAGGTCGAGAAGAACGTTCTGGATACCCGCCGCCTGATCCTGCAGCTGATGCCGGACTTTCCCGACCTGGCGGCGCTGAATGCCTGGCTCGAGCGGCGCTGCATCGAGCAGTGGGAGCGCACGCCGCACGGCGCGCTGCCGGGGACGATCGCCGAGGTATGGGCCCTGGAGAAGGCCGCCCTGATGCCGACGCCGCCGGCCTTCGACGGCTTCGTCGAGCAGAGCAAGCGGGTGTCGCCGACCTGCCTGATCAGCTTCGAGCGGAACCGCTACAGCGTGCCAGCCTCGTTCGCCAATCGGCCGGTCAGCCTGCGGATCTACCCCGACCGGCTCGTGGTCGCGGCCGAGGGGCGGATCGTCTGCGAACATGCGCGGGTGATCCAGCGCGCGCACAAGCTGCCGCCCCGGACGATCTACGACTGGCGCCACTACCTGGCCGTCATCCAGCGAAAGCCAGGGGCGCTCAGGAATGGCGCGCCCTTTGCCGAACTGCCCGAAGCTTTCCGCGCGCTCCAGCAGCATCTGCTCAAGCACCTGGGCGGCGACAGGGAGATGGTGGAGATCCTCGCCCTGGTGCTGCAGCACGACGAAGAGGCGGTGCTCTGCGCGGTGGAACTGGCCCTCGAGGCCGGGGTGCCGACCAAGACCCATGTGCTCAATCTGCTGCACCGGCTGATCGACGAAAGCCCCTCAGGCACGCCCGAGGTCGCCCCGCCGACGGGTCTGGCGCTGATCGAGGAGCCCAGGGCGAATGTCGAGCGCTATGACGGACTGCGCGGCCAGGCCCGGGGGGTGCGCCATGCGTCATGACCCCGCCAGCGCCGCCATCGTCATCATGATGCGCAGCCTGAAGACATACGGGATGGCCCAGGCCGTCGAGGACCTTGTCGAACAGGGCTCGCCCGCCTTCGAGGCGGCCGTGCCGATCCTGTCGCAACTGCTGAAGGCCGAAGTCGCGGAACGCGAAGTCCGGTCCATCGCCTATCACCTCAAGGCCGCGCGCTTCCCGGCCTACAAGGACCTGGCCGGGTTCGACTTCGCCGCCAGCGAGATCAACGAGCCCCTGGTCCGCCAGCTGCACCGGTGCGAGTTCATCGACGGCGCCCACAACGTTGTCCTGATCGGCGGACCGGGCACGGGAAAGACGCATGTCGCGACCGCGCTCGGGGTCCAGGCCGTCGAGCACCATCGAAAGAAGGTCCGCTTCTTCTCCACGATCGAGCTCGTCAACACGCTCGAGCAGGAGAAGGCGAAGGGCAAAGCCGGGCAGATCGCCGAGAGCCTCACGCGCGCCGACCTCGTGATCCTGGACGAGCTGGGCTACCTGCCGTTCAGCGCCACGGGCGGGGCTTTGCTCTTCCACCTTCTGAGCAAGCTCTACGAGCGTACCAGCGTCGCCATCACCACCAATCTCAGCTTCAGCGAATGGGCCACGGTCTTCGGTGACGCCAAGATGACCACCGCGCTCCTCGATCGACTGACCCATCGCTGCCACATCCTCGAGACCGGAAACGACAGCTTCCGCTTCAGGGCCAGCGCCGAGGCGGCGCGCAGAAAGAAGGAGGCAGGACCGCCATTGACCCAGACCTGAACCGGCGACCATAACCTTCAGGCGGGTCACTTCTCGATGGAAAGCCCGGGTCAGCTCTCAGTGGAAATCAACACTTTGACCATCATCGACCATGGTCACGACCGTCGCGGCGGTGCCGCCGGTTCTTCCGAATACGCCCCCCGCTTGTCAGATCCAGCGCGGGACGGCATGCTTGGCAATGTCCATGCTGTTGCAGACCTTGCCCGCGACCGCTATGGGCTTAGGGTCCTGATTCATCCTCACGTCGGCGGCTATATCGCGTTCGAGGATGAGATTGCCCGCCTTGATGCCGATATTTCGCCCGAAACGGCTGGACTTTGCCTAGACATTGGCCAATTATACTTTTCTGGCATTGATATTTCGACAGTTTTTATCAAATACTCTAGCCGGATAGACTGCCTACATTTCACTGATATTGAGCCAACAGTATTTCGGATGGCAAAAAGCAAGCGTCTCGGTTTCTCAGCGGCCTGCGCAGAAGGTTTGATGTGCCCAATAGGCCAAGGCACTATCGACTATGTCGCAATCCGCGCTCACATGGAACGGGTGCACTATTCGGGCCGGATCATTGTGGAACAGGAGCGGAATCCGCAGGACGCAGACATCACTCTCCCCGATCTCAGAGCCAGCCTAGACTACTTAACAAGTATTGAGTTTGCGCCTCAAGCGTCGCCAACGTAGTCTACTTGGCGAACGAGTTCGCACGCGGCGAGACATATATATTTCAACGAGTTAACGCCCAGAGACTATTAGATCGCAGTTTCCGTTCCTCCGCCAACCTCCCGACACAACTCGTTCTCCGCTCCGCCAAAGGGCCGAAATTTCTCGTTGTTTCGAGGGGTGTAGCGGCGGGGCTGTTCACCTCGAAGCCGGCACAAGGCCTGAAATCCGCTCTCTCCCGCCCCGTTCTCTCCGAACCTGTTCACTTCGGGTGTTTTGGTGAACAGCCTTAAGGGGTTGTTTTCAAGGCACCTTTTTCGCAGCGGCTTTCGCTAGCCTGAAACTCAAGGTCAGGTGCATGACGGCAACAGCGCTCGCGACATGCTCGACGGCATCGGCGCCGGGGCGACCCTGCTCGCTGACCGGGCCTATGACCCGAACTGGCTGCGCGACACCATGGCAGAGCGCGGCGCCTGGGCCAATGTCCGGCCGCTCGCGGCGCGCAAGACGGCACCTGCGTTCAGCTCATGGGTCTACCGGCAGCGAAATGCCGTCGAACGCTTCTTCAACAACCTCAAGCACTTTCGAGCGGTCGCAACCCGATACGACAAGCGGGACGACAACCTTCTCGCCTCCGTCCAACTCGCTTCAATCCGCATCTGGGTGAGCACTTACGAGTCGGTGACCCAATTCAATAGACTTAGCCGCTGCGGCGTACCTTGGTAAGCACCACCCCGAGCAACGGGGTACCGAAAGCGTCGGCCATCCGGATAGCTTCGGCAACCACGTCGATCGGCGTTGAGCCCCACTCGGCGACGAGAATGATGAGATCGAGCGCCGGCCGCGCCGGAAGTACGTCGATCGCCTGTTCGATCGGCGGGAGGTCCACTACGACCACCTCGTACGGCGGCTCGAAGTGCCGCCACGAGCCCGACAGAGTGGAGGTGCGCGCCCATTCGCCCGGACTGTTGCCGAAGCGGGCCGGGATTAGATCAAACCAGCGCTCGCCTTGAACCGGGCAGCCGGGGCCGAGATTGGGCCGGACCGCGCCGGTCGACGCTTCGGCCTCGGGCGGCAATCGGAGCGACTTGCTGAGCGTTGAGCGCAGCGGGTCACCGTCGATTACCAAGGTGCGGTAGCCAGCGCCGACACAGGCGAGACCCAAGTTACTGGCGATCACGCTCTTGCCCTCGCCGCGTAACGCAGACGTTATGCCTACGGCGACACTGCCGTCAGCCTTGGCATTGATCCGGATCGCCGTCTTAAGGCGGCCGATCGCATCTGCGAACGGCGAGCGCGGGTGGATGCAGACATTTGTCAGACCGCGCTGATCGCTCGCCAGGAAGCGGATTCGCGGCACTTCCGCCAGGCAGTCCGTGCCCAGGTCGGAGCGGATTTTCCGGCCGGTGCGGATCGAGCCGTCGAGGCTCTGCCGGGCAATTGCGCTCCCGATCCCGAGGAGCAGGCCGGCCAGCGCACCGAAGACCACGGTGATCTTCGATCGAGGCGAGCTCTTGTTGAACGGCGGCGCCGCCGGGGTGATCACACGAACCAGCGAGTAGGGATAGGACTTGTGCTGCATCGATGAGGTGAACGCCTCTAGCACGCTCCCGTAGAGTTTGCGGTATGTATCGGCCGTCGCTTCCAACTCCTCGAGCGTAGGGGTCTCGGCTTCGTCGGCTTCAGCCTCGCCGGTGAGCACGGCTCGGTCGGTCAGCCCCCCCTCGGGGATACTGTAGTCGTGGCGCGCGCGGAACGCCTGCGCCGCCTGGGTGGCGGAGTTCAGTTTGCGCCGGAGCTCGTTCAACCGCGCCTCAAGCCACGCGTTCCCCTGCTCCATCGCGGCGATCTTCGACAGCAGCTGCTCGTTCACATACGCCTCAGCGGTGGCATTGGCGATTCGCGCCGCTTTCTCCGGGTCGCGCGAGTTGAAGGAGATCTCGATCACATACGAGACGCTAACCCGGCTCACGCCCAGCTTGCTCTGGAAGATCGCAAGCGTCACTCGCCGGGCATTCTCCCCCGCTTTGGAATTCGGGTCGCCGGCGGCTGCTACGGAAGGCGGTGTCGTGGCATCCGTTTCGGATGTCAGGACCTCATCCTCAGTCCCCGACCCTTCTTTGGTGGTTCGATCAAGGATGCTGGCACGCCAGTCCTCGATCGTCTCGGGTTTAAGAAGGCCCAATTCGAGGATCAGATCGGTGCCCTTATCAACCAGCATCTTCAGTCGCGAGGGCTTTTGTCCTTTAAATTCGGGGTCGTTTACCAAGCCGAGTTCGTCGATTACCATCGTGGCGATCATTTCCGATCGCAGAACGGTCATTTGGCTTTCGACCTCGGCGGTGTCGAGCGAGGTTTCGACCTCGCGACCCTGAGTATCGAGCAGCGCGGGTGCCTTTAGATCGATCAGGATCTGAGTGTACGCCGTATACCCGGGTTCCTGCGACGCGACGTAGAGTCCGGCGGAAACGATGCCGAGGACCATGCAGGCGATAATCGTCAGAAGATGGCGGCGGGCGAACGCGAAGAGCTCGGCACGGCTGATGCCGCCATCGTCCGGCGCGCCTGTCGGGTGGTCCTGCCGCAGGTCCGGCCTGACGAGGTTTGGGTTACGCTCCAGCACGACTCAGCCCTTGAAACCCCGACGATGGCGGGTATGCGCCGCGACTGGCAGCCCGACCGCAAGTGGGTGGGTAGGTCGACGATGTGTTATCTGAAGCGCATCTGATTGCAACTCGGTTACCTTTTCCGTAATGCCTCGTCGCCGACAGAAGCAGCCGGACTTGGGCGGTGTAGTCGCAATAAACCTGCCCGGCCCTCGGGGCGGGCTTCAACCAATACATGCGACTTCATAGGATCCCTTCGTTGCCTTCGGATTGAGCGCGTGATGGTATGAGCATAATCGGATGGCGTGGGGTCGCCACTATGTCCTTTTAGCCTATGCCGCTACCGCCTGACTGCGAGCCGTGCGCGATAGGCAAGCCTGGCGAATCAAGACGTGCTCCGACGGGTGGCGACCCACTGATGCGCGCAATACACCTAGACCTTGCCGACACCCCTTATCCGCGGCGAATGCGTGCGGCGCTAGATCGCAACACCGTCGGCTACGGCTACTGACGAGACCATCGTGGCTACATGCGCGGCAGAGCGTGGCTGCCGAAGTGAAGTGGGAGAGGAGGGCTAGCCTGCTAAGGGCGCAAACATCCATCCTGCTTTTGGTGGGGATGCGGGGTGCGCTTGGATCAATTGGTGAGATCGACAAACGGGTGAACTCTCCTGCTACATAGTGGGGTCAGATGGTCTTACTTACGGGTCGCTCATGGATGGCTTCGAGATTGTAGCGATGGCAACCGGTCCGCACCGTCATATTGAGGTCTTCATCGACTATTACGTACAATTCGGGGCGGACCGAGTGCGGGTTTTCTACGACGGTGCGGCCGACCTTGTGAGAGGCTGCGACCCGGCGGTGGTCATCCGATGCGACTGCGCGTTCTGGCGCGAGGTCGCAGGGCAACGTCCTGTCGTCGTCGAAGACCGGCAGCGGGATGTATATCGCCACGCCTACGCCACGGCACGCTCGGACTGGGTGGTCTTCGTAGACATTGACGAGTTTGTCTTCGGGAAGCCGCCAGCGCGCGAGGTGTTCACGCGAATGGGTCGGCAGGTCGACAGCATTCGATTCGAAACTGCGGAGGCAGTCTACAGCCGGTCGGCGACTGGGCAGGAGGAGTATGGAGCAGCGTATTTCCGGCGTCCATGCTCGCGAGCCCTTTCGGTGGTGCTGCCGCATCTACTGTACCCGGGTGTCGGCCATCTATTTATCCGCGGCCTTCTCGGTCATTCTCGCGGCAAGCATGCGGTTCGCGCCGGCCTCGACGGTGTGAGCGTCGGGCTGCACGACTCGCTGCGTCACGGCGCGCCGATTGCGGAGGCCAATGCGTCTACGGTACCGGCCGGGGAGCGGCTGCTGCTGGCGCATTATGATGCGATCAGCTTGGATCAATGGCGTGAGAAATGGCGGAGGCGGCTCGCGCACGATGATACCAAGGAAATGGGACGGAAACGCGAGTGGCAAATGGCACTGTTCAGAAACCACCATTCGCGGGGTCAGGAGGAAAAGCTCTTTCGGCAACTCTATACGATCGGGCGCTGGCAGCTCCATTTCCTGCGATTGCTCGGCCTGGTGGTCGAGGACTGGACGGACATCCTCGCACGGCGCGATCGTTCAGAGAACCGAGCTGCGCGTGGATGATGCCCCGCGAGATCAAGTTCAGACAGCCGGAGCGCGGCGGATTCTTCCGGCCAGCCATAGACGCGGACGCTCGCAGTGTGCAATCCGGCAGCGCCCCATACGGCCGCCGTCCCGGCGCAGCGCGGCCCAACACTCTGTGTGCGGTGTACGACCATCCACCCAGCGCCCGCACGGCAGAGGCGATTGGAAACCAATCCCCCCGAAAGCGGGTTCCCTATCCACCCTATCAACCGTAGTCTACCAAAAAGGCTTGGCCTACCAATCCTGTATGTGTGGTGCGTCAACCTGATTTTCGCATATTGCCTAGGGCGTTCCAAGCACTGGAGAAGGCAAGGTCGAGGCAATGAGCTACCGCGCGACCATTGTGAGGTCTCCACGCTCGGGTGAACCGAGCCACAGCAGAGCAAATGCCAGATTGCAATTTGGTTCGCGGCGTATGCACTTGATCCATCCCTCGGTTCCTGACCTGAGGTGCAGGATCTTGCGGCGAGTCCGGTGCGGCAGGCAGATGGGCGGCGAACGGTGATCCTGAACACCCTGGCGCTCATCGCCGCGATCGAGACCTTCGACGTGTGCATAGTGGGTGCAGGCCCCGTAGGCCTTGCTCTCAGCCTTTCACTGGCGCGACGTTTCCACCGCGTGCTCCTCCTCGAGTCGGGTGGTGAAGAACCCGATCGCGGGCCCTCGGAGCTAGCCGAGACCGAACTGGCCGATCCACGAAACCATGCGCGCCCGGGCGATTCCACCCGCCGCGGGCTCGGGGGCACCTCCTGCGCCTGGGGAGCGGGCTGTACGCCCTACGATCCAATCGACTTTCAAAGGCGACCCTACGTGCCGCTATCCGGGGCGCCGATTTGCTACGCCGATATTGCGATGTACCACGCCGAGGCGTGCGACTACCTAGGCTGCGGCGGGCCTAACTTCGACCTTGGGGAAGATCCGCCTGGAAGTCACCTTCGTCGCAGCGGCGTGATCCGTTTTGCCGCCCAGCCGGATATGGGCAAGCGCCACCGGGCAGAGATTGAGGCATCGGCTAACCTGCAGATCTGCCTGAGAAGCACCGCAACACGGCTGCTTTTCGACACCGGTAGCGGCACGATCACCGCTGTTGAGGTGCGGTCAGGCAACCAGACGACGATTGTTCGCGCTCCTATGATTGTTCTGGCTTGCGGCGGCATCGAGACGGCGCGCTTGCTGTTGCGAATCCAAGCAGAGCATCCAGCATTTCTTGGCGGGCCGCCCGGGCCGCTGGGGCGCTACTACATGGGACATGTATCTGGACAGATCGCCCGGATGCATTTCAACGACAGTGCCATGGGACCGCACTTCTCCTTCTTTCGTTCCAGCGACGGCGCCTACTTCCGCCGTCGCATCACCCTTGCGCCGGAAGTTCTGGAAGAGAAACGGCTCCTCAACATCTATTTTGCGCCTGGCAACTTTCCGTTGGAGGACGCCGGGATGAAGTCCGGCGCTTTGTCCGCCCTACATCTGGGGCTCAGCGCTTGGCACCGGACCTTGCAGTACATGCGCCACTACTTGCCTGGTTACGTTGCGGCGCCATCCGGGGATCGGGTGAATGTGGGCCACCATCTACTGAACATTCTTACCGACCCGGTTAACACCGGACTTGGATTGGCGGAAATCCTTCACCAGAGAGCCGAGCGCGATAAACGGCCACCCGGTTTTTTCTACCCCAACCCACGCCAGATCTATGTTCTGCGCTACCACTCGGAGCAACTTCCCAATCCGGACAGCCGCGTTACGCTAACCGAACGGCGGGACGCCAACGGCGTGCCACTGCCCCGCGTCGATCTCCGTTTCACGGACCCGGACATAGACTCTGTGGTCGCAGCACACAAAGTGCTCGACCGCTTGGTGCAGGATGCGCGTTGGGGTCGCCTGAGCTGGATGTGCGCTCCCTCGCGGGCCGCCCTACACGTTCGCTCGCAGGCAAGGGACGGATATCACCAGATCGGGCTTACCCGTATGTCTCACAGCGCGCGCGATGGTGTGGTTGACGGCAATCTAGCGGTCCATGGATTGCGAAACCTTTGGGTAGCCGGAACCGGTGTCCTGCCTACCGGCGGCCAGGCGCACCCGACCTTTACTGCGATTTCGCTGGCGCTGCGGTTGGCTGAACACTTGACGCGCGGAGGGAGAGGCTTGAATGCACCGAGGGGCCTTTCGAATGTGGGCCTGCTATGAGGTGAAGCTGGCCGCACTTTTGGTTGCGGTTGGAGACTTCTATCTTCCGTCTCGAGGTTGGTCTGAACGGAAACTCGGCGGCTGGCGCTTGGGCATTCTCTCGCGAGTGCGTTTGGCGTCCCGAGATCGCGGGCCGGGGGCCTTCGCGTTACGCTGTCGCGGCCGTCGTCTCCCAGAACAGAAGCCGGCGCATGTTGCAGGCGATGTTGGCGAGGCCAATTTTGGCGCGCGCTCTGGCGATGCCGATGGTGCGGATGAACAGCCCCATGCGGTGCTTCTGATCGGCGAAGACATGCTCGACGCCGGAGCGTTCCCTCGAGCGGGCGGCATTGGCGCGCTGCTTCGGCTCGGGCATCGGCTTGCCGGGCGGCTTGCGGAAGTGGACTTTCGAGACGAGCCCGGCCTTGGCGATGCGCCGCTCGTTCTTTGCGGATCGGTACGCTGTGTCGGCCCAGACGGACGACCCGGTGTTCGAGCTGTCCAGAAGCCCCGGCAGCTCGCGCCCGTCGTAGCGGGCAGCGTCGGTCACCGACCAGGTGCGGATGAACCGGTGATGGCGGTCGACGCCGACATGGCTCTTGTATCCGTAGACCGGGGTAGCGATCTCCATCATCAGCGTGCCGTCGGGCTTGGGCTTGCGCCGTCCCCGCTTCAGCGTCCAGCGCCCGTCGCGGTCCTTCTGGCGCAGCTTCGCCGGGTTCGCCGCCCAGTCCTGCGGGATCCGGCCGACCTTGAGCTCGGCCTTCTCGGCGTCGGTGTGGCGGACACGCGCAGAAACAACCGGACGCTTCTATTTACCTCGCCAGGTCAGCCCAGTGATGATTCAATCCGCCCCATGTTTCGGGGACGGAGGGATTGATGGCGGGGCAACCGGCTTGTTTGATCTCGATGAGCGGTACGCAGCGCTGTCGAGGACCGGCGATCCGCTCGAGCGGCTGGCGGCGGTGGTGGATTTCGAGATCTTCCGGGCCGATCTCGACGCGGCGCTGGCCCGCTCTGACTGCTCGAAGGGTGGCCGGCCGCCGATGGATGCGGTTATGATGTTCAAGGTCCTGGTGCTGCAGGCGCTCTATGGGCTGGCGGACGAGCAGACCGAGTTCCAGGTCAGGGACCGTCTCAGCTTCATGCGTTTCCTGGGCCTCGACCTGCATGGGCGGGTTCCGGACGCCCGCACGATCTGGCTGTTCCGCGAGTTGCTGACAAAGGCCAGGGCGATCGACGTGCTGTTCGCCCGCTTCGATGCGCATCTTCGCGACCGCGGCTACCTCGCCATGGGCGGGCAGATGATTGATGCCTCGATCATCGTGGCGCCACGGCAGCGCAACGCCGAGACCCAGCCCGTTCGCGTCAGAAGACCCCCGGCTATAGAAGTAGTTAAGGAGGGTTTATACCGCCTTAGAGTATGAGAAAGATCAACACACCTGGATAGACAGAAGGTATGTAGAGTGCTGCTGACAGGTAGATGGTAAGGCATGCACCAAAGGATTAGAAGTGCTTAAACAGAGCACTTTATAGAGGAAGTTGAGAGATTAAGAAACTGAGAAGGTGTTATAGAAGGGGGATGCTGTGGAGAGTGTGGAAAGAAGTATATAGATGAGATAGAGGAGTTCATACTGAAAGGGCTACACGGTAGAAGGGTTTAGAGGAGGAAAAGAAGATAGAGAGAAGATAGGGTAAGGCGAAAATAAGTGCGATGAAAGGGAAAGAAAGGAGCAAGCTTCTAAGTCACATAGAAGAAGATAGATAGCGCGTAACAAAGGAAGATCTCTAGATAGTAGAGAAGATAGTAAAAGGCGATGGGATAAAAGACATAGTGAGGATGCTGTAGAAGGAGGGCAAAGGAAGGAAGATAGGAGTCAGCAGGGTATACAACGCATCTTCGACATAGAAAAGGTGCGCTAGCTAAGAGAGAGAGCACAGCTAAGGAAATGGCGACAGAAGGAAATAGAAGAGGGCTAAGAGCGCAGGCGTCACCTGGAAAGAAGACGTAGTGATCAGCGCAACTGGGAGAAGTAAGAAGAGAGAAGGATAAAAAAGCTGAACATCTAGGAGAAAGAAGAAGTGAGATCAGGCTAAGTTTTCGTATAGATAAAGATTTAGAAGAGAGGGTAAGAAAGGTAGATATATAAGAAGAAGAGTATATAGAAGAGAAAGGGATGAAGAAGAAAATGAGGAAGGAATAAAGGCAGGAAAAAGGAGTGAAATAAAAAGAGAAGCTGATGAAATAAAAAAGGCAGACTGGAAGCATTAGAAGAGAGGCACTTATAAGAGGAGGAATAAGGTAAGCTGGAGGTATTATTGGAGACACAGGTGAAGAGCATAAGTGAAGGCAAGAAAGGAAGAGATAGAAGAAGAGGAGGCTAAGGTAAAGGAAATAAAGGGGAGGATAGAGCTGATAGAGAAGGTACGAAGAGATTACTAAAAAGTGCGACTCTCACGAGGGGAAAGACGGACGCAGTTCTCAGGCACTATGACCGAGACACCTACACGAAGGCGAGCAAATAGAGCTGAAAAGAAAGATGATGAAAAAAGGAAGGATAAAAATGATAAAAGAGAAGGAGGGGGTAATGGAGAGGGTAATAAAGAATGTATAAAGTGAAGAGATAGAAGATGATGATTTAATATGGCTGGAGATGAAAAAAGAAAAGGAAGGGAAGAAGAGAGAAATGCAGAGAAGGGTAGAAGAATACAAGGAAGAACTAGAGGTATTTCTAGAGTAATAAAAGGCACAGTTTAAGCAAAGACTGGAGAGGATGAGAGATAAAGAGAAAGTAAGGGAATACATAATGGATAGAAAGAAAAAGGAGGTAGAATAAGAAAGGAACTTTGAGAAGCAACAGTTAAAGAAGACGAATTTACAGCAGCGCATATGGCGACGGAGGAATAAGGTGTAATATAGAAAAGGAGAGAGAAACAGGAAAGGTGGTGAGCTTAAAACTGATGAGGAGAGAACTGAGTAAGAGAAAAGAGGAGATAAAGTTAGATAAGCAAGTGACGGAAGACTATGAGAGGGTACGCATAGCTAATAAGAGTGGGCGGCAACGCTACAGATGTAGATAAGTTCTAGAAAGAGCTTAGCGACAGACAGAGTATGGCGCAGCGAGCTGGTGGTAGAGCTGCAAGAAGCGGGCAGAGCTATATGAATGGAGCAGCATAAAAAGAGAGCACACTGAAAGAGATGCTAAACAAAGTACGAGTATAATACAACTACGTAGAAGAGAGGCGATAAGTGAAGAACTGGAGCTAGAAGGTAGAGAAGGAGGAGGTAACAAAGGCAAGAGCGAGACGAAGCGCGTCCCGGATAGGCGGAGGTAACACCGGCACGCGACACGAAGCGCGTAACGGGCCTCGGCCGGATAGAGGTAGAGAAGAGGAGCAAGAGGCAGAAGGTGAAGAGCAAGAAGGAGATGAGATTTGGCATAGAGGAAGAGAGGAGAGACAAGAATGGATGGCTGATAAAGAGGAGAGTGATGAGAGTACTCTAAGGGAGATGGCTCTACGAGGGCACGAGGGTCTGGGACAAATAAGAGAACGAGAAGGTGGATAGACGACGGAGGGAGAAGTACAAGAAAGCGGTGGCTTTGGCAGCTGAGTGATAGAAGATTGTTCGGTGTTTTACGTCGGTATGATGGTCTCTATTCTTGGGGCGTGGCGCTCGCCTTTAACAGCGTTGATAAGCAACTAGAACAGTGCTGGAATGAGCGTTGCGGTAAAGATCTCACTGCTAACCGGCGGAGAGAACAGCTGCAGGGGATAGAGGGCGCTAACAGTAGGCTAGAGGTGTCGGGGGTTGTCTATGTCGGAACACGAGAACCTGATAAAGATTGCCTAGAGGATGGTTTCTCTGATCTGTGGCACAGACTAGATGGCAAAGATAGGGCTAGTCACACTGACGGGGAGGAACGTTGGAGGCTCGTATAGGGCGCATGTCGGAAAAGCTCGGTCTGAGCTCCGATCAGAACTACTGCTGGGTTCGACAGGTCGCTCTCCAGCGTATTGATACACCAGAGGGCGCAATGGCTGCCGCAGGCCAGAGCGCGCGTCTTGCTGTCGGCGGCGATAGAGCACGAGCTGGCGGCGGTGGCCGCGACTGCGATGGCCTCGCTCTGTCCGGGATCGAAGACCAGACGGGTGTTGTCGAAGGTGATGTAACCGTCCAGCTCCGGCTGTCCCGGCTATATGACGAACTCGGCCGTCAAATTCAGGCGAACGAAGCGGCTCTCAGTGTACTGACGGATGGCGAAGCCGAAACGGGGCACTTCGACCAGTCGAGCCTTACGGGAGAGGAACGGCAGTTCGCCGTTAGAGAAAATTTAGGTGCTGGGCCAAATGGCCGGGTTCGGACCTCCTTCAGCCAGTCGGCTCAGGCGATACCGGAGAGCACGCCGCCCGATTTGTGGAGACCTCGCTCGACGCTGACCGTCCAGTCGCGGCGGTTGAGCTGAATGTCGCCCGAAGCCGGATATAGGCGATCGGTTGAAGGCTCTGAACACAGCTACGATCGAAGAAGCCGGTAGGTCCCCGCTCGCATAGACCACCTTAGCACGTCGTAGAGGAAGAAGCAGTCGCAGGAATGGATTAGGATCAGGCCGCTGTGCGGCACCCGCCAGACCTGCGACCAGAACTCCGGAAACTCGGAGAGGCGCGGACCGGTTGTAGAGCGGCACTTAGAAAACACCGTTGCGACCGGAGGTAATGAACGAGCGGCCGGTCGAGACCGGCTGGACATAGGACGTCATGTGTACCGTATCGATGGCCTCGGCGACGGCCGGCGGGACGTTCTGGTAGGCCTGCGCAGGCGGCGACGCAGTGTAGCCGCAGGCGTTGGACCCGGAAAGCCGACGGTCGCGCAGCCAGAACAGCCCGTGCAGGTAGGGCAAATTCGGCCCGGTTGTGAGGATGGCCTCTCCGGTCGCCGGCAGGTAGATGGCTTCCGGCCGGCTCAGCCGCCACGCGCCATCCGGCGCCGTCAGGTTGAGGTCGTGATCAATCAGGAAGAACCCCCGGCGAACCAGCTTTCGAACAGCACCTGGCCCGACTGCTCGAGCTCGGTGAGTTTCCAGCTGCAGTGTCCCACGAAAGGGAGCTCGATCTCTCTCGACTGGTCGCCCCAGGCCAGCTGAAGCGTGTCGCCTTCGGTTTCCACCCTAAGGCCGAAGTGCGGCGTCACCACCGACCTGCGCTGCGTCATGGAGGCGGGTCCATCGAGGTCTCGATCCGAGTTCGACGGATCGAAGTCGGCGACGTGACGCCCAAGTTCATCCGGCTCGGCGCCTTGTATTCACTGCCGGCCGCGTCGATCTCGGCCAGGAATCTCGCGGGCGTGGCGCTGCTCGGCGGAGTCGCCCGGATCGATTTCTCGGAAGTATCCAGCGGTTCGGTCGAACACGTAGTTGTCGTCCCATCGCGGCCAGTAGACGTTGCCGTCGGAGCCGAGGAAGAATGCGGGAACGAAATGGAGGGGGGCGGGGGACGGATGCGTTCGGAGCCGTCCACCCGGATCGACGTAGCGCGCCGTCCCGTCATCGCCGAAGAGCGGCGTCGGGTACCCCGGAAAGAACTGCGGCCGGGCGTGGATCGAGATCGTCGCATACGGAGGAGCGTCGCTATCCCCCCACTCCATCGGCGAGACGCAGATGTTCGGATCCTCGGGGAGCACGGCCCCGGCGTATGCCGGGGCTATCGCCAGCACAGAAGCAATGAGCCGCGCGCCCCATCTTCCGTTCATTCAGATCTCTCCTTGTCGCGTCCGGCTAAACACGCATCTAGAGCACCACGAGATATCTTGGCCAGAATTGGTCTTCCAGGAGAGCGTTAAGCTCGCTTGGTCAATAGGTGCTTAAGGCTACGGCATGAGCTTGGGCCGAGCCTCGGAAGTCAGTGGCAGGATTGCCTATCGCCGCTTTCAGTTTGTTGCCCTTCGGCAACAATGGGGGCTATGTCCCCAGGAACGGAATGCGTCGGGCTCTTACCCTGGCCCGTCGTCCCTACCCTGGCCCATCGTCCAGATGTCCAGCAGACGATCTGCTTCAGCTTGGCATTCCCCGCCTACAGCCTCCGGCGGGTCAGACGTCCGTTGTGTGCGCTGGGCGCGGCAGCTCGCGGACGCTCGGAGGCCGCCACGCGGTGGTGGGCGAGCGGACCAGTGTCTGTGCATAGATTTCGACCAGTCGCCGGCCCCACTGCTCCTCCGTCGGCGCGAGGGTACGCGCTACAGCGAAGCCGCTCCGGCTCATCGCCTCGACGGCACCGTCGTCACCGAGGAGATCGGCGAGACAGCCGGCCAGAGCATCCGGATCGTCGGGCTCACAGGACCGGCCTATGCCGCGCGCGATCAGCTCGTCGGTGACGAGGGCCGAGGTCGACGAAACGACCGGGAGCCCGCTCATCGCAGCTTCGAGCGCCACAAGGCCGAAGGTCTCCCGCACCCGCGTGGGCAGAACGATCAGCCGCGCCGAGTTGGCGATGTCGCCGATCGCATGCGGCGATTGCCACCCGAGCATCTCGACACCCGGGCAGAGGTTCGGCAGCACGGTGGCAAGCGGCCCGTCTCCAACGATCCTCAGCCTCGCGCCGAGC
Organism: uncultured Alphaproteobacteria bacterium; assembly: GCA_963796805.1. Taxonomy (GTDB): domain Bacteria; phylum Pseudomonadota; class Alphaproteobacteria; order Rhodobacterales; family Rhodobacteraceae; genus Amaricoccus. The sequence continues at coordinate 28,743 of CAWCNG010000012.1, forward strand.
CGGTAAGCCGCCAGGGCGAGCGTGTCGACACCCTTGTCGAGTTCGAGTCGACCGACATAAAGCAGCGTGCGGTTGCGCTCCGCCTCGATTCGCTGGCTCCGCCACCCGGTCACCGGGTTGCGAAGGATCCGGATGGCCTCGGGCGGGATCCCCCGGCGCCCGAGGAGCGGCACCATGCCCTCGTGCACCGCAAGCACGGCGGCCGGCTGCCTACGGAAGTCAAAGAGCGCCTCGCGCGTCAGCTGACGGGCGACCCGCCATGCCTTATGGCCGAAGTGGCGCTTGTCGCAGTTCGCGACCAAGCACCCCGCCGAGAGCGGCGCGAGGTCACAAACCGCGTGCTTTCGGAAGTCAAAGTATCCTCCGTTGGGGCAGCTCAGGAAAAAATCGTGCGTCGAGACGACGAAGCGTGCGGCGACCTGCCGCAGCGGGGCGAAGCACGACGGCGAGAGCACCTTGTGCCAATTGTGCAGGTGGTAGATCGTGCCAGGAGTGTCGTTCGCCGCGATCCAGGCGGCAAGGCGGGCGCGGACCTGCCGGTCGTGCAATCCGCGCACGGCTGCAAGCGCACGACCGCCCTCAAGCAGATGGCGCCCCCCGAGCTCCACCACCTCGTCCGCTTGGCCCGCCGCGATGGCGGTAGGCGCGCCGCCGGCCAGCATCGATACCGGAATTCCGAGCCGCTGCAGTTGCCGGATCGATGCGATCGCGATGCTTGACGCACCACCGCCGCCCTCGAAATCGTCACTGATCACCGCAACCCGGTCAATGAGCGTTCGCATGCGAGAATCCCGGCGCGACTTCCTCGGTCGCCCTCATGGGTACGGCACAGCAGAACGGGCGCATCCCCTCCCATCGCGCCTTTCCTACCCCAAATCGGTAGGCACATCTCCCTTCCGAGAGGACCGTCTGGTCTCCCCGCCACATATTCTCGTCGCCGGGGCGATCACATGGCTGGAGAATGATGCGGCTACCGACCCTTTCCTTGATGGACACGCTCTGGGCCGTAGGGCGGCGACTCTGCCAGAACCGGCGGCTCTTCGCCGCCGCGGCTGCACGCGACTACCGGTACAGGGCGTGATGACTTCTGTCGGTCCTTCACCTCGTCAACCACTGCGAGCACGGCGGTAACGTGCACCTCGCAGTCGATCTCGCATGCGCGCAGGCCGCCCAGGGTCATCGCGTGCTCTTCGCGAGCGCCGGCGGGCGACTCGTGCCGCTGCTCGAGCAGTCCGGCGTGCGTCACGTCCGGCTTGAGCAGAGCCTGCGAAATCCGGTGCGGGCAGCCCGCGCTGCCGCCTCGCTGGCCGCGCTCTGCTGCCGCGACCGGCCCGACGTTCTGCACGGGCACATGATGTCCGGCGCCTTGCTCGGGCGGCTCATAGGGTCGGCGCTCGGGATTCCGCTGGTTACCACGGTGCACAACTCCTTCGATCGGCACGCATGGCTTATGCGACTTGGTCATCGCGTTGTTGCCGTCTCGCATGCCGAGCGCCAGCTGCTGCTTGCCCGGGGCTTTCCCCCCCTTCGGCTCGATGTGGTGGTCAATGGTTGCCTCACCTCGGCCCGACTGAGGCAGAGCCCTGCGAATCCCGCCATGCGCTTGTCGCGCCCATGCATCACTACCATGTCAGGGTTGGAACGGCGGAAGGGTGTGCACGACGTCATCGAGGCATTCACCCTCGCTGCGGCGGCAGCACCCGAGTGGCGGCTTGTCATCGCCGGCGATGGCCCGGAGCGGCAGGCGCTGACACAACAGGCCGCCCGGTCCCCCTACGCTGACCGCATCGACTTCATTGGATACATCGAACACCCGCAGCATGTGCTCGCCCAGACCGACGTGTTCGTCCTCGCTTCCACCGCAGAGCCTTTTGCGCTAGGCATCTTCGAGGCAAGGGAGGCGGGCTGCGCGGTTGTCGGTACGCGGGTCGGAGGGATCGCCGAGCAGCTCGATCATGACCGGTACGGCACGACGGTTCCTCCCAGCCGCCCCGATCTCCTCAGCCTCGCCCTGCTTCCGTTGATGACCGACCCACGGAAGCTGGCGGATGCTCGCCTTCGCGCCGGGAAGGACCTCGCCTACTATGCGGTCGACCGCATGGCCGACGAATACCTTGCGGTCTACGAAGCGGCGATCCGTCGCGGAATAGAGCCACCCGGGCGGGTCGCGGATCGCACGGAACTTCCTCCGGCATTGGAAAAGTAAAGCGCCGACGGCTCGCGCCACCCGGGTCAGGCCAACCGCGGCGTCTCGCTCGCGGGGGCCTTGCGGCTCCAGACCGTTGAGCCCAGCACCGAACGATGCCTGAGCGTGCCGCCCAAGGCGTAACGCTCCCTCGCGCACATCTGACCTAACCGTTTCCGGCCGACGACGACGCCTGCCAGGACGATGAAGAAGAATATGCCCGGGTCCGCCGAACTGCTCGATATCGCCAACGGAATCAGTGCCGCTAGTCCGGTTGTGCGAAGGCTCGTACAAAACGCTGCGAGCTCTCGCGCCTCCGGATCCAGCCGGGGCCGCGGGATCGGCCGCGCCATTTCCACAATCAGGATCACGATCAGAAAGGCACCGAAAGCGCCGAGCTGCGAAAGGACAGCGATCACATAGCTCGAGGCACGCGAGCTACCGAGCCCTACGCCGAGACCGTAGGTGTCAACAAATGCCTGCCAGCTCTTGGCGTTCCAGTAGAAGCGCTCGTCCGCCGAAGCTGACGTTGACTTGTTGATCAGCGTTTCTTCGATAAGCCGTTGCACCGGGTCGAGCGCCCCTTGCATGAAGATCAGGACCGCTAGCACGAGCGCTAGAGCAACCGTACCGGCCAAGATCGTTGCCAGATCGCGCGAGTTCAGTCGTCCAAGCATCAGCCGCCACACGTACGAGAGTGAGAGCAATGCTCCGAGGATGGCGAGGCTAGCATACCCGGTTGAGGAAGTCGAAAGCAGGAGCTGCAGTAGCAGGACGGCGGAGATCGCGAGCGCCGGACGCCAGTTCGTGGCCCGCCAGTAGCTAAATGTGAAGGCAAGCGAGACGGTCGTCGCGGCACTGAAGGACGACGCCTCCGGAAAGCCCCCGACGATGCGCCAGAAGCCCTCGACCTGAATCTCGATCAGCATCGAGTAGCCGGCAGTACGGAGCGGCGCCAACAGATCGCCGGCTCCGCTCATCTTGCCGGCCAAGTCGATCATGCCGAGCGTGGCGTTGGCGACGGCGAAGGTCAAGAAACCGATCCGGAGCATCTCGAACCGACCATCTCGCGCCAGCTGGCTGGCTACGGCAAAAAACCCGAGGATACCAAACGCAAAATAGGCCGACTGGTTGATGTTGCCCGAAACAGGCCGCAGCGCAGTCTCGACGATGGCGCCCCGCGACGGCACGAAAACCGTTGTCTCCCCTGCGAAGAGCCGCGGCAGGATGAGGGCGCTTGCGACGCCGTAGACGAGCAAGGTTACGACGACGATCGGCGTCCAGTGCTGTCGGAACACCCGTTCCAGATCGCGCCAGAACGTTCGGCGAAGCACGGCCCCGGCCATCAGCAGGCCCGCCAAAGGAACGTAGAGCATCACGTTAATGCCGCCGGTGACGATTGCTGTCGACCCGAAGGCAAAGGAAGCGAACAAGGCGAAGGCCGTCGGTGCACGCGTGATCTGGCCGACCGCGAGAAGAAGAGCTGCTACAAGGACTGCGATCGGTGCGACGCTCATCCCCGCCATGCCGTAGTTTCTCCATGTCATCAATGGCCCGCTGCGCCGCGCGACGCTCTTCGTCCTTTCGAGGGTGCGGGACGCCTAAAGACCTACGCTGCGCCCTCATCGACGGGCCGGCTCGCACCCAGGGCGGATGTGGCCGTCGGGCAGGCCTCTGCTAGAGTCAGGGCGATTTCAGGGGGTGGAGCATGCGGCTGATCGCAATCATTGTCACCGCTGATCGCAGGGCCACTCTGGGCCAGGCGCTAACTCATCTCGAAGACCAGACGCGCCGGCCCGACCTGGTCATAGTCTCCGCTCCCGATGCGACCCACGTCGATGAAACTGCGGTCACCAGCTACCCGCTGCGCTATGTCTTCGGCGCAACCGGTTGCACCGCGCAGCGCAACCGCGCCCTTGATTCCGAACATGCGCGTGGCACGGAGATCGTAGTTTTCTTCGACGACGATTTTGTACCCGCCGCCGACTATCTAGAACGCGCGGAAGCCGCCTTCGCGCATTATCCCGAGTGGACGGTGATGACCGGGCACGTCTTGGCCGACGGCATCAAGGGCCCGGGGCTCAATCTCGAGCAGGCCCGCGCGATCCTTGCCGACGCCGCCGACGGCGAGCCAAAGCGGTTCGAATACATGGCGCCGGGCGGAGCCTACGGCTGCAACATGGTGTTTCGCGCCGACGACATCGGGGAGCATCGCTTCGACGAGCGCCTGCCGCTCTACGGCTGGCAAGAGGATACCGACTTCTCGCGGCTAGTCGCGCGCGGTCGGCCGATAGTGCGCCTACACAGCCTGCGTGGCGTGCACCTCGGCGTTAAGCGCGGACGGGTCAGCGGGGTGCGCTTCGGCTACTCGCAGATAGCCAACCCGCTCTATCTGGTCCGCAAAGGCACCGGAACTGGGCGCTGGGCAGCCAACCTGATTGTCCGCAATGTAGTTGCAAACGCGGCGCTCAGCCTTCGGCCGGAGCCGCATATTGACCGCCTTGGCCGGCTCAAGGGCAACCTGATCGCGGCCGGCCACCTGATGCGCGGACGCTGTAACCCCGAATTCATTGCGCGGCTATGACTGGACCAGTCGCACCGTTTTGACAACTCCGGCCGACAGTGAAGCCGGCGAGCCCGGGTGCCTTGCCGCCGCCGGCCCGGGGCTCGGAACGGCGGAACGATCGTCCGTGCGAGCGGACCATGACGGTGCGGCTTAGTCAAATCATACGGCGAAGGAGCTACGACCAATTTACCGATGCGCTGCCCGGAATAGGATGTTGTCACTTCGGACCACAGCTTGTCAGCTCCGGTTTCGAGTTCAGTTGTTTGAGACGATAGGGAAGTAGGTATGTCGCTTCGCGCTGGGGAATGGGTCGAGGTTCGCGGCAGGGACGAAATTCTCCGGTCGCTCGATTCGAACGGCCGGCTGGACGGCCTGCCTTTTATGCCGCAAATGCTCGAGTTCTGCGGTCGCAGGTTTCGAGTATACAAGAGCGCCCACAAGACGTGCGATACGGTCAACGGCACCGGCGGACGCACGCTCCCCGACGGCGTGCACCTCGAGAACCTGCGATGTGATGGCAGGGCATACGGAGGCTGCCAGGCCGCATGCCTGATATTCTGGAAGGCGGCGTGGCTGAAACCGGTGGAAGGGGATCTCCGATCCTCTGAGGCATTCGAATCCGACACCACACTCGCGGCGCCGCTGCACAGATGCGAGACCAAATGCTCGGAGGAGGCGGTGTTGGCCGGGACGCTGGCGAACGACCAGCCGACCACGGGCGGTCCCAAATACGCATGCCAGGCCACGGACCTTCCTGATTTCACGGACTACCTGCCGTGGTGGGACGCGAGGCAGTACGTGAAAGACTATACGTCCGGCAATGTTGCCCTGAGCCAGCTGATCAGCGGGGCGATCTACAGCTCCTACTACTACTTTGTTCGGCCTGGGCATGATTCGCTCCGAAAGCCGTTCCGCTGGCTCTATGACCGAGTGGTAAGCCTATGGGGCGGCATCCCGTTTCCCCGACGGCGTGGTGCGATACCGATCGGACGGCCGATGCCCGGTGTGACTTTGGATCTGCAGCCGGGCGAGCTGGTGCGGGTGAAGTCCTACGAACAGATACTCGCAACGATCGACGAGGCCAACAAGAACCGGGGCCTGTTTTTCGACGCCGAGATGGTTCCCTTCTGCGGCAAGACCTATCGGGTCCAAGCGCGGGTCTCGCAGTTCATCGGCGAGGACACCGGCTTGATGGTTACTCTCAAGACGCCGGCGGTGATCCTTGAAAACGTTTGGTGCCGGGCGTGCTTCAGCGATCGGCGCATGCATTGCCCAAGGAGCATTTATTCATGGTGGCGGGAGATCTGGCTTGAACGGGTAACGGAGGTCCCGCCAGCCCGACACGATCGCGTGACAGACAGCCCCGAACCGACAAGAATCCCGGTAGCTGCTTGCGATGCCTAAATTACGCCGAAACGGCTGGCTCTACCCCGGGTTCGAAAAATGCACAACCTGAAGGGGAAGGCGGTACGGGGCGGACTGGCCAAGGCGCTCGGCCAGGTCGCGACGATGGCCGTTCGATTGTTCTATCTCGGAATAGCTGCGCGTCTGCTGAGCCCGAATGACTTCGGGCTGGTAGCGATGGTGACTGTGGTCACCGGCTTCTTCGATCTCTTCACCAGCGCCGGCCTGTCTTTGGCGACGGTCCAGAAGTCAAATATCACGAACCAGCAAATCTCCCAGCTGTTCTGGATCAACATTCTAGTAGGCGGCCTGCTGGCGCTTCTCTGCGTTGTCGGAGCCCCGTTTATCGCCGAGTTCTATCGCGATCCACGTCTGCTCTGGATCATGATCGCGCTGGCGCCGGGTTTTCTTTTTGCCGCGTCGGGCGTGCAACACTCCGCTTTGCTGCAGCGCGACTTGCGGTATCCAGCGTTGAGCGCAATCGAAGCGCTGTCCCATCTCGGAGGCGCCTTCTTGGGCATTTTCCTGGCGTTGGCCGGGTATGGCTACTGGGCTCTGGTCGGCGGCCTGATTGCCACTTCCGCAATTAATACGATTGGCTGTTGGGCCTGCACCGGCTGGGTTCCCGAAAGGCCGCGTATGGGAGTTGAAGTGTGGCCGCTGCTTTCCTTCGGAGGTATCGTCACACTCAACGGCATCGTCGTATACATCGCTTACAACATGGAGAAGATCATCCTTGGACGCTTTTGGGGCGCCGACGTGCTCGGGATCTACACTCGAGCGGTTCAGCTGATAGGCCTTCCGGTAAACACCATGAACGCCACGGTCGGTGGGATATTCTTTTCGACACTTTCACGCCTTCAGAATGATCCGGTGCAGTTCCGGGGCTTTTTCCTCAAGGGGTATCGGCTTGTCATGGCAGTAACGGTGCCCGCAACGCTCCTCTGTGCCTTGTTCGCCGACGAGATCATTACCTTGATTCTGGGCCCTGGATGGCCTGAGGCGATCCCGATATTCAGGCTGATGACGCCGACTATCCTCGTCTTCGGTATAATAAACCCACTCTTCTGGGTCATGGTTTCGATGGGCCTTCAGAAGCGTAGCCTGTACGTCGGACTCGTGCTGGCGCCACTTGTTGTTGTAGCTTACATGTTGGGCATGCCCTACGGGCCGAACGGCGTCGCACTCGGATACTCCACCATAATGGTGCTGTGGTTGTTCCCGCACGTTGCTTGGTGCCTCCACGGCACGCCGATTTCAATCGCGGACTTGTCCCGGGCCGTGGCAGGACCTCTTGCCGCCGGTATCGTAGCGGCGGCCTGTTCTTTCACTTTGCTGCATCAGTTTGGTCAGGAACTGTCAGCAGCGCTTCGGCTTGCGATCGGAGGCGTCACCATGGCGCTCGTCTACGGATGGATACTTCTTTTTGTGATGGGCTATCGGTCACTCCTTGTAAGTGTTCTTGTGGCCCTCGGACAGCCTTCCCAACTCGAAGCCTGAACGAACCCATGTGGACCGTATCCCGCCGACTGTCGGCAGCGCAGCAGAAGGGGCGTTGAAAGGTGCCCGGGAGAGAGCGTGCGTCCGGTCGGCGCGTCGCGAAATATTTCGACGTGCAGGCGGCAGTGCTCGAGCGGACTGTGCCAATCGGTCTCTGCAGCCCCAGGCCGAAGGCGCGGTTGTTTCAACCGGCGGCCTGCTCAAGGCTCCAGAAAGCGGAGACAATTCGCTCATGACAAGCGTTGACGTCGTAATCCCCAACTACAACTACGCTCGCTTTCTGCGGGAGGCAGTTGAGAGCGTCCTCAGCCAAGATGTCGAGCACTTGCGCGTTCTCATCATCGACAACGCCTCGACGGACAACAGCGCCGAAATTGCGCGCGATCTCGCGCGCACCGATCCACGCGTCACAGTCCGAGTCCGTGAGAAGAACCACGGTCTGCATGCCTCGCTAAACGAGGGAATTGCATGGGCGTCGGCAGAATATTTCATGATTCTATGCTCCGACGACCTCCTAATGCCTGGTGCATTGCATCGCGCTACAACAATCATGAACGAACACCCTCAAGTGCACCTAGTTTATGGCTCCACGCTTCAACACTACGGTGAAGGTCCTCCGGCCACCCGTTGTGTGGTCGCTGACGCGCCGGTGCAGTTGTTTTCCGGCACGGAGTTTGTGCGCAACATTTGCCAAACCGGACGTAGTCCGATCGCGGGACCAGCCGCGATTGTCCGAACGGAAGCTCAGAAAAGGGCCGGACTTTATGATGCTAGCCTGCACCACATGTGTGACGTCGAAATGTGGATGCGCTTTGGACTTCTAGGAACGTTGGCGAAGGTGGACGCAGACCTGCTCATTTTTCGCAGCCACGGAGCCAACCGACAGAACAGCCTGCGCACCGTTCACGATAAGAATAAGGAAATGAAGGCGGTTTTTAGCGTCTTTTTTGCGGGATCTGGCTCATCACGTCCCGAGATGAGACTACTTAGACGCAAGAGCGATCGTAGCCTTGCCTTAATAGCATATTGGGAATTATGCTTGATTATTATTCGAAGGGAGAAAGGGGCCTCGGAATTGTTTGTATTTATAATGCATAACTATCCATCTTTAGTTTTATTTCCTCCAATTATCGATATATTTAGAAGGCGCGATGCTTTGGCAAAAATTCGTTGGGCCGTAAGTCAAGCGCTATCCACAAGTTCGCGCCATCTATAGTTGCGCACTGCCTCTATCCCTGTATATATTTTTCCAGAGCAACGGCCCTCACGCCAGCGATGGCCCAAGTTCCCGCAGATGAACATGCCCCGCGTTCGCCACTGCGGCCCGTGGCAGCTGGTCTACTGCTGGACGTATGTCCGCCGCCGCTTCGTGAAGCGCTTCGAGAACGAGGGCTCGCCCATCGCCGAAGCGATGCTGCGGCAGATCGCGCTGCTCGATCAGGTCGAGAAAATCCGTACGCGCCAAGGAGCCGCTCATGCGCCTGGCCGCCCGGCGCGAACATTCGGCGCCCGTCGTCGCCGCGCTCAAGCCCTGGCTCGAAGCCCAGCTCTCACGCATCCCGCAGAATTCCCAGCTGGCCGAAGACATCCGCTACACGCTGGCGCACTGGCCCGGCCTGAGCGCACTGGCCCGGCCTGATCCGGTTCCATCGACGATGGCACGCTCGAGTTGGACACCAACCCGGTCGAGAACCAGATCCGCCCGATCGCGCTGACCCGCAAGAACACGCTCTTCGCAGGCAACGAGGTCGGCGCCCAAAATTGGGCCAGGTAGCGTCCAGACTCTTTCGCACTTTCGCTCATGCGGAGACGGGTCCGTAGGCTTCGTTGTGGGGCGCGCGGAGCGGCGCCATGTTCATGTACTTACGGGTTGACCACTGGGTGCCGGCGATGTGCCGGAGCCGGGCGGCAGCGAGATTGAGACAGGACTGGCCGTCGGGGAACGCGCCGACCACGCGGGTTCGTCGTCGGATCTCACGCATAATACGCTCGAGGGGATTATTGGTGCGGATCTTGATCCAGTGGCAGTCCGGGAAGGCATAGTAGGTGAGCGTCTCGGTGACGTGCGCGTCGACGAGGTCCGCCGCGCGCGCCATACGCTGGCGACGGAGCTCGTCGACAACCGCCGAGGCCTTGGCCTCGCGGTCACCCGGGTCTCCTGGGCGTGGATCGCCTTGAGCATGTGGCTGACCTCGCGGACCTTGGTCGCCGGCACGTGGCTGAAGACGTTGCGGTAGAAGTGCACCACGCAGCGCTGCCACCGGGCGTCGGGAAGGAACTCGCCGATGCTCTCCACCAGCCCTCTGCAGGCGTCCGAGATGATCAGCTCCACGCCCCGCAGCCCGCGGTCCACGAGGTGGCGCAGGAACGCCGACCAGCCGGACTTGTCCTCCTTGGCACCCTCGCAGATGCCGAGGATCTCGCGGTAACCCTCGGCATTCACGCCGATCGCCACCAGCAGTGAGACGTTGCGCACCTCGCCGGCCCAGGTGCGCTTCATCACGATGCCGTCGAGGAAGATGTACGGATGCTCGCCCTCGATCGGCCGGTTCCGCCACGCCTCGATCTTGGCGTAGATCTTCTTGTTGAGATTGGAGACCGTGCTCGGGCTGACCCGGGTGCCCCGGAGCGCCTCGGTGATGTCCTCGAACCGCCGCACCGAGACGCCGGCGAGGTACATCTCGATCAGCGCCTCCTCGACCGAGCTCTCCCGCCGCCGGTAGCGCTCGATGTTCGCCGTCTCGAAGGTCTGGCGCCGCAGCTTCGGGATCTTCAGGCTCACCTGGCCAGTTCGCGTTTCCAGCGATCGTTCATAGCTGCCGGCGCGCGTGTCCTTCCGCGTCTCGCTGCGCTCGTAGCGTCCGGCGCCGCACAACTGGTCCGCCTCGGCGTCCAGCATCGCATTCAGCGCCTCCTCAACCGTCCCGCGAACCATCTCGCCGAGGTGATCCCTGATCCGCGCTTCGTCGATCTGGATAACCCGTCCCATCGACTTCGTCTCTGCCTTCTCGTCCATTCCCAGCTCCTCTCAGCTATCCTGATAGAAGCCGCCTCGCTCGGCAAATGTGCGAAAGATCCTGTACGTCATCGTGGGCCATGATCGCCTCGCTGGTCGCCACCTGCAAGATGTCCGACGTGAACCCCATCGACTACCGCGCGGCCACCTTCCGCGCCATCCTCAACGGCCACCCGAAGAACCGAATCGAGGAGCTTATGCCCTGGCGCTTCGATCAGCCCTCAAGCCTCGCCGCATAGGTCACCGAAGTCGCGCTTGCGTCTGGAGGGGCTCAAGGTGCCGAGCAAGCAGCCCAAAAAAGGGCGGCTCTGGCTGGATGACGCCTCTTGCATGCGGCTTCGGCCCGAGCGGCCCAGACCACGTCTGGTCCTACGACTTCGTCGAGGACCGCACCCACAACGGCAGGAATTTCCGCATGCTCAACGTCATCGACGAGTTCACCCGCGAGTGCCTGGCGATCCGGATCGACCGGAAGCTGAAGTCGACCGATGTCATCGACGTCCTGTCGGACCTCTTCATCCTGCGCGGCGTGCCGGGCCATGTCCGTTCCGACAACAGCCCCCGAGTTCATCGCCAGAATTGCCGCGGTGGGAGCCAGGACCGCGTTCATCGAGCCCGGCAGCCCCTGGGAGAACGGCTATTGCGAGAGATTCAAACTCCAAGCTCCGTGCCGCTGCCGAACGGGAGCTTTTCTACAGCCTCGCCGAGGCGAAAATCGTCATCGAGAGCTGACGACAGCACTTACAACACGCAGCGTCCCCATACCTCTCTGGGCTACAAACCGCCAGCGGCCCAGCACTGAATTGGCCGGCTAAGCCACCGCTTCACCAGCGACGCCAGCCGTCGCAGTCCGCCCGACAATGCATTAGACTTCAACCGGGCCACCTAATGGCGGCAGGCCGTCTTGAATGAGTCAAAGTCGCAGAATCACACCGAAGATGCCTACCGCTGCTATTCGTCCAGCATCAGCCAGGGCCCGCAGACTACTACTCCTATTGCCCCGGCCACGCCGGCACCTCAAGGGTGCCGGCGTGAACCCGGCAGTTACGGCATTCTTCCGCCGGCGCTCTTCGTCTGACGCCATGGCCAACCTCAGCCAGCCAGTGGCAAGACCAGGGCGAACTGCGCCGAGTCGTCCGTCACCACCAGCTTCCAATCGTGCCAGTCGTGGTAGCGGTGCGCCTGTTCTATCTTGAACTCCTCGACAATTTCAGCCGCCGCCCGGTGCGCCTCAACCAGATCAATCGCCAAGGCACCGAAGTGGTCCCGGATGACGTCGTGACTGTCGACAAGGTGGAAGTAGTAGCGGGCGGTCATGATAACCGACTTACAGAAATAGCGTATCTCTGGGTACACGATTATTTGAAATCGCCCTCCCGAAAAATAGGTAGTTGCCTCGTGGGGAACGGCGCACCACTACGAATTCATGAGTGCGTGCCCTAGCCGATGTACGCCTCGTCCGCCTGACCTCGACAACTCCGCGCGCCGGTTCGACCGAATGCTTCGGCAGGGGACCGTCCTGGATCAAGCTGCGTCGTTGAATTTGAGCAGGACGAAGATGGTGCTCATGGTGATCTTGAGATCGAGCCAGAGTGACCACGAGCGAACGTAAGTCTCGTCCAGCGCGACCCGCCTCGCGTAGTCCGCCGAGGTGCGACCGCTCACCTGCCAAAGCCCAGTCATGCCGGGTCGCGTGGAGAGGTACAACGGCGCCTTGGCGCCGTAGCGGTCCAACTCGTCGACGACGACAGGTCGGGGTCCCACGCAACTCATCTCGCCGCGCAGCACGTTGATCAGCTGCGGCAACTCGTCCAAACTCGACTTGCGGAGAATTCTCCCGACAAATGTAACGCGCGGGTCGTCGCGCAGCTTTTGGGTCTCCCTCCACTCACGAGCGGCTTCGGGGTTATCCGCGAGATAGCGTCGCAGCGCTACCTCGGGGTCGTGGACCATCGAACGGAACTTGTGGCAATTGAAGAGCTTGCGATGGAACCCGACACGCGGATGCGCGAACAGTACCGGTCGCCCCATCGTCAACAGAATTAGGAGCGCGATCATTAGCGCGACCGGCATGAAGATGAGCAGTGAGGCCGCGGCGACTGAAATATCGACGCCGCGCTTCAGCCGGCCACCGAGCGGCCGTTGCTGCGAAGCAACGTTGGCCCCGAGGCCGCCCCGACCGGGAGCACTACCGCGCACCGCCGAGAGCAAACCGTTGCGGCCACGGGCCGTACCCTGCGAGGATGTTTCCGAAAGCAACGAAGGCAAGTCAGCCATCAGCGGCTCTGGCATTTCCTTTCAACTCCATGCGCCCGAGGCTCGCCAGCTGGGGCGAAGCCACGCCGGGGGTTCCGAGACTGCCTCCATCCTGCCGAGGAGGGGGGTGGGAACAAGGGCCGCAAAAGGTGTAGGGCGATCATCGGATTGGATGGCCATCCACCCGGTTCCCTACCGATCTTCCGCTGCTGGAGCGCTGGCTGAACGAATTGGCCCCCCCGCCATGGCCCGGGCCGCATTCCCTGCGGAGGTCCGGAAATTGGTCGACCGCTTTCGCCCCGAAGGCATTTCCGTCGGAGGCGTACGCCGCGGAACTTGACCCGGCGCGGCGTTTACCCAACCGTTTGTCCGGTTCGCCGTTCAGTCAAAAATTCGCCGAGAATGGCCTCAGTCCGCAAACCAATGATTTAATTTAACAGTCTATGAGGGCCCCCTATTCAAGCCGGAGCGTCGGTACCAACGCCTGGCCGCCGATTTCACGTAATTTGCCTCGGATTCTGCGGCCATTTCGACGGCGGGCGATGGCCGCCGCCTAGGGTGCCTTAAGCCTGCCCGGCGCCAACCCTCGGCCAACCATACCCGCACCTGCCGTCGCCATCCCGGAAGCCTTGGTCGGAAACGTGCCGGCCGAGGCGCATGGGGGAGTGGGTCATGCGCGAGGTCGCGGCAAGCGTGCCGCTGCCAGAGCTCAATCCATTGGATTCGGAGAGCAAGAAGCGCTACCGGGCATCGCCAGAGAGTCCCTGGGCAACTAGGAAGCACCGGGGTTCTCAGAAGAATCCGGATTGACAGGCTTGCGGAGTAATCTACGCTTGGCCATTGCCAGCGATCTGCGTCGCCGGCCAACCGGAACTCACTTGGCTTTGGGCAGGCAGAAGCGTGTCGTCGCTCGCCGGGTTGCCGAGACCGAGAACCGAAGCCTGACTGCCGATCGCGGGGCTTGGGTCGACCGGGTGAGACGGTGCCAGGGGGAGGATGGCGGATGGATGTCGCGAGGCAGCCAATCGAACCGGGCCGGGCTGACGGTCCGGTCGCGGGGAAGCTTGGCGACTCACTGCTTGAGGTGCGCAACGTCTCCAAGCTCTTCGGGGGCACTCAGGCGCTCGACCATGTCGGTATGGACGTGAGCGCCGGCGAGATCGTCGCGTTGCTGGGCGAGAACGGCGCCGGCAAATCCACGCTGATCAAGATCCTCGCGAGCGTCTATTCGCTGGATGAAGGATCCGTCAGCTATCGTGGCCGGGACGTGACCCAGTCGTTGCGGCGGCTGCCGATAGCCTTCATCCACCAGGATCTCGGTCTGATCGACTGGATGACCGTTGCCGAGAACATCTGCCTCACCCTCGGGTATCCGAGGCGGCTTGGAATGGTGGACTGGCCCGCCGCGCGACGGCGCGCCGCCCGGGCGCTGGAAATTCTCGGCGCCGACATCGATCCCGACATCCGCATCCAGAGCCTCAGCAGGACCGAGAAATCACTGGTCGCCATCGCCCGCGCGCTTGCACAGGAGGCCGAGATCCTCGTCCTCGACGAGCCTACCGCCAGCCTTCCGGCGGACGAGGTAGTGCGCCTGTTCACCGCACTCCGGCACCTTCGCGCACAGGGCGTCGGCATGATCTACGTATCGCATCGCCTCGACGAGGTGTTCGAGATCGCCGACCGCATGGTCGTCTTGCGCGACGGCAAGGTCGCGGGCGAACGCCGCATCAGCGAGACGGTGCCGGAGGAGACCATCCTGCTGATCGTGGGTCGCGAGCCCTCGCAGGTATTCCGCCGGCCCGCCAAGCGGCAGGGCGAAGCGCGGCTGCGCCTCGAGGGGATGACCATCGGATCGGTGGGACCGGTCGACTGCGCGCTGCATGCGGGAGAAGTGGTCGGGCTGGTGGGCCTGCGCGGCGCAGGCCAGGAATTGGTCGGACGCGCTGTCTTTGGCCTGGTTCCAATGACCGGCGGCAGGGTGGTGATCGACGGAGCCACAATGGCGACCGCATCGGCCGGCGAGGCGATGGACGCCGGCGTCAACCTTGTCTGCGCCGACCGGGCGGGCGAGTCGGTCTTTCCCAACCTGAGCGTCCGCGAGAATATGTTCCTCAATCCCACGGCCGCCGGCCGAGGGCTCTGCTCCTATCTCGCGCCACGCCAGGAGAGCGAAGCCTCTCGCGGGCTCGGTGTGAAGATCGGCTTGCGGCCGAACGATCCGAACTTGCCGATCGAACTTCTCTCGGGCGGCAACCAGCAAAAGGTAGTCGTCGGTCGCTGGCTGCACCTGGCCAGCAAGGTCTACATCTTCGAGGACCCGACGGCGGGCGTGGACGTCGGCGCGAAGGCCGAGATCTATCGCCTGTTCGACGTGGCGCTTTCCGACGGGGCCGCGATCATCATCGTGTCGACGGATTTCGAGGAGGTCGCGAAGGTCTGCCACCGCGCCCTGGTCTTCGACCGCGGTCGGGTTGTCGCGGAACTCGGCGCCTCCGACCTGTCGGTCGAGAACCTGCTTGCCGCGGCATCCGCAGGCATCAGTAGTCCGGCGTCCTCCGTTCGTTCCGCTGCGCATGGTGCCGGCAATGCAGTCCATTAAGTCCAACGCGCTCGAGCCGACACGCTCCGAGCTGGCGGGCCTGTCGCGCTGGAAGCAGCTGTTCAGGCTGGCCCCGGTCTACGGCCTCCCGATCCTGCTTGTGCTTCTCATCATCTTCTTCTCGCTGCTCCTGCCGCGAACCTTTCCGACCTACCTCAACTTCCGCTCGATCCTGGCCGACAAGGCAATCATCGCCCTCCTGTCGCTTGCGGCCACGGTGCCGATGATGGCCGGCCGGATCGACCTGAACGTCGGCTTCGGCATCATCATGTGGCACATCCTGGCGATCGGTCTGCAGGTCACCTATGGCGTGCCGTGGCCCCTGGCGATCCTGATCGTGCTCGGCTGCGCCGCGGTCGTCGGACTGTTCAACGGCTTGCTGGTCGAGGTGGCGCAGATCGACTCCTTCATCGCGACCCTCGGCACCGGTACGGTACTCTATGCGCTGGCGCTCTGGTTCACCGAAGGGCGACAGCTCGTCGGCACGCTGTCGCCGAGCTTCATCGCGATCAACACCACCACCGTCCTCGGCATCCCGATCCCGGCGCTCTACGTGCTGGTGCTCGCCGTCGTGCTCTGGGTGATCAGCGAGCGACTGCCGCTCGGGCGCCACGTGTACGCGATCGGTGCAAACGAAAGAGCGGCCGCGCTGAACGGCATCCCGGTGCGCTACTACGTCATCGGGGTCTTCATGGTCTCGGCGCTGATCGCGGGCTTTGCCGGCTGCGTCCTCGCCGCAAAGCTCCGGATCGGCCAGGCCAACGTCGGCCTCGACTACCTCCTGCCCGCTCTCGTGGGTGCTTTCCTCGGATCGACGACCATCAGGCCGGGGCGGGTCAACGTCTGGGGCACCATGTGCGGCGTCGCCGTCCTGGCGGTCGGTATTTCCGGGATCCAGCAACTCGGCGGCGCCTTCTTCGTGGAGCCGCTCTTTAATGGCACGACCCTCGTCATTGCGATCGCCCTTGCAGCGTTTGCGCAACGTCGCCGCGCGGTCGCGACACCGAAGCGAGTGGCCGGCGATCCGGGCTGAATGGAACGGCGCCGCAAGGCCGAAGCAGGCCTGCGCGGCGCTCCATGTGTCGGCGGAGCTTCCGGGCTGCCGTCGTTTGAGCCGGGCGAACCGGCCTGACGAGCCGCCAGTGGCTTGCCAGCAACAACAGAAGGAGGAAACGCTATGAGGAACTTACGGCTTGCGGGGGTACTTGCGGCCTCCGCCGCGGTACTGGGCATCAGCGCCGCCTGCGCCAGCGCGCAGGACGCGTTTTTGGACGAGGCGAAGACCTATATCGAATCCCTGACTGCGCCGGTGACCACGTGGACCGGGCCGACCACCGGCCCGGCGGCGCAGCCGGACAAACTCATCGTCTATGTCTCGGAGGACCAGCGCAACGGCGGCGCCCTCGGCGTCGGCGACGGCGTCAAGGAGGCCGCCGAAGCGATCGGCTGGGAGTTCCGCCTGCTCGACGGCCAGGGGGCGCCCTCGACCCGTGCCTCAGCGATGACCCAGGCGATCGCGCTGCAGCCCGCCGGCATCATCCTCGGCGCCGTCGACGCCCGCGAGCAGCTGCCGCTGGTCGAGCAGGCCGTCGCCCAAGGCATCAAGGTCGTCGGCTGGCACTCCGGCGCCGCGCCCGGCGCCATCGAGGGCGCGCCCGGGGTGATCACCAACATCACCACCGACCCGCTCGAGGTCGCGAAGGCCTCCGGTCTCTACGCCGTCGTCGATTCCGGCGGCGCGGCTGGGGCGATCGTCTTCACCGACTCGATCTATGCCATCGCGGTCGCGAAGAGCACCGCCGCGGCCGAGATCATTGGCCAGTGCTCGGGCTGCACGGTCCTCGAGACCGTCGACACCCCGATCGGCGACCTGCAGAACCGCATGGGCCAGCTCACCACCTCGCTGCTCTCCAAGTACGGCGACAAGTGGACCCACTCGGTGGCGATCAACGACCTCTACTTCGACTTCTCGGCGCCGTCATTGCAGTCCGCCGGCATCGATCCCGCCGAGGGGCACCCGCGACAGATCTCGGCCGGCGACGGCTCCGTCCCGGCCTTCCAGCGCATCCGCGACGGCCAGTTCCAGGTCGCCACGGTCGCCGAGCCGCTCTTCCTGCACGGCTGGCAGATCGTTGACGAGTTGAACCGCGCCTTCGCCGGCGAGCCGCCGAGCGGCTACGTCGCGCCTCCCCACCTGTTCGTCCGGGCCAACATCGACGCCGACGGGGGCGATAAGAACATCTTCGACCCGGGCAACGGCTACCGGGACGAATACAAGAAGATCTGGGGCAAGTAGGCCGCGCCAGACCGCCAACCCGAGGCGGCGCCGACGCGCGCCGCCTCGACCACGAGATGGAGACGAGCATGGCCACCCCGGACATCCCCAAGCCAGCACACGCTCACAACCTGCGCGCCATCGGCCACAGCGACCAGGGCGGGCGTCCGGACGCGGTGCAGGTAATGGTGAACAAGGGCCACGCCTACGTGAGCCACCTCTTCTCTAACGGCTTCAGCGTCATCGACGTGCGCGACCCGCGCAACCCGAAGGCGCTCGGCTACTACCCCTGCCCCGACAACACCTGGAACCTGCACTGCCAGACCTTCGACGACCTGCTGCTGGTCGTGCACGCCAAGAACATGTGGGCGCAGCCGGAGCTTGCCGACGAGCGGAACTACTACAAGGGCAAGACCGACTTTCACGGCCAGTCGGAGGCCAAGGGCGAGCGCAACTGGTCGGCCGGCATGGCGGTCTACGACATCTCGAAGCCGGCCGAGCCGCGGCAGATCGGCTTCCTGCCCATCGACGGCGGCGGCATCCACCGCATCTGGTACGTCGGCGGCCGCTGGGCCTACGCCTCGGCGCTGATCGAGGGCTTCTCCGACTACATCTTCATCACCATCGACATGGCCGACCCGACGAAGCCGCGCGAGGCCGGCCGCTTCTGGCTGCCGGGCATGAACCTCGCCGCCGGCGAGACCACCAGCTGGCCGACCGAGACCGGCCGCTACGGCTGCCACCACGGCGTCGTGCACGGCGACATCGCCTACTGCGCCTGGCGCGACGCCAACCTCGTCGTCGTCGACGTCAAGGACCGAGCCAACCCTACGCTCATAACCCACCGCAGCTGGTCGCCGCCGTTCCAGGGCGGCACCCACAACTGCCTGCCGCTGCCGGATCGCGACCTGCTGCTGGTCCTTGACGAAGCCGTCCTCGACAAGATGGAGGACGGGATGAAGCCGATCTGGGTGTTCGACAACCGCCTGCCGTCGAACCCCGTCAGCATCGCGACCTTCCCGCTCGCAACCGACACCGACTACCTCGAGGTCGGCGGCCACTACGGCCCCCACAACCTCTACGAGAACCGCCCCGACGCCTTCGTCAGCGACACCACGATCTTCACCACCTACCAGAACGCCGGCGTCCGCGTCTTCGAGATCGGCAACGAGTTCCAGCCCAAGGAGATCGCCACCTTCGTCCCCGCCCCGCCGACCAAGCTGATCGACCCGCGGCCCAACCGCCCGCTGGTGCTGCATTCCGCCGACGTCTACGTCGACAAGTCCGGCCTCGTCTACACCACCGACTTCAGCGTCGGGCTTTACATCCTCGAGTTCGAGGGCTGAGCCGCAGGCTCATGCAACATCCAAGGTGACCAGCATGCCCCTTCCGAAGCCGGACTACCGCACCAAGAACCTCAAGCTCGTCGGCTACAGCGACCAGGACGGCCGCTGCGACGGCGTCCAGATCATGGTGCACGAGGGCTTCGCCTACGTCGGCCACATCTTCTCGAAGGGCTTCTCGGTCATCGACGTGCGCAACCCGAAGAAGCCGAAGACCGTCAGGTACGTCGCCGCCCCGCCCAACACCTGGACCCTGCACCTGCAGGCCCATGGCGACCTGCTGCTGGTCGTCCACAACAAGGACATGTTCGCCCAGCCCGAGATGGCGGACGAGAAGGCCTACTACAAGGGCAAGGTCGCCCACCACGCCGAGGCGAAGGGCGAGCGCGACTGGTCGGCGGGCATGGCCGTCTACGATATCTCGAAGCCCGGCGACCCCAGGCAGATCGGCTTCATGCCGGTCGAGGGCACCGGCCTGCACCGCCTCTGGTACGTCGGCGGCCGCTGGGCCTACGCCTCGGCGCTGCTCGACGGCTTCTCCGACTACATCCTGATCACGATCGACATGAAGAACCCGAAGAAGCCGCTCCTCGCCGGCAAGTACTGGCTGCCGGGCATGAACGTCGCCGCCGGCGAGAAGGCCGACTGGCCGACCCCGAACGGCCGCTTCGGCCTGCACCACGCCATCATCCAGGACGACATCGCCTATTGCTCGTGGCGTGACGCCTGCCTCGCAGTGGTAGACGTCAAGGACAAGGCCAACCCGAAGCTGATCACCCACAAGGTATGGGCACCCCCGTTCGGCGGCGGCACCCACAACGCGCTGCCGCTGGCGGACCGCGACCTCCTGATCGTCGTCGACGAGACGGTGCTCGACAACCAGGAGGACGGCTTCAAGCCGATCTGGGTGTTCGACAACCAGGTGAAGTCGAACCCGATCTCGATCGCCACCTTCCCGCCGCCCTCCGACAGGAACTACCTCAAGGTCGGCGGTCATTTCGGCCCGCACAACATCCACGAGAACCGGCCGGGCAGCTTTGAGAGCTCGGAGACGATCTTCGCGACCTACCAGAACGCCGGTCTCCGGGTCTACGACATCAGCAACCAGTTCCGGCCGAAGGAGGTTGGTGCGTTCGTCCCCCCGCCCCCGAAGAAGTGGGTGGACCCACGGCCCAACCGCCCGGTGGTGCTGCATTCCGCTGACGTCTTCGTGGACAAGAACGCTCTCTGCTACGTCACCGACTTCAGCGCCGGCCTCTACATCGTCGAATACAAGGGCTGACCCGCGTAGCGACCAGCCATCGGGGGACGCCCTTGGACCAGAACCTCGCGGCCGAAACGCCGTCCGTCCCGATGTGGGGCGACGTTCCGATCCCCGTGCTGGCGCTCACCATGTGCGCCTTCTGCATCGGCACCGCCGAATTCGTGGTCATGGGGCTCCTGCCCGACATCGCCCGCGACCTTGCGGTGTCGATCCCCCTCGCCGGCCAGCTCGTCACCGCCTACGCCCTCGGCGTGGTGATCGGCGCCCCGATCCTCGCCGCCGCGACCGCTGCCCTGCCGCGCAAGCGCGTGCTGCTGATGATGGTCGGCATCTTCATCATCGGCAATCTCGTCTCGGCCATCGCGCCCAACTACCTGCTGCTGATCGCCGCCAGGGTGGTCGCCGCCTTCGCGCACGGCACGCTGTTCGGAGTCGGCGCCGTGGTCGCAGCCGGAATGGTGCCGGCCAACCGTCAGGCTCGCGCCATCGGCCTCATGTTCCTCGGTCTGACGCTTGCCAACATTCTCGGCGTGCCGCTCGGCACCTTCGTCGGCCAGAACTTCGGCTGGCGCGCGACGTTCGTTCTGATCACCGCGCTCGGGATCGTCGCGCTGGTTCCGGTCTACTTCCTCGTTCCCGACATCGCGACGAAGGCATCCGGCGGCATGCGCCGGGAGCTCTCGGCGCTCGGCGAGTTCGACGTGCTGCTGGCGATCGCGACGACCGTGCTTGCGGCCGCCAGCATCTTCACGCTCTTCACCTACATCGTGCCGCTGCTGCAGGAGCTTGGTGGCTTCACCCCGTCCAGCATCACGCCGATCCTGCTGATGATCGGCGTCGGGCTGACGGTCGGGATCACGCTCGGCGGCCGGTTCACCGACCGGCACGGCATGCGCGCGTCGATCGCCATGCTGTCCGTGCTCGCGGCCGTCGCTCGCCCTGCTGCCGCTCGTCATCCACGCGAAGGTTGCGACGCTCATCTTCGTCTTCATCTGGGCGATGGCCGCCTTCGGCCTCGTTCCCGGCCTCCAGTCGCGCGTCGTGGAAAGGGCGAGCGCCGCGCCGAACCTCGCCTCCACCCTGAACATCGCCGGCTTCAACCTCGGCAACGCCGGCGGCGCCTTGCTCGGTGGGCTCGTCATCGATCAAGGCTGGGGCCTCCCAGCCGTGCCCCTCGTGGCCGCCGTCGTCGCCGTTTTCGGCATCGCCGCAGCGACCCTCGGCGCCGCGCGCGATCGCAAGGGTTAACGGCGACTTCTTCGATTCACAACGGGCCGGTGGAGCGCTTGGAGACTGAGTCGATCGTGAACATCCGCTGAGCACCGGCGGCCAGATCGTGGTCGCGCTCGACGGCGATCATGCCTTCGACCAGGCCTCCTTCTCGGCTTCGAGCCGGAACGGGCGCACCTCTTCGCGTCGAGCCGACAAGCGGCGCGGCGCCGGAATCGCCTCATTCACGGTGATGGCCCAGCGCCTGCAGCATCCCCGCCGGACGTGGCCAAACCGCAAATCGGCGGAAAACACCCATATGGATTCCATACGGATTCCATACGCTCTCTGGGTGCTACAAATCGCGCCAGATCAGACAGTTACCCCCGATCCGCCTCCCCCCTTGCAGATCCGCGCCCGCCACCCTATTCAGCGGCATGACGCACACCCCCGACCACCAGCGCCTCCTGATCGTCGACTTCGGCAGCCAGGTCACCCAGCTGATCGCCCGACGCCTGCGCGAGGCGCGCATCTACTGCGAGATCCACCCCTATCAGAAGGTCGACGCCGCCTTCCTCGCCGACTTCCGGCCCCGGGCCGTCATCCTCTCCGGCGGCCCCGCCAGCGTCACCGAGCAAGCCAGCCCGCGCGCCGCGCCGGAGATCTACACCCTCGGCGTCCCCGTCCTCGGCATCTGCTACGGCCAGCAGACCATGATGGCCCAGCTCGGCGGCCGCGTCGAAGCCGGCCACCACGCCGAGTTCGGCCGCGCCTTCGTCACGCCAACCGAGACGCAAGACCCTCTTTTCACCGGACTTTTCCAGACCGGCCGCGAGGAGGTCTGGATGAGCCACGGCGACCGCGTCACCGCACTCGCCCCCGGCTTCTCGGTCATCGGCACCAGCACGGGCGCCCCCTTCGCCATCACCACCGACCCCGCCCGCCACTTCTACGCCGTCCAGTTCCACCCCGAGGTGCACCACACCGTCAACGGCGCGCGCATCCTGAAGAACTTCACCGACCTCGCCGGCTTCACCGGCGACTGGACCATGGCCGCCTACAAGGACCAGGCCATCGCCGCCATCCGCGCCCAGGTGGGCTCGGCCCGCGTCATCTGCGGCCTCTCCGGCGGGGTCGACAGCTCCGTCGCCGCCGTCCTCATCCACGAGGCCATCGGCGACCAGCTCACCTGCGTCTTCGTCGACACCGGCCTCATGCGCCAGGGCGAAGCGCAGGAGGTCGTCACCCTCTTCCGCGACCACTACAACATCCCGCTCATCCACGCCGACGAAACCGACCTCTTCCTCGACGCGCTCGATGGCGTCGAGGACCCCGAAGCGAAGCGCAAGACCATCGGCCGCCTCTTCATCGAGGTGTTCGACAAGCACGCGAAGGAAGTTGGAAACGCTGCATTTCTCGCCCAGGGCACCCTCTATCCCGACGTGATCGAGAGCGTCAGCTTCTCCGGCGGCCCCTCGGTCACCATCAAGAGCCACCACAACGTCGGCGGCCTCCCCGAGCGCATGCACCTCAAGCTCGTCGAACCCCTGCGCGAGCTCTTCAAGGACGAGGTCCGCGCCCTCGGCCGCGAGCTCGGCCTGCCCGAGAGCTTCGTCGGCCGCCACCCCTTCCCCGGCCCCGGCCTCGCCATCCGCTGCCCCGGCGCCATCACCCGCGACAAGCTCGCCATCCTCCGCCAGGCCGACGCCGTCTACCTCGACCAGATCCGCCGCCACGGCCTCTACGACCAGATCTGGCAGGCCTTTGCCGTCCTTCTCCCCGTCCGCACCGTCGGCGTCATGGGCGACGGCCGCACCTACGACTACGCCTGCGCACTCCGCGCCGTCACCTCGGTCGACGGCATGACCGCCGACTACTACCCCTTCGGCCACGAGTTCCTGTCCGAAACCGCGACCCGGATCATCAACGAGGTCAAGGGGATAAACCGCGTGACCTACGACATCACGTCGAAGCCACCCGGCACGATCGAGTGGGAATGACGCCATGAAGAAGATCGGCTTTCTCTCCTTCGGCCACTGGTCGCCACAACACGGCTCCGGCACCCGCTCGGCCGCCGATGCCCTCCTGCAGTCGATCGAGCTCGCCGTGGCGGCCGAGGAGATCGGCGCCGACGGCGCCTATGTGCGCGTCCACCACTTCGCCCGCCAGCTCGCCTCGCCCTTCCCGCTCCTCGCCGCCATCGGCGCCCGCACGAAGAAGATCGAGATCGGCACCGCCGTCATCGACATGCGCTACGAGAACCCCTTCTACATGGCCGAGGACGCCGGCGCCGCCGACCTGATCGCCACCGGGCGCCTCCAGCTCGGCATCAGCCGCGGCTCGCCCGAGCAGGTGATCGACGGCTTCCGCCACTTCGGCCACGTCCCCGCCGAGGGCGAGACCGATGCCGACATGGCCCGCCGCCACGCCGAGCACTTCCTCCAGCTCCTCGACGGCCACGGCTTCGCCCAGCCCAGCCCGCGGCCGATGTTCCCCAACCCGCCCGGCCTCCTCCGCCTCGAACCCCACTCCGAAGGCCTGCGCGAACGCATCTGGTGGGGTGCCGCCACCGACGCCACCGCCGTCTGGGCGGCAAAGCGCGGCATGAACCTGCAAAGCTCCACCCTCAAGTTCGACGAGACCGGCGAGCCCCTGCACATCCAGCAGGCCAAGCAGATCCGCGCCTACCGCGCCGCCTGGAAGGAGGCCGGCCATACCCGCGAGCCCCGCGTCTCGGTCAGCCGAAGCATCTTCGCGCTGATGAACGACCAGGACCGCGCCTATTTCGGCCGCTCCGACAGCAGCAACTCCATCGGCTACCTCGACGAGAACACCCGCGCAATCTTCGGCCGATCCTACGTCGCCGAACCGGACACGCTCGTCGAGGAGCTCGGGAAGGACGAGGCCATCGCCGAAGCCGACACCCTCCTTCTCACCGTCCCCAACCAGCTCGGCGTCGACTACAATGCCCACGTCCTCGAAGCCGTTCTCACCCACGTCGCCCCGCCCCTCGGCTGGCGCTGAGCGGGCCTGCTCGACGGATCGCGGCGGCGCGGCTAAGAACACCTCCAACCGCTTCGGGAGGATGGCGTGGGCGAGGTGACATTGACCGGCTTCATCGAGATCCCCGCCGGGGAGCGGGCGGCGCTCCTGCCGCTCCTCGACGAACACATCCGCCTCACCCGCGCCGAGCCCGGCTGTCTCGCCTTCGACGTCACCGAGACCGCGCCCAACTCCGGCCGCTTCGCCGTCGCCGAACGCTTCCGCGACAACGCCGCCTTCGACGCCCACCAGGCCCGCGCATCCGCCTCCCCCTGGGGCGCCGCCAGCCGCCACCTCTCCCGCGACTTCCACCGGAGCGAAGCATGAGCGAGACGCACCGCTGCGCCTGGGCCGGTTCCGACCCGCTGATGCAGGCCTACCACGACAGCGAGTGGGGCGTCCCCGAGCACGATCCCCACGCCCTCTGGGAAAAGCTCATCCTCGACGGCTTCCAGGCCGGCCTCGCCTGGATCACCATCCTGCGCAAGCGCGAGACCATGCGCGCCGCCTTCGCCGCTTTCG
This sequence comes from uncultured Alphaproteobacteria bacterium, assembly GCA_963796805.1. Classification (GTDB taxonomy): domain Bacteria; phylum Pseudomonadota; class Alphaproteobacteria; order Rhodobacterales; family Rhodobacteraceae; genus Amaricoccus. Next base: position 53,924 of record CAWCNG010000012.1, read on the forward strand.
ACCCCGCCGTGGTCGCCCGCTTCGGCGAGCCCGACATCGAGCGGCTGCTGCAGGACCCCGGCATCATCCGCTCCCGCGCCAAGATCCTGGCCGCCATCGACGGCGCCCGTATCTATACCGCCATGGCCGAGCGCGGCGAGGACTTCGCCGACTACGCCTGGTCCTTCACCGACGGCCGGCCCCTCCGCGGCGACGGCGTCAGCCTCCCCGCCAGAACCGACCTTTCGGAACGCGTCTCCAAGGACCTCAAGCGCCGCGGCTTCAAGTTCGTCGGCCCTACCATCGTCTACGCCTGGATGCAGGCGGTCGGCATCGTCAACGACCATGCGCGCGACTGCTTCCGCCGCGACGCTGCCTGAGACCGACGTTTACGCGTGGCCCGCTTTCTCCTCCGCCGTCTCCTCGACGCGGTGATGATCCTCGTCCTGACCGCGGCAGCTGTCACGGCGAGCGCTATCTGGTTCGCTCTCCACCCCGAGCCTCACTCCGCGGAGACCATCATCGTCCTCGGCGGCGCGATGACGGAAACCAACACCCTCGAAAGCGAAACGATCGGCCGCGTGGACGCCGGCGTCACGCTCTGGAAGGCCGGCTTCGCCCCCGCCATCCACTTCACCGGCGGCTCTCCCGCGAAAGGCCAGCCCGGCGCCGGCGAGCATATGCGCGAGCGCGCCATCTCCATGGGCGTGCCACCCGCCGCCGCGACAGCCGAGAGCAACTCGGAGTCGACGCTGCAGAACGCGCTCATGTCGCGCGAGGTGCTCGGTCCTCGGGCCGGGCAGCCGGTCATCCTGGTCACCGACGGCTTCCACCTCGCGCGCTCCTGGGCCAGCTTCCGCTGGGCCGGCTACCGCCCGGTCCACCTGAGCGCCTCCAGCGCCTTCGGCCGGCAGTCCACGCCCGACCAGCTGCGCCGCGTCGCCCGCGAAGCTCTGGCCTGGTGGTTCAATCTAGCGCGAGCGGCGGTCTACGAGATCGTCACCCTCGTCCACGGCTCCGCGCCGATGCGCATGCTCGACTGATGCACGGGAGGAACGCCATGCCCGCCACGACCTACCACGGCAGCTGCCATTGCGGTGCCGTCCGCTTCGAGGCCGACCCCGTGCTCGGAGGCGCCTTCGTGTCGGTGCAGCTCACCGCACTCGACGACGCCACCCCGGAAGAGCTTGCCGCCGCCCCCGTGCACGTCTCGAACGGCCGCGACAACGACTGGATGCACGCCCCGGCCGAGATACGGCATCACTGACGCTCACCCCCGGAGGTGCCGAGGGGCCTCGTGCCTTGTCACCCGGCCGCGAGCACCGCACCGATCCGCCGCACCGTGTTCCAGTTGCGAAAGGTCCCGATTCCTTCGCGCCGCGGCGTGATCGCGCCGGGAAGGCGTGATGGCGCAAAGCCCTCCGGCAGGTGCACCCATAGATCGCCTCCCACCACCGCCAGCCGCTCGCCCGCGGCCAGGTAGGGCGTGAGCCGCTCCAAGGCATCCTCGCCCGCCGGCCTTCGCATGATCCGAACCGCCACCCGCGCCGGCTCCCGCTCCGCCGCCTCCGGAAAGGGATTGCCGTCCATCAGCGCCGGCCAGTCCCCGGCATCGCGCACGATGATGTCGATCGCCCTGCCGAACCGCTCGGCAAAGGCTGGTTCGAGCCGGCCCTCGATCTCCCGTGCGTCCCCCTCCGCCTCGAAGATCAGGTTCCCGGTCGCAAACAGGGTGCGCGGTCGGCCGAACCCGACCTCGGTCGCAAGAGCACGCAGATCGCCCATCACCACCCGCCGCTTCGGCCCCAGGACGATACTGTAGAGCAGCCCGACCCAGGTGCGGCTCACGATGGCTTGCGCGCTGGCGACGGGGTCCCGGGGGTCCAGCCGGGAATGTTGCCGCGGATGAGGTCGCGGGCGGCGTAAATTCCGCCGACCAGCTCGCGCTCGAAACGGGTCTCGTCGCGCGTGCGCACGTCCTCCATCACCTCCGCGACCTCCTCATCCGGCACGCCGAGCGTTCGCAGCGTCTGCTCGCCCAGCGCGAAGGCCGACAGCACGGTCTCGCGGATCTGCCAGTCGACCCCGGCCTTGGCGAGATTCAGCGCGTGCTGGCGGTCGAAGGCGCGCGCCAGCACCGGCACCAGCGGGAACTCGGCCTTGCAGAGATCGACGATCCTCAGCGCCGCGGCGCGGTCGTCGACACAAACCACGATCACCCCCGCCTCGTCCGCCCCGGCGGCGTGCAGGATGTCGAGCCGCGTGCCGTCGCCGTAATAGACCTTGTAGCCGAAATCGGCCGCTGCCTCGATCATCTCCGTGTCGGTCTCGATCATGCTGATCTCGAAGCCGCGGGCGAGGAGCGGCTGGCTGACGATCTGGCCGACGCGGCCGAAACCGATGATCAGCGCGTTGCCGTGCAGGCCGTCCGGGGCCTCGAGACCATCGGTGCTCGGGCTGGCGCGCGGCGCGAGGCGGTCGTGCAGGATCACCATCAGCGGGGTCAGCGCCATCGAGACGATGATGATGGCGGTGAGGATCGCATTCTCCGCCCCGGACAGCAGACCCACCGCCACGGCGGCGCCGTAGAGGACGAAAGCGAACTCGCCGCCCTGCGCCATCAGCACCGATCGCTCCAGCGCCTCGGCGTGGCCCGCGCCTCCGATCCGGGCCACCACATAGATGCCGATCATCTTCAGCAGCATGAGGCTCGCCACGCTGCCCGCGATCAACCAAAGGTTCTGCGCGATGACCGTGAGGTCGAGCGACATGCCTACGCTCAGGAAGAAAAGCCCCAGGAGTATGCCGCGGAACGGCTCCACGTCGGCCTCGAGCTGGTGGCGATACACGCTCTCCGAGAGCATGACCCCGGCGAGGAACGCCCCCATCGCCATGGAAAGGCCCGCCGACTGCAGTACCAATGCCGCGCCCAGAACGACGAAAAGCGCGGCGGCGGTCATCACCTCGCGCGCCCTCGACTGGGCGAGCAGGCGAAAGAACGGGTCGAGGAGCCACCGTCCCGCCGCCACCAGTGCGGCGATCGCCGCGAGGCCGATCGCGATCGAGACGAACCGGTGTCCGAGCGTCGTCTCCTCTCCACCGGGCGCCAGGAACACGACCAGCGCCAGCAGCGGCACGATTGCGAGATCCTCCAGCAGCAGGATGGCGATGATCCGCCGGCCCTTCGGCTGGTTGATCGCCCCCCGCTCCTCCAGCACCTGCATGACGATGGCCGTCGAGGTGAGCACGAACCCGGTGCCCGCGATCAGCGAGGGCGCGAGCGGATAGCCGAGCCCGATCCCGACCGTCCAAAGCAGAAGCATGCAGAGGATGACCTGCGCGGCACCGAGACCGAAGATCTCGCCGCGCATCGCCCAGAGCCGCGACGGCTGCATCTCGAGCCCGATCACGAAGAGAAAGAGCACGACCCCCAGCTCGGCGACCTGCAGGATGGTCTCCGGATCGGTGAAGAGCCCGAGTCCATGCGGACCGATGGCGAGGCCCGCCGCCAGGTAGCCGAGCACCGACCCGAGCCCGAGCCGCTTGAACAGTGGAACCGCCACCACGCCGGCGCCGAGAAGCGCCACGATACTGAGGAGATCAGGCCCGTGCGCAACGGCCTCGGCCATCGTGGTGAACTCCCTCGTTGCAACGCTTCGAGTGGTAGAGACACACGGCGTCCCTCGCAACGCCGGCGGGCTTTCCACTCCGAACCGGCTCGGGTAAAGCCCCAGCCGTCATGCAAGGCTCCCGTCCCCTCAAAGCTGCCGCCTGGATGCTCGGGGCCGTCGTCTCCTTCGTGGCTATGGCGGTCGCCGGCCGCGAGATCCAGCTCGAGATGAACACCTTCGAGCTGATGCTCTACCGCTCGGCCATCGGCTTCGTGGTCGTCGCCCTCGTCATCCGCTCGAGCGGGCGCGGTTTCGCCCAGGTCCGCACCGCCCACCCCTGGCTCCACGCCCGGCGCAACCTCTTCCACTACACCGGCCAGAACCTCTGGTTCTTCGCCGTGACCGCCATCCCGCTCAGCCAGCTGGTGGCGCTCGAGTTCACCAACCCGATCTGGGTCGCGCTGCTCGCCCCGTTCCTGCTCGGCGAGACGCTGACGCGCAGCCGCATCGCCGGCGCGACCTTAGGCTTTCTCGGCGTCCTGGTGGTCGCCCAGCCCGGCACCACCCACCTCGGCCCCGGCCACGCCGCGGCCCTCGTCGCCGCGGTCTGCTTCGCGCTCAACACCATCTACACCAAGCAGATCATGCGCCACGACAGCGTGCTCTGCGTGCTGTTCTGGATGACCTTGCTGCAGGGTACGGCCAGCCTCGTCCTCTCGCTGCCCGGCGGCATCCCGGCCCCCAGCGCCGCCACCCTGCCCTGGCTCGTCGTCGTCGGCCTCACCGGCCTCACCGCGCACTATTCGCTCACCTCGGCCCTCGGCTATGCGCCCGCCTCGATCGTGGCGCCGATGGAGTTCGTGCGCCTGCCGCTCATCGCCTTCGTCGGCATGTGGCTCTACCACGAGCCGCTCCGCCTCGCGGTCTTCGCCGGCGCGGCGCTGATCGTCACCGGCAACCTCATCAACCTCCGCGCCGAGACCCGCCGCAGCCGGGCCTGACAATTCTGCCTTTTGTTGCACCTGCGAATGTGCTAGGCGACCCGCGGTCTTGCACGGGTGGAGAGGGCCGTGACTTCAGCAAGATCGAAACTGGGGTGAACCCCTCCTGAAAGCTGAAGCCGAAAAATGAACATCGACGCCATCCCGACCGGCAAGAACCCGCCCGACGACCTCAACGTCATCATCGAAGTCCCCCTGGGCGGCGAGCCGATCAAGTACGAGATCGACAAGGCCTCGGGCGCCCTGTTCGTCGACCGATTTCTCTACACGCCGATGCGCTATCCGGGGAATTACGGCTTCTTGCCGCATACATTGTGCGGTGACGGCGATCCGCTCGACGTCCTCGTCATGAATTCACGCCCGCTGGTGCCCGGCGCCGTGGTGCGCTGCCGCCCGTTCGGCGTGCTGTTCATGGAAGACGATGGCGGCCAGGACGAGAAGATCCTTGCCGTGCCGGTGTCCAAGCTCACCAAGATGTACGACGCCGTCCACGATATCGGCGACATGCAGGCCATCCAGGTCGAGCGGGTGAAGCATTTCTTCACCCACTACAAGGATCTCGAGCCCGGCAAGTGGGCCAAGATCAGCCATGTCGGAGGCTACGAAGACGCCAAGAAGTCGTTCTCGAGTCCATTGCAACCGCCACGAACGCCAAGTAGGCCGGTGACCGTCCGGTCGCGCAGGACCGCCGCTTTCCGGCGGTAGCGGCCGTGCATGCGCCCTAAGTGGCGGCCACTTGCGGCTCGCCGCCGAAGTGCTCCCAGAATTCCTTTCGAACGTGGGTGCGTGGAAAGGGCGTTGCCGGCACCGGCACCCCAAGGAACCGGCAGAGCGGCTCCCACCCCTCGGCGACGTTGAACACAAGGAGCCGGTCCGCGGGGATGGTCGCGCGCACCTTGGCGTTGTTGGCCCGATACCCGGCGATGGCGCTGTCGCGGTCGGTGAAATCCCCGAACGTCTTCGGGAGGATCCCCGCCTTCATCGTGGCGAAGAGATCAGCGAGGTAAGGCGGAAGCGGGATGGTCTCGCTGAGCGCGAAGAACTTGCCGATGGTGCTGTTGAAGCTGTTCCACCAGTCCTCCTCCGGCCGCTCGGTGTGGATCACCTTGGCCTCGGGGAAGGCGATCGAGGCTTCGTGCCAGGCACAGGCGCCCGGCCAGTCGACCTGCGCCGAATAGCCCTCGTAGACATCCGCCCAGTCCACCTGCTCGCCGGCAAATACCGCCTTCCAGTGGGCGAGATGGCCCGGGTTCTCCATGACTTCGAGCATGTGGTAGCAGGGCGCGAAGCCCAGCTCTCCTAGGGCCAGTTTCATCGTCATCGTGCCGGTGCGGCCGAAGCCGGAGCCGATTATTTGCAATGACATCGGTAGGTTCCTTCGGATTGTGTTTACGGGTTGCGCTCCGGAGTGCTAGCCTTGTCGAACGGAATTCATTCCCGGTCCAGCGAAACGATTTCAGGCAACATGAGCGAAATTCAGCTGCACCGCCTGGACCTGAACCTGCTGGTGATCTTCGACGCGCTCATGGACACACGGAGCGTCCTCCGGGCGGCCGAGCGGCTGGGCAAGACGCCCTCGGCCGTCAGCCACGCGCTGGGCCGGCTGCGCGATCAGCTCGGCGATCCGCTGATGGTCAGGGTGGGCGGACGGATGCAGCCCAGCCCCTTCGCGCTGGAGCTGATCGAGGACGTTCGCCCCATCCTGCGGTCGATCCAGCGGGTGATCACCCCGCCCCAACCGTTCGAGCCCGCCACGAGCCACCGCGTGTTCCGCGTCGCCGTTCTGGCGTTGCCCGCGCTGATCTCGGCGGTCTTTGCGCGCGTTCACGCCGTGGCGCCGAACATCGGACTGGAGTGGCTTCCGGTGTTTCCGGACACGGCCGCGAAGGTCGCCGACGGGCAGATCGACCTCACGCTCATGCCGGCCTCCGGCCCGCTGCCCGACGGCCTGTCCGAGCACGTGCTCGCACCGGACAGGCGCTACACCTTCGCCCGCAAGGGCCACCCGGCGCTTCCCTGCTGGAGCAGGGAAGCCTGGCTGCGATGGCCGCACGTGGTCGTGGGCATGTACAGCGGCGCCCGCCAGACCGTCGAGGAACGCATGGCCACCCTCGGGCTCGAGCGCCAGATCGGCGCCCGCATCCCGGATTTCTCCGGCATCGGCCCCCTGCTCGCCAACAGCGACATGCTGGCGAACCAGATCGGCCTCACCGTGCTGGGCGACTTGGACGTCTACGACCTGCAAGTGCTTGAAACGCCGGCCGATCTGCCCGACATCACCTTCCGCTTCATGTGGAGCGCGCGGCTGGCCAACGACCCGGGCATCCGCTGGCTGCGGGCGCTGATGATCGGGACTTACGAGGACCTCCAGGCCAAAGTCGCCGCGCGGCTCGGGCAGGCAGATATCATTCGGCCCTTCGCGTGAGGCCCGTCGCTTAAGGCTCGTGGTTACCCGCCGGGTTCGGCCCCGCATGGGACGGATCTCTGCCGGACCGACTAAACCTCATCCGAACGCGCATCTCGGCTCGGCCTTGCGCGCACCACCGAGACACGGTAGTCGGCGCGCAACTAAACACAACGAACGGGAGATCCGAGAGTGGCGTTGTTGCTCGTTATCATCTGCGGCCTTCTGTCGATCGTGTACGGCATATGGGCCGCGCGGTCAGTCATGGAGGCCGATGCCGGTAATGACCGGATGCAGGAGATCGCCGCGGCGATCCAGGAAGGCGCCGGGGCCTATCTCCGCCGCCAGTACACCACCATCGCGATTGCCGGGGTGATCATCTTCGTGATCGTCGCCTGGCTCCTCGGTCTGCTGGTCGCCATCGGCTTCCTGATCGGCGCCGTGCTCTCGGGCGCCGCCGGCTACATCGGCATGCTCGTCTCGGTGCGCGCCAACGTCCGCACCGCCCAGGCGGCCAGCGTCGGCCTCGCCGAGGGCCTCGCCCTCGCCTTCAAGGCCGGCGCGGTCACCGGCATGCTGGTCGCGGGCCTCGCCCTTCTCGGCGTCGCCGTCTACTACGGCATCCTAACCGGCATCCTCGGCTACGAGACCACCGACCGCACCGTGATCGACGCGCTGGTGGCGCTCGGCTTCGGCGGCTCGCTGATCTCGATCTTCGCCCGCCTCGGCGGCGGCATCTTCACCAAGGGTGCGGACGTCGGCGGCGATCTCGTCGGCAAGGTCGAGGCCGGCATCCCCGAAGACGACCCGCGCAACCCCGCCACCATTGCCGACAACGTCGGTGACAACGTCGGTGACTGCGCCGGCATGGCTGCCGACCTCTTCGAGACCTACGCGGTGACCGTCGTCGCCACCATGGTCCTCGGATCGATCTACTTCGCCGGCCAGGACATCGTCTCGACCGTCATGCTCTACCCGCTGGCGATCTGCGGCATCTGCGTGATCACCTCGATCATCGGCACCTTCGCGGTCAAGCTCAGCGCCGGCGGGACGATCATGGGCGCGCTCTACAAGGGCTTCATCGTCACCGGCGTGCTGTCGCTGATCCTGCTCTACCCGCTGACAGCGGTGATCTTCCCCGGCCCGATGTCGGCCGAGCTCACCACCTCCACCGGCGCGACCTTCTCGGCCAACGACCTCTTCTTCTGCGGCGTGGTCGGCCTGATCGTCACCACCCTGATCGTGGTCATCACCGAGTACTACACCGGCACCAACTACCGCCCGGTCCGCTCGATCGCCCAGGCCTCGATCACCGGCCACGGCACCAACGTCATCCAGGGCCTCGCCGTCTCGCTCGAGTTCAACCGCCCTGCCGGCGCTGGTGATCATCGCCGGCATCATCGCCACCTACTCGCTCGCCGGCCTCTTCGGCATCGCCATCGCCGTCACCACCATGCTGGCGCTCGCTGGCGTCGTGGTCGCGCTCGACGCCTTCGGCCCGGTGACCGACAACGCCGGCGGCATCGCCGAGATGGCGGATCTGCCCAAGGAAGTCCGCGCCACCACCGACGCCCTCGACGCCGTCGGCAACACCACCAAGGCGGTCACCAAGGGCTACGCCATCGGCTCCGCAGGCCTGGGGGCGCTGGTGCTCTTCACCGCCTACACCGAGGACCTCAAGTTCTTCGCCTCCACCGCGACGCCGGGCAGCTTCTTCGACGGGCTCACCGTCGACTTCTCGCTCTCCAACCCCTACGTCGTCGTCGGTCTTCTCTTCGGCGGCCTTCTGCCCTACCTCTTCGGCGGCATCGCCATGACCGCCGTCGGCCGCGCCGCCGGCTCGATCGTCGAGGAGGTGCGCCGCCAGTTCCGCGCCGATCCCGGCATCATGGCCGGCACGTCGAAGCCCGACTACGGCCGGGCCGTCGACATGCTGACCAAGGCGGCCATCCGCGAGATGATCATCCCGTCGCTGCTACCGGTGCTCTCGCCCATCGTCGTCTTCATCGTGATCAACTGGATCGCCGGCCCCAGCGCGGCCCTGTCCGCGGTGGGCGCCATGCTTCTCGGCGTCATCGTCAACGGCCTCTTCGTCGCCATCTCGATGACCTCCGGCGGCGGCGCCTGGGACAACGCCAAGAAGATCTTCGAGGACGGCTTCACCGACGCCTCCGGCCAGAAGCACTTCAAGGGCTCCGAGGCGCACAAGGCCGCGGTCACCGGCGACACCGTCGGCGACCCTTACAAGGACACCGCCGGCCCGGCGGTGAACCCGATGATCAAGATCACCAACATCGTCGCGCTGCTGATGCTCGCGGTGTTGGCACACTAGCCCCCACGCCGGCGCGGAAACCTCCCGCGCCGGCCCCCCTCCGCGTTCTGCTCGCGCCGCGTGTTGCCGTGGAGCAACTTACGCCACCTTTATGTTGCAGCATGCCGCCACGTCATTCCTTGACGCAGCCTTCAGTGCGATATTCAAGCCAGAGCGCAATAATATTACGCGATCGTTGGGAGGCTCGAATGCACCAGCTGCAATTGACGGCCCGCATCATGGTCGGAACGTCACTGATCGCCCTCGCCGCCACCGGCGCCGCCCACGCCGCGGCGCTGGAACAGGTCGTCCCCAATACCATCCGTCTGCTCTACGAGCCGGGCCGCTACATCGAGTTTGGCGTCGCCTACACCGACCCCCACCAGAGCGGGAACGGCGCCGTGCTCCCCCCCTTCCCGCCACTTCTCCCGAACGGCGCGATTCTGCCCGGCAACACCGGCGACGTCTTCGAATCCCGCTGGAACCTCAGCGGCGCCTACAAGGCCGATCTCAACGAGCGCCTCTCCTACGCGCTGATCTTCGACGAGCCGCTCTGGGCCGACACCAAATACGGGGCCGGTACGTTCCCGGCACTCCCCGCCCCCCTGCCCAGCTCCCTCTACGGCGGCAGCATGGCCAACCTGAAGACCTACCAGATCAGCGCCGTGCTCGCCTACGACGTCACCCCGAACGTCAAGATCTACGGCGGCGCCCGCGCCCAGCTTCTGGATGCCGAGGCCGCGGTCTCCTTCGTCAGCAACTACTCGGTCAAGGCCGATGACAAATGGGGCTACGGCTACCTGATCGGCGCCGCCTACGAACGTCCCGACATCGCGCTGCGGGTGGCGCTCACCTACCACTCCAAGATATCCTACGACCTGTCGACCGCCGAAACGATCCAGCCGTTCGGCTCCCCCACGCCGGTCACGCAGGACACCAGCACCGACGTCGATACGCCCCAGTCGGTGCAGCTCGACTTCCAGACCGGCGTCGCCCCGAAGACGCTGGTCTTCGGCTACGTCCGCTGGGTCGACTGGTCCGAGTTCGCCATCGACCCGCCGGTCTACGAGGCGGCGACCGCGGCGATCCTCGGCGAGGGCCGCCCGCTGGTCGACTACGCCGACGACTGGTGGACCTACAACCTCGGCATCGGCCGCCAGCTGACCGACGCGCTGGCGGGGTCCTTCTCCGTCACCTGGGAGCCGAGCGTCGGCGGCACGATGACGTCGCTTGGACCCTACGACGGGCGCACCACCGCAACCGTCGGGCTGAGTTACGACTACGGCCAGTGGAACTTCACCGGCGGCCTCAGCTACGGTGTCCTCGGCGACACCGAGAACCTGCTGCAGACCGATTTCGACGACGGCTCGATCTGGGGCGCTGGCCTGCGCGTCGGCTACACCTTCTGACGGACCCAGCCAGCCCGACCTACCCACGGCCGACGCCTCGGCTTGCGCGGCCTTGCCGCCACGGCTAGCTAGGGGCGTCACCGCGGAGCGCGCATGATCTACGAGACCCCAGAGGACTGGCAGGGCGCCCGCCACCGGCGGGTCTCGCTCTTCGGCATGTCCGGCCTCGGCAAAACCCGCATCGCCGCCATGCTGCGCGAGGACGCCGACTGGTTCCACTACTCGGTCGATTTCCGCATCGGCACCCGCTACATGGGCGAGCACATCGTCGACAACTTCAAGCGCGAGGCGATGCGCAACCCCTTCCTGCGCGCGCTTCTTCGCTCGGACTCGATCTACATCGCCTCCAACATCACCTTCCACAACCTCGAGCCGCTCTCGACCTACCTCGGCAAGCCGGGCGACCCCGCCAAGGGCGGCATCCCCTTCGACGAGTACCTCCGCCGCCAGCGCCAGCACCGCGACGCCGAGATCCACGCGACCCGCGACGTCGTCCAGTTCATCGGCAAGGCCGCCGACATCTACGGCTACGACCACTTCGTCTGCGACACCTCGGGCTCGCTCTGCGAGGTCGTCGACCCGGGCAACCCCGACGACCCGGTGATGACCGACGTCGCCAGCGCCACGCTGCCGGTCTGGTTCCGCGGCACCGAGGCCGACCTCGACGCCCTCTCCGACCGCTTCGACCGCGCGCCGAAGCCGATGTACTACCCCGAAGGCTTCCTCACCCGCCTCTGGACCGAGTACCTCGCCGAGCAGGGCCGCACCACCGACCAGGTCGACCCCGACGCCTTCATCCGCCACGGCTTCCGCGCGCTGATGGCCCACCGCCTGCCCCGCTACGCCGCGATGGCCGCCCGCTGGGGGATCACCGTCGAGGCCGCCGAGGTCGCCGCCGTCCGCGACCCCCAGGACTTCGACGCCCTGGTCGACGAGGCCCTCGGCCGCCGATGAGCCACGATCACCACGACGGGCACGGGCACGGGCACGGCCACCATCACGCCGCCAGCGCCCGCGCCGTCGGCATCGCCGCGCTCCTCACCGGCGGCTTCCTGATCGCCGAGGTCGTGGGCGGCCTCGTCTCCGGCTCGCTCGCGCTCCTCGCCGACGCCGGTCACATGCTGACCGATTTCGCCGCTCTCTCCATGGCCTGGCTGGCCTTCCGCGTCGCCCGCCGGCCGGCCGACGCGCGGCGCACCTACGGCTTCGACCGCGTCTCCGTCATGGCCGCCTTCGTCAACGGCCTCGCACTCTTCGCGGTGGCGATCTGGATCGTCATCGAGGCCTCCCGCCGTCTCGCCACCCCCGCCCCGGTCGAGGGCGGCATCATGCTCGTCGTCGCCATCCTCGGCCTCGTGGTCAACGTAGTCGCCTTCCGCGTGCTTGCCGGCGGCGACCGCGAGAACCTCAACCTGCGCGCCGCGCTCCTGCACGTCGCCGGTGACCTCCTCGGCTCCGCCGGCGCCATCATCGCGGCGCTGGTCATTCTCTGGACCCGATGGACCCCAATCGACCCGATCCTCTCCGTCCTCGTCTCGCTCCTCATCCTGCGCTCGGCCTGGACGGTCGTGCGCGACAGCGGCCACATCCTGCTCGAGGCCAGCCCGAAGGGCTTCGACGCCGCCGCCATCGGCGCCGACCTCACCGCCGCCGTGCCGGAGATCACCGCCGTCCGCCACCTGCACGCCTGGTCGATCACCGAGAACCGCCCGATGGTGACCCTCGAGGCCATTGTCCCGGCGTCGGCCGACCCGGAAGCGGCGCGCCGCCGGATCAAGGCCCGTCTCGCCGGGACCTTCGGCTTCGACCACGCCACCGTCGAGATCTGCGTCGACGGTGGCGAGCCCGCACACGGCCGGTTGCCGGCAGCGGGTTGCGCGTCTATCTAGACGCTCTCGTTCGACCCGAGGCGCTTCCCATGCCGATCAAGATCCCCGCGGCCCTTCCCGCCCACGACGTGCTCCGGCGCGAAGGCGTGATGGTCATGTCCGAGGAGTCGGCACAGCGCCAGGACATCCGCCCGCTGCAGATCGGCCTCCTCAACCTGATGCCGAAGAAGGTGCAGACCGAGACGCAGTTCGCCCGCGTGATCGGCGCGACGCCGCTGCAGATCGAGCTCACCCTGATCCGCATGTCCGAGCACGAGGCGCGCAACACCTCCGCCGCCCATCTCGAGGCCTTCTACCAGCCGTTCCGCGAGGCGCGCGAGCGCCGCTTCGACGGCCTCATCGTCACCGGGGCGCCGATCGAGCACCTGGACTTCGAGGCGGTGGGCTACTGGGGCGAGCTGCGCGAGATCTTCGACTGGACCCAGACCCACGTGCATTCCACCATGGGCGTCTGCTGGGGCGGCATGGCGATGCTCCACCACTTTTACGGCATCCCAAAGCACATGCTGCCGGCCAAGGCCTTCGGCTGCTTCCGCCACCACCCGGCGGCGCCCTCCTCGCAGCTGCTGCAGGGCTTCTCCGACAGCTTCGTGGTGCCGGTCAGCCGCTGGACCGAGGTGCGCGACGAGGACGTGCGCCTGCACCCCGAGCTGAAGGTGCTGATCGACTCCGACGAGGTCGGGCCCTGCCTCATCGAGGACCGACCGCACCGCGCCTTCTACATGTTCAACCACCTCGAGTACGACTCCACGACGCTGAAGGAAGAGTACGACCGGGACGCCGCCAAGGCCGACGCCATCGCGGCACCGGTCAACTACTTCCCGGACGACGATCCCGCCCTGCCGCCGGAGAACCGCTGGCGCAGCCACGGCCAGCTCCTCTACGGCAACTGGATCAACGAAATCTACCAGACCACCCCGTACGAGGTCGCCGCCATCGGCGCCTGACCGGCCGCCGGAACTCGGCCCGAACTGCGGCGGATTGCGCCACGCCGCCCGCCTCGCCATAGTCGGCCCCCCGGAGTGCGGAGATGCTGATGGCCAAGAGCGAGAAGTTCGAGAAGCCCTTCGACGGCGCAGTCAGCCGCTATGTGAAGAAGGAGGCGCCCGCCCCCATCCGCAAGGCGCTGAAAGGCGCCGACAAGGACGACATCCTCGACCCCGACTATCCCTACCGGGAGCGCCTCGACGACAAGGACTACGAGGAAGCCTTCAAGGCCTGCCAGCTCGAGCTGGTCAAGCTGCAGAACTGGTTCCACGAGACCGGCCAGCGCATCGTCATCGTCTTCGAGGGACGCGACGCCGCCGGCAAGGGCGGCGCCACCGGCGCCTTCACCGAGAACCTCAACCCGCGCAACACCCGCATCGTTGCCCTGCCCGCCCCCTCCGACGTGGAGCGCGGGCAATGGTACTTCCAGCGCTACGTCGCGCACCTGCCCACAACCGGGGAAATGGCGCTTTTCGACCGCTCCTGGTACAACCGCGCCGTGGTGGAGCACGTCTTCGGCTGGTGTACCCCGGACCAGCGCGAAAGCTTCTTCGCCCAGCTCCCCGAGTTCGAGGACATGCTGGTGCGCGATGGCATCATCCTGTTCAAGTTCTGGCTCGCCATCGGCCACGCCGAACAGCTGCGGCAGTTCCTCCAGCGCGAGAGCGACCCGCTCAAGCAGTGGAAGCTCAGCAAGACCGACATCGACGGCCTGTCCCGCTGGGACGACTACACCACCGCCATCCGCGAGATGTTCGACCGAAGCCACCGCGGCCCCGCGCCATGGACCGTCATCTGGAGCGAGGACAAGCGTCGCGCTCGCCTCGCCGCCATGCAGTCGGTGCTCTCCCGCCTCGACTACCCCGGCAAGAAGGTGACCGCGCCCGACCCGAAGATCTGCGCCGGGCCCGAGCTCCTCGAGCGCGACTGATCCTTGCACCAAAGGCCCGGCACCCCCATCTGGTGCGGTGACGATCTGCGAGGAGACCCGATGTCCTACACCGCCCACGCCGGCTACCTGTCCGGCCTGCCCGATCCCGAGCTCGACCGCCGCTTCTACGCCGGCGTTCCCGCCCGCCGCTTCGTGGCGTGGCTCATCGACGTGGCGATCGTCCTCGCCATCGGCGTGCCGCTGGGACTTGTCTTCGGCCTCTTCACCCTTGGCTTCGGCTTTGTGCTTTTCCCCTTCATCCTGGCGGCCGTGGGCTTCTTCTACCGGACCTCGACGCTTGCCGGCGCCTCGGCCACGCTCGGAATGCGCTTCACCGGGATCGAGTTTCGCCGCGGCGACGGCGACCGCTTCGACCTCCCGACCGCGTTCATGCACACCGTCATCTACATGGTCTGTATCGGCGCGGTGGTGCTGCAGTTGATCAGCTGCCTCACGATACTCGGCACCCGCTACCGCCAGAGCATTGCCGACATCATCCTCGGCACGACGGCGATCAACCGTCCCGCCGACTGAACCCAACCACCGGGCGTTCACCGCTGGCGGAGAATCCTGTTGCCCGCCGTCGAAACCTGTTGTTACCCTAAATCCTCAAAGGGGGAGACACCGGGCTCGCACATGCGCCACACGTTGCCGCAGTCACACCAGTTCTATGTGACGGCCCCCCAGCCGTGCCCCTACCTCGCCGGAAAGGTCGAGCGCAAGCTCTTCACCGCGCTGCAGGGGGACGGCGCGCGCCATCTCAACGACGTGCTGTCGCACCAGGGGTTCCGCCGCTCGCAGAACGTGCTCTACCGGCCTTCCTGCGCCGGGTGCGCGGCCTGCCTTTCGGCGCGGATCGTCGTGGCGGACTTCGCGCCCTCGCGCAGCCAGCGCCGCGTCTTCAACCGCAACGTGCAGCTCGAACGGGTGTCGCGCAGCCCCTGGGCCACCGAGGCGCAGTACCACCTCTTCCGCCGCTACCTCGATGCCCGCCATGCCACCGGCGGCATGGCCGACATGGACATGAGCGAGTTCGCCGCGATGGTCGAGGAGAGCCCGGTGCGCAGCCGGGTGATCGAATACTACACCCCGCGCAAGGGCGACTTCCCCCGGCAGCTCGCCGCGGTCTGCCTCACCGACGTCCTCTCGGACGGCGTGTCGATGGTCTATTCCTTCTTCGACCCCGACCTCGCCCGCGAGAGCTTGGGCAGCTACGTCATCCTCGACCACATCGCGCTGGCCCGCGAATCCGGCCTGCCGCACGTCTATCTCGGCTACTGGGTTCCCGGCAGCGCCAAGATGGACTACAAGTCGCGCTTCCGCCCGTTGGAAATCTTCGCCGAGGGACGCTGGAGCCGCATCGAGGCCGCCGACACCAGCGCCCTGGTCCGCCGCCGCGGCGAGCGCCCGGCGATCAGCGAACAGGTCGCCGCCATCGAGCTTCCCGCAACGAAATAGGCGGCGCCCGTCGGGCGCCGCCTTCGCTAGAGCCGCGCCGTCGCCGGCGCGGCGTCGGGCGTCAGCCCTTGGTCCGGTTGCGGATCATGAAGGTGTCGTAGGTATATTCGGCCACCTGCCACCACAGGTAGCCCTCGTTGCGGAACGCCTTGACGTTGTCGATAATCGCCTTGAAATCGGCATTCTCCGCCGAAATCTCGTCATAGACCTCGTGCGCCGCCACGTAGGCCGCGTCGATCACGTCCGCCGGGAACGGCTTGAGCTTGGCCCCGCCGGCGATCAGCTCGCGCAGCGCCCCCGGGTTCAGCGCGTCGTACTTGGCCATCATGTCGGAGTTGGCGTAGGCGGCCGCGTTGGCGACGATGGTCTGGTAGGCCGGCGGCAGCGAGTTCCACTTCTCCAGGTTGGTGAACAGGTGGATCGCCGGGCCGCCCTCCCAGAAGCCGGGGTACATGTAGTAGGGCGCCACCTTGTAGAAGCCGAGCTTCTGGTCGTCGTAGGGGCCGACCCACTCGGCGGCGTCGATGGTGCCGCGCTCGAGCGCCGGATAGATGTCGCCGCCGGGGATCTGCTGCGGCACGACGCCCAGCTTCTCCACCACACGGCCGGCCAGGCCGGCGATGCGCATCTTCACGCCCTTCATGTCGTCGAGCGAGTTGATCTCCTTGCGCCACCAGCCGCCCATCTGCACGCCGGTGTTGCCGGCGGGCAGGCCGTAGAGGTTGTGCTTGGCGTAGAAGGTGTTCATCAGGTCGTTGCCGCCACCCTCGTAGAACCACGCGTTCGTCAGCCGCTGGTTGAGGCCGAAGGGAACGGCGGTGCCGATCGCGAAGGTCGGATCGGTGCCCCAGTAGTAATACGAGCAGGTGTGCGCCATCTCGATGGTGTTGGTGCCAACCGCCTCGGCGGCCTGCCCGGTGGGCACGATCTCGCCGGCCGGGAACACCTGGATCTCGAAGTTGCCATCGGTGGCCTGCTTGATCTGCTCGGCGAGCACCTCGGCGGCGCCGTAGATCGTATCGAGCGACCGCGGGAAGCCCGAGGTCAGCCGCCACTGCAGCTTGGGATAGGTCTGCGCGATAGCCGGCGCTGCCAGCGTCGTCGCCGCCGCCGCGGCACCGCCGCCAGCTGCGACTTTCAGGAAGTTACGTCTTTTCATACACTCCTCCTTTGGAATTCGGGCAAGGACCCGGCTAGTTCAGGTCCAGATTTAGTTCCGGCACCGGCAGACCGTCGCCGCTGTCGGGCATTGGGATCGCCTCGAGCGCCTTGTCGACGGACTCCTGGTCCATGACGACGTGCTCGCCGATCCAGTAGGTAACGGACTCCGGCCAGAAGACCAAGACGCCGACCACCATGAGCTGGATGATGATCCAGGGGATCGAACCCAGGTAGATGTCGCGGCTCTTGACCTCCTTGGGCGCGATGCCGCGCAGGTAGAACAGCGCGAAGCCGAAGGGCGGGTGCATGAACGAGGTCTGGATGTTCACGCAGAGCAGCAGCCCGAACCAGATCATGTTGATGTCGAGCGCCCGCGCCGCCGGCAGCAACAGCGGCACCACGATAAAGCAGATCTCGAAGAAATCGAGAAAGAAGGCGAGGAAGAAGACGAAGACCATCACGAAGAGCAGGAAGCCGGTGCGCCCGCCCGGCAGCGAGCTCAGCATGTGCTCGATCCACCGCCCGCCGTTCACCCCCTGGAAGACCAGGCTGAACACGGTGGCGCCGATCAGGATGAAGACCACCATCGCGGTGATCCGCGCGGTGTTCTGCATCGCCTGCCAGATCAGCTGCGCCGAGAAGCGGCCGTGCAGGACCGAGAGGACGATGGCGCCGACCGCGCCCATGGCGCCGGCTTCGGTGGGCGTGGCGAGGCCGAGAAAGATCGTGCCCAGCACCAGGAAGATCAGCACCAGCGAGGGGATCATCCCCCAGGCGACCTTCTTGGCCAACGCCCAGCCGCGCAGCGTGCGCGCCTCGGGGGGCAGCGGCGGCACGCGGTGCGGCTGGAAGATCGCCAGAAGCAGAACGAAGCTGAGGAAGAACCCGATCTGCAGCATCGAGGGGCCGATGGCGCCGAGATACATGTCGCCCACCGACACGCCGAGCTGGTCGGAGAGGATGATGAGCACCAGCGAGGGCGGGATCACCTGGGCGATGGTGCCCGAGGCCGCGATCACGCCGGTCCCGACCTTCATGTCGTAGCCGTACTTGAGCATCACCGGCAGCGAGATCATGCCCATGGCGATGACCGAGGCGGCAACCGTGCCCGTCACCGCGCCGAGGACGGCCCCGACCAGCACCACGGCGAACGCAAGCCCGCCCGGGAACCCGCCGAACAGCTGGCCCGCGCCCTCCAGCAGGTCCTCGGCGAGGCCGCTTCGTTCCAGCACCGCCCCGAGGAAGGTGAAGAACGGGATCGCCAGCAGGAGGTCGTTCGACATGATGCCGAACGTCCGGTAGGGCAGCGCCTGCAGGAACTCCGGTCCGAAATAGCCGACCTGAATCGCGAGGATGCCGAAGAAGAGGCCCAGCGCCGACAGCGAGAAGGCCGCCGGAAAGCCGTAGAGCAGGAACAGCACCAGCCCGCCGAACATGGTCGGGGCCATGTAGCCATACTCTAGCATGCGCGCCGCCCCACCCGATCCATCGCCCGCCTCACTGGGTCGGCCTTTCGTAGGCGGGCGCTTCCTTGATCTCGCCGCGCAGCACCGCGATGCGCTTGACGAGCTCGGCGAGCCCCTGCAGCAGCAGCAGCGTCAGCCCGAAGGGCAACAGGAACTTGACCGGCCAGAACAACGTGCCGCCGGCGTTCGAGGAGTGCTCACCGGTCCGGTAGCTGGTCAGGAAGAACTCCCACGAGAAGAAGATCATCGTCAGCATGGACGGGATCAGGAAGAAGATGATGCCGATCACGTCCGTCCACGCCTTGCCGCGCGGCGAGCGCGCGCCGTAGAGCAGGTCCACGCGCACATGCTCGTTCAGTCGCAGGACGTTTGCGGCGCCGAGCAGGAAGATCCCGGCGAACATCTGCCACTGGATCTCCAGCCAGGCGTTCGAGCTCAGGCTGAACAGATAGCGCGAGGTGGCGTTGCCAGCGCTGATCAGGCAGGCGATCAGCACCAGTGAGGCCGAGATGCGGCCGAAAAAGCTGCTGATCGCGTCGATCACGCCCGAAAGGCGCAGCAGCCCAGCCATACCACTCCTCCCTTGTTTCTTGGGATCGCCTTCTAGCGAGTGGCCGTCGAACCGGCAAGGGCATTGACCCGCTACGGTAACTTTCTTGCGCAGCGGCGGCCACAAGGCCGGCGTTCTGAATCGTCGGCCCGCGGCGGGCTGCCCGCTAGCGGCCGACCGAACTTAACGATTTAATCCTGATTCTTTTACTACGTACCTATGTTGTACATGCGATGTGCATGCAATGTACATCGCGCAAATCCCTGTTAAAACGAACGGAATCCGCTCCCTGGGGCAGCCCTCAGGAAAAAAGCTCGTGGCAGGTCTCCAGCGCATCCACCAGCACGTCCACCTCCTCGGTGGTGTTGTAGAGCCCGAACGAGGCCCGGCAGGTCGCCGTCACCCCGAGATGCGCCATCAGCGGCTGCGCGCAGTGATGCCCCGCCCGCACCGCCACCCCCTTGCGGTCGACGACCGTGGAGATGTCGTGCGCATGCGCCGGCCCGTCCAGCGTGAAGGAGAAGATCGCCCCCTTGTCGCGCGCCTTTCCCTGGATATTTAACCAGTTGAGCCCCTGGAAGCGCGCGATGGCATAGTCCCGCAGCACGCGCTCATGCGCCGCGATGTTATCCATCCCGAGCGCAGTCACATACTCCAGCGCCACCCCCAGCCCGATCGTCTGCGCGATGGCCGGCGTCCCCGCCTCCATCCGCAACGGCGGATCGGCGTAGCTGACCGCGTCCTGGCGCACCTCGCGGATCATGTCGCCCCCGCCAAGAAAAGGCCGCATCTCCGCCAGCCTCTCCCGCCTGGCATAGAGCGCCCCCGACCCCGTCGGCCCATAAAGCTTGTGCCCGGTAACCACATAGAAATCGCAGCCGATTTCGGCAACATCGATCGCCATGTGCACCGCCGCCTGGCTGCCGTCCACCAGCACCGGCACCCCCATGGCGCGCGCCGCGGTGCAGATCGTGCGCACGTCCACCACCGTCCCCAGCACGTTCGACATGTGGGTCACCGCGATCAGCTTGGTCTTCGGCCCGACCGCCGCCAGCACCCGCTCGGGGTCGATCGACCCATCCGGCTCGATCTCCACCCACTTCAGCACCACCCCCTGCCGCTCGCGCAGGAAGTGCCAGGGCACGATGTTGGCGTGATGCTCCATCACCGACAGCACGATCTCGTCCCCGGCCTCGAACCGCGGCGCCGCCCAGGCATAGCTCACCATGTTGATCCCCATGGTAGCGCCGGAGGTGAAGACGATCTCCTCCTCGCTGCGCGCGCCGAGAAACCGCTGAACGATCCCGCGCGTCGCCTCGTAGTGCTCCGTCGCCACCGTCGAGAGATAGTGCAACCCGCGGTGAACGTTGGCGTATTCCTCGGAGTAGACCCGCATCTCCGCGTCGATCACCGCACGCGGCTTCTGCGCCGACGCGCCGTTGTCGAGATAGACCAGCGGCCGCCCATGCACCTTCCGCGACAGGATCGGGAAATCCCGCCGCACCGCCTCGACGTCATACATCAGGAGGTCTCCTGCGGGGTGATGCCGAGGATGGCGAGCAGCATCGCCGCGCCGAAGAAGAGCACGATGCTGGTCAGGATCACCGCGCCGAGAACGATCGCCGGGCTCTTGAAGCCGTGCAGCTCGGCCACGAAGTTGGCGAAGGCCCAGAGCGCCCAGATAATCGTGGCGATGGCTAGAACCGCGGCCAGCGCCGGCAGCACAGCCAGCGCCACCAGCTGCGCCACCTGGATCAGCACCATCATCGCGTTCAGCCAGACCACCAGCGTCAGCGCGCCCTGGAACCCGCCGCTGCCGCCGAAAAGCCGCCCGATCCGTACCGTCAGCACCACCACCACGCAGAGCGCCGCCAGCTGCACCAGCGCCCCCAGAAGCGGCCGGCCGAGGATCGAGGCGCTTACCACGTCGATGGCCCCCGGATTCATCATCAGCGCTGCGTATCCGAGCACGACACCGGCGCAGACGACGAGCACCGCGGCCTCGAGCAGGACCCCCGCCGGAACGCCCGCGCCGAGGATCTGCCGCGCGGCCGCCCGCGGCCTCACGATGCTGTCGATGACAAGCTGTCCCCACATAGCTGTTCAGCGCACTCCGTTGCGGGCCGCGGCGATCTCGAACAGCGCCACGACGATGGCGAGAACCGCCACCACCACCACCGCCACACGCCCGGTCGAGGCGAAGCCCTCGGTCTCGGCCAGGCTGGCCGCGAAGATCCAGACCCACAGCGCCAGCGCCGGATAGGCGAGCCATCCCACCTGCGGCACCACCCGCCCCGTCAGCGACGCGGCGAACGCGCCCGCGGCCCCGATCGCCAGGACCGCCGGGCTCACCGCCAGCCCCGACCAGAACAGCGCCGCCCGCGCGTCCAGGAACCCGCCCCGAGCGCCAAAGGCACGCGCCGCCAGGTGCACCAGCGCCGCCAGGCCATAGCCGGCCAGCGGCGCCACCGCCCCCCAGGCGAAAAGATGTGCCGAGACCGCAGCACTCACCGGCTCGTCCACGCTCAGCACGGTCGAGGTGCGCACCGCCATCGGCAGGCTTGCCACGAAAAAGAGGCCGCAAGCCAGCATCAGCTGAACCAGCGAACGCGGCTCGGTCAGCCCGGCCGCCACCTGCTCGCCCATCACCGCGCGCGGCGCGCGCCAGGTCCGGACGATGGTGTCGACGACCCCGCGTGCCGGCACCGCACTCACTTCCGCCGACGCGCGAGCCAGACCGCCAGCCGCTCGCGCAGCCCGTCGGCAAGGCTCTCGTCCTCAACCTCGGCGATGGCCTGGTCGAGGAAGGCGAGCACCAGCAACTCCTCCGCCGCCCGGCGCGGAACCCCGCGCGAGGTCAGGTAGAACAGCGCATCGTCGTCCACCGCGCCCGAGGTCGAGCCATGGCTGCACACCACGTCGTCGGCATAGATCTCGAGCTCGGGCTTGGCGAGGAACTGGCTCGTCTCGTCCAGCAGCAGCCCCTGGCTGATCTGGTAGCCGTCGGTCTTCTGTGCCCCCGGCCTGACCAGGATCTTGCCCTGAAAGACGCCGACGGCCCCGGCGCGCAGCACCTTCTTGAACACCTGCCGGCTTTCGCAGCCCAGCGCGTCATGGGTGACGAAGACCGTGTCGTCATGGAGAAAGTCGCCGTCGCCGACGCAGGCACCCGCCACGTGCGCCACCGCGTCGTCGCCGGTGAACTCCACCACGTGCTCGTTGCGGGTCAGCCGGCCGTTCACCGTCATCGTGAACGACTTGAACAGGCTCTCCTTGCCCAGCCGGGCGAAGATCGCGGTGGCCGCCCGCCGCTCGTGGTCGCGCCCCTGCGTCCGCACGTGATGGAAGGCCGCGCCGTCGCCCACCTCCACTTCCGTGACCGCGTTCAGCCGCGCCGCCGCCGGCCCGCTCTCGAGCAGCGTCAGCTCGGCCCCGGCATCGAGGCGGATCAGGTGGCGCAGCATCGCTTCCGCCTCCCCCGCCGACCGGCGATAGACGAGGTTGATCGGCCGCGGCGCGCGCCCGCTGACGCGGATCACCACGCCCTCGGTCGCCCGCGCGGTGTTGAGCGACGCCAGCGGGCGGTCCACCGGGTCCTGCCCGCGCCCCTCCAGCACGCCGAAGAGATCGCGCGCCCAGGTGATGTCGGTGGCCAGAACCTCCGCCAGCGGGCGGATCTCGACCCCGTCCATGACCGCGTCGTCCGACTCGCCGGGCGCGAAGACGCCGTCGACGAAGACCAGCCGCAGGCGGTCGGTGCCTTCGAACATCGCCTTCTCGTCGTCGGCCATCACCGCCGCCGGGATCGCCGGCTCCACGGTCAGGCCGGCGGGATCGGTGAACTTCCAGTATTCGTCGCGCCGCACCGGCGCGCCGCGCCCGGCGAGCCGCCCGCCCGCGTGCGCCCGCGCCGTCCGCGCCCAGCCCGCCTCGCCCGCAGGCTCGGGCCACGCCGCCAGCAGCGCCTCGGCGCCGCCGAGCTTCAGGGCCGGGACCGCCATCAGGCCACCGTCCTCAGGATGTCGGCATAGCCGTTCGTCTCGACTTCCAGCGCCAGCTCCGGCCCGCCGCTGGCGATGATCCGCCCGTCAGCCATGATGTGAACGACGTCCGGCGTGATGTGATCGAGCAGCCGCTGGTAGTGGGTGATGACCAGGAATGCCCGGTCCGGCGCCCGCAGCGCATTCACCCCTTCGGCCACCAGCTTCATCGCGTCCACGTCCAGCCCGCTGTCGGTCTCGTCCAGGATGCACATGCGCGGCTCCAGCACCGCCATCTGCAGGATCTCGTTGCGCTTCTTCTCGCCGCCCGAGAAGCCCACGTTCACCGAACGCTTCAGCATCTCGGCGTCGATGTCGAGCGCCTTTGCCTTCTCGCGCACCAGCTTCAGGAACTCCGCCGCGTTCATTTCCCCCTCGCCGCGCGCCTTGCGCTGCGCGTTCAGCGCCGTGCGCAGGAAGGTCATGTTGCCCACGCCGGGGATCTCCACCGGGTACTGGAACGCCAGGAACAGCCCCAGCGCCGCCCGCTCCTCCGGCTCGATGGCCAGAAGGTCCGTCCCCTCCAGCGTCGCCGTCCCTTGCGTGACCTCATAACCCTCGCGCCCGGCCAGCACGTAGGACAGCGTCGATTTCCCCGACCCGTTCGGCCCCATGATCGCATGCACCTCGCCGGCCTTCACCGCGAGATCCACGCCCTTGAGGATTACCTTGTCCTCCTCCTCGAGCTTGACGTGCAAGTTCCTGATTTCGAGCATTCTCATCCGTTCCCTAGAATTTCCCCAGGCCGTCAGGCGCGTTACGCGCCGGTGCGCGCCCGCCAGCCGGCGTTCCACGCGGTCGCCACCACGGTAACGACCAGCCACAGCAGCTGCAGCACGAGGCTCGGCAGCGGCACGATCCAGCTCAGCAGCACGACGCTGGTCAGCGTGAACGGCATCATCACCAGCGCCGCGATCGCCATGTCCTCCGCCGACACCCGGGCCGCCCGCTTCGCGTCGGCGATCGCCTCGGCCCGCACTTCGCGCGTGTCCATCACCCGACACTCCCTTCGAGACTGATCGCCACCAGCTTCTGCGCCTCCATGGCGAACTCCATGGGCAGCGCCTGCAAGACCTCGCGGCAGAAGCCGTTGACGACCAGGGCCACCGCCTCCTCCTCGTCCATGCCCCGCTGGCGGCAATAGAAGAGCTTGTCCTCGTCCACCTTCGAGGTGGTCGCCTCGTGCTCCACCCGGCTCGAGTTGTTCTTGCACTCGATGTAGGGCACCGTATGCGCCCCGCACTTGTCCCCGATCAAAAGGCTGTCGCACTGGGTGTAGTTGCGGCTCCCCGTGGCTTTCGGATGCACGCTGACGAGCCCGCGATAGGTGTTCTGCGCGAACCCCGCGCTGATCCCCTTCGAGACGATCCGGCTGCGGGTGTTCTTGCCCAGGTGGTGCATCTTCGTGCCGGTGTCGGCCTGCTGATGATTGTTGGCGATGGCGATGGAGTAGAACTCGCCCTGGCTCCCCTCGCCGCGCAGGATGCAGGAGGGATACTTCCAGGTGATCGCCGACCCGGTCTCCACTTGCGTCCACATCACCTTCGCCCGCGCCTCGCGGCAATCCGCGCGCTTGGTGACGAAGTTGTAGATGCCGCCCTTGCCGTCCTCGTCGCCGGGGAACCAGTTCTGCACCGTGGAATACTTCACCTCGGCATCTTCCAGCGCCACGATCTCCACCACCGCCGCGTGCAGCTGGCTGGTGTCGCGCTTCGGCGCCGTGCAGCCCTCGAGATAGGAGACGAAAGCCCCCTTGTCGGCGATGATCAGCGTCCGCTCGAACTGCCCGGTATTCTCGGCATTGATCCGGAAGTAGGTCGACAGCTCCATCGGGCAGCGCACCCCTGGCGGCACGTAGACGAACGACCCGTCCGAAAACACCGCCGAGTTCAACGTCGCATAGAAGTTATCGCTGTAAGGAACGACGGTGCCGAGATATTTTTGCACCAGCTCCGGATGCTCCCGCACCGCCTCGGAGATCGAGCAGAAGATCACCCCGGCCTTCGCCAGCTCCGCCTTGAACGTGGTCCCCAGCGAAACGCTGTCGAAAACCGCATCAACCGCGACCTTGCGCCCCTCGGCCGGCGCCCCGTCCACGCCCTCGACCCCGGCCAGGATCATCTGCTCCTTGAGCGGAATCCCCAGCTTCTCGTAGGTAGCCAGCAACGCCGGATCCACCTCCTCCAGCGACTTCGGCCGCACCGACATGCTCGTCGGCCGCGCGTAGTAATACTGCTCCTGGAAGTCGATGTCCGGCAGCGTCAGCATCGCCCAGTCCGGCTGATGGTCCATCTGCAGCCATCGGCGATAGGCCTTGAGCCGCCATTCGAGCAGCCACTCCGGCTCGCCGTTCTTCTCCGAGATCAGCCGAACGATGTCCTCGTTCAGCCCTTTCGGAGCGAATTCGGTCTCGATTTCGCTGGAAAAGCCGTACTTGTAGCGTTCGCCCACCGAACGCACCGCATCGACCGTCTCCCGGTCCACTCCCTCGCGCACGCTGATCTCGTCAAACCCGGCCATGCTCAGCCTTCCCCTCTGTCGCGTTCCGCGCCGCCTCAGGCAGCCTTGGCGCGGAACCGGCGATAGTGTCTCTCCCAGGCGCCGGCAAAGGCCAGCACCTCCTCAGGTCGCGTCGCGGGGCCGATGGACACCCGGATGGCGCTGGCCGCCGTCCCCGGATCCAGTCCCATGGCGGTCAGCACCCGGCTGGCGCGGACCTTGCCGCTGGAGCAGGCCGACCCGGCGGATACCGCGTACCCGTCCAGATCCATCTGCATCACCTGGGTCTCGCCCTTCCACCCCGCCACCGCGAAGCAACTGGTGTTGGGCAACCTGGGCGCGGCGTTCCCCACAAATGTAACCTCGGGCGCCGCCGATGCCAGAGCCGCCTCGAGAATATTCCGCGTATCGGCCACTTCTTCCCAGACGCCGTCCGCCAGTTCCCGAGCCGCCGCCGCGATCGCCGCCCCGAAGCCCGCGATCCCCGCGACGTTCTCCGTGCCGGCGCGCCGCCGCATCTCCTGCCCGCCGCCGCGCAGCACCGGCGCAACCTCCGCCCCCGGCGCCAGCAGGAGCGCGCCCACCCCCTTCGGCCCGCCGAGCTTGTGCGCCGAGACGATTCCCGCCCGCGCGCCGCTCCAGTCGAAGGCAAAGGGCAGCCGGCCCACCGCCTGCACCGCGTCGACGCAGGCCAGCCCCGGCGGCAGCGCCTGCACCACGCCCGTCTCCGAATTCGCCGCCTGCAGGACGCTCCGCGCCGGCTCCGCCACCTTCACCCGCCCGTCCGTATCCACCGGCAGCGCCGGCTCGACCCAGGCCGCCACGCAGTCATGCTCGACCGCCGAACCCGAAAACCCGCGCCCCGCCAGCGCGAGCGCCGCGGCTTCCGTCGCACCGGAGGTAAAGACCACCTCCCCCACCACGCAGCCGGTCGCCTCCGCCACCTGCGCGCGCGCCCGCTCGACCACCGCCCGCGCCGCCCGGCCCTCGGCATGCACCGAAGACGGGTTTCCCGCCAGCTCCAGCGCCGCCGCCATCGCCGCCCGCGCCTCGTGGCGCAGTGGCGCGGTCGCGTTCCAGTCGAGATAGACCCGTGCGTTCATCACGCCGCCGGCGCCCCCTCGTCCACCACCGCCACGAAGGCCGGCACTGCCGGACACGGAGCGAGCTGGTTTTTCACCACGTCGCCGAGCCGCGTCTGGTGCAGCATCACGTAGACATTGGCCGACAGCTGTTCCCAGAGCTTGTCCGCCAGCACCTGCTCCTGCGTTCCCACGGCCCCGCCGGAAGCGCCGGCGCCGCGGGTCAGCGCATCCATCGTCTCGTCCACCGCCGCCAGGATCTCCGAGATGCGGATCTCGCCCACCGGCCGCGCCAGCCGATAGCCGCCGCCAGGCCCGCGCACCGAATCGACGATCTCCGCTCG
Source organism: uncultured Alphaproteobacteria bacterium (assembly GCA_963796805.1). Lineage (GTDB taxonomy): Bacteria > Pseudomonadota > Alphaproteobacteria > Rhodobacterales > Rhodobacteraceae > Amaricoccus. The sequence continues at coordinate 81,046 of CAWCNG010000012.1, forward strand.
CCGCAGCTTCACGAACAGCTGCTCGAGATAGGCGAGGCTGATCTCCTGCCGCTCGGCGATCTCCGAGAGCGACACCAGCCGGTCGGGGCCTTGCGCCGCCAGGTCGGTCAGCGCGATCATCGCGTAGCGGCCCTTGGTGCTCAATTTCATCAGCTGTCTCCGCCCGACCGTGCTCGGAGTTGACGCAATCCACATCAGCCCTTAACTGCGGGGGGCTCCGGGTCGCCGCAACTCAACTTTAGAATTCTTCTAAAATGGGTGAGCGATTCCGTCAAGTACGCGCAAGCGCGACGCTGTCCAAGGAAGGGATCGCTCAAGAATGCCCGAAGTGATTTTCCCCGGCCCGGACGGTCGGCTGGAAGGGCGATACCACCCCCAGAAGAACAAGGACGCGCCGATCGCCATCATCCTGCACCCCCACCCGCTCTACGGGGGCACGATGAACAACAAGGTGGTCTACAACCTGCACTATGCGTTTCACCGCATGGGCTTCACCTGCCTGCGCTTCAACTTCCGCGGCGTCGGCCGCAGCCAGGGCGAGTACGACCAGGGCATCGGCGAGCTTTCCGATGCCGCGGCGGCGCTCGACTATCTGCAGTCGCTGAACGCCAATGCCAAGTACTGCTGGGTCGCCGGCTTCTCCTTCGGCGCCTGGATCGGCATGCAGCTGCTCATGCGCCGCCCCGAGATCGCCGGCTTCATCTCGGTGGCGCCGCCGGCCAACCAGTACGACTTCTCCTTCCTTGCCCCCTGCCCCTCCTCGGGCCTGATCATCGGCGGCTCCGCCGACCGGGTGGTGCCGCCGGCGGACGTCGCCGGCCTCGCCGAAAAGCTGAAGCAGCAGAAGGGCATCACCATCACCCAGAAGACCATCGAAGGGGCCGGCCACTTCTTCGACCCCGGCATGGACGAGATGATCGCCACCGTCGACGCCTACGTCCGCCAGCGGATGACCGAAACCAGCCGCTGACCCGGCTCAGGGCGCCGTCCCGAGCGGCCGGCGCGACCCCAGCTCCGCCGCCAGCCGCGTCCGCAGGCTGCTCAGGGCGAACTGGAACAGCATCCAGGCCCGCTCCTCACCGGTGAAGCCGTCGGCCGGCCCCGGCTGCCGCTTCCACCGGACCACCGCTGCCTCGACATCCCGCGGCGAATAGTCCTCGTCGGGAGGCTTGGCGGGGATCGCCAGCGCCTCATGGCGGATGCGCTTCAGGATCTCAACGGGCCGCTCGTCGCCGGCGAACAGGATCTCCCCGTCGGGCCGCGTGAACGCGATTCCCCGCGTCAGCGCGAAGTTCAGCGCCTCCTGCACGAGGAAATAATGCTCCTTGGCATCGCGGGACAAAAGCCAGCCATGCTGGAAATACCAGTCCTTCAGGCTCGCGGACAGCTCGGCCTGATCGATCGCGTGGCCAGGCCCGAACAGGTTGACCGCGCCGGTGAGCGCCCAAATCGCGCCATAGCTATCGCCGCGGCTTCGCGCCAGGTCGGTCTCCAGCCGCTCCGCCCGCCCCAGCGCCGCCTGCAGCGTTGCCAGGCTCGCCTGCTGGGCGCGCTCCAGCTCCCCCTGCCGGGTCTTGTATTGATCGGCTATGGCCGCCGTCGAGGCCGCCAGATCGACCGCCATCAGCTTCTTGAAATACTCCCCGATCGCGAGCTTGGCGAGCCACGCCAGGGCCGCCACGACGATCGCCGTGGCACCGAGCGCGCTGACCACCTCTTGCCAGTCGAACAGTCCGGCGACCGCCATGGCGAGCACCCCGCGGTGAAGTGAAGCCAGATTACCAAAAGCGCGGAATGTTCGAAAGTCGCTGTGCGCCGCTGCGCCAAACCAGATCCACGAACGGTCCCGGATGACTTTGGCTTCAACGGATTTGCCTTAGGCGTCGATGGCCAATCAGATCGCGATCCTGTAAAGGTCAGTAGCAGATCGATGCGATCGAGAGATGTCCGCACGATTTGCGTCGTTGGCTAGGGCCAGGGCGGAAGCGGATCTAATAAACCGGGAGACTGCAATGTTGATTTACTTTCATCGATTTTCGCGCCGTCTCGCCAGCTCGTTGATTTGGCTCGTCGCACAACCGGCTTTTGTCGCTGTCAACTCAGCCCTCTTCATCGGCCTGGCCTTCTCGGCAAGCGCTGCTGCCGGCGACTTGCACGCCGCAGTCCGCGCCAACGATGCGGAGCGCCTGACGGTTCTCCTGGAAGCCGGTCAGGCCGTCGACGAGAGCGACTTCATGCTGGGAACGCCCCTGCACGTTGCCGTCGCGCAGGGAAGCGTGCCCATGGCCAGGATCCTGATCTCTCACGGCGCTGATCTGGATGCGCCAAGCGAGGATCGCGGAACAACGGCAGTCCACATGGCCGCCAACTTCGGCGACCTGGAAATGCTGAACCTGCTGCTGGACGACGGCGCGGATATCGAGGCGCAGGATCAGACGGGGCAGACACCATTGTTCCTTGCCGCCATGACCAACCATCCGGAAGCTGTCAGGGTTCTGCTTGATAGAGGTGCTGACGAGGACGCCCGCGAATCCGCAGAAGGTCAGACGCCATTGATGCGAGCTTCCAATTTGGGCTTCATGGAGATTGACGTGGCGCTCGTGGAGCATGGTGCGGACGTCAATGCCGTCGACAACGCCGGACGCTCTCCGCTCAAGCTTGCGGCTACCTCCCATTCCTACATCAACGTCGGTGACGGCTCGATGATTGAATATCTGGTCGCCAACGGCGCGGATCTGAACATGAAGGAATCGGCCGGATATACCGCTCTGAGTTGGGCGATCGCCGATACCGATCCAATCTATCGGGAAATCGAAGACGTGCTTCGGAAGCTCGGGGCGACCGAATAGCGCTTCTCGGGCTCGCCTCCCGTGGGGGCACTTTCATTGAAGTCGAGGCATCGGCGGGAGGACGCCATCGGCCGGGTTCCCACCATACCGGCGCCCGCGACGGCCGCTCCGTCTTGTGGTATGAATAGGCGCTTGGCTGCACCCGTCATGGGAGGGGGAGCATCCGCCCGCCGCCGACCGCCCGATCTACTATCCGACCGCGCCCCGCGCGCCCAACCAGCACGTCGCATACCGCGGCACGGACGGCCACATCCACGAGTTGCTCTGGTAGCGGAACTGCACCCGCGAAGGCCCCGCGCGGCTGACCCCGGCCGCGATCGGCCTGCTGAGCCTCGGGGACCCGACATTCGAAGGTTCAGCGCCCGTGACCCCGTTCGACATCCTCCAGGCCGCCGCCGCCGTCCGCGTTCGCTACGAGAACCGGGTGATCGCCCGTACCAACGACCATTTCGTCCGCATGAGCGTGATGACCGGCCCGTTCTACTGGCACCGGCACCCGAACTCCGACGAGACCTTCCTGACGCTCGAGGGGGCGGTGGTCGTCGAATTCACCGACCACTCCATCACCCTCTCCCCCGGTCAGATCCTGACCATCCCCGCCGGCGTCGCGCACCGCACCCGCCCCGAAGGCGCCCGCTCGGTCAACATCACCGTCGAGCGGATCGATACCGAGACCGAACCCCTCGATCCCGCCTGACGCCAAAAACACCCATATGGATTCCATACGGATTCCATACGCCTTCTGGGTCCCGTTTTCCGCGCGTTTTCAGCCGCTTGGCCGGCTTATCCGCCCACCGCACACCGGAAGCCTCACCCCCGTCGTCGAAGGCCCCGAAGTCGGCAGCCCGCGCAGCACCCTGACCGCCAGGTAGGCGAACGCCTGCGCCTCCAGCATGTCCCCGTCCAGCCCCACCGCCTCCACCGCCTCCACCGGAACGTTGCTCCGCTGCGCCAGCATCGCCATGATCGCCCGGTTCCGCCGCCCGCCCCCGCACACCAGCCACCGCGTCACCGGCTCCGGGAAATGCCGCGCCCCCTCCGCCACGCACGCCACCGTCAGCGCCGCCAGCGTCGCCGCCCCATCCTCGGTCGAGAGCCCCGCCACACGATCGAGATACTGATGGAAATCCTGCCGGTCCAGAGACTTCGGCGGTTTTCTTGCAACGTAGGGATGCGCCACCAGCCCCTCCAGCACCGTCCCGTCCACCCGCCCTGCGGCCGCCACCGCACCGTCATCGTCGAACGCCCGACCCAGCCGCAGGCTCAGAAAATCGTCGATCAGCGCGTTCCCCGGCCCGGTGTCGAACGCCACCAGCGCCCCTGCCGCCTCCGGCCCCGGCTGGCGCGGATCGACCCAGGTCACGTTCCCCACCCCGCCCAGATTGAGAAACGCCACCGGCGCGTCCGCCCGGATCCACCGCGCGCAGGCGAAATGAAAGAACGGCACCAAGGGCGCCCCCTCCCCCCGCTCGCCACGTCGGCAGTGCGAAAGTCCCAGATCACCGGCACCCCTACCTGGTCCGCCAGCAGGTCCCCCCGCCCCACCTGGTGCGTCCCCCGCCCGCGCGGCTCGTGCGCCAGGGTTTGCCCATGAAATCCAACCACTTCCAGCCCGCCGAACCCGGCCACCGCCGCCGCATGCGCCGCCCGCACCCGCGCCTCCACCGCCTCGACCCCGGCCTCCCCCGGCCACATCCCCAGCGCCCCGCGCAGCAACGCCCGGTCCTCCGGCCCATAGGCCGCGAACACACTCGGCCCGAACCCCGCGATCACCTCGCCGTCGGTCTCCAGCACCGCCGCATCGACCCCGTCCATCGAGGTCCCCGACATCAACCCCAGCGCGCGCACGCCTCACCCTTCCGTCCTGCCCGCAACCGCTATAGAACGGCGCCGCCCCGCCCGAAAGGACCCCGCGATGACCACCCGCCCCAAGAGCGACTTCCTCGAGGTGATGGTCGCGCGCGGCTACCTGCAGGACTGCACCGACATGACCGGCCTCGACGAGCGCCTCCTCGCCGGCGTGGTGCCCACCTACATCGGCTACGACGCCACCGCGCAGTCGCTGCACGTGGGGCACCTGCTCAACATCATGATGCTGCGCTGGCTGCAGAAGACCGGCCATAAGCCGATCACGCTCATGGGCGGCGGCACCTCCAAGGTCGGCGACCCCTCGTTCCGCGACGACGAACGCCCGCTGCTCACGCCCGCGCAGATCGACGGCAACATCGCGACCATTCGAAGCGTCTTCGCTAAATACCTTGAGTATTCCGACACTTCAGCCGGCGCGCTCATGCTCGACAACGCCGAGTGGCTCGACGGGCTCAACTACCTCGGCTTCCTGCGCGACATCGGCCGCCACTTCTCGGTCAACCGCATGCTCTCCTTCGAGAGCGTCAAGTCGCGCCTCGACCGCGACCAATCGCTGTCCTTCCTCGAATTCAACTACATGATCCTGCAGGCCTATGACTTCCTCGAGCTTTACCGCCGCGAGGGGTGCCTGCTGCAGATGGGCGGCTCCGACCAGTGGGGCAATATCGTCAACGGCATCGACCTCACCCGCCGGGTCGAGGGCGCGGAGATCTTCGGCCTCACCTCACCGCTCCTCACCACGTCGGACGGACGCAAGATGGGCAAGTCCCAGGGCGGCGCGGTCTGGCTCAACGCCGAGGCGCTGGCGCCCTACGACTTCTGGCAGTTCTGGCGCAACACCACCGACGCCGACGTCGGCCGCTTCCTCAAGCTCTACACCGAGCTTCCGGTCTCCGAATGCGACCGCCTCGGCGCTCTCGCCGGCGCCGAGATCAACGCCGCCAAGATCATCCTCGCCAACGAGGTCACCACCCTCTGCCACGGCGCCGAAGCGGCCCGGACGGCAGAGGCCACCGCCCGCGCCGTCTTCGAGCAGGGCGGCGCCGGCGACGCCCTCGAGGTGGTCACCACCCGCCGCGACGTCCTCGCGGACGGCGTTTCCAGCACCCACTTCCTGGTGTCGGCCGGCATCGTGCCCTCGGGCAAGGAAGCCAAGCGGCTGATCGCCGAGCGCGGCCTGCGCTTCAACAACGAGCTGGTGCTCGACCCGAACGCGCTGGTGACGCCCGAGACCATCGGCGACGAGCTCAAGGTCTCGGTCGGCAAGAAGCGGCACTACCTGGTCAGGCTGGAGGCATGATCCCCGCCGGTTCCGCCCGCTCCGAGCGGAACCGGCGCGGCGACTGGCCGGTCCAGCGCCGGAAGCTGTTCGAAAAGGCACTCTGGTCGGCATAGCCGAGCAGATAGGCCACCTGCGCCAGCGTCAGGTCGGGATTGTCGAGGTAGCTGCGCGCCATCTCCCGGCGAAGGTCGTCGACCAGCTGGCGGAAGCTCATCCCCTCGGCCTGCAGCCGCCGCGCGAAGGTTCGCTCGCTCATCCCTAGCGCGGAGGCCACGCGGCGCGCCGTCGGCACGCCCTTTGGCATGTCCTGGGCCACCAGCCTGCCGACGCGCTCGCGCAACCCGTCGCGCGCCCGCGCCTGTCTGGACAGCACCTCATCCGCATGGTTCTCGAGGACCGCCAGCAGGTAGGGGTCGGCGGCACTGACCGGCAGGACCAGCTGATCGGAACCGAGCAGCATCTCGGTGACCGCGCTGCCGTATTCGACCGGGCAGCCGAAGAGCGCCTCCACCTCGCCGCGCGATGCCTCCCGGGCGTGAAAGAAGCATAACCGGAGCGGGCGAAAATCCGCCCCGACCCAGCGCCGGCACGAGGCGACGATGAAGGCCGCCTTGAACTCGCTCGCCTGACGGCTTCCGCGGATGATCGGGCTGCGGCTGTCCATGCGAAAGGCAGCGACCCTGCCCGCCTCGGTGAGCGCATAGTCGGCGCCGCTCTCGTTCATGGCGCCATAGCGGGTGGCGTTCAGCATCGCCTCCTGCAGGGTCGCCGCTGCAATCGACACGTAGGCCGCAAGTCCCGAAGCGCGGAGGTCGTAGCGCTGCCCGAGGTGCAATCCGAACATGTCGTCGCCGGCAAGTTGCGCCGCCGTCTCGATGAAGCCTACATAGTTCGTGGCCCCGACCACCCGAACTTGCTCGGTCAGGATACCGCGAGCCAGACCCGCAGCCGCCAGCGCCTGCCTCACCACCGGTGAGTCGTGGCCAAGCTCGTCCGCCACGTGCCTGATCCAGGCGACGGGGACCAGTGTCATTTCCTTGCCCTCCCCAAGCTCGCCTCTCGGCGCGGGGTGGTCTCCAAGCGATCAGAATGCCGCAAGAATGGTCAGTCGGCACAACTTTGTGGCAGCGTGGCGCAAGACAATCGGCGGCTTTCCGCCGATATACCCCCCCGAGGCGGAGCTTGAGGGTTCGGGTGGCGCCGGGGCCGACCTGCGATCGGACCTGGCGCGCGAGCAGGGGGTTCCGTCTCGCCGATCCGGCCCTTCCCTCGCGAAAGCTGCCGGAACTCCGAACTGAATGAGGCAAGCGCCGCGATGATGCTCGAACTGAAACCCTGCAGCCGCTGTCACGCTCGGATGGCGTCGACGCCGCGAACTGCCTACTGCAAGCCCTGCCGCGCCGAGTACCAGCGCGAGTGGCGGCGGCGCAAGCGGGGGGACCCGACGCCCGGCGAGATCCACCATGCCCCCGACCGGGAGCCGCGACAGCGCCTCCGGGGAACCCCGACCTTCGCGGAACTGCTGCGCTACCGGCTTATCTGAGCAGCGGCGAGCGGGACGGTGAACGTGGTCGCCGTCCCCTTGAGGCAGACCTCGCCGGCGCCGTTCGAGATCGTGGTCGCCAGCGTGCAGATCGGCTTGTCCGGCCGCACGGTCATCACCTCCACGCGGGCGACGAGCTCCTCCCCGACGCCCACCGCCTTGCGGAACTTCCACTCCACGCCGAGAAAGACGGTGCCCGGCCCGGGCAGGTCTTCGGCCACCAGCGCATTCAACAGGCCGGAGGTGACCCCGCCCTGCACGATGATGCGCCCGAAGACCGACGCGGCAGCCAGCTCCGCGTCGTAGTGCAACGGGTTGCGGTCGCCGGTGATGGCGGTGAAGGCCGCTATGTCGCCGGGCTGCGTCACCCGGCGCCGCTCGGCCACCTGCCCGACCTGCGGGCGCCCGCGCAGGGTGCCGGCCCAGCCGTCCGCGTCGGTCATCCCCAAGCTTCCTCCCATCCGGTCACGCCGCGATCGACCGCGCCGGCCGCCCGACTCGGCCGGCCGCGACCAGATGGTCGCCGATCATCGGATCGATCAGGTGCGGGTCCGTCAACGGCACCATGTGGCCGGCGTCGGGAATCATCCGCAGCATCGCGCGCGGGATTGCCCGTGCGACGATCTCGGTTACCCGCAGGCTCGGCGTCGGCGAGTCCAGCCCCATGACCGCCAGCGTCGGACAGTCGATCCTCGCGAGCCCGTCAGCGAGCGCCGGTTCCGCGGCGATCGCGCCGAAGTCGGCATGGACCCGGTCGTGACAGCTGAGGAAAAAGTCCCTCAGCCCCGCGCTCGTGCGCTCCCAGGCGCCGGCTCCGTTCCAGTAGTCGATGAACCGGCGCATGCCAGCCGTTCGCACGAACGGTCCGCCCGCGGGATCCAGCGTGGCGCCGAGGCCCATCACCTCGCCGTAGAGGCGCTGGTCGGACTCGCGGCCGCGGCGCAGGAGGTGAAAGGCGGCGGGCTCGATGACCGTAAGGCTGCTCACCGCACCCGGCCGCGAAGCCGCCAGCTTCAGCGCCACGGCGCCGCCATAGGAATGCCCGACCAGGTGCACCGGCCCGCCGATCCGGTCGATCAGCCGGCCCACGGCGCGGGCGTCATCATCCAAACCTCCCGCTCCGGCCCACGGCGAAGCGCCATAGCCGGGCAGGTCGGGGGTAAAGATGCGGAAGCGGCCCTCGAGATAGCCCACCAGGCTGCGCCACTGCGCGCCCGAGCTTGCCGATCCGTGCAGCGCGATCACCGGATCGCCCTCGCCGCGCACGCGGTACTGAAGGCCGAAATCCGCGGCATGCTGGCTGGACATCTCAACTCCTCCTTCGGAAATCCGGACGCGCTCGAAATTGCTTGTGCGCGAACGAATTCCGGATAGGCGGACCGCGTTTCAGACCGGTCCCTGGCGGTCCACCCGATGTTTCAATCGTCCCACCCCAGAGCCCGATTGGCCGAAAACACCCATATGGATTCCATACGGATTCCATACGCTTTCTGGGTGCGATTTTCCGAGCCTTTTCAGACCGATGCGGCACTCCACGCCGGCACGCGTCGTTTTGCCCCGCATGGGCCGCCGCCGAACGCCGAAAGCCGCACCGCGCCGCGAACTTCCCAAATGGCCGCAGATCGCGTATGCTCCTGAGATTGCGTCACGAATACCCAGTCTCTTCGTACCCAGTATTTTCTGGAGACCTTGAATGTCCATCGAGCAGTCCGACCGGGCGCCGGGATCTCCGGCGGGCGTGAGCTACAATGCCCGACGGTAGCCGCCAACCCCGCCGCCCCCCCGCCGCCGCCGAAGCCGTCGGCGGCATCATCCGCGACCCCATCGACGTCCGCGACCGCTCCTACGAACCGACCCTCGCCCCCCTCGCTCCATCCCTCCTGCCCGATCCGCTCCTCCTCGACGCCCTGCGCGACGGCGCCAGCGCCTGGAGCCTCCCGCGCCTGCAGGGCGACGAGGGCACCTGCGGCGGCCAGGCGCTGGCAGCGCTGATCGACCTGCAGCGCATCGCCGCGCAGGCGGCCGAGCCCTACCCGGCCAGCGCCCGGATGATCTACCAATGCGCCCGGCTGAAGCGTGAGGGGGCCGGCGATGACGGCGTCTCGCTCCGCGACGTGATCAAGGGCTTCTACAACTACGGGGTCTGCCGCGAGGCGCTCTGGCCCTACGCCCCCGGCGGCGAACCGGGCCAGCTCAGCATCGAGCGCGCCCGCGACGCCAAGTGCCTGTCGCTCGGCGCCTACTACCGGCTGCGCCCGAACCTCAACACCTACCACGCCGCCCTGCACGAGACCGGCGCCATCCTCGTCTCGGCCGAACTCCACGACGGCTGGCGGCACGAGCGCGTGCGGGCGAACCGCGGCACGATCGTCGCACCCCGCCCCGGCCAGCCCCGCGGGATCCTCGGCAACGAGCAGCACGCGTTCGTCATCGTCGGCTACACCCCGGCGGGCTTTCTCGTGCTCAACTCGTGGGGCCGCGACTGGGGCGGCTGGGCCCCCGACGGCAGCCCGCCGGTGCCGGGCATCGCCCTCTGGCGCTACGACGACTGGGCCGACACCATCATGGACGGCTGGGTGCTCCGCCTGGGCGTCGGCGCGGCGGAGGCGTTCGAATTCTCCATTGGCGACCAAGGCCTCGGGTTCGGCGCCGACGCCCCGGTGCGCTCCACCCCGGTCCACGCGATCCTCGGCAACTTCCTCCACCTCGACGACGGCGATTTCGTCGCCTCCGGCGCCTACGTCTCGACCCGGCGGACCCTGCAGGAGACGCAGCGCCTGCTCGAAGAGGACGCGGCGGGATCCGACCCCTACCGCGGGGTGCTCCTGACCTTCGCCGGCGGGCTCACCGGCCTCCGGGACGCCGCCGAGCACGTGGCGCGCTGGAAGCGCCCGGTGCGCGACGCCCGCTGGTATCCCTTCACCGTGCTCTGGTGCGTGGACTACGTGGAGCAGGCCCGGGCTGTGCTGGACGGCGTCTTCGACGAAGCGAAGAAACGCGCCGGCTCGGCGGGGCCGCGGCTCGACCGGGTCATCGAGGATCTGGCGCACGGCATCGGCCGCGCCCTCTGGCGCGACATCGGCCAGGCGGCCGACCGCGCGGCGCGCCCCGGCGGCCCGCTGCACGATCTCGCCCGCGCCGGCGCGGCGCTGGCCGCGAAACGGCCCGGCTTCGGACTGCGCATCGTCGCCGAGTCCGAGGGAGCCTTCGCGGTGGCGGCCCTCCTTCGCGCCATGCGGACCGATGCCTTCGCCGCCGAGGCCAGCCCCTTCTTCGAGATGCTCGAAAGCGTCGACCTGATCGCGCCCCCGCTCGGCGATGCCGAGTATGCCGCACTCGCCGTCTACCTCAACGCCGGCTGGGGCCCCGCGCGGCCGGATCGCCGCATCCGCGTGCACCTGCCGAGTGCCCGCGACGAGAAGCGGCTGGCCGTGCCGCCCTACGGCCTCTCCTATTTCGAACTTGTGCGGCGGACCTTCAACCGCCGCGGCGAGGAGACGCCGCCGCGCGAGCCGGCAGGGCCGGTCGCCCGCAGACCCGGACCCGGCATCGCGGCGGACTGGAACGCCTGGCGGTCGACGCCGCGGACCGAACTCCTGCCCATCGAATGGCCAAAAGGCGCGTCGCCGTCCGGCCAGGGTCCGATCAACCAGCTCCAACTCATCTACCGTTCCGACGTGGGCGGCCGGCTCAAAGCCATCCTGCGCCGGCGCGCCCCACTGCGAGCGTCCGCCGCACGATCAACCTGAGAGCAAGGAGGCGTCCATGGCAAAGGCCCGCACACCCAAGATCACCGTCGAGGAACTGGCCCGCAAGCTCTCGGATCTCTCGGTCCCGGAAGAGGACCTCGCGCCTTACTTCCAGATCGACGAGGGCGCCTCCACGCCGACGAAACCCGAGCTCAAGCTGAACCCCGACACCGTCGCGATCCCCCCTGCGTCCAATCTCGAAGGGCGCGCACGCACCGCGCAGATGCTGAACAGCGCCAACTACCTCAGCAAGCTGCGACGAGAGGCCCGCTACCAGCAGATGGTGAGCAGCGGAAAATACAAGGGGCCACTGATCGCCGCCGAAGGCGACAGCTGGTTCGAATTTCCCATCATCCTCAAGGACGTGATCGACTGGGTCTTCGAGGACTTCGCCGTCTTCTGCCGCTCGGAGGCCGGCGACACGCTCGACAACATGGTGCGTCAGGGCGAGTACCTCGATGCACTCGCACGCACCGGCGGACGCGTGCTCCTGCTCTCTGGCGGCGGCAACGACATGGTCGCTGGCGGCAACCTCTCCGCGCACCTGCGCCCCTTCGACAAGAAGCTCACCCCGGCGCAGTACCTGCTGCCGTCCTTCGGCAGCGTGCTCGACGGCGCCATCGCCAATATCGAAAAGATCGTCCGCAACACGGGCCGGGCCTTCCCGCAGGCGACCGTCATCTGTCACGGCTACGACTATACCGTCCCCAACGACGGCAAGTGGCTCGGCAAGCCCATGGCGGGGCTCGGGATCACCAACAAGGTGCTGCAGAAGGCGATCGCGCACGAGATGGTCGACCGGCTGAACACGCGCCTCCTGAACCTGGCGCGGCAGTCGCCGCGGGTCTCCTACGTCAACTGCCGCGGCGTCGTCGGCGACAACCGCTGGCACGACGAGCTGCACCCGACCAACGCCGGCTATGCCGACGTCGCCAAGCGTTTCGAGAAAGAGATCCGGCGCGTGACCGGCTCGCGCTCGGCGCCTGAGACGCGCGCGGCCCCCACCACCGAGACAAGGCTCCGCGCGCGGCGCCGGGCCAAGCTGCCCACCCAGCCGGAATCCGCGAAGGCGCGGGGTATCTCGCTGCACGTCGGGCTCAACGCGGTCGATCCGGCGCAGTACGAGGGCTGGGACGGCCCTCTCACCGCCTGCGAGTTCGACGCTACCGACATGTCGGAACTGGCGCGGGCCGTGGGCTACGAGCCCAAGACACTGATGACCAAGCAGGCCACGCGTAAAGCCGTGATCGGGGCGATCCAGGCCGCGGCCAAGACGATGAAGGCCGGCGACATCTTCCTGATGAGCTATTCCGGCCACGGCGGCCAGGTGCCCGACTTCAGCGGCGACGAAGCGCTGGAGCGGGCGGACGACTTCCAGGACGAGACGCTCTGCCTCTACGACGGCCAGCTCGTCGACGACGAGCTCTACGCGCTCTGGTCGGCCTTTCCGGCCGACAGCCGCGTCCTGGTCATTTCCGACTGCTGCCATTCCGGCTCGAACATCAAGGCGCGGCTGATCTCGGACATGCTGGAGGCGGCAGTGACGCCAGACCAGCGGCCCCGGGTGATGCCCCTCGCCGTCGCTGCCCGCGTTGCGCGGCGCAAGCGCGACTTCTACAAAGCCATCTCGGAAAAGACCGCCACCGCCTGGGCGGGGCCGGTCACCCGCGAGATGGCGCTGCCGGTAGCGGCGAGCGTGCGGCTCATCTCCGCCTGCCAGGACAACCAGGTGGCGCTCGACGGGCTGTCCAACGGCCTCTTCACCAGCCGGCTGCTGGAGGCCTGGGGCGAGGGCGCCTTTCAGGGCGACTATGTCGCGTTCCACCGCGCCATCATGGACCGGATGCCGCCGAGCCAGACCCCCAACCTCTACCTGATCGGCCAGGCAAGCCCCGCCTACGACGCACAGCGACCGTTCGACATCTGAGAACAGAGCCGCCATGCTGGCCCTCCGCTGAAAGGGAGGGACGCCGTGGCGCTGACGAACTACCTGCTGCTTGCGCTGGTGATGGGGATGCTGGTCTCCTTCCAGCCGCTGATGAACGCCGTCCTCGCCCGAGCGATCGGCAGTCCCTTCGGCGCCGCCGCCATCTCGCTCCTGGTGGCAGGAATAGGCGGGGTGATCCTCGCCACCGTCGCCGGCCGCGGCGAAATGACCCGCGCCACGCTGTCGACGGTGCCCTGGTGGGTGTTCTTCGCCGGCTTCATCGGATCGCTCTTCGTGGCCGGCGGCGTCGTGATCGCGCCCATCACCGGCGCACAGCTCTTCTTCATGACGATCATCGCCGGCCAGCTCATCGGCGCCACCCTCGCCGACCATTTCGGCCTCTTTGGCCTCGCCGTGCGCCCGCTGTCGGTCGAGCGCGCCCTCGGCCTCGCCCTCGTCCTCGGCGGCGCCTTCCTCGTCCGCCGCGGCTGAGCGTTAACGATCAATCCCAACTCTTTTGCTTGGTGTACGCATTGTGCATGGAATGTGCATGCGATGTACATCGAGGAAACCGCCGTTAACCTATGACACTCAGTTATTTTCCGGCCCATTGAGCGCGAGCACGATATCGGTCATCTCCGGCACATATCGCTCCCCGAACCCCATCGACATCCCGAGCTTCAGCGTCTGCAGCGCCCCGTCCGACATCAGCGTCGCCGCTCGATGACGCGTGGCAAGCCGCTCGTAGTAGCTCAGATCCTTGAATGCATTGGCGATGCTGAACTTGTGGCCGTTCGGATCGCCCGACACCGGGTACTTGGCAAAGTTCTGGAAATTCAGGCAATTCATCCCGGAGTTCGACACCACCTCGAGAAAGACCGCAGGATCGGCACCGACCTTCTTCACCATGGCGAAGCACTCCGACCAGATGGCGGCATAGCCGAGCGCTACAAGGTTGTTAATCAGCTTCAGCGCATGCGCCGACCCGATCGGGCCGCCCGTCGCGATCACGGCACTTGCCCAGGTCGTCAATAGCGGCCGCCATTTCTCGACCAGATCCGCCGGCCCCGCCGCGTAGGTGGTAAGTTCCCCCGTCCAGGCCTGGGCCGGACTGCGCGACAACGGCGTGTCGATCAGCGTGATCCCCTGCGGCGCCAGCTCCGCCGCCAGCCGCTCGGTGACCTCCGGATCGGATGTGGAGGCATCCAGGATGGTGAGCCCCGGCTTCGCCGCCGGCAGAAGCCCGGCGATGGTCGCTTCCACCTCGAGCGAGCCGGTGACGCAGAGCACGACCACGTCCACCTCGGCCGCCATCTCGGCGAGCGATCCCACCTCGCGGGCGCCGCGCCCGACGAGGTCGTCCACCGCCTCGCGCTTGCGGTGGGCGATGACCCGCAGCGGATACCCCTTCTCCACCGCGTTCTTGGCCATGCCCCATCCCATGAGCCCCACGCCAACGAACCCCACCACCGGCTTGTCCGACATCTTTCGCCCTCCCTTTTGCCTGCGCCGATCTAAGCCCGCCTTCCTCGCGACCTCAATCCCGAGCCGTCTCAGGAAAGGAAGTCGAACTTGCGCGCGATCAGCAGGATCTCCAGGGCGAGCGCGAAAAGCACGAAGGCAACGTGGAAGCGGCGGTTCCCGACGAAAACTGCCACCACGGCCAGGGCAGCGAGCGTCACCTGCTGCAGCAGGTAGAACGGCCCGAGAGATTTGAGGTGCGCCACGCCCTTGAACGTCGTGTCGACGATGTCGACGACGAAGATCGTGGCCAGGATCCCGTAGAACCAGCGCTGCCTGGCGTGGAAATAGTCGGCGAAGCCGGCGTAGTCGTCCATGCGGTCGGGAAACAGTAGGGTCGAGATGAAGAAGAACAGCGAGGCATAGCTCACGACGAAAAGGTAGCGCGGGAAGGTCCACTGCATGACGTGGCTGAGCTCAAACTCGAACCACCAGAAATTCATCACTGCGAGAAGCAGGAAGAAGACCCAGCCGAGGTGCACCCCGTAGATTTGCGGCCGCGCCGGGTGCTGAACGAAGCGGGCGAGACCGGAGAGGAGCCGGGTGATGCAGAGCCCGGTGACCAAACCGATGATGACCCGGACATGAAAGAAGGCGTCGTGCGCCAGTTGCTGCGGGTCCATTGCTCCCCCCTCAAACGGCACAAGCATCGGAGAAACCGCCGCCTACGGCAATCAGATTGGCAGCGTAGCTTGCGCGGGTGCGACCACGCGGCCAGTATGCACCCGTCGCACCTGCGGGGGAAAACGAGCGTGAAGCCAGAAATTCTGCAGATCTCTCCGATGCTTGCCAGCGTGGAGGCAGCGCTGGGCGAGGCCTATGTCGTGCACCGGTACTGGCAGGCGGCGGACGGCAGGGCGCTGCTGGCGGAAGCGGGGCCGCGGATCCGGGGGGTGGCGACGGACGGGCACCACGGGATTGCGCCGGAGATCCTGGCGGCACTGCCGGGGCTCGAGATCGTGGCGAGCTACGGGGTGGGGTACGATGCGATCGATACCGCCGCCTGCAAGGCGCGGGGGGTCCGGGCGACGAATACGCCGGACGTACTGAACGACGCGGTGGCGGAGCTGACGCTGGCGCTGATGCTGGGGCTCTGCCGACGGGTCCCGCAGGCGGACGCCCATGTTCGGAAGGGGACGTGGCTGAAGGGGACTTACGGGCTGACCGGGGAGCTGACTGGGGCGCATGCCGGCATCCTTGGGCTCGGGCGGATCGGCAAAGAAATCGCGCGGCGGCTGCAGGTGATGAAGATGCGGGTCTCCTATCACGGGCGGCATGCGCAGCCTCACGAGCCGTATGAATTTTACAGCGATCTCAAAACGATGGCGCGCGATGTGGACTGGCTGATCGTGATCGCGCCGGGGTCCGCTGCGACGCGGGGGATCGTGTCGCGGGAGGTGATGGAGGCGTTGGGGCCGAAGGGGGCGCTGGTCAACGTGGCGCGGGGGTCGCTGGTGGACGAGGCGGCAATGGTGGAGTTGCTCGTCGACGGACGGCTCGGGGGGGCGGCGCTCGACGTGTTCGTGGACGAGCCGCGGGTGCCGGAGGCGCTGATGGCATTGGAAAACGTGGTTCTTTCGCCGCACCAGGGGTCGGCGACGACGAAGACGCGGGCCGCGATGGGGGATCTGGTGGTGCGGAATTTGGCGGCGCATTTCGCCGGTGACCCGCTTTTGACGCCGATTGCCTGAAGGCGCTGACTCTGCTGCGGAAATCGCACCCAGAAACCGTATGGAATCCGTATGGAATCCATATGGGTGATTTTGCGGTTTCGTCTGACCGGGTTGTCTGGGAGATGGCTTCGAAAGCATGGTTACCGGCAAAGCAATATCGCGAGGGGGACATGGAATGCCGGAGGTCTCGGTCCGCCGCGCCGACTCATGATGGTCCTGGCCTATGCGACCGACCTGGCGACGGGGCAGTCTTTGCGCTGCGGTCCTGCGTCCTCGCCATGCGGCTGGCCGATGCGATGGGCCTCGACGGCCGCGAGCAAGGAAAGGTATTTCGCCAGGCGATCCTTGCGGTATTTCGGCTGCAACGCGGGCACCCACATGGCTTTCGGGCGAGCGGAGAACCCCTCCGCCTCCGCGCTCAGGCGCTCCGACGAACGGCCCGGCCGAAGCAGTGCTTCGGCTTGTCGGGCCGCGGAGGCGGGCCGAGGTCCGCTTCGGTCGAAGGGCTACGCCTGGCGCGAAGCGGACGAAGGCCGTGCGAATCTGCCCGCGGTCAGTACATGCCCTAGGGAATCCGCCTCATGTGCGGGCCGGAACGGGGAGGCATCGTCTCCCCATGAGCCGGGCCAGACCTCCGGCTCTCCACCGGGCCGGCAAGACGCCGGCCCGCAGGCCGGATCAACCCCGGCCGATGAACGGCATCTTGGTCGCCATGATGGTGATGAACTGTACGTTCACGTCCAGCGGCAGGTCGGCCATCTGGACCACGGCGCGGGCGACCTGATCCACGTCGATGCGCGGCTCGGGGGCCAGGTGGCCGTCGGCCTGAGGGACGCCGCCGGACATTCTCGCGGTCATGTCCGAGGCGGCGTTGCCGATGTCGATCTGGCCGCAGGCGATGTCGAAGGCCCGGCCGTCGAGGGAAAGCGACTTGGTCAGACCGGTGATGGCGTGCTTGGAGGCGGTGTAGGGGATGGAGCCGTAGCGCGGCACGTGCGCGGAGATCGAGCCGTTGTTGATGATGCGTCCGCCCTGCGGCGACTGGGCGCGCATCATCCGGAAGGCGGCGCTGGCGATCAGGAAGGCGCCGTCGAGGTTCACCGACACCACGCGGCGCCAGTCCTCCCAACTCACGTCCCCTGCGAGGGCGGCGGGGACGTTCGTGCCCGCGTTGTTGAATACCACGTCGAGCCGGCCATGCGTCTCGCGGATGCGCCCGAAGAGCGCATCGACCGAGCCGGGATCGGTGACGTCGCAACTGACCGGCAGCGCGGATTCCGCCGAGTTCGGAGGCCACCGCCTCGAGCTTGGCGGCGTCCCTTGCGGCGAGGATGACGGCGTGGCCGGCACGGGCGAAGGCACGGGCGGTGGCGGCGCCGATTCCCTGGCTCGCGCCGGTGACGAGAACGATCTGGCGGTCGGGCATGACTGGTTTCCTCCCCAAGGCTTTGCGCGGCACTTTCCGATGCCGGGCAGCCGATCACAAGGCCGCTTCACGCCGGTTTCGGTCGCCGATCAGCCCGCCCGGGCCAGGCTGCGTTCGCGGAGCCAGATGTAGAGGCCACTCGCGGCGACGATGGCGGCGCCGGCAATCACCCAGACGTCTGGGGGCTGGCTGAAGATGAGCCAGCCCGAAGCAATCATGTAAAGCATCTGCGCGTAGCCGATCGGCGCCAGGGTCGAGGCGGGCGCAAAGCGGTGCGCGGTGATCAGCACCTGGTGCCCGGCCCAGCCGAAGCCGCCGATGGCGAAGAAGGCGAGCCAGCTCGCCGGGTTCGACGGCCAGGTCCAAACCGGGAGCGCCAGGGGGGCGGTGCCGATGGTGGCGACGAGGGCGGCGTAGAACTGCTGGGTGGTGGCGCTGTCACGCCCGGCGAGGCGGCGGGTCAGGATCGAGTAGAGCGCGCCGCAGAGGGCGGCACCGACCGAGAAGATCACCGCCCAGTGCACCGGGCCGGCCCAGGGCCGCGTGACCACCATGACGCCGAGAAAGCCCATCCCGATCGCGGCCCAGCGGCGCGGGCCAACCTGCTCGCCGAGGAGCGGGACCGAAAGCAGGCAGACCCAGAGCGGGCTGGAGAAGAAGATGGCGCCAGTCGTCGTCAGCGGCAGGTAGTTGAGCGCGGCGAAGTTGAGGATGGTGCTGAAGAGCAGGAAGCCCCCGCGCACGATAACCGCGCCGGGGTTGTCGGTGCGCAGGAAGCGCTCGCCGAACGGCAGCGCGAAGGAGACCACCAGGACGAGGTGAACGAGGTAGCGCACGAAGACGACTTCCGCCGTGGGCAGGCCGTCGAGCACCAGCCACTTGGCGCAGGTGTCGATGCCGGTGAAGGCCGCGAGTGCCACCAGCATCAGCGTGATGCCGCGGAGGGTGCGGTCCTCGATCGGGGCAACGTCATGACGTGCGCTGGCCGGGCCGGCGGGCGGCTTCGGCATGGGTGGCTTCCTTGGCGGGGAACCCCGGCCGCAGGGTGGGGTCGGATTGGTTCAGCCAAGAGGAGCATCGAAGCGGGGGATTGTCGAGCCCCGTTCGAGGGTTACGACCGGCGCGCGGCGTTTCCGGTTTGTGCTTACAGTTTTATCGATAGTTTATCGGCTAACCCGTTGCTAATGCGGCGATGTTAGGAACGGGGGTAATCCCGCTCCATGACGGAGACGCCCCATGATCTGCCGGTTCGGCCGCTCGTCGGCCCTCGCTCTTCTCTTGTGCTTCGCCCTGCCCGCCGCCCCGGCGCTGGCCGAGGGTGCTACGGCCGAAGCGGAGAAGAACGCGCAGATCTGCGAGCGTGCCATCGCTGCCGGCGCGCGACGCGCCGGGCTGCCGCAGGAAGTCCTGCACGCCATCTCGCTCACCGAGACCGGCCGGGTCCAGGGCGGGCGGCTGCGGCCCTATCCCTGGGCGATCAACCGGGAGGGCAAGGGCTACTGGTTCAAGAGCCGGGCGGAGGCGCTGGCCTTCGCCAAGGCGAGCGTGGCCGAAGGGCGGCGGAGCTTCGACGTGGGTTGCTTCCAGATCAACTATCACTGGCACGGGCACAACTTCACCTCGCTGGAGTCGATGTTCGATCCCGACACCGGGGCCGACTATGCGGCGCAGTTCCTGAAGAGCCTCTACGCCGAGCGGGGCAACTGGTCGGCGGCGGCGGGCGCCTATCATTCGCAGACCCCATCGCGGGCGAACGTCTACCGCGCCCGCTTCGACCGGATCGTGGCGGGGCTGAACGGCGGCGCACCGCTGGCCGTGGCGTCGGCAGGGCCGGAGATCGAACTGGACGCGGCCGCGCCGGAGGAGACCGCCGCGCCGCGCAAGAGCCGCACCCGGCTGTCGCGCGGGCCGAAGATCATCACCATCTCGCCCGAGACCGGCAAGGTCGAGCCGCCGGCGGTGGAGGCGCGGCGCGGCGGGGCCAGGGGCGGCATATCGGTGGTGGCAGAGTTGGCCTACCAGAGTGAATAAGGGTTTGTTAGCGAATAGTACCTCTTATCCAAGCGAATACTCGGCGTCTAAAAGTGGATCTTTGTAACAGCGGCGCGGTGACGTGTTGTTAACGCCTTGTCCCGACCCTGAGGGCGGACAGTTGTGAGATCGGAGTACAGGATGAACGCAACGCTCACGACAGCAAGGCGCCTCCTGGCCGACGACAGTGGCGCAACGGCGATCGAGTACGCGCTGCTCGCGGCACTCATCGCCGGGACGATCATCGCCGCGGTCATCACCGTGGGCGAGACGCTGAACGGCATCTACACCAGCACCAATGACGAGCTGGTCGAACATATGCCGCAATGATCCGGCATTGGTTAGCTTCCCATGAACAGATTGAGAACAACTGGAAGCATAACCCGACTTGACATGTCGAATACATGAAGTAGGATCAAGTCCGTGGCAAGACCACGTGTAGTGAAGCGTGCAAGGAGTACCTGAAATGACCAAGTTTTTCAATTCGCTTTGGCAGGACGAAGTCCGGCGCGACTGCGATCGAGTACGGCCTTCTCGCCGCGCTGATCTCGGTGGCTATCATCCTCGCCGTGACCACGCTCGGCTCGACCCTGAACGGCGTGTTCGGCGACGTGAACACCAAGATGGACCCGAACGGCAACTACGCGGTCGCGCCGTAACCGGCAACCGACCCGGCCGATCTCCTCAGAAGCGGAGCCTGTAGCAGCATGCGTATTTTCCTTGTCATCCTTGCGGCGCTGTTCGTGGCGGGCGGCACGGGATTCTACGTTCTGCAGGGTCTCCAGCCGGCTGCTACAGCCGAGGTGGCGCAGGCTGCCGCTCCGCAACTGAGGCAGGTCTACGTTCCGGCTGCCGACGTCCCGATCGGCACGATCATCACGCCCGAGCGTCTCTCGCGGATGGAAATCACCGAGAACGCGCTGAATGGGGAGATGATCCTAGTCGATGCCGCGGGACAAGAGTTCCTGGCGGGCAGCGTTGCCCGCCAGGTCCTGCCCCAGGGCGTTCCGATCGCCCGCTCCTTCGTGGTGCGTCCCGGCGACCGCGGCTTTCTCGCCGCAGTTCTGCCTCGCGGCATGCGCGCCATCACCATCCCGGTCGACGCAATCGCCGGCCTCAGCGGCCTGGCACTGCCGGGCGACCGGGTGGACCTGATCCTGACCTATTCCGTCTCGGGTGGCGGCGCCGACGATGTGCGCGCCAGCGAGACCGTCATCTCAAACCTGCGTGTGCTGGCGTTCGACCAGCGGCTCGGGCCGGAGGCTCCGCCCAAGGACAAGGAAAGCAAGGCAGAGGGTGCGCCGGTTGCCAAGACCGCCACGCTCGAGGTGACGCCCCGCCAGGCGGAGATCATCACCCTGGCCCAGACGCTCGGCGCTCTGTCGCTTGTCCTGAACTCGGTCCGCGATGGCGGCGACGAGAAGGCGGCCAAGACCGACACTGTGAACCTCGATGCGACGCTCCCCGCGTTCCTGAAGGCGGCCGAAGCGACCCCCGCCGGCCGGCGGCAGACGCTGGAGTCGGACGTGACCTCGACCAGCAAGGTGAAGATCGTGCGCGGCGTCCAGAGCCGACGCTACGGGAACCGCCAGCGAAGCCGCCGCCGGGCCTGCCACTACCGAGTAATCCCCCACAAACGGGAATAGAGCAGTGAAACGACATCGCCCCCTCTCCGTCGCGCTTGCTGCGGCCCTCGTCACGCTTCCAGCCAACTGGCCGATCGCGCTCGGCGCCTTCGAGCTGGTCACGCCGGAAAACGAGAAGTCGGTCTCCCTCGTGGTGGGGACCGGTCAGCTCATCCGGGTCGAGGAGGCCTTCTCGAGCCTCTTCGTGGCCAACCCCGAGGTGGCCGACGTGGAGGTGAAGTCGCCGCGGCTCATGTACCTGACCGGCGTGGGCGTGGGCGAGACGACGCTGTTCGCGGTTGACGACAACGACAACGTGCTGATGTCGAGCCGCATCCGGGTGACCCACAATCTCAACGCGCTTGCGGACGGAATCCGCAGCATGGCGCCCGGCCAGTCGGTGCAGGCGGCCACGGTGGACCAGTCGTTGGTGCTGACCGGGACCGTCGCGGACGCCGAGCAGGCGGCCAACATCGTGCAGGTGGCCAACCAGTTCGTCGACGATCCGACCCGGGTGGTGAACCGCCTGAACGTGGCGGCACCTACGCAGGTGAACCTGCAGGTGCGCATCGCCGAGGTGGCGCGCAACGTCGACCGGCAGCTCGGCATCCAGTGGAACGACGTCAGCGTCGGCATCAACGGCGGTCGCGTCGGCTTTCGCGGCGGCCGGCAGGTGCAGGGCGACTACCAGGCCAGCTACGGCGCGGTGCGCGGCAGCTTCAACATCGACGTGGTGCTGCAGGCGCTGGCCGAGGAAGGCCTCGTCACGATCATGGCGCAGCCAAACCTGACCGCCCGCTCGGGCGAGCCGGCGACTTTCCTGGCCGGCGGAGAGTACCCCTACTCGACCGTCAGCGACAACGGGACCAACATCCAGTTCAAGAACTACGGCATCGGGCTGAACTTCACGCCGACCGTGCTTGACGGAAACCGGATCAGCCTGACGGTGGGTACCGAGGTGAGCGAACTCGACTTCGCGCAGAGCGACACCGTGCCGGCGCTGCGCACCCGCAGGGCGGAGACCACGGTCGATCTCGCCAGCGGCCAGAGCTTTGCAATCGCAGGTCTGATGGAGAACAGCTCGTCGCAGAACGCCTCGCGGGTGCCGGCCCTCGGCACGATGCCGGTCCTGGGCGCCCTCTTCCGTTCGCAGGCCTTCAAGCGCGGCCAGAGCGAGCTCGTCATCATCGTCACGCCGGTGATCGTCAAGCCGACGACCGGCAACCGAATCTCGACGCCGGTCGACAACTTCATCCCGCCGAACGACTTCGAGCGCATCGTGCTCGGCCGCGTCCAGGGCAACCCGCGCGTGGTGAACCAGGTGCAGAACTCCTTCGGTCAGCGCCGTCTCGCCGGCCCGTCCGGCTTCGTGTTCAAGTAAGGGTCCCGACGATGAGCACCCCTTCCCTTCGTCGCACCGGGCCGCTGCGCGCCAGCGCGCTGGCACTGGCCTCGGTCCTGGTGCTGGCCGCCTGCGAGGCGCAGCCCGTGGGCTCGGTCCAGCCCGCCGAGTTCGTCGCCGCCGGCAGCCGCGCGCAGCAGTCGGTCTACTTTCAGCCCGGAAGCGCCACACTGCGGGCCGGCGAGGCAGAGCGCATCCGCGCGTTCCTGTCGGGACAGCTGATCACGCCGCAGACCGATATCGTGCTGCACGTGGGGCACACCGGCTCGCCGCTGCTCGACGCCCGCCGCCGGGGCGCTATACGCGCCAGCATCCCGCGCACGCCAGCACGCGTCCGGCTGGTCGGCATCGACACCGAGCTCGGGGCCGACATGGTCGCCGACGCAGCGCAGGTCGAGGTGGTGCAGTACAACAAGGTGGTGATCAAGTGCCCCGGGAACACGGCGGCAACCTACGAGCTGACGACGCCGCTGCCCAACCAGGGCTGCTCAAACGCGCTCAACCTCGCCAACATGTCCGAGGAAGTCCGCGACCTGACCGATCCGCGCGTGTTCGGCGGTTCGGACGGCGTGGTCAGCGCCACCGCGGTGGACCGCTACCACGCCGGCAAGGTCGTCATCATCCCACTCGAAGTCAGCGTAGG
This sequence comes from uncultured Alphaproteobacteria bacterium, assembly GCA_963796805.1. Lineage (GTDB taxonomy): Bacteria > Pseudomonadota > Alphaproteobacteria > Rhodobacterales > Rhodobacteraceae > Amaricoccus. The sequence continues at coordinate 104,586 of CAWCNG010000012.1, forward strand.
CAACTAGAGCGATGGCACAGTCTGCGACGGCCCAGAGCGGCATGATCTTCGACGATGCAGGTGACGAGCGCGAGCCGTTCGCCGCGTATCTGACCGACGACGCCTCGCAGCAGGCGGCGCAGGCGGTGGCGAACCAGCGCGGCTGGTCGACATCGAACATCCGCAAGGGTGGCCTGGCCGCGGCGCTGCGCCTGCTCGGCGTCGCGCCCCCTGCCCGCTTCATGATCGTCGACATCGAGGGGCTGCCCCTCGAGGAGGTGGAAAGCGGCCTCGTGGAGCTCGCGCGCCTCGGCAGCCAGGTGATGGCGCTCGGCACCGTCAACGACGTGAACTACTTCCGCCGCATCATGCGCACCGGCGCGCGCGACTATCTGATCAAGCCGGTGGACGCCGACACCCTGAGCGAGATCTTCGTGCGCTTGGAGCAGCCGGGCGACGGCGTGACGCCGAAAGGGCGCGTGGTGGGTTTCATCGGCGCGCGCGGCGGTGTCGGCGCGACCACGCTCGGGATCAATGCCGCCTTCATCATGGCCGACAAGCTGAGCCGGCGTACGGCGCTGGTCGACATGGACCTCTACGCCGGCAACATCGCGCTGGCACTCGACATCGAGCCGACGCGTGGCCTGCGCGAGGCGTTCGATGACCCGGAGCGGGTCGACCAGACCTTCCTGCAGAACGCGATGGCCAAGTTCGGCAAGAGCCTGCACGTCCTCGCCACCGAGGAAGGCTTCGACGACACCGTGCGCATGACCGACGACAAGGTGCTGGCCCTGGCCGACATAATGCGGGCCAACTTCGATATGACGATCATGGACCTGCCGCGGCACTTCGTGATCCGCGAACCGGCGCTCTTCTCGCGGTTCGACGACATCGTCATCGTGAGCCACCTGACGCTGCAGTCGCTCCGCGACGCCAACCGGCTGATGAAGCTGCTCGGCACGCGCAACCGGCAGGCCAAGCTGCATGTCATCGCCAACCAGGTGCCGGCCAAGCCCGATGTCACGATCAAGGAATTCGAGGCAGGGCTGGAGACGAAGCTGCGCTGCGTCTTCCCGCAGGACGCCAAGGCGATGACCAAGATGACGCTGAAGGGCCAGGCCCTGGCCACGGCGGAGACCAAGCACAAGATCGTCGCCGATCTGCACCGGCTCTGCATCGAGTTGGCCGGCGTGCCCGAGGAGACCAAGGTCTCGACCGGTTTCTTCCGGCGGCGTAGCAGCAGGAGATAACAGGCGATGGAGGACGGCTTCGACCACGGCGCGGGGAGCGATCCGCTGTCGTTGCTGCGCTCCGCCGCGAGCGAGCGGCTGCGTCAGAGGCTGGGACCCGAAGGGCTCGCCAAGGCAAGCCCGCTCGACATGGCCGAGATGGCCAACGAGGTGCTGGACGACCTGGTGATCGCGGCCAAGGTGACGCCGACGCTGACCGAGCAGCGCCAGCTGCTGCGCGACGTGGTGGAGACACTGCGCGCCGAACGGGCGGCGGCGGCGCCGGCGGCGGAAGCCGTGTTCGAGCCGGAGATCGACCGGCTGGCGGACCCGTTGGCGGAAACGGCGACGAAGAATGCGCCCGAGGTCAAGAACAAGCGCGAGCTGCAGGTCAAGGCGCAGGTGATGCCCCTGCTGATGCAGCGCATCGACATCTCGGTCGCCTCGGCTCTGGGGCCGGAGGAGCTGCGCAACCAGATCGCCGAGATCGTCGAGGAGATCATCGTCGATCTGAAGATCCAGATGAACGCCTCCGAGTTGAAGTCGATCGTGCGGCTGCTCGTGGACGACATGGTGGGCCTTGGCCCGCTGGAGCCTCTGCTCAAGGAAGACGCCGTCACCGACATCATGGTGAACGGCCCGCACATGGTCTACGTCGAGCGCAGGGGCAAGGTGGAGCTGACGGACGTCACGTTCCGCGACGACGCACACGTACTACACGTCGCCACCCGCATCGTGACCGAGGTTGGCCGGCGCGTCGACGAATCGACGCCGCTGGTCGACGCACGCCTGAAGGACGGCAGCCGCGTCAACATCATCATCCCGCCCCTGGCCATCGACGGCCCGACCATCTCCATCCGCAAGTTCTCCAAGAAGGAGATCACGCTGGACGTGATGGCGCGGCAGAACAACATCTCCGCAGACATGGCGACGGTGCTGAAGATCGCCGGCAGGGCGCGGCTAAACATCCTGATTTCCGGCGGTACGGGCTCGGGCAAGACGACGCTGCTCAACGCGATGTCTCGCATGATCGACATGGGCGAGCGCACGGTGACGATCGAGGACGCGGCCGAGCTGCAGCTGCAGCAGCCGCACGTGGTGCGCCTGGAGACGCGGCCCGCCAACATCGAGGGCGAGGGCGAGATCACCATGCGCCATCTCGTCAAGAACGCGCTGCGCATGCGGCCCGACCGGATCATCCTCGGCGAAATTCGTGGCGAGGAGGCGATCGACATGCTTCAGGCCATGAACACCGGCCACGACGGCTCCATGGGCACGATCCACTCCAACACGCCGCGCGACGCGCTGACGCGTCTGGAGAACATGGTGGCGATGTCCGGCTTCAAGCTGCCGGCCGAGGCGGTGCGCGAGCAGATCCAGAGCGCCATCCACCTGATCATCCAAATCAGCCGACAGCGCGACGGCAAGCGGCGAATCACCCAGGTGACCGAGATTACCGGCATGGAGGGTGAGGTCGTCACCACCCAGGACCTGTTCAAGTTCATCTACGAGGGCGAGACCAGCGACGGCAGCGTTGCGGGGCGGTTCGATTGCTCGAACCTGCGACCGCACTTCATGCCACGGGCGGAGTATTTCGGCCTGGGCCAGCGGCTGATGGAGGCGATGGGGTGTCGCTAGACCTTATCATCGTCGGCGCGATCTTCGCCGGCTCGGTCGCCCTGGTGATCGGGCTCAGCCTTTTCGTGCTGACGGTCATCCTGAAGATGCAGCACAAGCACCGCAAGCGGCTGGCGCGGGTCGGCCGCCGGCGCATGTCGGGCCGCCTGGACATCGAGGAGGCGCGCCAGATGCTGGTGCGCCAGAAGCAGGAATCGAACCTGGTCGTGAAGCTGACCGAGGCGCTGGCGCGCTTCATTCCGCTGCTCGACACCGCGCGCCTGCGCGCCAACTTCCGCCGCGCGGCGCTGGAATGGTCGGTCGGCACCTTCGTCGCCATCTCGCTCGGGGTCGGCGGCATCTTCGCGGTGCTGCTGATGCTGGCGGCGGGCAAGCCGATCTACATGACGCTGCTGCCCGGGCTGTTCTCCGGCATGTTCGCGGTCGACCGCTTCGTGAAGTTCCGCGGCGGACGGCGGGCCAACCGCTTCATGAAGCAGCTGCCCGACGCGCTCGACAGCATCATCCGCGGCATCCGCTCGGGCCTGCCGGTGATCGAGTGCATCGGCGGGGTGGGCCAGGAATACGACGATCCGGTGGGCGGGCACTTCCGCGCCATCAGCGAGCGGGTGATGCTCGGCGAAACGCTGGACGGGGCGCTCTGGCGCGTGGCCAAGGTCATCGACAAGCCGGAGATGGACTTCTTCGCCATCTGCATCTCCATCCAGGTGGAGACGGGTGGCAGCCTGTCGGAGGCTCTCGGCAATCTCGCCGACCTCCTGCGTGCCCGCGAGCGGATGAAGCTCAAAATCAAGGCGATCTCATCGGAGGCCAAGGCGAGCGCGCTGATCATCGGCGCCCTGCCCTTCATGATGCTGGCGCTCCTGATGATGATGAGCCCCGACTACATCATGAAGCTGTTCACCGATCCGCGCGGGCAGATCATGCTGCTCTGCGGCCTCGGCAGCATCTCCATCGGCGCATTCGTCATGTGGCGGATGACCCAATTCGAGATCTAGACGGAGGCCTGCCCCCATGTCCGCGTCCCCGCTCGCCGTACTCGGCGTCTCGACGGCTCTGGCCTGCATCCTGCTCATGGTCGGCGCCAGCCACTGGCTGGTAGAGAAGCGCGCCCGGCTGCTGCGGGTGCGCACCGCCACCGGCAAGCGTGCCGGACGGATCAGCACCGCCGGCGCAGCCAAGACGGTGAAGAACCAACAGTTGCAGCAGGGTGCGCTGGCGGTGATGCGGGCTTCGACCAAGGGCTTTTCGATCATGAAGGGCCGCCAGATCGACGAGACCCGCAAGCTCCTGGTCAGCGGCGGGTTCCGCTCGCGCGATGCGATCGTGGTCTTCACCTTCTTCAAGCTGGTGACGCCGCTGGTCTTCCTGGCGGGCGCTGCGCTCTACGTCTACGGCATGCATCCGCTGGACAAGGGCCCGATGGTGGATGCCGCGGCCGTGGTCGCGGCGGCGCTGCTCGGCAGCAAGCTGCCGGACATGTTCGTCAAGAACGTCCGTACCAAGCGGCTGGAGAGCGTCCGCAAGTCGCTGCCCAACTCGCTCGACATGCTGGTGATCTGCGCCGAGGCGGGGCTCGCGTCGGATGCGGCGCTGAAGCGGGTGGTCGCGGAAACCGGACGGAAATTTTCGGCGCTGAGCGATGAGCTCAATCAAACGGCGCTCGAGCTCTCGTTCATGCCGGAGCGCCGGCAGGCGCTGGAAAACCTGGTGGAGCGCGCGCCGATCCCCTCGATCAACGCCTTCTCTACCACCATGATCCAGGCCGAGAAGTACGGAACGCCGCTGGCCCGCGCCTTCAAGGTGCTCTCCCAGGAGCAGCGCACCGAGCGCATGCTTCGCGCAGAGGAGAAGGCGGGCCGCCTGCCCGCGACGATGACGGTGCCGATGATGCTCTTCATCCTTCCGGCGCTCTTCATCGTGCTGATCGGGCCGGCCATCCTCGACATCATGGACAACTTCATCGGGATGGGGGGGCAGTAGCCGGCGCCTGCCGGCCCTGCCCTTTCCCGTCTGTTGCGCCTATTCGCCGGCCGTGGTCGGCATTGGCAGCGGCGTCGGCGTGGCCGCCGGCTCGGCCGGAAGCTTCTTGATCGGCGTGTCGGGAATGATGATGCCCGACGAAAGCGCGCCCGAGGCCGGGACGAAATCCGCCGCCGGCTTCGGCGCCTGGGCGGTGGCCGTGGGGGTGGGCGCCGCGGATCCGGTATCCAGCGCGGGTTTGGGCGGGGTGGCCGCGGCCGTGGCGGCTGGCGCGATCGTCTGGGTCTTGATCTCCGGGGTCTTCGGAAGGGCGGCGATCGGCGCTGCCGGCGCGGGGGTCCTTGCGGCAAGCGAGGGCAGCGTTGGTGTCGCGGGTGCTACCGGGGTGATGGTCGCCAGCGGATCGAGCGCGCTGAGCGGTGCGCCGGGTCCGGCGGGGGCGATGGCGGGAGCAACGGCGGGAGCAGTACTCTTGGGGGCCGCGCTGGCGATCTTGCTTCCCTGCACCGGCTGGCCGAGGTTGCCGATGGGCTTGCCCTTGGCGAGAAGCCCGCGCAGCTCGCGGTAGTAGCTGAGGTTGTTCTGGATGGCCGAGGGTGGGAGGTCGCGCGCGAGCGCGGTCCGGGCCTCCTTCTCGCGGCCAGCGAGCCCGTAGACGAGCGCCAGGTTGCCGCGGGTGTTGGCGTTGGCCGCACCGTCCCGCGACAGCTCGCGCAGGATGGTGATCCCGGCATCGGTCTGGCCGGACAGCCCGAGCGAGAGGCCGAGGTTCGAGAGCAGCGCGAAGTTGGTCGGGTCGCGCTTCAGCCCCTCGCGATAGGTGGCCTGCGCCTCGGCGTGGCGGCTGAGGCGGTCGAGGGCGATGCCGCGCGCGGTGATGATGGTCACGTCGCGCGGCCGCTTCTTCAGCGCGATGTCGAGGTTGGCGAGCGCCGCCTGCGGCTGGCCGGCGCCGAGCTGGGTGCGGGCGAGTTCGAGCAGCACCTGCGGGTCGTTGGGCCGGCGGCGGCTGGCCTCGTTGAGCGCCTGCTCGGCGCGTGCATACTGCCCCATGCCGGCATAGCTTCGGCCGAGGCCGACGAGCGCCTCGATGGAGTTGGGGTTCGACTCGAAGGCCTGACGGTAGAGCGTCTCCGCGGTCTGGTAGTCGCCGGCGTCGGCCGAGCGTTCCGCCAGCCGCGTGGGCGAAGCGCCGCCCGCGCTCTTGAAGCCCCCGCCGCCTGAGCAGGCGGCCAGCAGCGACAGCGCGGCGACGCCTGCCGCCAGATGTGCGTATCGGGAGTGAGTTCTGCCCATTGCTGCTCGCCTTGTGCTTGACCTCGCGGCGGAGAGCATATCATCCAGGTTGTATTTTGCCAAAGGTTTTAGCGCGGAGGTGGTGGACTGGAACCTTGCGGCTGGCAGCCCGATTCGGGCGCGGTTACCTTCCTGAAACCTCTGGTCCCCATAGTCCGCAGCGGCGGCGGCCGGCCGGCTGCCGCGGGCCTTCGGAGGTGCCGCATGGCGCTCGTGCTTGCCATTGCCGCGATCGGGCTCTTCGCCGTCGCGGCCGTCACGGACTCGCTCAGCCGGCGGATCCCGAATCCGGTCTCCATTGCCTTGGCCGTTGTCGGCCTGGTGCGTATCGGGGCGGCGCTGGTGGCGGGCGAGAGCGCGCTGACCGCCGGCCTCGATCTGGTGGCGGCGCTGGCCGTCTTCGGGCTGGCCGCCCTCGCCTTTCGCTTTCACCTGCTCGGCGGCGGCGACGTGAAGCTGCTCGCCGCCGGGACGCTCTGGCTCGGGGCGGCGGCGCTGGGACCCTATCTCGTAGTCACGGTCATGGCGGGCGGGCTGCTGGCGGTGGCCTTCGTGGGCTGGCACATGCTCTTGCCGGTCAGCGCCCGGCGGCGGCTCCCGAGCCTGCCCTATGCGGTGGCGATCGCGGCGGGCGGGATTCTCACCACCGCCGGCGCGCTCTGGACGTGACGGCCGTCAGGCGGCGAGTCCGTCCGTGAAGCGGATCCCGATCATCTCCATGTCGCGGAAACGGACCTCGGCCTCGCGGCGGGGGCCGTTTTCGATGCGCAGCTCGAAATTGTCCGGCAGCGCCAGCCACTCGTCGACCTTGATCCGGGCGCCAGCCGGCGACAGGTCGAGCACCACACAGTCGAGCGCGCTGAAACCGCGGCGGAACACGACGCGTGCCCGCCGCAGTACGTGCGCCCTGGGATGCTGCCGTTTCTCATCCATGACGAACCCCTTTTCCGCCGAGCCTGATCGTCCTGCGACGGTAACGCCTTGTGAACCAGTTTCCAACTCCTAAACCGGTTAATGGTAAACCATTGCTATTGCGGAAAAATATAGTCGGATTCGCTATAGTTGTTGAGCCCCTGTTAACGGGGGATTGACCACACCCGACCAGAATGGGCGCGTGCACACGCCGTAAAGGCGAGAGCGGCCAGGATGGGCCTGGCCGTCCAGGCAACGGGGTAGCTGGCATGTTCGCTCGGAGCATCAAGGTATTTCGATCCATCTTCGGTCCGGTTCTTCTGGACCGGCGCGGCGCGGCCGCCGTCTTTCTGGCGGTGGCGCTGGTGCCGATGGTGGGGGCAGTGGGCCTCGCGATCGACAGTTCGATCGGCTATCTTCTCAAGACGCGCATGGGCAAGGCGCTCGACACCGCGGGCCTCGCCGCCGGCCGCGTCGCGCTCGATGCCAACGCCGAGGAGGTGGCGCAGCAGTTCTTCGACGCGAACTTCGGCACGAGCAACGACAACGTGCAGGTCGAGCCGGTGGATTTCGAGCTCGACGCCAGCTACCGCTACGTCACGCTCTCCACCCGCGCCACCACGCCTACGCTGTTCATGCGGGTGTTCGGGCACGACACCATGACCGTCTCGGCGCGCAGCGTGATCCAGCGCGAGACGACCGGCATGGAGCTGGCGCTGGTGATGGACAACACCGGCTCGATGTACGGGTCGGCCTTCGACACCATGCAGGCGGCGGCCCACGACCTGATCGACATCCTCTACGGCAGCGAGAACGAGATCGACAACCTCTGGGTCAGCCTGGTCCCGTATACCGCCACCGTGAACATCGGCAACACGCGAACGGGATGGCTGCAGACGGGAGACCGGGTGTTGAACAACCTCGCCAGCTACTCGACCGCAGGCTGGAAAGGCTGCGTCATGGCGCAGGCGATGCCCTATGACGGCGACGACACCCCTATCTCTTCGCAGAAGCTCTCATCGTACTTCTATGCGGCGACAACGAGCACGTCCGACAACAACTGGCCGACGATCAAACCAAACCAAGTCTACAACAACAGTGTCAACGACAGTCGTGGTCCGAACCTCGGCTGCGGCCCCGCGATCACACCGCTGACCTCCTCCAAGGCGACGATCCAGGCCGCGATCAGCGGCATGGCGGCCTGGGGTCGTGGCGGCACCACCGGCAACCTCGGCCTGACCTGGGGTTGGCGATCGATCTCGCCGCGCTGGCGCGGAGCCTGGGGCGGCAGCACACCAAGTGACCTGCCGCTCGACTACCATGCCCAGTTTATGGAAAAGGTCGTGGTGATCCTGACGGACGGCAACAACCAGTTCCACGACAACGACACAAGCACCGCCAACAACTCGGTCCCAGCGTCCGATTTTACCGCCTATGGCCGCATCGAAACCCTGATCGGCAACAGCAACGGGACGGCGGCAGCGCGGCGCACCTCGGGTCGGACCATCCTCGACACACGTATGGCCAATACCTGCACGGCCATGAAGGCACAGGGCATCCGCATCTACTCGATCATCTTCGGCGCATCACCCGACAGTACCGCGAAGACACTCTTCACCAACTGCGCGACGACGCCGGCGATGTACTACTACGCGCCGACGAACGCGTCGCTCGCCTCGGCCTTCCGCGCCATCGGCGGCCAGTTGGCCAACCTGCGCATCGTGGAGTAGGACGATGGTGGGCTCGCTGCCGAGGATCGGATGCTCGTCACGCCTGATGGCCTGTCAGGCCGGATCGACCGCGGTCGAGTTCGCGGTGATCCTGCCGCTGCTACTGCTCTTCATCATCGGGTCGATCGAGATGGCGATCAACCTCTTCATCGGCTCGAGCATCGAGTCGGCGGTGATGGAGGCGTCGCGCTACGGCATCACCGGCTCCGAAGCCGGGGTCAGCCGTGCGGACAAGGTGCTGGAGATCGTGGGGGACCGGACCTACGGCCTGATCGACATGGACCAGGTGGACATGGAGACGCTGGTCTATGACAGCTTCGCCGACATCGGCAAGCCGGAGCCGTTCACCGACCAGGACGGCAACGCCTCCTACAACTCCGGTGAGCCGTTCGTCGACGTGAACGGCAACGGCCAGTGGGATCCGGACATGGGCGCGGCGGGGCTCGGCGGCCCGAGCGACGTGGTGGTCTACCGGCTGACCTATGACTGGGGGATCGTCACGCCGGTCATGCGCGAGATCATGGGTGAAGCGGTCACGCATGTCTCAAGCATCGCCGTGCGCAACGAGCCGTTCTGAGGAGGGACCCATGAGACGCCTCGTCGCCCGACTTTCACACGACCGCCGCGGCATCGCGGCCATGGAGTTTGCGCTGATCCTGCCGATGCTGCTGATGTTCAGCGTGGGGACGATCGAGTACAGCCGGCTGATCCTGCTGACCCAGAAGCTGCAGAGCGGGTCGTTCATCCTCGCGGACCTCACCGCCCGCGACAAGACGCTGAGCGAGGATCAGCTCGCCAACATTTTTCTCGCCATCGACAACATCATCCAACCGTTCGATTTCGCCGGGGACGGCAAGGCGTTCGTGACGAGTATCGGGGTCGACGCCTCGAACAACACGGTGGTCAACTGGCAGCGCAACGGGTCGGGGTCGCTCATCGCCAGCAGTCAGATCGGCAGCGTGGCCGACGGGGCCACCCTGCCCGACGATCTCGACATCGCGCAGGGCGAAACGGTGATCGCGGCCGAGGTCTTCTATTCCTTCCAGCCGCTCTTCGGCATCGGCGTGGCGCCGCGGGTCATCCGCAAGGTCGCCTTCTACAAGCCGCGCCTCGGGACGCTCGACACGCTGGAGCCGGCTTCCTAGCGAATCCGGGCAAGGCGAGAAGCCTCGGCAGGACGAAGTCGCCGGGAAGGCCACCAGCAGCGCCACGCGCAGCATCTCGGAGGCGAAAAGGGGACGACGCCCCTGAAGCTCTCACTCGTCGGCACATCGGGCGCCAGCGAGTTGATGAAGACGTTGAGCAACACAGGCGGCGAACGCGGCGGCTATAAGCGACGACAGGAGCGCCAGCGCTCGACCGTGCTTGTGGCGAGCGCCCGCGGCAGGTCGTGCACCGGCATCGTTACCGGTGTGGCCCCATCGCCCCCACCACGGCGTTGCCGGAGCTTGAGCGTGTACCCGGTGCGCTTAGCTGGGGCGCAGGAACGCCGGTACTCCGAGCGCCCGGCGGCGGTAGCCAGGAACTGCCGTCGCTTCATGGTGGTTCCCGGTTCGTGCCGCTTGGGCGGGTCCCTCAGAACGGATAGGGCTGGCCGGCATCCTCGATGGTGACCCAGCGCAGCTCGGTGAAGGCCTCGATCCCCGCCTTGCCGCCGAAGCGCCCGTAGCCGCTGCCCTTGACGCCACCGAACGGCATCTGCGCCTCGTCGTGGACGGTGGGGCCGTTGACGTGGACGATGCCGGACTCGATGCTCCGCGCCACTGCCAATGCGCGGGTGACGTCGCGACCGAAGACGGCGGCGGAGAGGCCGTAGTCGCTGTCGTTGGCGGCGGCGATGGCCTGTTCCACGCCGTCCACGCGGATTACCGCGACGACGGGGCCGAAGGATTCCTCCGCGTAGAGCCGCATCTCGGGGGTGACCCAGTCGACCACCGTCGCGGGCATGATCGTGGAGTCGGTGGCGCCGCCGGTGGCGAGTTGGGCGCCTTTGGCCACGGCGTCGTCGATCAGCGCGCCAACGCGCTCGACGGTGGCGCGATCGACCACCGAGCCGAGGACAACGTGCCCGGAGGGATCGCCGTAGGGAAGCGCCGCGGCCTTGGCTGCGAAACGCTCCACGAAGTCGTCGGCGACCTTGGCGTCGACGATGATCCGCTCGGTCGACATACAGATCTGGCCCTGGTTCATGAAGGCGCCGAAGGCCGCGGCGTTGACCGCGCCACCGAGGTCAGCGTCATCGAGGATCACCAGCGGCGCCTTGCCGCCGAGCTCGAGCAGGACCGGCTTCAGCAGCCGTCCCGCCTGCTCTGCGATGATACGCCCCACCCGCGTGGAGCCGGTGAAGTTGATGCGACGGACGCGGGGATGCGCGATCAGTGCCGAGATCACCTCCGGGGCGTCCTCGGCGGAATGGGTGATGACGTTCAGAACGCCCTTGGGCAGGCCGGCGGCGTTCAGCGTCTCGACGATCATGCGATGCGTCGCCGGGCAGGTCTCGGAGGCCTTAAGGATTACCGCGTTGCCGCAGGCAAGCGGCAGGGCCACGGCGCGGACGCCGAGGATTACCGGCGCGTTCCAGGGCGCCATTCCGACGATGACGCCCACCGGCTCGCGCAGGGCCATGGCCAGCGTGCCGGGCTTGTCCGAGGGGATGACCTCACCAGTTACCTGCGTCGTCATCGCCGCCGCCTCGCGCAGCATCTGCGCAGCGAGAAAGACGTTGAAACCGATCCACGGGCCGGTGGCGCCGGTCTCGGCCATGGCGGTGGCGATGAACTCCGGAGTGCGGGCCTCCACCGCATCGGCCGCCTTGAGGAGAATGGTGCGGCGCGCGTTCGGCCCGGTCGCCGCCCATCCGGCGAAGGCCGCGGCGGCAGCTTCGGCGGCCCGGTCCACGTCGGCTCGGCCGGCGGCGGGGGCCTGCGTCGCCACCTCGCCAGTCATCGGGTTGCGCCGCTCGAAGACCCTACCCGCCTCGGACGCCACGTCGGCGCCGTCGATCAGCATCGAGATGTTCACTTCCCCAGCCTCCCCTGCCGCCCGGTTGCGGTCCGGCTCGTTCCGATGCACCGGAGCACTATTTTCCTTCGCGTTCAACTCCCGGACGCTCTTGGCCAGGCCATCGAGGAAGGGGGTAGCGGCCGTGCGCGACTTCGGGCCGGGTCCCGCCTTAGCCCAGCTCGGCCACGATACGGCGGAGGAGGTCGAGCAGAACCTCCTTCTGATCGCCGATGATGGCGTCCAGCTCGCGCTCGTGAGCGGAGGCGGAGACGGAGAGGTGCGCCAGCGCCTGCTCGCCCTTCGGCGTCAGGTGCAGCGAATAGCTGCGCCGGTCGCTGGGGATCTCCTGCCGGGCGATCAGGCGCTCACGGCTGAGGTCGCGCAGGATCGGCGTGATCGTGGATTTGTCGCGCCCGCTCGCGCGGCTGAGCGACAGCGGCGTGATTCCGGGATTGTCGTTGATCAACGACAATACGGCGAACCATCCGGGGCGGAGTCCGGGAATCCCGGCGTTCCGCTTGAACGCGCGGAACGAATAGGCCTGCGACATCCGCAGATGAAAGGCCACGTAGTCTTCGAGCACGCCTCGGCGGACGGACGCCTCTGCCGGCGCAGGGGCTGGATTTAAGGACGGGTCATGCAATTCGTCGTCTTCGACTGTCCCACTCACGTCGCCTCCAGGGTCTTTCCGTGGCCAAGGTCGGTTCGGTCGCAGCCCCAAGGCCGGGCTATGCTACCGCCGACGATAGAACCTCGCAATGTTGGTTTGGTTGCAAACGAATCTCCGTGGTCTCCGGAATGAGAGGATGACCGCCGGTCGGACGTCAGTTCTTGCCTGACCCATCGGCCAGTGAGTAGCGCTGGAACAAGGGGACCTGGGCCATGATGAAGAGGAAGTTCGCCGCCGGCAGGGCGAAGGTGCGAAAATTGACCCAGGTATCGGTGCCGTAGGTGCGCCAGACCACTTCGTTGGCCACGGCGAGCAGGAGATAGAACACCACAAACCGGATGGTGAACTTCATCCATCCCTCGTCGCGCATGGGGATGAGCTCGTCCATGAGATACTTGAGATAGCTCTGCCCCCGCAGCAGGCCGAAGCCGAGGATGCCGGCGAAGAGGCCGTACAGGATCGTCGGCTTCATCTTCACGAAGGTGTCGTCGCGCAGGATCAGCGTCAGGCCGCCGAAGATCGTCACCACCACCGCCGTGATCACGGCGATCTTCGGCAGCCGGCGGGTGAGGAGGTAGCTCGCCGCCAGCGACAGAAGGATGGTCGGAACGAAGACCTTGGTGGAGAAGAGGATCTGCTCGAGCTGCCGCTCGCTGGTCTCCAGCCCTTCGGGAATTGGCGCCATCCGGTAGGCGAGAAAGAAGACCGCAATGGGGCCGATCTCGAGAACGAGCTTGAGTAGCGGATGAATATGGCGCTCGGCGGCGGGATCGGGCATTCGCCACGACATAGCTGCAGCGCAGCGGGAATGCCACAGCGAGCTGCGACTCAGAAGAAGATCCGCAGGCCTACCGTGCCATACTGGGCGCCACCCCCCGCGTCATTGACCAGGCCGAAGACCCCGGACCGGTGGTGAAAGCGGAAGAGAAGCTGGACGTTGGGCCGGCTAGGAAGGGCGAAGGTGATCTCTGGGGCGAAGAAGTGCATCCACTGGCTGCCATCGCCGTTGTTGGCCTTTTGCGCCTCGACGTCGGTCACCTCGCTCGCCCAGTTGATGCCGGTGGAGGCGGCGAAGGTGGTGACAACCGTGCCGTCCCATGGAAACCCATGATAGCGCAGGAAGAGCGCGCCCCAGACCTCGGTGGCGCTGTCGCCGCCGAAGCGCTGCCCGAGCCCGACTTCGGGCTCGAGCGTGAAATGGGTGCCGAAGTGGCCGGCCACGCGGGACAGGGCCGTGGCAATAAGGTGGTTTCCGGTGTCATAGTCCCAACCGCTCGGCAGCTGTGGCGACGTGACCAGCGCCTCGCCCATCGGGGTCTCTATGAAATTCCCGGCGTAGATCGCCGTGGCGCAGTCGCCGTCGCACGGGGCGAAAAGGTCGGCGGGAACCCACGCCGCGGCAGGATTCGCCACACACGCCAGAACCGCGACCGCCATCCACCGAAACGCCCGCGCGCTCACTCAAACCGCCAAAGACTGCCAATCCCCCGGGAGCCTTACCACGGGAACCCGGAGCAAGTCATGCTGCTTCAGGCAGCGTCCGAACCGGTGAGCGCGCGGGCAAACTCCTCGGGGTCGAACGGGGCCAGGTCGTCGATGCCTTCGCCAAGGCCGATGGCGTGGATGGGCAGGCCAAAGCGGTCGGCGAGGGCGACAAGTACGCCGCCCTTGGCGGTGCCGTCGAGCTTGGTCATTACCAGGCCGGTGACATCGGCGATCCTTCGGAAGATCTCGACCTGCGACAGCGCGTTCTGGCCGGTGGAGGCGTCGAGAACCAGGAGTGTGTTGTGCGGCGCCTCGGGGTCGCGCTTGCGGAGCACCCGCACGATCTTGGCGAGTTCTGCCATCAGGTCTTCGCGGTTCTGCAGCCGGCCGGCGGTGTCGATGAGCAGGAGGTCGGCGCCATCCGTCTCGGCGCGGGCGAGTGCGTCGAAGGCGAGGCTGGCGGGGTCGGAGCCCTGCGGCGCGGTCATCACCGGCACGCCGGCGCGGTCACCCCAGATCTGCAGTTGCTCGACCGCCGCGGCGCGGAAAGTGTCGCCGGCGGCGATAACGACCTTCTTGCCGGCGGCGCGGAACTGGCTGGCGAACTTGCCGATGGTCGTGGTCTTGCCCGAGCCGTTGACGCCCACCACCAGCACCACCTGCGGGCGCTTGGCGTAGATCGGCATCGGCCGGGCGACTGGCTCGAGGATGCCGGCGATCTCGCCGGCCAGCACCTCGCGGATCTCGCGCGCACCCACGCGGCGACCGAAACGGCCCTCGGCGATGTTGGCCGCGACCTTGAGCGAGGTCTCCACGCCCATGTCGGACTCGATCAGCAGTTCCTCGAGGCTCTCGAGCATCGCGTCGTCGAGCACGCGGCCCTTCTCCTGCCCAAGCAGGCGTCCCACGAGCCCCGGACGCCCTTCCTCCAGTGCAGCGGCGGGCGCCGGGGCCGCGGCCTCGGAGACGGCCGGCGCGGCATCGATGATCGCATCCAGCCCCTCCTCGATCTTCGAGGAGGACTTGAACAGCTTTTCCTTGAGCTTCTGAAAGAACGTCATCCCAGCCCCTCGCTCGCGCCCTCCCCCCTAGACGGCGAAGGTGAGGGATGCAATTCCCGCGGCCGGCCGCACGCCTCCTTGCACGCCCCGAACGGTTCTACGGCTCAAGCCCAGCGTTCTCCTGGCGGCGGGCCACGTCCTGCTCGTCGCGGAACAGCGTCCAGGCGGCCATGAAGAGCGCCGCGATCAGCGGGCCGATCACGAAGCCGTTGATGCCGAAGGTCGAGATCCCGCCGATGGTCGAGATCAGCACCACGTAGTCGGGCAGGCGCGTGTCCCGGCCAACGAGAATCGGGCGCAGCACATTGTCGACGAGCCCGATCACCAGGACCCCAACGAGGATGAGCCCGATCCCCTTGCCGGCGGAACCGGTCAGGATCAGATAGGCGGCCGCCGGCGCCCAGACCAGTGCCGAGCCAACCGCCGGCAAGAGCGACAGGAAGGTCATGAGCGTGCCCCAGAGCAGCGCCCCCTTGATGCCGAGCAGCCAGAAGGTCACCCCGCCGATCAACCCCTGGATGACCGCGATCACGATATTGCCCTTGACCGTGGCGCGCACGACGGCCGCGAAGCGCGCGGTGAGCTCTGCGTTGTACGCGGCGCTGAGCGGCAAGGCGGCGCGGATGTTGCGCCCGATCTGCCTCCCGTCGCGGAAGAAGAAGAAAAGCATATAAAGCATTATTCCGACAGCGACAAAGAGGCGTAGCGTGTCCTGTCCGATGCTGAGCGCCTTGCCCGCGATCACCTGGCTCGTCTCGCGGAGCAGCGTAACCAGGCGGCTACGCAGCAGATCGAAGTTGCCGACGCCGAGCCGGTCCAGCCAGTGCTGCACCGAAGGCGGCAGAGCGTCCTGCAGGTTGCTGAGCACGCTCGACGGATCGATCTCGCCCTTCTGCACCTGCTGCACCAGGTCGGTGCCTTCGCGGACCAGCGAGCCGAGGATCAGCGTCACCGGAATGATCGCGATCACGATGCAGACCAGCACGCTCAGGAACGCCGCCAGGTTGCTGCGTGGCCCGAAGCGCCGCTCGAACATGCGCTGCAGCGGCTGAAAGACGATGGCGAGGATCACCGCCCAGAACACCGCGCCGTAGAACGGCAGGAGCAGCCACACGAAGGCCACCGAGACCAGCGCCAGCAGGAGCAAGAAGGCCTTGTGTTCGAGTTGCGACTGCACGACGGCGTACCCCTCGACGCGCCCTCAGCGCCTCACCTGACGCTAGCCGCGAAGCCCGCTGGGTGGCAAGCGGCGCGGCGCGCCCGCTACGGGGATCGCTTGAAGGGCTTGGGGGATTCCTGGTTGGGATGATGTCTGATTCATTGACGGCCTCAGGGGAGGCCTTTGATGAGCGGGATGTCGTTGCTGGAGCATTTCTCGGCGCTGGAGGATCCGCGCCAGTGCTGGAAAGTGGTTTATCCGCTTCCCGAGATACTGCTGCTGGTGCTCTGCGCCACGCTGGGTGGAGCGGAGGACTTCGTCGAGGTGGTGCGTTGGGGGCGGAGCAAGCTTGGCTTCCTGCGCCGGTTCCTGCCCTATGAGCGCGGGGTTCCGAGCCACGGCACGCTGTGCGACGTGGTCTCTGCGCTCGATCCCGAGCTGTTCCGGGCGGCGTTTCGGGGCCTGGGTGGAGGGTCTGCGGGATGCCGAAGCGGACATCGTCGCGATCGACGGCAAGACCTCGCGCCGCAGCCACGACCGGGCCAAGGGTCGGGGTCCGCTGCACCTGGTTTCGGCCTGGGCCAGCCGTCAGCGGCTGGTGCTCGGGCAACAGGCCACGGCGGAGAAGTCCAACGAGATCGAGGCCATACCGCTGTTGCTGGAGCGTCTTGCGCTGACCGGAGCGCTGGTCACCATCGACGCGATGGGAGCCACTGCCAGGATCGCCAGGGCGGTGCTGGACCGCGGCGCCGACTATCTGCTCGCCCTCAAGGCCAACCAGGGACATCTCTTCGAGGAGGCCGAACTCTACTTCCGGGACGCTCCCGATACCGACCGCTTCCAGACCGTGGACGCCGACCACGGCCGCATCGAGACCCGTCGCCACGCCGTCAGCCGGGAGGTGAGCTGGCTGCGCGCCGACCGCGCCGCCCCGGGCGAGCCTCGCTTCCCGGGCCCGAAGGCCATCGCCCGGGTCGAAGCCGAGGTTGAGTGCGGCGGCAAGACCACGCTGGCGCGGCGCTACTACCTCTCGTCAGCTCCGCTCGACGCCCAGGCCTTCGCCCGCGCGGTGCGCGCGCACTGGGGTGTGGAAAACCGCCTGCACTGGGTGCTCGACGTCGTCTTCCACGACGATCTCGCCCGACTGCGGACTGGATACGGCCCGGAAAACATGGCCGTCGTCAAACATATGGCCCTCAACCTGCTCAACAGGACGGCCAAAACAGACAGCCTCAAGACCCGAAGAAAACGCGCAGGATGCGACGACAACTATCTGCAAGCCGTCATCACCCAAACCGCATGAAGTCCTTCAAGCGATTCCCCTGGCGCGCCCGCGACGTCCAGTGCAGGCCGGCCGGACGCCCACGGAGCTCAGCCGAAGGCGCTGTCCTTCTCGACGAAGCGGACCGTCCCGGCCTTGACCTGCGCCTGGATCGCTTTGGTAATCTCGATCTGCGCCAACTCGCCTTCCTTGCGGGTGACGTCGGTGAGGCCAGCCAATTCCTCGACGTAGCGCTCGGAGAGCCGCCGCGGCAGGTTTTCGAGGACGAAGGCAACCGTGGGGCTCGACTGCGCCGAGCCGAGCTTCAGCGCCTTGAGCAGGACCTCTTCGGCGATGTCGCGCAGCGCGCCCGCCACGTCGCGGCCGTTCAAGCGGACCGCGATGTCGTCGAATGTGAACATGGTACGCTGCACGTCCTGGGCGAGCGACGGCTCCTGCGCCTCGAGGTAGTTCAGGAAGCCCTCGCGCACCTCGGTCGAGATGTTGTTCATCAGGCCCGCGATCAGGTCGGCCGGGCGGCGCTTGGACAGGTTGCGCTGCAGCACGGAAAGGAAGTCGCGCTCGATGGCGGTCTGGATGGCAGCGGCGACCGGGCCGTCGAGCTGCGGCACGCGCGACAGGCGCAGGACGACGGTCTGAGCGAAGCCGCGCTCCAGCCGCTCGAGCACGCTGGCTGCGGCCTCGGCGCGGAGCTCGCTCAAGACCACCGCGGCGGTCTGCGGATGCTCGGCCTGCAGGAAAACGGCCAGCGTCGCGGCCGGTGTCTCGTTCAGGCGCTCCCAGACGGAACGCACCTCGCTGCGCTGGCGCCCGTCGATCAGCCGCTGGACCTCGTCCTCGTCGTCGAGGACGGCGGCGAGCAGCTTGCGGGCGGCCTTGGAGCCGCCGGAAATCTCTGGGCCGCTGGTAAGCAGCTCGAGGAACTCCACGATTACTGCGTCCAGCACGTCCTGGCTGATCTTGCCGAGGCCGTTGATGGCGCGAGCGAAGCGCTCCATGTCGGGCTCGGCGAGGTCGCGCAGGAAGCCCGCCGCGTGCTCGGGGCCGATGGCGGTCAGGATCATCGCCGCCTTCTCGATCGGCGACGGAACCTGGTCGGGGCGAAGCGCGGGCGGCCGCGGCCGCTCCGACCTGGGCGCGACGGGGACGAGGGCGGTCTCGGTCATGGGTTGTAGCTCCGGACGAGCGCGCCGGCGAGCAGGCTCCAGCCGTCGGCGATGACGAAAAAGGCTAGCTTGAACGGCAGCGACACCACTGCCGGCGGCACCATCATCATGCCCATGGACATGAGCACTGCGGCGATGACGAGGTCGATGACGAGGAACGGCAGAAAGATGAGGAAGCCCACCTCGAAACCCCGGCGGATCTCGCTGAGCAGAAAGGAGGGGACGAGGAGCGAGAGCGGCGTTTCGGCCGTGGCGTCCCCAGGCGCCGCGTTCTGGGGCGCCGCGTTCTCCGGTGCCGAGGACCCCGGCGTCGCAAACTCCGGCTTCGCGGGCACGGGCCTTGCTTCGCGCAGCATCTCGACAGTGCCGCGGTCGACGCGGCCCTCCATGAATGCGCGGAAGGGCGCCATAGCGGGCCCGAAGGCCTGCTCGGG
The DNA here is from genome assembly GCA_963796805.1 of uncultured Alphaproteobacteria bacterium. Lineage (GTDB taxonomy): Bacteria > Pseudomonadota > Alphaproteobacteria > Rhodobacterales > Rhodobacteraceae > Amaricoccus. The sequence continues at coordinate 123,613 of CAWCNG010000012.1, forward strand.
CTGCAGCTCGCCGGCGACCATGGGCTCGATTCCGTCGTGCCAAGCCTGGGTGAAGACAGGTTCCATCACAAACCAGGTCAGGAACAGCGCGAGGCTCACGATCATCATGTTGGGCGGCGCCTGCTGCACGCCGACAGCCTGGCGCAGGATCGAGAGCACCGTGACCATGAAGGGAAAGCAGGTGACCATGATCGCGAGACCGGGCGCGAGGCTCAGGAGCGTAATGAGCAGGAAGAGCTGGACGGTGCGCAGGCTGAACGACTGCCCGCCGAGGTTGATGGAGATGTCCTGCGCCGCCGCCGGATACGGTGCAAAGAGGAGTCCCGCCGCCAGCGCGAGGAGGAGGATCACTCGCGGGCGGCAGGACTTCGAATCTCATTCGAGAAGTCGGCCACTTCCGTCAGGCGCACGCCGAGCCGGCCGCTGTCGTCGCCGAGCTCCTGCAACTCGCCGCGCGCGATTAGCCGGTCGCCGATGTAGAGTTCGACAGGGTCGTCGACGGTGCTGTCGAGCGTCAGCACGGAATCGCGGCGGAGCTCGACCAGCTCGCTGACCAGCGGCCTCGCCTTGCCCACCGAGATGGTGACCTCGATCGGCACCCCGAGAAAGCCCCCCGCCCGCGCTGGCCGGGTGCCGCGGTCGGGCGCGGCTTCCCCCGAAGCATCCTCCGGCGCGACTTCGCCCACCGGGGCGTCCGCCGCCGCAGTCTCCGATGCCGCCGCCGTCAGCTCGGTGCCGTCGTCATCCGTGTCGGCTTGTGTCATCGTCCTCGCCCTTGCTGGCCGTTGCGAGATGCGACGCGATGCAGGCGCGGATCTGTGCGATGCAGGCGTCGAGATCGAGGTGATCGTACCCCTGGCCCCAGAAGATCTGTGCCTCGCGCGGCAGGAGCTCGGGCGCGTCCTCGATGATGGCGTCGAAGCCCTTGTGCGCCAGCATCTTGCCGAGGCGCGCCGCTACCTCGGGGGCGCAGCGCAGCCGCGGTTTGGCGGCGGGGGCGTGGATCACGGCGCGCTCGACCACCTGCGCGATCTCGGCCCCCAGCCCGGCATCGGCCAGCACCGGCGCGATGGCCGAGGCGAAGGCCTCCACCATGGGGGCAAGGCTCGCCGCCACATGTCGGCGCGCCGCCTCATTGGTCAGGCGCGCGTCGTTGATTGCCTCGATGAGTTCGTGGGTGAGCCGGCCCTGCTCCTCGAGGAAGCCGTCGGTGGCCATGGCCTGGCCGGCGAGATATCCATCCGTGTAAGCCTGCTCCCGCGCCGCCTCGATGCGGCGCCGCGCTGGGTCGATCCGGCCGGAGGCCGGTCCCGAGGCGGGCAGGAACGTCTCCAAGCGAAAGCCGCTCATGATCGGGCAGGCTCCTTGCGGGGTTCAGGGGATTCGATCCAGCTGCGCAGCACGGCGGCGCTGTCCTCGCCGCGACTGGAGATGACATCGCGCAACCTCTCGATCTTGCCGATGGTCTGCGCCGGCAATTCGAGCAGGCTGTCGTTGCCGAGTTGTGGCAGGGCATTGCGGCTGCCCTCGGCGGCAAGCGCGCGCGGCCCGGTCAGCTCGGCAATTTCCAGCACCGGCCGGCTGGTCGTCATCGGCCGCAGGACAAAGAAGATCAGCGCCAGGACGATCGCACCCAGGACACCGAGCTGCGCCAGGCGGCCGCCCCAGATCTCGAGGAAGCCCAAGCCTGAATTTTCGGCCAGCGTGCCTTGCTCGCCCGGCATGGTGAACTGCAGCGACTCGATCGTCACCGTGTCGCCGCGCGCCTCGTCGAAGCCGATCGCCGAGCGCACGAGCTGGCGCAGGGTCTCCATCTCCTCGACCGGCCGCGGCGCCCAGGCCTCGGTGCCGTCAGCCGCGGTCTCGGTGAGGCCGTCCACCATCACCGCGACGCTGATCTTGCGTATCTGGCCGGGCAGGACAACCCGCTCGCGCCGCGTCTCGGAAACCTCGTAGTTCTGTCGCTCGCGGCTCTCGTTTGCCGTGCGCTGGCTGTCGCTCGAGGCGCCCACGTTGCCGTCCGGCAGGTTGCTGGCGACGGTGACGCCCTGGGCACCGCCGGTCGCGTTCTCCGAGCTCGCCTCGACCTCGGAGCTGATCGCCACGCGGCTTTCCGGGTCGATCGTGCGTTCGGAGATCGTCTGGCTGTCCATGTCCGCGTCGACGTTCACCTCGACGATGGCACGGCCCGGGCCGACCCGCGCCTCGAGGAGGCGCTGGACGTTGGCGCGCATGATCTCCGCGCGGGCGTTGGGGCTGGCGGCGCCGCCGGTCAGCGGGTCGTCCTTGCCGGCCAGCACCACGCCCTGCGCCGCGTCGATCACCGCCACCGCATCGGGGGTGATACCGGCCACAGCGGAGGAAACGAGATAGCGGATCGCCTCGGCCTGGCCGCGTTCGAGCGTGCCGCGCGCCATGGTCACGGTGACCGAGGCGGAACCCGCAGGGGTGCGCGAGAAGGGCTGCGACACCGGGTTCGCCAGGTGGACTCGCGCCGAGCGTACGTTGGGCGAGCCGGTGATGGTGCGGGCGAGTTCGCCTTCCTTGGCGCGCCAGTAGGCAGCGTCGAACATCTGGCTGGTGGTGCCGAAGCCGGAGAGCGTATCGAGGATCTCGTAGCCGGCAGGTCCGCCCGCGGGCAGCCCCTTGGCGGCGAGCTGCATCCGGACGCGGTCGCGCGAGCCGGCGTCGACCATGATCGCTGCGCCGTCCACCTCGAAGGGAATGCCCTCGGCCTCGAGCTCGGCCACCACCTCGCCCGCCGCAGTGGCATCGAGGCCGGAATAGAGCATCGCCATGGACGGGTCGGTGGCCACCCGGCCGACCCCGAAGACTGCCGCCGCGATCGCCACCGCGCTCAGCGCCGCGATCAGGCGGCGCCGCGCGTCCATTCCGTCCCATAGCTCCTTGAGCCGATCCACCCTGGTACCTGCATTCTGCCGATGACGTCGCGGCGATATTCGGCAGGCCATGCTTAAGAAATGGTTAGGGATGCTCGGTTTACCTGTGTCCGAAACACGAACCTTAAGGATCAGGGCTGCCATGGCCGACGCCGCCGAAATTGCCGACGACGCGGTCCCCGCGGAGCCCAAGAAGAAGAAGCTCGGGCTGATCCTCGGCCTCGTGGCCGCACTCGCGCTCGGCGGGGGCGGCTTCTACGCGGTCTATGCCGGATTCTTCGACCCGACAAGCCTCCTCGGCGGCGGCGGCGGCCATGGCGGCGGCGGCCATGGCGAGGGCGACTCCGCGCCGAGCGTGCTCGGCGACGTGGCCTTCGTGCCGATGGACCCGATCATGATCTCGTTGGCGCCTGGCTCGACGGCGCGCCACCTGCGCTTCTCCGGCCAGCTAGAGGTGGCGCCCGATCACTCCGCCGAGGTCACCGCGCTCATGCCCCGCGTGCTCGACGTCCTCAACACCTACCTCCGCGCCGTCGAAGTCCGTGACCTCGAGGATCCCGCCTCGCTCGCCCGGCTGCGCGCCCAGATGCTCCGGCGCATCCAGGTGGTGACCGGCGAGGGCCGGGTGCGCGACCTTCTCGTCTCCGAATTCGTGCTGAACTAGGGAAGCGCGCAATGGACCTGCTGATCAACGGCCTGCTGATCGCGGCGACGCTCTTTGCCGGCGGCTACTGCTGGGTGCTGGCCCGGCGGGTGCGCGACCTCAAGTCGCTCGAACTCGGGATTGGGCGGCGCCATCGTGACGTTGACCCGGCAGGTGGAACTCGCGCGCACCACGCTCGACGAAGCCCGCGCCGCCTCGCGCGACACCCGCCAGGACCTCACCCAGCTTCTCACCAAGGCCGATGCCGCCACCGGCCAGCTCCGCCTGCTGATCGCAGCAGCCCCCCCGCCGCAGGCGCCGGCGCCGGTCCCGGCGCCGCAGCCGGCCGTCGCCGCACCGGCGCCGCAGGCGAGCGAACCGCCCGCGCCGCGCGTCGAGCCGGCACCGGTGATCGCCATCCGCCCAGCACCGGTCCCGGAACCGGAACCCGAGCCGGCGCCCCGGCCGGCGCCCCATCTGACCGAGGTGCCGAAACCGCGGGCGCTGGCGCCGATCGAAAACCCGCTGCGGCGCCGAGACTCCGCCGAGCCCACCCTCACCCAGAGCGAGGACGACATTCTCGAGGCACTGAGCGCGCTTGCGGGAGGGCGCTAGGCCATGACCGCGTCCGCCCGGCCGGCGCTGAGTGGCATGGGGCTCATCATCTGCTGCTTCTTCGGTTCGGCCGCGCTGCGACTGAGCGATGACGGCTGGGCGTTGGCCCAGGGGATCGGCGAGGCCGCCGGCGTTGGCACCGAGAGCGAGCAGGCCGCTGCCGACAGCGACACGCTGCTCGAGGCAATTCGCCAGCGCGAGACACAGCTGGACGCCGAGGAGAAGCGCCTCGCCGACCGCAAGCAGACCCTCAGCGTCGCCGAGGCCAAGCTCGCCGAACAGCTCGCTGCCTTCGAGACGGCGCAGAAGAACCTGGAGAATACGCTGGCGCTGGCCGACCAGGCCGCCGAGCGCGACCTCGCCCGCATGACCACGGTTTACGAGAACATGAAGCCAGCCGAGGCGGCGAAGATCGTCGAGACCATGGACGTGAACTTCGCCGCCGGTCTGCTCGCACGGATGCGCCCGGACGTAGCGGCGGCGGTGCTGACCGGAATGAAGCCCGAGACGGCGTACGCAGTCACCCTGACCATCGCCAGCCGCAACGCTTCCGTTCCCACCCAGTAGGAAAATTTGCTCGCACCGAGAGGATGGCGCAGCAACGCGCAATACGAACAATGATACAACCTATAGCTGTTTCAGGCGGCCCGAACCCCTGCCCCCTTGAAGCTTTGTTAACTGGCAGGCGGCTAAGTCCGTATGGGTGACATCGACGGCGCCGCCAGATCGCGCGCCCGACTTCGGATGGGAACATGATCGGCATTGTCGGCATCTGCATCGTCTTCGTGATGGTCTTCGGCGGCTATACGATGGCCGGTGGAAAGATCGGCATCATCCTGCACTCGCTACCGTTCGAGATGATGATCATCCTCGGAGCGGCGCTCGGCGCGTTCATCATCGGCAACGACAAGCATGGCATCAGCCATACGCTCAAGGACGTCGCGAAGGTCTTCAAGGGGCCGCACTGGAAAACCAAGGACTTCCAGGACCTTCTCTGCCTGATGTTCCAGCTGATCCGCATCGCCCGCTCCAACCCTGTGGAGCTCGACCAGCATATCGAAGACCCCGGTGCTTCGCCGATCTTCGGCACCTATCCCAAGATCCTCGCGGACGGCGAGGCCGTGGCGCTGATCTGCGACACTCTTCGCTCGGCATCGATGAACTACGACGATCCCCACCAGGTCGAGGAGGTGCTGACCAAGCGGATCGAAAAGAACTTCATCGAAGCTCAGCACTCGGCACACACGCTGCAGATCATGGCCGACGGCCTGCCGGCGCTCGGCATCGTCGCGGCCGTGCTCGGCGTTATCAAGACCATGGCCTCCATCGACCAGCCGCCGGAGATCCTCGGCAAGATGATCGGCGGCGCGCTGGTCGGCACCTTCCTCGGCGTGTTCCTCGCCTATGGCTTCGTTGGCCCGTTCGCCAACCGGGTGAAGGCGGTCATCGACGAGGACCAGCATTTCTACAACCTGATCCGCGAGGTGATGGTCGCGGCTCTGCACAACCACGCCCCCAACATCTGCGTCGAGGTCGGCCGGCAGAACACGCCGGCCAATCTGCGCCCCTCCTACAACGAGCTCGAAGGGGCATTGAGGGCATCCAAGCAAAGCTTGGCCGCGTGATCCGCGCCGCACTCCTCGGGCTCGCCGCGACCGGCCTCGCGGCGCCGGCGCTGGCGGCCGAGGGCGGGGTGATCCGCGGCGGCGAGCACGACGGCTTCACCCGCCTCGTGCTGACGGTCGAGCCGACCACAGAGTGGTCGCTCGAAACCGTCCAGGGCCGCGCGACGCTGCGCTTTCCCGGCAAGCAACTCGCCTTCGGCACCGAGGGGGTCTACGACAAGATCCCGCGCAGCCGGGTCAAGGCGGTGAGCGTCGCCCCCGTTCCGTCAGGAACCGTGGTGACGGTCGATCTCGGTTGCGACTGCCGCGTCAGCACCTCCTTCGTGGGGGCACAGTATCTTGCCCTGGACATCGCCGACCGCGACGCCGCGCCGGCACCCGTCGAACCGCCGCCCGAGACCGCCGAGGCGCGCAGCGTGCGCGAGACCGCGGCCGTCGCCAACGCCGAGCAGGCGCTGATCCGCCAGATCGAGCGGGCGGCCAGCCAGGGCATCGTGCGGTTCTCCAATCCCAACTCTCCGCCCACGCCCGAGATCGAGGTGCCGCCGCAGGTCGAGACCGCGGCCGAGGGCCAGGATCCGGCGGGCGAGGCGGCGGCCCCGACGCCGTTGGCGGCCTCGTCGCCCCACACCGACGCCGCCGCCGACCCGAAGGGCGTGCTCGCCGCGTTGGACGGGAACGACCAGGTCCTCGCTACCAGCGTCTACGACCGCGACACTCACAACGCCCTGGCCGGTCGGACGCCGGCGGAGCCCGAAGTCTGCCTCGATGACGCGCTTCTGGACGTTGGGGCCTGGTCGAACGGGCTACCGCTCATGGCGCAGAGCCCCGAGCTCAGCCGCCAGCTCGTCAGCGAGTTCGACACCCCGAACCCCGAGGCGCTGCACGACCTTGCGCGGCTCTATATCCGCTTCGGCTTCGGGGCCGAAGCCGAGGCGCTGCTTGCAGCGTTTGCCGAGGCGCCGATCGCGGACCGCGTCCTTCTCATCGACCTGGCGCGCGCGGTCGAGGGCCGACCGGTCAGCCCGGACGGACCGCTCGCGCTCGCCGAAGCCTGCCCGGGCAACCACGGCCTGTGGCTGGCGCTGGGCGGCACGGCACCGGTCTACCACGATGCGGAGAGCTTCGGCCGCGCACAGGCCGCCTTCTCGGCGCTGCCGGTGGATCTGCGCCTGCTTCTCGCCCCCGGGTTCATCGAACGGCTGCTCGAGGCAGGCCACGCCGAGGAGGCGCGGCTGATCCACGAGACCGCGGTGCGGCCGGGCGAGACGGCCGAGGCGGCTGCGGACCTCGATCTCGCCGCGGCGCGGATCGCGGCTGCCGAGGGCCATCCCGACGAGGCGGTCCGGGCGCTGTCCGCGCTGATCGAGGCCGACGGCCACGCCTCGGTCGAGGTGCTGACTGCACTGATGCGCATCGTCCTCGACGGCGGCCTCGCGGTCCCCGAACGGATCCTGACTGATCTCCGCGCCGCCGCGCTGCAATACCGCGGCGCCGCGGTCGAGACGGAGCTTCGCACGCTCCTCGTCGAGGCGCTGGCCCGGCGACCGGAGATGACCGCGGCGCTGCGCGAGACACGCGCTGCCATGCGCGATCTGCCCGCCGCCGGTCCCGATCTCGCCGGCCTCTTCCTGCGGCTGCTCGCCGAGGCCGATCCGGCGGTCGTGGGCAAGGCCATCTACGCCGAGGCCGCTCTCGGCGCCCAGGACCTGCTGGCCGCCGCTCCGGCAACGGACCCGACGCGAATCGCCATCGGTGCAAGGCTGGTCGAGCTGGGCCTGCCCGACCCGGCTCTGGCAATGGTGGCGCCGGCGGTGGCCGCAGGCAGCGAGGCCGCACGCCTCGTGGCGGCGCGTGCCGAACTCGGCCGTGGCAACGGCGAGGCCGCCCGCACCGCACTCGGGCCGCTTGGAGGAGCGGAGGCCTCCGAGCTCCGCGCCCGTTCCTTCGCGCTCAGCGGTGACTACGGGCAGGCGCTGTCCACCCTGGCGGACGGCGGGATGGCCACCGAGGCCGAGCCTTATGCCTGGCCCTCGGGCGACTGGTCGCGCGCCCGTGACGCTGCGGCCGGCGATCCGTCGCGGCTCGCCATGGCGAGCTACATGACGGTCGGGGCGGGCGGCGCCGACGCCCCAGCGCCCGCGCCCGATCCCGACGCCCTCTCCCCCGATCTCGCGTTCCAGGAGCCGCTGCCGCAGCTCGACCGCCCGACGCTCGACGCGGCGCGGCGGCTGCTTTCCACCGGCGGCAAGATCGAGGGCTTCGTCGAGGATGCGCTCGCGGCGGACCCTCCCGCCTCCGAGTAAGCGGCGCGCGGGCACATACCTGCAGCACTCCTGCCCAAATTCCCGACTGCTTTACCCATACGGATTTCCCAACGACTTCAATATCGAGCGTTTCCGCCGATGTGCCCGGATTTAATCCCTTGCGGCAGGTACGCGCCCGGACTATCCCAAAAAACTCGAAGCAAGAGGAGACGAGCATGCCCGAGCCCTCCGACGCCCTCGGCCCGGTTGAGTACATCGTGATCCGCTTCGAGGGCGACCGCTTCACCGGCGATATCATCCCAGCGCTGAATGATATTCTCGATCAAGGGCTTGTCCGCATGATCGACATGGCCGTCGTGAGCAAGGCGCTCGACGGCACCGTCTCCATCCTCGAAACCCAGGAGCTCGGCCCCGAGATCGCCGCCGCCTTCGTCAAGCTCACGGGCGAGCTCAGCCCGCTGCTCTCAGAGGCCGATCTGCAGGCCCTCGGCGACGACTTGGCCCCCGCCACCACCGCCGCCGCCTTCCTCTTCGAGCACATATGGGCCACCCGCTTCGCCACCGCCGTCCTCGCCGCCCGGGGCGAGCTCGTCTTGTCCGAGCGCATCCCCCATGCCGTGGTGACCGAGGCGCAAGCCTCGCTCCTCGCCGTCGCCGACTAACTGTCTGAAGGAGAAGCAGATGTTCGGATCAAGACGCGGACGCCCCAGCCTGATCGGCCGCGCCGCCCAGACCACCGCCCGAACCGCCGTGATCGCCGCAACCGCCACCGCCGTCTCGGGCAAGGTCGCCGGCCGGCAGGCGCCGGCACCCGGCGCTGCGCCGGAGCCTCCCGCCACCACCGCAGGGGGCGGCATCAGCGACGAGTCCTTGGCCCGGCTGCAGAAGCTTGCCGAACTGCACAGCGCCGGCGTCCTGACCGCCGAGGAGTTCGCCGACCAAAAGGCCCGCATCCTCGCCTGAAGGCCCTTCACACGGCGCCGGCCTTCCTCGGTTCGGCGACGCGGCATGGCTTGATCGCAAGCGGATTTCTTGCGAACATTCCGCGAACACCATGCTCCAGACCCGCCACGCCCCTGCCGCCAGTGAACTCGTGCTCGCCCCCGACGTCATGCTGGCGCGGTCCCGCGCGCACGAAGTCGCGGGACCGGCGCGCGCCGTCTTCGCCCTCCTCGCCGCCGCCCGGCTCTCCGGCCCCATGCTCTGGGTCGAGGTCGGCCGTCCGGCCGAACGGCTGCTCGGGGACGGTGTGTGCGCCTTCCTCGATCCCGGACGCCTGGTCATGGCCAGGGCCACCAAGCCGGCCGATGGTTTCTGGGCCGCGGAAGAGGCACTCCGAAGCGGGCAGACGCCGCTGGTGGTGGCCGAACTTCCTGCGCCGCCGGAGCTGACGCCGGTCCGCCGCCTGCATCTGGCCGCCGAAGCCGGCGCGCTCGTCGCCGGCGGAGAGGCGCCGCTGGCGCTCCTGCTCACCCCCGGCCCCGGCGGGGCGCCCGGCATCGAGACCCGCTGGCTCTTTGCCCCCGCCCCCGGCGGGACACGCGAGGCTACGCCGCGCTGGCGGCTGACCCGTGCCCGCGCCCGCATGGCGCCGGAGCGGACTGGGAGGCATGGCTCGAGGATGGCCACCTGCGTCTCGGGCCGGACACCGCGGACCCGGACGGGGCAGCACCTACTGGACGATGAACTCCGCGTGCAGCGCGCCGGCCGCCTTGATCGACTTAAGGATGTCGATCATATCGCGCGCGGATACGCCGAGCGCATTGAGGCCGGCCACCACCTCAGGCAGCGACACCGAGTTGTCGACGATCGCGAGCCCGTTCCCCGGCTGCTCGTCGATCGAGGCATCGGTGCGCGGGATCACCACCGTCTGGCCAGTAGGCGAAGGGGTTGGGCTGCACCACGAGCGGCGCCTCCTCGACCTGGAGTGTCAGGGTGCCCTGGGTCACCGCGACCCGGCTGATCCGCACGTCCGACCCCAGGATGATCGTGCCCGAGCGCTGGTCGACGACCACCCGTGCCTTCGTCGAGTGTCGCACCTCGAGGTTCTCGATCTGCGCCATCAGCCGTGCTGGCTCGTCGACGCCCGCGGCCGCCAGGTCCAGCAGAACCGTGCCGGAATCGAGCATGCGCGCGATCCGCACGCCCAGGTCCCGGTTGATCACCGCCTCGATGCGCGCGGCGGTGGTGAAGTCCGGGTTGCGGAGCGCCAGGCGCATGTCGCGCACCTGAGTGAAGTCGAAGGCCACCTCGCGCTCGACGCGCGCCCCGGACGGAATGAGCCCCGCTGTCGGCACACCCTGCGTCACAGCTCTCCGCTTCGCCCTTGAGCGACAATGCCGCCCGCGATGATGGAGCCCTGCGCCACGGCGTAGATCTGGCCGTCCGCAGCATTGAGCGGTGTCATCACCAGCGTGCCCCCGAGCAGGCTCTTGGCGTCGCCGATCGCCGAAACAGTCACGTCCACCTGGCCGCCCGCCCGGGCGAACGGCGGCAGCGCGGCGGTCACCAGAACGGCCGCGACGTTGCGCGCGCGGATCTGCTCGCCGGTGACGTTGACCCCGAGCCGCTCCAGCAGGTTGACGATCGCGTCCTCGGTGAAGGGCGAGTTGCGCAAGCTGTCGCCGGTGTTGTTGAGGCCGACCACCAGGCCGTAGCCGAGCAGGTCGTTGCCGCGCACGCCGTCGACCTCGACCAGGTCCTTGATCCGCGCGGGCGAGGCGAGACCCGGCGTGAAGAGCCGCCGAACCAGAGCAGCAGCAGCGGCAGCAGGAGGAGGGGAGGCGGATCCGCATCCGGTCAGCGCATGAAGTTCGAGAAGCGCAGGTTCGCGAGCCGCGAGGTCACCGTGTAGATCGACTCCAGCTGCACCTCGAGCACTGGTAGGCCGAGGCCGCCTCCAGCGGGTCGGTCGCGACGATCTTGGTCCGCGCGAGATCCAGCGTGTCGCGCTCCGACACCCGCTGCGCCTTCGGCGCGCTCCACCGCCTCCTGCAGGCTGCCGACCGTGGCGCGCAGATCGAGGATGCCCTCCTTGGCCGCGAGCATCTGGTCGCCCGCCTCGCTGCATCAGAGCCATCTGCTCGGCCTGGTTCGCCGGCGAAGGCACCGCCATCCACCACCGCGGCGATCGCCTGGGACCGCAGCACCGCGACCAGCTTGTCGTTGTCGGCGCGCAGTGCCGTAGTCGAGCGCTGGCCCTCGCCGATGTCGACCGGGGTCAGGTCGTCGGGCGATCCGATATAGCCGTTGGTGTAGAAGGCGCCCGGCGGGCTTGGCGAAGTAGGCGTCGATCGCGGTGATCGCGGCGGCGGCGTCCGCCGCCCCGGCCGCGAGCGCGTCGAGATCGGCGAGGATCGCGTCGCCGGCGCCAGCGCCGCGCTGTCGGTCGCGGTGCCGGCGAAGAGCGACTGGCCGGCGACCTGGGTGTTGAGCATGCCGACGGTGTCGGCAAAGTTGCTGCGCGCCGTCGCCGCGTGCAGCTTGGCGGTGGCGTAGTCGCCCTTGCCGACCGTGTCGCAGAATGTCGATGGACAGGTCTTCGGCCGGCGTCAGGATTTCGCCCAGGCTCTCGCTGCATCACCTCCAGCCGCAGCTCGGTCAGCGAGATGGTCTGGGTGAATACAGCGTTGCGGTCGAGCGAGCGCTCGAGCGCGAAGAGCCGCGTGAGGTTGCCCCCGTCGCCTCGAAGCGGCTGGCCTTCAGGCCGGTGGTCAGCTCGCGCGCCGGCGACGTCGAGCTTGTTGCGCGTGTCGAACGCCTGCTTCTGCAGCGTCTGCAGGCGGGCGAGATCGGAGCCTCCGTTCACGCGCATGGCTCAGACCTCCAGCAGAAGCTTCATCAGTTCGTCGATCACCGAGAGGACCCGGGCGTTGGCCGCATAGGCCTGCTCGACCAGCGTCAGCGACTCAGTTCGGCGTCGGTATCGACCCCGGTGGCGTGGGCTTCCTGCTCGGCCAGCGTCGACTGCCGGGCGATGAGATAGGCGCGGTTCTCGTCGCTGCGGGCGCTGCGCCCGGCGAAGAACGAGGCGATCTCCGAGGCCATGGTGCGCGCTGCCGGTCTTTGCGTTCTGCGAGACGAACCGACGGGATCGCGCGCGCGCGGACATCGCGTCGGAAAGCGCCTGCAGGATGGTCGCCGTTGCCCTCGGCCCCGGCGTCGCGGCCGAGAGCCCGTCGCGGAGCCGCCAGACCGCGCCGCCCGCGCCGGGATCGACCGCGGCGTTGATCTCGATCCGCCCGGCGAGGCCGGTCAGCGCGCCGGGCGCGCCGTCCACGAAAAGCCCCTCGCCCGACGGCGTCGAGCGCGCTGGCCGGCATCAGGTCGCGGAACCGCTCGATCAGGTCGTTGGCATAGCGGTCGATCTCGGCGTCGAACTCGGGGACGATGCGGTCGCGCACCTCGAAGAGCGCGCCGAGCGAGCCGCCGTCGAGGAGCCCGGTCGCCGCTGCCGGCGGCGATCGCCACCGGACCGGCGGCCGCGCCCTGGTCCTGCATCAGCCCGCCCAGCGGCGAGCCGAGGGTCATGTCCGGCGTCACCACGTTCGGCGCCGGCGTGAAGCTGAGCTCGAAGACCCGCCCGTCGAGGAGCAGCCCGCCGTTCTGCGGTGTAGAGCGCCACCTGGTCGCCGTCGCGCTTGACGACCCGCACCGGGACGATCGACGAGATGCCGTCGATCGATCCGGCTGCGCTCGTCCTGCAGCGCCGGTGACGTCGACGCCCTTGGGCGCCAGCGTCGCGATCTTCTTGTTGATGTCGTCGATGGCGTGCAGCGCGTCGTTGACCCGGTCAACCTGCCGGGCGATCTCGGCATCGGCCTCGGTGCGCAGCCGCACGTTCTCGTCGGCCACCCGGTTGATCGCGGCGGCCAGAGTCTTCGCCGCCGTGACCGCGTCGGTCGAGCTTGGTCGTCGACTGCGGCGAGGCGGTCGCCGACATCAGCGTCGTCTCCAGCGCCGTCGCCAGCGTCGAGAGCGCATTGTCGCTCGCCGGGCTCGCCCACCGCCGCCATGATCCGCTCGTAGATGTCCGAGATGGTGCCGGTTGCGCCGAGCGCCGCGTCCATGCCGCGCCGCTCGGCTGTCAGGAAGGCATTCTCCGCGCGGCTGGTGCCCGTCACGCGCACCCCCGAGCCATAGCCGCCCAGCGCCAGCGACGACAGCTCGGTCGTGCGCTTGCCGAAGCCCGGCGTCAGGGCGTTCGCCACGTTGTTCGCGATGGTGTCGGCCAGCCGCGACGAGGCGGACAGGCCCGGTGGCGGCGTTGTTCAGCGCGCTGGAGATGCCCATGAGCCGGTCCTTTCGCTCAGTCCGCGCGCGTCAGCGCTTCAGGTTGGTGGTTTCCTGCAGCATCTCGTCGACCGTCTGGATGATCTTGGCGTTCGACGAATAGGCCCGCTGGGTCTGGATGAGCTGGGTGAGCTCGTTGGCGATGTCGGTGGTCGACTGCTCGCGCGCGAAGCCCTCGATGCCGCCCGTGGGTCCGTCCCCTGCATCCCAGAGGAACATGCTCCCCGAGGCCTGCGACAGCGAGAAGGTCTGGTTGTCCAGCACCTTGAGCCCGTTCGGGTTCGGCACGTCGGCGACCGGGATCTGGTAGATCACCTTCGAGAAGCCACTCGAGTAGGTTGCCGAGAGGTACCCGTGCTCGTCGATCGAGAGGCCGGTGTAGGTGCCGGCCGCGCTGCCGTCATGGCTGACGCCCACCGACGAGAAGGTCGAGCTCAACTGCGACATGTGCTGAGGCCCGGTGGCGGCGGTCGAGCCGACGCCGATGGTGATCTGCTGGGTGCCGAGATTGAGAACCATGTCGCCCGTCACCGGATCATAGGTCGGTGGCAAGCGTGCCGCCGACCGGGCCGGTGACGCTGGTGAGCCCGCCGGCATTCGGCGGCGCGTCGCTGAAGACGAGCGTGTAGGTGCCCGCCGACTGCCCCGAGGCCTGATCGGTGAGATCGAGGGTCCAGGTGTTGCTGCGCGGGTTGCCCACTGCCGGAACCGTCGGCGTGAAGCCGCAGTCAGGGTCTGCGACCCGCCGACGTTGTCGAAATATTCGACCGTCACCACGCGCGCGGCGCCGGTCGCCCCTGCCTCGACGTCGTCGGTCGGCAGATTGACGTTCAAGGTGATCCCGGAGGTCGGCTGCACCGCGACCGACGGAAAGGTTGACCTGTACCGGCTGGAGTCCGTTGACGGTGTCGCGCGGCTGCGGCGCCACGACGCCGTTGGCGTCCGCCGGCCAGCCCAGCAGCACCAGCCCGGAGGGGGTGGTGAGATAGCCCTGGGCGTTGGTGGAGAAGGATCCGGTCGTCGTCAGCATGAATGGAATGTCTGTCGTGCTCGTCCGCCCGAGCGAGGCCGTCGTGCTGACCGGCAGGAAACCGCGCCCGGTGATCGCGAGGTCGGTGGCGTTGTTCGTCTGCGCCAGCGCACCCTTCTCGTCCACGTCCCAGACCGCGTTGGTCCGAACGCCGCCTGCGGTGAACCAGCGCCCGCCGCCGACCGTATTGGGGGACTTGGCGTCGCTGACGGTCATCGAGGAGAAGTCCACGTCGGCCCGCTTGTAGCCGTAGGTCTGCGAGTTCGCGATGTTGTCGGAAATGGTCGCGAGCTTGTTGGCATTCGCGTTCAGCCCGGAAACGCCGGCGTTCAACGACGAGGAAATACCCATGCTCAGTCCTTTGTCCGTGAGGGGCGACGGCGGACGGGTCTTGCGGGCACCTTGGCGTCTCGGCCTTAAGAAGCCGCTAATGCCCGCCGCGCCGCGGTTTCAGGGCTCGAAGCGGCGCAGAAGCGTGATCTCCACCCGGCGGTTGCGGGAATCGGCTCGGATCGTCGGCGGCGGGGCTGCGGTCCGCCTTCCCGGTGACCCGCGAGACGCGGGCGTCGGCAACGCCGGCCGCGTCGAGATAGCCGCGGGTCAGCTGTGCCCGGTCGGAGGAGAGCCGCCAGGGGTCAGGCCCGTCGCGGCCGGTGTCTCCGGCCGCCAGGTGCCCGGTGACCGCGACCGGATTGACGGTGCGCGACAGCACGCGGCCGATCATCTGCACGAGCTCCTCGAAGATCGGTTCCGGCTCGGCCGTGGGCCCGTCGAAGAGCGGCGAGCCCGTCGATGTCGAAGACCTCGATGATCAGCCCCTCGTCGGTGACGCGTGTGCGGATGTGCTGAAGCAGCGGATCGGCCTCCATGGCGTCGCCGCTGCCGCCGAGCAGCTCCTGCTCGACCTCGAAGAGGCTCTCGTCGGGCGTGCCCGGCACGTCCATCTTCTCCGGATCGCCCTTCTGCCCGGTCTCGTCGCGGGAGAGAACGTCCTGGCTGAACATGCTGTCGCCGTCGAACGGGCCGTCGCCGCCGCTGCGCGACTCGTGAATCGGGATCGTCGGGCTGAAATAGTCGGCCAGGCCGAGGCGGGTTTCCTGGTCCGTGGTGCTGAGCAGCCACATGAGCAGGAAGAAGGCCATCATCGCCGTGACGAAGTCGGCATAGGCCACCTTCCACGCGCCGCCGTGGTGGCCTGCGGCCACTACGTTCTTGCGTCTGACGATGACGATATTGCCCGTCTTGCGGTCCATGCTCCCGACCCCCCGGTTCCCCAGCGACCCACATAGCCGGACAAAGCTGAACTCCGGGTTACTGCGGCGCAGCATCAGCCGGCGATTTCCCGACGATTGCTCATAAGCGGTTCAGGTTTCGGCAAGGACTGCCCGTGGCGGTTGCGGTCAGGCCATCCGAGTGCCTCGGGCGGAGGCGACTGATTTAGGCGGCGTTGCAAGGGTTAACGGCCATTTCTTCGACGTACAACGTAGGTACAACGTAGGTACATCGCATGTACACGCCGTGGGCGCGCGGCCGAAAGGTTAACGCGGCGCGGCCTCGCGCCAGCAGGGCAGGAGATTTCCCGGCTGCGGGCGTGCGGCGTGAACGCCGCGCGCAATGGCCCGCGCCAGGCAGTGCGCGGCCGCGTGGCCGAGCACCATCGCCTCCTGCCCCACGGCGGCGCCGGCTTCGCGCCGCCCGGTCGAGACCCCGAAGACGAGATCGCCGTCGAAAGGCGTGTGCGCCGGATGGATCGCGCGCGCCATCCCCGCGTGCGCCATCTCGGCCAGCCGCCGCGCCCCTGCCTTGTCGAGCCGCACGTCGGTGGCGACGATGGCGATCGTCGTGTTGGAGATCGGATCGCGAGGCCCGGGCTTCATGTGACGCGGGGTGAACGGCGCCACCCGCGTCGTGCCGGGGCCGAGGCCGCCGAATTCCTCGCCGATCTCCCAGGCCCCCGCCCAGAACTCCCGCGACCCCGGGACGCAGACGCCGCCGAAGGCGTTCACTGCGACGAGCGCGCCGACGGTTGCTCCGTCCTCGGTGACGATCGAGGCCGAGCCCAGGCCTCCCATCAGCGTCGCCGTCATCGCCCCGGTGCCCGCGCCCTCGGATCCGAGCGCGAAATCCTCCCCGGCCGCATCGAACGCTGCCGCACCGAGCGCGGGATAGGGATTTTCCAGCCACCCCTTTTCCCCGCCGTTCGCGAGATCGAAAAGGATCGCCGCCGGCACGATCGGCACCACGGACGCGCCGGCGCGAAATCCGCGCCCGAGGCCCCGCAGCCGGTCGACTACACCCGAGGCCGCATCGAGCCCGAAGGCCGATCCGCCGGAGAGGACCAGTGCATCGACGGCCTGAACCAGCCTTCCGGGGGCAAGCAGGTCCGTCTCGCGCGTCCCCGGAGCGCCGCCCCTGATGTCCACGGCGGCCACGAAGGACACGTCCGCCGCCAGCACCGTCACCCCCGACTTCAGCCGCGGGTCCGAGGCGTTGCCGACCAGCACGCCCGGCACGTCGGTGATCAGGTTGCGCGGCCCGGGATGCATCATCGCCGGCACCCGTCGCGTGCGCGCAGGGGGACTGCCCGGCTCACGCCGTCTCGATGGCGCCGGTGATGAGCCCGGTCACCTCCTCGGGAGAGGTGGCGGCGATCGGCTTGTCGGCCACCTTGCTGCCGCGGCGCAGGACGGCGACGCGATCGCAGGTCTCGAACACGTCGGGCATGCGGTGGCTGATCAGGATGACCGCGTGGCCGGCCGCCTTGAGGCGGCCGATGAGGCCGAGCACCTCGGCCACCTGGCGCACGCTGATCGCCGCCGTCGGCTCGTCCATCAGCACCAGCTTCGGGTCCGCCAGCCGCGTCCGCGCGATCGCCACCGCCTGGCGCTGCCCGCCCGACATCTGCTTGACCAGATCCCGCGGCCGCGTCTCGGACTTCAGCTCCGCGAAGAGCTCGCCCGCCCGCGCGTACATCGCCCCCTTGTCGAGGAAGCGGAAAGGCCCCATCCGCCGGGTCAGCTCGCGCCCGAGAAAGACGTTCAGCGCCGCCGGCAGGTTGTCGCAGAGCGCCAGATCCTGGTGGACGATCTCGATCCCCTTCTCGCGCGCCTCCACCGGCCGGGCAAAGCGCACCGGCTCGCCCGTCCAGCAGCACCTCGCCCGACGAGGGGGCAAAGCTCCCGGCGATGATCTTCACCAGCGTGGACTTGCCGGCGCCGTTGTCGCCCATGAGCCCCAGCACCTCGCCGCGGTCGAGATCGAGGTCCACGTCCTGCAGCGCCTGGATCGCCCCGAAGTGCTTCGAGATTCCGCGCAGGCTCAGGACCGGCGCCACCTCAGGCTCTCCGCCGCGCGGCCGCATACTGGTCGAAGGCCACCGCCAGCACCAGGATGAGCCCGATCACGATCTGCTGGATGAACGGCGAGACGTTGAGGAGCACCAGCCCGTTGCGCAGCACCCCGATCAGGAGCGCCCCCACCACGGTGCCGAAGACCCCGCCCACCCCGCCGAAGAGCGAGGTTCCCCCGATCACTACCGCCGCGATGACGTCGAGCTCCAGCCCCAGCCCCGCCACCGCCTCCGCGGAATTCAGCCGCGCCGAGAGCAGGAAGGACCCCAGCCCGCAGGCGAACCCCACGATGACATAGACGGCGAATATCACCCGCCGGGTATTCACGCCGTTCAGATCCGCCGCCGGACCGTTTCCACCCACGGCATAGACATGCAGGCCGAAGCGGGTGTGCCGCAGCACCACATGCGCGAGGATCGCCGCGACGACGAAGATGATGACGGGCACCGGCACGCCCTGGATCCGCCCCTGACCCCACCAGGTGAACGCCGGGCTGAACCCGCTGATCGGACCACCCTGCGACAGCAGCAGGGCCGCCCCCCGCCACGCCGTCAGCCCTCCCAAGGTTACCACGAACGGCGGCACCCGGAGCCGCGTGATCGCCGCGCCCTGCAGCGCCCCGCACGCCATCCCGACCGCAATCGCGGCGAGAACCGCGAAGAATGACCGGATTCCCGGCATCGGCGCCCGCGCCGACCGCGAACCGGCTCTCCAGCCCCCCCTTCGCCACGTAGGCCGCCACCAGCCCGGCCAATGCGACCAGCGACCCCACCGAGAGGTCGATCCCTCCGGTCAGTATGACGAAGGTCATCCCGATGGCGACCAGCCCGGAGAGCGAGACCTGCCTGAGCACGTTCATCACGTTCAGCGGATGCAGAAAGTTCGGCTGCAGCGCGGTGAAGACGATGACCAGCAGCACAAGGAAGATCGGCGCCGAATAACGTGCCAGCACGTCGATCGGATCGCGGCGCCCCGGCGCCTGCCCGGAATGGGAATCGTTGAGGGGCATGGGCGCCTGCGGGCCTTGTGGGTGCCGGGCCGCCCGCGGGCGACCCGGCAGGGAGGTGACTCAGCCCGCCTCGCCGAGACGCTCGGCCTTGTCGAGATTGTCCTTGGTGATGGCGATCGGCGTCAGCAGCACCAGCGGCTCCGGCTTGGTTCCATCGCGCAGGAACTTGACCAGCTCGTCGAGCGCGCCCCGGCTCTGGCCGCCCGGCATCTGCTCGATGGTGGCCAGCATCCCGCCGTCGCGGATGGACGCCAGCGCCTCGGGCAGCGCGTCGAAGCCGATGATGGCGATGTCGAGCCCCTGCTCCTGCACCACCTGCTGCGCCCCGAGCGCCATGTCGTCGTTGGCCGCCAGGATCACGTCCGGCGGCGAGTCGAGACCGGCCAGGATCGACTCGGTCACCGAGGCGCCCTGGTCGCGCTGGAAGTTCGCCGTCTGCTCGGCGACGAAGACATACTTGTCCTTCAGCGGATCGAGGACGTTGTGCGCGCCCTTGTTGCGGTCGATCGCCGGGCTGGAACCGGGCTGGCCCTGCAGGTTGACGATGCGGGCGCCATCCGGGAACTTCTCGACGATGAGCTGCGCCTGCGCCTCGCCGCCCTTGACGTTGTCGGCGCCCACGTGCCCGAGGATCCCCTCGACGCCCTCCACGCGCCGGTCGATGGTCATGACGGGAATGCCGGCGTCCACCGCCTGCTTCACCGCCGGAGCCATCGCCACCGAGTCGAGCGGGCTGATGACGAGGCCGTCCACGCCGCTGACGATCGCCGCCTCCACGTCGGCGGTCTGCTTCGTGGTCTGGTTCTGCCCGTCGTAGTTCACCACCTCGATGCCGCCGAGCGTCTCCGCCTCGGCGTTGAGCTGGTTCTGCATGTGCACGAAGAACGGGAAACCCAGGAACGGCAGCGACGTGGCGATCTTCAGATCCTGCGCCTGCCCTGGCCCGGCCGACAACATCGCCGCCACCGCCAGCGGCGCGGCGAATGCAAGCACGCTTTTCAGTCTCATGGTCTTCCCTCCCCGGAATTGTTCCCGCGACGCAACCGACCGCGGATTTCTGTTGGTACGCGAACGTACGCGGGCACTATCCGGTTGGCGCCGATTCCCGTCAAGCCGGCATTGCCGGCGCGCCTCCGCCCCGCTACCAACAGCGCCCATGACCGAATCCGCGGTGATCTTCGATGTAGGCAACGTGCTCATCCGCTGGGATGCGCGCCTTCTCTACCGCCAGCTTTTGCCGGACGAGGCGGCAATCGACGCCTTCTTCGCCGAGATCGGGTTTGACGCCTGGAATCTCGAGTTCGACCGCGGCCTCGCCTGGGACGACGGCGTCGCCGCCCTCAGCGCCCGCCACCCGCACCGCAGCGCCCTCATCCGCGCCTTCCACGACCGTTGGCACGAGACCGTGCCGGGCCCGGTCGAAGGCGCCCCCGAACTGCTTGCCGAGCTTGCAGCCGCCGCGACGCCGGTCTACGCGATCACGAACTTCTCCAGCGCCAAGTGGGTGGAGACGCGGGATCGTTTCCCGTTCCTTGCCAGCAGCTTCCGCGATGTCGTTGTTTCCGGGGACGAAGGGATCACCAAGCCCGATCCGGAAATCTATCGCCGCTGCCTCGCCCGCAACAGCCTCGACGCGGAGCGCGCCATCTTCATCGACGACAGCGCGGCCAACGTCGCCGCCGCGGCGGCGCTCGGCATCGACGCCATCCACTTCACCTCCACCGGCGAGCTGCGCGCGGCACTCACCCGACGGGGCGTGCTCCGAGAGGAAACCGCCTGACGAGGCGGAAGCAGCCGTCGCCCGCCTCGGCGAAGCGGCAGACCTCGGCGACCGGAACCGACTCGGTCAGGAGCGGCGCCAGGGCCTGCTCCAGCGCCTCGCGCACCGCGGCCCGCACGCCCGGCGAGAGCGACCCGGTCAGCGTAAGATGAAACCGGAAGCGGGCGAGGACGTAGGGGTAGCCCCAGCGCCGCAGGTTCTCCTCCTCGATCGCATCGAGCCCCGCGCGCCGCCGGCGCATCGTTTCCCCCGCCTCGGCCGGAGCCCGGAACGCATCGAGCCCGGTGACGCAGGCCCGCTCCAGCTCGGCAAGCTCCGGCGGCGCCTCCTCGGGCATCAGCGCCAGGAACGGCCCAGGTGCCGCGACCGCCAGGCGGAGCGCGAAGCGCGTGCAGCCGGCGGCGACCGCCTCGAGGGCGGCATCGAGGTCGGTCAGATTGCAGCCGTCGGCCAGGCGGAACGGCGCCTTCAGCGTGGCGTGGAACCCGTAGCGGCGCGGCACCTCCACCAGCTCGGCCCGCGGCAGCGGCAGCCCGGATATCTCCACACCCTCGCGGCGCTCGCCGCGCTCCGCATCCCAGCCCAGCCAGTCGGCACCGAACCGGGCCAGCGCGCTTCCAGCCGGCGGCGCGAAATAGATTGCTTGCCGGCGCCAGTCGCTCATGGTGGTCTCCGAGCAGAATGAGAAGCCCCGAGCCCATGCCATACGACCTCCGCTCCCCGCAACAGCCTGTGCTGGTGCTGGCCAACGCCCGAATCCTTCTCGAGACCGAGACGGTGGTGGGCAGCCTCCTCGTCCACAATGGCCGGATCGCCGCCATCGACACCGGGACCGACGTACCCGCGGGCGCGGAGGACTGCGGCGGCGACTATCTCTCGCCCGGCCTGATCGAGCTGCACACCGACAATCTCGAGCGCCACCTCGAGCCGCGCCCTGGGGTCCGCTGGCCCAAGGTGCCGGCGATCCTCGCACACGACGCCGAGCTTGCCGGCACCGGCATCACCACCGTCTTCGACGCCCTGCGCGTGGGCTCGCTGGTCGCCGGTGGCAAGTCGGGCTACGGCCGCTATGCCCGGCCGCTCGCCAGCGAGATCAACCGCCTCCACGAGGCCGGCGCCCTGCGCCTGCGCCACCGCCTGCATCTCCGGGCCGAGACCTGCTCAGAGACCCTGGTCGAAGAGCTGGCCGAGTTCACCCGCGAGGACCGGGTCGGCATCCTCAGCCTGATGGATCACACCCCCGGCCAGCGCCAGTTCACCGACATCGGCAAGCTGCGCGACTATGCGGCGACGCGGCGCGACATGAACGAGGCCGAGTTCCAGGCGCACGTGGCGATGCTGAAGGACCTCCGCGCCAGGAACGGCGAACGCCACGAAGCCGCGGCGGTCGCCGGCGCCCGCCGCCTCGGCGCGACGCTCGCCAGCCACGACGACGCCACTCCGGATCAGGTGGCGGTCTCCGCCGGCCACGGCGCGCGCATCGCCGAGTTTCCCACCACCGTCGAGGCCGCAGCCGCCTGCCGGGCGCACGGCATCTCGGTGATGATCGGCGCGCCGAACCTCCTCCGCGGTGGCTCGCACTCGGGCAACGTCGCCGCCGATACCCTGGCCGAGGCCGGGCTCCTCGACATCCTCTCCTCCGACTACGCCCCGGCCAGCCTGCTGCTCGGTGCCGTTCGGCTCGGCGCGCTCATGGACGACATGGCCGGCGGCCTCGCCCGCGTCACCGCCGCCCCCGCCCGTGCCGCCGGCCTGGCCGACCGCGGCCGCATCGCCCCTGGCCTCCTCGCCGATCTCGTCCGCTTCCGCCTCGAGGACGACCTGCCCGTTCCGCGCGGCGTCTGGGTCGGCGGCGCCCGGGTGGCCTGAGGCGGACGGCGGGTTTGCGCCAGGAGCGGTCGTCCGACGAAGCGGGCCTCGGCCCGCGAGTCCGCGGCCCGACAAGCCGAAGCACTGCTTCGGCCGGGCCGTTCGGCGGAGCGCGCGAGCGCGCAGGCGAAGGGGTTCTCCGCTCGCCCGGCGCTCGCAATTCGCGCGCGCGTGCCCGGGCTGGCGCTCTTCGCGCCTGCCCCCGGGCGGGCAGGCGCGTGCGAATTTGTCGACGGCCAAATCCGCGGGGTGCGGGCGGCGAGGTTGCGCGCCGATCGGATCGGCGGCTGCATTGGGCCGAGAGCGGACCGCCATCGTCGAGAAAGCCGGTTCATGGGTACATGCCCCACGGCGCGGGCGACGGTCGCTGGCGCTTCGGGCCGCGCCGGCCTATGGGGCGCGGATGCTCTCCTACCAGCACGCCTACCATGCCGGCGGCCCGGCCGACCTGCACAAGCACATCGTGCTGGCCGAGCTCCTCGCCCAGCTCACCGCCAAGCCGCGCGGCATCAGCTACGTCGAGACCCACGCCGGCCGCGGGCTCTACGACATCGGCGCCCCCGAGGCGCTGAAGACCGGCGAGGCCGCGCGCGGCATCGCCCGCATCCGCCCAAGCCCGGCCACCCCCTACGGCCGCGCGCTCGCGGCGGTGCACGCGGAGGCCGGTCCCACCGCCTACCCCGGCTCCCCCCTCGTCGCGCGTCACCTCCTCCGTCCGCAGGACCGCCTCACGCTGATGGAGCTCCATCCCGCCGAGCACGCCGGCCTGGAGCGAGCCCTCGCCGGCAGCGATGCCGCCATCCACCGCCGCAATGGTTTCGAAGGCGTCCTCGCCCTCGCCCCCTTCCGGCCGCGCCGCGGCCTCGTGCTGGTCGACCCCTCCTACGAGGTGAAGTCCGAGTACGCCGCCGCCGCCGACTTCGTCCGGCGCCTGATCGCGAAATGGCCAGAGGCGGCGGTCCTCGTCTGGTACCCGCTCCTCCCCGAGGCGCGCCACCGCGAGCTGCTCGCCGCCCTGAACCCGCTCCCGTTTCTCCGCGACGAGGTCACCTTCACCCCTCGCCCGTCCCGCGGCATGACCGGCTCCGGCCTCGTCCTGGTCAACGCTCCCTACGGCGTATCCCGCGCCTTCGACGCCGCGCACGCCCAGGCCGCGCCGGTCCTCGTCCGCGCCCGCTGACCGGGCGCATTTTGCGGTGCCCGTCGACGGGCGGGACGCCCCCGGCGACCGAAAGCCGTTTACGCTCCCCGGCCTGCCGGGCGATTTCCCTTGAATTCTTCGGACCGTGAGGCCATTTTCCCGCGCGCGGGAGGAAGGCGCTCCCGCACCCCGCGAAACAGCATCGGATTAAACGTGGCCAAGGAAGAGCTTCTCGAATTTCCCGGGGTCGTGACCGAGCTTCTGCCCAACGCGACCTTCCGGGTGGAGCTCGAAAACGGCCATATCATCATCGCCCACACCGCCGGCAAGATGCGCAAGAACCGCATCCGCGTGCTCGCCGGCGACAAGGTCCAGGTGGAAATGACCCCCTACGACCTGACCAAGGGACGCATCAACTATCGCTTCAAGTGAGCGCCCGGTCGCGAAGCCACGCCCCCGGCTGATCCTCGGGTCCGCCAGCCCCCGACGCCGCGAACTCCTCGCGCAGGTCGGCATCATCCCCGACGCAGTCCTCGCCCCCGAGATCGACGAAAGCCCGCGCCGCGGCGAGACCGCGCGCGCCTGCGCGACTCCGCCTGGCCGAGGCGAAGGCCGCGGCCGTCGTTGCGGCCGGCGACGAGGTGGTGCTGGCCGCCGACACCGTCGTGGCCCTCGGGCGGCGCCTGCTCGGAAAGCCCGCGGATGCCGCCGAGGCCCGCGGCTTTCTCGCGCTTCTCTCCGGGCGGCGCCACCGGGTCGTGACCGCCGTCGCCGTCCGCCGCGGCGAGCGGCGCTGGAGCCGCATCGTGGAGACCGCCGTGCGCTTCAAGCGGCTCTCGCCACGCGAGATCGACGGCTACCTCGCCTCGGGCGAGTGGCAGGGCAAGGCCGGCGCCTACGCCATCCAGGGCCGCGCCGGCGGCTTTGTCCCCTGGATCGGCGGCTCCTACTCCAACGTGGTGGGCCTTCCGCTCACCGAGACGCTGGGCCTGCTCGCGGCCGCCGGCGTCGACCCGGCGTGAAGGGGCGCCAGAATCCTGATCGAACCGCTGCCCGGCGGCGGCGAGGCGGCGGCGCTGATGGTGGACGGCAAGCTCCAGGATCTCCTCGTCGATCCGGCTCCCACCGATCCCGCGCCGCAGCCGGAGGCGATCTACCGCGCGGTGCCGGCCCGTCCCATGAAGGGCCTCGGCGGCGTTATCGTCGATCTCGGGGCCGGGCTCTCCGGCTTCCTGCGCGGCCCGAACCTGCCCGCGCCCGGCCGCTCGCTCCTGGTGCAGGTTGCCGGCTGGGCCGAGCCCGGCAAGGCGCCGCCGGTCACCGCCCGCTTGCTGCTCAAGGGCCGCACGGCCATCCTAACCCCCGGCGCACCGGGGATAAACGTCGCCCGCTCGCTGCGCGACGCCGACCGGCGCGCCGCCCTCGCGGCCCTTGCCGAGACGGCGATGGCCGGCGCCGACCCCGACCTCGGCCTGATCCTGCGCTCCGCCTCCGCCGACGCGCCCGATGCCCAGGTCGCCGGCGAGATCGCCGACCTCCGCGGGGACTGGCAGGCCCTCGCCGCCGCCGGGGCGCCGGGGCGCGTCCGTCCCGCGCCGGGGGCGGCAGACCGAGGCGCGCCGCGACTGGGACGCACCCGGCACCCTGGTGCGCGAGGCGGCGACGGCGCTCGCCGATGCGGGAATCTGGGAGGAGGTGCAGGCGCTCCGCCGCCCCGCCGTGCCGCTCGGCCAGGGCTCCATGTTCATCGAGCCCACCCGCGCGCTGGTGGCGGTCGACGTCAACACCGGCGCCGACCTGTCGCCCGCGGCGGCGCTGAAGACCAACCTCGCCGCCGCCGCGGAGCTGCCGCGGCAACTGCGCCTGCGCGGGCTGGGCGGACAGATCACCGTCGACTTCGCGCCGCTCGCCCGCGCCGAGCGCTCGCGTGTCGAGCGCACCCTCGCCGCGGCGCTCCGCGACGACGGCATCGACACCGCCATCGTCGGCTGGACGCCGCTCGGCCACCTCGAGCTCCAGCGCAGGCGCACCCGCCGCCCGCTCTGAGCGCGGCTACTTGCGGCCGTCCGCCACCATCTCCTCCAGGAGTTCGAGCTGTACCCGCTGGATTTCGGCCAGGCGCTGCCACTGCTCGGTCAGCTGGCGGTCTATCTTCTCGTGCAGGTGGCGGATCTCCAGCTCGGCCTTCAGGTTGACCTTGTAGTCGTTCTCCGCCCGCAGCCGGTCCTTCGCCTCCTGCCGCCGCTGGCTCATCATGATCACCGGCGCCTGCAGCGCCGCCACGCAGGAGAGCATGAGATTGAGCAGAATGAAGGGATAGGGGTCGAACGGGCCGATGAGAAGTCCGCTCACGTTCAGTGCAATCCAGGCGCCGATCAGCAGGCAGAAAATGAGAATGAAGGGCCAGGACCCGCCGAAGGCCGCCACCACGTCGGCAGCCCGCGCCCCTAAGCCGGCACGCTCGGCGAACACGGCATCCACGTCCTCGGCGACGACCCCGCCGGCATCGAGGCTCGCCAGAACCTCGCGATCGAGAGCGCCGAGCGCACGGCGCTCGCCGGACAGGAGCCGCTCCATGTGCAGCCGACGATACTTGGCCCGGTCCTCGCGGCAGATCGGCGCATCGGGCGGCAGCGCCCCCAGCTCGGCACGCAAAAGGTCCGCGCCGCCCCCCAGGCTGGTCAGCGGCCGCAGTTCCCGGAGAGGCCACCGCCGGTGGCAAACCGCGCATTCCTCCGTCGCCTCATCGTCCGCCATCCGGGTCACCATGTCGCAGCGGTTCAGATCCGATGATTGAACGCTTGAAAAACGTTGCGCAAGCATGCCCCAATGGCGTTCACGGCGAGCGGAGCGCGCGGCCCGCCGAGACGGGGACAGGAAAAATGCTCGACGCAGTCAGGATCGCCGCCTGGGGAGTGCTTGCGCTTCTCTTCGCCATCGCCGCCAACTGGGGAGAGGATCTGGCCTATCAGGTGCATGCGCTGATCCTGATGGCGCTGGCCGCGCTCCTGTTCATCTGGTCGATCCGCGGCGCGGGCCGGCGCGCCGCTCCCGCCGAAACCGGCTACATGGACGACGTGATTCGAGCCGGCGTTATCGCGACAACCTTCTGGGGGGTGGTCGGCTTTCTCGCCGGCACCTACATAGCCTTCGAGCTCGCCTTCCCGGCGCTGAACCTCGGCCTGCCCTGGACCAGCTTCGGGCGGCTGCGGCCGCTGCACACCTCGGCGGTGATCTTCGCCTTTGGAGGCAACGCGCTGATCTGCACGTCGTTCTACGTGGTGCAGCGCACCTGCGCGACGCGGCTCTGGGGCGGCAATGCCGCCTGGTTCGTATTCTGGGGCTACAACCTCTTCATCGTGCTTGCCGCCACCGGCTACGTACTCGGCTCGACTCAGAGCAAGGAATATGCCGAGCCGGAATGGTACGTGGACATCTGGCTCACCATCGTATGGGTGGTCTACCTCGCGGTCTTCCTCGGCACGATCGTCAAGCGCCGCGAACCCCACATCTACGTGGCGAACTGGTTCTTCCTGAGCTTCATCGTAACCGTCGCGATGCTGCACGTGATCAACAACCTCGCGGTGCCGGTCTCGATCTGGGGCGCGCAGTCGGTGATCCTGTTCCCGGGCGTGCAGGGCGCCATGGTGCAATGGTGGTACGGCCACAATGCGGTGGGCTTCTTCCTGACCGCGGGCTTCCTCGGGATGATGTACTACTTCATCCCCAAGCAGGCGGACCGCCCGGTCTATTCCTACAAGCTGTCGATCATCCACTTCTGGTCGCTGATCTTCCTCTACATCTGGGCCGGTCCGCATCACCTGCACTACACCGCGCTTCCCGATTGGGCGCAGATCCTGGGCATGACCTTCTCGATCGTCCTTTGGATGCCGTCGTGGGGCGGCATGATCAATGGCCTGATGACCCTGCAGGGGGCCTGGGACAAGCTCAGGACCGACCCGATTCTGCGGATGCTCGTCGTCTCCGTCGGCTTCTACGGCATGGCCACCTTCGAGGGGCCGATGATGTCGATCCGCGCCGTCAACTCGCTCAGCCACTACACCGACTGGACGATCGGCCACGTGCACTCCGGCGCGCTCGGCTGGAACGGCATGATCACCTTCGGCGCGCTCTACTACCTGGTGCCGCGGCTCTGGAACCGCGAGCGGCTCTACTCGCTCAGCCTCGTCTCCTGGCACTTCTGGCTCGCCACCATCGGCATCGTGCTCTACGCCTCCTCGATGTGGGTTGGCGGCATCACCCAGGGGCTGATGTGGCGCGAGGTCGACGACCAGGGCTTCCTGGTGAACTCATTCATCGACTCGGTGGCGGCCATGCACCCGATGTACGTGATCCGTGCCCTCGGCGGGGTGCTTTACCTCACCGGCGGGGCGATCATGGCTTACAACCTCTGGAAGACCGCGTTCGGCAGCGAGGTTCCCACCCGGGCCAGCGCCGTGGCGGCGGAATAGGAGGCCAGGCCGATGTCCGAGAACAATCACGCCGACCAGCCGAGCGGATGGCAGCGCGGACCCTGGCTCTTCCGCAACCACCACTTCGTCGAAAAGAACGCCTTTCTGCTCCTGGTGCTCAGCTTTCTCGTTGTGACCATCGGTGGCCTTGTTCAGATCGTGCCGCTCTTCTACCTCGACAACACCATCGAGAAGGTCGAGGGCATGCGCCCCTACAGCCCGCTCGAGCTCACCGGACGCGACATCTACGTGCGCGAGGGCTGCTACCTCTGCCACAGCCAGATGATCCGCGTCATGCGCGACGAGGTGGAGCGCTACGGCCACTACTCGCTGGCGGCGGAATCCATGTACGACCACCCCTTCCAGTGGGGCTCCAAGCGCACCGGCCCCGACCTCGCCCGCGTCGGCGGCCGCTACTCCGACGACTGGCACGCGGCGCACATGCACAACCCGCGCGACATCGTGCCGGAGTCGATCATGCCGGCCTATCCCTGGCTGGCCGAAACGCCGCTCGGGTCCGAGCACATAGCGGCGAACATGCGGGCGCAGCGTGCCACCGGGGTGCCCTATACCGACGAGATGATCGAGAACGCCCGCGCCGATTTCCGCACCCAGGCCGACCCCGACGCCGGCGACCCGGACGCGCTTCTTGCCCGCTATCCAAAGGCCCAGGCGCGCAACTTCGACGGCCACGCGGGGGTCAGCGAATTGGACGCGCTGATCGCCTACCTGCAGATGCTGGGCACCCTGGTCGACTTCTCGACCTTCGAGCCCGCCGCAAGCCGATAGCGCCGTGGAAACCTACACCGGCCTGCGCCACTTCGCCGACAGCTGGGGCCTGCTGCTGATGGTCGTGGCCTTCGGCGCGGTGCTTGTGTGGGTCTTCCGGCCGGGCGCCCGCAAGGAGCAGGACGAAGCGTCAAGGCAGATCTTCCGCAATGAAGACGCCCCGATGAAGGACGCGCCGAGAAAGGACGATGGGAATGGCCACTAAGCGCGAGCTCGACGAGGCGACCCAGACCGAGACCACCGGCCACGAATGGGACGGCATCAAGGAACTCGACACGCCGATGCCGCGCTGGTGGCTGTGGACCTTGTACGCCACCATCGTCTGGGCCGTGATCTACACCATCCTCTTCCCCGCGTGGCCGATGGTCAGCGGCGCTACGCCGGGCCTCCTCGGCTATTCCAGCCGCGCAAACGTCACCGCCGAAATCGAGGCCGCCGCCGCGGTCAACGCGCCCCTCGACGCCCGCCTGATGCAGGAGGACCTTGCCGCGGTCGAGAACGATCCCGAACTACTTCGCTTCGCCACCGCCGGCGGGGCCGCGGTCTTCCGCAACAATTGCGCCCCCTGTCACGGTGCCGGCGCGTCGGGCGTGGTCGGCCACTATCCCAACCTCCTCGACGACGACTGGCTCTGGGGCGGCACCGTCGACGACATCGCGCAGACCGTCACCCACGGCATCCGCTACGACGGCGACCCGGACACCCGCTACAGCCAGATGCCGGCCTTTGCCGACATCCTCGAGCCGGCGCAGATCGACGACCTGACCCAGTACGTGCTGGCGATGTCGGGCCAGGAGTACGACGCCGCCCAGGCCGAAGCCGGCGCGCCGCTCTTCGCCGAGAACTGCGCCTCCTGCCACGGCGAGGACGGCGCCGGCGGCCGCGAGTTCGGCGCACCCAATCTGACCGACGGAATCTGGCTCTACGGCGGAGACGCGGCGACCATCCACGCCACCATCGAGAACGCGCGCTTCGGCATCATGCCCGCCTTCGGCGGCCGCCTGCGCCCCGAAGACATCGCCAAGGTGGCGGTCTACGTGCACACCCTCGGCGGCGGCGAGTGACCGCCGCCACCTCGATCCCTTGCTCTAGTGGCGGGTGGGGTGAAACAGAATTCGTTCGGCGTCGGCCCGGGTCAGGCCCATGTCGCGCAGGTCATCGTCGGTAAGGCGGCCCAGTGTAGCCGCCGACCTGCGGGCGTCATATCGGTCTTGCAAACGCCGAAGCGCCTCAGCGAGCCGCGTCGGCCTCTCCCACCGCTTGCGGACGGCAGGCGCCGTGTGGCAGGCGGCCATCACCACGACCGCCACCGGGCCAGCATCCGGCCAAGCCGGCCGACGCGCGGGGTGTGCTTCTGCCGCCGGGTCGGGAACGGTCTCCTCGCTATCGAGGAACGTTGCGATCCTGAAAGTTCTGGCGTAGATGTCGATCATGGCGAAACCCTCCATGGGGTCGTTTCTGTCCGGTATATATGGCGCTGAACGCGACCCGAAGCGAGGCAGGAAAAAATCGCGACTGTAAGGTGGGCTTACAGGTGAACTGGCGTCGCTCCCCTCGCTCGGCGCCCTGCGCGCGTTCTCGGCGCTTGCCGAAAGCGGCAGCTTCGCCGCCGCGGGCGCGGCACTCAACGTGAGCCACGCCGCGGTCAGCCAGCGCGTGCGCGCGCTCGAGGACGAGCTGGGCGTGGAACTCATGCGCCGCGAGGGCCGCCGCGCCGTTCCGACGCCCGAGGGTGCCCGCCTCGCGGCGGCCCTCGACGCGGCGTTCGAGGACATCCGCCGGGCGGTGGAGGAGCTGACCGGGGCCGACGCCACCCGCGCCCTGCAGGTCTCGTCCACCCCGGCTTTCGCCATGAGCTGGCTGATGCCGCGGCTCTCCGAGTTCCGCTACGAGCACCCGGAGATCGAGCTGATGCTCAACCCTTCCACCGAACTCGTGGAGCTCAAGCCCGGCGGCATCGACGTCGCGATCCGCTACGGCACCGGCGGCTGGCGGGGCCTTGAGGCCGAATTGCTGGTGCCGACCACCTACGTGCTGGTCGGAGCCCCCTCGCTGATCGGAGGCCGGCGCATCACCGAGCCCGGCGACACGCTCGACCTGCCCTGGCTGCAGGAGCTCGGCACCAGCGAGATGTCGGCCTGGTTCCGCGACCGCGGGGTCGACGGGCCGAAGAGAGAACGTGACCCACCTCCCCGGCCACCTCGTGCTCGAGGGCCTGCGCAACGGCGACGGCGTCTCGCTGACCACCACGGCGGTGATCGAGCGCGAGCTCGCGGCGGGACGGCTCAAGGTGCTATTCGAGGAGGCCCGCCCCGGCCTCGGCTACTACATCGTCACCCGCCCCGGCGTGATGCGCCCGCCGCTCAAGGCCTTCGTCGCCTGGCTCCGCCGCCACGCCCGCCCCGCCGAAGTCAGCCGCGGCCGGCGGTATCGGCTACGAATGGCTGGCACGTTCTTGGACTTAGGTCGTTACCTTTTGGAGTAGCAGGCATGCCAACCACGTTCATTTTTGTCCATGGCGGATTCGGATCACCGGCGGAACTCGCTTTGGTCGCGCCATATCTGGAGGCCAGAGGGCACAGCGTCGTCAATGTCGACCTGCCTTGCGAGAGACCTGATGCCACCTTGGACGACTACGCCGACGCCGTCTGCAGCGCGATGGAGAGCACTTCCCGCCCCCGCATCCTCGTCGCCCATTCGGCTGGTGGCGCCACGATTTCCCTTGTTGCCGCCCGTATGGCGGTGGACCGCCTCGTCTTCGTTGCCGCCATCGTGCCGATGCCGGGGCAATCGATCTACGAGGCCCTGGGCACCGACACACGGGAGGCGATCATGTCGGTCTCCATGGACAATGGCGACGGGACACGATCCTTCGATTTCGACTTGCTCGCCTCACTGGTGCCGCCGGAACAGCGTGAAGCCTACCTGGCCTTCCTGCGAGCGACCCAGCGAAAACAAGGCATGCAGGCGATAAATCAGCCTTGGCCCGGCACCGGCATACCCGACGTCCCCCGGTCCTATGTCCTTTGCACCGAGGACCAGATCATTTCCCCAGAACGGCAGCGCGCTTTTGCCGCCTCGCTTGGCGTCACCCCAATCGAGATTGCCTCGGAGCACTCGGTATTCGCCATGAAACCGAAGGAGCTCGCCAGCATTCTCGATTTCCTCGCCAGCTGACCTTTCAGCATCTCCGGCAACGCGCCCGTATGCGGGATCGATTGCCGCAGGTGGTCGCCATCGGCCCGCTGGCGGTGTAACCTCTCCCTGCCAGCCCGGGAGCGCCCTTCGTTGAGTCAGGCCAGCACCAACCCGCCACCGCTCTTCGCCGCCGCGCGAACCGATCTTCCCGCGCCGGGTGCATGGCCGGTTCCGCACGCTGAAATGGTGGATCATGGGCGTCACCCTGGCCATCTACTACATCACTCCCTGGATCCGCTGGGACCGCGGCCCGGCGCTGCCCGACCAGGCGGTGCTGATCGACCTGCCCAACCGCCGCTTCTATTTCTTCTTCATCGAGATCTGGCCGCAGGAGTTCTACTTCGTCGCCGGCCTGCTCATCATGGCCGGCCTCGGGCTCTTCCTCTTCACCTCGGCGCTGGGGCGGGTCTGGTGCGGCTACACCTGCCCGCAGACGGTCTGGACCGACCTCTTCATCCTGGTCGAGCGCTGGATCGAGGGCGACCGCAACGCCCGCGTCCGCCTGTGGAACGCGCCCTGGACCGCCGCCAAGATCCGCCTCCGCGGCATCAAGTGGACCATCTGGCTCCTCATCGCCATCGCCACCGGCGGCGCCTGGGTCTTCTACTTCGCCGACGCGCCCACCCTCCTGCGCGAGCTCTTCACCTTCAGCGCCCCGCCCGCCGCCTATTTCTCCATCGCCATCCTGACCGCCACGACCTTCACTTTCGGCGGCTTCATGCGCGAGCAGGTCTGCATCTACATGTGCCCCTGGCCGCGCATCCAGGCGGCGATGATGGACGAGCAGACGATCACCGTCGCCTACCGCGACTGGCGCGGCGAGCCCCGCGGCAAGCACCGCAAGTCCGCCGAGGCCGAGCACCTCGGCGACTGCATCGACTGCTCCGCCTGCGTCAACGTCTGCCCCATGGGCATCGACATCCGCGACGGCCAGCAGCTCGCCTGCATCACCTGCGCGCTCTGCATCGACGCCTGCGACGACGTGATGGACAAGGTGGACAAGCCACGCGGCCTGATCGGCTACGTCACCCTCACCGACGGCGAGCGCGAGCGCGGGGGCGACGCGCCGGTCCCGGTCTGGCGGCGCGTCCTCCGCCCGCGGGTGCTGCTCTACACCGTGCTCTGGTCGGGGATCGGCGTTGCACTCATCGCCGCCCTGATCCTGCGCAACGACATGGCGATTGCGGCGGATCCGGTGCGCAACCCGGTCTACGTCGCGCTCTCGGACGGCTCGATCCGCAATACCTACGAGCTCAGGCTCCGTAACATGACCGGCAACGACCGCGTCTTCCGCCTCTCGGCCGCGTCCGAGAGCCCGGTCGCGCTCGAGCTGCAGAACGCAACCGGCCTCGACGTGACCGTGCCCGCCAATAGTACGCTGCGCCAGCGCATCTATCTGACCAGCGCCCCCGACAGTCCGGCCAGCACCGAGGCGCTGATGCCGGTGAGCCTCGTGGCCGAGGACGAGGCCACGGGCAGGAGCGCCCGCGAGGAGACCGTCTTCCACGGGCGGCAGCAATGAGCGCAGCGGGGGCCCCGCGCATCCTGACCGGCCGCCGGGTGGCGTTGATAGCGCTCGCCTTCTTCCTCACCTTCCTCATCCCCAACATCGTGCTGATGTGGTCGGCGATCGGCACCTTCTCCGGGCTCGTGACCAGCGACAGCTATACCGCGAGCCAGCAGTTCGACCGCCTGCGGGCGGCACAGGAGGCCCTCGGCTGGACCGTGACGCTCGGGCATACCGACGACGTGCTCACGCTCGGGATCACCGACCGTGACGGCAGCATCGTGCGCCCCGCCGCACTTTCCGTGACCATGGGCCGACCCACCACCACCCGCGACGACCAGGCGCTGGCACTCGAGGAAACGCCCGGCGGCTATGCCGCGCTCGCCGCCTTCGCCCCCGGCGCCTGGCGGGTCGAGATCAGCGCGACCGCCGCCGACGGCACCGCCTTCCGCCAGAGCCACAGCGTCTTCGTTCGCCCGTCACCATGACCGACGCCGCCCTCGCCGCCTGCCCTGCCTGCGCCGCCGCCCCCGAGACGCCGGCACCGGCCGCGAAGGCCCGGGCGGCGGCGCAGCTCCGCCGCATCGATCTCTCGCTTCCCTCGATCCACTGCGCCGCCTGCATCACCGGGGTCGAGCGCACCCTCGACGCCGAGCCCGGCGTTGCCGCCGCCCGCGTCAACCTCACCCTCAAGCGCGCCTCCGTCACTGCCGAGGACTCCCCCGGCCTCGAGGCGCGCCTGATTGCCGCCCTCTCCGCCCGCGGCTTCGATGCGCGCCCGCTCGACAGTGCCGCGCTCGAGGCCACCCGAACCGACGCCGAGGGGCGCGACCTGCTCGCCCGCATGGCGGTCGCGGGCTTCGCCTCGATGAACGTCATGCTGCTCTCGGTCTCGGTCTGGTCCGGCGCCGCCGGCTCGACCCGAGATCTGATGCACTGGATCTCCGCGGCGATAGCCCTGCCCGCCGTCGCCTTTGCGGCGATGCCTTTCTTCCGCAACGCGCTGCGGGCGCTCGCCGCCCGCCGTCTCGACATTGACTTGCCGATCTCCACCGCCATCCTGCTCGCGCTCGGCGTCAGCCTGCGCGAGACGGTCGCCTCCGGCCCGCAGGCCTTCTTCGAGGCTGCGCTGATGCTGACCTTCTTCCTCCTGGTCGGCCGCTATCTCGCCCACCGCACCCGCGCCGGTGCCCGCTCCGCCGCCGCCGAGATCGCTTCCCTCGAAGTGATGACCGCCAGCCGTATCGCCCCCGACGGCAGCCACGCCACGGTCCCCCTCGACGCCGTCCGCGCAGGGGACATCCTCGCCGTCGCCCCCGGAATGCGCATCCCGGTCGACGGCACCGTCACCGCCGGGCGCTCCGAGATCGACCCCTCGCTCCTCACCGGCGAGACCATGCCTGAACCGGTCTGGCCTGGCGCCACTGTCCGCGCCGGAATGCTCAACCTTTCCGGTTCCCTGGAGCTGCGCGCCGACGCACTCGGAGAGGACACGCTCCTGCGCCAGATCGGCCGCCTGGTGGAGACCGCCGAACGCAGCCGCGGCCGCTACGCCAGCCTTGCCGACCGCGCCGCCAGCATCTACAGCCCGGTGGTCTATGCGTTGGCAGCGGTTGCCTTCCTCGGCTGGGGTCTCTCGACGCAGGATTGGCGCCTCGCCACCAACATCGCCGCCGCCGTCCTGATCGTAACCTGTCCCTGCGCACTCGGCCTCGCGGTACCCGCAGTCCTCACCGCCGCCTCCGGCCGCCTCTTCCGCCACGGCGTCCTGCTCAAGGACGGCGAGGCGCTCGAGAAGCTCGCTACCGTCGACGCCGCCGTTCTCGACAAGACCGGCACGCTCACCACCGGCCAGTCCCGCCTCACCAACGCCGCCGACCTCGATCCTGAAACCTTCGCCGCCGCCGCGGCGCTCGCCGCCGGCAGCGGCCACCCGCTCTGCCGCGCGATCGCCCGCGCCGCGACGGAGGCCGGCATCCGGCCCGCCCGAGTCACTGACATCGTCGAGCATCCCGGCCTCGGCAGCGAAGGCACCCTCGCCGGCGCGCGCACCGGCGTCCGCGTCCGCCTCGGCCGCGCGGAATGGACCGGCGTCGCCCGCCCGCTCGACACAACCGCCGCCTGGATGCGACTCGGCGACGCGCCGGCCGTAGCCCTCACCTTCACCGATACCCCCCGCCCGGAAGCGGCGGCGACCGTCGCGCGGCTCAAGGCCGCGGGCCTGCCCGTAACCCTCCTGTCAGGCGACGCCGAAGGCCCGGTACGGACGCTCGCGGAAAGTCTCGGCATCGACCGCTGGATCGCCCGCGCCTCGCCCGCCGGCAAGGTCGCCGAACTCGACCGCCTGCGCGCCGCCGGCCACCGCGTGCTGATGGTCGGCGACGGTCTCAACGACGCCGCCGCCCTCGCCGCCGCCCACGTCTCGATCTCCCCGGCCTCGGCCATCGACGCCAGCCGCAGCGCCGCCGACCTCATCATCCTCGGCGACCACATCGAGCGCGCTGCCGACGCGCTGGACCTCGCCCGCACTGCCCGCCGCCGCATCGTCGAGAACTTCGCGCTCTCCTTCGGCTACAACATCGTCGCGGTGCCGATCGCGCTCGCCGGCTACGTTACCCCGCTCCTCGCCGCCATCTTCATGTCGGCGAGCTCCATCGTCGTGGTGCTGAACGCCATGCGCCTCCGCCGTCGATCGGGCGATCCAGTCGTGAACCCGTCGCACCATGAACATCCTCGTCATCCTCATCCCCGCCGCCCTCTTCCTCGGCCTTTTGGCGCTCGCAGGTTTCTTCTGGGCGCTCCGCCGCAACCAGTTCGACGACCCGAGCGGCCAGGCGGCCCGAATCCTGTCCGACCGCTACGACGACCACCCTGCGGACGACGAGCCTCCCCCGCGCTGAGATGCCGCAATCCGCTTGACGCCCCCGGCACCGCCCCCTAAATGGGCGCCATCGCGCGGTTGTAGCTCAGTCGGTTAGAGTGCCGGCCTGTCACGCCGGAGGTCGCGGGTTCGAGCCCCGTCAACCGCGCCATTAAATCAAGGATTTAGACGGAAGTAGCGGCCTCTTCGGAGGACGGTTTCGTTTCGGGGGCAACGCCGGGGCAACGTTTCGCGAGAGTGACCGCCGGAGAGCGCGCGAAGATCCTCCCGGCGAGCGGGAGACCAACAGCCGCCGTAGTCCCTTCGCGAATCACCGGACGCTCACCTATTGTTCCTGCCCATGTCCTACCGGCGCGTCATCCTAGGCCCTCGCTATGCCCTACGGCTCGAAGACCTCCCGGCTGAGCACGCGGTCGAGATCGAGTGCGCGACCGGAGGGCAAGCGCCGGGGAGGAGTATGGTGAAGGGCCAGTTCCTTGCCGCGAATTTACCGCGAACTATGCCAAAAAGCCTTTCTCATGTCAGCTTTCATCTGCCTTCATGCTCCGTTAACCGTTGAGGACTGAGCCTTAAGACCTCGGTAACCAAAGAAGGGAAGGTGAAAGTAGCCGATGAAACAAGAGTTCTTGCTGATCCGCCTCATCTTCGATGTCGCGCGAGTTCTGCTTGAGTTCGCCAGCGACTGGGAGTGAAAGGCTGCGGAGGAAGACGCCGGTAAAACGCCTGCCTCCGCGAAAGACGGCCAGCGTCGGCTCGCGGACCCCCTGAACACCGCTAACTTGCGCTGGCTGACCCCCGAAGGTCAAGCCTCTGCCCTCACACCGCCTGTAGCAGCCCCGGGCCGGTGGGCAACCTTGGACGAATTGGAGGCGGCGCTCTTCCCGATCGGCTCGGCCGTCGAGTTCCGGGCGTGGCCGTGGGCGGGCCGGACGGCCGTGGTCGGTGGGTACCAGGACGGCTAAGCGCTCGTCTCCAACGCGAAGACCGGGCGGAAGCTGACGGTCCGGGCCGGTCCCCCGCTCACCCCGCCGGCGCAGGTGCCTCAATCGTCAAAAAGGGGACATATGTGGACGAAGCGTTCGGGCTGACCGGATCTGCCCGATCCGCGCTTCGCGCGTTGATGCACTGCGACTAGGCCGCCACCCACCCAAACAGGGCGAACAGCGTGGCCCAGCCGAGAATCCATCCGATGATAAGAAGGACACTCTTCGACACGCCCGGCCCACCCCCGTCTCTCGATGGCCGTCCGTAGCGCTCTATCATCACCCTTACTCTCATCCCGCTGCGATGATCCCCACCTTGAGAGCACGCGCCAAGCGATTGAAGATGAATGGGTGAGGGGAAGCTCGCCCTCCCAACCCCTCAGGACTTTTGCGAGCGACCGACCGGCTCCACGCTCGCGTCCCGCCCTACGAACGGCGGACCCAGGTCGCGAGCCTCATGCCTTGAAAGAATAGAGGATTAATTTAGCGAGGAGATTTTATCTACAACACAGGAAGCAGGCCCGTGTCTCTCTTCAGCGAACCAGTGTACTCTGGTTATATTTTCTCTCCGACGGGAAAAGAGTAGGATTCCGATTACCGCGAAATACCTGAAGCTTCTACCCGACGACCACCCATGTGGCCAACCAGATTGCCGTTGCGAGCATGCCGGCACTCACAAGCATCGCGGCTCCCACCGAGCCCCAGCAAATCGGCCCGGGCCCACCGTCCTCACCTAAGGCCTCGTCGGGCCGCACCCACCAGGTCCTCTGGGGCATATCCTGTTCCTCACGCCGCGCCATGTCGGATAGATGCCAACGCACGTGGTCTGGCAGGGGTTCCCGGAGCCGCGCCTCACGGCCTCGCCAATGCCTCGGGTCGGAGCCGGCCGACAAACGCCTTGAAGTCGCCGGGAGCGAGCTTGGCAGGCCGCGGAAACGGTCGCCGCCATCCGCGCGAGGTCGGACGCGCCCCGCGACCGCGGCTTGACCTCCCCGAGATGGGGTGAATAGCTCGACCGGTCGGGGCAACCCGGCCCAAGTGAGGAGCGGACCTTGATGGACAATTCTACGCTCGATGCGCGCAGGGAGCGCCTCGCGGCGGCGCTCGCGGCCGCACAGGAAAAGCTGGCCGCGCGGCGGCGCATGGACGAGGACAGCATCGGCGCCGGGCTGGCGACGCTGAACGAGGACCTCGACCAGGTCGTTCATGTAAACCAGACGGAAGCACAGCGCGAATACGACCGGATCGAGGCACGACTGATGGCCGAGAAGAATCCGGATTGAGGACGACCAGGAAGACGAGGAAGGCTGAGCGCGGGCCAGTCGCCCGGCCGTCATCCGCGGCCGACGCCCAGCCGCCCGGGCGAATCCTTGGCGTGCCCGCGCCTCTTCTGCTAGCTTTCCCGCAGCGGTCGTCGGGGGAGGCGGCCGGACAGGGAGGGAATACCATGAGCTTAGGTGACATTCTCGGACAGATCATGCAGCAGGGCATGGGCGGGCAGACGCAGACCCGCGGCCGCCTGCAGAACACCGCCAACAACATGGACCAGGCTGGCGGCGGGCTGGACGCGATCTTCGGCCAGCTGCAGAGCGCCCTCGGCGGCGCAGGCGGCGCGGGCGCCGGCGGCGGCGCCATGGCCGGCTTCGCCGACAAGGCACGCGACTTCCTGGGCCAGGATCAGGTCGGCAGCCTCTCGGGCGCCCAGATCGGCGGCATCGGCGCGGCGGCGGGCGCGCTCCTCGGCGGCGGCCTCGGCGGCGCGGCCCGCGGTGGTGCGATGGCGGTGCTCGGAACCCTGGCGCTCGGCGCGCTGAAGCGCGCCCAGGCCTCGCGCGGGGCAGCTGCGGCGGCGGCACCCGAGCCGATCGACCAGGGCGAGATTCGCGCGGTGACCGGACCGGACAGCGAGCGCCTCGTGCTCAAGGCGATGATCAGCGCCGCCAAGGCCGACGGGCAGATCGACCAGGCCGAGATGCAGAAGATCATCGGCAAGATCAGCTCCGACCAGGTGACGCCCGAGGAAAAGCAGTTCGTCCTCGACCAGATGGCGCAGCCGCTCGACGTGAACGCGCTCGCCGGCGAGGCTCGCGGCCCCGCGCAGGCGGCGCAGATCTATGCCGCCTCGATCCTCGCCATCGACGCCGACACCGACACCGAGAAGCAGTACCTGCACACGCTCGCCCAGGCCCTACGCCTCGAGCCGGCGGCAGTGGCGCAGCTCCACCAGATGACCGGCGTCCCCGCCTAAGACCGGCCCCAAACGGGTCGGGCCGGCCCATACGGGCCGGCCCTCCTCCGAACGCATGGGGGACTGCCTATTCGGCAATGATGCGCTCGATCCTGGCCTTCTTCTCGCCGTTGTCGGCCGCGCCGCTCAACACAGTCTGGATCTGGGTCATCTGATCGCCGCTCAGCACGCCGATCTCGTTGGTGTTGATCCCGAGCCCGGCCACGTCGGCCATTATCGCGTCGTCGTTGGCACCCATGGCGCCCGCGCCGGACGTGTCGACGCCGATGATCTCGTTGATCTGCGCGCGCTTGGAATCATCGGTCACGGACGAGCCGGAAACGTTCTGGATCTCGGCCAGCTGCTCGACGCTCAGCATCGGCACCATCTCGGTATCGATCCCCAGCGCCGCCATGTCCGCGGACGCCGACGAGCGCAGCTGATCGGTGCCGAGACGGCCGGTCGCCGTCGCCTCCCCGTCGATGATCTCCTCGATGCGGGCCTTCTTCAGGCTGTCCTCATCACTCGAGCCCAGGACGTTCTCGATCTGCGCCGCCTCGTCGGCCGTCACCATCAGCCCGGTAGTGTCTATCCCCAGCGACGACATGCCGATATTGGCGGAATCGCTCAGCTGCTGTTCCTGCGACCACACCGGACCGGCAGAAACGATGGTCAATGAAAGTGCGGCCGCCGAAACGGCGGTCAAAAGCTTGTTCTTCACGGGACTATCCTTCCGTTGCATTGACGAGCGCTCTTCATCATCAAAGCGAATGCGGCTCGTTCAGGGCAAGAACGCCGCGCCCCCCCGGTTGGTTCCCGCCTTGCCGCCGGCGCCGCAAGCCCGCATATGGCCAGTGATGTCCCCATCCGGCTTCCGCCCCGAAACGATCCACGCCCGCCTCGGCGCGCCCTTCTTCGATGCCGTGCGTCCGGCCGACTTCCCCGAGATGCGGCTGCGTTTCCGCAACGATCGCTGGGCGGCCCGCGTCGGCCTGGATGGCCTCGACGACGCGTCGTGGATACGCCACTTCGCCCGCTTCGAGCCGCTTACCCGGCAGCTTCCCGGAGCCGCTGGCGCTTCGCTACCACGGCCACCAGTTCCGCACCTACAACCCCGACCTCGGCGACGGCCGCGGCTTTCTCTTCGCCCAGGCGCGCGACCTTGCCGACAGCCGCCTCCTCGATCTCGGCACCAAGGGCTCCGGCACCACGCCCTGGTCGCGCGGCGGCGACGGCCGGCTGACGCTGAAGGGTGGCGTGCGCGAGATCCTCGCCACCGAGATGCTCGAGGCGCTAGGCGTCTACACCTCCAAGACCTTCTCGCTCGTGGAGACCGGCGAGGCGCTGCAGCGCGGCGACGAGCCCTCCCCCACCCGCTCCTCGGTCCTCGTGCGGCTCAACCACAGCCACATCCGCATCGGCAGCTTCCAGCGGCTCGCCGCCCTCGGCGAGACCGAGGCGATCCGCCGCCTCGTCGAGCACTCGATCGCCCACTACTGGCCCGACGCCGCCGGCGCGCCCGACCCGACGGGCGCGCTCTACGACCGCATCACCGGCGCCGTCGCCACCCTCGGCGCCGAATGGTTCGCCGCCGGCTTCGTGCACGGCGTGCTCAACACCGACAATATCTCCATCACCGGCGAGAGCTTCGACTACGGCCCGTGGCGCTTCCTCGACCGCTTCGACCCGGCCTTCACCGCCGCCTACTTCGACCAGACCGGCCTCTACGCCTTCGCCCGCCAGGCCGAGGCGCTGAGCTGGAACCTCGCCCGCCTCGGCGAGTGCCTGCTGGCAGTCTCCGACCGCGCCGCAATCGAGCCCGTCTTCGACAGCTTCCCCGACCGCTTTCAGGCCGAGCTTACCCGCCAGACCTTCGCCCGCCTCGGCCTTCTCCCCGGCGACCCCGAACCTGCCCGCCCGCTGATGCACCGCTTCTGGGCGGCGATGCAGGAAACCGCGCCTCCCTTCCAGCAGGTCTTCCACGACCTCCTCGGAGGCGGCCTCCCCGATCGGCTGCGCGCCAGCCCGCTCCGGTCCCTCTTCGAGACCGCCGCCTGGGCCGAGGTCATTGAGGAGCTGCACGCGCTC
Source organism: uncultured Alphaproteobacteria bacterium (assembly GCA_963796805.1). GTDB lineage: Bacteria > Pseudomonadota > Alphaproteobacteria > Rhodobacterales > Rhodobacteraceae > Amaricoccus. The sequence continues at coordinate 165,279 of CAWCNG010000012.1, forward strand.
CCGCGCGCCCCCGGCCTGGCGCCGGCGCTCGCCCTCGCCCCCGAGACGCCCGAGACCATGGTTATCGCCGAGGTCGAGGACATCTGGTCCGCCATCGACACTGACGACGACTGGACACCCCTCGCCGCAACGATCGCCCGCATCCGCCGGACCGGAGACTTCAACGCCGCCCTGGGCCTCCTCACCGGCCCCAACGCCCGCCCCGGACACGTCCCGCTCGCCTGACTTCGCGTGACGCGCGAGACGGATGACGGGCGCCACGTCGCGTGTTAACCTTCTGCCATTGTAGTCTCGCATTTGGCAGCCAAGTCATGGTCGGCACCCACCCGTTTCAGAAGGACTGGGACGAGCTCTTCGAGCACGAGCAGCGCGTCCTCATCGCCCGTGCCGCCGCGCGCGTCGCCGGCGACGCCCAGCCCGCGGCGCAGGCGGGCACCGACTATCTCAGCGGCATCTGCCTGTCCGGCGGCGGCATCCGCTCCGCCTCGGTCTCGCTCGGCGCCCTGCAGGCGCTGGCCGGGGCGAAGCTCATCCAGCACCTCGACTATGTCTCCAGTGTCTCCGGCGGCGGCTACACCGGTGCTGCGCTCAGCTTCCGCTACGCCCAGGCCGCAGCCGGAGGAGCGACGGATCCGGACGCCGCCTTCCCCTTCGAGACCAGCGGCAGCGCCATCGCCCGCCTGCGGCATGCGGCCAACTACCTCGCCCCCCGCGGCTTCCCGAGCCTTCTCACCGGCTTCTTCGTGGTCGCCCGCTCGCTGGTGCTCAACGTCTTCATCTGGCTCTTCCTCGGTGGCCTCGCCTTCGCGCTGCTGATGGCGCTCTTCTTCGAGGAGCAACGCAGCTGCATGCTCCTCCCCTGGGTTCCCGCCGACCAGCCCTGCGGCGCGGCCGCGCTCTTCGACTGGCTGCTGGTCGCCGCCACGGCGCTCTCGGTGCTCCTGGCGGCACTCGTCATCGGCTTCTCGCTGTCGGGTTGGCGTCTGACCACCAACCCCGCCGGCACCGACGCCCCCACGGTCGCGAAATCCGGCGAGATCTACCCCGGCGCGCGCCTGGCGATTGCCGTCGTCGCGGCATTCGCCGCGTGGTGGCTCCACGCGCTTCTCGGATTCGGCACGCTGCCGGCGGTGGCAACCGTCACCCTCGCCCTGCTCGCGGCGCTCTGGGCGCTCGTCCCACTTATCGGCCCGAAGTGGGGACCCCGGCTTGTCGCATGGCTCTGCGTCGGCGCGGCGCTTCTGATCGCGGGAGCGGCCTGGCGGACCGACATCGTCGACGGATTCGCCGGGGACAGCCGCAGCAAGGTGGCGCTCCTCGCCCTGCTCGCCATCGCCGCGCTGCTCCGCGGGATCAGCCGCCGCACGCAAGTCGCCGGGCCGGAGATATCCCCCAAGTACGCCCGGCGGCGGGTGCAGGAGCGCTGCTCCTCGTTCCTGCTCGTGGCGATCGCCTTCTGCCTGATCTTCGCCGCGGTCCCCCTGGTGCCGGCGCTGGCCAAGTGGCTCGCCGACGGAATGAACGGCGCCCCCGACCTCACGCAGGCGGTTGCCGTCAGCTTCCCCACCGCACTCCTCTATCTCGTCTCCGGCGCCGCCGCACTCTTCGGCTTCTACCGTACCCGGCTGAAGGGCGTGCTCGGCGCCGGGACCAGCTTCCTGCTCATTGCCGGTTCCGGGCTTCTCTTCTACGTCACCGCGGTCCTCGCCTACCGCATCGGCTTCGTGCTCTTCGGAGCCGGCAAGGAAGCCGTCAATTCCTACCTGACCGGCATTCCCCTGCTGCCGCTCACCACCTGGCAGGCCGTCTGCATCGCCGGGGTGATCGCGGCGTTCTTCCTCGCCTTCATCATCAACATCAACGACGTCTCGCTCGGCCGCTACTACCGCGACCGCCTGGCCGAGGCGTTCATGCCGGACGAGCAGACCGGCGTCGAGGACTTCGACCGCCCCGCCACCGAGGCCGACCGCTTCCGCCTGACCGAAATCGCCGGCTTCGTGGAGCCCGAGCCACCCGCCGCCCGCTCCGGCACAGGCTCCGGCGGCCTCGGCGAACGGGTCAAGGAGATGATGAAGCGCGCGCCCTCCCCCTCGCCGGCGCGCCTGCTCGGCCCCTACCCGCTCGTCAACACCTACGTCGTCCGGCGCCGCTCGCCGAGCGCGATGGCGCGGCGACGCGGCGGCGACAGCTTCCTGCTCTCGCCGCTCTTCTGCGGCTCCACCGAGACCGGCTGGAAGCGCACCCCCGACGTGATCCAGGGCGAGCTGTCGCTCGCCACCTCCATGGCGATCTCGGGCGCCGCGGCCAATCCCGGCGGCGGCCTCGCCGGCCGCGGCATCACCACCAACTTCGTGGTGCTGACCGCCATGGCCTTCCTCTGCCTCCGCCTCGGCTACACCTTCCGCTGGAGCCCGGACACGCCCATTCGCACCTGGCTCAACCCGTTCGGCAACCACATCTTCCCGGCGGCAACCGAGCTAGGCGCCGAGCTTCTCGGCGTCCCCAGCAACGGCGACACCTTCGTCGAGCTCTCCGACGGCGGCCATTTCGAGAACCTCGGCCTCTACGAGCTGGTCCGCCGCCGCTGCGGCCTCATCATCGTCATCGACGGCGGTCAGGACGCCGGCGCCTCCTACGAAGCCTTCGTCTCCGCCATCACGCTGATCCGCGAGGACTTCGCCACCGAGTTCGCCTTCGACGTGCGCGTGCGCGGCCACAAGGGCCTGGAGCCGTCGGGCCCGCAGCAGGTGGTCGCACGCCCCGCCCCAGACGAATACCCCCGCGCCGCCGAGTTCGCCCGCCGCGGCTACTTCCTCGCCAGCGTCCGCTACCCGAAGCGGCACACCCCGACCCGCGTCCCCATGGCGCAGGAAGGCCCCGAGGAAGGGCTGATCATCTACCTGAAGTCGGCGATGATCCCCGGCCTCTCGCTGTCCTCGCGCGGCTACAAGGGCGCCTTCCCCGAGTTCCCCTACGAATCCACCGTCGACCAGTTCTTCTCCCCCGAGCAGTTCGAGGCCTACCGCGAGGTCGGCGAGCAGATCGCCCGCCAGATGATCACCGAGAAACCGACCTGGAGCGCGTCTTCGCCGGCGGCCGCCCGTCCCTCGCCCGCCTCCGCCGCAACTACGCCTTCGCCGCCCGCCGCTGATGCACCGCGCGATTCCGCTCCTCACGCTCCTCGCCGCCACTGCCGCGGCGGCGGAGCCCCCCGCCTACCGCGACGACCGCTCCGACCCGGCGGCGCTGGTCGCCTCCTACTACAACGCCATCGCCCGCCAGGAATACGCCCGCGCCTGGAGCTACTTCGGCGACACCCCGCCCGTCGCCGACTATGCCAGCTTCGCCGCCGGCTACGCCGACACCACCGCCGTCGAGCTCATGACCGGCCCGGTGACCTCCGAGGGCGCCGCCGGCAGCATCTATTCCACCGTCCCGCTGGCCATCGCCGCCACCACCGCCGACGGCGCCACCCGCGTCTTCGCCGGCTGCACCATCACCCGCCAGATCCAGCCGGCGATCCAGGATCCGCCCTTCCGCCCGCTTTTCATCGAAAAGGCCCGCCTGCAAGCCGCCGCAGGCCCGCTCGAAGCCGCCCTCCCCGCCGCCTGCGAGCCCTGATTCAGACCGGCCGCCAGACCCCGCCCGCCGGCGGCCCCTCCACCGCCACCAGCCCGCGCTCGCCGAGATCGACGAGGTGCGCCAGCACGTTGCGCCCCGCCGCCCCGTGCAGCACCGGATCGACCGCGGCATAGATCGCCGCCACCAGCCCCGCCACGGTCGCCGGCCCCCGCCCCAGCGCCGCGAGGATCTCCGCCTCCCGCCCCGCCCGGTGCGCCAGCACCCAGGCCATCACCGCCTGCGGATCTGATACCGGCGCGCCGTGCCCGGGATAAAAAACCCCTTCGCTCCGACCCTGCAGCCGCGCCACGCTGTCCCGGAAGGCCGCCGAGATCCCCGTCCGGCGGCGAGATCAGCGTCGTCGCCCACCCCATGACATGATCCCCGGAGAAAAGCGCCCCGCCCTCCGCCCAGGCAAAGCTCAGATGGTCGGCCATGTGCCCCGGCGTCGCCAGCGCCGTCAGCGTCCAGCCCGGCCCCGCCACCACGTCGCCCTCGCCGATCCGCCGGTCCGGCCGGAAGCCGGCATCGATCCCCTCGCTGCCGCCGATCCCGCCGGCGGCCGCCAGCCGCGCCATCGCCGGCCGCCGCGCGCCCACGGCATCGCCGTGAGCCAGCAACGGCGCCCCCACGCGCGCCCCGAAGGCCCGCGCCCCGGCGCTGTGGTCGCGGTGCGCATGCGTCACCAGCACCGCCGCCACCCGCTCGCCCGCGACCGCCCGCGCCAGCGCCTCGAGATGGCGCGGATCGTCCGGCCCCGGATCGATCACCGCCACCTCGCCCTCGCCCAGCACATAGCTGCGCGTGCCGGTGAAGGTCATCGGTCCGGCATTCGGGGCGGTCACCACCCGCAGCCCCGGCGCCAGCGTCTCGGCCACGCCCACCGGCGGCGCGTGGCTCAGATCGAAGGGGCCGGCCACCGCGTGCTCCTTCCTTGCGCCGAGGGGTTCCCCCGCATAACTCTCTTGCCCATGGCTGGGCCGACCTCCCGCAAGCTCCTGCCGCGCAGCCTGTTCGGGCGGGCGCTGGCGATCCTACTGGTTCCGATCGTCGTGCTGCAACTCGTGGTCGGGCTCGTCTTCTTCCAGCGCCACTATCAGCGGGTCACCGAGCAGATGACCCGCAACGTCGCCTACGAGCTGGCGTACGCGGTCGAGGAGGTGGACGGCGCCGGCCATCCCGGACAGGCGTCGCTGCGCATCTCGCAACTCGCCCGCCCCCTCGACCTCTGGCTGAAGCTCGAGCCGTCCGCCACCCTGAAGCCGGGCGTCACCCGCGACCTCTTCGACTTCACCGGCGCCAAGGTGGTCGAGACCCTCCAGGCCTCCCTGCGCCGCCCGCTCGACATCGACCTCTCCGACCCGCACAGCGCGATCATCCGCATGCAGACCGACCTCGGCATCCTCACCGCCACGGTGCCGCGCGACCGGCTCTCCGTCTCCAACCCGCATCAGCTCCTGGTGCTGATGATCCTCGCATCCGTCCTGCTCACCGCCGTGGCCATCGTCTTCCTGCGCAACCAGGTCCGCCCGATCCGCGCGCTGGCCGAGGCATCGGAAGCCTTCGGCAAGGGCCGCTCGCCCCCCTTCCGTCCCACCGGCGCCGAGGAGGTCCGCCGTGCCGGCGCCGCCTTTCTCTCCATGCGCTCGCGGCTGGAGCGGCAGATCGAGCAGCGCACGCAGATGCTCTCCGGCGTCAGCCACGACCTGCGCACGCCGCTGACCCGGATGAAGCTCACGCTGGCGCTCATGGAGGACAGCGAGGAGACCCGGGACCTCCGCCAGGACACCGACCAGATGGAGCGGATGCTGGGCGAGTTCCTCGCCTTCGCCCGCGGCGACAGCCTCGAGGAGACCGTGGCCACCGACCCCTTCGTCCTGGCCGAGGGCATCGCCGAGGACGCCCGCCGTTCCGGCGCCGAGGTGATCTTGGTCCGCGCGGACGACAGTGCGCACGACCCGCTCGTGCCGCTGCGCGCCGGCGCCGTCGCCCGCGCCCTCACCAACCTCGTCGGCAACGCCGCCCGCCACGCCCGCCGCGTGTTGCTGACGGTGCGCCTCTCGGACAAATGGCTGAGCTTCGTGATCGAGGACGACGGTCCGGGTATCCCCGAGCCCGACCGCGCCCGCGCCCTGCAGCCCTTCACCCGCCTCGAAGCCGCCCGCCCGCAGACCGACGGCGGCAGCGTCGGCCTCGGCCTGACGATCGCCATGGACGTGGCCCGCAGCCACGGCGGCTCCCTCGAACTCGGCGAAAGCCCCGAGCTCGGCGGCCTCCGCGCGACCCTGCGCCTGCCACGATAGCGGCCACGAACGCCGCGTCACCGTTCCTTCATGCACACCCGCACGCGAAAAGGGCAGCGGCACGACCGCGGGTGGCCGAGAAGCGGCCGCCCGGGGGGCGGTCGGCCGCTGCCCGGGCTCGGGGCCCGGGCGGGACAGCTCCGCCCGCGCGCTTCGTCTGGACCGTCGTGAAGTGGGGGTCGTGTTCACGCCCCCGGCAACGGTCCCGTCACACGGCCGTCACGCTCTCCGCCGGCCGAAGCAGCCGCCGCAGGATCTTCCCCGATGGCGACTTCGGGATAGCCTCGACCAGCTCCAGCCCGCGGATTTGCTTGTAGCTCGCCACGTGACCGGCCAGGAACGCCTGCAACTCCGCCAGCTCCGGCGCGGTCCCGGCTGCCGCCACCACGAAGGCCTTCGGGACCTCGCCGCAGCCGTCGTCCGCCGCCGCGACCACCGCCACGTCCGCCACGGCCGGGTGCGTCACCAGCAGCGCCTCGATCTCGGCCGGCGCCACCTGGAAGCCGCTGACCTTGATCAGTTCCTTCACCCGGTCGACGATGGTCATGTAGCCGTCCTCGTCGATCTGCCCCAGATCGCCGGTCCTGAGCCAGCCGTCCCCGCTCATCGTCGCGGCGGTCGCCGCGGGATTGTTGTGATATCCCTTCATCACCTGCGGCCCGCGCACCCAGAGCTCGCCCGCCTCGCCGCGTTCGCACTCTTTCCCGCTCTCCGGATCGACCAGCCGGCACTCGGTGCCCGCCACCTGCCGCCCGGATGCGCCCGGCCGGTTCTTACCGGGCTGGGTGATGTGGCTCACCGGGCTCATCTCGGTCATGCCGTAGCCTTGGATGATCTCGCAGCCGATCCGCGCCGCGCAGGCCTCGGCCAGGTCGGCCCCCAGCGGCGCCGCTCCGGACAGCACGAACCGGAGCGACGAGAGGTCGAACTCCTCCACCAGCGGATGCCTGGCCAGCCCGAGCACCACCGGCGGCGCCACGAAAAGCTGCCGCAAGCGATGCTCCTGGATCAGCCCAAGCGCTGCCTCCATGTCGAAGCGCGGCAGCGTCACCTGCACCCCGCCCACGGCGAGATACATGTTCATCAGCACGGTCATCCCGTAGATGTGGAAGTAGGGCAGAAAGGCCAGGGTGCCGTCGCCCGGCTCGAGGCCGAGCATCGTCTTGGTCTGCAGGACGTTCGCCACCAGGTTGCGGTGAGTCAGCAGCACGCCCTTCGGCAGCCCCGTGGTCCCGGAGGAATAGGGCATCGCCACCACGCTCACCGCCGGGTCCACCGGCGCCTGGGCCGCGAGCGGCTCGCCCATCAGCGCCGCAAGCGGCGTAGCACCCTCGGCCGCGCCGATCACCGCGATCTCGCGCACGCCGGTGCCCTCCGCCCCCGCGCGCGCCACCGCCAGCAGCGCCGGCACCGTGATCAGAAGCTCGGCCGCGGAATCGCGAAGCTGATGCTTCACCTCATCCGCGGTGTAGGACGGATTGAGCGTGGTGACGGTGCCGCCCGACCACGCGACGCCATGAAAGGCGACAGTCCACTCGGGATGATTGGGCGCCATGATCGCCACCACGTGCCCCACCCCGAGCCCGCGGGCGCGCAGGCCCCCGGCCAGCCGCTCCACCCGGTCGCGGAACTCCGCCCCGGTGACCGTCTCCCCGGTCGTGCCGTCGATCAGCGCGGGCTCAGCCTCGCGGCCCTGCCGCCCGGCAAACACGAACTCGGTGATCGAAACCTCGGGAATCGCGATATCCGCGATCCCGCTGCGGTAGATGCGCATGGGCTCCCCCCTTCGCCCGCAGGGTCCACGCCCCACGGTGCTTCGCGCTCATCCTACCGCCGATCCGCCGGTTTCGAAACGTGCACGGGTCGTGCCGCCCCGGCGCCGCCCTCAGGCGCCCCCCAGCCGCTCCAGCCGCGCCGCCCGCAGCCGCGCGAAATCGTCGCCGGCATGATAGCTCGACCGCGTCAGCGGCGTCGCCGAGACCATGAGGAACCCCTTGCCCACCGCCGCCTTGCGGTAGCCCTCGAACTCGTCCGGCGTCACGAACCGCGCCACCGCATGGTGCTTCGGCGTCGGCTGCAGGTACTGCCCGACGGTCAGGAAATCAACATCCGCCGCCCGCATGTCGTCCATCACCTGCAGCACCGCCTGCCGCTCCTCGCCGAGGCCGACCATGATGCCGGACTTGGTGAACATCGTCGGGTCAAGCTCCTTGACCCGCTGCAGGATCCGCAGGCTGTGGAAATACCGCGCCCCCGGCCGCACCTCCGGATAGAGCCCCGGCACGGTCTCCAGGTTGTGGTTGAAGACATCCGGCTTCGCCGCCACCACGGCTTCCAACGCCTCCGGCGGGCAGCGCAGGAAATCCGGCACCAGCACCTCGATCGTCGTCTCCGGAGACTTCCGCCGCACCGCCCGGATCGTCTGCGCGATATGCTCCGCGCCGCCGTCCTCCAGGTCGTCCCGGTCGACGCTGGTGATCACCACGTGGTTCAGCCCCAGCTTCTCCACCGCCACCGCCACCCGCCCCGGCTCGAAGACGTCCAGCGCATCCGGCCGCCCGGTCGCCACGTTGCAGAAGGTACACCCCCGCGTGCACACGTCGCCCATGATCATCATGGTCGCGTGCCCCTGGCTCCAGCACTCGCCGACGTTGGGACAGCCCGCCTCCTCGCAGACCGTGACGAGGCGGTTCTCGCGCAATATGTCGCGGGTCTTCTTGTAGCCTTCCGAGGTCGGCGCCTTCACCCGGATCCAGTCCGGCTTGCGCAGGATCGGCGCATCGGCGCGGTGCGCCTTCTCCGGGTGGCGCTGCGCGCGGTCCTGCAGGTCGCGTGGAGTGGACATCCCTACCCTCGCCGTATCCGTCGCTCGGGAAACATAGAGCCCCCGCGCGGGAAAGTCAGTGCGCAAAAAGCGAAACCCGCCCCGGCGCCAGGCGCAACGCCCTACGCCACATGCGCGATCTCCGCCCGCCCCGCCTCGGCCAGGATCCCCGCCAGCTCGCCGAACCAGCCATCGTCCACCGAAAGCTGCCGCCGCACCAGCCCGACCGTGCGCATCGGCTCCGGCGCCGCGAAGCGCAGCAGGCTCAGCCCCGGCGCCGCCGCGCATTCCGCCCGCACCGCCAGCTCCGGCAGCAGCGTCAGCCCGAAGCCCTCCGAGACCAGCCGGCAGAGGGTGGCGAGGCTCGCCGCCCGCAGGTCCATCCGCACCCGCGAGCGGTCCACCGCGCAGGCCGCGATCGTCTGGTCGGCCAGGCAATGCCCGTCGTCGAGCAGCAAAAGCTGCCCCGCCTCCATGTCCTCCGGATGCAGCGCCAGGCGCCCCGCCGCCAGCGCCGCCAGCCGCGCGGGGCTCCCCGCCAGAATGAAGCGGTCCTCGAACAGCGGCACGGCCACCAGCCCCGCCTCCGGCGCCGGCAGCGCCACCACCGCGGCATCGAGCGTCCCCTCGCGCACCTCCTCGATCAGCCGGTCGGTCTGCGCCTCGCGCACCCCGAGATCGAGCGAGAGGTTCCGCGCCCGCAGCGCCGGCAGCGCCGACGGCAGGAGATACGGCGCCACCGTCGGGATCACCCCGAGCCGCAGCCGCCCGGCCAGCCCGCGGTCCCAGCGCGCCACCTGCTCGATCTCGCTCACCTCGTCGAGGATCCGCCGCGCCCGCCGCAGCACCTCGCGCCCGGTGGGCGTCACCACCACCCCGCGCGCCGCCCCGCTCGACCAGCCGCGCCCCGAGCGCCGCCTCCAGCTCGCGGATCTGCACCGACAGCGCCGGCTGGCTGACGTTACCGACGCGGCGGCCCGCCCGAAATGCCCCTCCTCGGCGAGAGCCGTCAGGGATCTGAGCTGCCGCAGGGTGAATGTCATAATCTCAAATTATCGCACGTCGGAACGAAAATGCAATTTCACTCTTATCGCTACACCGGACGTATAAGCCCCGCGAGATCATCGCCAGGGGGAGATCCGAGCCATGGACGGAAACGACGCAAGCACGGGCAAGTGCCCGGTTGTCCATGGCGCCTCGACGGTCGGAGTGCGGTCTAATCGCGACTGGTGGCCGAACCAGCTCAACCTCAGGATTCTCCACCAGCATTCCGCCAAATCAGACCCCATGGGCGAGGCGTTCGACTATGCCGAGGCGTTCAAGACGCTCGACCTCGAGGCGCTGAAGCAGGACCTCACCGCGCTGATGACCGACAGCCAGGACTGGTGGCCGGCGGACTTCGGCCACTACGGGCCGCTCTTCATCCGCATGGCCTGGCACAGCGCCGGCACCTACCGCATGGGTGACGGCCGCGGCGGCGCCGGGGCGGGCCAGCAGCGTTTCGCCCCGCTCAACAGCTGGCCGGACAACGCCAACCTCGACAAGGCCCGGCGCCTGCTCTGGCCGATCAAGCAGAAGTACGGCGACCGGATCTCCTGGGCCGACCTGATGATCCTGACCGGCAACGTCGCGCTCGAATCCATGGGCTTCGAGACCTTCGGCTTCGCCGGCGGCCGCGCCGACGTCTGGGAGCCGGAGGAGGACGTCTACTGGGGCGGCGAGGACACCTGGCTCGGCGACGCGCGCTACACCGGCGACCGCCAGCTCGATAACCCGCTGGCCGCCGTGCAGATGGGCCTGATCTACGTCAACCCCGAGGGCCCCAACGGCAACCCCGACCCGCTCGCCTCCGCCCGCGACATCCGCGAGACCTTCGCCCGCATGGCGATGGACGACGAGGAGACCGTGGCGCTCATCGCCGGCGGCCACAGCTTCGGCAAGACCCACGGCGCCGGCGACGCAGCACTTGTCGGGCGCGAGCCCGAGGGCGCCGGCCTCGCCGAGCAGGGCCTCGGCTGGGCCAGCGGCTACGCCTCCGGCAGCGCCGGCGACGCGATCACCAGCGGCCTCGAGGTCATCTGGACGTCCACGCCGACCAGGTGGAGCAACAACTTCTTCCAGAACCTCTTCGGCTACGACTGGGAGCTGACCAAGAGCCCGGCCGGCGCCCACCAGTGGACCCCGAAGAACGGCGCCGGCGCCGGCGCCATCCCCGATCCCTTCGACCCGACCAGGCGGCGCGCGCCGACCATGCTCACCTCCGACATCGCGCTCAAGGTCGATCCCGCCTACGAGGCGATCTCGCGGCGCTTCTTCGAGAACCCCGAAGTTTTCGCCGACGCCTTCGCCCGCGCCTGGTTCAAGCTCACCCACCGCGACATGGGCCCGCGCGCCCGCTACCTCGGCCCCGAGGTCCCGGCCGAGGAACTGATCTGGCAGGACCCCGTCCCCGCCGTCGACCACCCCCTGATCGACGCCGCCGACATCGCGCGCCTGAAGGCGCAGATCCTCGCCTCCGGCCTCACCGTCGCGCAGCTCGTCTCCACCGCCTGGGCCTCGGCCGCCACCTTCCGCGGCTCCGACAAGCGCGGCGGCGCCAACGGCGCCCGCATCCGCCTCGCGCCGCAGAAGGACTGGGAGGTCAACCAGCCCGCCCAGCTCGCGGTCGTCCTCGACACGCTCGAGCGGCATCCGCACCGCGTTCAACGCCGCCCAGCCGAGCGGCAAGAAGGTGTCGCTCGCCGATCTCATCGTCCTCGGCGGCGCCGCGGCAGTCGAGCAGGCGGCCCGCAACGCCGGCCACGCAGTCGAAGTTCCCTTCGCCCCCGGCCGCACCGACGCCACCGACGCGCAGACCGACGCCGCCTCCTTCGCCGTGCTCGAGCCGGTGGCCGACGGCTTCCGCAACTACCTCAAGGCCGACTTCGCCGTCCCCGCCGAGGCCCTCCTCGTCGACAAGGCGCAGCTCCTGACGTTGACAGCGCCGGAGATGACAGTCCTCGTCGGCGGCCTGCGCGTCCTCGGCGCGAACCACGGCGGCTCGCCCAACGGTGTCTTCACCCACCGCCCGGAGACGCTGACCACCGACTTCTTCGTCAACCTCCTCGACATGGGCACGAAATGGTCGGCCACCTCCCCGGACGAGCTGATGTTCGAGGGCCGTGACCGAAAGACCGGCGAGCCCAGGTGGACGGGAACCCGCGTCGACCTCGTCTTCGGCTCCAACTCGCAGCTCCGCGCGCTGGCCGAGGTCTACGCCTCAGCCGGATCAGAGGAGAGGTTCATCCGAGACTTCATCGCCGCCTGGAGCAAGGTGATGAACGCCGACCGCTTCGACCTCGCCTGATCCTGCCGCGGGCGGCGTCTAAGCCGCCCGCGCATCCGCCCCGCGCCCCTTGCTTCGTTAATACTTCGCCCGAGCACGCACGGCACGCGCATGCAATGTGCATGCGATGTACCTAAATTGTACGTCGAAGAAATCGCCGTTAACCCTTGCGCGCCACCTCAATCTCGGTCCGGCGCGAGCACCCGATTTAGCATCACTCCACGACGGGGTTGTCGCGGGGCGGAGCGTCCCCCCGCGGACCCGCCCCGGCGGCGCCACTGGCTCCTCCGCCGCTCACGCCGGAATGACCCCGCCTCGGCCTCGGTAAGTGTACCCTGCCGGGAACACCACGCTGTCCCCCACCCGCGCGCGGCGGAACGCAGCCGCCGTTGATCGGTTTACCCCGCAAGCCCTCGTTCCAGGAGTCCGCCATGGCCGCCGCCCCGTTTCGTTTCTTCGCCGGCCTCGCTGCCGCCACCGCGCTGATGACCGGCGCCGCCGCTTGCGCCCAGCCGGCGGCGCCAGTCACCCAGGGTGCGCCGAACGTCCCCGAGTTCCACCCCGCCTTCCCCGAACAGACCCGCGCCCCCGCCATGCGCTCGGATGTCGAGCTCTCGGTCGAGACCATAGCCACCGGCCTCGAGCACCCCTGGGGCGTGGCGCTGCTCCCGGACGGCGGCTATCTCGTCACCGAGCGTCCCGGCCGGCTGCGCGTGGTAGCGCCCGACGGCACCCTCTCGCCACCGGTCGCGGGCCTGCCGGAGGTGCTCGCCAAGGGCCAGGGAGGCCTCCTCGACATCGCGCTTTCCCCGACCTTCGCCGAGGACCGCATCATCTACTGGACCTACGCCAAGCCCATGGCCGACGGCACTTCCGCCACCGCCGCCGCCCGTGGCCGGCTGGCCGAGGACGGCGCCGCCGTCACCGACGTGCAGGACGTCTTCGTCCAGCACCCGCCCTCGCCCACCACCAACCACTACGGCTCGCGCGTCGTCCCCGATGGCGCTGGCCACCTCTTCGTCACCACTGGCGAGCACCAGACCCAGCGCGAGCGCCAGTTCGCCCAGGATCTCGATAAGACCTACGGCAAGGTGGTGCGCGTCAACCTCGACGGCACCCCACCCGCCGACAACCCCTTCGCCGGTCGGATCGACGCCATCCCCGCCATCTGGTCGCTCGGCCACCGCAATATCCAGGGCGCGGCGCTCGACGCCGACCGCCAGCTCTGGATCATCGAGCACGGGCCCAAGGGCGGCGACGAGCTCAACCGCATCGAGCCAGGCCTTAACTACGGCTGGCCTGTCATCGGTTACGGCGAGAACTACGACGGCTCGCCCGTGGGCGAAGGCATCACCGCCCGCGAGGGGCTGGAGCAGCCGCGCTACTACTGGGACCCGGTGATCGCCCCAGGCGGCATGGCCTTCTACGACGGCGCCATGTTCCCCACCTGGCGCGGCGACCTCCTCGTCGGCGCGATGAACCCCGGCGCCCTGGTCCGTCTCCGCCTCGACGGCGACACCGTCACCGGCGAGGAGCGCCTCCTCACCAACGCCGGCCGCATCCGCGACGTGGCCGTGGCCCCCGACGGCGCCATCCTCGTCCTGATCGACGCCGACGACGGCGCGCTCCTCCGCCTCACCCCCGGCACGCCGGAAGGCTGACGCACAGGTCCGCTCCCGCCCGCCTCACGCGCTTATGAGGCGCCACGGCAGTACGAAGCTTTGGGTGACGGCGCGCACCCTGCTATGATCTGCGCCACCCAAACCGGAGACGCTCACCATGCCCGATCGACGCAGGGTCCTCGGCTGCCTCGCCGCCGCGGCACTCGCTCCCCTCCCGGCGCGGGCGCATCACGGCTGGGCCTGGGCCGAGAACGAGGAGTTCTCCCTGACCGGCATCATCAGCGCCGTGCGCCTCGGCAACCCCCACGGCGAGGTCGACCTGGAGGCGGCTGACGGCCTCTGGACCGCCGAGATCGGCCAGCCCTACCGCAACGACCGCGCCGGCCTCTCCGACGCGCTCCTCGCCATCGGCACCGAGGTCACCCTCGAAGGCCACCGCTCGCGCGACCCGGACCAGCGGCTGATGAAGGCCGAACGGGTGATCATCGCCGGCCAGCTCTACGACCTCTACCCCGACCGGTCCTGAGCGTGCAGGAACTCGCCGCCGCCATCGAGGCGAGCGGCTTCGCGTCCCTGCTCCGCCGCTCGCACTGGACCTACCCGGCGGTCAACGCCGCGCACCTTCTCGGCGTGGCGCTCCTCGTCGGCGCCGTCGTTCCCATGGACCTCCGCCTCATCGGCCTCTGGCGCCGCGACATCCGCCTCGAAACCGTGCTCCGCCTGCTGCGCCCGGTCGCCGCCTTCGGCGCCGGCCTCGCCATCTTCACCGGCGCTTTCATCTTTACCGTGCAGGCCACTGACTACGTGCGCCTGCCCCTCTTCGCGCTCAAGCTGACCCTCGTCGCCCTCGGCCTCGCCCACGCCCTCGCCTGGGGCGACGCGCTCGCCGCAGCTCCGCGCGCCCGCCAGCGGTGGGCGGGCGCCATCTCCCTGGCGATCTGGGTCAGCGTCCTTCTCGCCGGACGGATGCTCGGCTACCTCTGAAGCCCAGGACCCCGCACTTCCCTTCGCGGCGCACTCGTATAAAATCCGCGGCCAGAAAACTCAGGGGAAACGCACATGTCCACGGCCACCACCAACGTCCCGACACCGCCGCTGCGGCCGGTGGTGCGCCGGATCACCCCCGACGACGTCTATGCCGCCCTGCGCGCCGGCTGGGCCGACTTCCGCGCCGCACCGCAGTTCGGCCTCTTCTTCGGCGGCGTCTACGCGGCGGTCGGCTTCCTGCTCTTCCTCCTTTTCTGGTTGATGGAGCAGCCGCTCTGGATCGTGCCCTTCGCCTTCGCCTTCCCGCTGATCGGCCCCTTCGCCGCCATCGGCCTCTACGAGGTCAGCCGCCGGCGCGAGACCGGCGAACCACTCTCCTGGGAAGCCATCCTCGGCGTGGTCTGGAAGCAGCGCGACAGCCAGATCCCGTCGATGGCCTTCGTGGTCCTGGCGCTTTTCCTGCTCTGGATGTGGGTGGCCAGCATGCTCGTCATCCTCTTTCTCGGCCGGATGAGCGGCGCGGTCTATTCCAACCTGGATGCGCTGCTCTCGACCGGCAACGGCCTGATGCTGATCCTGGTGGGCGGCGTCGCCGGGGGGCTCATCGCCTTCCTGCTCTTCGCGGTCACCGCGGTGTCGCTGCCGCTCCTGCTCGACCGGCAACTCGACTACGTCACCGCCATGACCGTGAGCTTCCAGGCGGTCACCGACAACCTCCAGCCGATGCTGCACTGGGCCTGGATCGTGGTGGCGCTGCTCTTCGTCGGGATGCTGCCGATGTTTCTCGGTCTCATCGTGGCGCTGCCGGTTCTCGGCCACGCCACCTGGCACATCTACCGGAAGGCGATCGCCCCCGCCGAGTGACTGCGCCGGCAAACGGGACAGTCTAGATGGCAGGCTACTTCGGAACCGAGATGCAGCAGCGCCTGCAGGCGCAGGCCGAGGCGCGCGCCGAGTTCATCGCCGCGACGCCGGGCGCCTGCCAGGCCGGGCGCACCATGGGCTGCGACGACCCCGACCGACTTGGCTGGGACTGGATCGACGCCGCCCTTGACCACGACGGGGTGTGCGGCTTCCGCCTTCTCTCCCCCGCCAAGGCCGCGGAGGTCGAGACCCGCCTCGCCGAGCGGGGTTACCGGTTCGACACCTGGGACGTCTTCATCGCCGATCGCACCACCGCACTCGCCGCTTCGGAGGCGATCCTCGCCGACGCCTTGCCAGAGGGACTGGTCGATCTTGACGCTCCGACCGACCCGGAAAGTGCCCATACCGCCGCCCTCCAGGACCTGATGCGCAAGGCCGGCATCGTTCCCTTTTCCGGATCGATGCTCGTGGGTCAGCTAGGGTCCGCGACGACTGTCGCGGTGGGCGACGCGGACGGCGCCGTCGTCGCCGCCGCCCACGGATACCTGCCGCACAACGCCGCGAGCCCCTGGCGCCACCACGCCTGGGGAGGGCTGGTCGCCGTGGCCGACGCCCAGCGCGGCAAGGGCCTTGGCCGCTACATCAACGCCCGCATGATCGCGAGCGTGATGCGCGCGCTCGAAGCGACCCACGTCTACGAACTGGTCACCGAAACCAACGTCCATTCCCGGCGCATGGTCGCCGCCTGCGGCCTCCGCCACGACCCCGGCCTCGTGTGCGGCCTCGCGACTCCCCTGGAGAGCGCGCGCTTCACCCGGTGAGCGTGCGGCCTCGCGGCGTGCCGGCAGCGCTCATTTCGCTTTTGTGCACCGCGGGAGGGCCTGCTAGTCTCTGCGCCGATGTCGATCTGGACCCGCATCACCGACGCAATCGCTGCGATCGTCGCCAAGGGCGAGAGCCTGCTCGCCGTCTTCGAGCGGCGGCGGCGCCCGGAGGATAGCGTGGCCTTCACCATCGCCATCATCAGCCTCGGCGCGAAGATGGCCAAGGCGGATGGCCTGGTCCGGGCCGACGAGGTTGCAGCCTTCCGCGAGGTCTTCCGCATCGCCGCCGAGGACGAGGCGGCGGCGGCGCGCGTCTTCAATCTCGCCCGCCAGGACGTGGCCGGTTTCGAGACATATGCCGCGCACATCGCGGCCATGTTCCGCCATCGGCCGCGGGTGCTCGAGGACGTTCTCGAAGGACTCTTTTACGTGGCGCTGGCCGACGGTCGCTACCACGAGGGCGAGGAGGAGTTCCTCAACATCGTCGCCCGCCGATTTCGGCATCTCGGCGGTGGTCTTCGACGCCATCGAGGCGCGCCACCTGGAAGGCCGCCGCGGCGATCCCTGGCAGGTGCTCGGTCTCCCCCGCGATGCCGACTTCGCCACCGCGCGCGCCCGCTGGCGGGCGCTGGTGCGCGCGCATCACCCCGACAAGATGATCGCCCGCGGCCTGCCGGCGGAGACGGTGAACCTCGGCAACGCCCGCCTCGCCCAGATCAACCGCGCCTGGGAGGAGATCTCCGGCCGCCTGCGCGCGCCGGAGGCGGCGCCGAGCGCCTGAGGCGCGAACGCGGGCGGTCGCGCGTCAGCCGCCGCCGAAGGGGCCGGCGCCGGGGTCATGCGGGACGGGGCTCATCTCGAGGTGCAGCCGGTCCCCGGTCCAGGGATGGGCGCTGGTCACAGCCTCGTCGATCTCCACCCCGAGGCCGGGAGCTTCCGGTGCCAGCACGTAGCCCTCCTCCCAGCGGATCGGGGTGGCGAGGAGATCGGCATGGAAGCCGCCGCCGGTGCCGATGCTCTCCAGGATCAGGAAGTTGGGGATCGAGAGGCCGAGCTGGATCGCCGCCGCCCAGGCGATCGGCCCGGCGTAGAGATGCGGCGCGACCTGCGCGCCGAAACTCTCCGCCATCACCGCCACCTTGCGCGCTTCCAGCAGCCCCCCCACCCGGCCGAGGCTCGGCTGCAGGATGCCGACGCCACCCGCGCGCAGCAACGTCGCGAACTCCGCCTTGGTGGTCAGCCGCTCGCCGCAGGCGATCGGCACCGGCGAGCCCGCCGCCACCTTCGCCATGTCGAGCGGCGCATCGGGGGGATGGGCTCCTCGAACCAGAGCGGATCGTAGGGTGCGATCCGCCGCGCCAGCCGGAGGGCGCCCGAGGGCGTGAACTGCCCGTGCGTGCCGAAGAGCAGATCCGCCCGGTCGCCCACCGCCGCGCGGATGGCCCGGCAGAAGGCTTCCGACCGGTCGAGGTCGGCCAGGGTCGGCTGGTGCCCGCCGTGGATGGTATAGGGCCCGGCCGGATCGAACTTTACCGCCGTGAAGCCCAGCTCGACCATGCGCGCGGCGGCGGCCGCCGAGGCGTCAGGATCGTTGTAGAAGCCGGCCGGATCGTCGCCCGGCGCAGGATAGAGATAGGTGTAGGTGCGGAGCCGGTCGCGCAGCCGACCGCCCCAGAGCGCATGCACCGGCCGCTCGCGGGCTTTGCCGAGGATGTCCCAGCAGGCGATCTCGAGCCCGGAAAAGGCGCCCATCACAGTTGGATCGGGCCGCTGGCTGAAGCCGGCGGAGTAGGCCCGGCGAAACATGAGCTCGACGTTCTCCGGGTTTTCGCCCAACATGTGGCGGACGAAGACGTCGGCGATCACCGCCCGCATCGCGTCGGGGCCAACGGTCGCTGCATAGACCTCGCCCCAGCCGACGATCCCATTGTCGGTAGTGAGCTTCACGAAGAGGAAGTAGCGCCCGCCGAACCCCGGCGGCGGGTTGCCGACGACAAGGACCTCGAGGTCGCTCAACCTCATTCGAACACGATCACGTTGCGCCGCGCCGCGCCGGCCCTGGTCGCGGCGATGGCGGCGTTGATCTCCTCGAGCGGGTAGCGCGCCGATACCAGTTCGGCGAGCTTGAGGCGCTCCGCCCGCCAGTGCGCGATCAGCCACGGGATGTCGCGCGCCAGCACCGTGCGGCCCATCCGCGCCCCGACGATGTTCTGGTTCATCGCCGCGAGCACGGTCGGGTCGTAGCCGACCACGCTCCCCGAGGGCGGCAGCCCGACCACGACCACCGTTCCCCCCGGCGCCAGGTATCCTGCGGCCGCGCCGATCACCCCCGGCACACCCACGGTGACAATGGCGAAATCCACGCCGCGCCCACCGGTCAGCGCGCGGATCGCCTCGGCGGCGCCGTCCCCCGCGACAACCCCGTCGGTCGCACCGAACGCATGCGCTGCCTCAAGCTTGGCCGGGCTCAGATCGACCGCCACGATCCGCCCGGCGCCGGCGATCGCCGCCCCCTGCACCGCGTTCAGCCCCACTCCACCGGCGCCGATCACCGCGACGCTGGCGCCCGGCTGCACGCGCGCGGCGTTCACAACCGCACCCACCCCGGTGATGACCCCGCAGGCCAGAAGGCAGGCGAGGTCGGGCGGCAGGTCCTCGGGCAGCCGCACGCACTGGCTGGCATCCACCACCACCGCCTCGGCGAAAGCGGCGGTGTTCATCCCCTGCGCCAGCGGCCCGCCCTGCGCATCGGTGAGCGGGCTCTCGCCAGCCTCCCAGGCATGCGCGCACGAAGTGGGCATCCCGCCGGCACAGGCCGCGCAGCTGCTGCAGGCGCGGATCAGCGTGACCAGCACCGGATCCCCCGGCGCAAAACCGCGCACGCCCGGCCCCACCGCCGTCACCCGCCCCGCTGCCTCGTGACCGTAGACGGCAGGCAGCGTGCCGCCCCAGTCACCGGAGGCATAGGCGATGTCGGAATGGCAGATCGCGCAGGCGGCAACCGCCACCGCGATCTGGAACGGCCCCGGAGGGGCGATCGCCACCTCCTCGATGGTCAGGGGCTCACCGAAGGACCGGCAGACGGCGGCGCGCATTTTTCTCGCATCTTCACCATGGTTGCGCCGCGAGACTACGTCCGCCCATTCTGGCCGCAAGGGGCAATTGCGACATCTTGTCCACGTACGTGACGGTAACGTGCGCCATCGCGGGACTTGCCTGAGACACGTCCCGTCCCCTATCTATGGGCTCTAACTAGGAGGTCCCGTCATGACCCTTCGTTCACTGGCCGCCGCCCTCGTCTTGGCGATCCCACTCGTCCAGCCGCTCGCCCCGGCCGCCTTCGCCCAGTCCAGCGGGCTTTCCCTGACCCAGGTGGAGCAAAAGTACCCGCGGATGAGCCCCGTCCACATCAAGAAATGCGACCGCGACGGCGACGGGATCTACACACGTTCCGAGATGCTGTGCGTGCAGAGCATCTACCAGGCGATGTATATCGACAAGTGACGGCGGCGGCTTGCGGCGGCTAGCCGGCGGGGCCTAGGGTCGCACATGTCAGCACCGCGATTTATCCACCTTCGCCTGCACTCCGCCTACTCGCTGCTGGAAGGCGCGATCCAGGTCAAGAAGCTCGCCAGCCTCTGCCAGGCCGTCGGCATGCCCGCGGTAGCGCTGACCGACACCGGCAACCTCTTCGCCGCGCTCGAGTTTTCCGAGACGGTGGCCAAGGCCGGCGTCCAGCCAATCATGGGTTGCCAACTCTCTCTCGCCTACGCCGAACCCGGCCATCCCGGCGACCGCCCGCCTGATCCGCGGCCTGTCGTTCTTCTCGCCCAGGACGAGGCTGGCTTCGGCAACCTGATGAAGCTCTCGTCCCGCAACTACCTCGACTGCGGCGCCGCCCTACCCCACGTCACCCTCGCCCAGCTCGCCGCCCACGCCGAGGGGCTGATCTGCCTCAGCGGCGGCGCCGGCGGCCCGCTCGGCGCACTCATCCACGACGGCCACGCCCCCCGCGCCCACGCACTCTCCCAGCGATTAGCCAGTCTCTTCCCGGGCCGCCTCTACGTCGAAATCCAACGCCACCCGCAGAACGGCGCCCCACGCACCCCCGCCGAGGAAGCCACCGAGCCCGGCCTAGTCGGCCTCGCCTACGAGCTCGACCTGCCGCTCGTCGCCACCAACGACGTGGAGTTTTCCAAGGAGAGCTTCTACGACGCGCACGACGCGCTGCTCTGCATCGCCGAGGGCGCCTACGTCGATCAGCAGGCGCCGCGCCGCCGCCTCACCCCCGAGCACCGCTTCAAGTCCCAGGACGAGATGGTCGCCCTTTTCGCCGACCTGCCCGAGGCAATGGCGAACACGGTGGAGATCGCCCGCCGCTGCGCCTTCCGCCCGACGACGCGCAAGCCTATCCTCCCCCGCTTCGCCGAGGACGAGATCGAGGAACTCCGCCGCCAGGCCCGCGAGGGGCTCGCCGCCCGTCTCGCCGTCATCCCACATTCGGCCACCGTCGAGGAGTACCACGACCGCCTCGAGTTCGAGCTCGGCGTCATCGAGGGCATGGGCTTCCCCGGCTACTTCCTCATCGTCGCCGACTTCATCAAGTGGGCCAAGGAGCGCAACATCCCCGTCGGCCCCGGCCGCGGCTCCGGCGCCGGCTCGCTCGTCGCCTACGCCCTGACGATCACCGACCTCGACCCGCTGCGCTACGGCCTCCTCTTCGAGAGGTTCCTCAACCCGGACCGTATCTCGATGCCGGACTTCGACATCGACTTCTGCATGGACCGCCGCGAGGAGGTCATCGCCTACGTCCAATCCCGCTACGGCCGCGACCGTGTGGCGCAGATCATCACCTTCGGCGCGCTGCTCTCCAAGGCCGCCGTGCGCGACGTCGGGCGCGTGCTGCAGATGCCCTACGGCCAGGTCGACCGCCTTTCCAAGCTCATCCCGCTCGAAGGCGTCAAGCCGGTCTCCATAGAGAAGGCGATCGCCGACGAGCCCCGCCTGCGCGAGGAAGCCCGCAAGGACCCGCAGGTCGCCCGTCTCCTAGAGATCTCCGGCCAGATCGAGGGCCTGCTGCGCAACGCCTCCACCCATGCCGCCGGCGTCGTCATCGGCGACCGCCCTCTCGAGGACCTCGTACCCCTCTACCGCGACCCGCGCTCCGACACGCCGGCGACCCAGTACAACATGAAGTGGGTCGAGCAGGCGGGCCTGGTCAAGTTCGACTTCCTCGGGCTGAAGACCCTCACCGTCATCCGCAACGCGCTAGATCTCCTGGTAGATCGCGGCGTCACCCTAGA
This sequence comes from uncultured Alphaproteobacteria bacterium, assembly GCA_963796805.1. Lineage (GTDB taxonomy): Bacteria > Pseudomonadota > Alphaproteobacteria > Rhodobacterales > Rhodobacteraceae > Amaricoccus. The sequence continues at coordinate 186,952 of CAWCNG010000012.1, forward strand.
CATCGGCGCCATCCCCCTCGACGACGAGAAGACCTACGATGTTTACGCAAGCGCGCAGACCGTCGCCGTCTTCCAGGTGGAATTCGACCGGCATGCGCACTGCGCTCCGCCAGCTCAAGCCCACCTGCATCGAGGACATCATCGCGCTGGTGGCACTCTACCGCCCCGGCCCGATGGAGAACATCCCGAAGTTCTGCAACGTCAAGAACGGCCGCGAGCCACGCGAGAGCCTGCACCCCTCCATCGACCCCATCCTCGACGAGACGCAAGGTATCATCGTCTACCAGGAGCAGGTGATGGAGATCGCCCGCAAGCTAGCTGGCTTCAGCCTCGGCGGCGCCGACCTCCTCCGCCGTGCCATGGGCAAGAAGATCCAGGCCGAGATGGACGCGCAGAAGCCGCTCTTCATCGAGGGCGCCAAGGCCAACGGCGTCTCCAAGGCCAAGGCAGACGAGGTTTGGAACCTCCTCGACAAGTTCGCCAACTACGGCTTCAACAAGTCGCACGCCGCCGCCTACGCCGTGGTCAGCTACCAGACCGCCTGGCTCAAGGCCAACCACCCGGTCGAGTTCATGGCCGCAGTGATGAACTGCGACATCCACCTCACCGACAAACTCGGCCCCTACAAGCAGGAGGTCGACCGCCTCGGCATCGAGGTGGTGCCGCCCTGCTTCAACCGCTCGGGTGCCACCTTCGGCGTCTCCGAGGGTCGCGTCGTCTACGCCCTCGGGGCGCTGAAGAACGTGGGCGTCGACGCCATGCGCCTCATCGCCGAAGCCCGCGAGGCCGGGGGCCGCTTTGACGGCCTCTTCGACTTCGCCGCCCGCGTGGACCTCCGCCGCGTGGGCAAGCGCGCGCTCGAAATGCTCGCCCGCGCCGGCGCCATGGACGCGCTCGATTCCAACCGCCGCAAGGTCTTCGAGACCCTCGATCAGCTCATGGCCTGGTCCGGTGCCGTCCACGACGACCGCGCCTCCGCCCAAGTCAGCCTCTTCGGCGAGGCCACCACCGCGCTGCCGCCGCCGCGCCTGCCGCAACCCGACGACTGGTCGCCCATGGAGCGCCTCGCCCAGGAGCACGCCGCCATCGGCTTCTACCTCTCCGGCCATCCCCTCGATGACTACGCCGGGGCGCTCCGCCGCGAGCGCGTCCTCAGCTACGCCGAGCTGCAGCGCAAGGCCGCCGGCACCCCCGTCACCATCGCCCAGGTCGCCGGCACCATCGCCGCCCTCGACCAGCGCAAGTCCGCGCGCGGCACCCGCTTCGCCTTCGTCCGCCTCTCCGACCCCACCGGCCTTTTCGAGGTGCGCATGTTCTCCGACGTGCTCGACGTCGCCCGCGACCACCTCGAGCCTGGCCGGAGCGTGGTCCTGACCGTCGAGGCGACGCTCGAAGGCGACGAGCTCAAGCTCCTCGCCAAGGCGGCGCAGCCCATCGACGTGGCGCTCGCCGGCGCCGCCTCCGCCGGCCTCCGCCTCTTCGTAGACGATGCCGCCGCGGCGCCATCGCTCGCGACGCGCCTGGCAACGATCACCCGCGATTCGCCTTCCCGCCGCCGCGGCCCGATCAACCTCATCCTCATGCACCCCGAACTCCCGGGCGAGGTCGAGATCACCCTCCCCGACCCCTACCCCATGTCGCCGCAGGTCGTGAGCGTGCTCAAGAGCGTCCCCGGCGTGGTCCACGTCGAAGAGTTCTGACCCCATGCTGGCCACCGCCGTCGCGGATTTGATGGTGATCGCGATGGCCGTGGCCCTCAGCCCCTTCCCGCTCGTCGCCGCCATCGCGGCCGCCGGCGGCGAGGACCCGGGGGCTGGTCCCGCCTTCGCCGCCGGCTGGATCGCCGGCCTCGGCGCGCTGACAGCACTCCTCGTCTTCGCGGCCAGCGAGTTCGACCCGACCAAACTCACGCCCGACGCCTGGGTCCAGACCCTGATCGGCGCGGCACTGCTTTTCGCCGCCCTTCGCAAATGGCGCACGCGCCCGCGCAGCGACGAGATCCCAGCCCCGCCGAGCTGGATCGCCTCCCTGGACCGCGGCGCTGCGCGGGCCTTCGGGATCGGCGCGGCCCTCGGCGGTGCCAATCCCAAGAACCTTGCCCTCGCCGCTGCCGGCGCCGCAGTGATGCACTATCACGGTCTCTTCGGCCGGCAGGCCGTGCTCGCGGCGCTCGCCTTTGTGGTACTCGGCTCCTTCACCGTCATCGGCCTCGTCCTCGCCGGCCGCGTCGGCGGGCCGGGCGTCAGGCACGCGCTCGAAACCCTGAAGCGCTTCATGCTCCGCTACAACAACCTGATCCTGATGCTCGTCTTCGCGGCGATCGGTGCCAAGATACTCTGGAACGGCCTCAGCGCGCTCGCGAATATCTGACGAAAATAGTACGCCTACGGATTCCATATCGGCCGATTTTCGCAACCGCCCAGCCTGAAAAGAAAAAGGCACCGCCCTCTCGGGCCAGCCCCTTCCATAAATGTTGCGGCAAAGTATTCGCCAAACCCGGTTTCGGCCAACTTTCTGTTTAGACGCCTGCGCTTGACTGATCCAGGGATGGGGAATCAAGATGCAGGCCAAGTCGAAAAAATCTTCGATCGGTAGAAAGCGGCGGCTTCCGCCGCCGAGCTTCGGTCTGGATGTGAACTTCTGCCGCAACGTCCGGTGCGGGCAGTTCGCGGTCGCCCCTGATCCGTTCGACGGGCGTGGGCAATCGCGCAGCATCGTCGGATCGAACTTTCATCGAGGCATCGTCAAGGGGAGTGGAGACGAGACCTCGTTTACGTGCGGCGCCTGCGGCATTCAATCGACCGTGAAGAACAACCGCGCCATCGTCGAAGAATACAGGCGCCTGCGTAGTATTCAACAGCGCGGAAATGCGGACCGATCGTGTCCCAACGAGAGCTGCCGAGCCCATTGCCGACCCGTCGGCGCCCACGACACTCTCTACCGGCCCTATGGCCGCACGAAGGCCGGAGACCCGCGCTGGCGATGCCGCTCCTGCGGCAAGACCTTCTCGATCGGCCATCCCGCCCGGCGGCAGCGTCGGACCGACAAGAACGGTCTGCTTCTTCGGCTACTTACGAACGACACGTCGTTGAGCAAGATCTGCGAGATCACCGGCCTCAGCCCGCGCGCGGTCTACGGCAAGATCAACTTCATCTACCGGCGTGTCAGGGCCTTCACGGCCACCCGGGAGGGTTGCTTCGAGAATGTCGATTGGGAGAAGGTCGGGCGGAGATTTGCGACCGACTCGCAGAGCCTCGTGCTCAACTGGCCGAACAAGAGGACGAGGGCGTCCGTCGAGGTCCAGCACCTCTGCACAGCACACGCAAACTCGGGCTACATCCTCGCTGGCCACATCGGCTTCGACCCGACGACCGACATGGATGAGATCGAGGCCAGGATGCTCGCCGCCGACGATTTCGCCCAAGCTCGCTGCTTCCGCCAGCAAGCGCGCGTGTGGAGCCGGTCCGAGTTCGCGGACTATGTCGATCGCATCACCCGCGAGGTCGTCGTCACGCAAGCCGAGGCCGCGGATTTCGACCCCGAGCTCCAGTTGCCTCACACAGGGGCCAAGATCCGGCAGGACATCGGCCAGTATGCGCACGCGCTGATGCTGCGGAAGCTTCTGGCGGACTCGGCGTCTCGGTTCACCTTTGTCCTCGACGCCGATTCTGGGCTTGCCCGAGCTTTCGTCGCGGTGTTCGCCAAACTGGTCCGGGACCATCGCGCCGACGTCATCGTGGTCAAACAAGCAGCTGTCCAACGACGCACGCAACTCGCTGGTGGGCGACGGCCGCGCCCTGCTCGCCCACGACACGGGGATCCCCCGCGACGTCTTCGACACAATCCCGAGCAAGTACGCCTTCGAGATCATCGACGACGCCATCGCCCACCGACTGGGCGGCGCCGCCGCGGGCGCGTCCTTCGCCTGGCCCTATCACACCAAGTCCGAACCCGGCCGGCGCATCCGTATCCTCACCGACCGCGGCCAGATTCCGCTCGACCGGCAGGCCAGGCTGATGCGGCTCGCGACTCTCCGGAGCGTCGATACCTACTTCCACAAGGTTCGCAGCAACATCCGCGCGACGGCGCGCGCCGCCAAGACGCCAGGAGGCGACAACCGATCTTGGGATCGGCATTACCTCTACAACCCGGCAACGCTTTGTAAGATCATCGAGATCTACCGCTTCAAGCACAACTGGATGGGAGCGCGCGCGACAGTAGAAACGCCAGCAATGAAGCTCGGTATTGCGGCTGGAAAGGTGTATGAGCGCGATCTATTCGAGTAGTGAAAGAACACCGCCCGACGAGTCGGGCGGCGCAACATTTATGGAAGGGGCTGGCCTCTCGGGCGGTGCCTTTTTCCGGCAGAAGCGTACGTCAGGCCGCTTCCGACCGCTGGGCCTGCTGCCGCTCGCTTTCTTCGCGGCTCAGCGCCACCGAGGTGCGCACGCCGCGCCGCACGAACTCCATCATGCCCTTCACCGTGCGCTCGTTGGGGTCGATCCCGGCGCACATCAACACTTCCCGCCCGTCGCGTGACCGCGCCCAGCGGGCAATCACATCAGAACCGTTGCCGTATTTCTTGTCGTCGGCAATCGCGTCGTCCAGCGCTGCAAGAACGACCGCCGCGAAAAGCTTCTGCGCCCGATTCCCCTGGTCGTTGGTGAATGCCAGCTCGTCCACGTAATCGAACATTACGCCGATCCTTCCTAGTCAACTTATTTGGGCGCACTATGACGATCTCATGACGCAGGTGGTCTGCCATTTCGACATGACCGACATGCGCCGACCGAATACCCGAGAGCATGCCATATAGGCCTGCTGTTCCTTCGAATCAACAATTCTCGCCGACAATCCGCGGCAAGTGCGAAGGCGACGGCCGGCTCTCCAGCGTGGGCGCCGGATCCGCCCACGTCAACCTCCGGTAGTCGAACCCCGCTTCCAAAGTCGGCTTGACCACGTGGAAGTAGGGCGACAGGTCGAAGTCGCGCGGTGCATAGAGCGAATGGTGGCGGATGTGCAGGATTTCACTCCGCTGCGAGCGGGCCAACTGGTCGGCGCGAAACTCCCGCGTGATGACTGGCAAAATCGGGTATCGGATGCGCCCGAAAGCCTGCGCGATCAGCGAGGAGCAGATCGCCCGCGTGGGATCGCCCGAACCGAAGGACAGGAGCCGCCGCCGCCAGCGCACCGGAACCGGCGGCGTCGGCATGAAATATCTCAGCAAATCAACGATGTTCTTCATGTCGTAGCGCTTGCCGAGGCTCCCTTGCATGAAGTCGATCAGCCGCGCCCGGTCCTGTGGCGAAAGCCCGTTCGCGCGGCAGACCCGCGTGTTGTAGAGTTCGTACTTCGAAAGGGGTGCGGCGACGCAGCCCTCGCCGAGGTTGACCTCGATCAGGCTCAGCGGCTCGCCGTCCTGGGTGACGCGCCCCAGCGCATTGCCGACATAGAGTGCCGCGTGTGACCAGGTGGACTGGGTGAGGTATTTGATCGCCACCGAGACCCGGCTGTTGCCTTCGATCAGCAGCACGTCGCCCGGCTGCAGCACCCGCCTGAGGGCCGCGACGTTGGCATGGGTGAACGGCCTCGTTCCAGGAGACGGCTCGTTGAGCTTTCGGGCAAGGGCACGGCCCAGCCGATCCGCCAGAGTCTCCCGCACTCCGCTCATCGCACCCCCTCACACCACGCCAGGCGCGGACCCCATCCGGCGCCGGCATGGTCCCCGTGATCCGGTCGGACCTCGCTCGGCATCGCCCTGGATTTCATGCTAACACGAGAACCTGTAAAGATTCCTGCCGCTGCCGTAACAAAACGGCTACCAGCGCCGAACGGAGATCGAATGGGCCCGGCCGACGAGACTTCGCTCGCGGCACTGCTTCGGGCGGGAAACCGCGGCGACCAGCGTTCCTACGCCGCGTTCCTGCGCGCCGTCACGCCGGTCGTGCGTGGAATTGCCCGGGCCCGCGGAGCCGGCCTCCCGCCGGACAGAGTCGAGGACATCGTGCAGGAAACGCTGCTCGCCATCCATCAGAAGCGCCACACCTGGCGCGAGAACCTGCCGGTCCGGCCGTGGCTATATGCCATCGTGCGCTACAAGGTGATCGACGCCTTCCGCGCCCGCGGACGGCATGTGCAGGTGCCGATCGAGGACTTCGCCGACGTGCTTCCCGCCAACCCCGGCCCCGACCCCACCGAGCGCGGCGATGCTGAGCGCGTCATCAGCAAGCTCGATCCGCGTTCGCAGCAGATCGTGCGGGCGATCGGCCTCGAGGGTGCCAGCATTGCAGAAACCTCGGCCAGTCTCCAGATGACCGAAACCGCGGTGCGCGTGGCGCTGCACCGGGCACTGAAACGGCTCGCGCACCTGCGCGAGAGGATGATCGAATGAAGACCGAAGACCTCATCCAGGTGATGGCGGCAGATTCCCGGCGGCCCTGGCCCCTGCCCGTTGTGCTGTCCGTAGCGATCGTCGTCGCGGCGCTGGTGGTGGCGGTCGTCTTCCTGCCGATCCTCGGCATGCGCCCGGCCCTTCCGCTCGCCGACCCCGACGTCCTGATCAAGCAGGCGTTTGCGCCGGCTCTGGCGCTCGCCGCCGGCGGCGCGGTGCTGCGCCTCGCCTGCCCCGGCCTCGGCGTCGGGCGCTGGGCGGTTCTGCTCAGCACCGTTCCGGCCATCCTCCTTCTCGCCGTGGCGGGAACGCTGCTCGCCCAGCCGCGCGAAACCTGGATGCCCTCGATGATGGGCGACAGCAGCGGCCAGTGCCTGGCGCTCATCAGCATGATGTCGGTACCGCTGCTCGCCGCCTCGCTCTGGGTGCTCCGGGCCGGCGCGAGCACGCGTCCCGCGATCAGCGGCGCCCTCGCCGGCCTGCTCAGCGGCAGCGCCGCGGCGACGGTCTACGCAGTGCACTGCACCGAGGACAGCCCGCTCTTCTATTCGTTCTGGTACGGACTGGCCATTCTCGGCGTGACCGCCGTCGGCGCCCTCCTCGGGAGGCGGCTGCTGCGCTGGTAGGCGCGGCAGATCCGCTTGCAAAATGCGGCGTTTTCGGTCATATCGTTGACGCTGCGTTGCGACAATCGACCCGCTGTCTTTCTGGCTCGGTCGCTCGGTTATCCGCTGACCAAGCCGGGCCGCCGCACTCCGCGGGCGGCAAGAAGACAGGAGAAACACGGGATGGCCAAGGGCACCGTGAAGTGGTTCAACGCCACGAAGGGTTTCGGATTCATTCAGCCCGAGGGCGGCTCCAAGGACGTGTTCGTCCACATCTCGGCGCTCGAGCGCGCCGGCATCAGCCACCTCGATGACGGCCAGAAGGTCACCTTCGACCTCGAAACCGGCCGCGACGGCCGCCAATCGGCAGCAAATCTCGCGCTGGCGAACTGACCCCATTCCAAGGGCTTTGAGGCCCCGTGGGCCGGCGGCAGCGCCGGCCCTTTTCGTTTCTTCCGCTTCCGCTACGCTGCAGTGCGTCATAGAGTGAGGGCAAATCCCCGAACGGAGCCAAGAGCCATGCGTTTCCGCGAATACCCGCTCCTCAACACCCCGAACATGGTCGTGACCATCCTGCACGAGGCGAGCGAAGGAGCGGCGACGTTGGCGAGCTGCGCGGCGCGGCTGCAGGCGCTCCTCGACCGGGCCGACGAGCACCACCCCTTCGGGCCGGAGGACGTGGCGAGCCGGTTGGAGATGCTGATCCGCTACCTGACCGAGGCCCGGTTGCTGACGCCGTCGCAGGACGGACACTTCACCGCCACCGAGCGAGGGCGGGCGGCGCTCGCCAACCACCCCGAAGGCTTCGATACCGCCGATCTCATGGTCTACCCGGAGTTCGCCCGCTACCTCCGCGGCCTTGAGATGCGCCGCGGCCCGATCGACGCGCGCGCCGGCGGTTATGACCAGGGCTTCTATGCCTACTGGACCGGCGCGGCCCCCGCCGACAACCCCTACCCCCCGGACGCCGCCGACCATCTCGCCTGGGAGAACGGCTGGTCCGAGGCGCTGGACGAGGACTTTCGCTGGACCGGCCCGCGCTTCGCCGGCAAACCCTGACGGCCAGGAGACGGCGTAGCCGCGAGCATTGGCCCACCCCCATCGCGCACGGGCTCGGCCGAAAGTGATACCGCTCGAACCCGACTGGGGACTACCTCTCCGCCCGAGAACCGGCGAAACTCCATGTGCCTCCGGAGCTCGTCGGAAGAGCGGTGGCCCCCAAGGAGCCGCGCCCCCGGGTTCGAAACCCGGCGGGGGCACCAACCATCCTCCACCCATGGCGCGCGTCGCTGGCGCCGGTCCGTCAGGCGGCGGGGTCCACCCGCAGGCTCCCGTCCGGCAAGGGCCGCAGCAGCGCCGCTGCGTCGCCCTCCGCCTCGCCGAGCCACACCGGCCACGCCGCCGGCGGCAGGATCACCGGCATCCGGTCATGCACGGCGGCCACTTCCGCGTTCGGCGCGCAGGTCACCGTGGCGAGGCTTGCCACCTCCACTCCGCCCGGCGCCTTCCAGAGATCCCAGACCGCGGCGACCGCAAGGATCCGCGCCTCCCGGTCGCGGATCGCCCAGCGCGTCTTGCGCCGCCGCTCGCCCGTCCATTCGAACCAGCCGCTTACCGGCACGAGACACCGGCCAAGCCCGGCGAACGCCGACTTGGCGAACAGCGTCTCCGAGCGCGCGTTGGCCACGGTCTCCAACACCGGACGGCCGCGGGCGTTGGTCCGTCCCATAGGAATCAGGCCCCAGCGCATGGCCACGAGCGAGCGGTCGCCGGACGAGACGACCGCCATCAGAAGCTCTCCCGCTGCCATCTCCGCCCGAGGCGCGGCGTCCGCCAGCCCTCCTGCACCGGCGGCGAAAGCCTCGGCCACCTCCGCCGCCGAGACGGTCAGGAACAGCCGGCCGGGCAAGCGCCGCTCACTCCTCCAGGATGAAGGTCACCTTCATGTTGACTCGGTACTCGGCAATCTTGCCGTTCCGCACCACCACCTTCTGCTCCTGGATCCAGGCGCCCTCGACGTTCTTCAGCGTCTTGGCTGCCCGCGCGACGCCTGCCTGCAGCGCCTCCTCGAAGCTGTTGGGCGAAGACGAACTGATCTCCGTGACCCGTGCAACACTCATGACGTTTCCTCCCCTTTTGCGCCGCCCGAAACTGGACAGCCCGACCACCCTAAAGGATACGCGGAGCGGAAGCACGGTCCGCGACCCGCCGCGCCTTTCCCTCGCCATTCCGCGGGAGTATGCGGTGCCGCGCAAGGAGACCCGCATGGCAGCCGATCCTCTCAGCGCGACCGCCCCCTCGCTCGCGGATTTCGAACAGCTTGTGCGCCGCGCCTTCGACGGGCTACCGCTCGACGTTCGCCATGCCTGCGCCGACCTCCTCCTCCGGGTGGCCGACTTCGCTCCCGACGACATCCTCGACGAGATGGAGATCGAGGACCCCTACGAGCTCACCGGCCTTTACGACGGCGTGGCATTGACCGAACGCTCGGTCATGAGCCAACCCGACCGGCCAGACGCGGTCTGGCTCTACCGCCGTCCGATCCTCGAAGAGTGGATCGACCGCGGCGACGTCCCCCTAGACCGGCTGGCGCAGCACGTTCTCGTGCACGAGATCGCCCACCACCTCGGCTGGTCCGACGACGACATCCGCGCTGTGGACGATTGGACGGAATAGCCGCCCCTTGCCCCGCCGCGGCGATCGTCCCGCGGGCATCCGGCCCGGCGGCTGTCCTACATGGCGGCTGAACGCGGTGCTGAAGGTGGCGGAGCCGAAGCCGACCCGGCACGCCCCCTTCCGCCAGCGCCCCCTCTCCGTTGCGCAGCGGCGTCCGACTGGTCGAGCCCGGTTACAGCCCCGGCACCGGCTTCACGCTTAGCTCCGGTGCCCGGATGCAGGGTCTGATCCCCGAGGCCTACCGGCCCTATGCCGAATCCGTCCTCGCCGACTTCGCGCGCGCCTCCCCCCGAGGTGGCCAGCGCCGCCGACGTCGCCGACGCGGTCTGGCGAGCCGTGAACGACCCGGACGGCCCGCTTCGCACCCCCGCCGGCCCTGACGCGGTGGCGCTCGCCCGCTGCCTGAGGTCAGGTCGGGTCGCGCCAGCGCATGGCGACGGGGTAGCGGCGGTCGAGCCAGAACGCCTTGTTGGTAAGCCGCGCCCCCGGCGCCGACTGGAACCGCTTGTACTCCGAGAGGTAGATCAGCCGCTCGACCTTCCTGACCGTCTCCCGCTCGTACCCCGCCGCCACCACCTCCGCTACCGACTGGTCGCCCTCGATCAGTCGCTCCAGGATGCCGTCGAGCACTTCGTAGGGCGGCAGGCTGTCCTCGTCCTTCTGATCCGCCCGCAGTTCGGCCGAAGGCGGCTTGTCGATCACCCGCCCAGGCATCACCGGCCCGTCGGGGCCCTTCATCCAGGGCCGGTGGTGCTCGTTCCGCCAGCGGCAGGCCTCGAAGACCCGCATCTTGTACATGTCCTTGATCGGGTTGTAGCCGCCCGCCATGTCGCCGTAGATGGTGGCATACCCCACCGCGACCTCGGACTTGTTCCCTGTCGTCAGAAGCATTTCGCCGAACTTGTTCGACAAGGCCATGAGCATCAGCCCGCGCAGCCGCGACTGCAGGTTCTCCTCGGTGATGTCGGGCGCGCGCCCCTCCATGAGCGGCGCCAGCGTCGCCATCACCGCCGCCCGCCCCGGCTCGATCGAGAGCTCGTCCAGCCGGCAACCGTTCAGCCCCGCCACCGCCGCCGCGTCCTCGAGGCTCTCCGGCGAGGTATACTCCGACGGCAGCATCACGCAGCGCACGTTCTCCGCCCCCAGCGCGTCGACCGCCACCGCCGCCACCAGCGCGCTGTCGACGCCGCCGGAAAGCCCCAGCAGCACCTTCGAGAACCCGGTCTTGGCCAGATAGTCGCCGAGCGCCACCGTCATCGCCCGGTAGGCCTGCTCGATCGGCCCCGGATGCACGTCGAGCGGCCCCGTCTCCGCGCGCCACCCGTCCGGCCCCTCGGCGAAGTCCACGTGATGGATCATCTCGTCGAAGACCGGCAGCTGAACCGCCAGCCGCCCGCCCGGGTTCAGCACGAACGAGCCGCCGTCGTAGACTTGGTCGTCCTGCCCGCCCACCAGGTTCACGTAGGCCAGCGGCAGCCCGGTCTCCACCACCCGCGCCACCATGTGGTGCATGCGCACGTCGAACTTCCCCCGCCGGAACGGCGAGCCGTTCGGCACCAGCAGGAACTCGGCCCCGCTCTCGGCCATCGCCTCGGCCACGTCCGGGTACCAGCTGTCCTCGCAGATCGGAGTGCCGATCCGCATGCCCCCGATGCGAAAGGGGCCGGCGATCGGTCCGGGCCGGAACACCCGCGGCTCGTCGAAGACGTTGTAGTTGGGCAGATGGTGCTTGCGCGCGTACCCCGCGATCCGCCCGCCCTGCAGGATGGCGTAGATGTTGTGCACCACCCCGTTCTCGGCCCAGGGCAGCCCGATCCCCAGCGCCGGCCCTTCCGCGGTCTCCGCCGCCAGCGTCTGCACCTCGGCCATGGCATGGGCCACGAAGGCCGGCTTCAGCACCAGGTCGTAGGGCTGATACCCGATCAGGAAAAGCTCCGGCAGCGCTACCAGGTCGGCGCCCGCCTCCCTGCCGGCGCGGTGCGCCGCCAGCGCCTTCGCCTTGTTTCCGGCAATGTCGCCCACGGCGGGGTCGAGCTGCGCCATGGTCAGTCGAAACCTGCCGGCCATCCGCGCCTCCGCCACCTCGCCTGCCTCCCGCATACAGTCCGCCGGCAGCCACTGACAAGGGCGGGAGACCGCGCACGCCGACCCACACCCACGAAAGCCATTGTCGGCGAGAGGTTGCCTTTCTAAGGTCGTGCCCGCTCCGCCGGCTGCGCCTGTCGGGGCTAGCGTACGTGGAACAAGAACGGGCGAGCCGGCCCGGGGAGGCCCAGGTGAAGCAGGGCGCAAACCAGTGCGCGGGATTTTGGACGGCCGCCGCATTGGCGGCGCTGCTTCCGGCTGTGGCGCTTGGCCAGGAGCAGGTTCTGACCAAGGAATATGACAATGGCGGCGTCTACGAGGGCAACTTCGTGGACGGTCGCCAGCAGGGCCACGGCACCTACCGCCTGCCCAACGGCTATGAATACACCGGCGCGTGGGTCGAAGGCCGCATCGAAGGCCAGGGCAAGGCCACCTTCCCGAACGGCTCGGTCTACGTCGGCCACTTCCTGGCCGGCCAGCCAGACGGCCGCGGCAAGATCACTTATTCGGACGGCGGCAGCTACGATGGCGACTGGACTGCAGGCCGTATCGAGGGTCAGGGCGTCGCCACCTACGCCAACGGCGCGCGCTACGAGGGAACGTTCGTCGCCGGCAAGCAGAACGGCGAGGGAACGCTGACCGAGCCCGGCGGTTCGAGCTACTCCGGCGGCTGGGTGGACGGGATCAAGCAGGGAAAGGGCCGGATCACCTATCCCGACGGCGCGGTCTACGAAGGCGACATGGCAGACGGCCTGCCAGAGGGCCGCGGCAAGCTCACCACCGCCGACGGCACCACCTACGAGGGCGGCTGGAAGGCCGGCAAGTTCGACGGCGACGGCGTGCTGGTGCAGGCCAGCGGCGACCGCTATGAGGGCGCCTTCGTCGCCGGACACCGCGAAGGGCTCGGACGCGCCACCACCGCCACCGGCGACGACTACGAAGGCGGCTTCGTGGCCGACCAGCGTCACGGCGCCGGAACCCTGACCGCCGCCGACGGCTTCCGCTACACCGGCGGCTGGGTCGAAGGCCGCTTCGAGGGCGACGGCAAGGCCACCTATCCCGACGGCTCGGTCTACGAGGGCGCATTCCGGGCCGGCCTGCCCGAGGGCCGCGGCAAGATCGTCTATTCCGACGGCCGCAGCTTCGAGGGCGACTGGGTGGCCGGCGCCATCTCCGGCCAGGGGATCGCGCACTATGCCGACGGCCTCACCTACGATGGCAGCTTCCACGAGGGCCGCAACGAGGGCCAGGGCAAGCTCGTCTCCGCCGACGGCTACTCCTACGAGGGCGAGTGGGCGGATGGCCAGCGGCACGGTACCGGCGTCGCGGTCTATGCCGACGGCACCCGCTACGACGGCGGCTTCGAGAGCGGCCAGCGCAGCGGCGAGGGCAAGATGACCATGCCCGACGGCGTCGTCTTCGAAGGCACCTGGGCCGAGGGTCTGTTGAACGGCCAGGGAAAGGCGATCTATGCCGACGGCTCGGTCTACGAAGGCGAGTTCGCCGGCGGTCGGCGGCAGGGCCAGGGCAAGATGAACCTCGCCAACGGCCAGGAGTACGACGGCCTTTGGATCGACGGCCAGCCCGCCACCGGCGGCACCGAAGTCCCCGAGGCCGAGGCCACCCCGTCGGAACCTTCCGCCCCGGTCACCCCCGAGCCGGCGACGGGCGGCTCTTCCGGCTAGCGCGCTCCCGGGCCACAGGCACGACCCGGCGGCCCCCGAAGCCTCGGGCGTAGAAGCGCAGCTCCGCCGCCAGTCTGCGGTAGCCATTAACGGGCTCTCCACCCATTTGCTTGAAGCCGGGTGCCTGGGAGGAACGCGCCGATGCTGGCCCGGTACCGAGACACGCTCGGCGACTTGCTTAACGCTCTGGCGTTTTGCGCCGCAACCACGCTGACCGCGGTTATCGCAGGCTGGACACACGGATTGAGCGACCATGCCCTCTGGTGCCTGGTCGCGTCCGGCGTCGCCTGCGATCTCGCCCGCGTCTGGCCCGGCTGCGCAGGGCGCCGCCTCTGGCCGCGCTATCTTCGGCCCGTGCGCCCACTGCAGGTACTCCTCTGCACCTCAGCCGTCCTCAGCGTCCTCTACTTCGCACAACCCGACGCCTGTTGCCCCGCGGTCAACAACCTCATCGACCGGGAGCACGGCCTCCCCGCCTGGCGGTTCGGCACGTTCCCCGACATGTGCGACGTCCCTCACGGTGCCGTCATCATGCTCACGCAGGCGATCATGCCGGTGCTGGCCGTCATGACCGTCGCCATCCTGGCCACCTCCGCCCAGATCGATCCGGGCCTGTTCCTGCGGCAGACCTGGCGCCACATCGTCCCGAAGCCTGAGTTCGTCATCGCCAACCCGCGGAAGGTCCAGCTCGGCCACGTATTCTTCTGCTGGTTCATGCTCCTGCTCTTCGCGGCAATCCCCTTCGCGTACGATCCATCACGATATACGCGTCCCCTCAGCCCCCATGCAGCGTACGCCTTCTACGCTAAATGGGTCTCGTTGGCGCCCGTGGCGCTTCTGATGCTCCCTCACAGCTTCTTCGCGGTCCACGCCATCCTCCGGACCGCGGAGACCCCGGCAGCTCCAGCACAGACCGAACCCGTCGCCGCAAGGCGGCCGCCGCAGCCTCAGACCGACCCGAACGGGTCCTCCGGGTAGCGCACCGCCACCAGCGTCAGCCCCTCGGGCGGCGCCACCGGCCCGCAGGCGCTGCGCTCCCGCGCCGACAGCGCCGCGCCCACCCGCTCCGGCGGCCAGGCGCCGGCGCCGACCCGCTCCAGCGTGCCAACGATCCCCCGCACCTGGTTGTGCAGGAACGACCGCGCCCGCAGCCGAAACCGGTACTCCCGCCCCGACGCCGCCTCCGCCTCCTCGACAGACAGCTCGTCGAGCGTCCTGACCGGGCTCTTCGCCTGGCAGGTGGAGGACCGGAAGGTGGTGAAATCATGCAGCCCCACCAGCGCCGCCGCCGCCGAACGCATCGCCGGCAGATCGAGCGAATGCCCGGTCCGCCAGGCGAAGCCCCGGTCGCGCACCAGCGGCGCCCGGCGAGCGACGATGCGGTAGAGATACTCCCGCTCCACCGCGTCGAAGCGCGCATGGAAGCCCCCGGCGACCTCCGCCGCCGCCACCACGGCCACCGGAGCGGGCCGCAGGTGCGCGTTCAGCGCCGCCGCCAGCCGCCCCGGCTCCCAGGCGCGGGCGAGATCGGCATGCGCCACCTGCCCCAGCGCATGCACCCCGGCGTCGGTCCGCCCGGCGCCCGCCGTCATCGGGGCCTCGGTTGCTATCCGCGCCAGCGCCGCCTCCAGCGCCCCCTGCACGCTCGGATGCTCCGCCTGCCGCTGCCAGCCGGAGAAGGGCCGTCCGTCGTACTCGATCCTGAAGGCATAGCGCGGCATGACCCGGAGCCCCTAGCGCGGCACGCGCGGCTTGCCAAGGCGCCTGCCCCGCCGAAGGGGCCGCCCGTTAACCCCCCGTCAACGAACACCCATATGGATTCCATACGAGATTCCATATGGATTCCATACGCGATTTTCGCAGGCTTTTCAGCCGCCTGACCAGCATCCCCGCCGCACGCGCACTTTCCCCGCGTTGCGGCCCCGCCGCGGAGAGATTAGGTCTGGATCCCTCGGGGGAGAGGACGCCGATCTTGGACTTCAGCCGCCTGACCGACAGCCTTGTCCGCCGCGTGGAAGCGGCGGCCAGCGACCTCGGCGCAATCTTCTCCGACCCGGTGGTCCGGCTTGGCGTCACCGGCCTCAGCCGCGCCGGCAAGACCGTCTTCATCACCTCGCTGGTCGCCAACCTCCTCGACCGCGGCCGCATGCCGCAGCTCCGCGCCGAGGCCGAGCACCGCATCCTCGCCGCCTACATGCAGCCGCAGCCAGACCACACCATCCCCCGCTTCGCCTACGAGGACCACCTCGCCGCCCTCACCGGCCCCGACCCGCACTGGCCCGAGAGCACGCGCTCGATCTCCACCCTCCGCCTCTCCCTCCGCATCGCCCCCACCGGCGTCATCGCCGGCCTCTCCGGCCCGCGCGTGGTGCATCTCGACATCGTTGACTACCCCGGCGAATGGCTCCTCGACCTGCCGCTGATGAACCAGACCTTCGAGGACTGGTCGCTCGCCGCCATCGCCATCGCCCGCACCCCCGCGCGCGACCCGCACTCCTCCGCCTGGCTGGCGCGGCTCGGGACGACCGGCGCCGGAGACCCCCTCACGGAGCCGGTGGCTCGCGCGCTAGCCGCTGATTTCACAGCCTATCTGGCCGCCTCGCGCGCCGCCGGCCTGTCGAGCGTGGCGCCCGGGCGCTTCCTCATGCCCGGCGACCTTGAAGGCTCCCCGGCCCTGACCTTCTCGCCGCTCGAGAAGCCCGACCGCCGGCCCTCCGACTCCCTCTGGCGCGCCTTCGAGCAGCGCTTCGAGGCCTACAAGCGCGCCGTGGTCGCCCCCTTCTTCCGCAACCACTTCGCCCGCCTCGACCGCCAGGTCGTCCTCATCGACGCGCTCGGCGCCATCCACGACGGCCCCCGCGCCGTGGAGGACCTGCGCGCCGCCATGGCCGAGATCCTCACCTGCTTCCGCCCCGGCCCGCGCTCCTGGCTCGCGCCCATCCTCGGCCGTCGCATCGACCGCATCCTCTTCGCCGCCACCAAGG
Source organism: uncultured Alphaproteobacteria bacterium (assembly GCA_963796805.1). GTDB lineage: Bacteria > Pseudomonadota > Alphaproteobacteria > Rhodobacterales > Rhodobacteraceae > Amaricoccus. The sequence continues at coordinate 203,378 of CAWCNG010000012.1, forward strand.
CCGACCACCTGCACCACAGCCAGCACGGCAAGCTCGCCGCCATCGCCCAGGCCCTGGTCCGCGACGCCCGCGCCCGCGCCGAATTCACCGGCGCCACCACCCGCGCGCTCTCCATCGCCAGCCTGCGCGCCACCGTCGAGGCCACCGTCACCCGCGACGGCCGCGAGATCGACGTGGTCCGCGGACGCCTCGAAGGCACCGGCGCCGAGGCGGCCCTCTTCCCCGGCAACCTCCCCGACGACCCGGCGCTCATCCTCTCCCCGGCCCGCCAGGGCGCCGGCGACTGGACCGACGCCGCCTACCGCCTCACCCGCTTCGCCCCGCCGGTCCTCCGCCTCGCCTCTGGCGATGGCCTGCCCCACATCCGCCTCGACCGCGCCGCCGAGTTCCTGATCGGAGACCGCCTCAGATGAACGACCGGCTCGACCCCTTCGTCATCCCCGCCGAGGACCTCGCCCCGGCGACCCTCTCCCCCGCCGACGCGCCGCCTCCGCCCGACGACGAGCCGGAGGGCGCCGCCATGCAGGCCGCCGTGCGCCTCGCCGCCCGCCCCCGGCGCGGCGCAAGCCTCTTCTGGACCGTCCTCGGCCTCCTCGTCTCGCTGGTTGTCTCCATCGCCACCTACGACTACCTCACCTCGCTCCTCCAGCGCTTTCCCCTCCTCGGCAAGCTCGCCCTGGTCCTCGTCGCCGTGCTGGTCCTCATCGTCGCCGTCCACGTCGTCCGCGAGCTCTGGGCCTTCCGCCGTCTCGCCCGCATCCAGTCCTTCCACGCCGAGGCCGCCGCCGTCCACGCCAGCGCCGACCGCGAAGCCGCCCTTGCCCTCTCCCGCCGCCTCGAACGCTTCTATTCCGGTCGCGCCGAACTCCGCTGGAACCTCGAGCGCATGCGCGAGCAGCGCGACGGCATCCTCGACGCCGACGCCCTGGTCGAACTCACCGAGCGCGCTCTCTTCGAGCCGCTCGACGCCCGCGCCCGCCGCGAGATCGAAGCCGCGAGCCGCACCGTCGCCGGCGCCACCGCGCTGATCCCCCTCGCCTTCGCCGATGTGCTCGCCGCGCTGTCGCAGAACGTGCGCATGGTCCGCCGGATCGCCGAGACCTACGGCGCGCACGCGGGCTTTCTTCGGCTCCTGGCGCCTCCTCGGCCTCGTCGCCACCCACCTCCTCGCCACCGGCCTCGTGGCGGTAGGCGACGACCTCGTCCACTCTGTCATCGGCGGCAGCGCGCTGGCCCGCCTCTCCCGCCGCTTCGGCGAGGGGGTGATGAACGGCGCGCTGACCGCCCGCGTCGGCATCGCCGCCATGGACGTCTGCCGCCCGCTCCCCTTTGCCGCCCTCCCGCGCCCCAAGGTCTCGAACCTGATCGGCCGCGCCCTCACCGGCCTCTTCCAGAAGGCGTAAGCCCTTTGGATCAATTATCCGACTGTTTACGTTTGCGCGCCGCGACCAGTTGGGATCGACTACACTTTCGGAATGGTCGCCTTCGCGTCGCTCACCCCGGACTTGCGAACCCGTCTCGCCGCGAGCGTGATGCGCCGAGTTCATGCGCCAAATGGCTGCACAGCTTACGTTGACCGAAGCCGCCATCGATGCCGCGATACTCGCCGCGTCCCCTAACGCCAAGTCGATGGAGCGGACCGCCCGCCGACTGGGCAGGACCCCTGGCCTCAACGGCGTTCGGTCGAACTGCCACGGCAACGTGCTCAGCCTCCTGTGTCATGACGCGTATCTGACCTACGTCGACCGTGCCCGTGCAGCGCGCTCCGGGGACCAGGTGCAGATGTTTGAGACATCGGCGTTGGCCTGGCGAACCACGCGCCTCGTGTTTCGCAAGCGCTTTTCCCCCCGTCGGACGACGGTGGGTGTCGTCTACTTCGATTCCCACGCTATAGCCCGCCTTATCGAGCGCGGACCTTTCGATCCACGCACGGTCGACGACAAGGCGTTGACTGCTGTTTTGGGCAGGGCGCACCGGGCGATCTGCTCGGCACTGTCCCTCGTTGATGCCGCGATCGGTGCGGGAGATCTTGACCCTGCCCTAGCTACAAACTTCCCTCTTCCCTGCGTTGACACGGGCGGTCTTTGGGTCGTTGAACCCTCGACCTCGGGGGACGAGGGGCAGGACGCCACCATCGTCACGTACCTCGGGGCTACGATGCTCAGCTCGGAACAGCACTCCTTCATAACCGGCTGCGACGACGGCGACCTGATCGCTGCGCTCCGCGACTACCCCGAGGCGCTACGCCGGACGCGCGTCGGGTCGGGCGCGAGCGCGAGCCTCGCGCGGCTCGCTACAGCCTGACAATCGGCTGACTCGGATCCAGGCGGGCCTACATCCCGATTGCGTTCCGCCCGCGCCCGGCGCTATACCGCGCCATGCTCCGTTGCCTCGGCATCATCCGAATTACCGTCCCGGCGCTCTGACCGCTCAGGGCTGCCGGGCTTCGGCGCGCGCGCCACCGACCACCCCAACGCCCCCGACGGATGCTCCGATGACCGACACCACCGCCGACACCCCGTCCCTCGACTACAAGGACACCCTCTTCCTCCCGAAGACCGACTTTCCTATGCGCGCCGGCCTCCCCCAGCGCGAGCCGGACTGGCTCGCCCGCTGGGAACGCCTCCGCATCTACCACCGCCTGCGCGAGACCGCCCACGGCCGCCCGTCCTTCGAGCTGCACGACGGCCCGCCCTACGCCAACGGCAACCTCCACATCGGCCATGCGCTGAACAAGGTGCTGAAAGACTTCGTCGTCCGCTCCCGCCAGATGATGGGTCACGACAGCCGCTACATCCCCGGCTGGGACTGCCACGGCCTGCCCATCGAGTGGAAGATCGAGGAACAGTACCGTGCCAAGGGAAAGAACAAGGACGAGGTCCCCGTCAACGAGCTCCGCGCCGAGTGCCGCCGCTTCGCCGAGCACTGGGTCGCCGTCCAGCGCGACGAGTTCAAGCGCCTCGGCGTCACCGGCGACTGGGAAAACCCCTACCTCACCATGGCCTTCCACGCCGAAGCCGTCATCGCCGACGAGTTCATGAAGTTCGTGACCAACGGCTCCCTCTACCTCGGCTCAAAGCCCGTCATGTGGTCCCCGGTGGAAAAGACCGCCCTCGCCGAGGCCGAGATCGAGTACCAGGACCACCAGAGCCCGACGATCTGGGTGAAGTATCCGGTATTCCAGATCGGGGGTCCTGGTCAGAAGATGGCGGGCGAGTTGCTGGGGGCGTCAGTCGTAATTTGGACGACCACCCCTTGGACCATCCCGTCAAGCCGTGGGATCGCTTACTCCCGAACCATCGACTACGGCCTCTACGTTGTAAACTCGGCCCCTGATGACAACTGGGCCAAGCCGGGTGACCGGTTGATCGTCGCTGACAAGCTCGCGGAGCAGGTGTTTCAGCAGGCAAGGATCACAGATTTCGCGCGCGTTCGAGCAGTGAGCCCGGATACTGACTTCCCGGTTCAGTGCTGGCATCCGCTAAGGCCGCTTGACCCACATTGGGACTATCCTATCCCCCTGCTCGAAGGCGACTTCGTCACCGACGACGCCGGCACCGGCTTCGTCCACATGGCCCCGTCCCACGGCGCCGACGACTACGAGCTGTTCGTGAAGAAAGGCCTCGTCGACAGGATGACCCACAACGTCCTCGAGGACTCCTCCTTCGCCCCCCACGTCCCCTTCTTCGCCGGCCTCCAAGTCTTCGACGCCAAGGGCAAGGAGGGCAAGGCCAACAAGACCGTCATCGACAAGCTGATCGAGGCGAACGCGCTCCTCGCCCGCGGCCGGATGACCCACAGCTACCCCCACTCCTGGCGCTCCAAGGCCCCGGTCATCTTCCGCAACACCCCGCAGTGGTTCGTCGCCATCGACAAGCCGCTCCACGACGGCATGGACACCTACGGCCAGACCATCCGCGAGCGCGCCCTCACATCCATCGACCAGCTCGTCCGCTGGTACCCGCAGACCGGCCGCAACCGCCTCTTTTCGATGATCGAGGCCCGCCCCGACTGGGTCCTCTCCCGCCAACGCGCCTGGGGCGTCCCGCTGACCTGCTTCGCCAGGCGCAACCCCGAGGGAGCCGCCGAGATCCTGCGCGATCCCGCGGTCAACGCCCGCATCAAGGAAGCCTTCGAGACCGAGGGCGCCGACGCCTGGTTCGAGGAGAACGCCAAGGCCCGCTTTCTCGCCAACGATCACCCCCACGAGGACTGGGAGAAGGTCACCGACATCCTCGACGTCTGGTTCGACAGCGGCTCCACCCACGCCTTCGCCCTGCGCGACCGCCCCGACGGCATCTGGCCCGCGAGCGTCTACCTCGAAGGCACGGATCAACACCGCGGCTGGTTCCACTCCTCGATGCTGCAGGCCTGCGGCACCCGCGGCCGCGCCCCTTACGACGCGGTGGTGACACACGGCTTCACCCTCGACGAAAACGGCATGAAGATGTCCAAGTCGCTCGGCAACTCCACCGCCCCCCAGGACGTGGTGAAGCAGTACGGCGCCGACATCCTCCGCCTCTGGGTGGCTCAAACCGACTACACCGTCGACCAGCGCATCGGCCCGGAAATCCTCAAGGGCACCGCCGACAGCTACCGCCGTCTGCGCAACACGCTCCGCTTCCTCCTCGGGGCGCTGGACGGCTTCGAGGCAGCCGAGCACGTTGCGGCCGCCGAGATGCCGGAGCTCGAACGCTGGGTGCTCCACCGCCTGACCGAACTCGACGACGAGGTGCTGAAGGGCTACGCCGCCTACGACTTCCAGCGCGTCTTCCAGTCGCTCTTCCAATTCTGCACCGTTGATCTCTCTGCCTTCTACTTCGATGTGCGCAAGGACGCGCTCTACTGCGACGCCGCGACGAGTCTCCGCCGCCGCGCCGCACGCACTGTCCTCGACGCCCTGTTCCATCGGCTCGTCACCTGGCTCGCCCCCATGCTCCCCTTTACCATGGAGGACGTCTGGCTCACCCGCTTCCCGGGCGAGGACAGCTCGGTACATCTCCAGGACTTCCCCGCCACCCCGCGCGACTGGCACGACGCCGCCCTTGCGGCCAAGTGGGATGGCATCCGCCGGGTACGCCGCGTCGTCACCGGCGCGCTGGAGGTCGAGCGGCGTGAAAAGCGGATCGGCGCCAGCCTCGAGGCCGCCCCGATCGTGCATGTAGCCGACGCGGCCCTCCGCGACGACCTCGACTCGGTCGACTTCACGGACGTCTGCATCACGTCGCACCTGTCCCTCAACGCCGTTTCGCCACCCGCCGGGGCCTTCGCGCTGGAGGATGTGCCCGGGATCGCCGTGCTGCCGGCGCTGGCCGAGGGCGAAAAGTGTGCCCGCTGCTGGAAGATCCTTCCCGACGTCGGCACCCATGCCCATCCGGGCGTTTGTGCACGCTGCGACGCCGCCCTCGGCTGATCCGGATCCTGACGGCCCGCCTCAGGTCTCCGGGCCGACCCGCGCGCCCGGCGCGTCCCTCACCGCCGCGGAGGCGGGCTGCCGCTCAGGCACCAGCTGCATCACGATCCCCACCGCCAGAAGCCAGAGGCTGGACGAAAGGAGCGCCAGCTTCACCGCCTGCGGCGGATCGAAGTTCTCCCACACCGACCAGGCGGCCAGCATCACCCAGAGCAGGCAGATCGGCAAATTGACCTTGCGCCACCGCTCGGTCCTGACCGGATGGATGAACTTGAGCCAGGTAAACTGGCCGACGCCCAGGAGAATGATGCTGCCCGCCGTCAACCAGACCGGCGGCTGGAAGGTCAGAAAGACCAGGAGCGGCATCTGCCAGACCGCCGGAAACCCGACGAAGCAATTGTCCTCGGCCTTCATCCGCACGTCGGCGAAGTAGACGACGCCGGTCAGCGCAATGAAGATCGCCGCCACCAGCGAAAATGGCCATGGGATGAGCCCGGCATAGACCAGCGCATAAGCCGGAATGAAGACGTAGGTCAGGTAGTCGACCACGAGGTCGAGCAGCACCCCGTCCCAGTTGGAGGCGTTGCGCTTGATGTCGACCTTGCGCGCCAACGGTCCGTCGACGCCATCGACGATCAGCGCCAGGACCAGCCATCCGAACATCTGCCGCCAGTTGCCGGCGGTGGCGGCAATCAGCGCCATCAACGCCAGAGCGGCACCCGACCCGGTCAGGAGATGAACGGCAAAGGCCGCGGGCTTGGTCTTCATTTCCTCCAGATACGGCCAAAGGCGCGCAAGCGGAACCCCGCATCGCGGTGCATGCCTCTGCCCAAATTCCGGCCCCGTGCCGCTATCCTGCCCATGAACGAGCGGCCCGCACGCTGGAAGCCGCACGCCGCAGCCGTCCGGCTCTGGCTTCCCAACATCGTCGTTGCCACCCCGCCGACCGCTATCCGAGCCATGTCAGCCGGCCGGCAGAAGCAGCCGGGCGCGCAGACCCGCGTCGCGGCGCGCCTTGCGGCGAAGGCGCCATGCTGGGCCGCGGTCCGGCACCGCTGGGGCTTGCCGCCCGCAAGTCGCTGTCGCATTCTTGGCCCCATCGAACCCGGATACCGAGGCTCTTCATGCGACTTCTGTCCTTCGCTGCCGCGCTCGCCCTTGTCGCGGGTCCTGCCCTCGCCGAGCTTGCGGACCTCGGCGGCCGCGAAGTGGTGGTCGCCACCGAGAACGCCTACCCGCCGCTGCAATTCGTCGACCCCAAGACCGGCGATGCCATCGGCTGGGAATACGACGCCATGGCCGAGATGGCGAAACGCCTGAACTTCACCCCCGCCATTGTCAACATGAGCTGGGACGCGATGATCCCCGCGGTTTCCGAGAACCAGGCCGACATCGGCATGACCGGCATCACCATCCGCGACGACCGCAAGGAAAAGGTCGACTTCTCCGCCCCCTACATGCACTCCGAGATGCGGATGCTGGTCCGCGCCGACGAGGGCCGCTTCGCCGACCCTGCCAGTTTCGCGGCACTTCCGGACGGGCTGATCGGCAGCCAGGCCGGCGTCACGCCCTTCTATGTCGCGGTTTACGACGTCCTCGACGGCAACGAGGCCAACCCCCGGATCAAGCTCTTCGAGACCATCGGCACCGCCGTCCAGGCGCTCCGGGCCGGCGACGTCGACCTCGTGCTCGTCGACAGCACCGGCGGCGAGGGCTACGTCCGCGCCAACCCCGACACCTTCAAGATCGTCGGAGATCCGCTCGGCGCCGAGGAGTTCGGCTTCATCTTCCCCAAGGGCTCCGACCTCGTCGCCCCGATCAACGCCGCGATCGCGGACATGCAGGCCGACGGCACCCTCGATGCGCTGAACACCAAGTGGTTCGTCGACTACCAGATGGGCCAGTAGGCCCCGACCCCGCGCCGCCCCCGCGCCGGCGCGAGGGCGAGTTCCCCTGGTGGCTGGTGGCGGCGCTGCTCCTCGGCGCCTGGCTCCTCCTCTCGATCCTGACGAGCCCCGTCTATGGCCAGATCCTCGCGATCCTCCTCAAGGGCCTCGGCGTCACCGCCTTCGTGACCCTCACCGCGTTCGCACTGGCTACCGCCCTCGGCCTCCTCCTCGCGGTCGCCGTGCTCTCCCGCTGGATCGTCCTCCGCCAGACCGCGCGCTTCTACATCGAAATCATGCGGGGCGTGCCGGTCCTCGTCCTTCTCTTCTACATCGCCTTCGTCGCCACGCCCGCCCTTGTTGCCGGATGGAACGCGCTGGCCGACCCCCTCGGCCTCCCCGCCGCCCAGACCCGCGACGTCTCGCTGATGTGGCGCGCGATCATCGCGCTGATGCTCGGCTACGCCGCTTTCATCGCCGAGGTCTTCCGCGCCGGCATCCAGTCCGTCGACCCGGGCCAGATCGAGGCCGCCAAGGCTCTCGGCCTCACCGGCTGGCAGCGCTTCCGCCTCATCGTCCTGCCCCAGGCGATCCGCACCATCCTGCCCCCCTTGGGCAACGACTTCATCGCCATGATCAAGGACAGCGCGCTGGTCTCCGTCCTCGGCGTCGCCGATGTCACCCAACTCGGCAAGGTCTACGCTGCCGGCTCCTTTCGCTTCTTCGAAACCTACAACGTGGTGGCCTTTCTCTACCTGGTGATGACCGTCGGCCTGTCGCTGGCGCTGCGCGGGTTGGAGCGGCGCCTGCGGGGCAAGGACGGCCGCACCTAGGCTTGCCGATGTCGGGCCACGGCGGGTAGCGTGCCGGCGGCCAGAAGGGGAGGATTCGCAATGGGCATGTCCGCGATAGTCGCCCGCGGTGTCGCAGTGATTGGCGCCACCGCAATCCTCATGCGCCGTTGGGGAGCCGAGACGGCTGCGCCCGCGGTAGGCACCGCGCCGGTCATCCCCTCTGCCAGGCCCCAGGGCATCCCGACGCTGAAGATGCCGACCGCCCGTGGCTGGCCGGCGGGGCGAACGCCGGCGGCAGCACCCGGTCTCACAGTCAATGCCTTCGCCGCTGGCCTCAAGCATCCAAGATGGATACTCGCGCTGCCCAACGGCGACGTGCTTGCCGCCGAGTCTCTCACCGAGCCCGGCCCCGTTCGCACCGCCTTCGACTACGCCATCACCAGCACGATGAAGCGCGCCGCCGCCGCCGGCCCCAGCCCCAACCGTGTCACGCTGCTGCGCGATGCTGATGGCGACGGGGTGGCGGAGTTCCGCGACACCTTCCTCGAAAGGCAGCGCCAACCCTTCGGCATGGCGCTTCTCGGAGACACCTTTTACCTCGGAAACACCGATGGCGTCGTCGCCTTCCCCTACAGCGGCGGGGAGACCCGCATCACAGCTTCTGGCCGCCGGATCGCCGAATTCAAACCCGGCGGCCACTGGACGCGGAGCCTGCTGCCGAGCCAGGACGGAAAAAAGCTCTACGTGGGCGTGGGTTCGCTCAGCAACATCGGCGACGACGGCATGGAGGTAGAGGAAGGCCGCGCCTGCGTCTACGAGCTCGACCTGGCCAGCGGCACCAGCCGCATCTTCGCCGGCGGTCTGCGCAACCCCGTGGGCCTCGCCTGGGAGCCCGCAACCGGCGCGCTCTGGACCGTTGTCAACGAGCGGGACGGGCTCGGCGACGAGACCCCGCCCGACTACCTGACTTCGGTAAAGGATGGCGGCTTCTACGGCTGGCCCTACTGCTACTGGGGCCAGACGGTGGATGACCGCGTGCCGCAGGACCCCGCCCTCGTGGCGAGCGCGCTCACCCCCGACTATGCGCTCGGCGGCCACACCGCCTCGCTCGGCCTCTGCTGGCTCCCCGCGGGCACACTGCCGGGCTTCCCCGACGGCATGGCCATCGGTCAGCACGGCTCTTGGAATCGCTCGAAACTCAGCGGCTACAGGGTCACTTTCGTGGCGTTCGAGAACGGCCGCCCTGCCGGCCCTCCCCGCGACATCCTGACCGGCTTCCTCTCGGCCGACGAAAAGGAGTCCTATGGGCGACCCGTCGGCGTGTCGATCGGCGCCGACGGGTCTGTCCTGGTCGCCGACGACGTGGGCGATGTGATCTGGCGCGTGACCGGAGCGTGATCGCGCGCTCTGCAGAACCAGGCTGAAGTCGACGTCGGACCGCCGTCGTTCGGGCCCCCGGTTTCAGGGCCTGAACGACGAGCGAGTCAGTGCCCGCCGTCCGCCATGGCGGCATCGCGCAGGTCTTCGGCGCTGCCCTTGGCGCCGTTGAAGAATACGTTGAGCAGGACCGCGCCGATCGCCGTCAGGATGATGCCACTGTCGATCAGCGGGTGGATGACATGGGGCAGCCACATCTTGAAGTCGGGCGCCACCAGCGGGATCATCCCCAGCCCGATCGAGATCGCCACAATGAAGAGGTTGTTGCGGTTGCCGGCGAAATCGACACGCCCGAGGATGCGGATGCCGGTGGCCGCCACCATGCCGAACATGACGAGCCCGGCGCCGCCCAGCACGACCGTCGGCAGCGCCTCGACCAGCGCGCCCATCTTGGGAATGAGCCCGAGGACGATCATGATGACCCCGCCCGCCACGCAGACATAGCGCGAGCGGACGCCGGTGACGCCGACCAGCCCGACATTCTGCGAGAAGGAGGTGTAGGGGAAGGTGTTGAAGACGCCGCCGATGACCGTGCCGAGGCCGTCCATGCGCAGGCCGGCCGAGAGCGCCGGCTGCGTGAGCTTCTTTTCAGTTATGTCGCTGAGCGCCAGGAACATGCCGGTGGATTCGATCAGTGACACGATCATGACCAGCGTCATCGTGGCGATCCACACCGGCTGGAAGATCGGGGTGCCGAAGTGGAACGGAAAGATCGGCGCGAACCAGGCGGCCTCGGCGACCTTCTCGAAGTGCATCAGCCCGAGCCCCGCGGCGATGACGCCGCCGGAGATGATGCCGATGAGCACGGCGATGTTCGAGATGAAGCCGTGTGCAAAGCGCGCCAGCGCGATGATGATGCCGAGCACCACCAGCGAGAGGATGATGTTGGAGAGAGGTGCGTAGGCGGGGTTGTCGACGGTCGGGGCGATCGCCAGCCCCTGTGGCGCGGCGGGAACGGTGCCGCCGAGGGCGTTGACCGACTGGAGCCAGGCGGTGTGCGCCGGATCGACGATATGCGGCGCGGTCGGCCCGAGCGGCAGGCCAAAGATCCAGTTGATGCCGATGCGCATCAGCGAGATGCCGATGATGAGGATGATCGTGCCGGTCACCACCGGCGGGAAGAACCGCAGCATGCGGCTGGCCAGCGGCGCAAGCAGGATGCCGATGACGCCGGCGGCGATGATCGAGCCGAAGATCAGCCGCGCGCCGTCCGGGCCCGGATTGGTCAGTGCGATCGAGACCATCGGACCGACCGAGGCGAAGGTCACGCCCATCATCACCGGCAGGCGGACGCCGAACCACGGCGTCACGCCGAGCGACTGCAGGATCGAGACGATGCCGCAGCAGAAGAGGTCTGCCGAGATCAGGAAAGCGACGTCCTCGGGCGGGAGTTGCAGAACCCGGCCGATGATGAGCGGGACCGCGATGGCGCCGGCATACATGACGAGCACATGCTGCAGGCCCAAGGTGAAGAGCTTCGGTGCGGGCAGCACCTCGTCGACGGGATGCGTGGTGGTGGCCATCCGGCAATACTCCAGGTTGGGGTGGCTCCGACCCTATCGTTGCGGGACTGGTCCGGCGCACTCACGCGCCGGGCCCCGATCCGGGCCGTGGTTGGTCCAATCGTCGATTGTTCACCGGCCGCTGTCCAGCACCCGTAACGCGAAGCATCTTCGGATTCTGGCTGAAAGTTCTTTACGCTGGCACAGATCGCCTGGTGATCAGCCAGTTTGCAGGTGCATACGGGCCTTTCTCGGCGACAAAAAAATGGCCCGTTGCCGGGGCAGCGGGCCTAGTCCAACAGGGAGGGACGGGCGCCAGCGCCCGCCGTAACGCGATTTATGGCGATCCCTGCGAGATGCAATGGAGCGCTATGGCGATCCGCCCGGTGTGGCTTTCGGGTATCACCTGGCTGGAACCTTGACGATGAACGATTTGCGGATGCCTTGCTCGCGTTATTCGAGCAGTTCTTTCTAAAGCCGGCCGGGCATCCATACCTTTTCGAACTCGGCACCGTCGTTGGCAACCCCTTCGCCGTTCGAACTCGGGATGCTGTTGCACTCGCCGGTGGCGATCCGCCTCTACCTGGTCGCGGCAGCGTGACAAGCCTCTCCGAAACAGCCCTGAAGGCTGGACCGCCGATCGACCGCCGCATGGCGCGAGGTCGCGCGCCGATCGGAGCGGCGGCCGCTTTGGGCCGCAAAGCTGACCTATGCGATGCTCCATGATCGCCGCGGGTCGGAGGCTATGCGTACGGACCTGGGCGCCGGGCCATCGGCCCTCCCCCGTCGCCGGCCCTCAGCCGCGGCGGCGCCAGCGGCTGCGCATGTCGGGGCCGATCGGCGCCACGTCGAGCAGGCGGTAGCGCGGCGCAAGCTGCAGGGCCGCCACCTCGAGCCCGCCGACCACCGGGATCGCCTCCTCGCCCAACACCAGTCCCGCCGTGTAGCAGACGATCTCGTCCACCAGATCGGCCTCGATCAGCGCCGCGGCCAGCCGCCCGCCGCCCTCGCAGAGAACCCGGGTCAGCCCGCGCTCGCCGAGCCGCTGCAGGAGCGAGGAGAGGTCCATGTCTCCGTCGGCCTGGAAAGGAACCTCGATCAGTTCGGCGCCGAGCTCGGTCCAGGCCTTGCGGGGCCCCTCCTCCGCATCCGCGTCGTGGCAGAGCCAGAGCGGCACGCGGGCCGCGGTCTGCGCCAGGTAGCTGTCGCGCGGCAGCGACAACGCCCCGCTGACCACCACCCGCACCGGGTCCGCATCCGCGATCCTGATCTCACGCACGTTGAGTTTCGGGTCGTCGCTGCGGACCGTGCCGGCCCCCACCAGCACGGCGTCGGTCTGGGCCCGCATCAGATGCACCTCCGAGCGCGCGCGGGGACCGGTGATCCAGCGGCTCTCGCCGCCGCCAGTGGCGATGCGGCCGTCGATCGAGGCGGCCATCTTGAGCGTGACCATGGGCCGGCCCGAGGTCATGCGCATCATGAAGCCCCGGTTGAGCGCCACCGCCTCCGGCGCGAGGCAGCCGACGTCCACCCCGATGCCTGCGGCCTGGAGCGCCGCGACGCCTGCGCCGTTCACGCGCGGATCGGGATCCTCGGTGGCGACCACCACCCGCGCCACTCCGGCAGCGATGAGCGTCTCGGTGCAGGGCGGGGTGCGGCCGGTATGGGCGCACGGCTCCAGTGTCACGTAGACCGTGGCGGCGCGCGCCCGATCACCTGCCTGCGCCAAAGCCAGAACCTCGGCATGCGGCCGGCCCCCGTCGGCCGTCCGGCCCCTGCCCACGACCGTCTTTCCCTGCACGACGATGCATCCCACGGTCGGATTGGGCCAGACCCGCCCGAGCCCCCGCCGCGCCAACCCGAGGGCCGCACGCATCCAGCCCGCGTCCCGGGCGCTGTCGCTCATGGGATCAGTCTTCTTCCCGGCCTGCCGCCGCGGGCCTCAGCTCGGAGACGAAATCCTCGAAATCGTCCGCCGCCTGGAAGTTCTTGTAGACGCTGGCGAAGCGCACGTAGGCAACCGTGTCGATCCGAGCCAGCGTTTCCATCACGATCGCGCCGATGGTGTCGGACGGGATGTCGGTCTCGCCCATCGATTCCAGCCGCCGGACAATTCCGGAGATCATCTGGTCCAGCCGCTCGCTCTCGATTGGGCGCTTCTGCATGGCGATGCGGATCGAACGCTCCAGCTTGTCGCGGTCGAACGGCTCGCGCTTGCCGTTCTTCTTGATCACCACCAGATCGCGCAGCTGAACCCGCTCGTAGGTGGTGAAGCGTCCGCCGCAGGCCGGGCAGAACCGCCGCCGCCGGATCGAGACATGGTCCTCGGCGGGACGGCTGTCCTTCACCTGGGTGTCGATGTTGCCGCAAAACGGACAGCGCATGCATTTCCCCCGGATCGCCGTTCACAGGTTTGCGCGCACTATAGGCAGCGATCAACAGCTTGGGTAGCGGATTCATGCCGTCACAACATAGGCCGAGCGATCGCGTCGAAATGATCATCCTCTCAACTCAAGATGCCGGGAGAATCGACGATGCCAGGCCGAACCCGCGGCGGACGTCGCGTGCCTTAACGATCAATCCTGACTGTTTTAGGTGCCATATGGATTCCATACGTTTTCCATACGGTTTCTGGGTCGAGAGAATCGCCGTAAACCTTTGGCATTGCTTATGTTGGATAAACCGGCTCACCCAGCCTCGAATCCGGTCAGCACCCCCACCGCGTTCACCCCGATCTCCTCCACCGCGTAGCCGCCCTCCATCACGAAGAGCGTCGGCAGCCCCAGCGCCCGGATCCGCGCGCCGATCACCGGATAGTCCGGCGTGTCGAGCCGGAACTGGCTTATCGGATCACCCCGGTAGGTATCGACCCCGAGCGAGACCACCAGCACGCCCGGCGCGAAATCCGCCACCGCCGCGCAGCCGACCTCGAGCGCCGCCGACCAGGCCGCGAAATCCGTCCCGTGCGGCAGCGGCAGGTTGAGGTTGAACCCCTCGCCCGGCCCGGCCCCGCGCTCGTCCGCGTGACCGATGAAATATGGATATTCCACAATAGGATCGGCGTGGATGTTCACAACCTGCACGTCGCCCCGCTCGTAGAAGATCTGCTGCGTTCCGTTGCCGTGGTGATAGTCCACGTCGAGCACGCTGACCCGCGCCGCGCCGTTCATCCGCAGCCACTCCGCCGCCACCGCCGCGTTGTTGATGAAGCAGTAACCGCCGGCGAACCGCACCCCGGCGTGATGTCCCGGCGGGCGGCAGAGCGCGAACGCGGCACCGGCGCCGCCCTGCACCATCGCAGCCGCCGTCAGCGCCACGTCGTGGCTCGACCTGATCGCGTCCCAGCTCCCTTCCACGAAGGTGGCGCCGGCGTCCATGGAGTAGAAGCCGAGCAACCCGTCGATGTCCTCCGGCGGGACGTCGGCCCGGAGCCCCGGCACCGGCCAGACGAACGGCATCGCCGTCCCGCTCCGCCCCGCTGCGGCCCACAGCGGCCAGGCCCGCGGCAGGAACTCGAGATAGTCCGGCGCGTGCACCCGCAGCGCCGCCGCCAGATCGTGATCCTCGGGGGCGAGGACATGCCCCAACCCGACCTCCCGCACTCGCGCGACGATGATCTCAGCCCGGCGCGGCAGCTCGAAGGCGTCCACGATCCTGCCCGACATCAACTCGACGTTGCCGGCGTGCCCCGCATGCCGCGGCGAATAGACCGTCTGCATCCTCCGCCCCCCGCGCGACCCCGGCGAAACCTATCGCGCCGCCCCCGCGCCGCGCAACGCCCGAGCCGGGAGCCTCAGGCGCGGCGCGGCGGCACCGCGCCGGCGAAGGTCTCGGCGCCCTTCCAGGCCGGCTCGACCCGCTCCACCCCGTGGCGCGGGACGTAGGGCAATTCCTTCACCACCTGCATCACCGGGATGTTGCGCGGGCAGTTGGGGAAGATGTCCACCGGCGTGACGCGCACCAGCGCCTGCGCCCCCTCGAACTCGGGGAGAAGCGGGTCGTCCAGCACCACCTCCGCCGTCCCGTTCACACGCAGGCGCTGGGGCGTGCCCTCCATGGCGATGAACAGGAGCCCGACATGCGGGTTGGAGCGGATGTTGCCGAGGCTCTTGAACATGCCGTTGCCGTCATAGTCCGGGAAGGCGAGGAGATCCGGTGCCAGCACCCGCGCGAAGCCCGGATCGCCTCCCTTGAACGAACAGTCCGGCCGTCCTTCCGCGTCCGCCGTGGCGAGAAAGAAGAAGCGGAGCGAGGCGATGAAGGCCGCGTCCTCTGCAGTGAAGGCCGGGCGGCGGCGGTGCTTCTCCAGCCGGTCCGCCAACTCGCGCGACCCGAAAGCGTCCTGCAACGCCCGGCTCGCCTCATGGAACATCACCATCTCGAACCCCTTGCGTCAAACGCCGTGCCACGACCGACGCGTTCAGATGCACGCCAGTGCGAAGGCGTGCCACAAGGCCCCTTCTCGGCCACGATCGTCTCCAGTTCCATGACCCGCGCGTCCATCGCGCCGAGGTCGCCGCCACGCCCATGCGCATCGCTGACATCGTGCGGCATCAGCCCCTTTCGGACCGGTTCCGATTGCCCTTCCCCGCCCCGGCCAATATAAACGCTATCAAACGCTTGGCGCCCTGAACAGGACCAATTCCTCCCCGTGAGCGACACCCCCGAAGACGACCGCCCCAAAGACGATCGGGACGACCTCCCCGAGCCGCCGCGCATGACCCATTCCGGCCCGGTCATCGCCATCGAGTCGGAGATGAAGTCCTCCTACCTCGACTACGCCATGAGCGTGATCGTGAGCCGGGCGATTCCCGACCTTCGCGACGGGCTTAAGCCGGTACATCGGCGCATCCTCTATGCCATGCACGAGGTCGGCAACACCCACGACAAGCCCTACCGCAAGTCGTCGCGCCCGGTGGCCGACACCATGGGCAAGTACCACCCGCATGGCGATGCGGCGATCTACGACGCGCTGGTGCGGATGGCGCAGGACTTCTCCATGTCGCTGCCGCTCCTCGACGGGCAGGGCAACTTCGGCTCCATGGACGGCGACAAGGCGGCCGCCTTCCGCTACACCGAGGTGCGCATGGCCAAGGTGGCCAGCTACCTCCTTGCCGACATCGACAAAGAGACGGTGAACTTCCAGCCGAACTACGACGGCAAGGACCTCGAGCCCACCGTCCTGCCGGCGCGCTTCCCCAACATGCTGGTCAACGGCGCCGGCGGCATCGCCGTCGGCATGGCGACCAACATCCCGCCGCACAACCTCGGCGAGGTGATCGACGCCACCCTGGCGCTGATCGAGAACCCGGAGCTCACCGTCGCCGACCTGATGGAGTACATCCCCGCGCCCGACTTCCCCACCGGCGCGCTCATCCTCGGCCGCTCCGGCGCGCGCAAGGCCTATCATGAGGGCCGCGGCTCGGTGATCATCCGCGCCCGCACCCGCATCGAGGAGGTGCGCGGCGGGCGCACCGCGATCATCGTATCCGAGATCCCCTACCAGGTGAACAAGGCGACGATGATCGAGCGCGTCGCCGAACTTGCCCGCGAGAAGCGGATCGAGGGCATCGCCCACGTCCAGGACGAGAGCGACCGCTTCGGCGTCCGCGTGGTCGTCGAACTCCGCCGCGACGCAACACCCGACGTGGTGCTGAACCAGCTCTTCCGCCTCACGCCGCTACAAACCAGCTTCGGCTGCAACATGCTGGCGCTCAACGGCGGGCGGCCCGAGGTGCTCGACCTCAAGCGGTTCCTGTCCCACTTCATCGTCTTCCGCGAGGAGGTGGTCGCCCGCCGCACCGCCTTCGAGCTCCGCAGGGCGCGCGAGCGCGCGCATGTGCTTTGCGGCCTCGCCGTCGCCGTCACGAACGTCGACGAGATAGTGGCCACCATCCGCGCCTCGGCCGACCCAGCGGAAGCGCGCGAACGGCTGATGACGCGCGCCTGGCCCGCCGCCGACATTGCCCCCTACATCTCTCTCATCGACGATCCCTCGCACAAGGTGCTGGAAGACGGGACCTACTTTCTCTCCGAAACCCAGGCGCGCGCCATCCTCGAGTTGCGCCTGCAGAGGCTTACCGCGCTCGGCGTCAAGGAAGTCACCGACGAGCTCGAAACGCTGGCTGCGGCGATCACCGACTACCTCGACATCCTGCGCTCGCACGGCAGGATCATGCAGATCATCTCCGACGAGCTGCGCGAGGTGAAGGAGCTCTTCGCCGTCCCCCGGCGCTCCGAGATCATCGACTGGGACGCCGACCTCGACGACGAGGATCTGATCGAGCGCGAGGACATGGTCGTCACCGTGACCCAAGGCGGCTACATCAAGCGCACGCCGCTCACCGAGTACCGGGCCCAGCGCCGGGGCGGCAAGGGCACGCAAGGCATGTCCACCAAGGACGAAGACTTCGTTACCACCCTCTTCGTCGCCAACACCCACACAGCGCTTCTCTTCTTCACCACTGCCGGCATGGTCTACACGCTCAAATGCTGGCGCCTGCCGCTCGCCGGGCGCAACGCCCGCGGCAAGGCCATGGTCAACATCCTGCCGATCCCTGGCGGGGTCTCGATCGCCGCGATCATGCCGGTGGACGCCCCCGAGGACGAATGGGAGAGCCTGCAGGTGATCTTCGCCACCTCCGACGGCGACGTCCGCCGCAACGCCCTCGACGATTTCACCAATATCATGCGCAACGGCAAGATCGCAATGAAGCTCCCCGAGGGCACCCGCCTCATCAACGCCCGCATCGCCTCCGAAGACGACGACGTGATGCTAACCACCCGCGCCGGCCGGGCCATCCGCTTCCAGACCACCGATGTCCGCATCTTCAAGGGCCGCGACAGCACCGGCGTCCGCGGCATCCGCCTCGGCAAGGGCGACGAGGTCGTCTCCATGGCCGTCATCCGCCACTTCGAGGCGACCCCGGACGAGCGCGCCGCCTACCTCAAAATGCGCCGCGCCGTCGCCGGCGCCCCCGAAGATGAACTCGAGTCCGAGGAAGGCGAAGAGGAAGCAGCCTCCGACAGCTTCGTCCTCGGCCAGACCCGCTACGTCGAGATGTCCGAGGCCGAGGACCTGCTTCTGACCGTCACCGCCAACGGCGCCGGCAAGCTCTCCTCCTCCCACGACTACCCCGTGCGCGGCCGCGGCGGCCAGGGCGTGCAGGCGATGGACAAAGCCCTGCGCGGCGGCCCCCTCGTCGCCCTCTTCCCGGTCGAGCTGGACGCCCAGATCATGCTCGCCACCGACGCCGGCCAGTCGATCCGGGTGCCGGTCGCCGACATCTCCTTCCGCTCCCGCAGCGCCGGCGGCGTCCGCGTCTTCAGCACTGCGGCCGACGAGCACGTGGTCTCGGTGGCGCTAGTCGCCGAGAACGGCGACGCCGAGGAGGAATGAGCGCTCCCCGCTAACGCGACGTCGCAGGCGCACATGGGGCCGCTGCGGCGAACTCCCACCGCCCGGGCGGCCCATCAGTCGAAGCGGTTCTCGCGCGGGAAACCCCGCGGTGCCATGCGGCCCGAGCTGGCACGCGCACCCACCCATTCGGTGAGCTCCACGCGCCCGACGGTGCGGGTACGGCCCGCCGGGTCCTTCCACGAAAGGCCATCAGCGAGATCGAAGGTTAATGCATCGGCGAGGCCGCCATCCTTGAACTTCTGCAGCCGCACACCCTTCCCGCGGCCCATCTCGGGCAACTCCGCTGTAGGAAACACCAGGACCTTGCGGTTCTCGCCCACCACCGCCACGTGGTCGCCGATCACCGGCCGGCAGACGCAGGCACGTACGCCTTCCCTCACGTTCAGCACCTGGCGCCCGGCGCGCGTCTGCGCCACAGCCTCGTCTTCGGGCAGGAGGAAGCCATCACCCGCCTCCGAAGCCAAAAGCAGCCGGCCGCCGGGGACGTGCACGAAAAGCGCCACCATCTGCGCTTCGTTCGGCAGGTCGAGCATCAGCCTGAGCGGCTCGCCCATTCCGCGCCCTCCGGGCAGCGACGCGCAGGCGAGCGTGTACATCCGCCCATTCGAGGCGAACATGAGCAGGCGGTCGGTGGTTTCGGCATGCAGGAAAAAGCGTGGGCCGTCCCCGTCCTTGAACTTGATCTCGCTGTCGGGCGCCAGATGCCCCTTCATCGCGCGGATCCAGCCCATCTCCGAGCAGACCACCGTGACCGGCTCGCGCTCGATCATCGCCTCGTAGGAAGCCTCCTCGACCTCGGGTGCATCGTCGAACGTCGTCCGCCGTGCCCCGCCGCAGGCATCCTTGCCGAAGGCCTTGCGCACCTCCCGCAGTTCCTCGGCGATCCGCGACCACTGCCCCCCCTCGTCGGCGAGAAGCGCGACCAGACCCTCCCGCTCCTTGGTCAGGGCCTCCCGTTCTGCGCGGATCTCCATCTCCTCCAGCTTGCGCAGGTTGCGCAGGCGCATGTTGAGGATCGCCTCGGCCTGCACATCGCTGAGCCGGAACTCCGCCATCAGCACCCCCTTGGGCTCGTCCTCGGTCCGGATAATCTCGATCACCCGGTCGAGGTTGAGGTAGGCGACGAGAAGGCCTTCAAGCACCTCGAGGCGCGCATCGATCTTCGCCAGACGGAACCGCGAGCGCCGCAGCAAGACCTCGCGCCGATGGTCGAGAAAGGCGCGCAGCACCTCCTTCAGCGTCGAGACCTGCGGCGTGCGCCCGTCGATCAGCACGTTCATGTTCATGGCGAAGCGCGTCTCGAGATCGCTTGCCCGAAACAGCATCTCCATCAGCACCGCCGGGTCCACCGTCCGCGCCCGCGGCTCCAGCACGATGCGGATGTCCTCGGTGCTCTCGTCGCGCACATCAGCGAGGATCGGCACCTTCTTCAGGTTGATGATCTCCGCCAGCCGCTCGATCAGCTTGCCCTTCTGCACCTGGTAGGGAATCTCGGTAACCACGATCTGCCACGTCCCCCGCCCGAGATCCTCCACCGCCCAGCGCGCCCTGAGCCGAAAGCTTCCCCGCCCTGTCCGGTAGGATTCCTTGATCGCCGCCCGCGGCTCGATGATGATCCCGCCGGTCGGAAAATCCGGCCCCTGGACGAAGTCGAGCAGCGTCTCGTCCCGCGCGTTAGGTGCCTTGATCAGATGCAGGCAGGCGCCCACCAGCTCGTCGATATTGTGCGGCGGGATGTTCGTCGCCATCCCGACGGCGATCCCCGACGACCCGTTCGCCAGCAAATTCGGAAACGCCGCCGGCAGCACCACCGGCTCCTGCTCCGACCCGTCGTAGTTGTCGCGGAAGTCGACCGCGTCCTCGGCCAGTCCCTCAAGCAGCGCCGCCGCCGCCGCCGTCAGCCGCGCCTCGGTATAGCGCTGCGCCGCCGGGTTATCCCCGTCGACGTTGCCAAAGTTCCCCTGCCCGTCCACCAGCGGATAGCGGACGTTGAAATCCTGCGCCAACCGCGCCAGCGCCTCGTAGATCGAGCTGTCGCCATGGGGATGATAGTTGCCCATCACCTCGCCGACGATCTTGGCGCACTTGCGGAAGGCGCCAGTCCGGATCCAGCCGCAGCCCACGCATGGCGTAGAGGATGCGCCGATGCACCGGCTTCAACCCGTCCCGCGCATCCGGCAGCGCCCGGTGCATGATCGTTGAAAGGGCATACGTGAGATACCGCTCGCCCAGCGCGCGGGCGAGTGGCTCGGCGGTAACCGCATCCATATCGCGGTTGTCAGTCTCGTCGCTCATAGATGTTGTGATACCTGCCGCCGACACCCTGCGTCCAGCCGTCTTGCAGCCCCCGCGGAATTCCCCGAAGCTCGCGCGCCGCGAAGGAGTTCCGCCCTGCCCGACCCGCAATCCGTCCTCGACACCGCAATAGCCCGTGGCGACCTGCCCTTTGCCGTCGGCGTCGTCGGCGGCCCTGACGGCCCGCTCTGGCAGGGCGCCGCCGGCGAGGCCGCGCCCGGCGTCCCGGCCTGCGCCGGCACGGTCTTCCAGCTCTTCTCCATGACCAAGGCCGTCGGCGCCGTCGCCGCCGCGATCCTCGTCGAACGCGGCCGCCTTGCCCCCGATGCGCCCGTAGGCGCCGCCCTCCCGGCCTTCGACGCCCTCCCCGTCCTCGACGGTTGGGACGGCGACACCCCGCGTCTCCGCCCGCAGCGCACCCGCGCCACCCTGCGCCAGCTCCTCAGCCACCAATCCGGCGCCGCCTACGACACCTGGAACGCCGAGATGCAGCGCTACCGCCGTCTCACCGGCCTTCCCTCGCCCAGCACCGGCAGGCGCGCGGCGCTTACCATGCCGCTGGCCTTCGACCCCGGCCACGGCTGGGCCTATGGCACCGGCCTCGACTGGACTGGCCTCCTCATCGAAGCCGTGGACGGCCGGCGCATCGACGCCTTCTGCCGCGAGGAGATCTTCGCCCCGCTCGGCATGGACGATACCGGCTTCGCCCTCACCGCCGCCCTGCCCCCCGCCTTGCCGCCCTCCGCATCCGCGACGGAGCCGGCTTCGCCTCCATAGGCGGCTCCTACCCTGGTCGACCCCGAGTTCCACGGCCTCGGCCACGGCCTGATCGGCACCGCCACCGACTACCTCCGCTTCCTCACCATGCTCCTCCGCGGCGGCGAACTCGACGGCCGCCGCTTCCTCACAGAGGCTACCGTCGCCGAGCTCCTCAGGAACCAGATCGGCCCCCGCCGCCTCGGCGTCCTCCCCTCTTTCCAGGCCGCGGCAAGCTCCGACGTCGACTTCCGCCTCGGTCCCAACCTCACCTGGAGCCTCCTCGGCCTCCGCAACGAGGCCCCCGTTCCCGGCCGCCGCGCCGCCGGCGCCCAGGGCTGGGGCGGCGTCCTCAACACCCTCTACTGGCTCGACCCCACCCGCCGCCGCGCCGGCGTGCTGATGACCCAGATGCGCCCCTTCACCGACGCGCGCGCGACAGTAACCCTCGACGCCTTCGAGCGGGCCGCGCATGGCCTCTAGGCGCAGCGTCCTGATCACCGGCTGCTCCTCCGGGCATCGGCCTCGACGCCGCCCGCACGCTCCATGCACGCGGCTGGCGCGTCCTCGCCACCTGCCGCAAGCCGGAAGACTGCGCACGCCTCGCGGCAGAGGGCCTCGAGAGCTACCCTCTCGATCTCGCCGACGACACCGGCCTTGCCGCCGCCGCAGTGGACACTCTCAGCAGGACCGGCGGCCGCCTCGACGCGCTGGTCAACAACGGCGCCTTCGCCATCCCCGGCGCCGTCGAGGACCTGCCGCGCGCCGCGTTCCGCGAGATCTTCGAGACCAATCTCTTCGGCCAGATCGACCTCACCAACCGCCTGCTGCCCGCCATGCGCGCCGCCGGCCGCGGCCGCATCGTGATGATCTCGTCCGTCCTGGGCCTCGTCGCCGCACCTTGGCGCGGCGCCTATGTCGCCAGCAAGTTCGCTCTCGAGGGCGTTACCGACACGATGCGGCTGGAGCTCGCCGGCAGCGGCGTCCACGTGGCCCTGGTCGAGCCCGGTCCGATCCGGACACTCTTCCGGCGGAACTCCGTCCAGCACTTCGAGCGGCACGTGGACTGGAAGGCCTCGCCGCACCGCGCCGCCTACGAGAGCGGCCTTCTCCAGCGCCTCTATGCGCCCGAGTCGGTGAAGGATCGCTTCGAACTGCCCCCCTCGGCCGTCACCCGGCTGCTGACGCAGGCGCTGGAAAGCCCGCGCCCCAGGCCACGCTACTTCGTGACCACGCCGACGCATGTGGCCGGCCTCCTCCGCCGGCTCCTGCCCACACGCGCTCTCGATGCGGTGGTCCGCCGCCGATGAAGGGACCGCTCAGACCGGCGCGTCGCGCCACTCGACGGCAACGCCCTTCTCGGCCAGCGCAACGTCGATATCGACCACCGGATCGATATGGAAGTTGAAGCTCGAGAAGACCTCCACTGCATCATGCACGGCGTCGAGATTGTCCGTCTCGAATTACCGCATAGCCACCCCCCTCGTCACCCGAGCGGACGACGAACTGGTGGATGACCACCTCGTCTGGCTTTCTCCAATCCTGCATTAGCGCAAGAACCCGCTCCTGCGCCGCCTCGTAGGCGGCGGTGGTGCTGTGGCGCTTGCGCTTCCAGGTCATGACGTACTTCACGAGAAAACACTCCCCATCCCGATACTGGCGTCAGGCCGTATTCTCTCCCGGACCGTATTCTTCACCACGGGTCTTAAAGGCCCGCCGGCAATCAGCGCCGGAATAATAGCCGATTTTTCGCGCCAGCTTTCTACCGCGGGTAGCGTGCGCCGCTTCCTCGCCGGGCCTTGCAATGGCCACGGAATTCGGCTAGGTCGGATCGCATGGGACGCGACCCGCTTTTCATCGTCACCGCCATCGCCTGCCTTCTGGTGGTTCTGGTGCTGCTGGTCGGCGTCGGCGGCTTCGCGCGCGGCGGCGCGTTCAATCGGAAGTACGCCAACAAGATCATGCGCCTGCGGCTGCTGATGCAGTTCATCGCCGTGGTGCTGATCGTGGTCTTCGTCTGGCTCTCGAAGCGAGGCGGCTGACGCGATGGTGGTGCTGAACCGCATTTACACCCGCACCGGCGACGCCGGCGACACCGCGCTCGGCGACGGCACCCGCGTGCCGAAGCACGCGCCTCGCGTCACGGCCTACGGCACGGTGGACGAGCTCAACGCCACGCTCGGGCTGGCGCGGCTGCACGCGGCCGGCACCGCTCGACGCAGCACTGGCGCGAATCCAGAACGATCTCTTCGACCTCGGCGCCGACCTCTGCACCCCCGACTTCGAGAACGACGCCGGCGCCAAGCGACCGCGTCTGCGCATGGTCGCAAGCCAGGTGACACGGCTCGAGGCCGAGATCGACGCGATGAACGCCGGCCTCGAGCCGCTGCGGAGCTTCGTCCTGCCGGGCGGCACGCCGCTGGCCGCGCATCTGCACCTCTGCCGCACCGTCTGCCGGCGCGCCGAGCGCCACGCGGTGGCGCTCGGCCTGGCGGAAGCGGTCAACCCCGAGGCCGTGCGCTACCTCAACCGCCTCTCCGACTGGCTTTTCGTCGCCGGCCGGGCCGCCAACGACGGGGGACGGGCGGACGTGCTCTGGGTGCCCGGCGCCAACCGGTGACCCTGGCCGCTGAACCCGAAAAGGTGTACCGACGCTAACCATCGGCACCCTTGTCGCATTCCAATTTAGCACGATCTTTGTTTCAATTGATTTGGAAGGGGGGCGCGGGTCCGACCTCGCGCCGGGGGATCGAGCCAATGATCACGCGCGAGCGTGTGCCGATGACCTATAGCCGGGCCGAGCTCCTGAGCGATGCGGCGGTCCATATAACCGGGTATCGTCGCCGCGCTGATCGCCGTTCCGGTGCTCGTCACCCTCGCGGCGGTCTGGTTCGGCGATGCGCACCACCGTCATTGCGGCCGTTATCTACGGCGTCAGCCTGCTCGCGCATGTTCCTCTGTTCGGCCGCCAACAACATGATCCACGTGCAGGCCCGCAAGGACATGCTGCGGCGGATCGACCAGTCGGCGATCTACGTCAAGATCGCCGGCAGCTACACGCCGCTCGCGGTCCTTACAGGGACCCATGCCGGCCTCTTTCTCGCCAGCCTGTGGGGCGCCGCGCTGGCCGGAGCGTCGATGCGCATGATCAGCCCCGCCCGGCTGAAGTGGGCCAGCATCATGCTCTACCTCGCCATCGGCTGGGCCGGCGGCGCTCTTCGGCGGACCGCTGATCGCGGCGCTGACGCCAACGGGCTTCGCGCTGATCCTCGTCGCCGGCGGCACTCTACACCGCGGGCGTCTTCTTCTTCATCTGGGAGCGGCTGCCGTTCCACAACACCATCTGGCACGTCTTCGTGCTGGCCGCGACCTTCGTGCTCTATGCCGCTGTTCTGGTCGAACTCTTCCGAGCGCGCCCTGGCCTGACCCGCCGGCCCACTTCTTCGCCGAGAGCGAGTGCTCGAATCGCGATTGCGCTATGCTACAGGCCCCGCCGCATGGTGCGGCGCGGGCGACCTGCATCGGGGCGACAGTCATGGGATCGATACAACGGTACCGACGGCGCTGACATCATCATCGGCAAGGACAACGTCGACTAGATCTTCGGCAAGGGCCGGCGAGGACCTCATCTACGGCCGCAAGGGCAACGACATCATCGACGGCGGCGACGACGACGACTTCATCTATCGGCGAGGACGGCAACGACGCCATCAAGGCCGGCGGCGGCAACGACACCGTCTACGGCGGCAACAACAGCGACACGATCCTCGGAGAGAGCGGGAACGATCAGCTCCACGGCGGCAGCGGCAGCGACATCGTCTGGGGCGGCTCGGGCAACGACAGACTCTGGGGCGACAGCGGCAACGACAAGCTCTACGGCGAGACGGGCAACGACACAGCTCTAAGGCGGCAGCCGGCCTCGACTATCTCTACGGCGGCGACGGGAAGGACACGCTCTGTGGGCGGACGCACGGCAACGACTATCTCGCGGGCGGCAGCGCACGGGACACCTTCGTCTTCGGACCCGGACGACGACTACGACAGCGTGTCGACTTCAATCCCGTCAGCGACAGGCTCGACTTCAGCGCATTCGACAAGACCGTCCGCAGGTTAGCCGCCGCGGCCTATCGACGAGGGCGGACGGTCGTGGTCGTCGAACTCGGCGATCTACGGCCGACCCGATCAAGCTCTACGGCATCGCGACTAGGGCCGATCTTGCCGCGGGCGACGCTTCTGGTCTGATCGTTTTCCGCGCGGGACCCGGCACGGCGGCGCAACTTCCTGTTGCGCCGCTGCCGCTCACGCCGCATAGACCGGCGCTGGCGGCGCCTCCGCAGGCGTCCGGCGCCGCCCGCGCGACGATCCTGGGGGAAGCACGCGATGAAGATCCTCGTGCCCGTGAAGCGGGTTATCGACTACAACGTCAAGGTTCGGGTGAAGGCCGACGGCTCGGGGGTCGACCTCGCCAACGTCAAGATGAGCATGAACCCCTTCGACGAGATCGCCGTCGAGGAGGCGATCCGGCTGAAGGAGAAGGGCGTGGCCGAGGAGATCGATCGCCGTCTCGATCGGCGTGAAGCAGGCGCAGGAGACGCTGCGCACCGCGCTCGCCATGGGCGCCGACCGGGCGATCCTGGTGGTGGCCGCCGACGACGTGCAGACACGACATCGAGCCGCTGGCGGTGGCGAAGATCCTCAAGGCCGTGATCGACGCCG
This sequence comes from uncultured Alphaproteobacteria bacterium, assembly GCA_963796805.1. Classification (GTDB taxonomy): domain Bacteria; phylum Pseudomonadota; class Alphaproteobacteria; order Rhodobacterales; family Rhodobacteraceae; genus Amaricoccus. Next base: position 229,597 of record CAWCNG010000012.1, read on the forward strand.
AGGAGCCCGGCCTCGTCATCGCCGGCAAGCAGGCGATCGACAACGACATGAACGCCACCGGGCAGATGCTCGCCGCGCTGCTCGGCTGGCCGCAGGCGACCTTCGCCTCCGAAGCTCGAGGTCGGGGGCGACAAGGCCACGGTGACGCGCGAGGTGGACGGCGGCCTGCAGACGATCAGGTCACGCTCCCGGCCATCGTCACCGTCGACCTGCGGCTCAACGAGCCGCGCTATGCGAGCCTGCCGAACATCATGAAGGCGAAGAAGAAGCCGCTGGAGGAGAAGACCGCCGCCGACTACGGCGTCGACGTCACGCCGCGGCTGAAGGTGGTGAAGACGGCCGAGCCCGCCAGCCGCAAGGCCGGGGTCAAGGTCGGCTCGGTGGACGAGCTGATCGCGAAGCTCAAGACCGAAGCGGGGGTGCTCTGATGGCCGTCCTGATCCTCGCCAAGCACGACAACGCGGCGCCTCAACGACGCCACCGCCAAGACGGTCACCGCGGCCGAAGGCGATGGGCGGCGACATCCACGTGCTCGTCGCCGGCCAGGACTGCGCAGCGCGGTGGCCGAGGCGGCGGCCAGGCTCGACGGGGTGAAGAAGGTGATCCACGTCGAGGGCGAGGCCTACGGCCACCGCCTGGCCGAGCCGCTGACCGAGCTCCTCGCGGACAATGGCCGACGGCTACGAGCACATCGTCTTTCCCGGCACCACCTCGGGCAAGAACATCGCCCCGCGGCTCGCGGCGCTCCTCGACGTCATGGTGATCTCGGACGATCACCGCGGTGGTCGCGCCGGACACCTTCGAGCGGCCGATCTACGCCGGCAACGCCATCCAGACCGTCCAGAGCACCGACGCCAAGAAGGTCGTCACCGTGCGCGGCGCCAGCTTCGACGCGCACCGGCGAGCAGGCGCCGGCGCCGATCGAGACGGCGGGCGCACGCGGCCGACCCCGGCATCTCGGCCTGGGTCGAGGACAAGGTGGCGGCGTCCGACCGCCCGGAGCTGACCTCCGCGCGCATCGTCGTCTCCGGCGGCCGCGGCGTCGGCTCGGAGGAGAACTTCGCCATCATCGAGAAGCTCGCCGACAAGCTCGGCGCCGCGGTCGGCGCCAGCCGCGCCGCGGTCGACTCGCGGCTATCGCGCCCAACGACTGGCAGGTCGGCCAGACCGGCAAGGTCGTCGCGCCGGAGCTCTACATCGCCGTCGGCATCTCCGGCGCGATCCAGCACCTCGCCGGCATGAAGGACTCCAAGGTCATCGTCGCCATCAACAAGGACGAGGAGGCGCCGATCTTCCAGGTCGCCGACTACGGCCTCGTCGGCGACCTCTTCCAGATCGTCCCCGAGCTCGAGGAGAAGCTCGGCTGAGCGCGCCACCCAGGCGTGTGGTGGGCACGCGCCCACCACACGCCTGATTTCACTCAACGCGGACTGACCGGCACCCCGCCCGCCAGACGCCGGTAAGCGCCAGTGACGCGTCGAGGTGGACGATATCCGCGGGCATGCCCTCGGCGAGGCGGCCGAGGTCGTGACGGCCGATGGCGGCCGCGGGCGCGGCGGTCGCCATGCGCAGCGCCTGGGCCAGCGTCGCGCCCGTCTCCACCATGACCCGAACGGCGGTCGCGAAGTCGAGGTCGGCTCCGGCCAGCGTGCCGTCTGCCAGCGTCAGCCGCCCCGCCGCGCCGCAGGATCTGCCGCCCGTTCAGCGTGAAACCGTCGAGGTCAGTCCCCGCCACCGCCATCGCGTCGGTGACGAGGAAGATGCCGTCGGCGCCCCGCTTGGCCGCCACCGCCGGCCGCATGGCGACCGGCGCCACGTGGATCCCGTCGGCGATCAGCCCGCCCGCACGCCGTCGGCGTCGAGCGCCGCCCCCACCAGTCCCGGCTCGCGATTGCCGAGCTGGCTCATGGCGTTGAAAAGATGCGTCACCATCCGCGCGCCTGCCGCGAAGGCAGCCTGCGCCTCCTCCGCCGTCGCCTCGCTGTGCCCGAAGCTGACCACCGCTCCCGCTCCCGCCAAGCGCGGCGATCTGCTGCGGGGTGACGTTGGCGGGCGCCACCGTCACCACCAGCACCGGCAGCCGCCGGGCGGCATCGAGAAGGAGCGCGAGGTCCGCCTCCTCCATCGGCCGGATCAGCCGCGGGTCATGCGCCCCCTTGCGCCGCACGTCGAGATGCGGCCCCTCGAGATGCAGCCCGAGAAATCCCGGCACGCCGATCGCCGCCGCAGCCACTCCCGCCTCAACCGCCGCCCGGGTGATCTCCGGCGTGTCGGTGATCAGCGTCGGCAGCAGCCCGGTCGTCCCCAACCGCGCATGCGCCGCGCAGATCGTCCGGATCCCCTCCAGGTCGGGGCGATCGTTCAGCATCACGCCGCCGCCGCCGTTCACCTGCAGGTCGATGAAGCCCGGCGAGATCACCCCGCCGTCCAAGCGAATCCAAATCCCCTCGGGCGCCTCGTCCGGCGGCACGATCCCGGCCACCCGGCCGTCCTCGACCACCAGCGCCGCGCCGGCGTGAAGCCGCGCCCCGTCGAAGACGCCCGCGCCCTGAAAGACCGTCCAGCTCATACGGTCTCGGTGACCTTGCGCAGATAGGGCGGCGTGTCCGGGTTGAACCCGCGCCGCCGCGCCAGCGCCTCGATGAAGCAGTAGAACGTCACCACCAGAACCAGCGGCGCGGTCAGCGGATGCACCCCTTCGACCGACGCGAGTTGGACGACGCCCCCGCCGGCACCCGGCGCGGTCAGGAAGACGTCCGCCCCCTGCCCCGCCAGCCGCTCGGCCGTCGCGATCACCTGGGGAAGCGCTGCATCCGCCACCCCCAGCGCCAGCACCGGGAAGTGCGCCTGCACCAGCGCCGCCGGCCCGTGCAGCACCTCCGCCGCGCTGTAGCTCTCGGCGTGGATGGCACTCGTTTCCTTGAACTTCAGCGCCACCTCGTTGGCGATGGCGAATCCCGGACCGCGGCCGAGCACGAAGGCCTGGTTCGCCCGGACCAGCCGGTCGGCCAGCGGCGCCCAGTCGCAGGCGAGCGCCCGGGCGAACTGGCCCGGCAGCGCCGCCACCGCTGCGCGCAGCCCGGCATCCTCCTGCCACTCCGCCACCAGCGCCAATGTCGCCATGACCGAAGTCACGAAGGTCTTGGTGGCCGCCACGCTCTTCTCAGGCCCCGCCTGCAGCGCCAGTGCGTGGTCGCAGGCCGCCGCCATCGGCGAGCCCGCCTCGTTGGTCACCGCCACGGTCAGCGCGCTGCCCGCTCGAGCGCTGCGCATCATCTCCACGATGTCAGGGCTCTGCCCGGACTGCGACACCCCGAGGCAGACCGCACCCTCGAGCCGCAGCTGCCGCCCGTAGATCGAGGCGACCGACGGCCCGACCGAGGCCACGGGCACCCCGGCGACGATTTCGGCGGCGTACTTGAGATAGCTCGCCGCATGGTCGGAGGACCCGCGTGCCACCGTCACGATCAGCTGCGGATCGGTAGCCCGCATCGCCGCCGCCGCCGCCTCCACCGCCGACCGCGACTTGTCGAGGAACCGCGCTGCCGCCGCCGGGATCTCTTCGACCTCGGCGCTCATGTTGGTCCGGGTTTCAGCGCTCACGGGATGCCCCCTTCTGCTCGGCCGCCTGCAACTCGGCCGCGAAATCGTATGCGTCGCCACGATAGAGCGAGCGGGTGAATTCCACCACACGTCCCGACGCGAGATAGGACACCCGCTCGATGCGAAGCACCGACGCCCCCACCGGCACCTCCAGCAGCTCCGCATCCCGCGCCCCTAGGTTCGCCGCCGAGTTCCGCTGCACCGCCCGCATCGGCCGCATCCCCCGTGCCGCAAGCGCGGCGTAGAGCGAGCCCCCGACCGCGACTGGATCCGGCACCGCCACCGGCAGCGCCGCCCGCTCGAGGGCCAGCGGCACCTCGTCGGCCAGCCGCACCCGCCCCAGCCGCGCCACCCGGTCGTAGGCGGTCAGCCCAAGCGCCGTGCGTCTCCTCCGGCGAGCGGCGCCTGCACCTCGCGCGCCAGCCGACCCGCGCCGCCGCACCAGCCGCCGCGCCTCGACCAAGTCGTCCACGGCTTTTCGCACGGTCACTCGGCTCAGGCCTGTCAGCTGCGCCAGCTCCCGCTCGGAGGGCAGACTCTTGCCCGCCTCAGCGCGCCGCTCTCGATCGCCGCGGCGATGCGCCGGCTGAGTTGCACATAGAGCGCACCGCCGCCGTCCGGCACCAGGCTGGCAAAGAGCGTCATGCTATCTCGCGCGCCAGCGCCAGTGCCCCGTCCAGCCCGCTGCCCACCGGCTGGCGAATCATCCCGGCATAGCGCCGCTCCAGCCGCCTGGCGAACTCCGGCCCGAGGCCGCCGAGAAAGCACACCGGCACCGGCCCGTCCGCCTGCAGCCGGTCGACAGCCGCCGCCACCGCCGCCTCCGCCTCGACCATGATCCTGCGCCCCGCCGGGTCGCCCGCGGCCTCGGCCGCGATTACCCGCGGCACCTGGCGCGCGAAATCCGCCGGCGCCGCACGCTGACCGAAGGCCACGAGGCCCACCGGCCCGCCGAACTCGGCGAGAACCGCCCGCAACAGCGGCGTCGCGTCGAATATCCCGTCGTGGGCGAGAAGCGCTGCCTCGCAGACGGCGCGGCCGATTCGCGCGCCGCTGCCCTGGTCGCCGAGAAGGAACCCCCAGCCGCCGACTACCCGCGCCGCCCCGCCGCGCTGCACCCCGAAGACCGAGCCGGTGCCGAGCGTCGCGGCGATGCCGTCATCCCGCCCGAGCGCCCCGCGCATCGCCACTACCACGTCTGAATCAATACGAACCGCCGCGAAGGGGAGCCGCGGGGCGATCCGCTCCGCCGCGCCGGCCATGTTGGCCCCCGCGAGGCCCAGCATCGCGGTGACGGTGGCCAGTTCGGCCCCGGCCTGCCCGGCCGCCTGGCCGGCAGCAGCGAGGATGTTCTCCAGCGAACCGTCCGGGTTGGTCCAGATATTGGCAGGCCCACCCTCGCCGCGCCCCAGAATCCGGCCCTCGCCGTCGGCGACCACTGCCCGGCAGCCGGTCCCGCCCCCGTCCATTCCAAGATAGAGCCGCATCGCGACCTCCGCCCGCTGTCACGATACCAAATCGATACTTCTGGACAATTGGTATTGGTTTGGCATCCTCGCTACGGGGAAGAATGCGCATTACCAGCACCGAAGCGCGGCACGATCAGGCTATCGGCATCCAGGCGCTGCCGAGTGTCAGAGATCCTGGCGCGGCTACTCGATGGACAGCGGCACGCCGCCGCCCAGGTGGCGCCGGCTATTCCCGCTATCGCCGCTGCCGCCGCCGCGGCCGCCGAGGCGCTGGCGGACGGCCACCTGCTGGCTTACGCCGGCGCCGGCAGCGCCGGGCTGATGGCGCTGTCCGACGCGCTGGAGCTCCTCGGCACCTTCGGCATCCCTCCCGACCGGACACCCGTGTTCTTCGCTGGCGGCGCAGCGGCGCTGCTCCGGATGGCCGGCGCGGTGGAGGACGTGGCGGCGGACGCCGATCGCGACTTATCCGCCAGCGGGCTCGGCGCTGGCGACGTGGTGATCTGCGTCTCGGCCAGCGGCACCACCCCCTACACGCTTGCGGCGGCAGCGGCGGCGCACGCCCGCGGGGCGCGGGTGGTCGGCATGGCCAACGTCGCCGACAGCGCGCTTCTGCAGGCCTCGGAACTGCCCATACTGCTGGACACCGGGCCGGAGCTGGTGGCAGGCTCCACTCGGATGGGCGCGGGCACGGCGGAGAAGATTGCGCTCAACATGATCTCGACACTGGTGGGGCTGAGGCTCGGGCACGTGCATGACGGCTACATGGTCAACGTCGTCGCCGACAACGCCAAGCTGCGCGGCCGAGCGCAGCGCATCGTGGCGGCCATCGCCGGCACCGATGCGGGCGCCAGCGCCGCCGCAATCGAGGCCGCGCAAGGCGGCGTCAAGCCGGCGGTGCTGATCGCGGCGGGAGCGCGGGACCGCAGCCATGCCGACGGCCTGCTCGCGGCCAGTGGCGGACATCTCGGACCTGCGCTCGCCGCGCTCCGGTCCGGCCAATAGAAACGGGGCGCGAGCGACGCGCCCGCAGCACCAGGGAGAACCATCCATGACCCTCAGACCGCTGACGAGCCTTCTGCTCGGCTCGACGCTCCTCGCCGGCGGCGCCGCCTTCGCGCAGGACGTGAACCTGACGATCGAGAGCTGGCGCAACGACGACCTGCCGATCTGGCAGGACACCATCATCCCCGCCTTCGAGGCCTCGCACCCGGGAATCAAGGTGGCGTTCGCGCCCTCGGCCCCCACCGAGTACAACGCCGCGCTGAACTCCAAGCTCGAGGCGGGCTCCGCCGGCGATCTCATCACCTGCCGGCCGTTCGACGCCAGCCTCGAGCTCTACAACGGCGGCAAGCTCGCCGATCTCACCGATCTCGCGGCGATGACGAACTTCTCCGACGTCGCCAAGGTCGCCTGGTCCACAGACGACGGCGCCCACACCTTCTGCGTGCCGATGGCCTCGGTGATCCACGGCTTCATCTACAACAAGACCGCGTTCGACGAGCTGGGGCTGACGGCTCCGGCCACCGAGGCGGAGTTCTTCGCCGCCCTCGACAAGATCAAGGAGGACGGCACCTACATCCCGATGGCGATGGGCACCAACGACCAGTGGGAAGCCGCGACCATGGGCTACCAGAACATCGGCCCGAACTACTGGAAGGGCGAGGAGGGTCGCCTGGCGCTGATCAAGGGCGAGCAGAAGCTGACCGATCCGCAGTGGGTGGCGCCCTTCACCGAGCTCGCCAAGTGGGGCCCCTACCTCGGCGACGGCTTCGAGGCGCAGACCTATCCCGACAGCCAGAACCTCTTCACCCTCGGCCGCGCCGCCGTCTACCCGGCCGGCTCGTGGGAGATCGCGCCGTTCCGCTCGCAGATCGGCGACACCTTCGAGATGGGCGCCTTCCCACCGCCGGTCGCGAACGCCGGCGACGAATGCTACATCTCGGACCACGTGGACATTGCGATCGGGCTGAACGCGGCCTCGCCGAATGCGGACGCCGCCAAGACGTTCCTCGAATGGGTCGGCTCGCCCGAGTTCGCCGAGCTCTACGCCAACGCGCTGCCGGGCTTCTTCCCGCTCCTCAACCAGCCGGTTGCGCTCGAGGACCCGCTGGCCCAGGAGTTCGTCTCCTGGCGCGAGAAGTGCCACTCGACGATCCGTTCGACCTACCAGATCCTGTCGCGCGGCACGCCGAACCTCGAAAATGAGACCTGGAACGCCTCAGCGAACGTCATCCGCGGCAGCGAGACCCCGGAAGCCGCTGCCGCGCGGCTGCAGGACGGACTTGCCAGCTGGTTCGAGCCGCAGCAGAACTAATACCAATCGGTCCCGCCCACGCCCGGGCGGGGCCGACCCCAAACGGGGAGCGTTCCGATGGCCGACCGCAGCCCGACCCGCTGGCATATCCCGCTATTTCTGGCGCCGGCGGTGCTGGTCTACACGGCCATCATGATCATCCCGCTCTTCGCCACGCTGAACCTCGCCCTCTTCCGCAGCGTGGAGGGCGAGCAGGCCTTCGTGGGCCTGGGCAACTTCCGCACCCTCTTCGGCGATCCGCGCTGGTCGGCGAGCTTCTGGAACGCGCTCGGCAACAACTTCTGGTTCTTCATCATCCACATGCTGGTGCAGAACCCGGTCGGCGTCCTGCTGGCGGCGCTCCTGTCCGCCCCGCGCCTGCGCTTCGCATCCTTCTACCGATCGGCGATCTTCGTGCCGACGATCCTCTCCTTCGTCATCGTCGGCTTCGTCTGGAAGCTGATCCTGTCGCCGATCTGGGGCATCGCGCCCTCCATGCTCGACGCCGTTGGGCTGAAGGCGCTGTTCTCGCCCTGGCTGGGCAAGGAGGAGAGCGCACTCACCACCCTGGCGCTGATCTCGGTCTGGCAGTTCGTCGGCATCCCGATGATGCTGATTTACGCCGCACTGATCTCGATCCCCGACGAGGTGATCGAGGCGGCCGAGATGGACGGCATCACCGGCTGGTCGCAGTTCTGGAAGATCAAGCTGCCGATGATCCTGCCCTCGATCGGCATCATTTCGGTGCTGACCTTCGTCGGAAACTTCAACGCCTTCGACCTCATCTACGTCGCCCAGGGGGCGTTGGCCGGGCCGAACTATTCCACCGACATCCTCGGTACCTTCCTCTACCGCACGTTCTTCGGCTTCCAGCTGCAGATCGGCGACCCGAACATGGGCGCCGCCATCGCCACTGCCATGTTCGCCATCATCCTCATCGGCGTCTGCCTGTATCTCTTCGGCATCCAGCGCCGCCTGCGCCGCTTCTGACGGCGAAACGCCCTCAGGCGCCGAGCCGCACCCCGTGCCGTCCGGCGAGGTCGGTAACATACTGCCAGGCCACCCGCCCCGACCGCCCCCCGCGCGTCTGCGACCACTCGATCGCCTCGGCGCGCAGTACCTCGTCCGTGATCCCGATGCCGAAGGCGTCGCAATACCCGCGAATCATCGCAAGGAAATCGTCCTGGCTGCAGGCGTGGAACCCCAGCCAGAGCCCAAACCGGTCGGAGAGCGACACCTTCTCCTCGGTCGCCTCGCTCGGGTTGATGGCGCTCTGCCGCTCGTTCTCGATCATTTCCCGCGGCATCAGGTGCCGGCGGTTCGAGGTGGCATAGAGCACCACATTGTCGGGCCGGCCCTCTATTCCACCGTCAAGAACCGCCTTCAGCGACTTGTAATGGCTATCATCCTTGTCAAACGACAGGTCATCGCAGAAGAGCAGGAACCGAAAGTCCGACTCCCGCAGGATCGCCAGCAGCCGCCCGATCGAGGGCAGGTCCTCGCGGTGCAGCTCGATGAGCTTCAGCCCCGGCGTCTCCGCGGCCGCCTGCGCGTGCACCGCCTTGACCAGGCTCGACTTGCCCATCCCCCGCGCGCCCCACAGCAGCACATTGTTGGCCGGAAACCCATTCGCGAACTGGCGGGTGTTGGCGATGAGCGTATCGCGCGACCGGTCGATCCCCACCAGGAGCCCGATCGGAACCCGCGACACCCGCCGCACCGGTTCCAGCCGGTCCGGCCCCGTCGCCCAGACGAACGCCTCCGCAGCCCCGAGATCCGGCACCGGCTGCGGCGGCGGGCTCAACCGCTCCAGCGCCGCGGCGATGCGCTCCAGAGCGCCGCCGTCGCTCACGACTTCCTTGGCCGCCTCTTCGTCCCAGAGGCCCTGCGCCCTGAGTTCCTCCTCGCGCTTCCGCTCGAAGAAGCGCACCAGCACGATCGAGATCTCGTAGAGCGGATAGACCGCCAGGAAGAGCGTCAGCTGCGACATGACGTCCGGCGGCGTGGCCACCGCGGCGACAAGCAGCAACACGACGACGGCGTAGCGGCGGAACCCGCTCAGGCCGGCCGAGCTCACGAGGCCCGCCTTGCCCATCAGCGTCAGCAGCACCGGCATCTGGAAGCAGAGACCAAAGGCGATGATGAACTTCATCGTCAGCCCCAGATACTCGTTGATGGTGCCGAGATACTGGATGCGCAGCTCTTCCCCGACTGCCGCCCCACCGGCGGTCGCGACCTCGGGGGCGCCCGCCTGCGGCATCGAGCCGAACTGCTGAAAGCCGAGGAAAAAGTCGAACGCGATCGGCAGCACTACGTAGAAGGCAAAGGCCGCGCCAAGTGCAAACAGCAGCGGCGACGCGATCAGAAAGGGCAGAAATGCGTGCTTCTCCTTGCGGTACAGGCCCGGGGCCACGAACCGCCAGAGCTGGAAGGCAATGACCGGAAAGGCGAGCACGAAGCCGCCGAAGACCGAGATGCGCACCCGCACCATGAAGCCCTGCTGCAACCCGGTGTAGATCAGTTCCGGCTGCTGGCCATGCTCTACCATCAGCCGCGCCAGCGGCGCGGCGAGGAAGTTGAAGATCGGTCCCGCCACGGTGAACGAAAGGAGCATGGCGATGCAGAAGGCGATGAGCGAGTTGACGATCCGCGTGCGCAGCTCGGCAAGGTGCTCGATCAGCGGCGCCGTCGTGTCGTCTATATCCTTGTCGTTGTCCTTCATTTCCCGGCGGCGCGCTCCGGGGCCTCAGGGGCTGGGACCGAAGCAGCCGTATCGGGCTCCGCTGCGGCCGGCTCGGCAACTTGGGGCTCCGACGCGGCCGGCGTGGCGCCCGGGGACTCCGATACGCCCGGCTTGGCGACCGACTTGACCGCCTCTTCGCCGACAGCGCGCATTGGGGACCGCGCGAACTTTCGTGCCGAACTGGTCGCGGCGTCCAGACTCTGGTCAAGCGAGCGCAAGCTCTTCGACACCTCGCCCACGCCCGAACTTGTTGGCCGCCTGCTCCAGCGAGCGCTGGAACTCGCGCGCCATGCCGCGTGCCTTGCCGGTGAAGTTTCCGACGGTCCTGAACAAGGCGGGCAGGTCCTTGGGACCGACCACGATCAGCGCAACGACACCGATCAGGAAAAGCTCGCCCCAGCCGATGTCAAGCATGGTGGATCAGACTTTTTCCTTCTCGGGCGTCACGTCGCGGGCGGTGTCCGCGGCGGCCGCCTGCGAGGCACTTTCGATCTCGGCCTTGCCTTCATTGATGCCGCGCTTGAAGCTGGTGATGCCCTTGCCGACCTCGCCCATGAGCCCCGCGACCTTGCCGCGTCCGAACAGGACCAGCACCACGAGGGCGATGAGCAGGAGGCCCGCCGGGCCGATGTTGTTGAGCATATCGTCGTCTCCTTCGACGAGCCGGCGGCATGCCACCAGCCCAAGCCTCTAATATGGCCTCCCGCGGGCGCAAGCAAACCCCAAACGGTCCCCGGGGGCTTGATTATCCGCCGCGATACGGGTTCGTGACCTCGCTCTGGACGCGGCAGGGAAAGACAAAACAGCGGTCCCGCCGCAGCGACAGCCAGAGCGGCGTGCCCGCCCGCGGGAGGAATACCCCGGGGATGGTGGCCTTCAGCATCGATCCGTCGTGGTCCATGGCAAGCTCGACGATGCTCTCGTGGCCGATGAAGCGGGCGCGCGTCACCTGGCCGCGCGCCGGGACGCCGTCGACCGCCGTGGGCAGCGGCCCGGTGCCGTTGCGGTCGAAATCCATCTTCAGATGCTGCGGGCGGATGATGATCTCCACGTCCGCCCGGTCGACCAGGCCGGGGGTGAGGAACTGACCGAACGGCGTGTCGGTGGCGGAGTTCCTCACCACGCCGTGGATGATGTTGACGTCGGAGAAGAACTGCGCCGCGTCGCGGTCCACCGGACTGTTGTAGATGTTGTAGGGCGCGCCCTGCTGCACCAGCCGGCCGTCGCGCATCAGCACGATCTCGTCGGCCATGCGCATGGCCTCCTCCGGCTCGTGGGTGACCAGCAGCACCGCCGCCCCCTCTTCCTTGAGGATCGCCAGCGTCTCGTCGCGGATCCCGTCGCGCAACCGGTTGTCAAGCCCGGAGAAGGGCTCGTCCATGAGCAGGATCGGCGGCCGCGGCGCGAGCGCCCGCGCCAGCGCCACCCGCTGCTGCTCGCCGCCCGAGAGCTGGTGGGGGTACTTCTCCCCGTGCCGCGCCATCCCCACCCGCTCGAGCAGCGCCTGCACCCGCGCCTCGCGGGCAGCAGCCGGTCCGGTCAGCCCGAAGCCCACGTTCCGCGTGACCGTCAGGTGCGGGAACAGGGCGAAATCCTGGAACATCAGCCCGATGCCGCGGCCTTCCGGCGGGACGTGCCTCTGCCCGTCGGAAACAACCCGCCCCGCCACCTCCACCTGCCCCGCGTCCTGGCGCTCGACGCCGGCCGCGATCCGCAGCAGCGTGGATTTGCCGCAGCCGGACGGCCCTAGCAGGCAGGTGACCTCCCCGGCCCGAAGCTCGAGCGAGACCCCGTCGAGCACGCGCGCCTCGCCGTAGTCGTGGCAGATGCCGCTCAGCGTCAGCCGGACCCCGTCCGGGACCGGACGGAAGTCCTCCACCGCCACCACTCCCTTATCCGATCAAAATCATCGGGTTTGGGTCAGATAGCAATCGCCAGCCGGTCTGGCAAGTTAGAGGGTGCTGTTGATCGCCCCGCCGTCGACCACGATGTTCTGGCCGACGATGAAGCCGGCATGCACCGAGCAGAGAAAGGCGCAGGTGGCGCCGAACTCCTCGATCGTGCCGTAGCGCCGGGCCGGGATCGTCGCCTGCCGCTGCGCCCGCGCCGCCTCCATGCTGATGCCCTGCGCCTTCATCACCCCGGTATCGAGCGACAGGGCCCGGTCGGTGTCGTGGATGCCGGGCAGCATGTTGTTGATCACCACGCCCTGTGCCGCCACCTGCCGGCTGGTTCCGGCCACGAAGCCGGTCAGTCCCGCGCGGGCGGTGTTGGAGAGGCCGAGTGCGGGGATCGGCGCCTTCACCGCGCCCGAGGTGATGTTGACCACCCGCCCCCAGCCTCGCGCGATCATCCCCGGCATCACCGCCTGCATCAGCGCGATCGGCGTCAGCATGTTCGCGTCGATCGCCTTGAGAAAGTCCTCCCGGCTCCAGTCCGACCAGACCCCCGGGGGCGGCCCGCCGGCGTTGGTGACGAGGATATCCGCCTCCGGCGCCGCCGCCAGCACCGCCGCCCGCCCGGCCTCGGTGGTGATGTCGCCCGCCACCGCGGTCACCGTGACGCCGTGCCGCTCGCTGATCTCCGCCGCCGCCGCCTCCAGCGCCTCCGCACCGCGGGCGTTGATCACGAGGTTCACCCCCTCGCGGGCCAGGGCCTCCGCCGACCCCCGCCCCAGTCCCTTCGAGGCGGCGCACACGATCGCCAGCCGTCCCCTGATACCGAGATCCATCGCTTCCTTCCCTCCCGCCTAGCCGACCGCCTCGATCACCGGCCGCCATTGTGCCCTGAGCGGCTCGTACGCCCGCTGCGGCTTGTCGAAGATCGACAGCCCCTGCTCGGCGAGTTCGCCATAGGCCGCACGCTCGCCGATCCACGCCACGGGCTCGTGCCCCTGCGCCGCGAAGAAGGTGCGCAGCCGCTCGGTCGCCCGCTGCTGCGGCCGGACGCGGTTGGCCACCAGATGCAGCCCGACCTTGCCCTTGCGTACCCGCTTGATGTCCTCGATTTCCTTGAGAAAACGGCGCGTGGAATCCTCGTCGAACCATGACGGCAGCACCGGCGCCAGCACCACGTCGGCCTCGGCGATCAACGCCTGCGCCCGCCCGCCCTTGATCGCTCCCGGGGCATCCACCACCAGCCACGCGTAGCTGCCCGGCACCTCGCCGATGCTGCCCGACTTTGTCCAGTCGAGTGCTGTGATCGCCCTCGCGTCCGCCGGGCGGTGCTTCAGCCAGCGCAGCGACGACTTCTGCGGATCGGCGTCCGCCAGCGCCACCTGCGCCCCCCGGCCGGCCAGGGCCGCCGCAAGCGTGATCGCGGTCATCGTCTTGCCGCACCCGCCCTTGCGGTTGGCCACCAGAATCGAACGCATCTCGCCCCCCGTCAGCCGGACCTTCCCGACCGTCAAAACAGAACCTAGCGGCTGCGCCAAGCGACGCAACGACCAATCACCCGCCGATTCCGAAGCGCCGCGGGCAGCCGGCCAATCCGCCGAAAAGCGGCGAGGGCTTCCGCCGGCGCGACAGCCCGGCTATATCGCGACCCATGCTCGACCGATCTTCCAACACGCCGCCGCTTCCGCCCGAGATCGCCCGGCGCCGCACTTTCGCGATCATCTCGCATCCGGACGCCGGCAAGACCACGCTGACCGAGAAGTTCCTGCTCTACGGTGGCGCCATCCAGATGGCCGGTCAGGTCCGCGCCAAGGGTGAGGCCCGCCGCACCCGTTCCGACTACATGAAGATGGAGCAGGAGCGCGGCATCTCCGTCTCCGCCTCCGCCATGTCCTTCCCGTTCCGCGACTGGTGGTTCAACCTCGTCGACACCCCAGGCCACTCCGATTTCTCCGAGGACACCTATCGCACGCTTACCGCCGTCGACGCCGCAGTGATGGTCATCGACGGCGCCAAGGGCGTCGAGAGCCAGACCCGAAAGCTCTTCGAGGTCTGCCGCCTGCGCGACCTGCCGATCCTCACCTTCTGCAACAAGATGGACCGGGAAGCCCGCGACACCTTTGAGATCATCGACGAAATCCAGCACGAGCTGCAGCTCGACGTCTGCCCCGCTTCCTGGCCCATCGGCCAGGGCCGCGAGTTCCTCGGCTGCTACGACATGCTGAACGACCGGCTCGAACTCATGGACCGCGCAGACCGCAACAAGCGCGCCGAGAGCGTCAAGCTGCAGGGTCTCGACGACCCGGCCATGGAGCAGCACATCCCCGCCGACCTCCTCGCCACCCTCCGCGAAGAAGTCACCATGGCACGCGCGCTCCTGCCGGCCTTCGAACGGCAGGCAATGCGCGACGGCAACCTATCACCGATCTGGTTCGGCTCGGCCATCAACTCCTTCGGCGTCCAGGAGCTCATGGCCGGCATCGGCGAGTTCGGCCCCCAGCCCGAAGTCCACGCCACCGACTCCCGCCAGGTCGGCGCCTGGGAACCAGCCGTCACCGGCTTCGTCTTCAAGGTCCAGGCCAACATGGACCCCAAGCACCGCGACCGCGTCGCTTTCGTCCGCCTCTGCTCGGGCCACTTCGTTCGCGGCATGAAGCTCCACCACGTGCGCACCGGCAAGCCCATGGCGGTGGCCAACCCCGTCCTCTTCCTCGCCCAGGACCGCGCGCTGGCCGAGGACGCCTGGGCCGGCGACATCATCGGCATCCCCAACCACGGCCAGCTCCGCATCGGCGACGCGTTGACCGAGGGTGAGGCCCTGCGCTTCACCGGCATCCCCTCCTTCGCGCCCGAACTCCTGCAATCCGTCCGCGCCGGCGATCCGATGAAGGCCAAGCACCTGGAAAAGGCGTTGAACCAGTTCGCCGAGGAAGGCGCCTCCAAGCTCTTCAAGCCGCAGGTCGGCTCCGGCTGGATCGTCGGCGTCGTCGGCCCCCTCCAGTTCGACGTCCTCGCCTCCCGCATCGAGCAGGAATACGGCCTTCCCGTCCGCTTCGAGCCCACCCAGTTCACCTCCGCCCGCTGGCTCTCCGGCCCGGACGAGCGGATCGAGGCCTTCGCCAAGGCCAACCGCGGCCACATGGCCGAGGACCACGACGGCGACCCGGTCTACATGACCCGCCTGCAATGGGACATCGATCGCGTCGCCCGCGACTGGCCCGAGTTGAAGCTCACCGCGACCAAGGAGATGATGGTCTGACCCAGCCCCTCTCCCGGCGGTTCCCCGCATGAGCACCAGCTGGCTCTGGGGCCTCGGCCACGTCCCGGCGTGGCTGCTCCTTGCGGTCCACGTCTCGCTGCAGATGTTCTTCGTCGGCCGCGCGCTCCTCCGCCCGCACCGCGAGCCGGCGTCGCGCCTCGCCTGGGTGGTGGTGATCGTCGTCGCCCCGGTGGTGGGCATGCTCGCCTATGTCCTCTTCGGCGAGACCAACATCGGCCGCCGCCGCATCGCCCGCTTCAAGCGCGCCATGGCCCGCCTCCCCGCCTTCGTCGAGATCGGCCGCCAGGAAGGCGACGCCGAAACCAAGCTTGCGCCGCGGCACGTGCCGCTCTTCCGGGTCGGCCAGTCGATCTCCGGCTTCCCGGTGGTGGGCGGCAACCGCGGCCGCCTTCTCGGCGACAGCGACGACGTGATCGACCACATCGTCGCCGACATCGACGCCGCCGAGAGCACCGTCCACGTCTGCTTCTACATCTGGCTCGCCGACACCAACGGCCTCAAGGTGGTCGAAGCGCTCAAGCGCGCCGCCGGCCGCGGCGTCACCTGCCGCGCCATGGCCGACGACCTCGGCAGCCGGGTCATGGTGCGCTCCGCGTACTGGCGCGAGATGGCCGCGGCGGGCGTGCGGCTCGCGGTGGCGCTTCCGGTCGGCTACGTGCTGATGCGCCCCTTCAAGGGTCGCATCGACATGCGCAACCACCGCAAGATCGTGGTGATCGACAACCGCATCACCTACTGCGGCTCCAACAACTGCGCCGACGCCGCCTTCGCGATCAAGCCGAAGTTCGCCCCTTGGGTCGACGCGATGATGCGCTTCGAAGGCCCGATCGTGCGGCAGAACCAGCACGTCTTCGCCACCGACTGGATGGGCCACGTCAAGGAAGACCTCGGCGACCTTTTCCGCGAGCCGCTCGGCGAAACCAACGAAGGCTTCCCCGCCCAGGTCATCGCCACCGGCGCCACGGTGCGCTACTCGGCCATGCCCGAGATGTTCGAGAGCCTGATGTACGCCGCCCGCCGCGAACTCGTTATCACCACCCCCTACTATGTGCCCGACGAGCCGATCCAGGCCGCGCTCTGCGCCAGCGCCCGCCGCGGCGTCGACACCACCATTGTCTTCCCGGCCAAGAACGACAGCTGGATCGTGGCCGCCGCCAGCCACAGCTACTATCCCCAGCTCATCGAAGCGGGCGTGAAGATCTACGAGTACGTGGGCGGCCTCCTCCACACCAAGTCGATGACCATCGACGGCGAGGTGACGCTGATCGGCTCCGCCAACATCGACCGGCGCAGCTTCGAGCTCAACTTCGAGAACAACATTCTCCTCGTCGACCGCGCGCTGACCGCCGCCATGCGCGAGCGCCAGGCCAGCTACATCTCCAGCTCCAACCCGGTCGACGCTGCCGACATCCTGCACTGGTCGCGCCGGCGCCACATGTGGAACAACACCATCGCCATGCTCGGCCCGGTGCTCTGATCCCTCAGCGCAGGAAGATCAGCGCCATGCCGAGGACGACCAGCGCCGCACCCGCCCAGGCGCCGGCGCCCGGACGCTGGCCGGTGCGCAGCCAGAGGAGCGGCAGGATCAGCACCGGCGAGGTCGCCGACAGCGTCGCGACGATCCCCACCTTTCCCCCGGCCAGCGCGAACAGCAGCAGCGTCATTCCGACGCCGAGCCCGAGAAACGCGGTCAGCGCCGTCAGCGCCGCGATCCACGGGGTAAGCGGCCCTGCCTGGCGCACGCCGCCGAGCGGGAGCCGCGTCAGGACGGTCAGACCGATGGCCGCCACGAAGACGCGCAGTAGCGACGCGGCGAACGGGTCGAAGCCCGCCGCCATGACAGGCCGGGCAATCAGCGAGCCGGTGGCCTGCCCCGCGGCCGCACCGAGACCGGCGGCAATGCCGAGCAAGAGCGAGCCCTTGACCGTCTCCCAGGCATGGCCGGGCGCGCCCCGCCGCCCGTAGAGGATCGCCAACGCGACGCCGGCGACGGTGAGCGCGATCCCGGCGGAGGCCTGCGCGCTCAGCGTCTCGCCCAGGACCAGCCAGCCGAGGACGGCGGCGATCGGCGCATTCAGCGCGAAGAGCACGCCGGCCCGACGCGGGCCGAGCCGGCCCACGGCGCTGAAGAGCAGCGAGTCGCCGATGAAGATGCCGGCCATCCCCGAAAGCACCAGAGCCGGCACGGTAGCGGCATTGAACTCTCGCCAGCTCCCGCCGATCGCGACGATGGCGGCAAACATCACCGCCGCGAACAACTGCCTCCACCGGTTGAAGGCGAGCGCGCCGAGGTGCGCCACCGGCCCGGGCGCGAGGATGCCGGTCAGCGCCCAACAGGCCGCGGCCCCGAGTGCCGCGAGCTCGTGCACGGGCAAGGCGAGAGCCTCAGTCGACGAACGCCTTCTCGATCACGAACCGCCCCGGCTCCGAGTTCGATCCCTCGACGAACCCCAGCCCCTCGCAGATCGCCTTGTGCTCCTGAAGCATCGCCATCGAGCCGCAGATCATCACCCGATCCGTCGCCGGGTCGAGCGGCGCGCCGGTGACCCGCTCCAGCCGCCCGTCGCGGATCCAGTCGGTCATCCGGCCCATGTGCGGGCTTTCCTCGCGGGTTGTGGTGGCGATGTGCACCAGCTTCTCGCCCACCATCTCCGACAGCATCTCGTCGCCGCGGATCTTCGCCACCAGGTCGTACCCGTAGGCGAGCTCGGCCACCTCCCGGCAGGTATGCGTCACGATAACCTGGTCGAAGCGGTCATAGCTCTCCGGCTCGCGGATCAGCGAAGCGAACGGCGCGATGCCCGTCCCGGTGGCGAAGAGAAACAGCCGTTTGCCAGGGGTCAGCGCATCATGCACCAGCGTCCCCACCGACTTCGGCCGCATGACGATCTCGTCCCCCGCCGCCAGGTGCTGCAGCCGCGAGGTCAGCGGCCCGTCCTGCACCTTGATCGAGTAGAATTCGAGCGCGTCGTCCCACGACGGCGAAGCGATGGAATAGGCGCGCACCAGCGGCTTGCCGTCGACCATGAGCCCGATCATCACGAATTCGCCGGACCGGAATCGGAAGCCCTGCGGCCGCTCGCAGCTGAATGAGAAGGTACGGTCCGTCCAGTGCCGGATATTGGAGACCTTGAGCAGCGTCATGCCGCGCAGGGCCTTGTCCACAACCTGGTTCATGTCAGCCTCACTCGGGAATCGCCCGCGCTCATACACGCGGGCGCGCGGAACGAAAACCCCCTCGCCCGCCTGCTGGCCAGCCGATCGGCGAAAGGCGTTCCTAAATCGCGCCGCCGCGCGCCACCGCGTTCCCGGCTGCGCCGGCACCGACCCTCCATCGTCCACACCGCGCGTTCGTTGGTGGGCAAACGATCTTTTTGCGCGGGCCTCAGTCCGCGGCCGGTCCGTAGAGCGCCACCGCACCGGCGACGTCCCCCGGCATCAGCTGGTCGATGTCGCCCTGGTTGCTGTAGCCCATCAACGCCCCGCGCGCACCCGGATGGTCGAGGCCGATGGCATGGCCGATCTCGTGGGCGAGCACCGTGCGCAGATCCAGCGCGCCCTCCGGGTCGGCTCCGTCCTCGCCGGACCACGACACGCGCGGGTTGAAGCAGATGGTAGCCTGGGTCAGCGGCGCGATCCCCGCCGCTCGAATTCATCTCCGTGCCAGACGTTGGCGAAGGCGATCCGCGAGGGCACCCCCTCGGCCCCGATCAGGATATCCGGCCTCTCGCCCGGCAGCGCCTCGCGAAAGCGCAGGTCGGCCGCCCGGCTCCAGATGCCGAAGGCGTCCGCGGCGATGTCGGCCAGCCGCGCGGCGTCATTCCCCCACGCCGCCGCCAGCTCCGCCATGGGTGCCAGCTCGCGGCAGTTGATCGCATCGGGAAAGGACTGGTCGGCGCGGGCAAAACCGTAGCTGACGGCGGCGCCGGAATTCAGCTCGGGCGCGCCCCACTTCAGAAACACCCCGTCGAGCTTCAGCAGCCGATAGTCGGCAGCGGCAGACGGTCCGGCAAGAGCCAACCCGGCGGCGAGCAGCGCGGCAATCGGGAAATGCTTGCGAAGGGCTGGCTGCACCGTGGCCGAGAACTCCTGAAAACCTTTGCAACCTTCCGGCCACACAGACGTTAGACTTCACGCAACCACGACGCGTCAAGTGTCGCATGGCGCAACGTATTGCGCCAAGAGCCTCCCGAATTCACTGATTTCCCCCCACGGATTGACCTTTTCGGGCTTCACCGCTATATGACCCGCAATGCTCGGGGTCCCAATCCGGGGACCCAGGCCGCGTGGAGGAGTGCGGCCGCCATTCGCCGCAACCCGAAACCAACGCAGGCTACATGACAACATTTTCCGATCTCTCGCTGGACCCGCGGGTCCTTCAGGCCGTGACCGAATCCGGTTACCTCACCCCCACCCCGATCCAGATCCAGGCCATCCCGCACGCGCTCGAAGGCCGCGACGTCCTCGGCATCGCCCAGACCGGCACCGGCAAGACCGGCGCCTTCGTGCTGCCGATGGTCACGCATCTCTCCAAGGGCCGCGCCCGTGCGCGGATGCCGCGCAGCCTTGTCCTTGCTCCCACCCGCGAGCTCGCCGCCCAGGTCGCCGAACAGTTCGAGAAGTACTCCGCCCACGTGAAGCTCTCCATGGCGCTCCTCATCGGCGGCGTCAGCTTCAAGGACCAGGACAAGCTCATCGACCGCGGCGTGGACGTCCTCATCGCCACCCCCGGCCGCCTGCTCGATCACTTCGAGCGCGGCAAGCTGATGCTGACCGGCGTGCAGATCATGGTCGTCGACGAAGCCGACCGCATGCTCGACATGGGCTTCATCCCCGACATCGAGCGCATCTTCAAGCTGGTGCCCTTCACCCGCCAGACGCTCTTCTTCTCCGCCACCATGGCGCCGGAGATCACCCGGATCACCCAGGAATTCCTGCATAACCCGGTCCGCGTCGAGGTCGCCCGCCAGGCGACCACCTCCGAGACCATCGACCAGTTCGTCATCCACCACACCCCGCGCCGCAAGGACACCGCCGCCGCGGAAAAGCGCGAGGTGCTGCGCCGGGTCATCAGCAGCGAGGGCGATGCCCTCACCAACGGCATCATCTTCTGCAACCGCAAGGTGGACGTCGACATCCTGGCGAAGTCGCTCAAGCGCCACGGCTTCGACGCCCAGGCGATGCACGGCGACCTCGACCAGAAACTCAGGATGAAGATCCTGCAGGCGTTCCGCGACGGCGAGCTCAAGCTCCTCATCGCCTCGGACGTCGCCGCCCGCGGCCTCGACATCCCCAACGTCAGCCACATCTTCAACTTCGACGTGCCGATCCATTCCGAGGACTACGTCCACCGCATCGGCCGCACCGGCCGCGCCGGCCGCTCGGGCAAGTCGATCACCCTCTGCCTCCCTTTCGAGGACAAGTACCTCGCCAAGATCGAGGAGCTGGTGAAGAAGCAGATCCCGGTCATGCCAAGCCCGCTCGGCGCCGACGACAGTTTCTCCCCCACGCCGCGCGAGCCCTCGCGCAGCCGCGGCGAACGTGTCCGCGGCCGACGCCCTGACTCGCATTCCGAACCGCGGGCCGAGCCCCGTGCTGAATCACGGGCCGAATCGCGCGCCGAGCCCCGAGCCGAAGCCCGGACCGAGCCACCGCGCGCCGAGACGCGCACCCCGCCTCCCGCCCGGGAACCCGCCGCCGCCACGCCGCGCCAGCCCCGCGCCCCGCGCGGCGCTGCCGTCGCCGGCATGGGCGACCATGTCCCGGCATTCCTCCTGCGCGAACTCCGCATCGACGCCACTGAGTTCGAGACAGAGCCAGAGCTTGAACCCGAGCTTTCGCCGGAGGCCGCCGCCGAGGATGCCGCACCCGAGGCCGCCGAAGCGGCCCCCGCTCCGCGCCCCCGGCGCCGTTCCCGCGCCCGCAGCGAGCCCGAGGCCAAGCCCGACGCCGCCTGAGTCCCGCGAAAGGAGCCGCGCCCCGTGACCGCCGATTTCGCGCGCGAGACCGAGGAGCGGCTCGTCCGCTACACCGCCGTCGACACCCAGAGCGACGAGACCTCGCCCACCTCGCCCTCGACCGAGCGCCAGCTCGTGCTCCTGGACCTGCTCCGCGACGAGCTCGCTACCCTCGGCGCCGCCGACGTCACCGTAACCCCCTACGGCACCGTCCTCGCCTCCCTCCCCGGCAGCGCGTCCGCGCCCACCATCGCCTTCCTCGCCCACGTCGATACCGCACCGCAGTTCAACGCCACCGGGGTGAGGCCCCGCATCGTCCGCGCCTACGACGGCGGCACGATCACCTACCCCGACGCCCCCGGCCTCACCCTCTCCCCCGAGACCTCCCCCTACCTCGCCGCGCGCCAGGGCGACGACATCGTCACCGCCAGCGGCACCACGCTGCTCGGCGCCGACGACAAGGCCGGCGTCGCCATCGTCATGACCATGGCCCGGCACCTCCTTGCCCACCCGGAGATCGCGCACGGCCCGATCCGCCTCGCCTTCACCCCCGACGAGGAGATCGGCCGCGGCGTGCACGCCGATCTGCCGCGCGACCTGGCGGCGGACGTCGCCTATACCCTCGACGGCGCCGAACGTGGCGAGATCGTCTACGAGAGCTTCTCCGCCGACAAGGCGGTGATCCACATCGAGGGCGTCTCGATTCACCCCGGCGTGGCGAAGGGCAAGCTCGTCAACGCCATCCACCTCGCCGCGAAGATCGTCGACGCCCTGCCGCAGGCCACCCGCACCCCGGAGACCACCTCCGACCGCGAGGGCTTCTGGCACATCTACCAGATGGGCGGCACCTCGGCCGCCGCCGACCTCTCCATCATCCTGCGCGACTTCGAGCTCGATGGCCTGGCCGCCCATGGCGCGCTGGTCGAGAAGGTCTGCGCCGCCTTCCAGGCCGGCGAGCCGCGGGCGAAGATCACCTGCAGCATCACCCCGCAGTACCGCAACATGCGCTACTGGCTGGAAAAGGACATGCGCCCCGTCGACCTCGCCCTAGAGGCTTGCCGCCAGACCGGCATCAAGCCCTTCTCGCCGCCGGTCCGCGGCGGCACCGACGGCTCGCGCCTGACCGAGATGGGCGTCCCCTGCCCCAACCTCTTCACTGGCATGCAGGAAATCCATGGCCCCCGCGAGTGGGTCTCCACCGCCGACATGGCCGCCTCGGTCAGGATGTGCCTGAAACTTGCCGAGCTCTGGGGCGCCGAGCGGGGCTGACAGGGGAGACGAAGCCGATGCCCAGCGTTCGTGTTGCCGGCTTTTCGGTTTCGGTCGACGGGTTCGGGGCCGGGCCTGACCAGAGCCTCGCCAATCCGCTCGGCAACCGCGGCATGGAACTGCACCCGTGGCTCCTCGGCACCCGCACTTTCCGCGCCATGATCGGCGAGACCGGCGGCTCCGATGGCATCGACGAGGATTTCGCCCGCCGGTCAATGCAGGGGTTCGGCGCCTTCATCCTTGGGCGGAACATGTTCGGCCCGGATCGCGGTCCGTGGCCCAACGCGGACTGGAAGGGCTGGTGGGGCGACAACCCACCCTATCACGCCCCGACCTTCGTACTCACGCACTACCCGCGTCCCCCCGTCGAGATGCAGGGGGGAACGACCTTTCATTTCGTGACCGACGGCATCCACGCAGCCTTGGCGCTTGCGAAGGCGGCGGCGGGGGAACGCGACGTGAAGATCGGCGGCGGCGTCTCCACCGTGCGGCAGTATCTGCAGGCCGGGCTGATCGACACCATCCACTTCGCGATCTCCCCGGTCCTCCTCGGGCAGGGCGAGCCGATGTTCGCCGGCATCGACCTGCCGGGCCTCGGCTTTCGCATCGCCGAAACTGCATCCACCGACCTCGCGACACATCTGGTTCTGGCGCGCTAGGCAGCAAAGCCGCCGTTCACGCCTCCAGCCGGCTGATCATCACCGTCACCACCGGCTTCTTGCCCACCGCGTCGTTGCAGATCCGCGCGCAGGCGCGCTGGATCAGCTCCTCCAGCGCATCGTCGTCGTCGATCTCGGCGCGCTTGGCGCGGCCCAGCACCCGCCCGATCTCCGCCTCCAACGCCCCCTCCAGCCCGTCCCGCATCTTCGGGTTGTCCGGCAGCCCCTTCGCCGTAACCCAGCCCCCGCCAATGGGCCGGCCGCCCTCGTCAATGATCACGCTCACCGCCAGATGCCCGCGGGTGGCCATGCGGATGCGCTCGCGCACCACCCCGTCCATCGCACCGATGATCTCACTGCCGTCGAGATAGACCCGGCCGGTCTCGATCTTTTCCACCAGCTTCGGCGCGTCGCCGGTCAGGTCCACCAGCGTCCCGTTCGGCGCCACCGCCGAGGCGATGCCGCGCTCGCGCCCCAGCGCTGCCAGCGCCGAAAGATGGCGATGCTCACCGTGGATCGGCAGCAGCATCCGCGGCCGCAGCAACTCCTGCAGCGCGAGCAGGTCGGGACGGTTCGCGTGCCCCGAGACGTGGTAGTGGCCGTTCAACTCGTCCACCACCGTGACCCCCTTCTCGCTCAACTGGTTGAGGATACGGGCGACGCCCACTTCGTTGCCGGGAATCGTCTTCGAGGAGAAGAGAAAGGTATCCCCCGCGCGCAGCTCGAAGCCCTGATACCTTCCCTGCGCCAGCTGCGCGGTAGCGGCGCGGCGCTCGCCCTGGCTGCCGGTGGCGAGCACGAGCAGGTTCCGCCGCGGCACGTTGTCGGCGTCGAGCGGGTCGAGCATGGCGGGAAAGTCCGCGAGCAACTCCGCGGCGTGCGCCGTCCGCAGCATGGTGTTCATGGCGCGGCCCAGCACCACCACCTGGCGCCCGGCGGCCCGCCCCGCCTGCGCCAGGGTCCGGAGCCGCGCCACGTTCGAGGCGAAGGTGGTGGCGGCGACCATCCCTTCGGCCTCGCGCATCAGCGCGCCGATGGGCTCGATCAGGGTCGCTTCGGACCGCCCTGCATGCAGGTTGAAGACGTTGGTCGAATCGCAGGCCAGCACCTTCACCCCCTGGTCGCCGATCGCCCCCAGAGCCACCGGGTCGAACGGTTCGCCGACCAGCGGAGAAAGATCCGCCTTGAAGTCGCCGCTATGCACGATCCGCCCCGCCG
>CAWCNG010000013.1:0-163920 GCA_963796805.1 uncultured Alphaproteobacteria bacterium
TGGTCGAAGTCGGCATGATCCATGACGTGACTAACCACCGATCCATCTTCGATGATCTCAAAGTTCGATGACCTCAAAGATTGCCGCCCAGATACCTGGCCCATCGAACCAGGTTCCGGTGGGCGGGCCGTCGGCCTCGGAGCTAAAGAACAATCGCGATACGCCCTGTTGCCCATCTGCCATACTCGCCAGAGAAGTACGAAATCCAGCCGTTAATCCTATCCGGGCGCCGTTAACTCTCCCTTAGGATGTCGAAGGCTCGCGCCAAAGGAGATCCACATGTCCCTATCGCTCTGGTCGCATTGGTCCCAAGTGTTCATTCAGCGGCTGACACATGCGTTCCTCGTGGCGCTTGCCGTTGTGGGAGCCCTGTGGAGCATTTCCGCGGCGGTCGGTGTGACGCCCTGGCTTCAAGTCGAGCTTGGTGGATCGACCCCGGTCAAGGCCGGCCTCGCGATCCAGCTGACGCTGACTGCTCTGGCCGTCGGATTGTGCTTCTTTATTCCATCTAGTCACCGGGTGTTGCGCCTGGAGACCTCGCATCGCAACTTCCGGGTCACGATGTGGGACGTCGCCCAGGCCTATCAGATTGCGCACGCGGCGGACCGTGACGGGGTCTTCGAATTGCAGAGCGAGTTCGACAGCGTACGCGAGCGGATCGAAACTCTCCGGCGCCATCCCGATTTGGCAAGGCTGGAACCGGAGATCCTGGAGATGGCTGCACATATGAGCCACGAGAGCCGGGAGCTGGCGGAGATCTACTCGACCGAGCGAGTGGATCGGGCGCGGCATTTCCTTCAGCAACGCCAGCAAGAGGCTGAGCAGATCAAAGACCGCGTTCAGCATGCCTACGCGACCTGCCGTGAGCTGAAGCGCTGGTTGGAGCGGGTCGAGGTCGAGGAGGACACTGCGCGGTCCGAGGTTGCACGCCTGAAGGACGAACTCAGGGAGCTGCTGCCGCACTTCGATCTTCGCGCGGTGGATGGCTCAGCCTTCAACGTCGAACACTTCGAACGCCGCAACTTTGCCGCGGAGTAGTCTTCGCTGGAGCAAGCCAATCCAGCCCGGAAGTTCTGACCGATGAGTTGCCCGGCAAGCCTGAAGGAGGCTACCCACCGCTTCGCAACTCGCTTGTTGCCAGTGCGCAATCGGGCGAATAGTTTGCTGAGCTGAACCCAGACCGAAATCCGGACATCAGGATACGCAATGGCCGACAAGCCGCGCCGTACCGGCACCATACGACCCGTCCGGACCCGCCGCGGCATCAGGCAGAAGGCCGGGGTTCCGGAGAAGCCGGAGAGCGCGTCCAAGCGGTTGCGGACCCGAGCGAACGTCGCCGAGACGGCCGACCCGCAATCGCCGGGCTCCACGACATCCGGCGACGTCGGTCGCATGGCGGACGATCCCGAGCGGCCGCAGGGCGCGGAGACCACAATGCCTTCACCGGCACCCGCTGATGAGGCAAATCCTGCACGGGGACAAACGCCCAGGTCACGTGGCAGGTCCGCGGGCCGGAAGGCGCAGGCTGCGACCGCTGCGGAAGCCGCTGAGGGCAAGGCTGGCTCGGAGCCTCCCGCCCCCCCTCTGCGTGCGGAGGCAAAGCGAAAGACGGGGCGTGCTACGGCGCGCACGTCGGGCAAATCGGAGGATGCAGTCGCGCCCTCGGGCGAAGCGCCAGGGGCGCGGCCCCAGAAATCGTCCGGCGGTGATCAGAGAAGCGCGCGCCGGACAACCAACAAGACCGCAGAGTTACGCGTCGCGGCAAGAGCACCCGTCGTCCGGAAACCCCAATCGCCAACGGAACCGACCGATACGATTGTGGCGGGGCTTAAGGCGGCGGAGCCAACCGCCCGGGTCCGTGCAGAGGTCGCGACCCAGGGCCTCGGCATCGCCACCGCACTCGGCGAGGAGTTGGCCGATTTCTCGAAGCGCCTTGTCGAAGAGAGCACGGCGAGGGCGCAGGAACTCACCGCGGCGCGCACCCTTGCGGAACTCGTGGAGATCCAGGGAAGGCAGCTGCGGGCAGTCTCCGATGCCTGGCTGCGGCATACCACCAGGATGAGCGACATTTTCCTCTCAGCGTTCCGCGAGCAGTCCCGGCGATAGCGGTCCCGAGCTCCTCCGCCGCCACGGCGAGCTCGATCGACTGGAAAAGTGCGTCCTTGGCCGAGCGGGTGCCCGATCCCCGGGCCGGCGACCAGTGGCCGAAGGAGACGAAGCCGATCTTCTTCACGAGCGACTCCGCTTTGGCTTCGCCTCCACGGGCGGCTGCGGCAGTGCCTATGTCCGGCGCCATGAGATGCAAGCTAGTGGAATGATTCCAACGTTTGGAACCCTCGATTTCGTGCGGCGATGATGGCGTCGGGATCGGCCTCCCAGGTGAATGGCTTCGAGTTGTCGGCATTGTATTCGCGGACGAAGCGGTTGATGGCGGCCTGGAGATCGACGACGGAATGGAAGACGCCGTGCTTGATCCCTGTGCGCATATGCCAGAACTCGCATGCCCGCACTCGGAACGGAATCCCCAACGGGACTCGTTTGATCCGATCAATCCACTAGCAGGCGCGTCTGGTGGCATTCGCCATGCGGTCGGCTCCGAAGCGAGCTCCATCGGACAAAGTGGGAGAGAGGAGCCCCCGGGTATGATCAGGGAGAAGGCGGAGGCAAGAAGGTCGAGACGAGAGGCGATTGATGCAAAATGAAAGCTATGCTCCCATCGCACCGCCCACGTCGACGACGAGGTCCTGCATGGTCAGATAGGTTGAGCGGTCGGAAAGCAGGAAGGCCACCACGTCGGCGATCTCTTCCGAGCGTGCGAGCCGGCCGAGCGGGACGGGCAGGCGGAAGGCCGCGAGGTTGCCACCAACGACAACCTCCGGCGTTTCCATCGTCGCCATCAGACGCCGGACCATTCCGGTCCCGGTGACGCCGGGGGAAACACAGTTGACGCGGATGTTTTTCGGCGCGAGCTTGAGGCCGGCCACGCACATAAGCTGCGCAACCGCCGCCTTGGAGCCGCAGTAGGCGCCCTGCGCTATGCGCGGTGTGCGAGCGGCCGTAGAGGCGATGGCGACGATCGAGCCCCGCTCGCGTGGGATCATCCGACGCGACACCGCCTGCGCGACGAGGAATGCCCCTTTGACGTTGACGTTGAAGACGGCATCGAAATCAGCCTCTGCCATCTCGGAGACCTGGCCGAACTTCTGGATGCCGACGACATGGGCGAGGCCATGAATCGGACCGATCGTGTCCTCGACGGTCGATACGCAGGCTTCGACCGCCGCGCCGTCGGTGACGTTGATCGTGAAGGCACGGCAGCCGTTGCCGAGTTCCTGGGCCAGCGCCGTCACCCCGTCGCCCTCGATGTCGGCGACAGCGAGGTGCATACCCGCCGCTCGCAGCGTTCGGGCGATGCGCTCGCCGATCCCCGTCGCCGCGCCTGTGACCAACGCTACCTTGCCGTTGAGGCCGGCAAACTCTTCTGCCATGAAGTTCCCCCGTTTTCGCTGGTGATTTTCGCGCCAACCAATAGCGCGCGCCGCCGCCGGGGCGAACATGAAAAACCGTGCGGCACATTGTCAGGATCAGATCGTCGAAGCCACCGGCTGGTGGTCGCACGGGGTCCGGGGCGTCTTCGTTGTGGCGCTGAAGAAGCGGATCGGGATGATGGTCAGCTCCGAAAAGCAGGGGGCGCAGGCCGGGCCGACCGACGGTCTTCGACCGGCTCGCGCAACATCTTGTGCCGCCACGCGTCCTCGATGCCTCATTCAAAGTTGGGACTGGGGAACGGACATCGGTCGGAAGGCGGTTCACCGATTTGACTGGTTCTCTTTCGACGCTACTGGACCGACGCGGCCAATTTGGCCGGCGCGAACTATGGCTTAGTCAGGGCCGCCCCCCGAGGCTCCACTCGGACATGCGGACCCGGGACTACCGGCTCGAGCACTGACCCGGTTCTCCCGGATGGTGCCGCCGCTCGCGCAGGGCGGCGGCCCGCGCCTAGATTGTCGCGCTCGTTCAAAGGGAACATGGTTGGCTGGCTGCGATGCACCGACCGACAGACTCGGCATCGCCCGAAAATCGGAGCGCTTCATTATGCCCGAACCCCAACTGATGCTTCGGCCATGCGCCCTTGTCACCGGTGCCTCGTCCGGCATCGGTCGGGCCTTCGTTCAGCGGCTCGCCCGCGACGGCTACCACCTCATCCTCGTTGCCCGGCGACAGGAGCGGCTTTCGGAGCTTGCCAGCGAAGTCGAGACGCTCGGGGCAACGGCCGAGATCGTCGTTGCCGACCTGACCACCCCGGAGGGCCTGGCGGCGGTCGAGAAGCGCGCCGGCGCCGGCGACCTGACGATGCTCGTCAACAATGCGGGCTTCCAGGCGTACCGGCCGTTCGTCGAGCTCGATCCGGATGTCGCCGAAGCGCAGCTATTCCTCCATACGACGTTCCCGTCCGCCTTTGCCGGGCAGCGTTGCCGGCGATGCTGGAGCGTGGCGACGGGGCCATCGTCAACGTGTCCTCGATGCTGGCCTTCAGCGCGGGCATGGATCAGCCATATATGCCGAAGCGCGCCACCTACGCCGGCACGAAGGCGTTCGTCAGCGCCTTCACCGAGACGCTCTGTCGGAGAACTGGTCGGGACCGGCGTCAAGGTCCAGGCGCTTTGTCCGGCGGTGGTGCGCACAGAATTCCATGACGTTGACGGCAAGCCGGTGTTGCGACCGAACGTCCCGGTCATGGAGCCCGAGGACGTGGTCGAAGCTTCGCTCGCCGGCCTCGCCCTCGGCGATGTCATCTGCTCGCCGGCTCTCGAGGATCGCAGCCTCATCGATCGCGAGCGTGAGGCGCGCCATGCCGTCTTCGGCGCCGGCCGCGGGGATGCGCTGTCGTCGCGCTACCGGGACCGGCCGGCGACCTGAGCTTTCCTGGCGGCCTCCTCACGCGAACGGGCGTCAAGGCTGTTGAGGCGGCCGCCCACTGCTCCGCCATTGCCGCGGCAATACCCGGATAGGTGCGGCTCCGGTTCCGTGCGGCACATCCGGTTCACCGTTCGATGACCCGAACCTAGCAGGCTCCTTTGGTGCGCTACGCCATGCGGGCACGCCGGAAGGAGGATGCCCCGTTGCCGAACCACCGGGCAGCCGCCGTGCATCTGGCGGGCGAAGTTCCGAAGGCCAGGAAATCTGGCGTCGTGACGGTGGCGGGCTGCGCACACCCAAACAGTCAAGTCGAAGAGAGGGCGGCCCTGAGAGCGGCTGTGTTATGGGCGGGCACGAACCGCGTCCGCATGGTGATAGCGTGCTTGTCGTCATGCACGGCCTGATCGGGCGGTAGAAGCGCAGCGGCGTCATCAGATGCTGGGCGCGCGCGTTTGTCATCAAGTCAAAGAGAGGGCGCCGCACATCGCTCCAAACCCATCGCGCCGGCCGGCAAACCATAGCTGCCTGATAGCCTGCGCATGGAGCGGGAACAGACAGATCGAGTTGGTCCAGCCGGTGAGCGGCTACTCGCTCTACGACGAGCATTTTGAGCGGAACGGCGATGGACTGCATCATATAAAGCTCTGTAGGGACGGCGAGGCAGCCCCCTCGCCGAGCGTATTCGACACGGCTGGCAAGTTGGCACGCGGCGCCCGACGATGTACACTCCCCGGGTAAATGCTGGGTGAGCACATGGCCGGAACGAGAGTGGATATCGCCAAGCTCGGCGCTCCATGGTCGGACACGATGCTCTGGTACGCGCGCGCGGTCGGCGAGCTCCAGGCGCGCGCCTTCGATCAGCGGACGAGTTGGACCTACCTAGCCGCAATACATGGAATCGACCCGCAGGGCTGGCTCGACCAGGGCATCCTACCGGCGACCCCGCCGTTGCCCCCGCAGAACGAGATGCGGCTGATGTTTAACCAGTGCCAGCACGCCGGCTGGTTCTTCCT
Source organism: uncultured Alphaproteobacteria bacterium (assembly GCA_963796805.1). Classification (GTDB taxonomy): domain Bacteria; phylum Pseudomonadota; class Alphaproteobacteria; order Rhodobacterales; family Rhodobacteraceae; genus Amaricoccus. The sequence continues at coordinate 5,934 of CAWCNG010000013.1, forward strand.
CCCTTGGCACCGCGGCTACCTGCATGCCTTCGAGGCGATCCTCGGCGACTGGATAGCCAAGCAGGGCGGCCCGATCGACTGGGCGCTGCCGTACTGGAACTACCTTAACTCGGCCGATCCGAACGCGCGCAAGATCCCGCAAGAGTTTCTCGATCCGACGCTTCCCGGCGGCGGCGGCAATCCGTTGGCTGACGCCCGACGCGGGACCGCGACCCAGCTCGGGCCGCAGCCCTGGGTTCCGACCGACATCTCGCTCACGGCGCAAACTTCTGAATCGGTCTACTCTTCTGAGCCTGGGACGCTGGGCTACGGCGGTCCGATCAGCGGATTCGCACAGCAGGGCAATGCCTACGGCACGATCGAATCGGATCCGCACAACCTGGTCCACGTCATGGTCGGCGGCGATAGCTCGCCTGATCCGCAGGGATGGATGTGGGACCCAAACTTTGCCGCTCTGGACCCCGTCTTCTGGATACATCACTGCAATGTGGACCGGCTGTGGGCGGCTTGGATGACCGACCCAACCCATGCGCAGGAAGACAGCCGGCCATGGCGGAACGGCCCCTTCCCGCGACAGTTCACCATGCCCGAACCCGATGGGGGGCTTGCGGTCTTCATCCCAGCGGACACGCTGCCGGGCGCTCCGCTGGCACCGGCTTATGACAATCTCGTCGATGGCACGGGAGCCGTGCCGCCCGTTCCAGGAGGACCCGCCATAGCCGCCGCTGTTCCCGCGTCCGCCGGGCGCTCCGTCCTAGTCGGCGCCAATGCCGGCGCTCTGACTGTCGGAGACGCTCCGGTTCGTTCGCGAATTGCCATGGTCGCACGCCCCATCGCAGCCACCCTCGGGGCGGTTGGGGGCGAGCGCGTCTATCTCAACCTCGAGGGCGTGAAGGGCAGCAAGGCCAGCGGCGTTCTCAACGTCATCCTCACCACGCCGGGCGGCGACCCAAAGGAAGCCTCGCCCGATGCGATCAAAACGCTCGCCTTCTTCGGACTTGCCAACGCCACCAGCGCCGAAGGCCCGCACGCCGGCAATGGCCTGTCGGCGACCGTCGAGATCACCGAGATCGCGCGCCGGCTTCAGGCGGACCAGCGGTTGGAGCAGATCGAGGCCTATGTCGCCCAGCCCGAGGGGTCCGGCTCCGAGATCACGGTCGATCGCATCAGCGTATATGTTCGCCCAGGCCCATGAGGTGACCCGGCTCTCCGCTTTTGCCGCTCAGATCGGATCGGGTTCGCTGCCCGCACTCTTCGCCCTGAGCGGCGCTGCCTATCTGGCGCTCAGTTTACTTCCGCAGACCGGCGTTGTGATTGCGCTGTGCGGAAACATCCGGATCGCGGACATCTGGCGCATTGCCCAGGCGGCGCCGAATGGGTGGTCGCCCATCCAATTCGCAGCGGACTGGTGGCTGATGGTGGTTGCCATGATGACGCCGCTCGCCGCTCTGCAGGTCTCCTATGTCCGCAGATCCAGCCTGCCTCAAAGCCGCGTCGCCGCCGCGGCCGCTTTCCTCGCGGCCTACTGGACGGTCTGGTTCGTCACGATCCTGTTCTTGTTCCCGCTTGTCCTGACGCTCCAGTCGACCGTCGGTGAAGAAGCGGACCTTCCTGTTGCTCTGCTGCTCGCTCTGATCTACAGCGCTTCGCCCGCCGCCCAACGTGCCCGCAACAGTTGCCATCGGACCGGCAGGATCGAGGCTTTCGGGGCAAGCGCTTTGGCCGGATGCGCCCGGCAGGGGCTGGCGACCGGGGCAAGCTGCGTCGCTGCCTGCTGGCCCTGGATGCTGCTTCCGTTAACGGTGCAGGGCTTGCACCTGGTTCCGATGATCCTTGTCGGCGCCTACGTGTTCGCCGACCGGATAGCGCCTGCCGTTCCGCCCGCTTGGGGGCTGCCGCCCGCCTGGGGAACTCTTTTCGGCCCACTCTGGGTTCCGCGCACAGTCGAGGTGAACCCGAGCGCCCGTTGCCTTCGGGCGCGAGCGTGAGAAGGTCATGAGGTCGTCGATCTAGCTGCGGGTCGCTCGGCTCTTCGCCACCGGGTCCCTAGTCCTCTCCGCTGACGTCAGTTTACACATCGTGCGGACGCGAGGATGCCGCGACCCCTCGTTCTCGATCGGATCCCTCCTGCTTCCCGCTTCCTTCAGCGCATCTTCGCAGACGCAAACTCTTGAGGGCCGCGCCTCGCGGCTGTCTCGCCGCGGCCCGTCGAGATCATCCAGCGCACCGATGCCGGCTTCCACGAGCTGGAGAGCCCGAGACGGGGCTCTTGAGTCGGGCGGTTCGGCAGTCGCTCAGGTGGCCCGAGTCAACGGGCTGGGCTTGCTATCACGTCACCCTATGCTGGTGGCTCCGCCGCCACAGCGATGACGCGCCAACCAAGGCCACTGCTGCGCCCAGGAGCCAGCCGGAAGATGGTAGCGGCACCGGCGACACCCCCTCGATGGTTACGGTGAGCCTATCCACAAGCGGCGACCCGGCGGATAGGGCGGTGGGCTCGCCCTGGTCGTCGTATTTGATGAAAGCGAAAGAGCCAGTGAAGTCGCCCGTGTTCTCCAGGGTGAAGGGGACCTCGAAGTTCGAGGGGATGCCGGAACCCCTCGCGTCGAGTCCGAGCTGCGTGCTGAACCTTGCGCCGTCCCTGAGCCCCTCGCCGGACGCGACGCTGTCGTATCGAACCGAGCCGGTCAGGCTAAAGCTCGATAGGTCCGACCCCAAGACTTCTTGGGTCACTCCGTTGATCCTGATGCCCGCGAAACGGAGAGGCAACTCGACCCCATAAGCCTCGCCGCCGGAAAGGGAGTCAAATTCGGGCGTGGTCAAGCGAGAGCCGACCTGCGTGTCAAAGACGAAGCTGGAGGTGAACGCCAATCCCTCGAGGTTCGACCCCTCCGAGGAGAACAGCCCAAGGTCGTCGGATCCTTCGATGATCGTCCCCTCGTAAACCGCGCTCACCGTCGCCGCCACGACAGGCGCTGGCCCGGCGAGCGGCACCATGCCGAGCATCAATGCCCTAAACATTTCGACCTCCGCTCATCGTCATTCTCGCTCAGAGCTAGAGCGGTAGCAGGGATGACGCAAGCGAATGATAGGCGACTACGAAGCTAACTCGAGGCGGCTTGAGCGGCTCCTGGATGTTCATCAGGCTCCTCGGAGCAGGGTGAAGAGAGGGCGGCCCCGGGAGTACGCTGTCGTCCCCAGATAGACCGGGCCTGAGCCGCCCCAGCCAGGGGCGCACACTGACGCTCAGCCAGCCGGCAGGCACGGACGAGGACTGACGCCATGTGCCACCAATATGTAGATCTCGAGGATCTCAGGCGCGACGTCGATGAGCGGATGAATGAGCCCGTCCGCGATTCCCTCCCCCGCGCCAGATCCCCTCCTCGCGCTGCGTCACAGGGGGCTTTAGTCACCCTGATGCTTCGGGGCCGGAATGGTAGTGGACCCTCTGTTGAAGGCGCAACGCGCCCGACCCTCATCGGGACGCAACGCATCGGTCACAGCAGACGCTCCGATTAACGTGAGCAACTTGCGGGCGCTTTTGGTGAACCTGCGCCCGATCTATTATCAGCGGCTGCCATGGTGCGCGCGTCCGAAGGTCGTGTCCCGGGTGGTGGTGTAGCTCGACGGTAGCGTCGCCGGCTGCCTGCGCGGATTGACGCGCTGGCAGGCAGGCGGCGACGCGGTGGTCATCGCGCGGTCGTCGGTGTTGGTCGGGTTTGCAAGCGCCAACCTGATCGGAGACCTCACGATGACCGACGAGATGGTGAACCTGCGCGAGCTGGTGGAGAAGACCCCGGACGCCGATGTCTTGCGCGAGATGATCGGCTTTGCGGCCGAGCGACTGATGGAGCTGGAGGTGGGCGGCCTGACCGGGGCGGCCTGGGGCGAGAAGAGCCCAGAACGGCTGGTCCAGCGCAACGGCTACCGGGAGCGGATGTGGGAGACCCGAGCCGGGAGCGTGGAGCTGCGCATCCCGAAGCTGCGGAGGGGCTCGTACTTCCCCGGCTTCCTGGAGCCGCGGCGGATGGCGGAGAAGGCACTGACGGCGGTGATCCATGAGGCCTACATCCACGGCGTATCGACGCGGTCGGTCGACGACCTGGTGAAGGCGCTCGGGATGAGTGGCATCTCGAAAAGCCAGGTGAGCCGGCTCTGTACCGAGATCGACGAGCGGGTGACGGAGTTCCTCGAACGGCCGCTGGAAGGCGACTGGCCGTACCTGTGGATCGACGCGACCTACCTGAAGGTGCGCCAGAACGGCCGCATCGTCTCGGTGGCGGTGATCGTCGCGGTCGGCGTCAACAGCGACGGCCGGCGCGAGGTGCTGGGCATGGACATCGGCCCCTCGGAAGCCGAGCCCTTCTGGACCGCCTTCCTGCGCAAGCTCGCCCGCCGTGGCCTGCGCGGGGTCAAGCTCGTGATCTCCGATGCCCACGAGGGCATCAGGGCCGCGACCGCCAAGATCCTCTGCGCCAGCTGGCAGCGCTGCCGCGTCCACTTCATGCGCAACGCGCTCGCCCATGCCGGCAAGAGCGGCCGCCGCGTCGTCTCTGCCTTCGTCGCTACCGCCTTCGCGCAGAACGATGCCGACAGCGCGAAACAGCAATGGCGCCGCGTCGCCGACCAGCTCCGCCCCAAGGTGCCGAAGCTCGCCGCGCTGATGGACGAAGCCGAGCCGGACGTTCTCGCCTACATGACCTTTCCCCAGCAGCACCGGGCAAAGCTGCACTCCACAAACCCGCTCGAGCGGCTCAACGGCGAGATCAAGCGCCGCACCGAGGTCGTCGGCATCTTCCCCAACGAGGCCGCCATCACCCGCCTCGTCGGCGCCATCCTCCTCGAGCAGAACGACGAGTGGGCCGTCCAGCGCTCCCGCTACATGACCCTTGAGACCATCGCCCCGATCGCCGATGATCCCGCCATCGGCCTGCCAGCCATGGCGGACTGATCGGCCCGGACTTCGCCGGTGCTCGTGGTGGCATTCGTCAGCTACACCACGTCATGGGACACAACCCGTCCGAACGCTCAAGTCCAGAGAGGGGCGCCCCCCCTGACGTCGAGGTTGGAGGGCGAAGTAGGGGAGCGGAAGTTCGCTCCACACGCGTTCGGTCCGGGGCCGCCTCGACGTCATAGCCCGACCACGACGGCCTAACCCCCCAGCATGCGGCCGCGGACAGACATTGAGGGTTGCACCGCGTCTCGGCGGCCCGGACCTGAACCTCGTGCCCCCTGCCGAGCGGTCGACCGTCGTTGTCCAACCCTCGGGTGATTTGTGTGGAACCTTGGAAATGGCCACCACCCGTGAAACCATCCTCGGCGCCTTGCACGCACTTCTGCAGACGCAAACGGCGCCGGTCCTCCGTGGCGAGGCACTGCCCGAGCGCGTCTCGCCGGCCGGCCTCCTTATCCTGCGCGATGGCGACCCCGGCGAGCCGGCGGTAACGCTTTCGCCGCTCCGCTACCACCACCGCCTTCTGCTGATGGCGCAAAGCCGACCGTCACGGTGGAAACGGCGGAGGAATGCCCTGCAATCTTAGCGGCGATGGTGCTGGCGGTGCAAATGTCCGTTCCGGGGGTGGGAAGGGCGGCAGCATTTTCACGGTGGGACTGTATCATCGTGGGCGTGGGCGCCGCAGCCCCGGGTCGGACTGCCAGTTAATCCCGAGTACGATGTAGTCGCCGGCGAACGATCAGCGTTCCCTCGCCTCCTTCTTTCCCGCCAGCGAGCGAGCCGCTCTTGCTCGTAGGCGAGGATTCTGACCCTCGAGCCAGAAGGTCCGGCTGTAGATGCGAGGCATGCCGCAGCTCCCGCCGTCTTTCATGCCGGCCATAGGGTCCGAAATCAGCGCCGGTCCGTCAGCTTCACCCGCGGGGATGCAGGGGACGGACACGGCACGGACACGCGGTCACCGCTGCCCAAGACAAACGGCGACCAGCTCACGTGCGAAGCGCTTAAGCATTTGGTTTCAATGGCGGACTGGCGAGGATTCGAACCCCGGACCCCTTGATTCGTAGTCAAGTACTCTATCCAACTGAGCTACCAGTCCATGGCGTGCGAGATAGCGTCACGTCCCCGGCTTTGCAACCCGAATTCCGGAGCCCAACCGGCGACGCCGCTTGTCCTCCGTGAGCAAAGCCAGTAACAGGCCCCTCGGAGAGGTGGCCGAGTGGTCGAAGGCGCTCCCCTGCTAAGGGAGTAGGCGGGAAACCGTCTCGAGGGTTCGAATCCCTTCCTCTCCGCCACCAACCATCTGAAGACAAGTGGAAATCAGAGATGGGCGATGTTCTCGCGCCCACCCGCTTTGGCAGAATCGCGCAGGGTGCCGCGCATCCTTTACGCGAATTTCGAGAACATCCACGGCTTCTGGACGCCAGTTTCTGACACAGTGCTAACACAGGATCGGCAGCAACTGGCATGAGGTTGCCGTTTTGTGCTCTCGTCCGGCGGTTACTTTGCGGCGATGTCGACGGCTGCCGCGTGCCGCAGAACCCGGTCGACGCCCGAATGGCAAATCGGGAAGCCGTCGGCGGTACTGGTCTCGGCGATGCAACGAAGGCTCGCCCCGCCGGCCCTCAGGTCGAAGATCCGCGCCTGCGCCGCCTGTTCCTCCGGCACCTCGACCAGGAGACCGTTGTCGCCGACGGTCCAGCCCAGCGGCCGGTTGCTACCCAGGAAGACGCCGCGCTCGCGCTGTGACGCATTCCGCCCTACAGGACTTGCGCGAGCAGCATAGCCCGCGAGGTCGAAGCGTCGTCACATTTCGCCGAACATAAGGCCGTGGGGTCTCGCCAAACGACTTCCCGTTCTTCAACATCTCGTTGGGGATGATGATACTATAGTACGGACCCGGTCCGGTCGCATGGTCGAAAAGGTCTGCTTCGGACCGGATCGCGCGAGCGATAGGGTGTTGTCCTCGCTAAACGGGGCGCCTTCCAGCTCGATCGCCGCGAAGGCCGCGCAGGTCCCGAACTTCCGCGCCCGGCCGATGAGCTAATTCGCGCGCCCCCGCTTCTTCTTCGGCAGCCTGCACACCGCATCCGGATCGTTCGCGAGACGGATGAGGTCGAAGTCCTCGGCGGCCGCCTCGTCCAATGCGGCCCTTGGCGCGCTCGGCATAGAAGATGTGCTGGTTATCGAACTTCTCGGTCTTCTGCTCGTCGTCGAGCAGAGCGAGGCACAAGCCTGGTTCTTGGCGGACAGTGCTACCGGAGAGCTCGTGCCGCTCAAGCCAATCCGAGAATAGTGGCATCGCGTTCGCTTTTGGCGCATAGCCGACGCGCGGAGTTTTATGGGTACACGTCCTAAGGGACGCACCCGCGCATTTGACGCGCAGTTCTCGCAAGCGTTGCGGCCGTCACCAGCTTATGCCGGCCTGCAGGGTCGGGACTTCGAGGGCGGCGAAACCGTAGTGGCGCAGCCAGCGGAGGTCGCTGTCGAAGAACGACCGCAGGTCCGGGATCCCGTATTTCAGCATCGCCAGCCGGTCGATGCCCATGCCGAAGGCGAAGCCCTGCCACTCTTTCGGATCGACCCCAGCGGTGGCGAGGACCTTGGGATGCACCATGCCCGAGCCCAGGATCTCCATCCAGTCGTCGCCCTCGCCGATGCGAAGCTGGCCGCCGACCCAGGAGCAGCGGATGTCGACCTCGGCGGAAGGCTCGGTGAAGGGGAAGTGCGAGGCGCGGAACTTCAGCTCCACCCCCTCGACCTCGAAGAAGGCGCGGCAGAATTCCTCCAGCACCCATTTCAGGTTGGCCATGGAGATGTCGCGGTCGATGGCGAGGCCCTCGACCTGGTGGAACATCGGCGTGTGGGTCTGGTCGTAGTCGGCGCGGTAGACCCGGCCCGGCGCGATGATCCGGCAGGGGACGCCGTGCGTCTCCATGTGGCGGATCTGCACCGGCGAGGTATGGGTGCGCAGCACGTGCGGCGGGCGATTGTCGCCCTCGGCGCGGGCCATGTAGAAGGTATCGTGGTCCTGGCGCGCCGGGTGCTCGGGCGGGATGTTCAGCGCGTCGAAATTGTACCAGTCGCTCTCGACCTGCGGGCCTTCGGCGACGCTGAAGCCGAGGTCGGCGAAGATGGCCGAGATCTCGTCCATCACCTGGCTGACCGGGTGGATGGTGCCCTGCGCCACGGGACGCGGCGGCAGGGTGACGTCGGCCCATTCGCCGGCGACGCGCGCCTCGAGCGCGGCGTCGGCGAGCCGGGCGCGAGCGACGGCCAGCGCCCCGGTCAGGTCGTCCTTGAGCGCGTTCAGCGCCGGGCCGGCGGTCTGGCGCTCCTCCGGCGACATCGCCCCGAGGCCGCGCATCAGTGCCGAGACCTCACCCTTTTTGCCGAGGGCGGCGAGGCGCACCTCCTCGAGCCCCGCCTCGTCGGCGGCGGTGTCGATGGCGGCCAGGTATCTCGCGCGCAGGCCGGTGATGTCGTCCACGTCTCACCCCTCCCGGGAAATCGGGCCGACGCGTAGCACACGGAACCGGGATTGCAAGCCGGGAGGGCATGGGCCGCAGGGGGATCGCTTGAAGCCGATGGGGATTCCGGCATGGAGTTTGCTGTGATTCATGGGAGGCCTTGAAACAGCGGGGTCATCCATGTCAGGCAAGGCGTTCATCGACCAGTTCTCGGCGCTCGAAGACCCGCGGCAGGCGTGGAAGGTGGTCTATCCGTTACCCGAGATCCTGCTCGTCGTGCTGTGCGCCACGCTCGGCGGGGCGGAGGATTTCGTCGAGGTCGCGCGCTGGGGCCAGAAGAAGCTCGGGTTCCTGCGTCGGCTGCTGCCCTACGAGCGGGGCATCGCCTCGCACGACACCCTGAACGACGTGATGAACGCGCTGCCCGCGCCGCTCTTCGCCGCGTGCTTCACCGCCTGGGTGGAGAGCCTGCGCGAGACCGAGCCCGACATCGTGGCGATCGACGGCAAGACCTCGCGGCGGAGCAAGGCGAAGGGGAGCGCCCCCCTGCACCTGGTCTCGGCCTGGGCGAGCCGGCAGCGGCTGGTGCTCGGCCAGGAGGCCGTGGCGGAGAAGTCGAACGAGATCAATGCGATCCCTCTCCTGCTCGCCCGGCTCGAACTGGCCGGCGCGCTCGTCACCATCGACGCCATGGGCTGCCAGACCGAGATCGCCACGGCAATTCGCGGCAAGGGCGCCGACTATCTCCTCGCGCTCGAGGACAACTGGCCGGCGCTCGCCGAGGAGGTCCGGCGCCACTTCGACGCCGCGCCCGCCGAGACCCTCGCCCGCCACGAGACCACCGACGGCGACCACGGCCGCATCGAGGTCCGCCGCACCTTCGTCAGCCACGACGTCGGCTGGCTCACCTCGGACCGGCGCTTCCCGGGCGAGTGGCGCTTCCCGGACCTCGCGATGCTCGGCATGGTCGAGGCCGAGGTCGAGCGCGACGGCAAGACCAGCCGCGCCCGCCGCTACTACCTCTCCTCCGCCCGGCTCTCCGCCAGCGCCTTCGCCGCCGCCGTCCGCGCCCACTGGGGCATCGAGAACCGCCTCCACTGGGTGATGGACGTCGTCTTCCACGACGACCTCATGCGCCTCAGAACCGGCGGCGGACCCGCCAACATGGCCACCATCCGCCACGCAGCCCTCAACATCGTCAAGGAGATACCCGACAAGGCCAGCCTTAAGGTCCGCCGAAAGACCCTCGGATGGGATGACGACTACCTCCTCGCCGCGCTCACCCACACCCACCAATGAGCTTCAAGCGATTCCCCTGGCATGGGCCGGAGGCGGCACCGGTACGAGCCTGCGCCGCGGCCTTCGGCCAGCGCAGCCGGACCGGCGTTTACACGCTCGAGATCGCCGGGCCGCGATCCTGCCGGGCCTGGGCGCCCAGACGGATCGGGGCGTTGCCGGCGCCGAAGCCGGGGTAGCCGGCCGCCGAGCCCTCATGGGCTAGCACGTCAGCCTCGAAGATCTCGACCCGTCGAAGCCCGCCGCCGCGATGGCGGTCAGCTTCTCCGGCGGGGTGCCGCCCAGGGAGACGGTGGCAATCGAGAATTTCATGACGGATCCTGCAAGGCCCGGCGCAGCAGCGACTCGGCAGATCTCGCGGTCGTGGAAGATCGCGTAGGCGTGCAGGCTGGTAGAAGTAGAGCTCGTATCCGCTCATGATCGGCGGCTTCGGCATCGGTGAGGAACTGCGTGTCGGCCGGGGTGTAGACCGCGTCGAAGGCCCAATCGGCACCATCCATGAGCTCGCGCGGTATCGGCGTCCCATCGTAGCCCACCATGCGCACCGGCGTGCAGTTCACGAGACCGGCCGCCCCCGCGCAACCGTCGGCGACATTTCCTGTCACCGCGATCCTGAGGTCGGGCCCGACGCGGCGCGCAGGGCTTCGGCCTTGGGAAGGTCGCGTTCCACCAGCCGCAGGTCAGCGAGTTGCGACGCACCTCAAGGCCCACCGCACCGCCGCCAGCCTGCTCAAAAAGGGGCTGTTCCCCGCCGTATCGGGCGAACGAAGGGCGGCCTGAACTCGAAGCTGCACGCGGTCTGCGACGGCGAGGGCAGGCCGCTGATATTGCTGCTCACCGAAGGCCAGGTCAGCGATTATCGCGGCGCAGCTACCGTGCTGCCCGACGTGCCGGACGCCGACGCGCCGATCGCCGACAAGGGCTACGACAGCGACTGGTTCCGCGAGGCCCTGACCGATCTCAAGATCGAGCCCTGTATCCCGGGCCGGGCAAATCGCAAGGCGCCGATCCCCTACGACGCAGATCCCTACAAGCAGCGCAACCGCATCGAGCGCATGTTCGGCAGGCTCAAGGACTGGCGCCGCATAGCCACCAGATACGACCGCTGCGCCCGCACCTTCATCAGCGCAATCTGCATCGCCGCTACCGTCATCTTCTGAATATGAGTCCTGAGCCTAGTGCTGATCAGCGGCTACGCTCCCGGCTGGCTGTTGCCGGCCACCCCCGAGGAGCAGGCCGGCGCGAAGCTGTGATGAAACTGACCGAGGTCGGCTGTGGCACCGACAACCCGGCCTATCGGCACATCTTCTCGCAGACCTTCATGCCGGACGCGAGTGCAGACGACCTCGCCTGGTTCGACGACTTCCGCCCGCAATCGCTGCGCGCTTTGAGGAGGCGTTCGGCCACATCGACGTTCGCCACAGGCTCGCGCAGGTCCGGACACACACGATCGTGCTGCACTCCATCCACGACCAGCGGATCCCTCTCGACCAGGGCCGGTCGGTCGCCGCGGCGATACCTGGCGCCGCTTCGTTCCGCTCGAAAGTCGCAATCACATTCTCGTCGACCACGAACCAGCCTGGACGGGATTCTGCGTCGAAACCTTCGGCCAGTTCCTGGCCGCGCGGGGGACTTGCGGCAGGGACGGCTGGAGTTCCCGACCGGAGGCAGGGGTGCCGGGTGAAGCCACTGCGACCGACAAGGCCAAGTCTCAAGCTCACGTTGCCGACGGTCAGCCATCCGGGGGATACCGTCCGGAGCTTCGCCTTCCTGGTCCGGGATGCGCGATGGGGTCGCTGTCGATCGAGGTCAGCCGACGCACGACTGGTGAGGCGCGGGCGCAACCTTCCGCGCCGCCGCCGCGGCTAGGCCCCTTCGCAACCACCAATCCCCCCCGCTGTTCCGCGCGCGGTCAGTTCAGCCGCAGGATCTTGCCCGGATTGAGGATGTCCTGCGGATCCAGCGCCCGCTTGATCCTGCGCATCAACACGACCCCCTCCGGGTGCTCGGCCTCGAGGTAGCCGATCTTGCCCGAGCCGATCCCGTGCTCGCCGGTGCAGGTTCCGCCCATTGCCAGCGCCCGCTCGACCATGCGCCCGCTGACCACATCCGCCCTGGCCGTCTCGCCGGGAACCTCCGGATCGAGCAGGAACGTCACATGGAAGTTGCCGTCCCCCACATGCCCCACGATCGGCGCCAGCAGGCCCTCGGCATCGATGTCGGCCCGCGTCGCCAGGATGCACTCCGCCAGCCGCGAGATCGGCACGCAAACGTCGGTCGGCCGCGCCTCGGCTCCGGGCCGCAGGCCCCGGCAGGCCCAGAAGGCATCATGCCGCGCTGCCCAGAGCTCGGTGCGCTCCTCGGCCCGCGTCGCCCAGCTGAAGCCGGCGCCACCGTGTTCGGCGGCCAACTCGCCCACCAGCTCCGACTGCTCGGCCACACCCGCCTCGCTGCCGTGGAACTCGAAGAAGAGCGTGGGCGCCTCCGGCAGCCCCAGCCCGGAATGCCGGTTGCAGGCGCGGACCTGCACCTCGTCGAGCAGCTCGATCCGCGCGATGGGGACGCCCGCCTGGATGGTGGCGATCACCGTGTCCACAGCGCCGGCCAGCGTCTCGAACGAGCAGACTGCCGCCGAGATTGCCTCCGGGATTCCCCACAGCCGGAGCTGCACCTCGGTGATGATCCCAAGCGTCCCCTCCGACCCAACGAACAGCCGCGTCAGGTCATACCCCGCCGCCGACTTGCGCGCCCGCCCGCCGGTCCGCACGATCTGGCCCTCCGCCGTCACCACGGTCAGCCCCAGCACCGCCTCGCGCATGGTGCCGTAGCGCACGGCGTTGGTCCCGCTGGCCCGCGTGGCGGCCATGCCGCCGAGCGAGGCATCCGCCCCGGGATCGATCGGGAAAAAGAGGCCGGTGTCGCGCAGGTGCGTGTTCAGCCGCGTTCGCGTCACCCCGGCCTCCACCCGGCAGTCGAGATCGGGCGCGTTGACCGCAAGGATGCTATCCATCCCGCTCAGATCGATCGAGACACCCCCCTGCAGCGCCGCGATATGCCCCTCAAGCGACGACCCCGTCCCGAAGGCGATCACCGGCACCCCGTTCCCGGCGCAGATACCGACGATCTCGGCCACCTCCTCGGTCGACCGCGCGAAGGCGACGGCATCCGGCGGGTGGCCTGCGTGATAGGTCGGATCCTTGCCGTGCTGCTCGCGCACGGCAGCAGCCGTGCTCAGCCGCTCGCCCAGGCGCGCGCGCAGCTCCGCGATCACCGTGCCGGTATCGCCGCGGCCCGCCGGGACGGCGGTCTCCTTGTCCCGCATGCTCTCCTCCGATTCTCGTGTGAGGTCCGTGACCGCTACCCGCTCCGATAGTTCGGGCTTTCCCGACTGATCTGCACGTCGTTCACGTGGCGATTTTTTCGCAGAAGCACCATACTTTTTTCCAGGCGCGGCGCCGCTTTTGCTTCTGTTCTGCTTCCAGCATTCTCGCTGGAGCAGTGGCGTTGGATTGCGGCCAGTAGAACTCGTACATCTCCTCTCGGATCTTCGCCAGGTCGTCGAGCATTCGCTTTTGTCGTGCGATCTCGCGGTTCTCCGGATGGTTGTCGAAGTAGTTCTGCAGGGTAGTCGTCGCCGCCGCGAGCTCGTGAATCCGCCAGCTGTCTTGTGGCGGCACCATGACCGATTGCCCGAGCATCGCCGAGATGTAGACCTCTGGCACGTAGTCGCGGAGCCAGTTCGCTAGTGGATTGATTTCAACGTTTGGAACCCTCGGTTTCTGGCGGCGATAATGTCATCGGGATCGGCTTTCCAGGTGAAGGGTTTCGGGTTTTCGGCATTGTATTCGCGGACGAAGCGGTTGATGGCGGCCTGGAGGTCGACGAGGGAATGGAAGACGCCGTGCCTGAGCCTGCGCCGGGTGAGCTTGGCGAAGAAGCCCTCGACGGCGTTGAGCCACGAGCACGATGTCGGGGTGAAGTGGAAGGTCCAGCGTGGATGGCGGGCGAGCCAGGCGCGGACCTTGTCCTTCTTGTGCGCCGCGTAGTTGTCGAGGATGACGTGGATGGACTTGTCCGCCGGCACCTCGCGCTCGATGCGGTTGAGGAAGCGGATGAACTCCTGATGGCGGTGGCGCTGCATGTTCTGCCCGATGACCGTGCCGTCGAGGACATTGAGCGCCGCGAAGAGCGTCGTCGTGCCGTGGCGTTTGTAATCATGGGTCATCGTGCCGAGCCGGCCCTTTTTCATCGGCAGGCCAGGCTGGGTGCGGTCGAGCGCCTGGATCTGCGACTTCTCATCGACCGACAGCACCACGGCATGGGCCGGCGGATCGACATACAAGCCGACGATATCCGTGAGTTTCTCGGCGAATGCCGGGTCGTTGGAGAGCTTGAAATGCCGCCAGCGATGCGGGCTGAGACCATGGGCCTTCCAGATGGCCTGCACCGTCGATGCCGCAAGGCCGGCCACCTTCGCCATCGCCCGCAACGTCCAGTGGGTCGCCTCGAACGGCGGGGGCTCCTGCGTCAGGCGGACGATCTCGGCGACGCGCTCCGGCGGGACCGGCGCCTTGCCGGGCGGACGCGACCGGTCGCGCAGCAGGCCGTCGACGCCTTCGTGCATGAACCGCTCCTGCCAACGCCACACGCAGGTCTTGGACTTGCCGGTCTCGGTCATGATCGCCGAGGTGCCGAGGCCGTCGCCGCTCAGAAGCACGATACGCGCCCGCCAGACGTGCTTCTGCGGGCTCTTGGGGTCCGCGACGATCGCCTGCAATCGCTGACGGTCGCGGGACGAAGGCGTGAAGGAGATGCCGCTGCGCATGCAGTAGACTCGCACGTCACAGCGCGATACGGAATCGCCAATCGGAACTCTTTCGATCCGATCAATCCACTAGCGTGTGCCCGAACGAGTAATTGTTGACCCGGTAGAGATTGAGTTTCTTGCCGTTGAGTTCGGCGCCCTCGCGGATGCGGACAATGATCTGAGTCGATCTCTTGGACTTTTCGCATGCTCTATCTCGACCCCCCGGCTGTGCATATCCCTCCCGACCACGGTAATACAGAAGAAGACTTTCACGAAGTCAAACCACCGGCTTGCTGCCGATGATGTAGGGGACCGGCCCGCCGCTTATTGTGAAGCCGGTCGGGTGTTATCTTGAGATATTCCGCCGCCTCCTCGTAATTCAGAACGTCGTCCACCACACACTCCACCCTCTTGCGAAGAGGTCGTGCGTCTCGGTCTTGAGAGGCGGAAATGTCAGGGGGTCGGTTCGCTTCAGGGCCGCCGCAGCATCTCAAGCCCGCTGCGCGCCACGTCGCCGAGCAGGAACGCGGGGATCAGTGTCCGACGTCAGCACCCATGGGATGTTTTGGGGCGATTGAGTAACGGAGGGTTTCTGGCTCATCGTAACCGCCAAGGAGTGGAGATGAGCCAGAACCGAAGGACCGCGACAGCGAAACCCGTGACGCAGAGATCCGCCGCCGAGAAGGTGGCGAAGGACATTCGGCGGGCGACCCGGAAGCAGCATTCGGCGGAGGAGAAGATCCGGATCGTGCTGGCCGGGCTGCGCGGAGAGGACAGCATCGCCGAGCACTATCGGCGCGAGGGGATCGCGCAGAGCCTGTACTACAGCTGGTCGAAGGAGTTCCTGGAAGCCGGCAAGCGGCACCTGGCGGGGGACACCGCGCGGCAGGCGACCAGTCCCGAGGTGAAGGAGCTGCGCGCCGAGGCGACGGCGCTGAAGGAGGCGGTGGCCGATCTCACCCTCGAGAACCGGCTGCTCAAAAAAAGCATGACCGGGGCTGGGGACGACCGCGAATGAGGTATCCCGCCGCTGAGAAGCTCGAGATCATCCGGCTGGTCGAAGGATCGCATCTTCCGGTGCGCCGGACCCTGGCCCGGTTGGGCGTGCCCGTCACTACCTTCTACCGCTGGTACGACCGGTACCGGGAGCATGGCCCAGAAGGTCTCGAGGATCGCTCGCCCAGGCCGAGCCGGGTTTGGAACCGCATTCCCGATCCGGTGCGGGAGCGCCTGCTGGCCTTCGCGCTCGAAGCGCCGGAGCTCTCGCCGCGGGAGCTGGCCATCCGCTTTGCCGACCGGGAGAAGGATTTTGTCTCAGAGGCTTCTGTCTACCGCCTGCTCAAAGCGCACGACCTCATCACCAGCCCCGCCTTCGTCGTGGTGAAGGCGGCCGAGGCGTTCACCGAGCAGACCACCGCGACGAACCAGCTCTGGCAGACCGACCTCACCTACCTCAAGGTGGCGGGTCACGCCGGAGGCGTGCTTTCAGACGGCTGGCTCTACCTCTCGACGATCCTCGACGACTACTCCCGCTTCATCGTTGCCTGGAAGCTCTGCACCACCATGCGTGCCGGCGACGTCACCGATACGCTGGACATGGCTCTGGCGGCCTCGGGTTGCGACAGCGCACGGGTCGCCCACGGCCCCGGCTGCTCAGCGACAATGGCGCGTCCTACGTCGCCGCCGATCTCGCCGTCTGGCTCGCGGACGAGGGAATGACCCATCTCCGCGGCGCCCCGAACCACCCGCAGACCCAGGGCAAGATCGAGCGCTGGCACCAGACGATGAAGAACCGCGTCCTATTGGAGAACTACATACTGCCGGGTCAACTCGAGGCCGCCGTCGCCGCCTTCGTCGACCACTACAACCACCATCGCTACCACGAGAGCCTCGGCAACCTGACACCCGCCGAAGTCTACTTCGGCCGCGGCCACGCCATCCTCGAGGCGAGGGACAAGATCAAGAAACTCACCATCCGAAACCGCCGCTCGAGCCATCACGGCCAAGCGGCATAACCTGAACCAGATGAGCCAGAGCCCTCCGATGATCAGTCAGCTCACACATCCCAAAACCCTGACGACGGACAGGGATCAGCACCAGCGCCATGCTCTCGATGTCAGGCGGGATGTCGTGGATCATGAGATTGAGCCCGAAGAGCGGGTTGTCGCCCGGCACCGTCAACGTCGACGTCCAGCAGATTCCGTATGGCACGACGATCGGCAGACGGCTGATCCTGGTTGGCGGAGGCTCGGTCCTGCGCCTCGACCGTAGCGATTACTCCCTGGTCAGCAGGACGACTGTAACCCGTTGGCAACGTCGGGCTGCCAAACCGGCGGCACCGTTCCTCGTGCCTGAAGTGGATATCGGAATGCGGCCCCGAAACGGCTGACGACCGAGGCGGGCAGCCAAGGCGTGCGCCTGTGACCTTTCCCCCGGGATCCGGGCCATTGCGAGCTGGGATCTTCCGTCCTAAGATCCACGAGGCGGAAGACCCAATGAAGCACAAGCGCTTCAGTGACGAGCAGGTGATCGGCGTGCTGAAGGAGCACGAGCCCGGCATCATGGTGGACGACATCTGCCGGCGGCACGCCATCAGCAGCGCGACGTTCTACACCTGGCGGAAGAAGTACGGCGGGATGGAGGCGAACGACGCGTAGCGGCTGCGCGCGCTCGAGGCGGAGAACACCAAGCTCAAGCGGATCGTCGCGGACCAGGTGCTCGACATGTCGGCGATGAAGAAACTGCTCGGAAAACATTGGTGAGCCCATGGCCAAGAGACGAGCCGTGGGCTTCCTGATGAACGAGCGGGGTCTCAGCGAACGCCGTAGTTGCCGGATCGTGGGTCTTTCGCGATCGGTGCAGCAGTACCGGCCTGCGCCGAAGAATGATGCGGCGGTGGTCGGCCGCCTGAAGAGCTGGCCTCTGAGAACAGCCGCTACGGTTACCTCCGGCTGCACGCGATGCTGCGACGGGAGGGGCTGGTCACGAACCGCAAGCGGACCTACCGGCTCTATACCGAGCAGGGCCTGCAGGTGCGGACGAAGAAGCGGCGCAAGCTGCCGGACCCGACCGCGTCGCCCCGCAGGTACCGGAGCGGCCGATGCAGCGTTGGTCGCTTGCAGATCGCCGTTAACCAGAGAGCGATTGCTCACCAGCTCCCGGCACGCTCCCGCGGGAAAGCGCAGGGATTGTCCCTCGCCCGACAGGCTGCTACGCCCTCGGAACAGGGAGGGGACCCATGCCGATCAAGACCAAGCAGCTCGCGCACGTCTGCATCTTCGCCAACGAACTCGCCGAGACCCGCGACTTCTACCGCGACGTGCTCGGCATGGAAATCGTCTTCAATTTCAACCGCAAGGGCGACTGGTACGGCTTCTATCTCGGCGCCGGCGGCCGCAGCCACGTGGAGGTCTTCCTCAAGCCCGAGGCGGAATATTCCGACCGGAACGCGATCAACCACTTCTGCATCGAGGTCGAGTCGATCGACGACGCCGTCGCCCACATCAAGTCCCTGGGCGTCCCGGTCACCGACAAGAAGTTCGCCTGCGACGACACCTTCCAGGCCTGGATCACCGATCCCAACGGCGTGCGCATCGAGCTCTTCGAATACACCGACAAGAGCGCCCAGTTCGTCGGCGGCGACCGCATCGCCGATTGGTGACGCCTCAGGGCTCGAGCGCCGGCGGCAGCTCCGCCGGCCTCGGCGCCGGTGCCGCGAACAGCTGCTCCACGTCGAAGGTCGAGGCGTGCCCGATGCTGGCGAAGTTGTCGCGCAGCCAGCAAATCCGCCCAGCGCCTGCCGCGGTCGAACAGTTCCTGCAGGTAGCCCCACTCGGCGTTCATCTTGCTCGACGCCGCCAGGTCCTGCACCTCCTCGTCCACGTGCACCAGATGCAGGTGGACGAGGTCGACCCCCGCAGCCTCCGCCTCCGGCCCCAGCCGCGCCGCCACGCGCTTGGCCAGCGCCAGCGACCGCAGTTCCTTGATCAGGCTGGTGTTGAAGCTGATCTCGTTCGCCCGGTTGATGATGTCGCGCGCCGAGCGCGGCAGGGCAGGGCGGCGGACCGGGTTGATCTGCACGATCAGGATGTCCGGGCTCGCGGTGTTGGCGACCAGCGGAAAGAGCGCCGGGTTGGCCGAGAAGCCGCCGTCCCAGTAGGCCTCGCCGTCGATCTCCACCGCCTTGTACATCTGCGGCAGGCAGGCCGAGGCCATCACCGCATCGGCTGTGATCTCGCCGGTATCGAAGACCCTGGGCAGCCCGGTCCGCACGTTGGTGGCGTTGATATGGGTCACGATGCCGCCCGGCGCGTTGACCCGTGCGAAGTCCACATGCTCGAGCAGGAGATCGCGCAGCGGGTTCAGATCCAGGGGGTTGAGCTGGTAGGGCGAGAAGACCCGCCCGATCCCCTCCATCATCAGGTATCCCGGCGAGCGGTCGAGGCTGTATTTCCCGCTCAGCCGGTCCCACCAGGTCCGCTGCGCCGGCGAAAAGCGCGCCGCGTCGCTCACCGCCTTCCAGAACGCCGCGAGAGCGTCCCGCGCGCCCGCGCGGCCGCCCCGGGCGTAGCCGTCGGCCAGCACCACCGCGTTCATGGCGCCGGCGCTGGTGCCGCTCGTCTCGACGATGGCGATCCGTTCGTCCTCGAGCAGCCGGTCGAGCACGCCCCAGGTCAGCGCCCCGTGCGACCCGCCGCCCTGGAGCGCAAGGTTGAGCGGCTTGGCGTCCGGAACGGCCTTGTCCAATTTGCCTCTCCCCAGGGGCGCCGTCCGCGCCGGCGTGAAGATAGCGGCGCATGGTGCACTGCGGCAAGGACAAAGACCGGCGCCCGCGGGTTCCCTGGCGCCGGCACGACCCGGTTGCCAATCCCAGCCGGTTGCGGCACTTTCCGCGCCAAACGACAACAATCAAGGGGAGGGACTACCGCATGGCCTTCATGCTCAAGCTTCGCTGGGAGATCGCGCCCGGCAAGGTCGCCGACTTCCGCAGCAACCAGCAGGCGCTCTGCACGGTGATGCTCGAGCATCCCGGCGTCATCACCTACCACGCCGAATATCCCGCCGAAGCGGTCAGCGAGTGGACCGAGATCTACGCCAACGACGAGGCCTTCCGGGCACATCTCGACAACGAGAAGGGCAAGGCGCCGCTCGGCGCCGTCGTCGGCGCCTGCGAGAAGATCACCTGCCGCTGCTTCGGCGACCCGGACGCCGCCTCCCGCGAGATCCTCAAGGCCTTCGGCACCACCTACCACGACACCGGGCCCGAGGCCTTCGTGCTCAATCCGCGCGCCGACAAGGACTCCGCCGTCTGATGGCCAAGGCGATCCACATGATGGTCCGCGTTCTGGACGAGGCGCGGTCCACCGCCTTCTACGGCCAGGCCTTCGGCCTCGAGGTCGCCGACCGCTTCGATTTCGACGACTTCACCCTGGTCTACCTCAGCAACCCCGAGGCCGACTTCGAGGTCGAGTTCACCGTCAACAAGGGCCGCGCCGATCCCTACGACCTCGGCGACGGCTATGGCCACGTCGCCTTCGCGGTCGCCGACCTCGACGCCGAGCACGCCCGCCTCACCGCCGCCGCCCTCGCCCCCAACCCGATCAAGGAATTCCACCGCGACGGCGGTCTCATGGCGCGCTTCTTCTTCATCCAGGACCCCGACGGCTACAAGATCGAGGTCCTGCAGCGCCACGGAAGATACCGCTGAAACGGGTATCTGCGCCTAGCCGCGCTCGTCCTTCGGCGAACCCATCACCACGAAGGAGGTGATTGCGTTCACGTGCGGAAGCGCCCCGAGCAGGTCGGTGTGAAAGTGCTTGTAGGCGGCTAGATCGCGCACCTCCACCCGCAGGAGGTATTCGAAGCTGCCGGTGACGGCGTGGCACTCCCGCACCTCTTCCGCCGCTGCGATCGACCGATCGAAGGCGGCGTCCGAGCCCTTGGAGCGCTGGGAAAGGCCGACCGACACATAGGCGAGAAAGCCCCTGCCGATCAGCGTCTGGTCCAGCACCGCCCGGTAGCCAGCGATCACGCCCGAGCGTTCAAGATCCTGCACCCGCCGCAGGCATGCCGATGGCGACAGATTCACCCGCTCCGCAAGCTCGACATTGCTGATTCGACCGTCGCGCGACAAGACGCGCAATATATTCCTGTCGATCGGGTCGATGGCGTGCATCAATTGCAGAGATTGCCGCAGATGGGCTCCGATCGCAATGAAGTTGCGTGCGGGCAGCGTGCGGGCCGTTGTACTTTGGATCACTAAGGCGCTCACTTCGAGAGGGATCGGCGATTTCCCGGAAACCGCATACCGATCGCCGAACCAGCTGAGAAACCTGCCCTTGGCCTGGAGGATGTTTGGTCATGCTCCGATCGTTTGCTTGCGCCTTCGCGCTCTCCATCGCGCCGCTGTCCGGCATCGCAGCCCCATGCGCGGACGTGGCACTTGTCCTCGCCATCGACACCTCCGGCAGCATCGACGCGGACGAATTCGCGCTGCAGGCCCGCGGTCTCTTCGGCGCGGCTTTCCGCGACCCCTCGGTACAACGCGCTGTGGACGCGGCCGGGGTGGTCGATGTTGCTGCGGTCTTCTGGGCCGACCCCGGCGCCAGGCCTCAGCTCATAGCCTGGCACCGCCTCGCGAAGCCTGGCGACGCCGCGGACTTCGCCGCCGTGATCGGGGGCACGCGCCGCAGCGTTGGTGGCGATACAGGCCTCGGGCAGGGCGTCGCGGCGGCCCTCCTGCTCCTCAAGATCCACCCCGGGTGCGCCTCGCGCGCCATCATCAACGTTTCGGGCGACGGCCGCGCGTCGAACGGCCCCAGCCGGGATGGCGACCGGGTGCTCGCGGCCGCCCGACGCGCTGCAGCGGACGTCGGCGTGACGATCAACGCACTTGCCATCGCGGGCGCCGAGGATGGCTTGGCCGGCTATTTCCGCACCTCCCTCGCCACCGGCCCCGACAGCTTCGTCATGGAAGTGGCCGACTTCTCCGGCTTCGGCGAGGCGATCGTCCGCAAGCTCGTGCGCGAGATTCCGTCCGCCACTCGTGGCATCGCTCGCCCCCTGACCCGCGCGATATGCCTTCCCCTCGAAGGCGGCTTCGCCTAAACCCCGCAGCCGGAACCCTGAGGCTACACGATGAAGTTCACCTTTTCCTGGCTCAAGGAGCACCTCGAGACCTCCGCCACGCTCGAGGAGATCACCTTTGCCCTCACCGACCTCGGACTTGAGGTCGAGAGCGTGACCAACCCGGCCGAGGCGCTCGCCGCCTTCACCGTGGGCGAGGTCCTCGAGGCCAGCCCCCATCCCGACGCCGACAAGCTTCGCGTCTGCCGCGTCCTAACCGCCGACGGCGAGAAGCAGATCGTCTGCGGCGCCCCCAACGCCCGTGCCGGCATCAAGGTGGTGATCTCGAAGCCGGGCGACTACATCCCGGGCATCGACACCACGATCAAGATCGGCAAGATCCGCGGCGTCGAGAGCCACGGCATGATGCTCTCCGAGCGCGAGATGCAGCTCTCCGATGCGCACGAGGGCATCGTCGAGCTCGACCCTGCCGCGCCGGTCGGCGCCCGCTACATCGACGTGATCGGCTTCGACCCGGTCATCGACGTCGCGGTCACCCCCAACCGCCCGGATGCCCTCGGCGTCTCAGGCATCGCCCGCGACCTCGCCGCCCGCGGCCTCGGCACGCTCAAGACCCCGCCGGTCGCGCCCATCCCCGGCGCCTTTCCCTGTCCCGTCGCGGTTTACCTCGCCCCCGACGTGGCCGGCGAGGCCTGCCCGCTCTTCGTTGGCCGCCTGATCCGCGGCGTCAGGAACGGCCCCTCGCCGCAGTGGCTGCAGGACCGCCTGCGCGCCATCGGCCTGCGCCCGATCTCGGCGCTGGTCGACATCACCAACTTCGTCACCTACGACCGCAACCGCCCGCTGCACGTCTTCGACGCCGGCAAGCTCCATGGTCCCGTCACCGTCCGCCTCGCCCGCCCCGGCGAGACCCTGCGCGCGCTGGACGGCAAGGACTACGCCTTCGACGGCTCCGAGACGCTGGTTTGCGACGCCACCGGCCCGGAGTTGATCGGGGGCGTCATGGGCGGCCTGCGCACCGGCTGCACCGAGGAGACTACCGACGTCTTCCTCGAGGCCGCCTACTTCGATCCCAACCGCACCGCCCGCACCGGCCGGCGCCTGCGCGTCAACTCCGACGCCCGCTACCGCTTCGAGCGCGGCGTCGACCCCGCCTTCACCCCCTCGGGCATCGAGCTCGCCACGGCGATGGTCCTCGATCTCTGCGGCGGCGAGCCCTCCGAGGTCGTCGTCGCCGGCGCCGTCCCCGACACCAGCCGCACCTACCGCTTCGACCCGGCCCGCATCACCCGCCTTGTCGGCATGGACATTCCCGAGGCCGAGCAGGCGCGCATCCTCACCGCCCTCGGCTTCGTGCTCCACGGCCACGACGCCACGCCCCCGACATGGCGCCCCGACGTCCAGGGCGACGCCGACCTCGTGGAGGAGATCGCCCGCGTGGCTTCTCTATCCAAGCTCCAGGGCCGCCCGCTCGCACGTCCCGCCGGCGTGTCGCGGCCCATCCTCACCCAGCTGCAGCGCCGCGAGGGCCAGGCCCGCCGCCGCATCGCCGCCCTCGGCTACAACGAGGCGGTCACCTACAGCTTCATCGACCGCACCGCCGCCGAGCTCTTCGGCGGCGACGCCGAGGCGGTGCGCCTGGAGAACCCGATCTCGTCGGAGATGAGCCACCTCCGCCCCGACCTCTTGCCCGGCCTGCTGCGCGCAGCCGCCCGCAACCAGGCCCGCGGTGCCGATGCCGGCGCGGGGGGCCTCGCCCTCTTCGAGATCGGCCAGGTCTTCCCCGGCGGCGAGCCCGGCGAGCAGGCGCTCCTCGCCACCGGCCTGCGCGTCGGCGACACCGCCCCGCGCAGTCCCCACGGCACCCGCCGCCCGGTCGATCTTTACGACGCCCGCGCCGACGCCGAGGCGGCGCTCGCCGCCATCGGCGCCCCCGCCGCGCTCATCCTGCAGCGCACCGCGCCCGCCTGGTTCCACCCCGGCCGCTCCGCCACCCTCTCGCTCGGGCACAAGACTCCCCTCGCCGCCTTCGGCGAGCTCCACCCCCGCATCCTCGCCGCGCTCGACGTGCGCGGCCCCGCCGTCGCCTTCACCCTCCAGATCGAAACGCTGCCGCAGCCCCGCGGCCGCGGCGCCACCCGCCCGCCGCTCCGGGTCTCCGACCTCCAGCCGGTCGAGCGCGACTTCGCCTTCGTCCTCGACGCCCGCACCGAGGCCGAAACCGTGCTCAAGGCCGCCCGCGCAGCCGACAAGGCGCTGATCGAGGCCGTCAGCGTCTTCGACGTCTTCGAGGGCCCCCGCGCCGAGGCGCAGATGGGCGAGGGCAAGAAGTCCCTCGCCATCGCCGTCCGCCTGCAGCCCACCACCGCCACCCTCACCGAAGCCGAGATCGAGGCGGTCTCCCGCCGCGTCGTGGACGGCGTCGCGCGCGCCACCGGCGGCACCCTGCGCACCTGAGCCGCCGGGTTGCCCAGCCGGCCCGGCCGGGCTAGCAACGGGAGACGCAGCACCGGGAGGACAAAGGCATGCTCAAGGAATTTCGCGAGTTCATCGCCCGCGGCAACGTCATGGATCTCGCCGTCGGCATCATCATCGGCGCCGCTTTCACCGCCATCGTCAACAGCCTGGTCAACGACCTGATCAATCCGATCATCGGCCTCGTCACCGGCGGCACCGACTTCTCCAACCTCTTCTTCGCCTTCTCCACTGACAGCTTCCCCACCGTCGCCGCCGCCGAGGCCGCCGGCGTCGCCGTCTTCCGCTACGGCTCCTTCCTCACCGCCGTGATCAACTTCCTGATCATCGCCTGGGTGGTCTTCCTCCTCGTCAAGGCGATGAACCGCATGCGCGCGCTGGTCGACACCACCGAGAAGTCCCCCGACGCCCCCGCCGGCCCCACCCAGGAGGAAGTCCTCATCGAGATCCGCGACCTCCTTAAGGCCCGCACCACACCGCTCCCCTGACCAGCGGCGACCGGCCCCGGCCGCATCTACGATGACCCGCCACCGCATCCACCGCGCGCACCAATGACGGCTGGCGCGCCTCCACCTCACCGGCCGCGACGCCCACGGGTCGCTGATCGACGACGTGTTCGAGGAGATCAAGCGGATTTAGCAGGTCTGCAGCGAAGCCTATTTCGCGTATTCGGGAAACTGCGAGTAAAAATCATCCAAGTCCAAAATAGACCTACGATAAGATCTCGCGTCGTCCTCTGTCGGCACCGTTACTGTTGCGGCAATATCCTCTATCGCCAAATCGTCGCCGAACTCATGCTCGTCAGGCATCTGCTGAGTTGCAGCAAGGTCAACGTAGCAGCCGTAGTCAATCTTGTAGTGGTAGTATCTCTCCCCAGGATTGTCACGGGAAGAAACGTTCCGCCTTCGGATGTGTACCAGCCGTCGGTCGAACAACAAATCCACGTAGTGATCTCGCGCCCCAAACTCGAGTAGAAAGGAGTTTGTATTATTTCTTCTTATTGCGTTGTCAACGATAAACTTCAACAATTCGCGAAGATCCGGGTTGTTTTCAACCTGCGAGCTTTTATCCTCTTGATAGTATCTATGTGCCGACTGTCGCACGGTGGGTGGTTGTGTCCCATGACGTGGTGTAGCTGACGAATGCCACCACGAGCACCGGCGAAGTCCGGGCCGATCAGTCCGCCATGGCTGGCAGGCCGATGGCGGGATCATCGGCGATCGGGGCGATGGTCTCAAGGGTCATGTAGCGGGAGCGCTGGACGGCCCACTCGTCGTTCTGCTCGAGGAGGATGGCGCCGACGAGGCGGGTGATGGCGGCCTCGTTGGGGAAGATGCCGACGACCTCGGTGCGGCGCTTGATCTCGCCGTTGAGCCGCTCGAGCGGGTTTGTGGAGTGCAGCTTTGCCCGGTGCTGCTGGGGAAAGGTCATGTAGGCGAGAACGTCCGGCTCGGCTTCGTCCATCAGCGCGGCGAGCTTCGGCACCTTGGGGCGGAGCTGGTCGGCGACGCGGCGCCATTGCTGTTTCGCGCTGTCGGCATCGTTCTGCGCGAAGGCGGTAGCGACGAAGGCAGAGACGACGCGGCGGCCGCTCTTGCCGGCATGGGCGAGCGCGTTGCGCATGAAGTGGACGCGGCAGCGCTGCCAGCTGGCGCAGAGGATCTTGGCGGTCGCGGCCCTGATGCCCTCGTGGGCATCGGAGATCACGAGCTTGACCCCGCGCAGGCCACGGCGGGCGAGCTTGCGCAGGAAGGCGGTCCAGAAGGGCTCGGCTTCCGAGGGGCCGATGTCCATGCCCAGCACCTCGCGCCGGCCGTCGCTGTTGACGCCGACCGCGACGATCACCGCCACCGAGACGATGCGGCCGTTCTGGCGCACCTTCAGGTAGGTCGCGTCGATCCACAGGTACGGCCAGTCGCCTTCCAGCGGCCGTTCGAGGAACTCCGTCACCCGCTCGTCGATCTCGGTACAGAGCCGGCTCACCTGGCTTTTCGAGATGCCACTCATCCCGAGCGCCTTCACCAGGTCGTCGACCGACCGCGTCGATACGCCGTGGATGTAGGCCTCATGGATCACCGCCGTCAGTGCCTTCTCCGCCATCCGCCGCGGCTCCAGGAAGCCGGGGAAGTACGAGCCCCTCCGCAGCTTCGGGATGCGCAGCTCCACGCTCCCGGCTCGGGTCTCCCACATCCGCTCCCGGTAGCCGTTGCGCTGGACCAGCCGTTCTGGGCTCTTCTCGCCCCAGGCCGCCCCGGTCAGGCCGCCCACCTCCAGCTCCATCAGTCGCTCGGCCGCAAAGCCGATCATCTCGCGCAAGACATCGGCGTCCGGGGTCTTCTCCACCAGCTCGCGCAGGTTCATCATCTCGTCGGTCATCGTGAGGTCTCCGATCAGGTTGGCGTTTGCAAACCCGACCAACACCGACGACCGCGCGATGACCACCGCGTCGCCGCCTGCCTGCCAGCGCGTCAATCCGCGCAGGCAGCCGGCGACGCTACCGTCGAGCTACACCACCACCCGGGACACGACCAAGGGCTTCCTTGTCATCGCCGAATTTGCGAGGCTCGGGACCTCCGGGCTGGCGAGGCGGTCGAGTTCGTCGACAACCTGATAGGCGCGGAAGTTCGTTCTCGCGGCTGTCGAGAGCGCCTCCCGCGTGTGGACGTCCACGACCGTCAGGATCCGGAAGGACCGGCCGTCGAACAGCTTGTCGGACACGAAATCCATCGCCCAAGGTGCCGTCCAACTCAGAGATCAGGGCGGATAGCGGCACCGTCAGCCCGCTGTCACGGTGTCGATCAGCGCGGGCAGGGCGTCAAAATCGGAAAACGCGGCGCGATGCGGCAGATCGGCGATTGCGGTCGAGCGGTAGCCTTCGGTGAAGAGGAGAAATGGCACTCCTCCCCGAGCCGCCGTTTCGGCATCGACCTCGCTGTCGCCGACATAGATCGCAGCGCCGCCTGTCGGCATGTCGAATGCGGCGTGCAGCGGTGCTGGATCGGGCTTGCGGACCGCCAGGGTATCGCCGGCGACGATGCGGGCGAAATGCGGCTCCAGACCCAGATGCCGCAGCAGTATCAGGGTCGGGCGCATCGGTTTGTTGGTGCAGAGGCCGATCGCGTGCCCCGCGTTGCGCAGCGTCACGAGGCACGCGGGCACGCCCGGATAGGGCTGCGTCAGCGTGAGGGCGTCGTCATAGCGCTCCAGCAATGCGGCCAGCAGACCTTTCTGTTCGCTTTCCGGCAAGCTGCGGGCCGCTCGCAGGCGCTGCACAAAGACCGCGACGCCCTGACCGATGAACCCGCGCGCCTCGTCGAGCGTGATCGGGTCAAGTCCGCGTGCCGCCATCAACACATTGGCGATGCCCCGCAGGTCGGGCGCGCTGTCGACCAGCGTACCGTCGAGATCGAAGACAATCCGCGCCATCGCGCTCAGAGAGCCGAGACGGTCGCGCGGATGGCGCGGATGTTGGCGCCGTAGGGTGCCGGATCTGCAACCGAACCGCCTCGGAAGACCGCCGATCCCGCGACCAGAACATCCGCTCCCGCAGCCACGATCCCTGGAGCCGTCATCGAATCGACGCCGCCGTCGATCTCGATGTGGACGGGCCGGTCGCCGATCATCTGTCGCAGCGCGCGCACCTTGGCGGACATGTCGAGAAATGTCTGCCCGCCGAAGCCCGGGTTCACCGTCATCACGCAGATCAGATCGACACTGTCGATCAGATCCGCCACCGCCGATGCAGGCGTACCGGGGTTCAGCGCGACGCCCGGCCGGACCCCGGCTGCGCGGATCGCCTGCAAGGTGCGGTGGATATGTGGCCCGGCCTCGACGTGTGCAGTGAGGATGTCGGCGCCCGCATTAGCGAAGGCCTCAATATAGTGATCGACCGGGGCAATCATCAGGTGGACGTCCCTCAGCCCCCTGATGTGCGGCCGAATTGCTGCACAGGTCGCCGGTCCGAAGGTGATGTTCGGCACGAAATGCCCATCCATCGCGTCCACATGGATCCAGTCGGCTCCCTCGGCCTCGACGGCTTCGCATTCCTGCCCGAAGTTCGCGAAATCGGCGGAAAGGATCGAGGGTGCGATTTTGACGGATCGGTCAAAAGCCACGTGTCTTCTCCTGTCCCAGGAAGATGCCTGTCGCGCTCCAGCGCAGTGTCGGCAAGGTCACTCGGCGGCCCTCGACCGTGCGGCGCGGTCCACGTCAAGCCCGCCCTCGAACACCCGGCTGGCCCGGATATCCGGCGCGGTGATCGTGCTGAGCGCCGTCGCATCGAGCGGGCCCTTCGCGGCTTCGAACAGGCGGTTGGCCTGCCGCAGGCGCGCCCGATCGAGCGCGTTGCGGATCGACCGGGCATTGGCGAAATGCGGCTGGCCCTGCGCAGCGCGATATATTCCTCAAACGTCTGCGCGCCTTCGGCGTCGAACACATAGCTCTGCTCGGACAGCATCGAACGGGCAATGGAGCCGAGTTCGGCATTCGAGTAGTCGGGGAACTCGATGTGATGCGCGATCCGCGACCGGAACCCGGGATTGGCGGCAAAGAAGCGGTCCATGCGATCGGCATAGCCGGCCATGATGACCACCAGATCGTCGCGGTTGTTCTCCATCACCTGCAGCAGGATCTCGATCGCCTCCTGCCCGTAATCCCGCTCGTTGTCGGGCTTGTAGAGGTAGTAGGCCTCGTCGATGAACAGCACGCCGCCCATCGCCTTCTTGAGCACCTCGCGGGTCTTGGGCGCGGTGTGCCCGATGTACTGCCCGACCAGATCGTCGCGGGTGACCGAGACGAGGTGGCCCTTGCGCACGTAGCCCAGCCGGTGCAGCAGTCCCGGCCATCTTGAGCGCGACCGTGGTCTTGCCGGTACCGGGATTGCCGGTGAAGGACATGTGCAGCGTCGGCGTCCGATGGCTGAGGCCGAGGTCGCGCCGAGCCCGGTCCACAAGCAGCAGGGCGGCGGTCTCGCGGATCCGCTGCTTGACCGGCGCGAGTCCGATCAGTTCTGCGTCGAGCTCGCGCAGGACTTCCGCGACCCCGGAGCTCTCGTATTCTGCCGCAAGATCGACCGTGGTCCGCGCCGGGGCAGCGGATTCGTCCGTCATCTCCTCACGTCCATCGCATAGGATTGAGCGCGGCTGTCGGCATCGGTACGTAGCAGGTGGATTTTCGGCTCCACCTCGGGCCGGTTGACGATGAACGACAGGCGCACCGTCTCGAAGCCGCCGGTCGCGTCGAAGGCGTTGATGCGGATGTAGGCGTCGGGGTGCGCCTTGCGGCACTCGTCGAGCTCCATCATCACGCCCTTGGCGTCGCGGAGGTCGAACATCGGGTTGCCCCACATGTCCCAAAAGGTGTTGCGGGGGTGTGGGTCGTAGGTCCACTCGACCCCGATCGCCCACTCATTGCGGAGGCAGTACTCGACCTGCGCGGTGATCTGCGTGTCGTCGAGGTCGGGCAGAAAGGAGAAGGTTCCCTGGGTGATGCGCATGGCTGGTCTCCTCAGCTGACGGACGCGGTCGGGACGTAGTCCGACGTGTCGGTCGAAGTATAGTTGAAGGTGATGTTGCCCCAGGTATCGAGGGCTGCCTCGAGCGGCTTGCACCACTTGGCGGCAGCGCGAAGGATTTCGGGACCTTCGTTGGCGATGTCGCGCCCCTCGTTGCGGGCGAGGACCATGCATTCCAGTGCGACGCGGTTTGCCTGGGCGCCCGCCTGGATGCCCATCGGATGGCCGATGGTGCCGCCGCCGAACTGCAGCACCACGTCGTCGCCGAAGAGGTCGAGGAGCTGATGCATCTGCCCGGCGTGGATGCCGCCCGAGGCCACCGGCATGACCTTGCGCAAATCCGCCCAGTCCTGCTCGAAGTAGATGCCACGCGGCAGGTCGATCGCGTTCCTGGGCTCGCGCAGGACGTTGTAGTAGCCCTGAACAGTCGGCGGATCGCCTTCGAGCTTGCCCACGGCCGTTCCGGCATGCAGGTGGTCCACGCCTGCCAGCCGCATCCACTTGGCAATGACGCGAAAGCTGACGCCGTGGGTCTTCTGCCGGGTGTAGGTGCCGTGGCCGGCGCGGTGCAGGTGCAGGATCATGTCGTTCTGGCGCGACCACTCGCCCATCGACTGGATGGCGGTGTAGCCGATGACAAGGTCGATCATGATGATGACCGACCCGAGCTCCTTGGCGAACTCGGCGCGGCGATACATCTCTTCCATCGTGCCGGCGGTAACGTTGAGGTAGTGCCCCTTGACCTCGCCGGTCTCGGCGCTGGCGCGGTTGACCGCCTCCATGCAGTAGAGGTAGCGGTCGCGCCAGTGCATGAACGGCTGCGAGTTGATGTTCTCGTCATCCTTCATGAAGTCGAGGCCGCCCTTCAGCCCCTCGTAGACTACACGACCGTAGTTCTTGCCCGACAATCCCAGCTTTGGCTTGGTCGTCGCGCCGAGAAGCGGCTTGCCGAACTTGTCGAGCCGTTCGCGCTCGACCACGATTCCTGTGGGCGGGCCTTTGAAGGTCTTGCAGTAGGCCACGGGCAGCCGCATGTCCTCAAGCCGGAGCGCCTTCAAAGGCTTGAAGCCGAAGACGTTGCCGATGATCGAGGCGGTCAGGTTCGCGATCGAGCCTTCCTCGAACAGGATCAGGTCGTAGGCGATGTAGGCGAAGAACTGGCCCTCCTGGTTCGGCACCGGCTCGACCTTGTAGGCCTTGGCGCGGTAGCGCTCGCAGTCGGTCAGCCGGTCGGTCCAGACCACGGTCCAGGTTGCCGTCGAACTTTCGCCCGCGACCGCCGCCGCCGCCTCGATCGGGTCCACGCCGTCCTGCGGGGTGATCCGGAACAGGGCAAGGATGTCGGTGTCCTTGGGCTCGTAGTCCCCGTCCCAGTAGCCCATCTGGGCATACTTCAGGACGCCGGCCTGGTAGCGCTCCTTGCCCTTGATCTCCTTGGGTGTGGAAAGCTTGTTCATTGTCGTGTCCTCCTTTGGGGTCAGGCGGCGAATGCGGCTTCGATGCGGGGCGCAAGCGCGCCGGACGCGTATCGCTCGGCCATCTCGTCCATCTCGATCACGCGGATGTGGCGAGCGTGTCCGGCGGTCCCGAAGCGCTCGAACCGGTCGCGGCAAAGTTTCTCCAGTTCATCCATGGCCGGGGCCATGAATTTGCGCGGGTCGAACTCGTCGGGCCTGGTCGCCGCGACCCGGCGGAAGTGCCCGGTCATCGCCATCCGGCAGTCGGTGTCGATGTTGACCTTGCGCACGCCCATGCGGATGCCGCGCTCGATCTCTTCGACCGGTACGCCGTAGGTCTGCGGCATCCTGCCGCCGTTCTCGTTGATCAGTTCCTGCAGATACTGCGGGACCGAGGACGAGCCGTGCATGACGAGATGCGTGTCGGGCAGCTTGGCATGGATGGCCTCGATCACCGACATCGCCAGAATCTCGCCATCGGGCTTGCGGCTGAACTTACAGGCGCCGTGGCTGGTGCCACAGGCAATGGCGAGCGCGTCGCAACGCGTGCGCTGCACGAAATCCGCCGCCTGGTCAGGATCGGTGAGAAGCAGGGCGTGGTCGAGTTTGCCCTCGGCGCCCGAGCCGTCTTCGGCTGCCGCTTCGCCGGTTTCGAGACTGCCTAGCACCCCGAGTTCACCTTCGACCGAGGCACCGACCGCATGCGCGGCCTCCGCCACCTTGGCAGTAATCGCGACGTTGTAGTCGTACAAGGCGGGCGTCTTCATGTCCGCCTCGAGACTGCCGTCCATCATCACGCTGGTGAAGCCGTGCCGGATCGCGGTCAGGCAAGTGGCCTCGTTGTTGCCATGATCCTGGTGCAGGCAGATCGGAATTGCGGGATACATCTCCGCCAGCGCCTGCACGATGTGGCGCAGCATGATGTCGCCAGAATATTTCCGCGCACCCCTGCTTGCTTGCAGGATCACCGGTGCGTCGACCGCCTTCGGGGCCTGCATGATCGCGAGACCCTGTTCCATGTTATTGATGTTGAAGGCAGGCACGCCGTAATCGTTCTCGGCAGCGTCGTCGAGAAGCTGGCGCAGGGTGATCAGGGCCATGAGGTCCTCCGAAGTAAGTTTCTTGAAGCGAGTCCGCCCGTCGCCTCGTTCACGGCATCCCCTCAGGCACGTTTGGATTCGTTGACGAGACGCAGGATCATCGGCGTGAAGATCAGCTGCATGGCGAGGTCCATCTTCCCGCCCGGGATTACGATGGAATTGGCGCGGGTCATCCAGCTGCCCGAAATCATCGACTGCAGATACGGAAAGTCGATGCCGCGCGGACTCCTGAACCGGATCACGACGAGGCTTTCGTCTGCCGTCGGGATCCAGCGGGCAATTAAGGGGTTGGAGGTATCGACGATCGGCACCCGCTGGAAATTGATATCGGTCTCGGTGAACTGCGGCGTGATGCAATGCACATAGGCATGCATCCGGCGCAGGATCGTGTCGGTCACCGCCTCGGTGGTGTAGCCCCGGCTCGCCTTGTCGCGGTGGATCTTCTGGATCCACTCGAGATTGATTACCGGCACCACCCCGATCTTTAGATCGGCATGTTGCGCCAGATTGACCTGCTCGTTCACGACCGCCCCGTGCAACCCCTCGTAGAACAGGAGGTCCGAGCCATCCTCGAACGGTGCCCATTCCGTGAAGCAGCCCGGTGGCACGCCCCAGACGGCGGATTCGCGGTCATCGTGGACATAGTGGCGGGTGCGACCCTTGCCGGTGAGGCCATAGGTCTCGAAGATGCTTTCCAGCTCGGCGAGCTCGTTCGCCTCGACGCTGAAGTGGCTGAAAGTCTGATCGCCCTCCGCCTTGCGCCGGTCCAGTTCGGCCTTCATCGAGGCCCGGTCGAACCGGTGAAAGGCGTCGCCCTCGATCGAGACCGTCTTGAGGCCTTCGCGCCGGAAAATCTGGTCAAAGGTGGTCTTTACGGTCGTGGTGCCCGCACCCGACGACCCCGTGACCGAAATTATGGGGTGTTTCTTCGACATTTCGGACCCTCAGACTCGGAACAGGCCACGGGTGCCGAACAGGGCGGAAACCTCCTGGTCCGGAAGGTCGTGATAGGCGGTGACACGGTCCACCTTGTCGATGTTGCCGAAAACGAACGGGGTGCGGGCATGCAGGCCCGCCGGTGTCAGGTCGAGGACGCGGTGCGTTCCGTCGGTCGCCCGCCCGCCTGCCTGCTCGACCAGCATCGCGATCGGAGCGCATTCGTAGACCATCCGCAATCGGCCTTGCGCAAATCCCGGCCGCTTGTCGGCGGGGTAGAGAAGATCCCTCCCCGGCTCATGATGCGGTGCGTCTCCGCCACCAGAGAGGCCACCCAGCGCATGTTGAAATTCTCCGCCCGCGGGCCGTCGACGCCGGCGAGGCAATCGTCGATGTAGGCGCGGATCGGTTTGGACCAATGCCGATAGTTCGAGGCGTTGATGGCAAATTCGCTGGCTTCGTTCGGCATCTCCTTGCTGTCGTCCACCAGACGAAATGTGTCAGTTGCCGGATCTAGGATGAACTGATGCACACCCGAGCCAAACGTCGCGACCAATGCCGTTTGCGGGCCGTAGATGAAGTATCCCGCCGCCAGCAGATCGCGTCCGGGCCGCAGAAAGGTAGCGTCGGGATCGTCCTCTGCCGGCATGATGCCGAAGATCGTGCCGATCGACACATTGGCGTCTATGTTGGACGATCCATCGAGTGGATCGATGGCCAGGCCCAGATGGCCCTCGGGGTTCAGCATCTCCACCTGGTCGCGCTCCTCGGACGCAAACCAACGCACCGCAGTATCTGAGAGGGCAGCCAGAAAAGCGATGTCTGCCTTAACGTCGAGGGCCTTCTGCACATCCCCGTCGGTGTTGCTACCGACATTGGCATAAAGACGGCCACCCAGCGGACCGGCGGCGATCAACCGCGAGAGGCCGCGAGCCACAGTGCAGAGAGCGACGATCACCGGAGCGATGTCAGGGGCAATCCGACTATGATCGAGTTCGACGACCTGGGTCACGACCAGGGCCTCCCTTCCCATCGATGCCCGCTTGTTATCCTTTGATTCCTCGCCTAAGAAAATTTAAGAATATGAAAATCTCATTCGATTAATTTGAATGTGGTGGGCGCTGGGCAATGAAACGCCTTGATCCCGTGACCCTTAAGCAGCTTCGCGCCCTTGAGTTGGTGGCGGCGCATCGCGGCATAACCGCTGCCGCCGAGTCGCTGTCGCTGACCCCGCCCGCCGTTCACAGCCAATTGAAAAAGCTCGAGGACAGCTTCGGCTGCGCATTTCTCGAGAGGCAGGGCGTCGACGGATTC
Source organism: uncultured Alphaproteobacteria bacterium (assembly GCA_963796805.1). GTDB lineage: Bacteria > Pseudomonadota > Alphaproteobacteria > Rhodobacterales > Rhodobacteraceae > Amaricoccus. The sequence goes on from CAWCNG010000013.1 coordinate 40,338, forward strand.
TTCCCGACGCCCGAGGGCGAGGCGATGCTCCTCGCCATCCGCGAGATCCGCTCCGCCCTGGCGCGGGCCCTGCACCAGATCGACGCACTGAAGCGGGGCCAATCCGGCGCCGTGATCCTCGGTGTGGTCTCCACCGGAAAATATTTCGCCCCTGATCTGGTCGCGCGCCTGCGCCGCGCCCTGCCTGGGATCAACGTGGTCCTGCGCGTCAAGAACCGTCAGGGAATCATCGATGCTTTGGCCGGACGCGAGCTCGATATTGTTATCATGGGCCGCCCGCCGCGCGTTCCGGCGGTCCATGCCCGGGTGCTGGGCGATCATCCGCACATGCTGGTCGCGGCGCCGGACCACAGGCTCGCGGGGCTTGCCACAATCGCGCCCGAGGATCTTCTGGACGAGCACTTTATCATGCGCGAGCCGGGGTCAGGGACGCGAATCCTGTGCACGCGCTATCTGGACGAACTCGGGGCAGGACGCGAAGTAGATTCGACCCAAATGGAATCGAACGAAACGATCAAGCAGGCGGTGATGAGTGGACTGGGGATCGCGCTCCTGTCCGGGCATACGATGGTCGAGGAGTTGCGCATTGGCCGGCTCGTCGCCCTTCAAGCGCCAAACCTTCCCATCGTCCGACAATGGTTCCTCGTCAGACGCATCGACGTGCCTCTGACTGGGGCATTGAACACAGTATCGGACTGGATCAGCGAGTGCTCCTCGGAATTTCTCCCGAGAATGCAGGCTCTTCGATCCTGACATCAAAACGCCGCAAGGCGCTCGAGAAGGAAACGAGCGGCTGCGGTATCAGACTGACGCTGGAGAAGCTGATCCTGCGGGAGGCTGCCTCGGGATAATTCTGAGCCCCGCTCGCCGTCGCAGCTCATCCGCCGATAGGCCGAGCGGCTGGTTTGTATTCGTATGACAACACTCCATATCCTGCCCAGACGGGGGAGAATGCCATGCCGCCCACCAGACGCTTTGTCCTATTGGGTGCCTCGGCACTTGCCCTTTCCGGCTGCGCCTCGGCTCCCGCCGCGCCCACCGCTCCCACCCGACCCGTGACGCTCGTTTCTGCCTTTCAGGGCCGCCGCACCGGCACAGGGCAGTTCCGCGTCTGGGTTACCGGCGCCGAACGCCGCTTCAGCGCCGACCTGAACGGCCGCGTCACCGGGGCCGAAGGAAAGCGGACCCCATCACCCTCACAGAGGATTTCGTCTATGACGACGGCCAGAAAGACCGACTGACCTGGGTCTTCCGCGAAACCGGCCCCGGCCGCTGGTTGGGCAAACGCGAAGACACCGTTGGCGAGGCCACGGTAATCGAAGAAAACGGCCAGATCCGCTTAACCTACACTGCCGACTTCAAGTCGCTCACCGGCACCACGCGTCTTGGCTTTTCCGATCTAATTTACGCCCAACCGGATGGCACGATCATCAATGACGGAATTGTCAGCCGCGCAGGCGTTCCCGTTGCGACCGTCCGCTTCGTGATCACTTAGAGTACCAACACAACATGCGCCACATGGTCTGGCTCGGAAGCCGATCCCCCGCGGCATGCGCAGAACCGGAACCAGAGTCGCCGCCCTCGGCCGTTGTCGCCGCGCCGAACTGTCAGGCGTACCTCGCTCACCTCGATCCGCTCGACCAGCTGCCGAACCCTTTGCTCGGTTTGCATACGCTCTAGGTCCGCATGCATTAGGGAGATGCCAATGCAAGTGAATCGTGGTTTGTTCTGCGCCGGAGCGGTTGCAACCTGCGTACTGGCCGGGGAGACCCGCACAGTCGCAGGCGCGGCACTAGGACCGCTCTGGGTAGATCCCGCATGACGTTCGACCGGATTGTGCGCCCTGCCGACGGGGCGGCCTGGATCACCGGAGCCAGTGAAGGGATCGGCCGAGCCACGGCCATGCGACTCTGTACCGAGGGCTGGAAGGTGTATGCGACCGCGCGGAGCGTGCCGGACCTCGAGGCGCTGAAGCACGGCGCGCAAGGCTCCGGGGAGATCGTTCCTGCGCCGGGCGACGTGACCGATCCTTCGGCGATGACCAAGATCGTCGCGGAGATTGCCCGCGACCAGCCGCTGGCGCTCGCCATCCTCAATGCCGGGGTTTACGTGCCGATGCGGGCCGAGACGTTCCGGGCGGCCACGGCGCGGATCATGTTGGACGTCAATCTCGGTGGCGTGGCGAACGGGCTGGAGCCGGTGCTGGCGCACATGATCGCCCGGCGCAGCGGCCACGTCGCGATTACCGCCTCGGTGGCCGGGTATCGCGGCCTGCCCAACTCGGCGGTCTATTCGGCGACCAAGGCTGGACTGATCGCCATGGCCGAGGCGCTTGCAATGGATCTGGTGGATCTCGACGTACGGATCAGCGTGATCAATCCCGGCTTCGTGAAGACCGAGGCGACATCGGTCAACGCCTTCGAGATGCCTTTCCTGATGACGCCGGACGAGGCGGCGAAGCGGATCGTGGACGGCCTGAAGCGGCCGGGGTTCGAGATCGTATTTCCCCGGCGCTTCGCGTTTCTGCTGCGGCTGCTAGGGGCGCTGCCCAACCGGGCCTATATCGCGGCGGTCCGCCGGATGACCGGCTGGAAGGATCGCACCGCGCGTTCCGCACCATGAGGCGGGCGGGGGCCGCGAATTTTGCGACGCGCGGATAACTCGTGGAAACGGCGCGCCGGCAGCCTAGGTAGCGCGGCGTGGTGACCAGATCCAGCACCGTGGTGCTCGCCGTGCGCGGGCACGACGATGAATAAATATTGGGGGACTGTCCGAATGGAAAGCCTATTGCGAGGGGCTGTCCTTGCCGCCGGAATGGTGGCAATCACCTCGACAGTGGCGGCGCAGGATCCGGGGCTGCCGGAATCCGACGACGTCGCGGTGCCGCAACGGCAGTTCGTGATTGACCTTGGGCTCGGCGCCACGGTCGGGCCAAGGTATGACGGCTCGGAGGACTATCTTATCCAGCCTGTGCCGATCATCGGGTTCAGCCGGGTGACCCTGCCGGTGTTCGGCGAGTTGGGCGGGCCAGAAGCCAAACGCGGCTTCTTCGTATTTCCGACCTTCGACTACATCGGGTCGCGCGAGTCGGGCGACAGCGACGCCCTTCGCGGCACGCAGGACGTCGACTGGGCGCTGGCCATAGGCGCAGGCGCCGGATATCGCTACGACTGGTGGCGTGTGTTCGCGCAGGCGGACTTCGGCTTCAACGGCTATTCCGGGTTCCGCGGCCAAATCGGAGCGGACGTGATCGCGGCACCGGCCGAGCGGCTGTCGATCAGCGTTGGGCCGCGGCTGTCCTGGGCGGCGAACGACTACATGGACACGTATTTCAGCGTGTCCGACTCGGCGGCGGCGGCCTCCGGCGGGCAGCTCGAGGCCTTCCAGGCGGACGGCGGGTTGCGGTCGGTAGGGGTTGCGTCGATCGCGAGCTACGCGCTGACCGATCAGGTCTTCCTGCTCGGGAACTTGCGCTACGACCGGCTGATCGGTGACGCGGGCGACAGCCCGATCGTCAAGGAAGGCGATGCCAACCAACTGACTCTCGGCCTCGGCGTCAGCTACCGCTTCGCCTTCGACGTTTTCCACGAGTAGTATGCGCCGCATCGCGTCAGGCGCCGCCTTCAATCCGGCGGCGCAGGTCGCGCTGCGCCTCGGCGCAGAGCGGAAAGTTCCACATCAGCGCGACGGCGCCGAGCTTGAGCACGATCGGCGCCATCGCGTAGAGGAGCGAGAGCCCGGTCAGGGCCGACGGCGAGTTCTCGCCGCTCACAGAAAAGCCGATCCATCCCAGCACGATCAACGCCGCGCCGCCGATCCCGGCCAGGGCGAACTTCTGCGCCAGCGACCACACTGCAAAGAACGCACCTGTCCGCTGATCGCCCGACCGCGTGGTGTCGAGGTCGACGACGTCCGCCTGGATAGCCGTTGGCAGCGACAGATCTGCGCCGAGCGCGGCGCCGCTCAGCACGCAGATGATCCCGAAGGCCACAAGATCGCCTTGGCGCAGCAGCAGCGCGGCGGCGAAGACCACACAAGCATAGAGCATGGCCCAACACCAGATCCTGTGCTTGGCATGCCGCCGGACCAGCCACGGCCGGAGCGGCGCCGCGAGCACGGCGGCAACGAAGTAGACGATCAGCAGCGGTCCCCCCCACGTCGGCGCCCCGAGGCGCTGGCCGACGCAGCCCCGCCGGCAGGGCATTGGCCGCGCTGTTGACGAAGAACGCGAGGATCAGCCGCCCGAACAACGGCTCGCCGGTGAGGACGCGGGCGAGCGAGCCAAGGCTGGCGCTGACACGGCTGAAATTGCGCGGCTCGGGAACGATGGCGAGGCACAGAGTGCACGCTACCGGCATCGCCAGAACGATGAACAACGCGACGTTGCGCATGCCGTCGGCGGCATCCGCGCCTAGCGAATAGAGCACCGCCGCGAGAATCGTGCCGACGAGCCCCGTCGTCTCGCGCCAGACCGAGACGCGCCCGCGCTCGGCATAGTCCCCGGTCATTTCCGCACCCCAAGCTAAATAGGGCGTGAGCATCACGGTCCAACCGAGGGTCAGCAGGAACAGCCAGAACGCGAAGCCGGCCAGACCAACCCCAGGGGCCGGGACGAAGAGCATCCAGGCTGACAGCATCACCAGTGGCGCACCCGCGGCGAGCCAGGGGCGCCGTCGGCCCCAGCGGGTTGACCACCGGTCGCTGGCGATCCCGGCGACCGGATCGCTCACCGCATCGAACAGGCGGGCGGCGATGAAGACCGCACCGATCGCGCCGAGGCGCAGGCCGTGCGCGGTGGCGTAGAACTCCGCGAGAAACACGTAGACCGGGAAGTACATCGCTGCCAGCGGCAGCGCGGGCGCGGCGTAGGCGGCAAGAACGGATGGGGCTAGGCCCTTGCTCGGGTGGGTCACGTCGCTGGCGGTACGGGCCGCGATAGCGGTGCGAGACAGCCTGGATGCTTCAGCACTGCGCCGGACCTCCCCGTCCATCCCGGCCATGCCGCTCCAGCGGGTCCCTGTCCGATGAGAGGGTTCTAGAGCTTCCCGCTCCCAGGGGTAGGGGCGGCCGGGCAATCAATCTCCGACGCCGGCGTCGGACAACCTTGATGACCGGATCGCTGGATCGACCGGCGGTTCGCGATATCTCTCGGGGTCCGTGCGGCTGACAAGGCAGGAGACGCGGAAGTGATCTGGATGTACCTTGTTGCATTGACGTGCTTTCTCGCGATCGATGCTGTGGTCCTGAAATTCTTCATGCTGCCGCTCTTCTCGCGCTACATCGGCGACATGCTGCGTGAGAAGACCCTCCTCGGCGTGGCCTTCGGCTTCTACGCGCTCTTCGTGGCGGGACATATCTATCTCGCTGTCCTGCCGGCCCTCGCGGAACAGAACCTCTGGCGGGCCGTGAAGAACGGGGCCGTGCTTGGCTTCATCTCCTACGGCACCTACGAGGCCACCAACATGGCGACCCTGCGCGGCTCGGCTTGGCCGATCCTTGTCGCCGATATCTCATGGGGCACAATCCTGAGCGCGACCGTCGCGGCCATTGCGTACGGCGTAGGCAGAGCAGTGGCCTAAGCTGCCTGCTCGGCTGCTCGGCTGCTCGGCCGTTGTGGCGTCGGAGCCATGTGCTTCGCACTCTACGGATGAGTGATCAGAAGGGAATCGCGCTGCCTGTCCCACTCCAACGGAAACCCGTTCAGCAAATCATCCAGCCGCACCCTTTCCCCTTGCCGCCCATCGAGGATCGCGTCGACTATGTCCGGAGCAAGCAGAGTCAGCCGCAGAACTCGGCTCACGTAGGTCGCGTTGACGCCCTTCGCCCGCGCCAAGTCCTCCACCGTCCCGTGCACTCCCTCATCGAGCATCTTCCGCCACCGGAACGCCCGGGCGAGCGCCATAAGGCGCATTCCGATATATCGCTGGCCTATTTGTTGGACCAGGCGCTCGCCTGGACTAGCTCCAGCGAATGTTTACAGCCTTTGAACGTGTACTGCTAATCGGGGCGTCGGGAGGCATCGGCGCGGCGCTGGCCGAGGCGCTTGCTGGGACCGATCTGACGACACTAAGCCGGTCGGTGGAGGGCCTCGTCCTGACCGACGAGGCGAGCGTCGCGGCCATTGCGGCGCGCATAGACGGGCCGTTCGACCTGATATTCGACGCGACCGGGGCGCGCGAGATTGATGGCATCGGTCCCGAGAAGACGCTCGACGAGATCGATCCGAGGGCGATGGCGGCGCAGTACGCGGTAAACGCAATCGGGCCGGCTCTTCTGCTCAAGCACTTCGCGACGAAGCTCGCGAAGGACCGGCGCGCGGTCTTCGCGACGCTGTCGGCCCGCGTCGGCTCGATCGGCGACAACCGCCTGGGCGGCTGGTACGGCTACCGCGCCGCGAAGGCGGGCCTCAACCAGATCGTCCGAACCGCCGCGGTGGAGATCGCACGGCGCCGGCCGAAAGCGGTGGTGCTGGCGCTGCACCCGGGGACCGTCGAGACGGCGCTGACGGCCAAGTATCTCGGGCGCCACCCGGCGGTGACGCCGGCGGATGCAGCGACGAACCTGCTCGCCGTGATCGCGGCACGGGGACCGGAAGGCAGCGGCGGGTTCTTTGCCTGGGAGGGAGCGCCTATCCCCTGGTAGCGCCCCGGCTCATCATCGAGCTCGGCGATCAGTTCATCCCGACCGACCCCTCTCGGCGCTGTCCGCAGGTAACCCGGATCGTGACGTCATGATGATGGGTTCGGGCTCGTCGCGGCTCAACAAGGTCAATGCCGGCACCGCCGCTCGGATGAGCGGCCGCCTGATCCTCAACGGATCGACCGAGATCGAGGCGGCAAGGGCGAGAATTCCGCGACCCATGTATCGCTCGCGACGACCCTGACGCTGCAGACCCTTGTTCCGCTGGCGCCGGGCGACACCGTCGAGCTGCATGGCACCTTCCGCACCGCGGACGGCTATTTCGCCGCCAATCACATGACGTTTTGGGGCTGCAAGGTCGGGTAGCCGGCCGCCTGTGGATCGGCGCCATTGGGTGTAGATCGGCGGCCTCGGATCCATAGCCCGCTCTTCCAGAAGAGCGCGGCCCAGTTCTCGGGGATCAGAACACGATGATTGGGGCCGTCCAGCGTTCCCGCTACGTGACCCTTGAGACAATCGCCCATATCCCCGACGATCCCATCATCGGCCTGCCAGCCATGGCAGGCTGATCGGCCCGGCCCCATGCCGGAGCTCGCGCTGGCCCTCGCCAGCTACACCACTTATACCAGCTCACGCTGATGCGGACTCACGCTGGGGATTCCCAAAGCAGTGAAAGTCTGAAATCGATGGGGTGAACCAGAGGGAGGTTCGCCATGGCTGCTGCGATTTGGCTTCGGGATGATTTTCGACGGGCCTGCTCTGCGAAGGCTCGCGAAGGGGACGAAGGACGCGGGGCAGGCGCGTCGGCTTCTTGCGCTTGCGGAGATCTGCGACGGTGGCTCCCGCTCAGATGCGGCGCGGATCGGCGGGGTCGGCCTGCAGACCATCCGCGACTGGGTGCTGCGGTTCAACGCGCGCGGCCCGGCCGGTCTGATCGACGGCAAGGCGCCGGGCAACGCGCCCAAGCTCAATGATGCTCAGCGTCGGGCTCTGGCGGACATCGTCGAGCGCGGGCCGATCCCGGCGATCCATGAGGTGGTGCGTTGGCGATTGGCGGACCTGGCGCAGTGGATCTGGGAAGAGTTCGGCATCTCGCTCAGCGAGACGACCGTGGGTCGCGAATTGAGGGCGCTCGGCTATCGCAAGCTCTCGGCACGGCCGCGCCACTATGCGCAGAACGAACTGGCCATCGATGATTTTAAAAAAGATTTCCGGCCGAACTGGACGAGATCCGCAAACGCCTCCCGGCCGGAACCGAGATAGAGCTGTGGTGGCAGGACGAAGCCCGCATCGGCCAGAAGAACACCATCACCCGCCGCTGGGCGAAGCGCGGCACACGACCGCGGGCGCCCGCATGACCAGCGCACCAAATGGGCCTACATCTTCGGCGCGATCTGCCCGGAGAAGGGCAAGGGCGCCGGCCTGGTCATGCCCTGGTGCAATACCCAGGCGATGGACGCGCATCTGGCCGAGATCAGCGCCGCCGTCGATCCCGGCGCCCATGCTGTGCTGATGCTCGATCAGGCCGGATGGCACATGTCCGCCAAACTCACCGTTCCGGACAACATCACCCTGCTGCCGCTGCCGCCGCGATCGCCGGAACTGAACCCGGTCGAGAACATCTGGCAGTTCATCCGCGACAACTGGCTCTCGAACCGCGTCTTCAAATCCTACGAAGAGATCGTCGCCCTCTGCTGTGACGCCTGGAACAACCTCATCGACCGACCCTGGAAGATCATGTCCATCGGTATGCGCGAATGGGCCCATGGGTGATGATCAGTGCGGGTTGGTATTAGCGTAATCGGCATCCCGCGGCTCGTGCGCGCCGTGCCTGCGGTCGATGATCCGGAAGCGGCGGGTCGTCCGTCGTCTCTCGCCATCGCAACGGAGGATCATGGCATGGGTGTCTATGCGGCCTTGGACGTCTCGCAGGAACTTACGGCGATCTGCGTCATCGACGACGGCGGAGTACTGCTCGCGGAGGGCAAGGTCGCTACCTGCCCGGATGCGATCGCGATCTGGCTCGGGCGCTGGACAGGGGCGCTCGAAAGGGTGGGCATGGAGACCGGCCCGCTGGCGGTCTGGCTCTGGAACACGCTGACCGCGAAGGGGCTGCCGGTCGTCTGCCTCGACGCCCGCCACGCCAGCGCGGCGCTGAAGATGATGCCCAACAAGACCGACCGCCACGACGCGCGCGGCCTCGCACAGATCGTGCGCACCGGCTGGTTCAAAGCGGTGCGCATCAAGAGCCACGAGGCCTACGTCGTGCGGGCGCTGCTGACCGCCCGCGACGCGCTGGTCGCCATCCGCGTTCGGCTCGAGAACGAGGTGCGAGGCCTGCTGAAGACCTTCGGTGTCCTCTTCGGCAAGCGGGTCGGCGGCTTCATGCGGCGCGCCGAGGAAATCATCGCGGGCGAGCTCGCCGTCGCACCGGAGCTGCGCCCGATCTTCGAGGCGCTGGTCGCGGCGCGATGCGCGATCCTGCAGCGGATCCGGGCACTGGACGCCCAGGTGCGCGCCGCGGCGCGCCGCAGCCAAACGGTCCGGCTGTTCATGAGCGCGCCCGGCGTCGGCCCGATTACCGCGCTCGCGGTCGCCGCCGCCTTCGACGATGCCGGACGGTTCCGCAGCTCGGCGAGCGCCGGCGCCTACCTCGGGCTGACACCGCGGCGCTACGAGTCCGGCGAGATCAGCCGCAACGGCCGCATCTCCAGGCGTGGCGACAGAATGACCAGAACCCATCTTTACGAGGCGGCGAAGGCCATCATGACGCGCAAGCTCGGCGCATCCCGCCTGCGCGACTGGGCGCTCACGATCGCCGAGCGCACCGGGCCGCGAAAGGCCAAGGTCGCCCTGACGCGCAAGCTGGCGGTGATCCTGCACGCCATGTGGCGCACCGACACCCCCTTCCGCGACGCGGCGACCGCATAAGCACGCAGTCGACGACCGGCGCGCGACGGCGCGCCACCCGGATGCGTCCAGCCGGGACGCAGGGCGAGGACGAGATCGCTCCCCCGCATGCGGGCCTTCGACCGCGCACACCACTTCGATCCGTCCGGACCTGAACGCCAACATGCGGCGCTCGCGCAGCGACCGCGGAGAGAACCCCAGAGCCCGGCCAGACCTTCCCGCCGAACACCGTGATGACAGACCCCGACGCGGACGACCAAATTCCCCCAAAGGTGGGCGCGCTTGCGCCGCTTGAAAGCGCCGCGCGCCCACCGTCCCAAATCCGAACCAGGAGACTTGACAGGCCCGATTAGAGAACCACCCGGGACACGACCGTTCCCCCGCCTCAGAGTTTTTTGACATTTCAGGACGGCCTATATGAGCCGACGGCCACGGCGGCCCCGAGCTGCGGGTGTAAGTCGACCGTTACGGCGTACTGGCCAAAGGCCATGTCTGTGGACTGATGGCGAAGGACGTAGGGCGAAAGTACGATGAGCCCCTCGCCCTCAGGTGCATGTCCCGCGTCAAACATGCGGCCACGCTGCGGAGCAACGGGACGAACCAGATCCCACACTTGATTGGTGTTACGCAGCTGGCTATGCCGATTTCGGATGGAGTGGCGGGGAGGAAGAAATGGCTGTGATTGAGCCAACTGAAGCGGAACTTCGCGGATTTCTCAAGGCGGAAGAAGTCGAGATGAGCGTCGTTTTCTCCAATCCATCGCTTCCGGACAATCCCGTGATCTATGTCAGCGAGGAGTTCGAGCGACAAACCGGATATTCTGTACAAGAGGCCGTGGGGCGGAACTGCCGGTTTCTGCAGGGCCCTGACACCGATCCGAATGCGGTCAAGGCGATCCGCCACGCGCTGAGGGCCCGGACGACTTTCACCATCGATATTCTCAATTATCGCAAGGATGGCGAGCCTTTCATGAACCGTCTCAGAATCCGTCCGATCTTCGACGATCTGGGCGAACTGCTCTTCTACGCCGGAGCGCAGAATCCGGTCTGATCCATCAATCAAACTAAAATGATAGCGATGGCATCGCCGCCGAAAAAAAAGCCATTTTTGAGCCTGTCAGCTACGCGGCGTCAGGTTGCGTCAAGGTATTCTTCGAGTTGGCTTTGCGCCCGCTTTGAAATACGGGCTGTCGCTGACAGCTGCCCAATTTTTAGAGTTCTCCTCCAGCTAACACCAACGCAATCAAACTGAGGGACGCGTGCGGTGTGCGTTCTAATGATTGAAGGCCATCCGCGTGACTTCATAGACCAGTTTCGTGATTGATTTTACCACGCGCAGTTTCCGAAATTTCCATAAGCGCTTCGTTTGATCCCTGCCACCCTGGAGGCGGAAGGGTGTGCACACTGCCTTGCACTTCGCGCCACGCCAGTCTCTACGCGGGAGTAACCCCTGCCTCGTCGCAGACGGAAGGCCGTGCCCCGAGCGATCCGGCAGCTGGCGGGCATAAGCATCATGCAAGCTCAAATGCCTCTGCCCCGTTGCCAGCCACACGATCCCATCGAACGCCATCAGCCATCGACCCAGAGTGGTGCAAGTGAGGCGCCGACGTCCAGGGTCACCAATTGTACGGTCTCACCCCGCGCGGGAAATTCCGAACCGATCCATTCCCCCGACCGGTCGTAGAAGAGATCGAGGTCGTCCAGATCGCCGCCTATCCGCCAGCGCGTAGCCTCGACCGCGCCGCCGTGCGTAGGGAAGCTTTCGACGGAACCGCTGCGCGCGCTTACCGACAAGGGTAGACCATCCTGGGTGCTGATCCAGACCGGTCGTCTCAGAAATGCCGGCGACCAGTAGGTTGTCGTGCCCGGATTGCCGCCGATCACTCCGGAGTAGGCCGAGCCCTTGATCCTGAGCCCATCCGGGCCTCGCGTCGCCACCGCGAATTGCCGCGACCCGTTATCGTCGGTCACAGCGTCGAGCTTCATCAGCCTTCCACCGTCCCACACCTCCTGGGACGAGAGAGTATATCGGTAAACTGGTACGCCGATGATGCGCACCGCGATGTCAACGTCGATGTCGACGGTCACTTTCGTCCCACTGCGCGACACGGCCACGGTCTTTCGACCGATGGGCGTGCCGGCGCGGACAAGATCGAAACGACGTGTCCCGCTTGCAGCTGCTGCGGCGCCGGCCCTCCCGACCACAGCGCAAGCCGCAAGCGCTCCGGCGACGAACAAACGACGATTGGCGTACATGCATATCTCCCTCGCAAAGGCAGACTTAGGGCGCCCTCGAGCCGAGGACAGGGTGCCTGGTCAATCGGGTTGTTCAACAAGTAGACGCCGGCGACGCGGGTATCAGACCGAAACAGAAGAGCGTTGGGGCGGATCCGAGACTATTTGCCCCCTGGCCCGTCGATCGACCTGCGACCTCTTGCCATCCCCGCATTTCCAGCAGGCGCTCTATCTGGGCAACGCGAGATGACAGTAGACCGATCAGGAAAAAGGAGGCCGACAACGTGACCGACCTTTTCATGGGATTCGATGCGTTGGCGCTGGCGCGAATGCAGTTCGCTTTTACAGTGGCATTCCACTTTCTCTTCCCCGCCGTATCAATCGGGCTCGCGAGCTACCTCGCCGTTCTGAACGGCATGTTTCTGTGGACGCGCGACGAAGCGTTTCTGCGGCTTTTCAATTACTGGCTGAAGATCTTCGCCATCACCTTCGCGATGGGCGTCGTGTCTGGCATCGTGATGTCCTACCAGTTCGGCACCAACTGGGCGGTCTTTTCCGACCGGGCCGGGCCGGTGATCGGGCCGCTGATGGCTTACGAGGTCCTGACCGCGTTCTTCCTCGAGGCGGGCTTCCTGGGGATCATGCTGTTCGGCCGCGATCGCGTCGGGCCGGCACTGCACATGACCGCCTGCATGATGGTCGCCGTCGGCACCGCAATCTCAGCCACCTGGATCCTCTCGGTGAACTCCTGGATGCAGACTCCGGCGGGCTACTCCGTTGGCGACGAACGGGCAGTTCCTTCCAGCCGACTGGTGGTCGATAATCTTCAACCCGTCGTTCCCTTACAGGCTCGCCCACACGCTGACCGCCGCCTACCTGACGACCGCCTTTCTCGTCGGGGGCGTCGGAGCCTGGCACCTACTGCACGGCCGCTCCGCGAACCACGGTGTCCGGACCATGTTCTCGATGGCGATGTGGATGGCCGCACTCGTCGCCCCGGTGCAGATATTTCTCGGCGATGCGCACGGGATCAACACGCTCGAGCACCAGCCGGCGAAGGTCATGGCGATGGAGGGCCACTTCGAGAGCCATCCCAACGGCGCCCCTCTGATCCTGTTCGGCCTGCCCGACCAGGAGGCTCAGACGGTGAACTACGCACTCGAGATTCCCAAGCTGAGCTCGCTCATCCTCAAGCATTCTCTGAACGCGCCGCTCGCCGGCCTCGACACCGTCCCGCGCGAGGACCAGCCGCCGGTGGCGATCGTCTTCTGGTCGTTCCGCGTGATGGTGGCGATCGGCTTCGCGATGCTCAGCGTCGGTCTCTGGTCTCTCTGGGCGCGCTGGAAGGGGCGGCTCTTCACGGGTCGCTGGCTCCACAGCGTGGCGCTGGCCATGGGGCCGTCGGGGCTCGTCGCGGTCATCGCCGGCTGGGTTACCACCGAGGTTGGCCGGCAGCCCTATGTCGTCTACGGCATGCTGCGGACCGGCGAGGCCGCGTCGCCGCTCGGCGCGAGCGCGGTCGGGGCCTCGCTCATCGCCTTCATCGTGATCTACTTCGCGGTCTTCGGCGCCGGCGTTGTCTACATCCTGCGCCTGATGGCACACCCGCCCGAGGCCGGCGAAAAAGGTCCGGAAGCCGAACCCGGTCCGATCCGCAGCGCCGGTATTACCCCGGCACCGCAAATCGCCAATCAGGCGCCGGAAGCGGCGCGGTAGGAGGCGAGCGATGGAGATCAGCTTCGACCTCACCGTTGCCTGGGCGCTGCTCCTCGCCTTCGCGATCTACGTCTATGTCGTCCTCGACGGGTTCGATCTCGGGATCGGCATCCTCTATCCATTCTTCCCGAAGAAGCGCGACCGCGACCTGTTGATGAACTCTGTGGCGCCGGTCTGGGACGGCAACGAGACCTGGCTCGTGCTCGGCGGCGGCGGGCTCTTCGCCGCTTTCCCGCTCGCCTACGCGGTGATCATGCCAGCGGTCTACCCGCCGGTCATCGCCATGCTGTTGGCCTTGGTCTTCCGCGGCGTCGCCTTCGAGTTCCGTTGGCGCGCGGTCCGGCCCCGAACCAAGAGGCTGTGGGATGCCGCCTTCATCGGCGGCTCGTCGGTCGCGGCGATGGCCCAGGGCATCATCCTCGGGTCTCTTCTGCAGGGGATCGAGGTCGAGGGGCGCGGCTATGGCGGCGGCTGGTGGGACTGGTTGACGCCGTTCACGGTAATCTGCGGGTTGGCGGTCGTCTGCGGTTATGCGCTGCTCGGCGCCTGCTGGCTCAACATGAAGGTCGAGGGGCCGCTGCACCGCCGGATCAAGGAACTGGCCCAGGCCTTCGGGATCGCGACCGTCGGCTTCATCCTGCTGGTGAGCCTCTGGACGCCGTTCCTCGCCGTCGACTACTGGAACCGCTGGTTTGGCTGGCCGCAGATCCTGCTTGTCGCTCCAGTCCCGATCGCCGTGGGCGCGCTGATCCTGGCGCTCGGGCGGGCGCTGATCGCCGAAGGGCGCGAGTGGCTTCCCTTCTTGCTGGCGCTGGCGCTCTTCGGGCTCTGCTTCTTGGGCCTCGGGGTCTCGATCTGGCCCTACATCATCCCGCCAACGGTGACGATCTGGGACACCGCCAGCCCGCGGTCGAGCCAGCTCTTCATGTTTGTGGGCGCCATTGTGCTGGTGCCGATCATCCTCGCCTATACTGGCTATGCCTATTGGGTCTTCCGCGGCAAGCTCGACCCCGAAAAAGGCTACCACTGATGCTGATGCTGAAGCGGCTGGCCTGGTTCGCGGGGCTCTGGTTGGCCGGCGTCCTGACCGTCGGTGCCGTGGCATTCTCGATCCGCGCTGTGCTGCTCTGAGGCTGCCGGGCCGGACGCGACGGGCCGGCTGGGCCAGAGGCATTGGCCTGAGCTGTGAGTGGAGGCCACCCAGCCTCGGCTGACGAGCCGGGGGCTCATACGCCTGACTGTCATGGCCTACGCCGCATCGCATTTCGCGTAGGAACGTAGAGGATCCACAGCACAAGCGCGGGATCAAGGTCGACACCGTTCGATAGGCCGAGCGGCTGGTTTGTATTCGTCTGACATCACTCCATATCCTGCCCAAACTCCGGAGAATGCCATGCCGCTCACCAGACGCTTTGTCCTATTGAGTGCCTCGGAGCTTGCCCTTTCCGGCTGCGCATCGGCTCCCGCTTCGCCCACCGCACCCACCCGGCCCGTGACGCTCGTTTCTGCCTTTCAGGGCCGCCGCACCGGCAGAGGGAAATTCCGCGTCTGGGTTACCGGCACCGAACGCCGCTTCAGCGCCGAGTTGAACGGCCGCGTCACCGGGGCTGAAGGAAAGCGCACCCTCACCGTCACCGAGGATTTCGTCTATGACGATGGCCAGGAGGACCGCCTGACATGGGTTTTTCGCGGAACCGGCCCCCGGCCGATGGTCGGGCAAACGCGAAGACACGCTGGGTGAGGCCACGGTCATCGAAGGAGTTGGCCAGATTCGCTTGACCTACACTGCCGACTTCAAGTCGCTCACCGGCACCACGCGCCTTGGCTTTTCCGATCTCATTTACGCCCAACCGGATGGCACGATCATCAACGATGGAATCGTCAGCCGCGCAGGCACTCCCGTTGCGGCCGTCCGCTTCGTGATCACGTAGAGCCCAGTTTTGCCGGCATTCCTCAAACGGACGACCGACAGTCAGAGAGTGTTCGACCCCAGTTCCCGTTCCTCCGTCATCTACTCAAGCTAATATTATTGATATTACACGGAATTTTACCGAGAAGCGACATCCGTCCCTACTTTTATCCCTCCCCCCACTAGAGGGATGGTGGTGGAGCCGAACGGAACGCGTGAACCGTAAAAGCCTCGGCCTGCATCCGCCGCCGCAGCATTTCAAACGCCAAGCCGGAAAGGAGCCGTCCCGGTCTCCCGCCAGGTGACACGAAATCGGACACGCGGGTTTCGCTCAACCCAGCTTTCTGGTCGGCTCGGACGCGCCGCTGACCATCACGGCGTACGACCGAGGCGCAAGGGCGGGTTTCCACGTCGGTGCTGAACGCTGTGTCGGTCTTGTATAGCGCAGCGTCCCACGTAAGACGCCTACGGCATCGATACGGAGCGCTAAAGCGGAGTCCCATCATTCCGGATCGTATCCTGCCGCGGCGAAGTAGTTAAAGCGTTCTTCGGGGCTGAAGGTGTCGACGATGCGGCCAACGGCGTTCCAGAGGCCCGAGACGGTTCGCTCTGCGGCCGTGAGGAGGAGCGCCTTGAGCTTGGCGAAGGCATTCTCGATCGGGTTGAAGTCGGAGCCGTAGGGCGGGAGAAGGAGAGGGCGCGCTCCGGCGGCCTCGATCCGCACCTGTACCTTCGGCTCCTTGTGGCTCGACAGGCTGTCCATGACGACGATGTCGCCAAGCCTAACTCGGGGACGAGGACGCGCTCGATATATGCCTCGAAGGCGTCGCGGTTGATGGGGCCGGAGAACACGAAGGGTGCGAGGATGCCGCGCAGCGTCACGCGGCGACGACCGTCGTGGTCTGCCAGTGGCCCTGCGGCACGCCGGGGCGTGGCCGTGGGTCCGCGCCATGTTGGTCTTCGCCCAGGTCTCGTCGATGAAGACAAGCCGCTTCGGGTCGAGTTCCGGCTGGGCTCGGTCCAGGCCTGCCGCCGCGTCAGGACGTCGGGACGATCCTGCTCGCTGGCGTGCGCGGTCTTTTTTGCGCGTGATCCGGTGGCGCGCGAAGAAGCGCTGCAGCGTCCATAGCCGAAGGCGTGGCCGGCGGGTGGCGAGCGCGACGCGCAGCTCTTCCACGGTGCCGTCTGGCGTCTCCGCCCGCAGCCCGAGGATCAGCGGCGGCTGCGCCTCGATCCGCCGGACCGGCGATCGCCGCCGAGCGGCCCGGGCCGGAGGCCGCCCTGTCTCCGCTCCAACGCCCGCCAGCGGCCGACGCTCGCCGCGCTAACCCCGAAGCGCGCCACGGTCGCACGATGGCTTGCCCCTTGTTCGGCAGAAGCGGTTCCAGACGCGCAAACTGAGCTTCGGAGAGCCAGAAGGTCGTGTCCCGGGTGGTGGTGTAGCTCGACGGTAGCGTCGCCGGCTGCCTGCGCGGATTGACGCGCTGGCAGGCAGGCGGCGACGCGGTGGTCATCGCGCGGTCGTCGGTGTTGGTCGGGTTTGCAAACGCCAACCTGATCGGAGACCTCACGATGACCGACGAGATGATGAACCTGCGCGAGCTGGTGGAGAAGACCCCGGACGCCGATGTCTTGCGCGAGATGATCGGCTTTGCGGCCGAGCGACTGATGGAGCTGGAGGTGGGCGGCCTGACCGGGGCGGCCTGGGGCGAGAAGAGCCCAGAACGGCTGGTCCAGCGCAACGGCTACCGGGAGCGGATGTGGGAGACCCGAGCCGGGAGCGTGGAGCTGCGCATCCCGAAGCTGCGGAGGGGCTCGTACTTCCCCGGCTTCCTGGAGCCGCGGCGGATGGCGGAGAAGGCACTGACGGCGGTGATCCATGAGGCCTACATCCACGGCGTATCGACGCGGTCGGTCGACGACCTGGTGAAGGCGCTCGGGATGAGTGGCATCTCGAAAAGCCAGGTGAGCCGGCTCTGTACCGAGATCGACGAGCGGGTGACGGAGTTCCTCGAACGGCCGCTGGAAGGCGACTGGCCGTACCTGTGGATCGACGCGACCTACCTGAAGGTGCGCCAGAACGGCCGCATCGTCTCGGTGGCGGTGATCGTCGCGGTCGGCGTCAACAGCGACGGCCGGCGCGAGGTGCTGGGCATGGACATCGGCCCCTCGGAAGCCGAGCCCTTCTGGACCGCCTTCCTGCGCAAGCTCGCCCGCCGTGGCCTGCGCGGGGTCAAGCTCGTGATCTCCGATGCCCACGAGGGCATCAGGGCCGCGACCGCCAAGATCCTCTGCGCCAGCTGGCAGCGCTGCCGCGTCCACTTCATGCGCAACGCGCTCGCCCATGCCGGCAAGAGCGGCCGCCGCGTCGTCTCTGCCTTCGTCGCTACCGCCTTCGCGCAGAACGATGCCGACAGCGCGAAACAGCAATGGCGCCGCGTCGCCGACCAGCTCCGCCCCAAGGTGCCGAAGCTCGCCGCGCTGATGGACGAAGCCGAGCCGGACGTTCTCGCCTACATGACCTTTCCCCAGCAGCACCGGGCAAAGCTGCACTCCACAAACCCGCTCGAGCGGCTCAACGGCGAGATCAAGCGCCGCACCGAGGTCGTCGGCATCTTCCCCAACGAGGCCGCCATCACCCGCCTCGTCGGCGCCATCCTCCTCGAGCAGAACGACGAGTGGGCCGTCCAGCGCTCCCGCTACATGACCCTTGAGACCATCGCCCCGATCGCCGATGATCCCGCCATCGGCCTGCCAGCCATGGCGGACTGATCGGCCCGGACTTCGCCGGTGCTCGTGGTGGCATTCGTCAGCTACACCACGTCATGGGACACAACCAGCCAGAAGTGGTGATCCGACATCGCAACGAGCGGCCCATGCAACGGGATCGGAGGTCTTTTTTTGACCGTTGGCGGCGTGCTGGTGCACTCGGATCGACGAGGAGTCGATCATCTGGATATCGCCGTCGTAAGCCTCTGACACAGAGCGCAGAATGCGGGCCCAGTGCCCCGCGCGCCGCCATCGGTTGAACCGGTTGACGCAGGTCGTGTGCGGCCCGTAGCGTGAGGGAATGTCCGCCCAAGGCGCACCGGTCCGCAGGCGCCAAAAGATCCCGTTCAGAACCCGCCGGTCGTCCACCCGCTTTACGCCGCGCGACTTCTGCGGCAGCAGCGGCTGGATCACCGACCACTCGAAATCCGTCAGATCGGAACGTCCCATACCTGCCCCTCGTTTTGGGCAGTGAATTACCACGCAACCATATTGGGAATCCCGGTTATGGGTATGTGACCTAGTCTAAAGCCGATACACCGTCGTCGCGCTGCCCACGAGCATCGATCGCTGCGTACTCTCGGGGAACCTGGAGACGGCATGGCGGACGGTAGCGACCAGGTCGGAGTAGCTCGTCCAGAGTTTCTCGATGGGGAAGTTGCTGCCGAAGAGGCAGCGCTCGGGTCCGAAGAGGGCGGCCAACTCGGCGACGATGTCGGCGACGTGCGCGGGGTCGTTGCGGTGGATAAAGGTGCCGAGGCCGGAGAGCTTGTTGACCACGTTCGGCTGGTCGGCGAGGCGGCGCATGCCCTCGCGCCAGACCACCCGGCCGGGGGAGGTAGAAATCCTCCGGCATGCCGCAATGCTGCAGTACGAAGGTGATGTCGGGGTTGTCCGCCGCAAGCCGCGCCGCCTCCGCCATCTGCGAAGCGAAGATCTGCAGGTCGAAGGACCAGCCAAAATCCGCAAGGCGGCGGAGGTTGCGCCGGAAGGTGGCGTCCTCCATCAGGTCCGCCCGGGGCGCGAAGCGGTACTGCGGGTTCTCGTGCCAGTGCAACTGCATCCTGACCCCGCGCATCAGCGGGAAGGCGGCCTGGCGTCGCAGCGTGTCTCCCACCGCGTCGTCGAGCAGGTCGGCGTAGCCGACGATGGCGTGCGGCCAGCCGTGCGCGTCGGCGGTGGCCTGCACCCAGGCGACCTCGTCGACGGCGCCGGACTTCGCCCAGTTGGTCTGCACGTAGACCGATTTCTCCACGCCGCTCCCGGCGAGGTCGGTGAGATATTCCTCGATCGGATAGTCGCGGCGGATAGGCTCGTAGGGGCCGAAGATGCGCGGGACCATCGGCCCCTGCAGCCAGGGCAGGTCCGCCTGGCGCCAGATGTGGTGATGCCCGTCGACGATGCCGATCATGCGGCGGCCCCCCTGAATGCACGCCGCGCTTCGCCGCGCGGCTGGCGCTCGGCCATGGCGATCCGCCCCGGAAGCCGCGCCAGGGACACGAGGTCGGCACCGTCCACCAGCGCGTCGAGATCCGGCAGGATGCCGGCCATGGCGCGGGTGACGGGGCGGTAGCGCGGGTCGGCGGCGAGCGGGTTGACCCAGAGCAGCCGGTGCCCGAGACGGGCCAGGCGGCGGACGGCGGCGCACATAGCCGCCGGATCGCCGCGCTCGAGCCCGTCGGAGAAGACGAGGATGACGGCGCCGCGCGCCAGCGAGGCGTTGGTCGGCGTGGCGAGGAAGGTCTCCAGCGCCTCGCCGATGCGGGTACCGCCGTCGAAGTCGCTGACCGTCCCGGCCAGCCGCGCCAGGGCGGCTTCGCCGCCGCGCCGACGGAGCGTCGCGGTCACCCGGGTCAGCCGGGTGCCGAAGGTGAAGGTCTCGATTTGTCCGCGGGCACGGGTCAGTGCCTGGGCAAAGCGCAACGTAAGCTCGGACTGCGCCTTCATCGAGCCGGAGACGTCGACGAGGAGCAGCATCCGCCGCGGGCGCACCTCGCGCGTCTGGCTCAGGAGACGCAGCGTCTCGCCGAAGCTGCGGCGCGCCTCGCGGGCGGTGCGGGCGAGGTCGAGCCGCCCGGCCGCGGCCGGGATCCAGCCGCGGCGGCGCATCTCCGGCAAAATCTTGAACGCGCTCCGGAGGCGCGCGAACGTGCGGCGCTCGTCCTCGCCCGCCGCGCGGAAGGACTTGGCGCCGCGGATCTCCTCGGGCGAGGCGGCGCGGCCGGCGGCGGCGCCCCCCGCGACCTGAACCAGCCCGTTGCGCTCCAGGCGGTCGCGCGGGGGCCCCTCGGTCTCCTCTTCCGGCTCGGCCGTGGCCACACCGGGGCTGCCCGCGAACCAGGCCGCGAAAACCGCATCGTAGACGGGGAATTCCTCGCGCGATCCGGTCAGGGTCACCCGGCCGATCCGCGCGAGGTCGGCCGCGTTTCGCAGCCGCGCGCAGCGCACGGCGCGCAGGAACGAGGCACCGCGCGCCGGATCGACGGGCAGCCCGGCGGCGCGGAGCGCGCCAGGGAAGCCGGCCAGCAGCTCTTCGGCCAGGTTCATACCAGTTCGGCGCGGGCGAGGAGCTCGCGGTCCTCGGGATCCTTGACCAGGAGCCCCAGCGAGCGCCGCAGCGCGTCGGGCCAGGCGGCGCCGTCACGCTCCAGCACCATCGCTCCGCGCGCCCAGTCGATGGTCTCGGCGATGCCGGGGTGCTTGACCAGCGGCAGGCGCCGCGCCGCCGCCACCGCCTCGACCAGCCGGTCCGCCGCCGCCGCGGCCATGCCGGGAGCATGGCGCTCGACGATCGCCCGCTCGCGCGCCCGTTCGGGATAGTCGATCCAGTGGTAGAGGCAGCGCCGGCGCAGCGCGTCGTGCAACTCGCGGGTGCGGTTGGAGGTGAGGATCGTCACCACCGGCTCCGTCGCGCGGACCGTGCCGAGCTCCGGGATCGAGATCTGGGAGTCGGAGAGGAACTCAAGCAGAAATGCCTCGAAGGCGTCGTCGGCCCGGTCGATCTCGTCGATCAGCAGAATGGCGGTGCCGGCGTTGCGCAGCGCCTTGAGCAGCGGCATCTCGACGAGGAACTCGGGCGCGTAGAGATCGGTCGTCGCCACCGGCCCGGCGCGCTCGGCGACCCGCACGTGCAGCAGCTGGCGGACGTGGTCCCAGTCATAGAGGGCGCGGCCGGCGTCGATGCCCTCGTAACATTGGAGGCGGATGCAGTCGCGGCCGAGAAGACGCGCCAGCACGTTGCCAACCTCGGTCTTGCCGACGCCGGGCATGCCTTCGAGCAGCAAGGGCTTGCCGAGCTCGAGGGCGAGGTAGAGGGCGGTGACCAGGCCCTCGTCGGCAAAGTAGCCCGCGTCGGCCAGGGCGGCGTCGAGGGCGTCCTGGTCGAGGGGCGAGGTCATCGATGGAGCGCCGCGCATGGCCCGGTGCGCATCGGGGTCAGGTCATCGGTAGGATTCCTGCTTGAAAAGTGCGCCGCCTGCGGAGCCGTCCCGCCCAGGCCCCGAGCCCGGGCAGCGGCCGACCGCCCCCTAAGCGGCCGCTTCTCGGCCACCCGCGGTCGGGCCGCTGCCCTCCGCGCGTGCAGGGGCCGCGGGAGGCGGGGCGAGAACGCGAAGCGGAGGCGAGCACGCATCTTAGAACTGCAGCTTTTCCTCGCAGATCATTCGAAAGCGGTTCGAGCAGTGCGACGCGGCGTCGCCGCCCGCGGCCTTTCCTGCGTCGGTGCCGAAGGCTTCGGCCATCGCCGCCTCGCTGTCGAAGAAGAGCTCGGTGATGCCGTCGTAGGGGGCGTCGGGGTTCTCGGCGACCAGCGCGTTGGCGGTGTATTTGCGCAGGCCCGAGAGGTTACGGGCGAAGGCCACGTGCTCGTCGAGGAGCCAGGTCTTGAACTCGTCGAAGGGCATGCCCTCCTTGCGCTTCATCAGCGACATTACCTTGATCATTCCTGTTCCCTCTCGGTTGGCTATTCGGCGGCGGTGCGCAGCGCGTCGAGGCCGCGCAGCACCTTCTCCGGCGTGATCGGCAGCGAGGTCAACCGCACGCCGCAGGCGTCGAAGATGGCGTTGGCGATCGCCGGGATCGGCGAGTTCGCCGTCATCTCGCCGATGCCCTTGGCGCCGTAGGGGCCGCTGGCGGCGGGCCGCTCGATGATGACGCTCTCTATCTCGGCCACATCGCCCGGCCCCGGCATCAGGTACTGCGAGAAATCGGTCGGGCCGCACCTGCGGTCCGGGTAGTAGGGCTCCGTGGTCTCATAGAGCGCATGGCTGATCCCCATCCAGGCGCCGCCGACGATCTGCTGGTGCGCCAGCGCCGGATTGACCGCCCGGCCGATCTCGTAAGCGTTGGTGAGCTTCAGCACGCGGACCTCGCCGGTCTCGTCGTCGACCGCGACCTCGGCCACGGTGCAGGCATGCGCCTGGCAGCTGTCCGGATCCATCTCGCCGGTTTCCGGCACCACCTCGCTCTTCGGCTTCATGTACATGCCGCGCCCGGAGATGGTGCGCCCGTGCTTGAAGTGCGCCGCCAGCGCTACGTCGAGGACGCCAATGCCGCGGTCAGGGGCGCCGTCGACGTGGATGCGCCCCTTGCCGTCGGTGACGAGATCGCCGGCGTCCACCTCCAGCTCGGTGGCGGCGACCTCGAGCATCACCTCGCGCGCCTCGCGCGCCGCCATGATGATGGCGTTGCCGATGCGGTGGGTGCCGCGGCTGGCGAAGGTGCCCATGCAGTGCGGGCCGGTGTCGGTATCGGCGGTGTCGATCATCACGCTGTCATAGGGCACGCCCAGCGTCTCCGCCGCGATCTGCGCGCCCACTGTCTTGATCCCCTGGCCGAGGTCGACCGAGGAGAGGGTGATGACGAAGCTGCCGGTCGTGGTCGCGTAAATCAGCGCCTGGCTCGGGTCGCCGCCGAGGTTCATGCCGGTGGGATAGTTGACCGATGCGACGCCGCGTCCGTTGAGCCAGGCCATCTCAACCCTCCCGCCGCATGGACGACATGGCGCGGAACCGCTCCGGCAAGGCGTGCCCGATCTCGCTCGCCGCCGCCTGGATCACCTC
Source organism: uncultured Alphaproteobacteria bacterium (assembly GCA_963796805.1). Classification (GTDB taxonomy): domain Bacteria; phylum Pseudomonadota; class Alphaproteobacteria; order Rhodobacterales; family Rhodobacteraceae; genus Amaricoccus. Next base: position 63,575 of record CAWCNG010000013.1, read on the forward strand.
GACCAGCGCCGCCCCATCGACGATCTTGCGGTGCGCCTTCATGTCGCCGTCGCGGTAGGCATTGATCAGCCGCAGCTCCATCGGGTCCATGCCGAGCTTGCGCGCCACCATGTCCATCTGCAACTCGAGCGCGAAGTCCCCAATGGTCACGCCGAAGCCGCGCATGGCCGAGGATGGGGTGCGGTTGGTGTAGACGCACCAGGCGTCCACGTGAACGTTGGGGATCGAGTACGGCCCCGGCATGTGCGCCGCCGCCTTGGTGGTCCCGTAGGTCGAGTGCCGGCAGTAGGCGCCGGCGTCGACATAGAGGGTGATCTGGCGGGCGACGATGCGGCCGTCCTGCATCACTCCGTCCTTGATGTAGATGCGCTCGGAGGCGCGCGGCGACGACACCTGCATCTCCTCGGGACGGGAGTAGACGTATTTCACCGGACGGTTGGTCAGCATCGCCCCGAGGGCGGCGATCGGCTCGACGATCACGTCCACCTTGCCGCCGAAGCCGCCGCCGACGGTGCCGCCGACGAGGCGCAGCCTGTTGAACGGCACGTCGAGGATCAGCGCCATGTTGTCGAGGGTGAAGTAGAGGGCCTGGGTGTCGGTATAGACAGTGATCCGCCCGTTGCCCTCCGGCTTCGCCGTGCAGCCGGTGGTCTCCACCGGCGCATGTTCGATCGGCGAGGAGTCGTAGCGGTGCTCGATGACGTGGTCCGCCGCGGCGAAGCCCTTCTCCACGTCGCCGAAGCGGATGCGCCGGCAGTGGTGTCCCTCGTAGACGAAGTAGTTCGGCCCATCCGTCTTGAACGACGGCGCCGCGATCGCCTCCTCCACGTCGAAGACCGCCGGCAGCTCCTCGTAGTCGACCCGCACGCGCCGGGCGCCCTCCTGCGCAGCCGCCCGGGTCTCGGCCAGCACGGCGCACATCTGCTCGCCCATGAACAGAACCCGGTCCTCGGGCAACACCGGCTCGTCGTTGGGGCCGACGCCGATCAGCCGCAGGATGGTGTACCAGTTCTGCGGCACGTCCTTGTAGGTCAGCACCCGCACCACGCCCGGTACCGCGAGCGCCGGGGTCACGTCGAGGGTGAAGCTGGCGTGGTGGCGGGTGGAGCGCACCATGGCGAGGTGGAGCGTGCCGGGAGAGCTCACGTCCTCGTGGAACTGCGTGCGGCCGGTGACGTGCCCGCGCGCGTCCGCCCGCGGCACCGTGGTACCGACGACCGAGAGGTCGGCGGCGCGCTCGGACGCGAAGAAGCCGGTGTCGATCCGCTCCATCACGCCACCTTCGCTTCTGCGTGCGCTTCCGCCGCGCGCATCCGTTCCGCGGCATCGAGCACCGCGTCGATGATCGCCGCGTAGCCGGTGCAGCGGCAGATGTTGCCGGAGATCGCCCGCACCGCATCCTCGCGCGTAGGGTCCGGGTTGTCGGCGAGCAGCCCTGCCGTCGCCATGATCATGCCCGAGGTGCAGAAGCCGCACTGGGTGGCGAAGCCCTCCAGGAAGGCGTCCTGGATCGGATGCAGCCCCTCGGTCGGCGTCAGCCCCTCGATCGTGCGGACCTGCGCCCCTTCGATCGTCTCCACGGGCAGAAGGCACGACATCATCGGCCGGCCGTCCACCAGCACGGTGCAGGCTCCGCAGGCGCCCTGGTCGCAGCCGCGGCGAGTGCCGGTCAGTCCCTCGTCGCGCAGCGTGTCGAGCAGCGTTGTGCCCGGCAGCACCAGCATCTGCCGCTCCGCGCCGTTGATGGTGAGTTCCACGATTCGCTTCTTCATCGTCCTCACTCCCCGATCAGCGCGCGCCGCACGTGGACCGGCGTCACCCGCCGCCGGTACCAGGCGCTGGCATAGGAATCGTCGAACGGATCGATGTCCTGCGCGGCCTGTCGTCCGGCCTCCTCCGCCGCCGCCCGATCGAGCGCGCGCCCGGTCAGCGCGGCCTCGGCGGACGATGCCCGCACCACGGCCCGCCCCACGCCGCCGAGGGCGATCCGGCAGCGCGTCACGACGCCATCGGAGACCTCGACCACCGCGGCCACGGTCACGATCGCCGCGGCGTTCAGCGCTTTGCGTCCTGCCTTGTGGAAGTGGAACGCGCCCGGCCCCGGCAGCGCAAAGCCGATGGCCGTCACGATCTCGCCCGGCGCAACACCCGTCCCCACCAGCGCCTCCACCGGCACGTCACGGCTGCCCAACCCGTCCGAAACCGTGGCGACGGCGCCGAGCGCCACTAGGCAAGCCGCGAGGTCGCCATAGGGCTGCCTCACGAACAGGTTTCCGCCCACGGTCGCCATGTTGCGGATCGTCGGCGAGGCGATCGCCCGGAGCGCCGCCGCCAGGAACCCGAGCCCCGGCTCGAACTCCAGGTCGGCGAGCGTCGCCGCCGCGCCGACGGTCGCCCGCCCACCCGCGAGCGAGACTTGCCCGAGTCCCGCCCGACGCAGGCTCACGAGCCGGGTCAGCGCATCCGTGCCCTGGTTGAGTTCCGGCATGACCGACGTGCCGCCAGCCACAATCCGTGCCCCGTCGCCGAGTGCCGCGTGCGCCTCGGCCAGCGAGCGTGGTACAGCCACCGCTTCAAGCATCGTTCCTCCCGATAGCGGTCTGTGCGCCGCCCTTGATTATCGATTATCGATAGAAGAACATGCGCCTGTCAATGGTTCAGGGACCGCATGTCGGACAGCATCGCCACGGACCCTCGCCCCGCGCCGCTGCCGGCGGAGCCACCGGTGGGCGCGCCGCTGCGCCAGCGTCTGAAGGAGGCGCTGCTGCGCCGCATCCTCGACGGCCGCTTCCGCCCCGGGCAGCGCCTCGTCGAGATGCGCATCGCCGCCGAGTTCGCCACCAGCCAGGGCCCGGTGCGCGAGGCGCTGCGCGAGCTCGAGGCCACCGGGCTGGTCACCAACATCCCGCGCCGCGGCACCTACGTCACCGACGTCATGGCCGACGGCCTCCGCGAGATCTACGCCGTTCGCGGTGCGCTGGAGGAGCAGGCGACCCGCCACGCCACCGCCCGCGGCAGCTGCGACCTCGGGGCGCTGCAGGCCTCCGTCGATGCCATGCGCGCTGCAGCGCTTGCCGGCGATGTCCCCGGCGTCATCGAGCATTCGGTGACGTTCCACCGCGCGATCATGCAGGCCGCCGGCAACCGGCTGCTGCTGAACCTCTGGCTGTCGCTGCGCATCGAGACACGGACGACCATCACCATGCTCGCCGACGGGCTCGACCTCGTGGAGATCGCCGAGAGCCACCAACCCATCGTCGACGCCATCGGCAGCGGTGACGCCGAGCGCGCCGCCCGCGTCGCGCGCGAGCACCAGGAATATTTCGAGCACCTGCCCACGCCCGGCCGGCCGGTGCCGGTAGCCTCTGGCGGAATCCGGATCGGCGGCGGAGCCAGTGGCCGAAGGCCCCGCGGCGTGCGCGCGGCCTTCGGCTCAATAGGCCGCCCGGTAGATCGCCAGCGCGTCGGACTCGCTCACCGGCCGCGGGTTGTTAACCAGGAGGCGGGTCTGGTTCATCGCGTCGCGCGCCAGCATCGCCAGGTCGTCCGCGGCGATCCCCATGTCGCGTAGCCGCTGCGGCAGGTTGCACTGGACCGAGAGCGCCGCCAGCCGCTCGGCGAAGGCGGCGGCGCGCGCCTGGCCCTCGGTTGCCGCGAGGTCCGGGAATGCGAAAGGCGCGAGCTCGGCGTAGGGCTGCGGCACGGTGAGGGCATTGAAGCGCAGCACGTGCGGCAGGACCAGCGCGTTGGAAAGGCCGTGTGGAATGTGGAAATGCCCGCCGAGCGGATAGGCCAGCGCGTGAACCGCTGCGACCGGCGAGTTGGCGAAGGCCTGGCCCGCGAGCATCGAGCCAAGGAGCATCGCGCTGCGCGCCGCAAGGTCGGCGCCGTCGTGGACCGCCTTCAGGATCGACCCGCCCATCAGCGACAGCGCCTGGCAGGCGAGCATCCGTGAGATCGGATTGTTGTTGCCGCTCGCCGAGGCGTAGGCCTCGATGGCATGCACCATGGCGTCGATCCCGGTCGCGGCGGTGACATGCGGCGGCAGCCCCAGGGTAAGCTCGGGGTCGAGCAGCGCCAGGTCGGGGATCAGCACCGGCGAGACCACGCCCATCTTCTCCGCGGCGCCGGTCGTGACGATGGAGATCGGAGTCACCTCCGATCCGGTTCCGGCGGTGGTCGGCACGAGGATCAGCGGCAGGCGCGGACCGCGCGCCTTGCCGACGCCGTAGACGTCCACCAGAGCCTCGCCGCCGCCGGCGAGCAGCGCCGCGAGCTTCGCGACGTCGAGCGACGACCCGCCGCCGAGCCCGATTACCCCGCCGGCGCCGCTGTAGCGCGCCGCCGCCGCCGCCGCCCGGACCACCGGCTCGGGCGGATCCGCCTCGACGGCATCATAGACGACCGGCTCGACCCCGGCAGCATCGAGCGCCTCGACGGTACGGGCGACGATGCCGGTGGCGACCATCCCCCGGTCGGTGACGACGAGCACGCGGCTTCCCGCAAGCGACAGCGCGGCCGGACCGATCTCCGCCAGGACGCCAGCCCCGAACCGGATCGAGCGAGTGGTGTTGTAGGTGAAGGGCGTGATCATTGCAGCTTCCCTATCCGAAGGACAGCGCGGTCAGCGCGACGAGGGCGAAGGTGGCGGCGGCGCCGAGCGTCAGCGCGCGAAGCCGCCGCCGCTCAGCCGCCCGCATGTCGCGTGGAAGCTGCAGAGGCGGCGCAAGGGGCGGGATCGGGCCCGCGAAGGGGCTCGCCAGTTCCATCTTGTAGGACAGGAACCAGACCAGCCCGAGCCCCAGCGCCCAGAACAGGAGCCCCCAGGCCCAAAGCGAGGGCATTCCCAGCGCCCAGGGACCGGAAGGCCCCCCGAAGGCGCTGTTTCCGAGGATCAGGCCGGGACCGACGGCGAGGAAAAGCCAAGCGAAGGCCACCGCCCAGGCGGTCGGCCGAAGCGCCCTGGCGCCGGCGGACTGCACGGCGATCTCCGACAGGAGCTGGCGCGGATCCGCCGCGGCATTGCCGAGCGCATGACGTTGAGTGAAGGCCGAGATGAGGAGCGTCACGGCGAGGTTCGGCGCCATGCCCCACAGGGCGGAGTTGATCGTCCACGGCCACCGGCCCCACGGAAGATCAAGGCCGACAAAGGAAAGGAAGGCATTGCCGGCCGGCTCGGTCAGCAGGACGCCGGCGATGCCGAAGCCGACCCCGGTCGAGACGGCAGGCGCTGTGAACCACCGCACCATCGTCAGGCCGAGGAGCGGGGTCCAGAGCTGGAACGCTAGCGGCAGCGCCAGCGCGCCCAGCGCCGAGAGCGTGACGGGTGCCAGGGTCTGCATCAGCACAGAGGCGAGGGCAAGGAGCGCCACCGCGATTCGCGCGAGCGCGACGCTGGCCGCGCCCGACATCGAGCTGAAGTACCAAGGCTTCACCAGCGAGCGGACCAGCGCCTCGGCGGCGGTCAGCAGCCCGAGGCCGGCGAGAAGCTGCGCGCCGGCGACGAGTCCGAGGAAGAGCCAGCCGGCGAACCAGGGCGACATCGCCGCGAGGAGCCCGGCGACGGACAGACGGGCGTCGAGCAGCGTGGCGGCGCCGATCGTCGTGGCGCCAAGTGCGATCAAAGCCCCGAAGGCTCCGGCCATAATCCAGGTCTGCCCGGCGGCCAGGCCGCGCAGGCTGCGTGTGGACAGCACGACCTTGAGCGCGAGCGGGCTCGCCTGGAAGCCCATGAGGGCGAAGGCGAGGGAGAGGTTGGCGAGCGCCGTGCCCTCGTGGCCGGCCGCCGCCTCGCGGCCGATGCCGCCGGTGAACTGGATCACGCCGGCGACGATGAAGCTTCCGGCCCGTGCAGGATCGGCGGCAAGGGCGGCCAAGCCATCGTTGAGGCTGCCGAAACCGTCGCTCCCGATCAGGGCGAAAGTCGCGAGCCCGGCAAGCGCGGCGACGGCAAGCACCGCCTGGATCGCGCCAAACCACGCCACCGCCCGCATGCCGCCGATCGCCACGGAGCCGACGAGCACCGCGCCGAGGACGAAGCTGACCATGTCCGCTGTCCAGGCACCGCCGGACAGCGCTCCCGACAGGTTCGACAGGGCGAGGAGTTGCAGCCCGGCGAAGCAGACCGCGAAGAGCACCGCGACGACGGCCGAGACGGCGACGAGGAACTCCGAGCTGTAGAGCGCGCGGAAAAGCTCGCCCTGGGACGACAGGCGCAGGTGCCGGCCGACGAGCCAGAGGCGCTTGAAGAAGAAGACGCCGGGGAGGGCGATCAGGACTCCGGCCTGGACGAGGGTAGGGAGCGCGAAGCCGGCGGTCCCGATCTCCGCGGAGACGCCGAGCACCGCCCAGGCCGAGATCGAGGCGCCCGCGAGCATCAGCGCCGATACCCAGGGCGACAGGTCGTGGCCCGCCGAGAACCACGTCCCGTCGCTGCCGTTCGCAATCGCGGCGACGCGCGCCCAGTGCAGCGCAGCCGCGATGTAGACGAGCGAAAGGAGCGGCACCCATGCCATCAGCGGCCACGCTCCCGCGCCGGTGAATGGAACCGCGAGAAGGCGCCGCGCAGGCCGTTGCGGGTGACGAGGTAGGTGAGCATCCCGGCGGCGAGAACGCCGAAGAACGTGAGACCGGCGCGGTAATCCGAAGCGGTCAGGCCTCCCGACAGTGCGCCAATGAGAAAGACGAGTCCGAGGACGCCGTAGGTAGCGATGCCGAGGGTAGTCTCGCCACGGGTGAAGCCGGTGCCAAAGAAGGCGTTGACCACCATGTGCGCCGCAAAGGCGGTCGACACGGCGAGAACGCCGGCGGCGGAAAGGAGCCAGGCGTCATGGGACAGACCCTCGAGGAAAACGCAGAGCCCGAGCGCACCCAGGCTCGCCCAGATCGCGAAGACCAGAATGGCGCGGTCGGGGGGCCGCATCGCCTGGCCTCCCCGCCTCAGCTACCCTTGCCCTTGGGCTTCGGCGCCTCTGACGTCGCAGGCTGCGTGTAGGCGATCTTCGACAGGTCCTGCAAAGGCTGGTTGCGGTGGATGTTGTCACCCGAGAGGCCGATCTCGCTGAGCAGAGTGTCGACGAAGGGCGCCTGACTGCGGTAGCGCAGCGCCGAACTCACCACCTGCTCAGCGAGGTTGCCGTCGCGCGGTGGCTCGCCGGCCGTCGCGCTGTCGCCGCTGCCGGTGCCGCCACTCAGGCCGGGCAGACCCTCGACATGCAGGATCTTGATCTCGCTGATCTTCTCCATCGGTTTGACGCTTTCACGGATGATCGCCGGCAGGTTCTGGACCAGGGCCTGATGCAGCGCTGAGCGCCGGCTGGCGTCCGAGCGCAGGTTCTCGGCCTCGTTGAGCTTGACCTTGCCCTCGGCCTCGACGCGCAGCCGCTCTTCGAGCGCCGCCACAGTGATGCGGTCCGCCTCCGCCCGGTCCTGTGCCGCGGCCTTTTCGGCTCCAGCGAGAATGCGCTGTCGCGCCGCCTCCGACTCAGCCGCCTTCTCCGCCTCGATGAGTTCAATCTGCTTCTGCCGGGTGGCGATCTCGGTGTCGCGCAGCGTCTGCACCTTCTCGGTCGCCTCGACCGCGGCGCCGCGCGCCGCCTCGGCCACTGCCAGCGCATCACTCCGCTCCTTGGATTTCATCGACACCGCGATGTCGCGCGCCTGTTCCTCCATCTGCAGTGCCTCGTTGCGTTTGATCTCGAGTTGCTCGACCGCCTTCTCCATCCCGATCCGCGCACGCTCCACTTGCTCGCGCTCCTTGAGCTTGACCTCCTCGATCTCGCGCTCCTTCGCCGCCGCGTCGCTGGCGATCTCGGCCCTGCGGTTCGCCCGCTCCACGGCGACCTCAGCCTCGTGGGCGAGCCGGGCGTACTCGCTCTCGCGCTGTATCTCGAGCGAGCGCTTCTCGGCCTCGAGATTCTTCGCGCGCACGGCGACCTCGGTGTCCTTCTCGATATCGTTGCGCTTCTTCTTGCGGCTCTCGATCTGCTCGGTCAGCCGGGTCAGGCCCTCGGCGTCGAAGGTGTTCGACGGGTCGAGCAGCTTGATGTCGGCCTGGTCGAGCGAGGTGAGCGAGACGCTCTCGAGCTCGAGCCCGTCGAGCGCCAGGCTCTCGGCCACCTCCTGTTTCACCTCGCGCACGAAGTTCTGCCGGTTCTCGTGGATCTGTTCGAGCGTCATCTTCGCGGCCGCGCCGCCGATCGCGTCCACGAGGCGGCCCTGGATCAGGTCCTTGAGCTGCTCGGCGTCCATCGTGCGGTTGCCGAGCGAGCGGGCGGCGATCGTGACTGCCTCCTCGGTCGGCGCGACGCGGACGTAGAACTCGACGGTGAGCTCCACCCGCATCCGGTCCTTGGTGATCAGCGACATCTGCCGCGCCCGGGTCACCTCCAGGCGCAGGGTGTTCATGTTCACCGCGGTGATGTCATGCAGGATCGGCAGCACGAAGGCGCCGCCCCCCATCACCACCTTCTCGCCGCCGAACCCGGTCCGCACGAAGGACACGTCCTTGGTCGAGCGGCGGTAGAGCCAGTGCAAGAGATAGGCCGCCACGGCGATGACGATCGCCGCAAGGATGATGACGGCAATGACGTCTGCACCCTTCATGGACGCGCTCCTTCAGTGTGATCCGGCAAGGCGGTCGGTCGCTCAGTCATGGCGCTGTTCTCCACTCGAGAGGACGCCGGTCGCCAGCACCGCGACGCCGAACGCCATGCGGTTGAGGATGTCGGCGAGGTTGTAGGCGACGGTCAACGCCCCGGTGTCGGTGACCCCGGCGAACGCGGTCAGGAAGTTGCCGAGCGGGTAGATCGCCCAGCCGACGGTGACGATCAGCCGCAGCCAGAAGTAGCCGTGCCGGGTCGGGTCGTCGCCACCCTCGCGTATCGCCTCGTCCATGCGGCCGAAGTAGAGCTCTCCGAGGATGTAGAGCCAGAAGACGAGGCCGATCAGGAAGGCGAGCGTGGGGTTCATCAGCGCCGCTTCGCCGAGATAGCGCACGAACACCATCAGCACCGAGACGACGAGCAGGCGCCAGAACAGCCCGGCTCCGACACTGCGCGCGGTCGCGGCGAGGAAATAGAGCGCCATCACCTGGACGGGCATCGACACCGCCCAGCCGACGTAGTGGTAGACCACGGGCACCCCGGCCTCGCCGGAGGCGGCCCAGGCGAGCCGACCCTCCCAGCCCGCGGCGACGCCGACGAGTGCTGCGATGGCGCAGAGCACCACCGGCAGCCGCCAGGCGCGGCCCACCCAGCCGCTGCCCATCAGCAGCAGCACCGCGGTGGCGGCGAGGCCGAAGATCGCCACCGAGTAGCTCGCCGCGGTCAGGTCGGCGGTCTGGAACACCGGCATCAGGCTCGTCCTCCGCGGGGCTTCATGGGTCTCATATCTGGGTCCGGATGTGGGGCGAACGCGCGTAGAGCGCGACCATGGGCAGGATCAGCAGCCCGAAGATGAACTGCTGCCACTGGAAGCTCAGGCCGAGGCCGACGAGGAAGCTCGACAGCACCTGCAGCACCAGCACGCCGATAACCGTGAAGCCGTAGCCGCCCTGCCCGCCGAGGAGCGAGGTGCCGCCGACGACGACGGCGGCCAGCGTCAGGAAGAGATACTGGTCGCCGACACCGATGAAGCCGCCGCCCGACCAGCCGAGCAGGAGCGAGCCGGTCATCGCCGCGAAGACGCCGGACAGTGCGTAGATCAGCACCCAGTAGCGCAGTTCCGAGATCATCACCCGGCTCGCCGAGGTGCGGTTGACGCCCAGCGCGTAGAGGTAGCGGCCATAGAGCGTCGTCCGCATGCCGACGATCAGCACCGCCGCAACCGCCGCCCAGATCGCGATGACCGGCGGGAACGGCAGCCCGAAGGTGACGCCGTTCATCGAGGAGAGGTTGGCGAGCCAACCCGGCACAGCGCCGAAGACGTTGCCGGAATAGGCGCGAGCCGATCGAGGTGATGATCTGCACGCCGCCCGAGATCGCGAAGCCGGTGCCGAGGGTGACGATCAGCGCCTGACCTTGCAGACGGTAGCTGAGGAGCCCGTTGATCGACGCCGAGGATCGTGCCGATCGCCAGCACGATGAGCGTCGCGAGCCAGGGTGGCACCCCGAGCGCCGATCAGGTAGAGCAGCCCGACATTCGCCGCCCCGATCACGAACGGGATCGAGAGGTCGAGCCCGCCGAGCAGCGCCACCAGCGTCTGGCCGACCGAGGCGAGGCCGAGGAACGAGGCGAAGAGCAGCATCGACTTGACGTTTGAGCCCGAGGCGAAGCCTTCGATGTTCATCGCCCCGACCGAGAACAGGCCGGACAGCACCATGATGCCGATGAAGGCGGAGCGGTTCTGCAGGAACTGCCGGCTCGAGCGTGCGGGTCAGCACCAGGATCGTCAGCAGGATCAGCAGCGAGATGACGTTCCAGATGCTGAAGAAGCCGGAGATCGTGAGGCTCAGGAGCAGGAAGGCGACGAGGATCGCGGCAAGTCCGATCAGCGGCCAGCGGTAGTCGGCCCAGAGCCGCCGGAGCGGCCTCGGCCCGTCGCCGGTGTCGCCGCCGACGGCGACGAACTGCCCGACGAGCCAGCGCCAGGCCCAGATCCAGAGCGCCAGCGTCGCGATCGCCGCGAGGATGACGTACTGGACCGGCACGCCCTGCACGAAGCCCATCACCACGCCGATCCCGGTCAGGATGAGCCCCGCGAGCAAGCCCGACGATCATCCCGCCGAGCCCGAGCTGCGGTCGTGGCGTTATGATGACCGGCGCGTCGGTCACGGCCGCGCCTCCGATGCCGGTGCGTCGTCCGGCGTCTCGCCTGCGCGCATCCAGGCGCCGATCGAGCACCAGGCGCGGCGAGCACGATCCGCGACCGCTGGCCCGATGTCGCGCCGCCGCGCCTCGCCCGATCGCCACCCGCAGGAACACCGCGACGAGCGCCAGCAGGATCGACGCCGACGATGTACGGCGCCGCCGCGGCCCGGAGCGCCTGCGTCTCGGGACCCGGGGCGCCGACTTCGAGCGGCCCGATGAGCGCGGCCTGCATCGACGAGCGGCCCGGCCACCACCGGCCCGGTCTCGCCGAGCGCGGCGTAATCGAAGGTCGCGTGCAGGATCAGCGCCGAGGACCACGACCGAAAGGGCCACGAAGTAGAGCAGCGGCGAGAAATTGCGGATCCGGCGCTGGATGACCGGGATGAGCAGGGTGAGGAGCAGCGAGATCGACGAGGATCGCGCCGTAGGCGAGGTTGGTGACGAAGCTCTGCACCGCGCCGAAGTTGAAGGTCGAGAGCACGAAGGTGATCAGATAGAGGTTCATCGCCCCGAGCGCCGAGCCGAAGACGCTCGCCGCGCCCGCCGCCGAGCGAGGCGCCGCCGAGCACCAGCGCGGTCACTGCGATCAGCGTGTAGGTCGTGCCCTGCGACGGGTCGCCGGATGCGATCAGCGCGGTGAAGCAGAGCGCGGCGAGGCCGGCGAAGGCGCCGGAGATCAGGTGCGCGCCGATCCGCACCGCGGTGATCGGCACGCCGCGAGGTATAGGCAGCCCGCTCGTCCGAGCCCATCAGCCGCAGGTGGGTGTAGAATGCGGTCGCGGTGAACAGCAGCCAGGCAGCGACCGTCGCAAGCAGCAGGATGAACAGCACCGGCGAGAAGATCGAGGTGCCGTAGCCCCACTCCTGCATGAACTCGCGGCGCGAGGCCGCCCGGCCGCGGCAGGATCACGAGGTTGATGCCCGGCGAGCGCGAGGTAGCCCGACAGCGAAACGATGATCGGCTGCACCCGCACGTAGATCACGATCAGCGCGAAGATCAGCTGATAGGCCGCGCCGGCCGCCACGCGTAGAGGAAGACCGCGATCGGCGTGCTCGACGATGCCGGCGCCGTTGAGCTGGATCAGCGTGACGTTGATGAAGCCGATCAGCGGCCCGATCGAGAGGTCCACCGTGCCGCGCCCTGCAATCACCGTCGCCATCAGCGCATAGGTCGCGAGCATCAGCGGCGTCGACCACGATGATCGCCGCGCCGATGTCCGTAGCTCGTCATCAGGCTCGGCGAGCGCAGCACCGCCACCGACAGCAGCGCGAAGAACAGCGTGATGGGCATCAGCAGGAACGGGTTCGACCGTCCGCCCTGCTGGTGCACGGCCTTCGCCGGCTGCGGCGCGAGCGTCGTCGGTTCTGCGGCGAGCGCGCTCATGCCCGGCTCCGGTCGATGCGGCGGCCGTTCGCGTCGAACTCGACGACGCGGATCCCGCGGCGCGGCTGTGCCGGCCTGCGCGCGCGCCGGCCCGGGCTCCGGTAGCTCCTCCGCCCGCGACAGCCGGCCGCAGCGACGGCGGCACCTCGACGCGAACCCGCACCCCGTCTCCCGCCGGCACAGGGCTAGCGTCCGGCACCGGCGGTCTGCCCGCCGAGGAGGCCCGATGCCGTCGGTCTGGCCGAACATCGCCTCGAGAACCCGCCGCGCGTCGAGGCGGCGGCCGTCGAAGGCATCGAAGGGCGCCCCGTCGCGGAAGACAATGATCCGCGTCGCAAAGCCGACGAATTCCTCGATCTCCGACGAGAGATAGACCACCGACCGTCCCTCGCCGGCGAAGTCGCGCAGGTGGCGATAGAGCTCGCCCTTGGCGCCGACGTCGATGCCGCGCGCCGGGTCGTTGAGCACGATGACGTCGGGGCGCATGGCGAAGCCGCGTCCGATCAGCACCTTCTGCTGGTTGCCGCCGGAGAGCGAGGTGATGCGGTCCTCCTTGACGCCGTAGCGCGAGCCGCAGCTGCTCGGCCTCGCGGCGGAAGGTCGTGGTCAGTGTCTCGCGGTCGATGAAGCCGAGCACGCCGCCGCGGCGCTTCTCGCGGTAGAGCGGCATCAGCATGTTCTCGAAGATCGAGAGCGAGGCGAAGGTGCCCTCGCGCTTGCGGTCGCCCGAGACGTAGGCCACCCGCGCCGGCCACCGCATCGGAGAGGGTGCGCACCGAGGCCCAGTCCTCGGCGCGGTCCTGCACCTCGACGCTGCCCTCGAGCGCCGGCTGCACGCCGGCGAGCGCCCGCACGAACGCGTCCTGACCCTGGCCGTCGAGCCCGGCGATCCCGACTATTTCGCCCCGCCGAAGGTCGAAGTCGAAGGTCCGCCCGCCCGGCCAGAGCCGCAGCCCCCGCGCCCGGAGCGCCCGCTCCGGGGTCGCCGGCTGCGGCGGCTCCGCGGCGGCATGGCCAGTTCCCGGCGCCTCGCCGGTCATCAGCGCCAGCAGGTTGCTCTCGGTGATCTCCGCCTTCTCCAGCACGCCCACGTCGCGTCCGTCGCGCAACACCGTGGCGCGGTCGGAGATGCGGATCAGCTCGGCGATCCGGTGGGTCACGATCAGCACGGTGGTGCCCGCGTCGCGCAGCGCGCGCATCTTGGCGAAGAGCCGCTCGGTGGAATCGAAGTCCAGCGCCGCGGAGCTCTCGTCGAGGATCAGGATCCGCGGCTCCGAAAGCAGCGCCCGAGCGATCGTGACCCACTGCTTGAGCGACAGCGGCAGCGTGCCGACCAGAGCGTGGGGGTCGACCGGCTCGCCAGCCAGTTCCTCCATGAGCTGCGCCGCCCGCGCCACTTGGCGTGCCTGGCTCAGGGTCTTGGAGAAGAGCCCGTCCGAGCCCATGAAGATGTTGTCGACGACGCTGGCCTCGTCGGCGACCAGCACTTCCTGGTAGACCGTCGAGATCCCCGAGGGCCCGGCTCTCCGCCGGCGTCGACGGCGCACTCCCCGAGGATCGAGACGGTGCCCCCATCGATCGGCAGCACGCCGGACACCACCTTGGCGAGCGTGCTCTTGCCGCAGCCGTTGCCGCCGACGATGGCGTGGATCTCGCCGGCGCGGGCGGAGAAGTTCACCCCGTCGAGCGCGCGGGTCGGCCCGAAATACTTCTTCACGCCACGGACCGCGATCGTTTCGCGGCCGGCGGAAGCGGGCGTCAGGGGCGTCGCGGCGACGGACATCGGCATTCCCGGATTGCCGGGGCGGTGGCGAGGCCGCCCCGGCGGGACTCGGCTCAGGGCTTGTAGGCGCGCGGATCGGCCGGATTCAGGAAGAACTGGTCGAGATAGGCCGGGTCCTGGCCCCAGTTCGCTCCTCCGACAGCCACCCAGTCGGTGCTAGCCTCGTCGCAGTTCTCGTCGAGGATTGCGGTCAGGTCATCGAAGGTGACCTTGGTCGGGTCGACGAGGATCGACTGCACCTTCGGCCCCTGACCCTGCAGGGTCCGCATCATCACGTCCCAGATCAGCTCGATCTCGTCGGCCGGCGGCCAGACCTGGTAGGCGGCGGTGATGTAGTCTGGGTTCTTCCGCCAGTAGCAGAGCGCCCCGAGCTCGCCGCCGATGGCGACCGGAATGTCGCCGCGTCCCGATTGCTCGACGGCGCGCAGCACGCCCATCTCCGCCGCCGACTGCACGACGATGCCATCGAGCTGTCCCGGGATTGGTGGCGAGCCACTTCTGCACCTCGCCCTGGGCGACCTGGTCGGTCCACATGCCGGCGACCGTTCCCGACGACCTTGATGTCCGGTGAGCTCGCGAGGCCTGCGAGCACGCCGCGGTTCTGGCTGTCCGAGCCCGACGTGCCGGGGATGCCCTCGACCACGAGCACGTTGCCCTTGCCGCCGAGCTGGTCGGCGATCGCCTTGCCGATCTCGAAACCGGCGACCTGGTAGTTGACCGAGGCGTTGATCGAGTATTCCGAGGTGATGTAGCCGGTCAGCGAGAAGACCGGCACGCCGTGGTCGGCGGCGTACTTCGCCGCTCGCGTTGAGCGCGGTCGGGTTGGAGCAACAGATGATGATCGCGTCGACGCCCTGGTCGACGAGCTGGCGGATCTGCTGGATCTGGGTGGCGTCGTTCAGATTGGACTGGGTGATCGACACATCCGAGAGGAGGCCGAGGTCCTTCCACTCGGGAATGATCTTGTTCTGCGAGCTGCTCCATCGCCGCGGCGCGCCAGGTGTTGCCGGCATAGCTCGAGGCATAGCCGATCTTCCAGGGCGGCGGGTTCTTCGCCTTGAAGTCGCGCCAGGCGCTCGGCCCGGTCGGCTGCATCGGATCGATCATGTCCTTGTTGTAGAGGCGCTCGACCACGCCGGCGTCGAGTTCGTCGAGGCCCTCGGCAAAGCTAGGGGCGGCCACCGCCAGCGACAGAAGCGCCGCGGCTGTCAGTCTTCCGATACCAGTCATTCCCTTCCTCCTCCTTGTTGTTACCGGGCCCGCTCCGCCGGACCTCAGTCGTAGAAATCCAGTGGCGCCTTGCGGAACGCCGCCCAGGCGTCGGGATCATGGCCGGTGACCACCATCGCGCCGGTGTCCTTGGCGATGCTCCGCAGCTTGCGCGACCGAATCCGCCGCCTCGACCGACGAGGTGACGAGCCCGGGCAACGCCCGCTCTTCCCAATGGTCCATCGTGTAGGCCGCATCGACAGTCAGCAGCACCGGCCCGGTCTGCGGCAGCGTCAGCAGGAACGACTGGTGCCCGGGCGAATGCCCCGGCGTGAAGATCATCCGAACCGTGCCGTCGCCGAAGAGGTCGAAGTTGTCGGTGTATTCGCCGCCGAGGAACTTCCAGTTCAGCCCCGGCCGGTCGAAATCGGCGCGGATATAGGCCGCCTTGGCGAACCAGTGCGGGTTGAAGGCATAGTCGTACTCGATCCGCTGCACGACATGGGTCGCCCTGGGGAAACGCCCGATCGCGCCGGTATGGTCGAGATGCAGGTGCGACTGCAGGACGTAGCGGACGTCCTGTCGGCGCCACGTCGATCATCCGGAGCTGATCGACGCAGTTTTCGTGGAGCCCCATCACCGGATCATAGGCATCGACCACCCCGCCCCAGTGCCCGCGCTTGTCGATCGCCACCTCGACGGCGTTGCCGCCGTCGATCACCACGTTGCCCTTGGGGTGCTGGATCAGGAACCACGGCACAGGGATCTCGAAGTCGCCCTCGCCCTGGTTCATCTTGATGATATTTGAGCTTGGTGCGGAGCGTCCCGGTCTGGAACATGTGGAGCTCGATCGTATTCGCCCGGTGCCGGCGTCGCGCCTCCCCGGCCGCGGGTGGCGCCGGCCGCGACGGTGGCGGCGCGAGCGCCGAGGCGGGCGCCGAGCGGCCCGCCGGTGCACGGTCGGCCTCGACCTCGACCCGGCGGCCCTTGTCGTCGAATTCGACGATCTTCATCGCGGCGGCCTCGATCGCGTGCGCTCCTCGATGATCCGCAGCGCCTCCTTCAGGTAGACGGCGAACAGCGGATAGTTCTCCGACATCGGGAAATGCCCGATGTCCTCCATCTCGATGTAGATGCCGCCCGGGATCTGCCGCGCCGTCGTTCTCGGTGGCCTCCGGCGGGGTCAGATAGTCGTAGGTGCCGGTCATCATCACCACCGGGCAGCGCCGGGTGTCGATGTTGCCGAGCTGTCCGCGCAGGTCGTGGTCGACGGAGTAGAAGTAGAGATCGCCGTTGAAGACCTCCGAGCCTTGGGTGTAGTAGTGCCAGGTCAGCCAGCGGTCCATGTCGGGCGACTGCGGCGCCATCAGGTCCCACACGCCGCTGACGCGCAGACCTGCGCGGCATTGGCGTGCGGATGCCGCCACCAGTCGAGGAAGAACCCCGGCGCGTGCTCGGCCGCCTCGACCGGGATCACCGCCCGGAAGCGGTCGGGGTGGTGCAGCGCCAGCTGCAGCGCGACGTTGCCGCCGAAGGACGACCCCATGAAGATCGGGTCCTTGAGCTCCAGGGCATCGCAGAAGGCGACGATGAAGTTCATGTAGTGCTCGGCGGTCAGCAGGTACTCCTCCTTCCACCATTCCTTGTTCAGCGGCGGATCCGACTTGCCGTGCCGCGCCAGGTCGTAGGCGATCACGTCATAGTCGCGGGTGATCTCCGCGATCCTCGAGCAGCCCGCGCCACTGGTGGTTGTGGCAGCCGGCGGTGTGCTGGCAGACCAGCGGCTGGCCCTCGCCGTTCCGCAGATAGAAGACCTTGTACTCGTAGCCGTCGACGTCGATGGTGACGTAGCGGCCGGTCACCGGCGAATGCTTGGCGCCATTGGACTATCGTCCGCCCTGGTAGCCGCTTCGACGGCGCGGCTCAGACCGGAACGCCGACTTTGCGCAGCAGCTCGAACTGCACCGTGAAGTTGCGAAGGTTCTGCATCAGGACGAGGATGTTGCCCTCGATCTTGAGGTCCCGCCGGAAGCTTGCCGCCCAGATGCCGTGGTACATCGGCTCGGGAACCGGCCGCGCGAACTCGCGCCAGGTTGCCGGGCTGGCGCCGCAGGGCGAAGTCGTAGGCGTCGAGCGGCTGCGGGGTCGGTGTTGATACGGTAGACCTTGCCGTCGACGCATCTCGACGATGACCTTGGCCGTGCCCATGTCCCAGAGGTAGGTGCAGGTGAAGTACCGCGCCATCGCGCCGATCGTCGGATCGCGGTCGGAAGCTTCCCCGAACCGCGTCGCCCAGTCGCGCAGGCTCATCACCATTTCGCCCCTCCCCTGGTGCCGCAGATCGGCACTTTCGTGCCGCCCTGTGATCCCTGTTCAGTAGGCTGAACTTATTTTTCTAGACTGGACGATAGGCGCGGTGGTAAACGCCTGTCAAGCGGCAAGCACCAGCGCCGCCGCCAAGCGACGCGCCGCAGGCCGAGTAGGCGGTGCGCGGCCAGGGGGGAGGAGTGGACGAAGCAGAGCTGAAGCAGAAGCTTGTGCCGGCGCTCGAGCGCGGGGTACGCATCCTAGACCACGTGGCACGGGCGCGGAGTTCGCCTTCGCTGACCGAGCTGGCCCGCGAGCTCGACATCGCCAAGAGCTCAGCACACCTGCTCTGCAACACCCTGGTCCAGCTCGAACTCCTGATCCGGAGGCCGGACCAGACCTTTCAGCTCGGCCCGCACGTGATGCGCTGGTCCAACGCCTTCGCGCTCCGGTCTGACGTTAGCGCGGAGTTCGCCGCGATCTGGGACCTCGATACCGAACTTCCCGGCGCGACGATCACGCTCACCGTCCTCGAGGGCACCGAGGTGGTCTACATCGCCGCGCGGAACGCGGCGGGCTTTCCAGCCTTCGAATTTCGCAGCGGGATGCGCCTGCCGGCAGCCTTCACCGCGACCGGCAAGGCCTTCCTCAGCCACATGAGCGAGGCGGAGGTGCGGCGGCTCTACGCCGGCGGACTGCCGCCGCCGCGCACACGTCACAGCGTCCGCACGATTCCCGGCCTTCTCTCTGAGCTCGATGACATCCGCCGCACCGGCGTGTCCGTCGACGACCAGCAGGTCGCCGAGGGCATGGTCTGCTTCGGCGCCTCGGTGCTCGATTCGCACAACCGTCCGATCGCCGGCGTCGCCGTCAGCCTGCCGGCCGACCGGCTCGCCGACGAGCAGAAACGGTCAATCACCGCAAGCGTCGAGCGTATCGCCGCCACCCTCTCCTACCGCATGGGCGCCGATCTCGGGACCGTCGGAGAGCAGCCGCGGACCCAGTGAGACCATGCCGCGACGCCCCTTCGGCGGCACTACGTCGCCGATGCCAGACCCCCTGAATACGCGAGGCCGCCGCTGGCGCTTGTGACAAATCCCGCGCACCTCGAACCGGAGATGCCCGAAAAACATGAATTTCGGTGGAATTCGCCGATGCGACGGCATTTGCCGTTCCATCGCGGAGGCCTTCGGATATAACCGGCACGAGCCAACGGGATGGGCCAAAGGGATGGGGATGAACCTCGCATGACTCCGCTCCGCCGCCAGCGCAACGTCAAGATCGTCGCGACCCTTGGCCCCGCCTCGGACACTTACGAAATGATCCGCGCTCTCTATGTTGCGGGCGCGGACGTGTTCCGCCTCAACATGAGCCACGGAAGCCACGACGACCTTGCGAACCGGCATGCGCTGGTACGCCAGGTCGAGGCCGAAGTCGGGCGGCCGATCTGCATCCTCGCCGACCTGCAGGGGCCGAAGCTGCGCTGCGGTACCTTCGCCGCCGGTCCGGCGATGCTCGAGGTGGGTGCGCGCTTCCGCTTCGACCTCGATTCGGCCGAGGGCGACGCGACGCGGGTCTGCCTGCCGCACCCCGAGATCTTCGCGGCGCTCGAGCCGGGCTCGACGCTCCTCGTCAACGACGGCAAGCTCCGGATGAAGGTGATCGAGTGCTCGCCGTCGCACGCCAGCACCGAGGTGATGGTCGGCGGCGAGATCTCCAACCGCAAGGGCGTCAACGTGCCCGACGTGGTACTCCCGCTCGCCGCGCTCTCGGCCAAGGACCGCAAGGATCTCGAATTCGCCTGCAAGCTCGGCGTCGACTGGCTGGCGCTGTCCTTCGTGCAGCGGCCGAGCGATGTCTTCGAGGCGCGCGAGCTTGCCGACGGGCGCGCCGCCATCCTCTCCAAGATCGAGAAGCCGGCGGCGGTGAAGGCGTTCCCCGAGATCCTGGAAGCCTCCGACGGCATCATGGTCGCGCGCGGCGACCTCGGCGTTGAGCTTCCCGTCCACGAGGTGCCGCCGATCCAGAAGCGGCTGACCCGCGCCTGCCGGGCGGCGGGCAAGCCGGTGATCGTGGCGACGCAGATGCTCGAGAGCATGATCACCGCCCCGGTGCCGACCCGCGCCGAGGTCTCCGACGTGGCGACCGCGATCTACGAGGGCGCCGACGCGATCATGCTCTCGGCCGAAGTCCGCCGCCGGCGACTTCCCGATCGAGGCGGTGACGACGATGAACAACGTCGCCGAGGCGGTGGAGCACGACGACATCTATCGCCAAGTCATCGAGGCGCAGCGTACCGCCGCCCGCTCCGGCGTCTCCGACGCGATCACCGTCGCCGCACGCGAGGTGGCCGAGACCACCCAGGTCAAGGCGATCTGCTGTTTCAGCCACTCCGGTACCACCGCGCTCCTCGCCGCCCGCGAGCGGCCGCGGGTGCCGATCATCGCTCTCACCCCCCTCACCAACACCGCCCGCCGGCTCGGACTTTCCTGGGGGCTACACACCGTGGTGGTGCCCGAGGTCGACCGCTTCAAGATGGCCGTGGTCAGCGCCGCCCGCGTGGCCCGCGAGCACGGCTTCGCCGTCGAGGAGGACCGGATCGTCGTCACCGCCGGCATCCCCTTCGGTGTCGCCGGATCCACCAACATCCTGCGCGTCGCCAAGGCCAACGAGCGGTCGATCTACGAGGGCGGCGGCGAGGACTGAGGTGACCGGCGCAGACAGCGCGCACTGGGCCAAGATCGCCGCCAACTGGATCACCTGGGCGCGGACCCCCGGCCATGATGCCTTCTGGTACTATCGCGGCGCCCTAGCGGCGCTGATCGGAAGGGGCGCCGGCGACGCCCTCGACGTCGGCTGCGGCGAGGGCAGGGTGTCGCGGCTCCTTGGCGAGCTCGGCTACCGCGTCACTGCCGCCGACGCGGTCGCGGAGATGGTCGCGGCTGCCCGCGAGGCGGACTCCGCCGCCGACTACGCCGTTGCCCCGGCGGCCGCGCTGCCGTTCGCCGATCGCCGCTTCCCGCTCGTCGTCGCCTACAACCTGCTCATGGACGTGGATGACGCGGACGCGACGCTGGCCGAGCTCCGCCGCGTCATCACCCCCGACGGGCGGCTCGTCGTCTCCATTGTGCACCCGCTGCAGGACCGGGGAGGGGCCGAGGGCGCGGCCTTCGTGCTCCGCGACGACTGGTTCGCCACGAACCGCTTCCAGGGCCGCGAGGAGCGCGACGGTCTCGCGGTGGAATTCGCTGGCTGGGCGCGGCCGCTGCCGGCCTATGTCGCGGCGCTTCGCCGCGCCGGGTTCGCGCTGACCGACCTCCGCGAGCCGCAGCCCGACCCCGGCCAGCTTCCCGTGCACCTCGAAGGCGCCAGGCGCCTGCCGGTCTTTCTCTGGATGGTGGCCGAGCCGCATCCTGCCTGAAGCGGGCATGCGGGGACCGACCGACGCGGGTTGACGACATACCGACTGGTCGGTATGGTAAACCGCAACATCAGGAATCGACCGCATGCCCCCGAGCAAGGACGCCCGAGCTAAACTCCTCGACGCCGCCTTGGCGGTGATCCGGGCCAAGGGCTTCGCCGCCACCTCGGTCGACGAGCTCTGCCAGACCGCCGGCGTGACCAAGGGCGCCTTCTTCCACCACTTCCGCTCCAAGGAAGAGCTCGGCGTCGCCGCCGCCGCCCATTTCGGCGAGATGGCCGCCGGGCTCTTCAGCGCCGCGCCCTACCAGTCACTCACCGACCCGCTCCAGCGCCTCCTCGGCTACGTCGACTTCCGCCGGGAGATCCTGCAGGGTGAGCTCCCCGAATATACCTGCCTCCTCGGCACCATGGTCCAGGAGGCCTACGCCACCCACCCGGCGATCCGCGAGGCCTGCGAGCGCGAGATCGTCGGCCACGCCGCCACGCTCGAGGCCGACATCGCCGCGGCGACCTCCACACGGGGCAGCGCCGCGGACTGGACGCCGCGTACCCTGGCGCTGCACATCCAGGGGGTGTTGCAGGGCGCCTTCATTCTCGCCAAGGCCACGGGCGGCGCACAGGCCGCCGCCGACAGTCTCGGCCACCTGCGCCGCTACCTAACATTGCTCTTTGCAACCGAAGCAGAAAGGGAGGCTCTCGCATGAACTACGTTGACGGCTATGTCCTGGCGGTTCCCACGGCGAACCGCGAGACCTATCGCAACTTCGCCGCGGAGGCGGCCGGGATCTTCAAGGAATACGGGGCACTGCGCACCGTGGAGTGCTGGGGCGACGACGTGCCGGACGGCAAGGTCACCTCCTTCCCGATGGCGGTCCAGCGCAAGCCCGACGAGACGGTGCTTTTCTCCTGGATCGAATGGCCCTCGCGCGAGGTTCGCGACGCCGCCTGGGCCAAGGTGATGGCCGATCCCAGGATGCAGGCCGCCGACCGGAAACCGCCGTTCGACGGCCAGCGGATGATCTACGGCGGCTTCACCCCCATCGTCGACGCCTGAACCGCAACCGAGCACCTGGGAGGAAAACCATGCCCGACGGCATTCAGACGAACGATCGCACCATGGCCGGCGTCATCCCCTACATCGGTATGAACGGCAGGGCAGGCGAGGCGGCCGACTTCTACGCCCGCGCCTTCGCCGCTCGCGACCTTGGCCGCATGCCCGGCGAGGAGGATCCGAGCCGGCTCATGCACTGCCAGGTCGAGATCAACGGCGGCGCGTTGATGATGACCGACATGCGCGCCCCCGGCGAGCCGGCGCAGCCGCCGCAGGGATTCCATCTCCAGCTCGTCGTCGACGACGGCGACCTCTGGTGGAACCGCGCCGTCGAGGCAGGCTGCACTGTCACCATGCCCTTCCAGAAGATGTTCTGGGGCGACCGCTGGGGTATGCTGACCGACCCCTTCGGCCTCGCCTGGGCGATCAACGAGCCCGCCGAACTGCAGCGCTGAGGACGACGCACATGGATACCGCCACCATCACCCCGCCCGCCTCGCGCGACCTCGTCCTCACCCGCCTGCTGCGCGCACCCCGCGCTGCGGTCTGGCGTTGCTGGACCGAACCCGACCTCCTCACGCAGTGGTTCTGCCCACGCCCCTGGAAGGCGGTCGACTTCACCATCGACCTCCGCCCCGGCGGCGCCAACACCTGCACGATGAAGGGCCCCGAAGGCGAGGTCTTCCCCAACGCCGGCGTCTATCTCGATGTGGTGCCGCAACGCCGCCTCGTCTTCACCGACGCCTACACCGAAGGCTGGGTCCCGTCCGCGAAACCCTACTTCACCGGCATCATCGAATTCGCCGACGAGGCCGGCGGCACCCGCTACACGGCCACGGCACGCCACTGGACCGACGACGACCGCGCCGACCACGAGGCGCGGGGCTTCCACCAGGGCTGGAGCGCTGCCGCCGACCAGCTCGAAGCGCTCGCCCGCACCCTGTAGCCCGAACCCGAGGGAGAAAAACCATGTCCGTCACCCCCTGCCTGCTCTTCGCCGGCAACGCCGAGGAAGCCGTGAACTTCTACGTCTCACTGGTGCCCGACTCGCGCATTCTCGAGACCGCCAGAATCCAACGGCAAGCCGCTGATGCTCACCTTCGAGCTCGACGGCACCCGCTACCACGCGCTGAACGGCCCGGCCGCCGCCTTCACCGAGGCGGTCTCGCTGATGGTCCCCTGCGACACGCAGGCAGAGCTCGACCGCATCTGGGACCGCATCGTCGAGACCGGCGGCACGCCGATGATGTGCGGCTGGATCAAGGACCGCTATGGACTGGCGTGGCAGGTCGTCCCCAGCCGGATCGGCGAATGGCTGACCGGCGACCCGGCGGCAGCCGGCCGGGTGATGCAGGCGGTGATGGGGATGGTCAGGCTCGACATCCCGGCGCTGGAGCGCGCCTATGTCGGCGAGACGGCGGCGGCCTGAACCGGCGCTCCGGGCTGTCGGCGTTGGATCGCCACACGCCAGGCAGGAAGATCATCGCGGGGACGGGCGGGCCTTCGAGGCCCGGACCGCCCCCGCGATGCAGCTTCGGGGCGGGACTTCCGCCTACTTCACTGCGACCAGCTTGGCCGGCTTGGCCGGGGCCTTCGCGATGGTCTTGGCCGGGACGGTGGCCTTGGCGGCCGCGATCCGCGGCTTCGCGGGCATCCTCGGCTTTGCGGCCATCTTCGGCTTCGCCGCGATCCGGGCCGGGGCCTTCTTCGCCTTGGCGGGGGTCTTCGGCGCCGCGGCCTTGGCCTTCGGCTTTGCCGGGGCCTTGGCTTTCGCCGCGGCCTTGGCCTTGGCGGCCTTGGCCTTGGCGGCCTGGGCGGCCTGTTGCGCCATCAGCTTGGTGGCGGCGGTTTCGAGCGAGCGGATTCGGGACACGAGGTCCTTGAGGGATGTGGCGGGCATGCGTAGGCGCTCCTCCTGGGAGATGGATGCTGCGCCAGCTGGCGACGCCTGACTGGCCTGCGCACTATTTTCTGCAAATCTTACCAAACTATTACGAACAATTTGAGCCGACTGCGGAGCTCAATTGTGTGTCCTTGCCGACAATGCGCCCTCCCAACTGGCGCTGCCGAACGACAAGGGGCCGGATACTCTGGCGGGTCTGCCGGTGTCACAATCGGTCACCTCGCGCCCCCTGTTTGGCGCCGGCCGCTACGACCCTCCGGTAACTCGCCGTCAACAATCACCCATATGGATTCCATACGGATTCCATACGGCTTCTGGGTGCCATTTTTCGAGCCTTTTCAGCCCCATAACCCCCTCTTTCGCGCAGGCCGGCATTTCCCGCATTTCCCTTGCCTTTCCCCCCGCCTCCGCCTATAGCACGCGCCTCACCGACGCGCCCGGCGAACACGGGCTGCCGTGGCGCGTCCGAACCTCTGCCAAGGAGAGCAAAATGCCCAAGATGAAGACCAAGTCGGGCGCCAAGAAGCGCTTCAAGGTCACGGCCAACGGCCGGATCCTCACCGCCCAGGCCGGCAAGCGGCACGGAATGATCAAGCGGTCCACCAAGTTCATCCGCCAGGCCCGCGGCACCACGACCCTCTCGGCTCCGGACGAGAAGATCGTGAAGTCGTACATGCCCTACGCCCGCTGAGGAGGCCTGAAAGATGTCCCGAGTCAAAGGAGGCCCGGCCTCCCACGCCCGCCACCGCAAGATCGTCAAGCAGGCCGCCGGCTACTACGGCGCACGCTCGACCAACTACCGCACCGCCAAGCAAGCCGTTGACAAGGCTCTGCAATACGCGACGCGCGACCGCAAGGTCCGCAAGCGGCAGTTCCGCGCCCTCTGGATCCAGCGGATCAACGCCGCCGTCCGCGAGCACGACGCCGGCCTTACCTACTCGCGCCTGATCGACGGCCTGACCAAGGCCGGGATCGAGGTGGACCGCAAGGTCCTCGCCGATCTCGCCGTCCACGAGCCGGCCGCCTTCGGCGCCATCGTCGAGCAGGCAAAGTCGGCGCTCGCCTGAGGCAACGCCGCCCCGACGGGCTGACGCCTCCGCCCCGTGGACGGAGGCGTTTCTTTTTTACATGGCAGCGTAGCTTCCAGCGCCTCCCAGCTGGCGGGGAAGTCTTCTGCGCGCGATCAGCGTTTTCTCGGCCGACCAGATCGCCGGTCCGATCTGTTGCACGGCACCATACGCTACGACCTCGACGAAGGTTCGAGCCGAAAATGCCGTATGCGCCGGGCCTTTTGTTGACCGTCGAACCCGTGCATTGCGCGGAACGACCTCGATATCCGAGGCCAGTTCCATGCACCGAACCCTGTTCTTCGCCGCTGTAGCCACCCTTCTGATGTCCGCGGCATCCGCCCACACCGGAGAGGCGGCCGGCGGGGGCTTTATCACGGGGTTCCTGCACCCGATCTTCGGCTGGGATCATGTGGCGGCGATGGTCGCGGTGGGACTCTGGGGCGCCTTCCTCGGCCCGCCGGCGATCTGGCTTCTGCCCGTCACCTTCCCGCTGGTCATGGCGCTGGGCGGCGCGCTCGGTGTCGCCGGGGTGCCGATTCCCGGCATCGAGTACGGCATCGCTGCCTCGGCGCTGATGATCGGCATTGCGGTCATGCTGGCGCTGCGCCCGCCACTGGTGATCGCCGCCGTCATCGTCGGCTTTTTCGCCATCTTTCACGGCCACGCCCACGGCACCGAGATGCCCGGCGCCGCCAGCCCGCTCGCCTATGGCGCGCGCGGCGGACCTCGTCGACGCGCACGTCACCGAGACGCTCACCTACTATGCCTTCCCGGACTGCCACTGGATCAAGATCCGCACCAACAATCCGCTCGAGCGCATCATGCGCGAGATCCGGCGACGAACCCGCGTGGTCGGCGCGTTCCCCGACGGCCAGTCCTGTCTCAATCTCGCTGCCGCCCGGCTCCGGCACATCGCAGGAACCCAGTGGTCAACCCGCAAGTACATGAACATGGCGCCGCTCCGCGCGCCCCAAAACGAAGCCTACGGAGCCGTCTCCGCATGAGCGAAAGTGCGAAAGAGTCTGGACGCTACCCGTCACTGCCGCCCGTGTACTCGGAGCGGGGGAACGCGCAGATCGTCCGGCGCCATATCCTACCCGCCGTGATCCCCACACTGTTGACGGTCGCTACGCTCGAACTCGCCATCTTGATGCTAGCGGAATCGAGCCTTAGCTTCCTGGGGCTTGGGGTCCAGCCACCCGACATCAGCTGGGAGCTGATGGTCTCGGACGGCCGCAACAACCTGATCGAGGCCTAATGGCCTGCCTTCTGGCCGGGGCTCGCGATCATGCTCACGACCGTATCGTTGACCACGCTGTCGAACTGGTTTCGGATTGCGACTGATCCTAAGCAGCGGTGGCGCCTAGAGGCCATACCGGGCAGGTCGGGTCGATGAGCAGCCAAGTGCCCCCTCTGGACATTCGCAGCCTGTCCGTGAATTTCCATGCGACCATGGGCGCCGTCGAGGCGGTCAAGGACGTCTCCTTACACTTACATGTGGGGGAAACCCTAGCGATCCTCGGGGAAAGCGGCTCGGGCAAGAGCGTCACCGCCTCCGCCCTGATGGGGATCATTGATACCCCACCCGGCCAGATCTCGGCCGGTGAGGCAGTGTACCAATGCCAGGATCTCCTGCGCCTGTCGCACTCGGCACGGCGGCAAATCAACGTTCGCAGGGTGGCGATGATCTTCCGGAATCCTCTGTCCGCACTGAACCCGGTGTAACCAGTCGGCTGGCAGATAGCCGAGACCTTCCGAATTCACCGGGTAAGGCCCGGTCGGCGCCGCGAGGTAGCCATCGACTTGATGCGACGCGTCGGAATTCCGGATCCCGAACGCCGGGTCGATGATTACCCCCACCAGTTCTCGGGCGGGCAGCGGCAGCGGATCATGATCGCGATGGCGATCGCGCTGGAACCCGACGTGCTGATCGCGGACGAACCGACGACGGCGCTCGACGTGACGGTGCAGGCGCAGATCCTGAAACTGCTCAAGCGCCTGCAGCAGGAAACCGGAATGGCCCTGCTCCTGATCACCCACGATCTCGGGGTCGTCGCCAAGGTCGCCGACCGGGTCGCGGTGATGCAGGCCGGCGAGATCGTCGAGACCGGTCCGGTCCGGCAAGTCCTCGGAGCGCCGCAGCACCCCTACACCCAGCGGCTGCTCGCTGCCGTCCCCGGCCGATACGGCTTTGCCGCACCAACCGGCAAGGAGAGGGGCGACATCATCCTTCGGGTCCGGAACCTCGTCCGGATCTACAGCGCCACCAGTCTCTTCGACCGCAAGACCCGCGGTGGTGATCGGGCGCTCGACAACGTGAGCTTAAGCCAGCACCGCGGCGTGCTCGGTATTGTGGGCGAGTTCTGGTTCCGGCAAATCGACGTTGGCACGCGCTTTGCTTGGTCTCGATTCCGCGACATCCGGTACGGTGGAATACCTCGGCCGCGACTTGGCGCGGTTCACTGTGGCCGAGCTGAGGCACTTCCGTCGCGGCATTCAGGCCGTCTTCCAGGATCCGTCCGCCTCGCTCGACCCGCACATGACCGTCAGCGAGATCATTTCGGAGGCTTGGGAAGTGCATCCGGACCTGCTTCCGCGCAGCGAACGGACCGCGCGGGTCTGCGAGCTGCTCCTGCAAGCCGGGCTCGACCCCGCATTCCGCAAGCGCTTCCCCCACCAATTCTCAGGCGGGCAGCGGCAGCGCATCGCCATCGCGCGCGCCCTGGCTCTGTAGCCGAAGGTGATCGTCTGCGACGAGGCGGTCTCAGCGCTCGACGTCTCGATACAGGCGCAGATCATCCAGCTCCTAAGAAGACTGCGCGACGAGAGCGGCCTGACCTACATCTTCATTGCGCATGATCTGGGCGTGGTCCGCGACTTCGCCGACAGGGTGCTGGTGACGTACCAGGGCCGGGTGGTGGAGGAGGGTCCAACTGCGCAGGTCTTCAGACACCCCAGGAACGACTATACCCGTGAGCTGCTGGCGGCGAGCCTGATGGTGAAGGTCGCGGGCGACCCGGCGGCGTGACCTCGGCGACGAAGGTCGTCATGCGCAGAGCCGCGGCCGCTCGGGGGACGCGGCGTGGAGGGACAGCGGGGGCGAGCGGGTGAAGACAGACATTGGTGATCTACCGCGTGGCGCAGCAGCATCTCGACCGCTTCGCGGAGCATTTCGCGGTCCACTACCATCCACTGGCGCACCCCGATGACCGAACGACGCGCTGGTCGCGGCGTTTCGGGCGGGGACTATCGCAGGCGCCGCACTGGACGTCGTGGATGGCGAATTGGAGGTGCCGAAGCGCTGAGGACGCATCCGAAACATACTGATCACACCGCACATCGCGGGTTTCTTGGTCGAGGCCTACGAGGCGATAGTCCAGCTGGCCATCGCCAAGCTGCACGCTGCGTACGATGGCTGACCGGTACTTACGCCGCCGATTCCCAGCTGACCAGCGCCCGCCCCGGAATCCATTGCGCGCTCCGCTACGGAAGGGGAACCTCGGTGACGAATCTCGGAACCTGATATCCGCGTCGAACGGCCGGCCGTTCGGCAAGCCGCAGGTACCAGTCCCGCACGGCCGGATAGGCGCCAAGGTCGATCTGCTGCCACTCGAAGCGGGAAACCCAAGGCCAGATCGCCATGTCCGCAATGGTGTACTCGCCGCGTCCGGCTCCGGCCACGAAGTCCCGGTCGTCGAGTTCTCCGGTTCAAGGTATCATACAGCCGGCTCGCCTCTTCGTTGTAGCGCTCCTCGGCATAGGGGTCCTTGCCCGGATTGTGCTTCAGGAAGTGATGGACCTGACCGAACATGGGACCGACGCCGCCCATCTGCCACATCAGCCACTCGACCACCCGCCAGCGCTCTGGTCCGGCAGAGGCGAAGCGGCGATACTTGTCCGCTAGGTACATCATGATCGCGCCGCTCTCCATGAGGGCGAAATTCGCTTCCCGATCGACTATGGCGGGGATGCGATTGTTGGGTGAGATTCGGGTAAACTCCGGGGAGAATTGCGCCTTGGCTCCGATGTCGACGGCGTGCACCTCGTACGGCACTCCGAGTTCCTCGAGCAGGATCGAGACCTTGCGTCCGTTAGGCGTCGTCCATGTGTAGAGTTCGATCATCGGACTGTCGGTGTCCCCTCTGTGCGAAACGTCCCCGTCACGGTTGCATGGCGCTCCGCGCTCGTCCACTCCAAGGGCGGTTGCGCCTGACCCTGCGCCATGGCTCGCGCCGGTCAGGTCGAACCCCCGCGCCGCCAGCATAGGATTTTCCGGATGATGGCCAACCCGACCGCTTTCCTCCGTCAGCTCTTCGATCGCGCAGTCGCAGCCGCCGATCCCATGCGGTGCGTTCCCTCCGTGCTGCCGCCGAGGCCGTCGGGCCGCGTGCTGGTGATCGGGGCGGGGAAGGCTTCCGCCCGGATGGCCGAGGCGGTGGAGAACGCCTGGGGCCGGTGTGAAGGGCTTGTCCTCACGCGCTACGGCTACGCCCGCCCCACCAGCGGCATCGAGATCGTCGAGGCCGCCCACCCGGTCCCTGACGCCCGTGGTCTCGCGACCACGGCGCGCATGCTCCACCTGCTCGACGATATGGGCGAGGAAGTCTTCGTCCTCGCGTTGATCTCGGGCGGCGGCTCGGCGCTTCTCGTCCAGCCGGCCGGTTCGATCACTCTGGCCGAGAAGCAGGCGATCAACGACGCGCTGCTCGCATCCGGCGCCCCGATCGGCGAGATGAACATCGTCCGCAAGCACCTCTCCTGCGTGAAGGGCGGACAGCTCGCGGCCGCCGCCTGGCCCTCGCGCATGCTCGCGCTCATCATCTCCGACGTTCCCGGCGACGACCCGGCGCTGATCGCCTCCGGCCCGACCGCCGGCGACGCCTCGACCCCCTCCGACGCCCGCGCCATCCTCGATCGCTGGGGCATCGCCGTGCCGCCATTGGTCGGCGAGGTGCTGGCCGGGCCGAGCGGCGTGCTCCCCCCCGATGCGCCGCGGCTGGCCCGGACCGAAAACCGGGTGATCGCCGCCCCCTCGCAGTCCCTCGCCGCCGCGGCTGCGATGGCGGAGGCCGCCGGCTGCGAGGTACGTCTCCTCGGCGACGCCCTCGAAGGCGAGGCAAGGGAGGTCGCCGCCGGCCACGCCCGCCTCGCTCGCGAGATCCGGGAGGGAATGCCGCCCGGCGCCCGGCCGGTCCTTATCCTCTCCGGGGGAGAATGTACCGTCACGCGACGTGGGGACGGGATCGGCGGACCGAACGCCGAATTCTGCCTCGCCCTGGCACTGGCGCTCGACGGAGCACCCGGCATCACCGGGCTCGCATGCGACACCGACGGCGTCGACGGCGCGGCCGAGGTCGCCGGCGCCATCGTCACGCCGGACACGCTGGCGCGAGCACGCCGAAGCGGGATCGATGCCGCCGCGTCGCTTGCGCGAAACGATGCCCACGGCTTCTTCGCCGCACTCGGCGACCAGGTCGTTACCGGCCCGACCATGACCAATGTCAACGACTTTCGGGCCATCCTCGTCCAGGCGTCCTGAGCTTCGCCTTCGCCTGGGGCGCCCTCGTTTGTTGACTATCGGTCGGCAGCGTCCCTAGATCCGCTCGGGGAGACAGGGACGTGAGGAGAGTAGATTGGCGCAAGGGCTTCGCAGGCGGCTGACCAGCTATGGCGACCAGGAGTTCTCGCTGTTCCTGCGCAAGGCTTTCATCAAGGCGATGGGCTTCTCCGACGATGCCCTCGACCGCCCGATCGTGGGGATCACCAACACCTTCTCGGACTACAACCCCTGCCACGGCAACGTGCCGCAGCTCGTCGAGGCGGCGAAGCGCGGGGTGATGCTGGCGGGCGGCCTGCCGATGGCCTTCCCGACCATGTCGATCCACGAGAGCTTCGCCTCGCCGACGTCCATGTACCTGCGCAACCTGATGGCCATGGAGACCGAGGAGATGATCCGCGCCCAGTCGATGGACGCGGTCATCCTGATCGGCGGTTGCGACAAGACCCTGCCGGCGCAGATCATGGCCGCGGCCAGCAGCGAGGTGCCGGCGATCGTCCTGCCGACCGGACCGATGGCGACCGGCAGCCACCGCGGCGAGCGGCTCGGCGCCTGCACCGATTGCCGGCGGATCTGGGGCCGCTTCCGCGCCTCAGAAATCGACCCCGGCGAGGTCACTGAGATCAACGACCGGCTGGTCAGCTCGATCGGCACCTGCACGGTCATGGGCACCGCCAGCACGATGGCCTGCCTGGCCGAGGCGATGGGGCTCACACTGCCGATGGCGGGTTCCGCGCCCGCCACCTCCGCGGAACGCACGCGGCTCGCCGAGAGCACGGGTCGTCAGGCGGTGGCGCTCGCCGAGGCCGGCGGGCCGACGGTGGCCGGGATCCTGACGCCTGCCGCGCTCAGGAACGGGCTCGCCGTCCTGCAGGCGCTCGGCGGCTCGACCAACGGCGTCGTGCACCTCGCGGCGATCGCCGGGCGCCTCGGCCGGCAGCTGGATCTTGCCGAGCTCGACGCGCTCGGGCGGCAGCTGCCGGTGCTCGTCGACCTGAAGCCCTCCGGCGAGGCCTACATGGCGGAGTTCCACGACGCGGGCGGCGTGCCACGCCTCCTCGGCGAGATCACCGACGCGCTGGACACCTCGGCCCCGACGGTCGGCGGCGTAACCCTCGGCGAGATCATCGGGCGGACGCCGCCGCGTTACGAGGATCGCATCATCCGCCGGCGCGACGACCCGGTGGTGCCGGTCGGCGCCATCGCCGTCCTCGCCGGCAATCTCGCGCCGCGGGGTGCCGTCATCAAGCATTCCGCCGCCTCGCCCGACCTCCAGCAGCACGAGGGCCCCGCCGTCGTCTTCGACTCGGTCGCGGACATGGCGCTCCGCCTCGACGACGAGGCCACCGGCATCGAGCCCGACGACGTCCTCGTCCTGCGCAACGCCGGCCCGCGCGGCGCGCCGGGCATGCCCGAGGCCGGCTACATCCCGATCCCGCGTCCGCTGGCGCGGCGCGGCGTGAAGGACATGGTCCGGATCTCGGACGCCCGGATGAGCGGAACCGCCTTCGGCACCGTTATCCTCCACGTGACGCCGGAGGCCGCCGACGGCGGCCCGCTCGCCATCGTGCGGACCGGCGACCGCATCCGTCTCGACGTGCCGGCGCGGCGGCTCGAGCTCCTTGTCGGCGATGCCGAGATCGCCGAGCGGCTGCGCGCGCTCGGCGCGCCGAAGGCGCCACCGCCGCGCGGCTACGCCCGGCTCTTCCACCAGCACGTGCTGCAGGCGGACGAGGGCGTCGACTTCGATTTCCTGACCGATCCGGGCGGCAGCTGAACCTCTCGCGGGTCGCGTCTCCCGACGATGGGATCGAGCCCGGCTCGCCGCGTGACGCTCCTGCCGGTGCGGTGATCGACCTATAAGGGCCGTTGCGCCTCGGTTGCCGGTCCCTCTGGTACCGCCCCGCGCCAGCCCATATATGTCGCCCCGGAGCGAGGAGGGCGGATGAGCGAGAGCGAGCGTTTCCCCGGCTGGCACGGCACCACGATCGTCGCCGTGCGCAAGGGTGGCAAGGTGGTGGTGGCCGGCGACGGCCAGGTCAGCCTCGGCCAGACCGTGATCAAGGGCACTGCCCGCAAGGTCCGGCGGATCACCCCTGGCGGCCAGCCTGTCGTGTGCGGCTTCGCCGGCTCCACCGCCGACGCCTTCACGCTCCTCGAACGCCTCGAGAAGAAGCTCGAGGCCGCCCCCGGCCAGCTCCAGCGCGCCGCGGTCGAACTCGCCAAGGACTGGCGCACCGACAAGTACCTGCGCAACCTCGAGGCCATGCTCATCGTCACCGACGGCCGCGACCTCTATGTCATCACCGGCGCGGGCGACGTGCTCGAACCCGAACACGACGTCACTGCCATCGGCTCCGGCGGCAACTACGCTCTCGCCGCCGCGCGAGCGCTCTACGACCAGGACCTCGACGCCGAGGCCATCGCCCGCCGCGCCATGGCCATCGCGGCCGAGATCTGCGTCTTCACCAACGGCAACGTGGTGATGGAAAGCCTCGATGCCAGCTGACGGCACGCTTGGCTTCCGCCCGGTCACACCGACCGACTACCCGCTGCTGCTCGGCTGGCTTCGCGCGCCGCACGTTCGCAAATGGTGGGGCGACCCCGAGGAGGAGCTCGGCCTCATCCGCAACATGGTCGAGGGCCGCGACAGCACCCGCCCTTACCTCATCGAACTCGGGGGCAAGCCCGTCGGCTACATCCAGGCCTGGTTCATCGCCGACAACCTCGACCAGGCCGGGGAACATCCTTGGGTTGCCCAACTTCCCGTCGACGCCGTCGGCGTCGACCTGACGATCGGCGACCCCGCGCTCCTCTCCCGGGGCATCGGCTCCGCCGCCCTCGAGGCCTTCACCCGCCGCCTCCGCGCCGAGGGCAATGCGACCGTCGTCATCGACCCCGACCCCGCCAATGCCCGCGCCGTCCGCGCTTACCGGAAGGCCGGCTTCCACCCGATCCCGCGGCTCGAAGGCCGTACCGGGGACGCCCTCATCATGCAGCACCAACCCGAGGCGACATGACCGACCTGACCCCGCGCGAGATCGTCTCCGAGCTCGACCGCTTCATCATCGGCCAGGCCGGCGCCAAGCGCGCCGTTGCCGTCGCCCTGCGCAACCGCTGGCGGAGAAAGCAGCTCCCCGACGACATCCGCGACGAGGTCTATCCGAAGAACATCCTGATGATCGGCCCCACCGGCGTCGGCAAGACCGAGATCTCCCGCCGCCTCGCCAAGCTCGCCAAGGCGCCCTTCCTCAAGGTCGAGGCCACCAAGTTCACCGAGGTCGGCTACGTCGGCCGCGACGTCGAGCAGATCGTGCGCGATCTCGTGGACTTCGCGGTCGCCATGGTCCGCGAGGACATGCGCGAGCGGGTCAAGGCGCGGGCCCACGAGGCCGCCGAGAACCGCGTCATCGACGCGCTCGCTGGCGACGGCTCCCGCGACGAGACCCGCGAGATGTTCCGCCGCAAGCTCCGCTCGGGCGAGCTCGACGACAAGGAGATCGAGCTCGAGGTCGCCGACACCTCCAGCCCCTTCCCGATGATGGACATCCCCGGACAACCGGGCATGGGCATGGGCGCGATCAACCTCGGCGATATCTTCGGAAAGGCCTTCGGCGGCCGCAAGGTACGCCGCCGCCTCTCCGTGGCGCAGTCCTACGAGCTGCTGATCACCGAGGAGGCGGACAAGCTGCTCGACCCCGAGGCGGTGAACCGCGAGGCGGTCACGGCGGTGGAGCAGAACGGCATCGTCTTCATCGACGAGATCGACAAGGTCGCGGCCCGCGCCGAGACCCGCGGCGCCGACGTCTCGCGCGAGGGTGTCCAGCGCGACCTCCTCCCGCTCATCGAGGGCACCACCGTCTCCACCAAGTACGGCCCGGTGAGGACCGACCACGTCCTCTTCATCGCCTCGGGCGCCTTCTCCATCGCCAAGCCCTCGGACCTTCTTCCCGAGCTGCAGGGCCGCCTGCCCATCCGCGTCGAGCTCCGCGCCCTCACCGAGGCCGACTTCGTGCGCATCCTGACCGAGACCGACAACGCGCTTACCCGCCAGTACACGGCGCTGATGCTGACCGAGGAGGTGGCGGTAGACTTCACCCCCGAGGGCATCGCCGCCTTGGCGCGCATCGCTGCCGAGGTGAACCACGCCGTGGAGAACATCGGCGCCCGGCGGCTGCACACCGTGCTGGAGCGCGTCTTCGAGGACCTGAGTTTCACCGCCCCCGACCGTCCCGGCGACAGCGTCACCGTCGATGCCGACTTCGTGGAGAAGCACCTGGGCGAACTCAGCCGCTCGGCCGACCTCAGCCGCTACGTGCTCTGAGTTCAGGGGAGAGCCCTCAGGCGTGCGCCACCTTCCGCGCACCCGCCGTCGCCGTCGCCGGAAGGGGTTCGTCGCGCGGGGCCGCCAGCAGGCTGATGACCACCAGGGCCACCGACCCCGAGAGGCTGAAGACCGGGAAGATGGCCAGCGGATGCCAGCCCAGCGAGATCGCCCCTGCCGCGGCCAGAAAGCCCAGCAGGATCGACGCGAACATGCACTTTACGAGCCGTGGATTCAAAATCGGCCTCTCCCGGATGGTCCCTCACTTCAGCAGGGTTGCCACTAAGAAATCGTAAATACCGGTTCCCGTAAACCCTGATTTTGAGTTCTGGTTGATTCGTGGGCAGATTTCTCATCTCTGGCGAGGCTAACGCGCTCCCCGCGCAGCTGCGCGCGACCCCAGCATACGTTGACCCCCAATTCTGCGCCAAACATGTGCAACCGCCCGCGTTCGCCTACCCGACTTGCAAATCCGCCGACCCGGCCATGCTCGCGATGGTGGTAGTAGCGGGCGAATCACCTGCGCCGCGGCGCCGAAGACTATCCGCCGAATCCGTCAGTTTCGCGACACCTGCGCCGTCAGCCGCATCAGCCGTCGCATTGCGGCGATGCCCACCGCCGGCCCCAGGGCCAGGAGCGCCAGCGTCGGCTGCCAGCCGATCGCGGCCGCGACCAGCGGGACCGCCTGCACCGTGAAGAAGGTGAGGGTGAAGCCGAGCGCCGTCTGCAGCGCCAGGAGGCTCCCGGCATGCTCGCCGGGCGCCGCGTCCGCCACCAGCGCCGAGAACTGCGCCGAGTTGGGGATGACGGCGATGCCCCAGACCACGACCAGCGCGGCAACGAGCCAGACCGGCCCGCCGAAGGCCGCGGCCGTGGCCAGCCCCGCCGCGCCGCTCACCAGCATGGCGATCTCGGCCACCCGCGCCTTGCCGATCCGGTCCGCGAGCCGTCCCGCCGGCTGGCAGAACACCCCCCCGAGCGCGATGGCCGCGAAGGTGACGAGCCGCGCCGCCGGCACCGCGCCCTCGCCGAGCCGCGGCGCGAAGGATGCCGCAGCCGCCGCGCCGATCCACGCCCAATAGGCATAAAGCTCCCACATGTGCCCGAGATAGCCGGCATAGGCGAGCCGCACCCGCCGGTCCGTCCAGGCGAGGCGCAGCGCTCCCGGATCGAACCGCGCCGAGCGCGCGTGCCGCGGCCCCAGCCCGGCCGCCCCGCCGAGGAAGCCGCCGACCACGGCGAGACCCGAGGCCGCCAGCACCGTCGCCCGCCAGTCCGCCCCGCCGAAGAAGGCGAGAAGATGCGGCAGCGCCGATCCGACCGTCAGCGCCCCCACGAACAGCCCGACCAGCGCCCCGCGGTCGCGTGTGCCCCAGCCGACCAGCACCTTCATCCCGACGGGATAGACCCCGGCCAGCCCCGCGCCGGTCACGGCCCGCAGCACCATCTGTGCCGGCCCGCCGAGCGGCGTCACCAGCAGCCCGAGGTTGGCCGCCGCCGCGACCAGCGCCGACAGCAGGATCACCCGGCGCGGATCGTAGCGGTCGGCGGTGCCGTGTACCGCCAGCGCCACCGCCCCCAGCACGAAGCCGATCTGCACCGCGCTCGACAGCGCCGCCGCCCGTCCCGGCCCCAGCCCGCCCTCGGCGACGATCTCGGGCAGGATCGCGGCGGAGACGAACCAGAGGCTCATGCTCAGCACCGCCGCCGCGGCAAGGAGCGTGACGCTCGCTCGCTTGCCCACCCGGTCAGATCTCCGGCAGCAGCCGCGCCAGCAGCGCCGCGATCCCGACGCCCGCCGTCTCGGCGTGCGCCAGCACCTCCTCGATGGTGTCCGGCGCCTGGTCCGGCCCGCCGCTGGCGTCATTGGCGATCGCCGAGAGGCCGACCACCTTCATCCCCGCGTGCACTGCCGCGATCACCTCGATCACCGTCGACATGCCCACCGCATCCGCCCCCGAAGCGCGCAGGAACCGCCGCTCCGCCGAGGTCTCGAGCTGCGGCCCGGCCACCCCGGCATAGATCCCGTGCCGGAGCGCCACCCCCGCCGCCTCCGCCGCCCGCCGCGCCGCCTCGCGCAGCGCCGGGTCGTAGGCCCGCGACATGTCGGGGAAACGCAGGCCTACCGCGTCGTCGTTCGGCCCGGTCAGCGGGCTCGTGCCGGTGAAGTTCAGATGATCCTCGATCAGCATGATCTCGCCCGGCCGGAAGTCCGGGTCGAGTGCCCCCGCGGCATTCGTCACCACCAGCCGCTCCGCTCCCAGCGCCCGCAGCAGCCGCACCGCCAGCGCGATGTCTCCCGCCGTCCAGCCCTCGTAGAGGTGCAGGCGCCCCTGCATCAGCGCCACCCGCCGCCCGTGCAACCGGCCCGTCAGCAGCCGCCCGGCGTGCCCCGGCGCCGTGGAAACCGGAAAGCCGGCGATATCGGCATAGGGGATCGCCGCCGGCGCCTCCACCGCTTCGGCCAGCCGGCCGAGCCCCGAGCCGAGGATCAGCGCCACCTCGACGGGCGGACCGGCCCGACCTTCCACCGAGGCCAGCGCGGCGGCCAGCCGCGCGGCGCCGCTCATGCCCGGAGGCTCGCGGCGATCCGCGGCACCAGTGCGTTCACCTCGTCGAGCACGGCGCCGAGGTCGATGGTCACGATCTCGCCATCCCGCACCACCTGCCGTCCACCCACGAATACATGCCGCACGTCCGACTTGGCGGTGGAGAACACGATGTGCGTCAGCGGATCGAAGAGCGGCACGGCGTGCGGCCGGCGCACGTCGAGCAGGATCATGTCGGCGAACTTGCCCGGCTCCAGCGACCCCAGCCGGTCCGCCGCGCCCAGCGCCGCCGCCCCGTCCAGCGTCACCATCCGCAACGCCTGCTGCATCGTCACCGCCGTGGCGTCCAGCCGCGCCGCCCGGTGCAGCGTCGCGGCCAGGCGCAGCGCCATCCACATGTCGAGATCGTTGCCCGAGATCGCTCCGTCGGTGCCCAGCGTCACCCGAACCCCCGCCGCCAGCATGTCCGGCACCCGCGCGATCCCGCTCGCAAGCTTGAGGTTCGACATCGGGTTGTGCGCGACCGAGGCGCCGGTGCGCGCCAGGATCTCGATCTCCTCGTCGTCGAGCCAGACGCAATGCGCAAGCACCGTCCGCGCGTCCAGGATCCCCAGCGCGTCCATGTGCCGGATCACCGACCGCCCGTAGCGCCCGCTCACCGTCGCCTGCTCGGCCCGTGTCTCCGCCGCGTGGGTCGAGAAGAGCCCGCCCCGCTCCGCCGCGATCCGCCAGGCCGCCTGCAGCCCTTCCGGCCCCACGGTATAGGCGCCATGCGGGAAGCACCCCGGCAGCACGTCCTCGGCCCCGGCGAACGCCGCGAAGAAGTCCTCCGCCTCCGCCGCCCGCTCCGCGACGGTCTTGCCATCCACCCCCGGCCCGTCGAAGAAGATGCCGCCGGTCGAGACGCGCAAGCCCACGTCCCGCGCCGCGGCAACCGTCTCGCGCGGGTGCCAGAACATGTCCATCACCGTGGTGACGCCGCCAAGAAGCTGTTCGGCGAAGCCGAGCTTGGCGCCGAGCCGCACGGTGTCTCGGTTCAGGATCGCGCCCTCGGCCTTCCACACCTGCTGCAGCCACGGCTCCAGCGGCAAATCCTCGACCAGGCCGCGGAACAGGCTGTCGGGCGCGTGGCAGTGCGTGTTGATGAGACCGGGCATCAGGATCATGCCATGGGCGTCGATCACCTTGCGCGCCTCACCGCCGATCTCGGCCGCCGTCCCTACTGCCGTGATCCGTCCTGCCGTCAGCGCGACAGCGCCATCGCGGATCACGGTCCCGGCCGGGTCGGCCGTGACGACCAGCGCGTTGGTGATGATGGTGTCGGCGGCCATGCCGGCTCAGTGGCATGCGGCCGCCGCGGCTGTCAACGCGGGGTAGCTGGCCCGGCTGGAGCCTTCGTTGTAACCAGCCGGTGGAGCAGGGCTGCAAGCCCCTCGGCCTCGGCAGGCGAAAGCCGCGAGCCGACAGCCTCCCGCACGGCGGCCGCGTAAACCGGCCGCATGCGCTGGCGCATGGCAAGGCCCACATCGGTAGGCGCCACGATCTGCCCGCGACCATCCTCGGGACAGGTGCCGCGCTGGACGAGCCCGGCCGTCTCTAGCCGCGACGGGCCGTACTGTGGCGAAAGCGCCTCCTCGAGCAGGAACGGCCGCAGCCCGCACGCGCCGACGCGATCGAGTTCGACCAGTACCTCATACCGGCCCGCGGCGGTAGCTCCTCTGCCTTCAGGCCGCGCTCGACGCGCGCCGCGGTGAAGTTCAACCGCGATGCCGATCGTGACGGCAGCCAGTGCGTCCTGCGCGGCGGTGACGTCACCAAGATCAGCCGCTTGGTGGGCAGCCCCGAATGGGGCGCAACTCGTCGCCAGCGCCGGCCTTACGCAGGAGGAGGCGCGTGGCATCTCGCTGAACGAGGTCGCTGCGGCGAAGTTCGATCGCGACACCCATAACTAACGCGGGTGCGCGACTTTAGCGTTGGCCCCGGCCCCGGCCTCTCCGCTCCGGGGCGGCGCAAACCATCGATCTGACGCAATTGGTGAGTCTGCCAGCAAGGGCGGCCATATCGCGGGTACGCAGACGAGGAAACCGCAATGCCGCCCTGGCTCGTCCCCGGCCCATCCCGGCCGAGTTCCCGACCGCCGAGCGCTGCCTTGCGGCGGCCGCTTCAGCGACGGTCTGCGCGTGCCGGCCCGACACGCACTGCACAGAAAGCCTGCCAGACCGGCGGCTGTGCCAAGAACAACCAGGCAGCGAGGACAGCGAGAACAGTCGCGGTCATGGAAATGACTCCCCTTTTTCCGCTTCCCTTAACGCTCTCGACATCTCGCGGTTCCCGCGTCAGGGCGCGG
The DNA here is from genome assembly GCA_963796805.1 of uncultured Alphaproteobacteria bacterium. Lineage (GTDB taxonomy): Bacteria > Pseudomonadota > Alphaproteobacteria > Rhodobacterales > Rhodobacteraceae > Amaricoccus. The sequence goes on from CAWCNG010000013.1 coordinate 103,291, forward strand.
TGCCGCCGATCGCACGAGTGATGCGATCAGCCGCCGCCCTGACGGTCTCCCCCAGCGAGGTTCCGGCCCGCGCCATGCGCACCGTCGGCCCGGAGATCGAGACTCCGGCCGTCGCCTCGCGGAACTCGTTGAAGATTGGCGCCGCTATGCACCGCATCCCTTCGGTGCGTTCCTCGTCGTCCATCGCCCAGCCTCGCGCCCGGATCGCCGCCAGTTCCTCAACCAGCCGCCTGGCGTCGGTGATCGTTCGCGGCGTGAACGGTGCCAACCCCTGCTCGCGCACGATCCGCGTCACCGCCTCGGGCAGGTGATAAGCGAGGAGCGCCTTGCCGATCCCGCTGGCGTGGATCGGCCCGCGGGTCCCCGGCCGAAAGAACGCCCGGATCGGCTCGTGCGTCTCCACCTGGCTGATAAAGACCACCTGCCCCCCGTCGGCGATGGCCAGGTTCGCCGTCTCCCCGGTCTCTGCCATAAGCGCGTGCATCACGCCCCGCGCCTGCTCCACCAGGCTGGTGCGTCCCAGGAACGCGCTGCCGATGCGGAACGCCTCCTGGCCCACGAACCAGAGCTGCGTCGCCGGCTGCGTCTCCACGATCCCGTGCGCCTCGAAGGTCGAGAGCACCCGGTAGACCGTGGCCGTCGCCTGCCCGGACGCCTCGGCCAGTTCGCTTAGCGACATTCCGCCCTCGCTCCCCGCCAGCACCTTTAGGATCGCCACCGCCCGATCCAGCGCCTGGATCGTGGTCTGCTCCGGATTCGGGGTGAAGGCCTTCGGCCGCCCCCGGCTTCGCTTCAGTCCGGCTTCCATCGCCGCCCCCTCGCCACGATCTCCAACACCTCTTCGCACGTCTCCTCCGGCGTCCGCCCTGCAGTGTGAACGGTAGCCGTCGCCAGTCGCGTATTCGATACGCTCCGCACGAACCCCACCGCCAACGCCCGCAGGACCGCTTTGTCGTCCGGCTCTGGCTCTAGCCGCTCCATGACGATCCGAAGCGACTCCTCCGGATTGGGGCTCGGCACCAGCAGGATCACGTGATCCGGGCGCTTTAGCACTGCCGCCGCCCGGTCGAGAAGCTCCGGGCGGTCGTCGTAGTGGGAATGGCCGGCCCCGAAATCGATCACCGCGTCGGGGTAGTCCGCGATCACCCGCTCGACCGCGTCCACCTCGAACGGCCTCCAGTAGTCGAACCGCGCGAGCGGCCCCTCCGCCCGAACCCGCCGCCGCTCCTCGGCCAGATCGAAGCCGCTGGCGAAGTAGTATCCCATCGGACCAGGTCGAGCGGCACGTTGCGCAAACCAAGCCGCTCGCCCAGCATCTGCCCCACCGTCGACTTGCCCGCCCCCTGCGGCCCGATCACCACGATCTGCTGCATCACGCTCTCTCCGTCGCCGGCCGGTTTCACGAAGCCGTTATGCTCGTAACGAACGCGTCGGTTGCGCCGAAAGGTCTTTCAGGCGTAGCGACGAGCGCCGGACATCGGAGTGTACCGTGAAAGATCGACGTTCGCTTATTTCTCTTGCCGGTGTCGCGCTCGCCGTCACGCTGCTCGCCCCTTCGGCTCGGGCCGAACCGCCCGCCCCATCCGCCTTCGACGCGACGTCCTTCAACGCCGCGGTGGCGGCCGGCAAGCCGGTGCTGGTCGACATCACGGCGGGCTGGTGCCCCACATGCCGCGCCCAGAAGGCAGTCTTCGCGGACCTCCTGCAGGAGCCCCGCTACGCCGGACTGACGATATTCGAGGTCGACTTCGACACCCGAAAGGACGTGGTCCGCGCCTTCGGCGCCCAACGGCAGAGCACGCTCATCGTCTTCGCCGAGGGCAGGGAGGTCGGCCGCAGCGTGGGCGAAACCCGCCGCAAGCGGCTCGCGGCCCTGCTCGACAGCGCCTACTGAGCCGGCGGTGCTGGCCACCCTCGCCTTCGCGCTGGCGGCAGGTGTGGTCTCCACGCTCTCGCCTTGTGTCCTGCCGCTTCTCCCCATCGTCCTCGGCGCCGCCGCCGGCGAGCACCGCTTCGGCCCCGCCGCGCTTGCCGCCGGCCTCGCCCTCTCCTTCACCGTGATCGGCGTCTTCGTCGCCACCATCGGCTTTGCGATCGGCCTCGACACCGGCGTCTTCCGCGCCATCGGCGGCACGCTGCTCGTCGCGTTCGGGGCGGTCCTGCTGGTGCCGGCGCTCCATACGCGCGTCGCCCTCGTCGCCGCTCCCGCCGGGACCTGGGCCGATCGCCGCTTCGGCGGTTTCGCCGGCACCGGGGTCGGCGGCCAATTCGCCGTCGGCCTGCTGCTCGGCGCCATCTGGGCGCCCTGCGTCGGCCCGACGCTCGGCGCCGCCTCGCTGATGGCCGCCAACGGCGAGAACCTCGGTGAGGTGTCGCTGACCATGCTCGCCTTCGGCCTCGGAGCCGCCCTGCCGCTCCTCCTCCTCGGCCTCGCCTCGCGCGAGGCGATGCTCCGCTGGCGCGGCCGGATGCGCAGCGCGGGAACCGGCGCCCGCACGCTGCTCGGCGCCGGCCTCGTGGCCGTGGGGCTGCTGATCCTCACCGGTTTCGACAAGCGGGTCGAGGCCACCCTCGTCGACGCCTCGCCCGACTGGCTCACCAACCTCGCCACCTCCTTCTCAGTCGCGCCCGCGCCGCCCGCCGGAAATTTCCTGCCCCGTCCACGGCCAAGACGCTGAAAAAACAATTCCAACACACGAACAACATCTTAACAGCTCACAAGCCGCTCTGAAAAAATATTTCAAAAAAATTGCTGGCCAAAGCCCTCGCTGGTATATGTGCTTCCAACGACGAACGGAGGGAGCGTCCATGTCCAGCCAGAACCCGGTCTTCATACCCGGCCCCACCAACATCCCCGAGCGTCTGCGGCACGCCTGCAACGTTCCGACGATCGACCATCGTTCGGCGAGCTTCGGCGCGATCTTCAAGCCGCTGTTCGCCGGAGTGAAGGAGGTCCTCAAGACCAAAACCGCCGAGGTCATCATGTTCCCCGCCACCGGCACGGCCGGCTGGGAAGCGGCGATCTCAAACACGCTCTCTCCCGGCGACAAGGTCCTTGCCTGCCGTCACGGCATGTTCTCGCACCGCTGGATCGACATGTGCAACCGCCACGGCCTCGACGTCGTCCAGCTCAACGCACCCTGGGGCGCCGGCGCCCCGGCGGCCGAGTTCGAGGCAGCACTCAAGGCCGACGCGAACCACGACATTAAGGCCGTCCTCGTCACCCACAACGAGACCGCCACCGGCGTCCGCTCCGACGTCGCCGCCATCCGCCGGGCGATGGACGCCGCCAAGCACCCGGCGCTGCTGCTGGTCGACGGCGTCAGCTCGATCGGCTGCATGGACTTCCGCATGGACGAGTGGGGCGTCGACGTCGCCGTCACCGGCAGCCAGAAGGGCTTCATGCTGCCGACCGGCCTCGCCATCGTCGGCGTCAGCCCGAAAGCGCTGAAGGCGATGGAAACTGCCAAGCTGCCGCGCTGCTTCCTCGACTTCCGCGACATGCTGAACACCAACCCGAAGGGCGGCTTTCCCTACACGCCGCCGGTCAATCTCTTCTACGGTCTCGGCAAGTCGCTGAAGATGATCGAGGAGGAGGGGCTGGAGAACGTCTTCGCCCGCCACCACCGCCTGGCCGAAGGCATCCGCCAGGCCATCGCCGCCTGGGGCATGAAGCCCTGCGCGCAGTCTCCGGATCTCTACTCCGAGACGGTCACCGCCGTCGTCGTGCCGCAGGGCTTCGACGGCACCCGTGTCGTCACGCTGGCCGCCGAGAAGTACGGCGTCGCCTTCGGCGTCGGTCTCGGCGAGGTCGCCGGCAAGGTCTTCCGCATCGGCCACCTCGGCAGCCTGACCGACGTCATGGCCCTGTCCGGCATCGCCACCGCCGAGATGGTCATGGCCGACCTGAACTTCCCGATCAGGCTTGGCAGCGGCGTCGCCGCCGCGCAGGAATACTACCGCGGCACTGCCGCCGCGCTCGAGAAGGCCGCCTGACCATGACCGTCGCCGCCGCCGAGGACCTCTATATCCCCACCTACGAAGACGTGCTGGCCGCGCACGAGCGCGTCCGGCCGTATGTCCACCGCACGCCGATCCTGACCTCGCGCTTCATCAACGAACTCGCGGGCGCCGAGCTCTTCTTCAAGTGCGAGAACCTGCAGAAGGCCGGCGCCTTCAAGGTCCGCGGCGCCTGCAACGCCGTCTTCGGCCTCTCCGACGCGAAGGCCGCCAAGGGCGTCGCCACCCACTCCTCCGGCAACCACGCCCTCTCGCTCTCCTACGCCGCCGGCCGCCGCGGCATCCCCTGCCACGTGGTCATGCCGCGCACCGCACCGCAGGCCAAGAAGGACGCGGTCCGCGGCTACGGCGGCGTCATCACCGAATGCGAGCCCTCGACCTCCTCGCGCGAGGAGGTCTTCGCCCGGGTCCAGGCCGAGACCGGCGCCGACTTCGTCCACCCCTACAACGACGAGCGGGTGATCGCGGGGCAGGGGACCTGCTCCAAGGAAATCATCGAGGATCTCGGCAACCTTGACGCGGTCATCGCCCCGATCGGCGGCGGCGGCATGATCTCCGGCACTTGCCTCACGCTCTCCAACATTGCGCCCAAGACCAGGATCTACGCCGCCGAGCCCGACCAGGCCGACGACGCCTACCAGTCCTTCAAGCAGGGCAAGATCGTCGCCTACGACGCGCCGAATACCGTGGCCGACGGCCTCAAGGTCCCGCTCAAGGAGCGCACCTGGCACTTCGTCTCGACCTACGTCACCGACGTCCTCCTCGCCTCCGAGCAGGAGATCGTCGATGCCATGCGCCTGATCTGGGCGCGGATGAAGATCGTGATGGAGCCGAGCTCGGCGGTGCCGCTCGCCACCATCCTGAAGAACCGCGACACCTTCGCCGGCCAGCGGGTCGGCGTCATCATCACCGGCGGCAATGTCGATCTCGACAAGCTGCCCTGGCTCAAGTGAGGGGGAAACCATGACCAAGCAGGACGACATCACCGCGCTCGAGGTCGGCTACGACATCCCCGCCGCCATCGGCATGTCGATCGACGAGATTCGAACTCCGTGCCTGATCCTCGACCTCGACGCGCTGGAGCGCAACGTGAAGAAGATGGGCGACTATGCCCGCGCCCACAACATGCGCCACCGCGCCCACGGCAAGATGCACAAGTCGGTGGACGTGCTGAAGTTGCAGATGGAGCAGGGGGGCGCCATCGGCGTCTGCTGCCAGAAAGTCTCCGAGGCCGAGGTCTTCGCCCGCGCCGGCGTCAAGGACATCCTCGTCTCGAACGAGGTCCGCGACCCGGCCAAGATCGACATGCTCGCCCTCATGCCCAAGCACGGCGGACGCGTCATCGTGTGCGTCGACGACGTGGCCAACGTCGCCGACCTCTCGAAGGCAGCGAGCAAGCACGGCACCGAGCTCAACGTCTTCGTGGAGATCGACTGCGGCGCCGGCCGCTGCGGCGTCACCACCACCGAGGCGGTGGTGGAGATCGCCAAGGCCGTCGCCGCCGGCCCTGGCCTGCGGTTCCTTGGCATCCAAGCCTACCAGGGCGCCATGCAGCACATGGACGACTACGAGGCGCGCAAGGCCAAGCTCGACGCCGCCATCGCCCAGGTCAGCGACGCCGTCGAGGCGCTGAAGAAGGAAGGCCTCGAGCCCGAGCTCGTCTCCGGCGGCGGCACCGGCAGCTACTACTTCGAGTCGAATTCCGGCATCTTCAACGAGCTGCAGTGCGGCAGCTACGCCTTCATGGACGCCGACTACGGCCGCATCCACGATCCGGACGGCAAGCGCATCGACCAGGGCGAATGGGAAAACGCGCTCTTCATCCTGACCAGCGTCATGTCCCACGCCAAGCCGCAACTTGCCGTCTGCGACGCCGGCCTGAAGGCGCAGTCCGTCGACAGCGGCCTCCCCTTCGTCTTCGGCCGCGACGACGTGAAGTACATCAAGTGCTCCGACGAGCACGGCGTCATCGAGGACAAGGGCGGCGTCCTGAAGATCAACGAGAAGCTCAAGCTCGTTCCCGGCCACTGCGACCCCACCTGCAACGTTCACGACTGGTACGTGGGCGTGCGCGGCGGCAAGGTCGAAACCCTCTGGCCGGTCAGCGCCCGCGGCAAGGCCTACTGACCCGCCTGCGCCCCCCGTCCCTTCGGGGGCGCAACCCCAGGCTTTCATACGGCCTTGAAACCTGGAGAGCAGTCGCTTTTTCCGTCAACAGACGGAAAAACAAGCAAGGAAACAACGCGCGCACCGCGCGCACAAAATGGCCGCAACTGCGGCCTCCCCGGTATCAACACGCGTTACCATCAGTTTGCCGAAACACAAGCCTACCCAATAATCTAGCCGGCGTCGCACGCGCGCGGCACCGCCCGTCGCACATCCCGGAGGCCTGCCCATGATCATCGTCCCCGAAGCCGCTTGCCCGGGCCTTCTCTCGCTCGACGACGCCTTCGAGCCGGTGGAGCAAGTCTTCGCCGCCATGGCCCGCGGCGACGCGACCAACTTCCCCGTCGTCCGCGAGGCCCTCGGCCACGCCGATGCGCTCTACGGCTTCAAGGGCGGTTTCGACCGCGCCGGCGCCACCCTCGGCGTCAAGGCCGGTGGCTACTGGCCGCACAACCTCGAGCGCGGACTTGGCGGCAACCACCAGTCAACGGTCTTTCTCTTCGACCCCGACACCGGCAAGGCGACCGCCATCGTCGGAGGCAACTACCTCACGGCCGCCCGCACCGCCGCCTCCGCTTCCGTCTCGATCAAGCACCTCGCCCGCAAGGACGCCCGCGTCCTCGGCATGGTCGGCGCCGGCCACCAGTCCGCGTTCCAGATGCGCGCCGCACTGCGCCAGCGCGCCTTCGAGAAGGTCATCGGCTGGAACCTCCACCCCGAGATGCTCTCCCGCCTCGCCGAGACTGCCGCCGAGGCCGGCCTTCCCTTCGAGCCCGTGAACCTCGACCGCCTCGGCGCCGAGGCGGACGTCATCATCACCATCACCTCGAGCTTCGCGCCGATCCTGAAGCACGCCCAGGTGAAGCCCGGTACCCACCTCGCCTGCATGGGCACCGACACCAAGGGCAAGCAAGAGGTCGAGGCCGAGCTCGTCGCCGCCGCCTCCGTCTTCACCGACGAGGTCGCCCAGTCCACCAGCATCGGCGAGGCCCAGCACGCCGTGGCTGCCGGGCTGATCGCCGCCTCTGCCATCACCCCGATCGGCGAGGTCATCAACGGCACCCATCCCGGCCGCCGCTCGGCCGACGAGATCACCCTCTTCGACGGCACTGGCGTCGGCCTGCAGGACCTCGCCGTCGCCGCGAAGGTGGTCGAGCTGGCGAAGGCCGCGGGCAAGGCGGTGACCGTCGATTTCTGAACGCGCGGTCCCGCTGATCCGTAGCTTCATATGTGCGGGCTTCGCAAGGGTTAACGGCGATTTCTTCGACGTACAACTCAGGTACATCGCATGCACATTGCATGCGCGTGCCGGGCGCGCGCTGCCGAAGTGTTAACGGACGGGCTTTCTTGCAACCCGCCGCGACGCCGCCCATTGTTTTCGGCGTGAGCAGCCGAACCCACCGCCGCGAGATCGACGGCCTCCGCGCGATCGCGGTGCTGCCGGTCATCCTCTTCCACGCCGGCCTCCCCGCCTTCGCCGGCGGCTATCTCGGCGTCGACATCTTCTTCGTCATTTCCGGCTACCTGATCACCGGCATCCTCGCCCGCGACCTGGCGCAGGGCCACTTCTCCCTCGCCCGCTTCTACGAGCGCCGCGCCCGCCGCATCCTCCCGGCCCTCGCCGCAGTCCTCCTCGCCTGCGTCCCGGTCGCCCTCGCCTGGCTCTCCCCCAACGAGCTCGAGAACTTCGCCCGAAGCGTCGTGGCGACTGCGCTCTCGGTCTCCAACGTCCTCTTCTGGCAGCAGCTCGACTATTTCGGCCCCGACGCCGAGCGCCTGCCGCTCCTGCACACCTGGACGCTCGGCATCGAGGAACAGTTCTACCTGCTCTTTCCGCTCCTGCTCTACGCGCTCTGGCGCCTGCGCCGCCGCGCCCTCCTCGTCTCCCTCACCGCCCTCCTCGCCCTCAGCCTGGCGCTCGCCGCCTGGGCGACCCGCCACGCGCCGTCCGCCGGCTTCTTCCTCCTCCCGTTCCGCGCCTGGGAGCTCCTCGCCGGCGGCCTCCTCGCGCTCCGCCCCCCGCGCGCCGCCTCCGGCCCGCTGGCCGGCGCCGGCCTCGCCCTCGTCGTCCTCGCCATGGCCGGCGTCCCGCTCGGCCTGCTGCCGGGCGTGCTCCCGCTCGTCCTCACCTGCGCCGGCACCGTCCTCGTGATCGCCTTCACCGCTCCGGCAAGCGCGGCCTACCGGCTTCTCGCCAGCCCGGTGCCGGTCGGCATCGGCCTGATCAGCTACAGCGCCTATCTCTGGCACCAGCCGCTCCTCGCCTTCGCCCGCATCCGCTTCGGCCCGCTCGAGGTCACGACCGCACTTGCCCTGGGCGCCGCCGCGCTGCTCCTCGCCTGGCCGACCTGGCGCTACGTCGAGACCCCGTTCCGCCGGGTGGGGAGCGGCTCCCCGCGCCCGGCGCTCCTCGCCGCCGCCACCGCCATCGCAGCACTGGTCGCCATCGGCGCCGCCGGCATCGCCACCAACGGCGTCGAGGCCCGCAAGTCCCCCGCCGTCCGCGCGATCATGGCCTCGGTGACCGACACCAACCCCTGGCGCGGCACCTGCAAGACCGACCTCGACAAGCCGAACCCCAGCCATCCCGTCCCTGGCTGCCTGTTCGAAGGCACCAGCCCCGCCGTGGCCTTCTGGGGCGACAGCCATGGCGACGCCATCCAGGGCGGCCTCATCCCGGCCGCCGAGAAGGCGGGCTTTCGCTTCTACACCGTCACCCGCAGCTCCTGTCCGCCGGTACCTGGCCTCACTCGCACCGGTCCGGCCGCCTCACCGCTGTGCGACGAATTCGTCCGCGGGGTCGAGGACTACGCCCGGCGCGGCGGCTTCGGCGTGGTCGTGCTCGCCGCCCGCTGGAGCTTCGGCGTCGCGACCGAGGCCTTCTACAACGGCGAGGGCGGCGTCGAGGGCAAGCCCGGCGACTTCCTCACCCCCATCGACGCCACCCCGCGGGACGATGCGGACCGCCAGTCGCTGGTCATCGCCCGCTATGTCGGCGCGGTCCGCGACCTGCTCGATTCCGGCCTCTCGGTGGTCCTGGTCTACCCGATCCCCGAGGCCGGCTGGAACGTCCCCGAAGAACTCGCCCGCCGCCGCGAGCGTTCCGACACACCTGTCACCCTCAGCACCGACTACGCCGCCTACCTCCGCCGCCAGGCCCCGATCCTCGCCGCCTTCGATGCCATCGACCACCCGCGGCTCTACCGCGTCCGCCCCGCCGACGTGCTCTGCAACACCACGCTCCCCGGCCGCTGCCTCAACAGTGTCGGCGACCGGCCGCTCTACTTCGACGACGATCATCTCAACAACTTCGGATCGAGCCTGATCGCCCCGGCAATCATCGAGGCGATCGAAGCCGCCCGCCGCGATGTCTTCACCCGCCAGGCCGGCAAGGCTCGGTCGGGCGCGGCGCAGCTCGAGTGAGCGGCGGCGCCCGGAGCGGGCGTTTTACAAGCTGCCCCCCGATGATCTAAGACTCGGGCAAGCCAGCCGGCCGCAGAGCCGACGCGACATCAAGGGGAACCGCCATGCAGACCACGCTCCACCAGCCCCCGGCCGAGATCGTCGCCCGCGCGCACATCAATCCCGACCGGTACGCGGCGATGTACGCGGCGTCGGTGGCGGATCCGGATGCCTTCTGGGGCGAGCATGGCAGGCGGGTGGACTGGATGAAGCCCTACACCAGGGTGAAGAACACCTCGTTCGATTTCCACGACGTGTCGATCAAGTGGTTCGAGGACGGCCAGCTCAACGTCTCGGCCAACTGCATCGACCGCCACCTCGCCCGGCGGGGCGAGCAGACCGCGATCATCTGGGAAAGCGACGACCCCGAGGTCTCGCGCCACATCAGCTACCGCGAGCTGCATGCCGAGGTCTCGAAGTTCGCCAACGTCCTGCTCTCGCTCGGCGTGAAGAAGGGCGACAGGGTGGTGCTCTACCTGCCGATGATCCCCGAGGCTGCCTTCGCCATGCTCGCCTGCGCCCGCATCGGCGCCATCCACTCGGTGGTCTTCGCCGGCTTCTCACCCGACGCGCTGGCCAACCGCATCAACGACTGCGACGCCCGGCTGGTGATCACCGCCGACGAGGCGCCGCGCGGTGGCCGGCTGACCGCACTCAAGACCAACGTCAACAAGGCGCTGCTGCACTGCCCGCACCAGGTGAAGTGCCTGGTGGTCCGCCGCACCGGCGGCGAGGTCGCCTGGGAGGCCGGCCGCGACATCTGGCTGCACGAGGCGATGGCCGTCGTGGACCCGCACTGCGACCCGGTGGCGGTGGGCGCCGAGGACCCGCTCTTCATCCTCTACACCTCGGGCTCGACCGGAAAGCCCAAGGGGGTGGTGCACACGACGGGCGGCTATCTCGTCTATGCCGCGATGACCCACGAGTTGGTCTTCGACTACCACGAGCGCGACGTCTACTGGTGCACCGCCGATGTCGGCTGGGTGACCGGCCACAGCTACATCGTCTACGGGCCGCTGGCCAACGGCGCCACCACGCTGATGTTCGAAGGGGTTCCCACCTCGCCCGACGCCGGGCGCTTCTGGGCGGTCTGCGAGAAGCACAAGGTCAACATCTTCTACACCGCCCCCACCGCCATCCGCGCGCTCATGGGCCAGGGGCGCGAATGGGTCGACGCCCATGACCTCTCGAGCCTCAGAATCCTCGGCTCAGTGGGCGAGCCGATCAACCCCGAGGCCTGGAACTGGTACGACGAGGTGGTCGGGCACGGCCGCTGCCCGATCGTCGACACCTGGTGGCAGACCGAGACCGGCGGTATTCTGATCACGCCGCTTCCCGGCGCCATCGCCACCAAGCCCGGCTCGGCGACGAAGCCCTTCTTCGGGGTGCAGCCGGCGGTGCTCGACCCGGCAAGCGGCGTTGAGATCACCACCACCGAGGCCGAGGGCGTGCTGGCGCTCCGCGACAGCTGGCCGGGGCAGATGCGCACGCTCTGGGGCGACCACGAGCGGTTCGTCGAGACCTACTTCAGCCAGTACAAGGGCAGCTACTTCACCGGCGACGGCTGCCGCCGCGACGCCGATGGCTACTACTGGGTAACCGGGCGGGTCGACGACGTGATCAACGTCTCCGGGCACCGCATGGGCACCGCCGAGGTGGAGAGCGCGCTGGTCGCGCACGAGAAGGTCGCCGAGGCCGCGGTGGTCGGCTACCCGCACCCGATCAAGGGCCAGGGCATCTACGCCTACGTGACTCTGATGCAGGGCGAGGAACCCTCCGACGCGTTGAAGAAGGAGCTCGTCGCCTGGGTCCGGCACGAGATCGGCCCGATCGCCAGCCCCGATCTCATCCAGTGGGCGCCCGGCCTGCCCAAGACCCGCTCCGGCAAGATCATGCGCCGCGTGCTGCGCAAGATCGCCGAGAACGACTACGGGACCCTCGGCGACACCTCCACCTTGGCCGACCCCACGGTCGTCGACGAGCTCATCGGAAACCGTATGAACCGGGGCTGAGCGAGCCGCCTGCGGGCCGGTAAGGAAGCATTTACGAACGACAGCCTTTGGAATCAACGGCTTGAGGATAGTTCACGCGTGACACCCCGGTTTTGGGCACTTGCCAAGCCGGCGTCGGCATGCTTGCCTGACCGCCGTTTTCAACCCCGGGAGACCCGCCCATGCCCGCACCGATCCAGAGCCTCGGCATCCTTTTCGTCCTCGCGCTCGGCGCCTGTGCCGAGATGCAGCACGGGGGTACGGGCGAAGCGGCGGGCGGCACCGGGACCTGCCCGGCCGACGCCCATCAGGATTGGGTCGGCAAGCGCGTGGACGTGCTGAACGACGTGGACCTGCCGGAGGGCTCTCGCGTGCTCTTCCCGACCACGCCCGCGACGATGGACTACCGCGAGGACCGGATGAACGTCTCCGTGGACAAGGGCGACACCATCACCCGCGTCTACTGCGGCTGACGGAGCGGCCGCGGCACCAGCGCCAGCGTCGCCAGCCCGAGCGGCGCCAGCAGCGCCATAGCCGTGGGCAGCCCGACCAGGTGCGCCAGGGTGCCGATGAGCGGCGGCCCGATCAGGAAGGCGGTGAAGGCGATCAGCGCCAGCGTCGCCACGTTCCGTTCCGGCCGCGGCCCCGGCAGCTGCCCGACCATTGACATCGTCAGCGGATAGATGTTGCCGCAGCCCGCCCCGACGAGCAGCGCCGCCGGCAGCGACAGCCAGAGGCCCGGGGCAAGTCCGAAGGCCGCGATCCCCACCGCCATGGTCACCCCCGAGCACAGGATCACCGCACGCGGCCCGAGCTGTTCCGCCAGCCGATCTCCGGTCAGGCGCGCCACCGCCATCGCCAGCGCGAAGACCGAGAAGGTCAGCGCGGTCACGAAGGGGCCGGCCCCCTTCCACTCGCGCATCAGCAGCGCCGACCATTCCATCATCGCTCCCTCGATCAGGAGCGCCCCGATCGGCACGAGGCAGACGAGAAGCAGCGCCACGGGCGGGAGCGCGAAGCCCCGACCCTCGGGTTCCGCTGCCGGTTGCGGATCGTCGGCTAGTAGTCGCAGCCCGAAGAAGACCGTCGCCGCCGCGAAGAGCGGCTGCAGCAGGACCTGCTGCGTCAGGAACCCGATCTCCCGCTGGGCGAAGGCCCCGCCGATCAGCGCCCCCGCCACCGTCCCGAAGCTCCAGAAGGCGTGGCACCGGGTCATGATCCGCCGTCCCAGCACCCGCTCGGTCTGGCTTGCCTTGGCGTTCATCGAAACCTCGATGGTGGCGATGGTCAGTCCGCAGAAGAACAGCGTCAGCCCAAGCACCACCGCGTTCGGCGCCAGCCCCGGGCCGATGAAGCTGAGAAGAAACCCCGCGCCCCCCACCACGACCGTGGTTCTCAGCCCCAGCCGCCGGATGATTCGCCCGACGATGAGAAACCCCAGCATCGTTCCCGCCGGCATCCCGAACAGGCAGAAGGCCAGCGTCAGCACGTCGAGCCCCAGCGCCTCCTTCACGTCGGGAATGCGCGGAAACCACACTGAAAGGCCCACCGCGTTCAACGCGAAGACCATCTGAAGCGGGAAGAGCAGGCCGCGCTGGGAGGACATGGCGGGAACCGGAAGGAGAAGATGGCGCCCGACTACCCCGGATGGCGATCCGGATCCAGTCGGGACTCGACTCCTAGGGCAGGGGATGTGAACATAACGGGAACATAGCCTACCGAGTCGCCCATGTCGTCCCGCCGCATCCTTTCCCTCTGGTTCCCCCGGCTCGCTGCCGAGCGGGTGCTGCGCACCGAGGCGGGGCTTGCCGGCCAGCCCCTTGCCGTGGTGGCGGAGGCGCGGGGGGCGCTGGTGCTGGCGAGCCTCGACCGGACGGCCGAGGTGGCGGGGCTGCGGCGCGGCATGGCGCTCGGCGACGGGCGGGCGATCTGTCCCGCGCTCGTCACCCGTCCGGAAGACCCCTCGAGGGAGGCGGCCTTTCTGGCCGCGCTCCGGCGCTGGGCGGGAGAGTTCTCCCCCTGGGTGGCTGAGGAGGGGCGCGAGGGGCTGGCGCTCGATGTCACCGGCTGCGCGCATCTCTTCGGCGGCGAGGAGGGCATGGCCGCGCGGATCGAGGCCGAGGCGGCGGATTTCGGCCTCAGCCTCGGGCTAGGGCTCGCCGACACCCTGGGCGCCGCCTGGGCGGTGGCCCGCTATGCCGGGGCGCGGAGCTGGCCGGAGCATGCCGGCGACACCATCGACCAGGAGGCGCGCGCGACCCGATCTCGTGCCGGCAAGCGTCGCTGGACCAAGCAGGCGCGGGCGCTGGCCCCGGCGGCTGCCGGTGGCCGGGTGGTGCCGCCGGGCGGGACACTCGCGCGCCTGGGGCCGCTGCCGGTGGCGGCGCTGCGGCTGGAGCGGGCCGAGGTCGAGACGCTGCAGGCGCTGGGGCTGCGGCGGATCGTCGATCTCGTCGCCGTTCCGCGCGCCCAGCTCGCCCGCCGGACCGGGCCGGGGGTGCTCACCCGGCTCGACCAGGCGCTCGGGCGGGTCGCCGAGCCGGTGGCGGCGGACCGTCCCCCGCCGGTCTTCGCGGTGCGGCTGACCTTTCCCGAGCCCATCGGGACCGAGACGGACGTGCTGGCCGGGATCGACCGGCTGCTGCCGCCGCTCTGCGCCCGGCTCGAGGCCTCAGGCTGCGGCGCGCGGCGGGTGCGGCTGACCCTGGCCCGCACCGACGGCCGGCCCGAGCGGCGGGAAGTTGGGCTGGCCCGTCTCGCCGACCGGCCGGAGGCGATCCGCCCGCTGCTGGCGCTTCGGCTCGGCGAGATCGACGCCGGCTTCGGGATCGAGCGGATGCGGATCGAGGCGATGGAGGTGGAGCCTCTCGCGGCCAGGAAGCAGAGCGAGGCCGAGGGCTTCGCCGATCTCATAGGCCGGCTCGGGGCGCGGCTCGGCATCGAGGCGGTGATCCGTCTGCATCCGGCCGATAGCCACATTCCGGAGAAGAGCGCCACCGAGATGGCGGCGGCCTTCAGCGCCGCTGCCACCCATTGGCCGCGGCCGCCGGCGCCCCGGCCGATCCTACTCTTTCCGCCGGAGCCGGTCGTGCCGGAGGATGCGGGCATGCCGCCGGCCGCCTTCGTCTGGCGGCGGCGACGGCGGCGGTGCGCTGCCAGCTTCGGGCCCGAGCGGATCGCCCCGGAATGGTGGCTGGACGACCCCGCCTGGCGGACGGGCGCGCGCGACTACTGGCGGGTCGAGACCCAGGAGGGGGAGCGGCTCTGGCTCTTCGCGGCGCAGGGCGGCGAGCTGCCGGGCGGGTGGTTCGCGCAGGGGATCTTTGCGTGATGTCGACCGGAATACGACACGGCCTGCGTTCGGCGCCGCGAAAAAAAGAGCCCCGGAAAACCGGGGCTCGAAGGCTGTCGCCGGTGGCGGGAAGGTCAGCTGACGTTCGGGCCGCGCAGCACCCGGATCGCCTCGCGCACCTGCCGCCACTGCTCGGCGGTCTGGGTGTCGCCCTTGGCGGCGGAATCCTTCGCCTTCTGGGCCGCCTCGTATTCCGCCCGGTCGCCATGCGCCGAGTAGAGCTGGCGGGCATAGTCGTCGATCTGGACGATGCTCATCGATTTCCTCCTTCGGTTTTTCCCGATCATAGCATGCGGACCGGGATTCGAAACCCTCGCAGGGCTATCGCGGCAGACGTTGGAAGGTTCCGGGTTCAGGTGGATTTGATTGGCACCTGGTTCAGCGGCGGCGGAGTTACCAACGCATTGCTGGGGCTTCCCCTGGCGATGCACACCGGTTCGCACCCCGCCTAGAGCTTGCCATGCCATGGCCTTCGCCGAGCTCTGCATCACCTCGAACTTCACTTTCCTGACCGGGGGCAGCCATCCGCAGGAATACGCGCTCCGGGCGATCGAACTCGGCCTGCCGGCCTTCGCCATCGCCGACCGCAACTCCGTGGCCGGCCTGGTGCGGGCCCACCAGGAGCTGCGCGAGGCGGCCCGTACCTGCGACGCTGTGCCGCGCCTCGTCCCTGCCGCCCGGCTCTGCCTGGCCGAGGGGCCGGAGCTCACCGCGCTCCCCCGCGACCGCGCCGGCTGGGGGCGCCTCTGCCGCGTGCTGTCCCGCGGGGCGCTCCGGGCGAAGAAGGGGTCCTGCCTGCTGCATGTGGAGGATCTCGATGATCTCGGCGAGATGCACCTCCTCCTGCACCTTCCTCGGCGTCAGCTCGGCGCCTGGCTTCCCCGGGCGCACGAAATTGCCCGCCGGCATCCCGCGGCGCACCTGGTGGCCAGCCCCCGCTATGACGGCCAGGACCGCGGCCGGCTCGACCGGGCAGCGCGGCTCGCAGGCGATCTCGGCCTGCGTCTCGTCGCCTCGGCCGAGCCGATCATGCACCACGGCTCCCGCCGGCGGCTGGTGGACGTGCTCACCTGCATCCGCGAGGGGCGGCGGATCGACACGCTCGGCCGGGCGGCGCAGGCCAACGCCGAGCGCCGCCTGCGCCCGGAGGCGGAGATGCTGCGCCTCTTCGCCGGGCATGAGGCAGCGGTCCACCGCGCCGGCGAGATCGCCGAGGCGTGCAGCTTCGCCCTCGACACCCTCCGCTACGAGTATCCCCGCGAGATCTGGGACGGCGAGGACCCGCAGGCGCGGCTCGAACGCCTGACCGCCAGGGGGTTGGCCTGGCGCTATCCCCACGGCGTCCCGGAAACGGCCAGAAAGCAGGCCGCGCACGAGCTCGCCCTGATCGGGAGGCTCGCCTATGCGCCCTATTTCCTGACCGTCAGCGACGTGGTGGACTACGCCCGCTCGCAGGGCATCCTCTGCCAGGGCCGCGGCTCGGCGGCCAACTCGGTGGTCTGCTACGCGCTGGGCGTCACCTCGGTCAGCCCGGAGATCGGCACCATGGTCTTCGAGCGCTTCGTCTCGGAGGCCCGCGACGAGCCGCCCGACATCGACGTCGATTTCGAGCACGAGCGGCGCGAGGAGGTGATCCAGTACATCTACAACCGCTTCGGGCGGCAGCGGGCCGGGATCTGCGCCACCGTGATCCACTACCGCGGCAAGCGGGCGGTGCGCGAGGTGGGCGCCGCCATGGGGCTGTCGCGCGACACTGTCGCGGCGCTCTCCAGCCAGATCTGGGGCTGGTCGAGCGGCGGGATTCCCGAGGAGCGCATCCGCGAGATCGGGCTCGATCCGACCGACCGGCGGCTGGCGCTGACCATGAACCTGGTCGAGGAGATCATCGGCTTTCCGCGCCATCTCAGCCAGCACGTGGGCGGCTTCGTCATCACCGAGGGCCGGCTCGACGAGCTGGTGCCGGTGGAGAACGCGGCCATGGAGGACCGCACCGTCATCTGCTGGGACAAGGACGACATCGACAGCCTGGGCATCCTCAAGGTCGACGTGCTCGCCTTGGGCATGCTCACCTGCATTCGCAAGGCCTTCGACATCATCGCCCAGCACCACGGCACCCGCTACACGCTCGCCACGCTCCCGCCCGAGGATCCGGTGGTCTACGACATGCTCTGCCGTGCCAACTCGCTCGGGGTCTTTCAGGTGGAGAGCCGTGCGCAGATGAATTTCCTGCCCCGGCTTCGGCCACGAAAGTTCTACGACCTCGTTATCGAGGTGGCGATCGTGCGCCCCGGGCCGATCCAGGGCGACATGGTGCATCCCTACCTGCGGCGAAGGCGCGGGGAGGAGAAGGTGGAGTTCCCCTCCGACGCGCTGGGCAAGGTGCTGGAAAAGACGCTTGGGGTGCCGCTGTTCCAGGAGCAGGCGATGCAGATCGCCATCATCGGCGCGGGATTCTCGCCCGAGGAGGCGGACCGGCTGCGCCGGGCGCTGGCCACCTTCAAGAAGACCGGCACCATCCACACCTTCCGCGAGCGGTTCCTGGAAGGCATGGCGCGGAACGGCTATCCGGCGGAGTTCGCCCAGCGCTGCTTCAGCCAGATCGAGGGGTTCGGCGAGTACGGCTTTCCCGAGAGCCATGCGGCAAGCTTCGCCTTCCTGGTCTACGCCTCGGCCTGGCTGAAGTGCCACCATCCGGCGGTGTTCGCCTGCGCGCTGCTCAATTCCCAGCCCATGGGCTTCTACGCCCCGGCGCAGATCGTCCGCGACGCGCGCGCGCATGGGGTGGAGGTGCGCCCGGTCTGCATCGAGGCCAGCGCCTGGGACAACGGGCTGGAGCCCGACGGGCAGGGCAACCTGGCGCTGCGCCTGGGCTTTCGCCAGATCAAGGGCATGCGCGAGGACGACGCGGACTGGATCGCGGCGGCGCGCGGGAACGGCTACCGCGACGTGGGTGCGGTGTGGCGGCGGGCGGGGACCCCGCCGCGGGCGCTGGCGCTGCTGGCCGACGCCGACGCCTTCGCGAGCCTGGGACTGACGCGGCGCGAGGCTCTGTGGCAGGTGCGCGCGATCGGCGGGCAGACGCCGCTGCCGCTGTTCGCCGGGATCGAGGGGGAGGGCGACGAAGGGCCGGTCACGCTGCCGCCGATGACGCTGGGAGAGGAGATCGTCGCCGACTATGTGGCGCTGCGGTTGACGCTGCGGGGGCATCCCATGGCGCTGATCCGGCCGCTGTTGTCCGGAACCGGTGTATCCGGCTGAAAGGGTTCGGAAAATCGCACCCAGAAAGCGTATGGAATCCGTATGGAATCCATATGGGTGTTTTTGACTTGAGCCTAGGCCGGGCCGGGCCTCCGGGCTTCCGACCGCAGCGACCATCCGGTATGGTTGTAGCCCATATCGCGGGCCGAGGGTTGCCGATTTCAATGTTTTCCCGACGCTTTCAAAGTTGCTCCCGTTCGGTGCCGGATCGCTGCAGGTCCGGGCCATATGGCTAGCGTCGACTTCCCGTCCCTGCAGGCGTTTCTCCAGACCAACTGGGGCTGGGCGGCGGGGCTGGCCGGCTCGATGCTCGCCCTGACGCTCTTGGCAGGTGGCCTGCTCAACCAGGAGCGCAAGGACGAGATCGCGCTCTGGCTGATGGGCGCGCAGACCGAGGAGAACTGGTCGAAGAGCTTCACGTCGCTCTTCGATGCCGTCTTCGGCGCGCGCCATCTGTCGCTGCGCTGCTTCCTGCGCTCGGCCATCGCCTCGCTGATCGCCGTGGCGCTGATCTGGCTGCTGATGGGCAATCTCGGCGCGCTCGGCCTGCGCATCCGGTCCGACCTCTCGCTCGGCGGCGTCCTGGTTCTCGCCCTCGCGGTCAACGTCGCTGGCCGACTACCTCTCGCTGCTCGAAACCCGCTTGCTGCTCGGCCACATCGACCGCCTGCGCTCGTGGCCCGCGCAGGCCGCCGTCCTTCTGCTCGACCTCGCACTCTCCGCGGCGATCATCTGGCTCGCCATCTCGCCTATCTGCGCAGCCCGCTCTACGCCGGCGAGGCCGAGAGCTTCGCCGAGATCCTCGGCCTCTTCTCGATCTTCTCGGTGCTGTTCTACTCGACGTTCCTGACCAGCGTCTGGACCTGGGCCTACATCCTCTCCACCTGGCTCGTGCGCGTCTTCGTTCGCTTGCGCCTCGCCCGCTCCTCGATGTCGAGAAGCAGCCCATCCGCATCCTCGGGATTGCATCGGGTGCGGTCGTCTTTCTCGGCTCAATGTCGGCGGCAGTTCCATTCGCAAGGGTGCCGATGGATTGACCGGTTTTGATCGAGCTCTTTGCCCGTGGTTTAAGGGGCGTGTTTGTCTTGATGTCGTCAGGATACTTGGGTGGCCGACATACTCTTAGATCAGGTGCAGAGAATTCAGCTATTGAGGAGGAGGCGGGACTAGTCGGAAATAATGACTATGGTGAGGTTATACTTCTGTACCAGCAGAGTTGCCATAGCGGCAACTCCAGAGTTGCTTCAACCTTGGCTCGCTCTCTACGCGAGGAATTGGTGTCGTCGCTGATCGGTCGGCGGGTTTCGGCTTTTCAGGATGGCCTGCGACCGAGGCGAAGCCGCGGGTTGCACCAACCTCGGCAACCTCATGCCAACTCGAGTATCGAGTCCTGACGAGGGATCTGGCTCAAGTCAGAGCGACTTTTTGCGTCAGGGCTGCACAACTCGGGTGCGGAGGATGCCTGCTCGGCCGGCGGAGGCGCTCGGCCAAACGAGGGCTCGATGTCCGCGCGGTTCGGTCGCCTTCGCGGTGCCCGCCGGCTCACAAACCGCCGCGGCCGCGCCTTCATTCAAAATTATCGAAAGTGCCTTTAATTCCAGCTACATAACCGGAATTGCACGCGTGTAACACGCCCGTTGCACACCCCGCCGAACCCTCAGAAGAACGCCTGCAGCCCCGTCTGCGCCCGCCCCAGGATCAGGGCGTGGACGTCGTGGGTGCCCTCGTAGGTGTTGACGGCTTCGAGGTTCATCACGTGGCGGATCACGCCGTACTCGTCGGAGATGCCGTTGCCGCCGTGCATGTCGCGCGCTTCGCGGGCGATGGCCAGCGCCTTGCCGCAGTTGTTGCGCTTCATCAGGCTGATGAGCTCGGCCGGCGCCCGGCCCTCGTCGAAGAGGCGGCCGAGGCGGAGCGCGCCCTGCAGCCCGAGCGCGATCTCGGTCTGCATGTCGGCGAGCTTCTTCTGGATCAGCTGGGTCTGCGCCAGCGGGCGGCCGAACTGCCGGCGCTCGAGCGTGTAGGTCCGCGCGGCGTGCCAGCAGAACTCCGCCGCCCCCATCGCGCCCCAGGCGATGCCGTAGCGCGCCCGGTTGAGGCAGCCGAACGGCCCGGCGAGGCCCTCTACGTGCGGCAGGAGGTTCTCGTCGGGCACGAAGACCTCGTCCATCTGGATCATGCCGGTCACCGACGCGCGCAGGCTGAACTTGCCCTCGATCTTCGGGGCGGCGAGGCCCTTCATGCCCTTTTCGAGCACGAAGCCCCTGATCTTGCCGTCGTGGGCGTCCGACTTGGCCCAGACGACGAAGACGTCGGCGATCGGCGCGTTGGTGATCCAGGTCTTGGCGCCGGTGAGCGCATGGCCGCCGTCGACCTTCCTGGCGCGGGTGATCATCGAGCCGGGGTCGGAGCCGGCGTCGGGCTCGGTCAGGCCGAAGCAGCCGATCCATTCGCCGCTGGCGAGCTTCGGCAGGTATTTCGTGCGCTGCGCGTCGGTGCCGTAGGCGAAGATCGGGTGCATCACCAGGCTCGACTGCACGCTCATCGCCGAGCGGTAGCCTGAGTCCACCCGCTCGACCTCGCGCGCGATAAGGCCATAGCTGACGTAGCTGACCCCGGCTCCGCCGAATTCCTCGGGGATGGTCGGCCCGAGAAGGCCGAGCGCCCCCATCTCGGCCATGATCGCGCGGTCGAAGGTCTCATGCCGATTGGCGTCGAGCACGCGTGAAGCCAGTCGGTCCTGGGAATAGTCGCGGGCGCTGTCGCGGATCATCCGCTCTTCTTCGCTGAGTTGCTCGTCGAGCAGGAACGGATCTTCCCAGGCGAAGGCGGCGAGCCTGGCGCGAGCGGCTTCGGGGGTCATGGCAGCACCTCCTTGGCGATCGGCGGCGGCACCCGCCCCGGCTTTCGCATGCGGCGCGCGCTGGCTCAGGCCCGGCGCGAATCCAGCGCTTTCAGCGCGGGGAGAGCGCCGAACCGGCGGCGGCGCAGCCGGAATCCGTCTACCGCCGCCGCGAAATGCTCGGCGCTGAAGTCGGGCCAGGCGGTCTGGGGAAAATCGTACTCGGCGTAGGCGCCCTGCCAGAGCAGGAAGTTCGAGATGCGCAGTTCTCCCGACGTGCGGATGATGAGATCCGGATCCGGCAGCTCGCGGGTGTCGAGCGCCTCGGCGATCGTCACATCCGAGATCGTCGCCGGCGACAGGCGCCCCGCTTCCACCTCGCAGGAGAGCGCGCGCACCGCCCGCGTCAATTCGTCGCGCCCGCCGTAGTCGATCGCGATCGAAAGGTTCAGCCCGCGGCAGCCGCGCGTCCGCTCCTCGAGCGCCGCCATCAGCGCGCGCAGCCGCGGCGGCACCCGGTGCCGCATGCCGATGAAGCGCACACGCACGTCCTTGCGGCGGAGGCCGTCCATCTTGCGCAGGATGTACTGGCTGAAGATCCGCATCAGCGCCTCGACCTCGGCCATCGGCCGCTGCCAGTTCTCCGTGGAGAAAGCGTAGAGGGTAAGGTGCGTTACCCCGAGGTCGGGGCACGCCTCGACGATTTCGGTCACCCGGCGGGCGCCCCGTGCATGGCCGGAAACACGGCCAAGGCCGCGCGCTTCGGCCCAGCGGCCGTTTCCATCCATGATGACCCCGACATGCAGCGCCGGGGCAGAGCTTTCGATCATTCTTCGTTCACCTGCCCGATCGGGTCACTATCCCGAATCGCCATCAGCGTACAACAGCCCAGTTCGGGCTGAGCGGCTTCCGGCGCTAACGCCTGTTGATCGCGCGAGGTCCGCGGCCACAGCCTCAACGTCAAGCCGGCGCTGCAGTTCCTCGCGGATGTTGAGCCCAGATCGACGCGACGGGGACCATCGCGCCTCAAGAGCGAAATCACCCGCTGGCTCTACGCCATCTCACCCGCAGCTGATCCCGCGCCGCCCCTCGCTCTGCTCACCGCGGGGCACCTCAGAGCAGCCGGGCCAGCCCCAGCGGCAGGTTCGGTGCGTTGAGCGACATCACCCTGTAGAGCTGGCTGTAGATGAACACCGTCACGAAGAAGAAGAAGGCGCTCCCGAGGACGCTGTCGTAGGCGATCGCGGCGAAGATGCCGGTCAGGAGCGGCATTGGCCAGGTCACAACGCTGGTCGCCGGATTGCGCAGGTAGACCGGCCCCGGCGCCGGCACCAGGCGCCGGGCGTAGCGGCGATGGGCAAGCATGTGCCAGTGGACACGGTCCGGCTGCCCGACGCTGTGACCCTCGCGCCGCGCCTTGCGGCGCATGGATGCCAGCGTCTCGATCACCGGATAGGCGCAGATCAGGATGGCGGTCCAGGCCGAGGTCTCCGGGTTTCGCATGGGCAGGAGCACGCCCAGCCCGGCCAGGAGGAAACCTGCGAAATAGGCGCCGCCATCCCCGAGGAAGATCTTGCCGAACGGGAAGTTGACCAGGAAAAAGCCGAAGATCAGCGCCCCGTAGAGCACCGCCAGGGCAAAGACGAGGTCGTCGCCCAGCCGGTGCGCCACCCAGGCGAAGGCCGCGAGCATGATCAGCAGCGAGCCGGAAGCCAGGCCGTTGAACCCGTCGATGATGTTGACCGCATTGGCGACCCCGCCCATGGCGAAGCCAGTGAAGAGCACCGCGCAGAGATAGAACGACAGCAGCCAGTCCACCCCGGGCAGGTTCACCCTGTGCATCGTATAGCCGGTAAGGATGGCGAAGATCACCCCGCCGCCCATGGTCGCAAGGAGCCGGTAGCGCACGCCGACGCGGCCGGTCGAGATCCTCCCCGAGGCCCGCGAGCAGCGGCAGCGAGCCGGCGAGGCCGATCAGCAGCCAGGGCGCGCGCAGGCCCTCGGGCAGTGCCGGCACGACCAGTACGTAGCCAAGCGCCAGCGCCACCCCGCCGATCCGTGGCGTCGGCACGGCATGGAACTTCTGCACCCCGCCGATGGCGTCGTTGGTGAAGCGGCCGTGCCAGCGGCGGGTGGCGACCAGCGCCACGCAGATGCAAAAACTGAGCGCCGCTGCCATCGCGGCAGCCACGCCGACGTCGCTCCAGCCCAGCGTCACGTCCAGTCCGTGCATTCCCCCGGCGACCATCCCTGCTTTCAAGCGCTGATCTCTACAGGATTTCAGGTCGAAAGGCGATAGCCCTCAACCAAATGCGGCAACGCGGCGAGAGACTGTGGCGCCTATCCGCCGCTCGTCCAGCCAGGCGTTGATGCGCCAGGCCAGACTCTTCCAGTGCGGGTCGATCGGCAGCCCGTGGCCGCGCCCCCGAAGAAGCTCGGTCTCCGCGCCATAGGTCAGCGCGCTGGCCCAGAGGTCGGTGATCGGCACGAAGGCATCGGTGTCGCCGAGCAGTGCCAGCACCGGCGCCCGCCGCACCAGGATCCAGGGCGGCAGGTCCCAGGTGAGCCCGTCGATAAGGGCAAGCGGGCTCTCGGGGTCGGGGCGGAAGCCCACGTCCGCAACCCACTCCAGCGGGGTCTCCTCGGTGAAAAGCGCCCGGCGCACCGCCTCGAGCCCGATCAGCGCGCCGGCGCCGGCCTGCGCCGCGAGCAGCGTGGCCAGCACGTCCGGCGCCTTCGAGGAGAGCTGCCACAGCGACGGCCCGAGCCCGGCCGGCCCCGGAGAGGCCGCCAGCACCAGTCCGGCCACCCGCCGCCGCGCCGCCAGGTGCTGCCCGACCAGCCCGCCCAGCGAATGCCCGATCACCACCGGCGGCGCCGGGAGCGCGTCGGCGGCTTCTGCCGCCCGCGCCACGTAGTCGCGCAGCCTTGCCGGCCGCGCCGCCAAGGGGGTCGAGAGGCGCGGCGTGGAGACCTGATGGCCGCGGGCGGCGAACCAGGGCGCGACGAAGCGCGTCCAGATCTCTGGCCCGCCGAAGGCGCCGTGCAGGAACAGAATGGGCGGCTTCTCGGACATGGTCGCAACCTCTGGAGCAGGTTCATGCCGTATCGAGGGCTTGCTGTCGAGGTTTCCCGGCGCCTGGATCCATCCAGGAGCTGCCGGAACTCCCCGGGCGGAATCGGCCTGGAGAGGCTTGAATCGCGGCCGGGTGGGGCTGGAGCGGCATAAGCCGCTGTGATGCCTGAATTTTGCGCGTATGGAATCCATATGGAATCCGTATGGAATCCATATGGGTGTTTTCGCGTCCGAGGCGTTGACTGAGGCGGCGGTTTGCCGTGACCTGTCGGGTGCGGGACGGCAGGGGGCGGCGGATGGAACTGGGGCTCTACACGTTCGCCGACGTGGGCACCGACCCGGTCACCGGCCGGAAGATCGGGCCGTCGGAGCGGCTGCGGAACCTGATCGAGGAGATCGTGCTGGCCGACGAGGCCGGGCTCGAGGTCTTCGGGCTCGGGGAGCACCACCGGCCCGACTATGCCTCGTCGGCGCCGGCGGTGGCGCTGGCCGGGGCGGCGGTGCAGACGAGCGCGATCCGGCTGACCAGCGCAGTGACGGTGCTGAGCTCGGACGACCCGGTGCGGGTCTTCCAGCAGTTCGCCACGCTCGACGGCCTGAGCGCGGGGCGGGCGGAGATCATGGTGGGGCGGGGGTCGTTCATCGAGTCCTTCCCGCTGTTCGGCTACGATCTCGACGACTATGACGCGCTGTTCGAGGAGAAGCTGCAGCTGCTGATGCGGCTGACCGAGGGGGAGCGGATCGACTGGCCGGGGAGCGCGCACACCAGGCCGATCGAGGGGCGCGGCGTCTATCCGCGCCCGGTGCAGGCGAAGCTGCCGATCTGGATCGCGGTCGGCGGCACGCCGCAGTCGGTGGTGCGGGCGGGGATGCTGAACCTGCCGCTGGCGCTGGCGATCATCGGCGGCGAGCCGGCGCGGTTCGCGCCGCTGTTCGACCTCTACCGGCGGGCGGCGGCGCAGGCGGGAGCACGATCCGGCAGGCCTGCGGACCTCGATCAACGTGCACGGCTTCGTGGGCGAGACCAGCCAGGAAGCCAGGGACATCTTCTACCCGGCGCAGGCCGACGTGATGAACCGGATCGGGCGCGAGCGGGGCTGGCCGCCGACGAGCCGCGAGCAGTTCGACGCCGCCTGCGGGCCGCGGGGGGCGCAGTTCGTCGGCAGTCCGGCGGAGGTGGTGGACAAGATCCTCGCCAACCATGCGGTCTTCGGCTTCGACCGGTTCCTGATCCAGATGGCGATCGGGGTGATCGAGCACGGCAAGCTGATGCGGGCGATCGAGCTCTTCGCCACGCGGGTGGCGCCGGAGGTGCGCAAGGCGGTGGCGGCCTCGGCGCCGGCGGCCGCCTCGTGAGGACCTCGCTGTCGCCGGCGGCCGCGGCGGCGCTGGTGCCGGACGGCGCCTTGGTGATGATCGGCGGCTTCATGGGGGTGGGCACGCCGCACCGGGTGATCGGGGCGCTGGTGGCGCGCGGGGCGCGCGGGCTGACGGTCATCGCCAACGACACCGCGCGGCCGGGGGTGGGGATCGGCCGGCTGATCGACGCGGGCTGCGTCGCGAAGGTGATCGTCTGCGCATATCGGCACCAATCCCGAGACGCAGGCGAAGATGATCGCGGGCGAGATCGCGGTGCGAGCTGGTGCCGCAGGGGACGCTGGCCGAGCGCATCCGCGCCGGCGGCGCCGGGCTCGGCGGCATCCTGACGCCGACCGGCGTCGGCACGCTGGTGGCGGAGGGCAAGCAGGCTGATCGCTCGGCGGGCGCGGACTACCTGCTGGAACTGCCGCTGCGGGCCGATTTCGCGCTGCTGCGCGGCGCGGAGGCCGACTACATACGGCAACCTCACCTATCGGCTGACGGCGCGGAACTTCAATCCGCTGATGGCGCTGGCCGCGCGGCTGCGTGATCGCCGAGCCGAACGAGATCGTCCCGGTCGGGGTGATGCCGCCGGACGCCATCCGCACGCCGGGCGTGGTCGTGGACCACGTCATCGAAGCTGCAACCGGCCTGAGGCAGAGATGGACGCAAGGAGATCATCGCCCGCCGCGTCGCGCTGGAGCTGCGCGACAACACGCTGGTCAACCTCGGCATCGGGCTGCCGACCATGGTGGCGCACTACGTGCCCGCGGGCATGCGGGTGCATTTCCAGCGCGAGAACGGCATCATCGGCTTCGGCGCGCGGCCGCCGGACGGGATGGAGGACCCCCACCTGACCGATGCCGGCGGCGGCTTCATCTCGGCGCAGCCGGGGGCGGTGGCGTTCGACAGCGCGACGTCCTTCGCGCTGATCCGCGGCGGGCATCTGGACATGACGGTGCTGGGCGGGCTGCAGGTGGACAGCGCCGGGCGGCTGGCCAACTGGATGGTGCCCGGCAAGCTGGTGCCGGGGATGGGCGGCGCGATGGACCTGGTGACGGGCGCGCGGCGCGTCATCGTCGCCATGCAGCCACGCGCAGAAGGGCGAGCCGAAGATCGTGCGAGGAGCTGACCCTGCCGCCGACCTCGGAGCGGCCGGCCACGCTGATCGTCACCGACATGGCGGTGATCGAGCCGACGCCCGGAGGGGCTGGTGCTGCGCGAGGTTGCGCCGGGGGTCACCGTGGAGGCGGTGCGGGCGGCCACGGCGACGGAGCTGCTGGTGCCGGGCGAGGTGCCGGAGATGGCGCTGGGGTAGGGCGGCCGCTGCCCTTCTCGCAAAGGCGGTGCCGCGGACGGAAAGACCCGCGGACATGGATGTCCATGCCCGCGGGCGGTACGCTACTCAACAGGGCACTTAAATGGCTTGGGTTAAATTTCCCCGGCAGGCGGCGTAATGCGCCGTCCGTGGGGCGGTTAAATTTCGTTACTCTAGAGGGCGTCGAGGCTCTGCAGCGGACCTCGCAGCGGCACGATCCGACTGCTCCCGCCGCGGCGCAATTTGCGGGCGGGCAACAGCGGGCGCGGGCGGATCTCGATCTCGATGCTGCGCGGGTCGACCGGCCCGAAGGCGGCGGTGAGCCGCTCCCAGGCGTCGGCGAGGGTCGCCTTGTCCGGGTCGATGGCCAGTTGCATGGCCAGGTCGCGGTCGCCGGTCGAGGCGCGGTAGGTGACGGCGGCACATGCGCTGCAGGTCATCAGGGCTTCTCCTCTGCCGGGGAAAGCCGCAGCATCTGCGATCACCTTGCCCCTTGAGGCGAGTTGATACTCCTGTCGAGGCGCGCGGAATGTGAACGAGTTCACGTAAGTGGACTAATCGGATCGCGGTAGGGCGATTTTGAAGCTATTTGCCCCGCGGCAACGGCGTCTCGGCGCGGCGGAAGTCGGCCCAGGGGTCGGCGACGGCGGCGATTCGCGCCGGGGCGTTGGCGACGGTGAAGTGGGCCGGGCCGATTTCGGGGCCGAGCTCGTCCCAGGCCAGCGGCATGGAGACCGGCGCGCCGGCGCGGGCGCGGGCGCCGTAGGCGACGACGGCGGTGTTGTTGCGGCCGTTGCGCAGGTAGTCGACGAGGATGCGGCCGGTCCGCCTGGCCTTGGTGATGGTGGCGACGTAGCGGTCGGGGTCGTCGGCGGCCATGGCGCGGGCCATGCGCGCGGTGAAGGACTTGACCGCGGTCCAGCCGGCGGCGCGGGTGGGGCGGACGGGGGCCAGGACGTGCAGGCCCTTGCCGCCGGAGGTCTTGACGAAGGCGGCGAGGCCGGCCGCCTCGAGCCGCGCCTTCACCTCGCGGGCGGCGTCGAGCATCGCCGGCCAGGAAACGCCCTCGCCGGGGTCGAGGTCCATGACGATCTGGTCGGGATGTTCGAGGTCGGCGAGGGTGGACTGCCAGGTGTGGATCTCCAAGGGCGGCGCCCTGGACGAGCGCGGCGAGGCCGTCGAGGCCGTCCACGGCGACGAGCGGTGGGTCGTCGCGGTTCTTCGGGTCGGGGGGCGTCAGGATCTGCGGGCCGTGGCCCTTCCAGGGGTGCTTCTGGAAGAAACAGCCTTCCGTGATGCCGCCGGGGCAGCGCAGCAGCGCCACGGGCCGGCGGGTGACGTGCGGGGCGAGGCGCGGCCAGACGGCGGCGTAGTAGTCGGCGAGCCCCTGCTTGGTCACGCCGGCGCCTCCTTGCGGATCGGCGGGCCAGTAGACGCGGTCGGGATGGGTGAGCTTCACCCGTGGCGGCATGGCAGGCCCTCCTTGCAGGGAAGCTTCGGTGGTGCGGTCGATTTCCGCAAGCGCCGAGAGGCTGTTTGTTTCCCCGGCGACGGATGCTAAGCAACCGCAACGCCGCGTTCGTGCCGGGGGATCCATGGCCGCACAGAGTTCCGCCTCCCGGCGCCGCCGGGCCGCCAAGCCCAAGATCTCGCCGCCTCCGCCCCCGCCGCCGCCACGCGGGCCGGTGCGGTGGCTGGCCGGGTTGCCGGTCGGGCTTTGGCGGACCTTCTCCGGGCTGGGGTTGGTGATCGGGGCGCTCTTCTTCGCCGCGGCGCTCACGCCGTCGCTGATCCCGCGGGCGCCGCTGCTGCAGGGGGTGCTGGGGGGGGCCTGCTTCGCCATCGGCTATGCCCTGGGCGTGATCCTCCTCGCGGCCTGGGAGTGGATGCAGCTGCCGCTCGCCGGCATGCGGCTGCGCCGGAACGCCACCTGGGTGGCGGCGGTGGCGGCGGGGGTGATGGTGCTGCGCTCGCTCTGGAAGAGCGCCGGATGGCAGAACTCGATTCGCGAGCGGATGGGTATGCCGCTGTTGGAGGGCGCCGACCCGCTGACCGTGGGGCTGGTGGCCGTGGCGGTCTTCCTGGTGCTGCTCATGGTCGCGCGGTCGTTCCGCGGGGTCGGGGAGCCTGGTGCGGCGGTGGCTGGCGCGGTACGTGCCGGAGCGGGTGTCGATCCTGGTGGGGCTGCTGGCGGCGCTCTGGCTGTTCTGGGCGCTGGTCGACGGGGTGCTGATCCGCAGCTTCATGCGCATGTCGGATTACTCCTTCCGCACCCTCGACGCGCTGATCGAGCCGCAGTTCCCGGCCCCCACCGACCCGATGCAGGCGGGGAGCGCGGCATCGCTGGTCAACTGGGCCGAACTCGGCCGCGCGGGACGGGAGTTTGTGGTCTCGGGGCCGACCGCGGAGGAGATCGCGTCCTTCACCGGTCGGCCGGCGAACAAGCCGATTCGGGTCTATGCCGGGCTGAACTCGGCCGACGACCTGCAGGAGCGGGCGGATCTGGTGCTGGACGAGATGATCCGGGTGGGGGCGTTCGACCGCTCTGTGCTGATCCTGGCGGTGCCGACCGGGACCGGGTGGATGGATCCCGCGGCGATGGACACGCTGGAGTACCTGCACGGAGGCGACACGGCGATCGTGGCCATGCAGTATTCCTATCTCACCAGCTGGATTTCGCTGCTGGTGGAGCCGGGCTACGGGAGCGCGTCGGGGCGGGAGCTGTTCCGCAAGGTCTATGCGCACTGGACGGCGCTGCCGAAGGATGCGCGGCCGAAGCTGTACCTGCAGGGGCTGAGCCTGGGCGCCTACGGGTCGGAACAGTCGTTCCGGCTGCACGAGGTGCTGGCCGACCCGTTCCAGGGCGCGGTGTGGAGCGGGCCGCCGTTTCCGAGCCCGATCTGGAGGGAGGCGACGCAGGAGCGCAATCCCGGAACGCCGGAGTGGCTGCCGCGCACCGGCGACGGCTCGATCGTCCGCTTCACCAACCAGGAGAACCACCTCGACATTCCCGGGGCGACCTGGGGGCCGATGCGGGCCGTGTTCCTGCAGTATGCGAGCGACCCGATCACCTTCTTCGATCCGTACGCGCTCTGGCACAAGCCGGACTGGATGAACCCGCCGGTAGGGCCGGACGTGTCGCCGGAGCTGCGCTGGTACCCGGTGGTCACCTTCCTGCAGCTCGGGCTCGACATGGCGATCGCGCTGGCGGTGCCGATCGGGCACGGGCACTACTACGCGCCCGAGCATTACATCGACGCCTGGGTGGCGGTGACCGATCCGCCGGGCTGGACGCCGGCGGAGATCGACCGGCTGAAGGCGCATTTCATCGAGGCGCGGGCGGCCGAGTGAAGCCGGCCCGGCGTCGCTGGCTGCGCTGGGTCCTTGCCCCTGCGGCGCTGGCCGTGCTGGTGTCGCTGGCGGTGGGTGGCAACGTCTTCAGCCGATACCGCGGCTGGACGGTGACGCGGCTCGCGCCCGATGCCCTGTCGGCGCTGCTGGCGCCGGCCTACCGGGTGCTGAAGCCTGCGGGCGAGGGGCCGTTTCCGGTGGCGCTGCTCTTTTCCGGCTGCGACGGGCCGCGTGACAACGCGCTCCGCTGGGGCGAGCGGCTGAACGCGGCAGGCTGGGCGGCGATCGTGGTGGACAGCCACGGGCCGCGGGGGCTGACCGATCACGAGGTCTGGCGGCTGGTCTGCGCCGGGCAGATCCTGATGGGCTCGGAACGCGCCGGTGACGTGCTGATCGCCATCGACGACGCGCGGCGGATGCCGTTCGTCGATCCGGAGCGGATCGCGCTGGTCGGCGCGTCGCACGGCGGCTGGGCGATCATGGACCTGTTGGCGATGAATCCGCCGGAGCGGCTGCCCTACAATCTGGCGGGCGTGCGGCCGGACGCGCCGGCGGATCCGCTGGCTGGGGTGGTGGGCGTCATCCTGCTCTATCCCTACTGTGGGGAGGCGAACCTGGCCCGCGGCGGCGGCTGGCGGCAGCCGATTCCGACGCTCTTCCTGCTCAGTCGGGACGATTATGTGGCTCCGTCGGGCAAGTGCGAGGAGATCGCCGACATGCTGCTGGCCGAGGGAGTGCCGGTCGAGACGGTGGTGATCGAGGGGGTCACGCACGGCTTCGATCAGGAGGAGCGCTCGGGTTTCAGCCCGCTTGAGTTCAACGCGGCGGCGACGGAGGAGGCGCTAAACCTGGGGGTGGATTTCCTGGCCCGCGCTTCCGATCGGTCTCGTTGACGCCGCGTTTCCGCCCGTGGTTATATACCGTCAGATATAACGATCGATCGGAGGGGCGCCATGCATCGACCGGCAGGCTATCTCGTGCGGCTGGCCGCCGTCGCGCTGGTGGCGTTGGGCGGGCTGGCGGCGCCGGCGGCGCGGGCCGGGGACGGACCCACGGTCTTCGCGGCGGCGAGCCTGAAGAACGCGCTCGACGCCGTCGCGGACGCCTGGGCGGCAGAGACGGGCAGGGCGGCGACCATCTCCTATGCCGGCGAGCTCGGCGCTGGCCAGGCAGATCGAGGAGGGCGCCCCGGCGGACGTGTTCATCTCGGCCGACCTCGACTGGATGGCCTATCTTGCCGAGCGGAGGCTGGTCAGGGAGGACATCAGAGGTGCGGCTGCTCGGCAACCGGATCGTGCTGATCGCGCCCGCGGAGTCCACCGCGGCGGTGGAGATCGCGCCGGGGTTCGACCTCGCCGGGCTGCTCGGCGACGGACGGCTCGCCATGGCCAACGTGGATGCGGTGCCGGCAGGCAGGTACGGCAAGGCGGCGCTGCAGGCGCTCGGGGCCTGGGACAGGGTGGCGGAGCGGGTGGCCCAGGCGGAGAACGTGCGCGCGGCGCTGGCGCTGGTCTCCACCGGCGAGGCGCCGCTCGGCATCGTCTATGCCACCGACGCCGCGGCCGATCCCGGGCGTACGGATCGTCGGCGCCTTCCCGCAGGACAGCCATCCGCCGATCGTCTACCCTGCGGCGGTGACCAGTGAGGCGACGAGCCCCGATGCCGATGCCTTCCTCGCCTTCCTGCAGACGCGACGCCGCCCGCGAGCTCTTCGAGGCGCAGGGGTTCACGATGCTGGCCGACTGAGCCGCGGCGGGCCTGATGGAGTGGCTGCGCCTCAGCCCCGACGAGTGGACCGCGGTGCAGCTGTCGCTGAAGGTTTCGACCTGGGCGACCCTGGTCAGCCTGCCCTTCGGCATCCTGGTGGCGCACGTGCTGGCGCGGCGGGAGTTTCCCGGCAAGGCCATCCTCAACGGCGTGGTGCACCTGCCGCTGATCCTGCCGCCGGTGGTGACCGGCTACCTGCTGCTCCTGACCTTCGGGCGGCGGGGGCCGGTGGGCGGGTTCCTCGAGGAGCATTTCGGCATCGTCTTCGCCTTCCGCTGGACCGGCGCGGCGCTGGCCTGCGGGGTGATGGCCTTCCCGCTGATGGTGCGCGCGATCCGGCTGTCGATCGAGGCGGTGGACCGGCGGCTGGAGGCGGCGGCGGGGACGCTGGGGGCGGGGCCGCTCTGGGTGTTCGCCACGGTGACGCTGCCGTTGATCCTGCCGGGCGTGATCGCCGGGATGATCCTGGCCTTCGCCAAGGCGATGGGCGAGTTCGGGGCGACGATCACCTTCGTCTCCAACATCCCCGGCGAGACGCAGACGCTGCCGACGGCGATCTACACCTTCCTGCAGGTGCCGGGGGGAGGGACGGGCGCGCTGCGGCTGACGCTGGTCTCGATCGCCATCGCGATGGCGGCGCTGATCGCCTCGGAGGTCTTCGCGCGGCGGATCAGCCGGCAGCATGGACCTGGCGTGACGCTGGCGGTCGACGTGCGCCAGCGGCTGGGGGACTTTCGCGCTGGAGGCGGCCTTCGAGAGCGGCGGGCGGCTGACGGCGCTCTTCGGGCCGTCGGGGTCGGGCAAGACCTCGCTGGTCAACCTGATCGCCGGGCTGGCGCGGCCGGATGCCGGGCGGATCGCCGTGGACGGGCGGGTGCTGGTGGACAGGGAGCGCGCGCATGTTCGTGCCGGCGCACCGGCGGCGGATCGGCTACGTCTTCCAGGATGCGCGGCTCTTTCCGCACCTGACGGTGCGGCAGAACCTGCCCTACGGGCGGTTCTTCACGCCGGCGGCGGAGCGCTACGCCGACTTCGGCGGCGTGGTGGAGCTGCTCGGCATCGGGCATCTGCTGGACCGGCGGCCGGCGCTGCTGTCGGGGGGCGAGAAGCAGCGGGTGGCGATCGGGCGCGCGCTGGTCGCCAGCCCGCGGCTGATGCTGATGGACGAGCCGCTGGCCTCGCTCGACGAGGCGCGCAAGGCCGAGATCCTGCCCTATGTCGAGCGGCTGCGCGACGAGGGCGGGGATTCCCATCGTCTACGTCAGCCATTCCATCGCCGAGGTGGCGCGGCTGGCGACGGACGTGGTGGTGCTGGCCGGCGGGCGCGGTGGCGGCGTGCGGGGCGGCGGCTGAGGTGCTGGCGCAGCGCGACCTGTTGCCGGAGGAAGACCGCGACGAGGCGGGTGCGCTGGTGGAGCTGACGCTGGTGGGCGAGGACGAGTTCGGGCTGAGCCTGCTCACCTCGGCGGCCGGCGAGTGGCGCGCACCACGGGTGGCGGCGGCACCGGGCGCGCGGGTCAGGGCGCGGATCCGGGCGCGCGACGTGATGCTGGCGCTGGAGCGGCCGGTGGGGATCAGTGCGCTGAACGTGCTGGCGGGGACGGTTGCCTCGGTGGCGGCGGGGGAGGGGCCCGATGCCCTGGTGGCGGTCGACTGCGGTGGCGAGCGGCTGCTGGCGCGGGTGACGCGGCGGTCGGTGGCGGGGCTGGAGCTGGCGCCGGGGCGGGCGGTCTTCGCCATCGTCAAGGCGGTGACCTTCGACCGGGGGAACAGCCCGAGCGCCATGCCGAGGCTCGCCTGAGCGCCGGGCGCCGCCTATAGTCGCCGGACCATGGAGGAAGCGATGCCGTCTCTCAGCCTCAGGATCAATCTCGACCCTGCCGGCCGGATCGGGCCGGGGAAGGTGGAGCTGCTGGAGCGGATCGCGGCGGCGGGGTCGATCTCCGGCGGGGCACGGACGATGGGCATGTCCTACAAGCACGCCTGGGACCTGGTGGAGGAGATGAACGGCATCTTCGGCAAGCCGGTGGTCACGGCGCAGAAGGGCGGGCCGAGGGGCGGGGGGACGCGGCTCACCACGCTGGGGGAGGCGGTGGTGCGGCGATTCCGCGCGATCGAGCAGGAGGCGGCCTCGGCGGCGGCCCAGCATGTGGCGGCGCTGCAGGCGGAGATCGCGGCAGCGTGAGCGGTCGGGATGGGATAAATGCGCGCGCCAGGCCGGCGCCGGGCAGCGCCCGGCCCGCTCCCGCCCACCCACCCCGCGGGCCGGGCGCTGCCCTCATCGCGGGTGGCGGGGATGATCGGAATGAAGCCGCCACCGGCTGGCGGCTGCGGCCGGCGGTCCCGGGCGACGCTGACGCCTGCGCCGCGGTCTTCAACGCCTGGGTGGACGCGACAAAATGGATGCCGCGGGTGCATACGCCGCACGCGGTGGCGCGGCATTATCGCGAGCATGTGCTCGGGGTGTGCGAGGTGACGGTGGCGGCGCCTGCGCCGGGCGGCAGGGTGGGCGGGTTCCTGGCGGTGGACGGCGAGGGGCTGGTGGCCGGTTTCTACCTGGCGCCGGAGGCGCGGGGGAGGGGCGTGGGCACGCGGCTGCTGGAGGCGGCGAAGGGGCGGCGGCCGGAGGGGCTGACGCTCTGGACCTTCGTCGCGAACGAAGGCGCGCGGCGCTTCTATGCACGGCAGGGGTTCGTGGAGATCGGTCGCACCGCCGGGGAGAACGAGGAGGGGCTGGCGGACGTGCTGCTGGCGTGGAAGCCGGCATGAGGGGGGCGGGGCGGAGCGCGCTGCCGGTGCTCGTGGTGGTGGTCGGGATCATGGTGGCCTGGTATCTGCTGGCGGTGGTGATGAACGCGGGCTTCGCCCGGGACCAGGCGGAACGGGACGGGGTGACGCTGGGGCCGGCGGCGCTGGTCGCGGCGACCTGGAGCCAGGAGCGGCCGCGGCTGCCGGCGCCGCACCAGGTGGCGGCGGAGCTGTGGAAGACCACCGTCGAGGTGGCGCCGAGCTCGAAGCGGAGCCTCGTCTATCACGCCTGGGTGACGATGGCGGCGACGCTGGCCGGCTTCGCGCTGGGGGCGGGCTTAGGCGTCCTGCTGGCGATCGGGATCGTGCACGACCGGACGATGGACGCCAGCGTGATGCCCTGGGTGATCGCGAGCCAGACGATCCCGATCCTGGCGGTGGCACCGATGGTGATCGTGGTGCTGGCGTCGATCGGGGTGACCGGGCTGCTGCCGAAGGCGATCATCTCGATGTATCTCTGCTTCTTTCCGGTGGTGGTGGGGATGGTGAAGGGGCTCCGGAGCCCCGACCGGATGCTGCTCGACCAGATGCGGACGTGGAATGCGAGCGCGGTGCAGACGCTCGGCAAGCTGCGCTGGCCGGCGGCGCTGCCCTATCTCTTCGCCTCGCTGAAGGTTGGCGTGGCGGCAAGCCTGGTGGGCGCGATCATCGGCGAGCTGCCGACCGGGGCGGTGGCGGGGCTGGGGGCGCGGATGCTGTCGGGGAGCTACTACGGGCAGACAATCCGGATCTGGTCGGCGCTCGCCATGGCGGCGATCCTGGCGGCGGTGTTGGTGGGGGCGATCGGCCTGGTGGAGCGAGTGACCTACGCCGCCATGGGGGGAAGGCGGTGAGGGCCGGGCGCGTGCGACGGCTGGCGCCACGCGGGCCCGGCGCGCGGAATCGGCGCTTTGAGCGCCGCTCGCCCGCATGCGCGGGCTCGGCCCCAACGCCCGGGGTCAGTGCTCCTGCGCCCTTGCCGCCGGCGGCCCGCGCGTGGCCCGAGGGGGGCCCTCGCCGGCCCCCCTCGACCCCCCCGGCACTGCCCGATAGGGAGAAAGGCAGGGCGTGCCCCGATCCCTCGGGACCGGGTGCGACCGTGGCCGGCGGGCAGGCGGAACTGGGCCCATGCTGATGCTCCTCGCCGCAGTCGCGGTCTGGCTGCTCGGCTGGTTCGTCAATGCCAGGCTGGCGGCGCTGCCGCTCGGGGGGCCGGCGCGGCTGCTGCCTCCGCTGGTCTTCGGGGTGACGCTGCTCCTGATCTGGGAACTGTTGGTCAAGGGCCTGAACGTGAGCCCGGTGCTCTTGCCGGCGCCGAGCGCGATCTGGGCGCGGCTCGGGGCCAGCCTGCCGACCTTGCGCGCCGACGTGATGCAGACCTTCGTGAAGGGGGCGCTGTCGGGCTATGCCATCGGCTGCGGCGCGGCGATCCTGACCGGGATCGCGGTAGACCGGATGCCCTTCCTGCGCCGCGGGCTGCTGCCGGTGGGCAACCTGGTCTCGGCGCTGCCGATCGTGGGGATGGCGCCGATCATGGTGATGTGGTTCGGCTTCGACTGGCATTCGAAGGCCGCGGTGGTGGTGCTGATGGTCTTCTTTCCCATGCTGGTGAACACCGTGCAGGGGCTGGCTGCGACCGAGCCGATGCAGGCGGACCTGATGCGTACCTACGCCGCGAGCTACCGGCAGACGCTTTTCACCCTCAGGTTGCCGGCGGCGGCACCTTTCATCTTTAACGGCTTGAAAATCTGTACGACTCTAGCTTTGATCGGCGCGATCGTGGCGGAGTTCTTCGGCTCGCCCACGGTCGGCATGGGATTTCGCATCTCCACCGAGGTCGGGCGCCTGGCGCTCGACATGGTCTGGGCTGAAATCGCCGTGGCGGCCGTGGTCGGGTCGGCGTTCTACGGCGCGGTGGCGCTCGTCGAGCGGGCGGCGACCTTCTGGCACCCCTCGCAGCGGCGCTGATACGGATTGACGAGTTCAACAGGGAGAAAATCATGAAGAACTGGATGGCCGGCGCCTCGGCGCTGGCGATGCTGCTCGGCGGCGCGGCGGGTGGCGCGGCCCGGGCCGAGGATGTGACGCTGCAGCTCAAGTGGGTGACCCAGGCGCAGTTCGCCGGCTACTACGTGGCCAAGGACAAGGGCTTCTACGAGGAGGAGGGGCTCGACGTCACCATCAAGCCGGGCGGGCCGGACGTCGCCCCGGCGCAGGTGATCGCCGGCGGCGGCGCCGACGTGGTGATTGACTGGATGCCCTCCGCCCTCGCCGCGCGCGAGAAGGGGCTGCCGCTGGTCAACATCGCGCAGCCGTTCAAGTCGTCGGGCATGATGCTGACCTGCCGCAACGAACTCGGGCGTCACCTCGACCGACAAGTTCAAGGGGCAGACGCTGGGCGTCTGGTTCGGGGGGAACGAGTATCCGTTCCTCAGCTGGATGTCGAAGCTCGGCATTCCGACCGACGGCGGCCCCGACGGGGTGACGGTGCTCAAGCAGGGCTTCAACGTCGATCCCCTGTTGCAGAAGCAGGCGGCCTGCATCTCGACGATGACCTACAACGAGTACTGGCAGGTGATCGACGCCGGGCTGAAGCCGGAGGAGCTGACCGTCTTCAAGTACGAGGACGAGGGCGTGGCGACGCTGGAGGACGGCCTCTACGTCCTGGAGGACAAGCTCAGCGACCCGGCCTTCGTCGACACCATGGCCAAGTTCGTCCGTGCCAGCATGAAGGGCTGGAAGTGGGCGGAGGAGAACCCCGACGACGCGGCGATGATCGTGCTCGACAACGACGAGACCGGTGCGCAGACCGAAGAGCACCAGAAGCGGATGATGGGCGAGATCGCCAAGCTGACCGCGGGCTCGGACGGAACGCTCGATCCGGCCGACTACGAGCGGACCGTGAAGACCCTGCTGACGGCGGGGTCGGACCCGGTGATCACCAAGGAGCCTGAGGGCGCCTGGAGCCACGCGGTGACCGACGTCGCGCTGCCAGGCTGAAGCCGGGCCGGCGGCGCCGGGCCGCGCGCTCCGGCGCCGCCGAAGTCAGGGCAGCCCCGCCTCCGCCTTCTCCGCCGCCGGCGGGGCGGGGGCGAGCGCCAGGAACTGGTGGACGAAGGCGATGGCCATGCTGCCCTCGCCGACGGCGGAGGCGACGCGCTTCACCGGGCTGAAGCGGACGTCGCCGCAGGCGAAGATGCCGGGCACGCTGGTCTCAAGCAGGTAGGGGTCGCGCTCGAGCGTCCAGCGGCCGGACTTCTCCACGTCGGGGCCGGTCAGCACGTAGCCGCGCGGGTCGCGGGCGATCTCCGGCGGCAGCCAGGCGGTCTCGGCATCGGCGCCGATGAAGACGAAGAGGCCGCCGCACTCCTCGCGCGTGACGGTTGCCCGCGGGCGGCGAGAGTCGATGGCGGTGAGATGGTCGTCGCCGTGTACGGCCACAACCTCGGCGCGCAGTGCCACGCGGATGTTGGTCTTGGTGCGAATCTGGTCGATCAGGTACTGCGACATGCTCTTCTCGAGGTGCGCGCCGCGGACGACCAGGGTGACCTGGCGGGCGTGGTTGGCGAAGTAGAGCGCCGCCTGGCCGGCGGAGTTGCCGGCGCCGATCAGATAGACGTCCTGGCCCTGGGTGGCGCCGGTCTCGCTGCGGGCGGCGCCATAGTAGATGCCCTTGCCGATCAGCCGGTCGAAGCCCTCGATGTCGATGCGCCGCCAGTTGACGCCGATGGCGAGGATGATCGTCCGCGCGCGGATTTCCTCGTCGCCGTCGAGGCGGACGGTGCGGGTGGCGAGGTCGATGCCGCGGCTGGGCGGGTGATCAGGATTCGGCGCCGAGCCGGCGCGCCTGGCGCAGGGCGCGGTTGGCGAGCTCGTCGCCGGAGATGCCGCTGGGAAAGCCGAGGTAGTTCTCGATGCGCGAGGAGGTCTCGGCCTGGCCGCCCGGCGCCTCGCATTCGACCACCAGGGTGCGCAGGCCCTCCGACGCGCCGTAGACCGCGGCGGCGAGGCCGGCGGGGCCGCCGCCGATGATGACGGTGTCGTAGTCCGGCGCGCTGGGCGCGGTGATGAGGCCGAGCAGGGTCGCGAGCTGGCGCGGCTCGGGGCGGAGGAGCCGGGTGCCGTCGGCGAGGCGGAGCGCCGGGTGCTCGCCCTCGGCGGGCGGCGCGCCCCACTTGGTGGCGAGGTCGGGGTCGTCGAGGGGGACGACATCGAAGCGGATCTGGTTGCGCGACAGGAACCGCTTCAGCTCGGCCCCGGCGGGGTCCCAGCGGTCGCAGAGCAGCGTCGCCTGCGGCTTCGGCGGCTCGGAGGTGATGGTCTTCAGGCCGCCGAGCCGTCGAGGGCCAGCGCGCCGATCGGCTGGGCGAACGGCGGGCGAGGCCGAGGCGAGCGCGTGATAGTGCGCGGGCTCCATGCGCAGCACCCGCGCGGGCTCGGTGGCGCGGGCGGTGGCCTGCATCTGGGTGCCGAAGATCATCGGCACCTCGCCGTAGACCGTGCCGGGAAGGCGGGCGCCGATCACCCGCTCCTCGCCCTCGAGCACCTTGCTGAGTTCGATCCGTCCGGAGACGACGACGAAGAGCGCGCGGGTGTCGCCTTCGTGCACCAGGAACTCGGCCGCGGGAGAGCTGCATGTCGGCCGCGGTGCGGGCGAGCCGGTCCAGCTCGCCGGGCGGGACGCCGGCGAAGATCTCCAGCTCTGCGAGCTCGTCGACAGTCAGCATGCGATGCTCCGGCGGTGAACGTTCCCTTATACGCCGCGGCATGGCGGGCCAAAGGGCTTTTCGTGCGGATCAGGGCAGGAAGCCGCGGGCGGCGACCGTGGGGTGGCGGTCGTCGTCAAGGAAGAACTCGTCGAGCTGCGGCGGCGGGACGTCGGTGCCGGCGAGCATGGCGTGGGCCTGGCCGCGATGGTGGATCTGGTGCTGGAAGAGGTGGGCGAGGATGCCGTCGATGCGCTCGGTGATCAGGCCGCTATCGCCGCGGTCGATCTGCACGCTGCGGTCGAGGTCGGGGGCGCCCAGGCGGTCGCAGAAGGTCATGAGCCGGCGGTCGGACAAGGCCTGGGCGGCGCGCAGCGCGGCGGGCTCGGCGAAGTCGGGGTCGGCGGGCAGGAAGACGGCGAGGCCGCGGCCGGTCTCCTCCAGCGCGTCGAGGTAGTAGACGTCGACGGCGTAGAGGTGGTTGAGCGTTCGGCGGAGCGACGGAAAGAAGCTGATGCGGGGGGCGGCGAAGGCGGCGGCGTCGAGGCCCTCGCAGGCTTCGAGCAGGCGGTCGTTGGCCCAGGCGCTGTTCCGCGCCATGGCGCGGAAGTGCGCGACGAGGCGGTCGGTCATGCCGGCCGGAACTCCAGGCGGTTGCCGACCGGGTCGTCGGCGTAGAAGCGGCGGCGGCCGTCGAGCGGCTCGCCCCAGCGCGGGGCATGGCCGGCGGCGGTTAGCCGCTCCGCGAGGCCGTCGAGGTCGGTGACGCAGAAGGCCGGGTGCGCCTTGCGGGCGGGGCGGAAGTCGGGATCGACGCCGAGGTGCAGCTCGGTGGCGCCGAAGCGGAGCCAGAGCCCGCCCGGCCCCGGAGCGGGGCGGGCTTCTCGACTTCGGTCATCCCGAGGAGGCCGGCGAAGAAGCTGCGGCAGAGCGGCTCGGCGCCGGCCGGGATGGCGAGCTGGATGTGATCGATCGCGAGAATCCGGAACTCGGGCGGGCTCATGGCAACGCGCCGCCGGCGATCTGCTCGATGGCGCCGAAGGTCGTCTGCTGCGTGGCGTCGCGTATCTCCACGCGGAGAGTGGCGCCAGCCGGGACCGGAACGTCCTCGACCAGCGGGCCGGCGGCGACGAGACAGCCGGCGGACAGCGCGCGGTCGCCGGCGGCGCGGGCGGCGAGCGCGCCGAGATCGAGGGCGGGATCGAGGCGGGCGACGGAAACGCCGCCGATGTCGACGGCAAGCGTGCCCCAGCCGGCGGCGAACTCGTCGGCGGTGACGGCGGCGGGGGAGAGGGAGGCGAGGCCCGCGGTCTCGCTGACCAGCACCACGAGGCGCACGGCGGCGAGGGCGGTGGCCGCATCGGCACCCCTGGCGAGGTCGCCGGTGAGGAGTGCCAGCGCGATGCTGGCGGTCCCCGCGGCGGTGCCGGCGCGGGGAGGGGCGAAGTGGCGCGCGCCGTGTCGGCTGCCGGGGTCGATCCTCTGGTAGGCGCGGGGAAGGGCGGCGAGGGCGTCGCGCTCGTGGAAGCGCTGCACCGGCTGGCCGCCGCTCTCGATGCCGCGGGAGATGAGCTCTAGCTCGGGCGCGATGGCATCCCAGTCGTCGAGGGCGGCCTGCAGCGTCGGGGCGAGATGGCGCGCGTCGGAGCACAGTGTAAGATCGCGGGACACGACGACGAGCCGTCCGTCGCGCGAGCGGTCGCGCAGGGTCGCGAGCTTCATCGGCATCACCTCATTGGGCAGGGAGCCCATCTTCGCCGTGCCCGCGCGCCAGTCAATGGCGTTGCAACCCTGTCGGGAAGCGGGATAGTGGCGGCTCGCGCCGGAAGAGCGCGGGGAGGAGGCGAGGATGCTGGCGCGGATGCAGGCGAACCGGGCGCTGGCCTACTGGCTGACCGCGGGGGTGATCCTGCTGACGGCGGTGGTGCTGCTCGCCATGGGCCGGGTGCCGATCTGCACCTGCGGCTACGTCAAGCTCTGGGAAGGGGTGGTGAAGAGTTCCGGCAACTCGCAGCACCTCAGCGACTGGTACACGCCCTCGCACCTGATCCACGGCTTTCTCTTCTACTGGCTGACCTGGCGGTGGCGCCCAGCGTGCCGCTCGGCTGGCGGCTGCTGGCCGCGACGGTCGATCGAGGTCGCCTGGGAGATCCTCGAGAACAGCCGACTGATCATCGAGCGCTACCGGGCGGTGACGATCTCGCTCGACTACTACGGCGACAGCGTGATCAACTCGGTCTCCGACATCCTGACCATGGTCGTGGGTTTCCTGCTCGCCGCATGGCTGCCGGTCTGGCTGACGGTGGCCATCGCCATAGGCTTCGAACTGCTGACCACGTTCCTCATCCGCGACGGGCTGGTGCTGAACGTGCTGATGCTGCTCTGGCCGGTCGAGACGGTGCGGGCCTGGCAGGCGCGGTGGGTCGGGCGGTGGGTCGAAGCCGCGGGCCCTAGCTCGGGCGATGACCACGGCGCTGATCACGCCATCCCGACTGCCTCGGCCACGTCAACCCGCCCGGGCATCCCGAGCGGGTCGAGCGGCTGCAGGCGATCCTGGCGGCGCTGGAGGCCGAGCCCTTCGCGAACCTGGTGCGGGTGGAGGCGCCGCTGGCGAGCGACGCGCGAGATCCTGCGGGCGCATCCGGCGGAGTATCTCGCGGCGCTGCGGTCCGCGGTGCCGACGAAGGGGATCGCGGCGGTCGACGGCGACACCTTCCTGTCGCCCGGATCGCTCACGGCCGCACGGCGCGCGGCCGGGGCGGTCGTACATGGCGTCGACATGGTCATGGCGGGGCGAGGTGCGCAACGCCTTCTGCGCGGTCCGTCCGCCCGGGCATCATGCCGAGACCGCGACGGCCATGGGGTTCTGCCTCTTCGGCAACGTGGTGATCGGGGCGCGGCATGCGCTGGAGGAGCACGGGCTGCAGCGGGTGGCGATCGTCGACTTCGACGTCCATCACGGCAATGGGACGCAGGACCTGGTCTGGGGCGACCGCGCGGATCTGCTTCTGCTCGACGCACCAGATGCCGCTCTATCCCGGGACGGGCGCGCGGGACGAGACGCGGGGCGTTCGGCCAGATCGTGAACGTGCCGCTGCCGCCCGGTGCGAGCGGCGGGGTGTTCCGGGCCGGCGATGCTGAGCCGGGTGTTGCCGGCGGTGGAGGCGCATGCGCCGGAAATGATCCTGATCTCGGCGGGTTTCGATGCGCACGCGCGCGATCCGCTGGCGAACCTGGCGCTGACCGAGGCGGACTTCGCCTGGGCGACCGAGCGGCTGTGCGAGCTGGCGGGGCGGGTCTGCGGGGGCAGGATCGTCTCGACTCTCGAGGGCGGATATGATCTTAGCGCCCTCGCCGCATCGGTCGCGGCACACGTGCAGGTGCTGATGGAGCGGGGATATGGCTGAGGCGGGCGCGCCGCCGGTGGCGCAGATGAGCTTCGAGGCGGCGCTGGCCGAGCTCGAGCAGGTCGTCGCGCGGCTGGAAGGCGGGCAGGTGGCGCTGGAGGAGTCGATCGCGCTCTATGCCCGCGGCGCCGAGTTGCGCGCCCACTGCGAGGAGCGGCTGAAGGCGGCCGAGGCGCGGGTCGCCGAGATCGCACAAGGACCGGACGGCAGCGTGCGCGCCCGGCCGGTGGAGATCCCCTGACCCTGCCATGGACGCCGACGCCCTCCAGTTCCACGCGATCCTGAGCCAGCACGCGACCCGTGCGGAGGCGGCGCTCGACGGCATGCTGCCGCCGGAAGACACGACGCTCGGCGCCGCCATGCGCCATGCGGTGCTGGGCGGGGGCAAGCGGATGCGCGCGTTCCTGGCCATGGAGAGCGCGGCGATGTTCCGGGTGCCGCCGGGGCAGGCGCTGCGCACGGCGGCGGCGGTGGAGTGCATCCACGCCTACAGCCTCGTGCACGACGATCTGCCCTGCATGGACGACGACGACCTGCGCCGCGGCCAGCCCACGGTGCATCGCAAATGGGACGAGGCCACCGCGGTCCTGGCGGGCGACGCGCTGCAGGCGCTGGCCTTCGAGGTGATCGCGGCGC
Source organism: uncultured Alphaproteobacteria bacterium (assembly GCA_963796805.1). Taxonomy (GTDB): domain Bacteria; phylum Pseudomonadota; class Alphaproteobacteria; order Rhodobacterales; family Rhodobacteraceae; genus Amaricoccus. Next base: position 146,789 of record CAWCNG010000013.1, read on the forward strand.
CGCAGAGCGGCATCGAGCCGCGGCTTCAGGTGCGGCTCCTGCTGCGGCTGGCGCAGGCGGCGGGAGCGCTGGGGATGGTCGGCGGGCAGGCGATCGACATCGCGGCCGAGACGTCGCCGGCGCCGCTGGACCTCGTGACCATCACCGACCTGCAGGCGCTGAAGACCGGGGCGCTATTCGTCTGGGCGGCGGAGTCCGGGGCGATCCTCGGTCGGCAGGATTTCGAGCCGCTGCGCCGCTACGCCGCGGCCTTCGGGCTCGCCTACCAGATCGGCGACGACGTTCTCGACGTGGAGGGCGATCCCGAGGCGGCGGGGAAGCGGCTGCGCAAGGACGAGGGGCGCGGGAAGGCGACCTTCGTCTCGCTGCTGGGGCTCGAGGGGGCGCAGGGTAAGGCGCGTGACCTGGTGGCGGAGGCGTGCGAGAGTTCTGGCGCCCTATGGTTCCGCGGCAGGGAACCTGCGGGCGGCGGCGCAGTTCGTACTGGGACGGGGCCGCTGATGGCGCCCGAGGACGCCCGGGCGAGGGGGAGCCGGCCATGACCGAACCGCAGACGCCGCTGCTCGACCGCATCCACCAGCCGGCGGACCTGAAGGGACTGTCCGTTCCCGAGCTGAGGCAGCTGGCCGACGAGCTGCGGGCGGAGACGATCTCGGCGGTGAGCGTCACCGGCGGGCATCTCGGCGCCGGGCTCGGGGTGGTGGAGCTGACGGTGGCGATCCATGCCGTCTTCAACGCACCGCAGGGACAAGCTGATCTGGGACGTCGGCCACCAGTGCTATCCGCACAAGATCCTGACCGGGCGGCGGGACCGCATCCGCACCCTGCGCGCGGGCGGCGGGCTGTCGGGCTTCACGCGGCGGTCGGAGAGCGACTACGATCCGTTCGGGGCGGCGCATTCCTCGACCTCGATCTCGGCCGGGCTCGGGTTCGCCGTGGCGCGGGACCTCGGCGCGCCGGACGTGGGCGACGTGGTCTGCGTGATCGGCGACGGGGCGATGTCGGCAGGCATGGCCTACGAGGCGATGAACAACGCCGGGCACATGAAGGAGCGGCTGTTCGTCGTCCTCAACGACAACGAGATGTCGATCGCGCCGCCCGTCGGGGCGATGTCGCGCTATCTCTCAAGGCTTTATGCCGGCGAGCCGTTCCAGGACCTGAAGGCGGCCGCCAAAGGCGCGGTGAAGCTGCTGCCGCAGCCGTTCCAGGAGGGGGCGCGGCGGGCGCGCGACCTGGTCAAGGGAATGACGGTCGGCGGCACGCTGTTCGAGGAGCTGGGCTTCTCCTATGTCGGGCCGATCGACGGGCACGACATGGAGCAGCTGGTCTCGGTACTGCGCGCGGTGAAGGCGCGGGGCGACGGGCCGATCCTGATCCATGCGCTGACGCGGAAGGGCAAGGGCTATCCGCCGGCGGAGGCGTCGAGCGACAAGTACCACGGCGTGGCGAAGTTCGACGTGGTGACCGGGGCGCAGCAGAAGAAGCCGTCGAACGCGCCGTCCTACACCAAGGTCTTTGCCCAGTCGCTGATCCGCGAGGCGGAGACGGACGAGCGGATCGTGGCGGTGACCGCGGCGATGCCGGACGGTACCGGACTGGATTTGTTTGCCAAACGGTTTCCGAAACGGTGCTTCGACGTCGGGATCGCCGAGCAGCATGCGGTGACCTTCTGCGCCGGGATGGCGGCGGCGGGGATGAAGCCGTTCGCGGCGATCTACTCGACCTTCCTGCAGCGCGGGTACGACCAGGTGGTGCACGACGTCGCCATCCAGCGTCTGCCGGTGCGCTTCGCCATCGACCGGGCGGGGCTGGTGGGGGCGGATGGGCCGACCCATGCCGGGGCGTTCGACGTGACCTATCTCGCCTGCCTGCCGGACTTCGTGGTGATGGCGGCCGCCGACGAGGCGGAGCTGGTGCACATGGTGGCGACGGCGGTGGCCATCGACGACCGGCCAAGCTCGTTCCGCTTTCCGCGCGGCGATGGCGTGGGGGTGGAGCTGCCCGAGAAGGGCATACCGCTGGAGATCGGGCGGGGGCGGATCGTCAAGGAAGGTCAGGGTGTTGCGATCCTTTCCTTCGGGGCGAGGCTGGGCGAGTGCCTGAAGGCGGCCGAGGCCCTGGCGGCGCGGGGGATTCCGGCCGACGGTGGCCGATGCGCGCTTTGCCAAGCCGCTGGACCGGGCGCTGATCCTCGATCTCGCGGCGCATCACGAGGCGCTGATCACCATCGAGGAGGGGTCGGTCGGCGGGTTCGGGAGCCACGTGGCGCAGCTGCTCGCCGAGGGGGGCGTCTTCGACCGGGGGCTGAAATTCCGCTCCATGTTCCTGCCCGACAGCTTCATCCAGCAGGATTCGCCCGGAGAAGATGTATGCCGTGGCGGCGATGAATGCCGCCGACATCGAGGCGCGTGTCCTCGGCCTGCTCGGGGTGGCGCAGGTGGGCGCGCGGCGGGCCTGACGGGTCAGTCAGGAACTGACGTCCGCAGCCCGAGGGTTTTGCGCATCGCCTGCCCGCGCATGCCGAGCCAGGCCACGGAGCCCCCGGCGTCGGTCCAGCCGCGGGCCAGATAGAAGCCGTACGCAGTCGCGGTGCTCTCCAGCCGAGCCTCGGCATGGCCGAGCGCGACGAGTTCGGACTCCAGCCCTGCCAGCAGGCTGGTGCCGACGCCGCGGCGGGCGGCGCGCGGGGCGACGTAGTTGAGCAGCACCTCGCCACCGGCAGAGACACCGCCGACGGCGGCAATCAGGTCGTCGAGCTCGGCGACGAAAAGCCGCGTTTCGGGATCGGCGAGCCAGCGGCGAAACTGGGCGGCGGTCTTGTTGGCGCACCAGGCGGCGAGGCGTGCCGGGTCGTTGCCGTGATCGGCCGCACAGAGCCGGCGGATCGAGCCGCGCATCACGGCGGCGGCGGACGCGGCGTCGCCAGGCTCGGCGGGTCGGATGGCGATGAGGTGCGGATTCAAGCCGAGGCCCGCTGCGCGGGGATCCGGGTCGGCGGGCCGAGGTTGAGCCAGCGGCGGAGCGCGCGCCGGGCTGCGGCGCCGCCGTGCGCCTCGAGGCGACCGTCCGCCAGGGCGCGGGTGAGCGCGAGGTCGCCGCGCACGAGATAGATCACGTCCCGAAGCGTGGCGGCGAGAAAGAGGTCCACCTCGAAGCCGGGGTCGCTGAGGCAGAGCGTGCAGCGGGGCGGCTCGTTGAGGAACCACCAGAGGCGCTTGCCGTCAGGCTGGTCGAGCAGCTCGAGTTGCACCACCGCCCGATCGTGGCCGAAGGCGTCGGGGCGGGCGCCGCGCTCGATCGACCAGAGCAGCAGGCCGAGATCGACCTCGGCCTCGGCCAGCTCCCGGCGGGACCAGCGCTGGCCCCAGGTCCCGAGCGCCGCGACGAGCGGGACGAACTCGGCGCCGGCCGCGGTCAGGTGGTAGGTCCAGCCGCGCCCGGCAGGCCGGCGCTCCACGACGCCCTCGGCCACGAGCTGCTTCAGGCGGCGCGAGAGCAGGGTCGGCGACATCAGCGGCACCCCGCGCTGCAACTCGGAGAAGCGGGTGGCGCCGGCGGCGAGGTCGCGCACGATGAGCGGCGTCCAGCGCTCGCAGAAAAGCTCGGCGGCCTTGGCGACCGGGCAGAACTGACCGTAGCTCCGCATGGCGGCAGGATAGCACGGCGCCCACCGGGGTGCGAACTACAGATCCTGCAGTAGCCGCGGCGGCGGCGGTTCGGGACAATCCTGCGGTGTTACGAGAGGAGGATGCCATGGAAACGGTCGAGTCGGGCCAGGTCTCCACCGACGCGGCAGAGGTCTACGAGAGGTTCTTCGTGCCGGCGCTGTTCGCGCAGTTTGCCGGTTCGGTCGCCGACGCCGCGGGAATCGGCCCCGGTCAGGCGGTGCTCGACGTGGCGTGCGGCACGGGGGTGCTGGCGCGAGAAGCGTGGCGGCGCGTCGGGCCGCGGGGCAGGGTGGTCGGCCTCGACCGCAACGCCGGCATGCTGGCGGTGGCGCGGCGCTCGGCCTCCGGAGTCGAATGGCGGGAGGGGAGTGGCAGAGCGGGTGCCGTTTCCGGACGGCAGCTTCGACGCCGTGGTCAGCCAGTTCGGGCTGATGTTCTTCGAGGACCGCCGCGCCGCGCTGGCCGAGATGTGGCGGGTGCTGCGGCCGGGTGGGCGGCTGGCGGTGGCTGTGTGGGACGCCGCCGAGCGTTCGCCGGGCTACGCGCGGATGATCGACCTGATCGAGCGGCTGTTCGGGCCGGCGGTCGCCGACGCCCTGCGGGCGCCGTTCGTGCTGGGCGAGCCGGCGACCTTCGCGGCCGAGTTCGCCGCGGCTGCGTACACCGGGGTGCGGATCGAGACGCTGCCGGGAACGGCGCGCTTCCCGTCCATCGACGATTGGGTACGCACGGACGTGAAGGGCTGGACGCTGGCCGAGCTGATCGACGACGAGGATTTCGAGCGCCTGCGCCGGGCGGCCGGGCACGAGATGCGCGATTTCGCGGGCAGTGGCGGGGCGGTCGCCTTCGACGCGCCTGCCCATCTCGCGGTTGCGGTCAAGCCATAGGGTCGCGCGGAAAAGAAGCCGCCCCGACTGGCCCTGGCCCTAGCCCTCCGTATCGGGAGGCACGTCGACCGCGATCACCTCGAGGCCGACCGGGCGGCCGTGGAGGTGAAGTTCGGCGGCGTCGCCCGCCCGGGTGCCGGTGAGGGCACGGGCGATGGGGGCCGGCCAGGCGAGGCGGCCTTCGGTGGGGTCGGCCTCGTCCTCGCCGGTCAGGATGACGGTGTGGGTGGCGCCATCCTCGGTGCGGTAGGTCACCCGGCTGCCGAACTGCACCGACGGGTCGGCCGGGTCGGGTGCGGTGATCCGGGCGGTGGCGTGGCGCAGGCTCCAGTAGCGCAGGTCGCGGCGCAGGCGATGCGCGTGAATCTCGTCGGGGTCGGCATCGAGCGCGGCCTCGATCTCGGCCACGCGGCGGGCGATGAGCCGCAGGCCGCGTGCCGTGACGAGGTTCGGCAGCGGGCTGACCGGGATCTCGGGCAGGACCTCCGGACGCGAGTCGTCGTCCTCTTTCACGAATGCGCGGCTCATGGGTTCGTCCTCCTCTCGAACGATCTAAGCAGGCCGGGTGCGGTCCGCAACCACCGCGGATTCGCCGCGTCGCCTCCGATCGCTCGCATCGGCGGTCGGGGGTACTATCCTCTCATGAAGGACGATGCGAAAGGGGCGGCAGTGCTGAAGCGGCTGGTGATGGCAGCAGCGGTAGCCGGGGGGATGCTCCTTCCCGCGGCGGCACAGGAAGGGCGCGAGCCCGTGGACCTGGAACTCGTGCTCCTGGCCGACGCGAGCGGCTCGATCGATGACGTGGAGGCCCGGCTGCAGCGCCAGGGCTATGCCGAGGCGATGGCCGATCCCCAGGTGCTCTGGGCCATCGAGAACGGCGGCGCGCAGGGCAGGATCGCGGTCGTCTTCGTGGAGTGGGCCGGCGCGCGCTCACAGGACGTCGTGGTGGACTGGATGGTGATCGACGACGCCGACAGTGCCCGCGCGTTCGGCGCCCGGCTGATGGCGGCGCCGCGGCGGGCGAACGGCACCAATGCCATCGGCGCGGCGATCCTGAAGGGGCTGGCGCTGATCGAGGGCAACCGCTTCGACGGCTGGCGCAAGGTGATCGACCTCTCCGGCGACAGCATCTGGAACCCGCGGCCGCCGACCATCGCCACGGCGCGCGACGTGGCGATCGGCCAGGGCGTGGTGCTGAACGGGCTGGCCATCCTCTGCAAGGACTGCTCGGGTCGGCCGGGGATCGGCAACCTCGAGGAGGCCTTCACCGAGCAGCTTATCGGCGGCCCTGGCGCCTTCGTGGTGACGGCCAACGGCCGGGAGGCCTTCGCCGCGGCGGTGCGCCGCAAGCTGATCCTGGAGATCGCGGGGCTCGGCCCGGACGCCGTGGACGGGAACTCGACCTTGCCCAATCGTTCATCGAACGTACAGTCAAATCGCAAATTCTGATTAAGCAGTAGGCAATAGTCGCCTCGCGACCAAAGTTTAATCGAATGTGCTTGACCCCCCTTTCGGCGGATATCAGCCTGACCTCTGCTGCGACGGAATAGCGGTTCCGGCGGCGCGTTCCGCGCGTCCTCCGGGGCGGGCAGGCGGACGAAAATCCGCCGGGGACGACACACTGATCTGACAGGACAGAGGGAAAAAATGCATAACCATATCAATAGGTTGTGGATCGGAACGGCGCTAGCCGGCTCGCTCTTCGCCGGCTCGGCTTTGGCCCAGGAGGACACGATCAAGGTAGGAATCCTTCACTCGCTCTCGGGGACCATGGCGATCTCCGAGACGACGCTGAAGGACGTGATGCTGATGCTGATCGAGGACCAGAACGCCAAGGGCGGCCTCCTCGGCAAGCAGCTCGAGGCGGTGGTGGTCGATCCGGCCTCCGACTGGCCGCTCTTCGCCGAGAAGGCGCGCGATCTCATCGCCAACCAGAAGGTCGACGTGGTCTTCGGCTGCTGGACGAGCGTCAGCCGCAAGTCGGTGCTGCCGGTCTTCGAGGAGCTGAACTCGATCCTCTTCTACCCGGTCCAGTACGAGGGCCAGGAGAGCCAGCGCAACGTCTTCTACACCGGCGCCGCGCCGAACCAGCAGGCGATCCCGGCGGTCGACTACCTGATGGAGAACGAGGGCGTCGAGCGCTGGGTGCTCGCGGGCACCGACTACGTCTACCCGCGCACGACGAACCAGATCCTCGAGGCGTACCTGAAGGACAAGGGCGTCGCCGCCGAGGACATCATGATCAACTACACGCCGTTCGGGCATTCCGACTGGCAGACGATCGTGTCGGACATCAAGCAGTTCGGCTCAGCCGGCAAGAAGACGGCCGTGGTCTCGACGATCAACGGCGACGCCAACGTGCCGTTCTACAAGGAACTCGGCAACCAGGGCATCTCGGCGGAGGACATCCCCGTGGTCGCCTTCTCCGTCGGCGAGGAAGAGCTTGCCGGCCTCGACACCACGCCGCTGGTCGGCCACCTGGCCGCCTGGAACTATTTCATGAGCGTCGACACGCCGGAGAACGCCGAGTTCATCGACAAGTGGCACGCGTTCATCGGCAACGATGACCGGGTGACCAACGACCCGATGGAGGCGCACTACATCGGCTTCAACATGTGGGTGAAGGCGGTCGAGGCGGCCGGCACCACCGACGCCGACGCGGTGATCGAGGCGATGGACGGCGTCGCCGTGCCCAACCTCACCGGCGGGCTGAGCGCCATGAGCTCGAACCACCACATCACCAAGCCGGTGCTGATCGGCGAGATCCGCGACGACGGCCAGTTCGACGTGGTCTGGGAGACCAACGGTCTCGTGCTCGGCGACGAGTGGTCGGATTTCCTGCCCGAATCGAAGGATCTCATCGGCGTGTGGCGCGCGCCGCTGTCGTGCGGGAACTTCAACACCGCAACCGGCGAGTGCGGCGGCGTGACCAACTGACCTGCGCGCGGGGCCTCCTCGGGGGCCCCGCGCTGACTTCGTGGAGTTGCCGATGCGCCTGCTGGTTCCCGTCCTACTCTGGCTCGCCCTCGCGGCGGGCAGCGGCCCGGCGCTGGCGCAGTCGCTGGAAGAGCTGATCCTGGAGCTGCCGTCGGGGAGCTACTCCGACCGCGCGGACGTGGTGGCGGCGATCGGCGCCAGCGGCGACGAGCGGGCGGTGACGGTGCTCGACGCGCTGCAGGACGGCGACCTGCACGCACGCAAGGAAGACGGCGCGGTGATCCGGGTGACCGGGCGTGGGTCGAAGGCTAAGGGATTCGATCCGCTGACCGGCGCCGAGCTCGGCCCGGTGCCGGCGCGCTCGACCGATCCGATCAAGGTGAACAATTCGCTGCGCCGGGCGATCCGCTCGGCGATGTCGGCGCTGACGCTCATGTCGGACGACCCCGTCCGGCGGCTGTCGGCGGCGGCGGAGGCATTCCGCGCCCGCGATCCCGAGACGCTCGAGGCGATCGAGACGGCGCTGGCGGCGGAGCAGGATCCGGGCGTGAGGCGGGCGCTGGAGGAGGCGCGGGCGGCGGCGCTGCTGAGCACGGACGCCGACGTCGCCGAGCGGGTTGCGGCGATCGGCATCGTGGCCGGACGCGGCGGCAACGACGCGCTCTCGGCGCTGACGCCGTTCCAGTCCGCCGAGGAGCCGGAGATCGCCGAGGCCGCCAAGGTGGCGGTGGAGAAGATCGAGCGCACCCGCGCCATGTGGGGACAGCTGCAGAACGTCTGGTTCGGGTTGTCGCTGGGCTCGGTGCTGCTGCTGGCGGCGGTGGGCCTCGCCATCACCTTCGGGGTGATGGGCGTGATCAACATGGCGCACGGCGAGCTGATCATGCTCGGAGCCTACACCACCTTCCTGACCCAGGAGATCATCCGCAACCACGCGCCGTGGCTGTTCGACTGGTCGCTGCTGATCGCGGCGCCGGCGGCGTTCCTGGTGGCGGGCGGCATGGGCGTGGCGATCGAGCGGGGGATCGTGCGGTTCCTCTACGGCCGGCCGCTGGAGACGCTGCTGGCGACCTGGGGCGTCAGCCTGATCCTGCAGCAGGCGGTGCGGACGCTGTTCGGGCCGTCAAACCGCGAGGTGGGCAATCCCTCGTGGATGTCGGGATCGTTCCAGTTCGGCGAGATGCTGATCACCTGGAACCGCTTCTACATCATCATCTTCGCGCTGGTGGTCTTCGCCGGGCTGCTGACGCTGCTCAAGCGCACGCCGCTGGGCCTGCAGATGCGGGCGGTGACGCAGAACCGGCCGATGGCGGCGGAGATGGGCATCCGCACGGCGCGGGTCGATGCGCTGACCTTCGGGCTCGGCGCCGGCATCGCCGGGCTGGCCGGCGTGGCGCTCAGCCAGATCGACAACGTCTCGCCCAATCTCGGGCAGAGCTACATCATCGACAGCTTCCTGGTGGTGGTCTTCGGCGGGGCCGGGAACCTCTGGGGAACCTTCGCCGCCGCCTTCAGCCTCGGGATCGCCAACAAGTTCCTCGAGCCCTTTGCCGGCGCGGTGCTGGCCAAGATCCTGATCCTCGTCTTCATCATCCTCTTCATCCAGAAGCGGCCGCGCGGTCTGTTCCCGCAGCGCGGCCGGGCAGTCGACGCATGAGCATGAGCGAGCGGCTGATCGACCGGCGCATCGGCATCTTCCTCGGGCTCCTGTTCCTCGCGGTGGTGCTGGTCCCCCTGGGCAACCTGATGGCCGAGCCCGGCAGCGGGGTGCACGTCCCGAGCTACATGGTGGCGCTGCTCGGCAAGTACCTCTGCTACGCGCTGCTGGCGGTGGCGCTGGATCTCTGCTGGGGCTTTGCCGGCATCCTGAGCCTCGGGCACGGCGCCTTCTTCGCGCTGGGCGGCTATGCCATGGGCATGCACCTGATGCGCGAGATCGGCGACCGCGGCGTCTATGCCAACCCGGAGCTGCCCGACTTCATGGTGTTCCTGAGCTACGAGAAGCTGCCCTGGTTCTGGCACGGCTTCGACATGTTCTGGTTCGCCTGCCTGATGGTGCTGTTCGTCCCCGGCCTGCTCGCCTTCGTCTTCGGCTACTTCGCCTTCCGCAGCCGAGTGACCGGGGTCTATCTCTCGATCATCACCCAGGCGCTGACCTATGCGCTGCTGCTGGCCTTCTTCCGCAACGAGATGGGGTTCGGCGGCAACAACGGGCTGACCGACTTCCGTGACGTGCTGGGCTTCAGCCTGTCGGCGGACACGACGCGCGTCGCCCTCTTCATGTTGTCGGGGATCGCGCTCGGGGCGGGCGTCCTGCTCTGCCGCGCGATCACCCACTCGAAGTACGGCAAGGTGCTGGTGGCGGTGCGCGACGCCGAGAGCCGGACGCGCTTCCTCGGCTACCGGGTCGAGCACTACAAGCTCTTCGTCTTCACCGTGTCGGCGATGCTCGCCGGCGTCGCCGGCGCGCTCTACGTGCCGCAGGTCGGGATCATCAACCCGAGCGAGTTCTCGCCGGCCAACTCGATCGAGATCGTGATCTGGGTGGCGCTCGGCGGGCGCGGCACGCTGGTGGGCGCGGCGCTCGGCGCGCTGATCGTCGCCAGCGCCAAGAGCTGGCTGACCGCGGCGCTGCCCGACGCCTGGCTCTACGTCCTCGGTGCCATGTTCATCTTCGTGACGATCTTCCTGCCGCAGGGCGTGCTCGGCCTGATCGAAAAGACCCTGTCGCGGCGGCCGCGGGCGCGGGCGCTCGAGCCGCTGGCGGAACCCGAGCCCGCGGAGTAGCGCGATGGCCACCGAAACCCAGCTGTACCTGCAGGACGTCCACCGCGCCTTCGACGGCTACAAGGCGATCAACGGGCTGAGCCTGGTCATCGCCAAGGGCGAGCTGCGCGCCGTGGTGGGGCCGAACGGCGCCGGCAAGACGACGATGCTCGACATCATCACCGGCAAGACCCGGCCGGACGAGGGCCGGGTGGTCTGGGACGAGGATACCGATCTCACCAAGCTCGACGAGGCGGACACCGCGCGGCTCGGCATCGGGCGCAAGTTCCAGAAGCCCACGGTCTTCGAGACGCTGACCGTCGAGGTCAACCTGATGCTGGCGCTGGCCGGCAAGCGCGGAGTGGCGGCGACGCTGTTTCACAAGCTGACCGGCGCCGAGGGCCGGCGACTGACCGAGCTTCTCGACGTGGTCAGGCTGTCCCAGGTCCGGGACCGGCTGGCCGGCAGCCTGAGCCACGGCCAGAAGCAGTGGCTGGAGATCGGGATGCTGCTGGCGCAGGAGCCGCAGCTCCTGCTGGTGGACGAGCCGGCGGCGGGGATGACCGACGCCGAGACCATGCGCACGGCGGAGCTCCTGCGCTCGATCGCCGGCGAGCGGTCGGTGGTGGTGATCGAGCACGACATGGACTTCGTGCGCGCGCTCGACTGCAAGGTGACGGTGCTGCACCGGGGCGCGGTGCTGGCCGAGGGGTCGCTCGATCACGTCTCGGCAAATCCCGAGGTGATCGAGGTCTATCTGGGGCGCTGAGATGCTGCACGTCGAGAACATGGACCTCTACTACGGCGCGGCGCAGGCGCTGAAGGACGTGAGCCTGACCGCCGAGCCGGGGCAGGTGACCTGCATCCTCGGGCGCAACGGCGTGGGCAAGACCTCGCTGCTCCGGGCGATCTCCGGGCGGCAGGGGATCGCCGGCGGCAAGATCATGTGGGAAGGCCACGAGATCAGCCGGCTCCGGCCCGACGCGCGGGCCAAGCTAGGGGTAGCGACGGTGCCGCAGGGGCGCGAGATATTTCCGCTGCTGACGGTCAAGGAGAACCTGGAGACCGGGTTCGGCCTCTTGCCGCGCGGCGAGCGCAAGGTGCCGGACACGGTGTTCGAGCTCTTCCCGGTGCTGGCGGAGATGATGGGCCGGCGCGGCGGCGACCTCTCCGGCGGGCAGCAGCAGCAGCTCGCCATCGGGCGGGCGATGGTGACGCGGCCGAAGCTCCTGCTCATGGACGAGCCTACCGAGGGGATCCAGCCCTCGATCATCAAGGACATCGGCCGGGCCATCGCCTTCCTGCGCGACCAGGGGCACATGGCGATCGTGCTGGTGGAGCAGTTCTTCGACTTCGCGGTGGAACTCGCCAGCCGCATCGCGGTGATGGACCGCGGCCGCATCGTGCTCGCCGGCACCCCGGCGGAGCTCGACGAGGCCGAGGTGCGGCGGCGGATGTCGGTCTGACGCGGGTGCCGCAGCGCGGCGCCGCCCGTCCGCCACGCCTTCGTTAACCTTTCGGACGAGCGCGCATTGTGTGTACATGCGATGTACGTGCGATGTACGTGAGTTGTACGTTCAGGAAATCGCCGTTAACCCTTTCGGCAGGGGCCGCGGAACAGCTCGGCCCGACGCCTTTGCAAGGCGAGCCCAGTCGGGCTAGGTTGCCGCCACGCATTCGCTCGGAGACTACATGTTGCGCACCTGGATCCGCTTCTGTCTACTGGCGGCGGTCGTTCTCACGGGCGCCTGCGCGCCGCGCGGCTACGTGACCATCGATCGCTCGGCGGCGCAGGTCGGCGCAGTCGAGCCGATCTACGTCGCGACCTCGCGGGAGGCCTCGCAGGGCGCGGACATTTTCGGACGGGAGCGCTCGAGGGCCCTTGGCTTCGCGCGCTTCGACGTTTCGGTACCTCCGGACCGCGCGCCGGGAACGCTCACCTTTCCCGAGGCGCAACCGGCCGATCCGCGCACGGATTTCCTGACCGTGGATGCGGCACGGATCCCGGACGACCAAGCCTTTCTCGCCGCCCTAAACGCCGCATTGGCCGGAAAGCCGGCGGCCGAGCGTCGTGTCTTTCTGTTCGTGCACGGCTTCAACACCAACTTCGCCGAGGGGATCTATCGCCAGGCGCAGATGATGCACGATTTCGACACGCCGGCGGTGGCAGTGAACTATTCCTGGCCTTCGGCGGCGGATGCGCGGCTGTACCTCTACGACCGCGACAGCGCCTTCTTTGCCCGCGACGGGCTGGAGCGGCTGCTGCGGCTCTTGGGGGACAGCAAGGCAGACCGGATCGTGGTGGTCGGTCATTCCATGGGGGCGCAGGTGGTACTGGAGGCGCTGCGGCAAATGGCGCTAACCGGCGCGCCGCGCTTCTTCGACAAGCTCAACGCGGTGGCGCTTCTTTCGCCCGACGTCGACGTCGATCTCTTCCGCAGCGAGGTGACGCCGCTCGCCTACATGGACATCCCCTGGATCATCTTCGTCTCCAGCCGTGACCGGGCACTGGGCATCTCGTCGCTGATCCGCGGCCGGCAGGCGCGGCTGGGATCGCTCGCGGACGCCACCGCGATCGCCGACCTGGACGTGACGATCATCGACATGAGCGCCCTGGAGGGCGATCCGCTGGGGCATTCCGTGGTGGCGTCGTCACCGGTGATGATTTCGCTCGTGCAGGGTCTCGGGCGCTATGGCACCACGATCCTCGCCGAGGAACGGGCCAACGTCGGCCTGGCGGCCACCACCGCCAACGTCCTGCAGGCCGCGACCGAGGTCGTCGTCTCGCCGCTTGCGGCGGTCACGGCGCCATGAACCCCGCTACTCCCCGCCGCGATCAGTGGCCCATCACCAGCCCTTCGCGGCGCTTGTCGGCGGCGCCGGTAAGCGTGCCGTCGCTGCCGATCAGGATCGCCTGAAGGCCGGAGTTGAGATCGGCCGCCTCGGCGGTGCCGCCGAGGGTGGCGAGCGCTGCGATGGTGGGCCCGGCGTCGGGCCCCTGCTCGACCTGGGTGGTGCCGTTGCGGTTCAGCACGTGCGGCGCATCAATGGCGGTCTGCGGATCCTGGCCGAAGTCGAGGATGCCGACCAGCGCCTGAGCGACGAAGGGGATGATGTTGGCGCCACCCGGCGAGCCGATCAGCAGCAGGGGCTGGCCGTCGCCGAGGACGATCGTAGGCGACATGGAGGAGCGCGGGCGCTTGCCGCCCTCCACCCGGTTGGCTACCGGCTTGCCATCGGCCTGGGGCACGAAGGCGAAGTCCGTGAGCTCGTTGTTGAGCATGAATCCGTTGGTGACCACGCGGCTGCCGAAGTTCGTCTCGATCGTAGTGGTGGCGGTCAGAAGGTTGCCGTAGCTGTCGGCGATGACGAAGTGGGTGGTGCCATGGTTCGGCCGCTCGCCGTCGGGTGCGCGCAGCCGGGTTTCCTCCCAGGGCGGCTCGCCCGGTGCAGCCTTTTCCATGGCGCGGGCGGGGTCGATCAGTGCCGCACGAGAAGCAAGGTACACGGGATCGAGCAGACCCTCGGGCATCTCGACGAAATCGCTGTCGGCCATGTAGAGGCCGCGATCGGCGAAGGCGAGCTTGCTCGCCTCGAGAAAGAGGTGGGTGGTGGAAAGCCCCGGGCCCATGCCCTTGAGGTCGAAGGCGGAGAGGATGCCCAGAATTTGGCCGACGGTCAGTGCGCCCGAACTCGGCGGTCCCATGCCGCAGATCTCAAGGCTGCGGTAGGTCATGCAGACCGGCGGGCGCTCCTTGACCTCGTAGCCGGCGAGGTCGTCGAGGGTGAGGAGGCCGGAGTTGGTCTCGGTCTTGACCGCGGCGACGATGTCGCGGGCGATGGCGCCCTCGTAGAAGGGTTCGCTGCCTTCGGCGGCGATGAGGCGGAGGGTGCGGGCGAGGTCGGGGTTGGTGAAGGTCTCGCCGGTCGCCTTGGGGCTTCCGTCCTGGTGGAAGTAGAGATTGCGCGCGGCGGGAAAGCGGTCGAGACCGTGCGCCTGGCCATCGACGATGGCGGCGGCCATGCGCGGCGAGATGGGAAAGCCGTCCTCGGCTGAGTTCGATCGCCGGCCGGAACAACTCGCCCCAGGGAAGCCGGCCGTAGCGCCGGTGCAGCGTCTCCATGAGCTTCAGCGTGCCCGGGACGCCGGCGGAGCGGCCGCCGGCGACCGCGTCCCAGAAGTCCAGGGGCTTGCCCTCGGCGTCGAGCCAATAGTCCGGTGTGGCGGCGGCTGGCGCCGTCTCGCGGCCGTCGAAGCTCGCGAGCGTGTTCGTGGCGTCGTCCCAGTAGAGCGCGAAGCCTCCGCCGCCCTGGTGCGTGTCAGCGAGTAAGCCACCGCGGCATTCGACGAGTTCGTTCTAACCCGTGCAGAACGCGAGTTAGAACGGACTCGCGGCCCGGAGCTCCCGACGGGTCGCAGCATTGCAGCCAGAGCTACACTCGGTCCATCCTGGCGAAGCGACGCCAACACCCGATCACTCCCGTTGCGGCTGCTCTTGCCGGCCGAGTGCGCAGGCGGGAGATTCCCGGCATCGACCGGGAGGCAGCGGAAGAGGTTCGTGCCAGGGGCTGGGCCCGGGGGCGGGGGCTGAGCCCTCAATCGGCCCGCAGCGCCGCCAATTCCCCGCCCCGTTCGCGCTCGCGAAATTACCCACCTAGGCGGGGTCAATACGCGAGCGCGAGGCGCCACCCCCTAGGGCGGGTCGCCGGGGCCGAGCCGCGCCAGCCGCAGCGCCACGCGCAGCTCGAGCTGGCGCTCGTCGACGGGGCGGCCGAGCGGCTCTCGGCGCGGCGGACGCGGTAGGCGACGGTGTTGGTGTGGACGCCGAGGCGGCGGGCGGCGCGGACGAAGCTGGAGCCCTCCTCGAGGAAGATCGCCAGGGTCGAGGCGAGGCGGACGGTCGCGTCGTCGCCGCCGGCGAGCGGGCCGAGCTCGCGGGCGGCGAAGCGGCGGGCGGCCTCGGGGTTGTCGGCCAGCAGCGCCTCCAGCGCCAGGTCCGGGTAGGCGACCGGCGCGCGGCGCCTCGCCGCGCAGCTGGGCGACGCGGCGCGCCAGGAGCGCCTCGCGGTGGCTGAGGACGAAGCCCTCGACCCCGGCGCCGGCGTCCCGGCCGCGACCGAGACGCCTGCCCGCCGCGCGGGGGAGGCGCAGGTCGCCAGGTCGGGGGTCTGGCGCCCGGCCCAGCAGGCGAGGTGCCGGCCCTCGGCGACGGTCAGCGGCGGCCCGCGCCCAGCGACTCGGCGACCGCCGCCGCCGCCCGCTCCATCTCGCCGAGCGAGCTGCCCTCCTCCCGGGCCGCTCGCCGGCCTCTCGCTCCAGACCACGAAGCCGACGTGGAAGCGCTCGAGCTCGTAGCCGAGCCGGAGGCTGACCGCGGCGGCGTCGACCTGCGCGCCGCCGAGCAGCGCCCGCACCTCGGCCGCCCGCACCGCCGCCGCGCCGCGCACCCACTGCTCGTGCTCGCCCATGTAGACGTCGGTGAGCCGCCGCTCGATCGCCTCGACCCAGGCGAAGATCCAGGCGTTGAAGAAGGACATCGCCTCGGCCAGGTGGTCGGCGTCGTCGGTCGCCGCCCGCAGCCGCTCCAGGACGATCCCGGCGAAGACGCCCTGGGCGGTGCGGTAGGCGCGCTGCATCAGGCGCAGTCGAGGCCGCGGACGACGTACTCCTTCGCGTAGCCGATCGCCTCCGGCGGCGGCTCGACCGAGCGCGGGTCGTCGCCTTCGCGCATCATCGTCACGATCACGCCGAGGTTGGCGCGGGCGCTCTGCAGCGTCCACGGCCGCATGTCGTCGTCGAGCTCGTCCAGGTGCTCGTGGATGGTGTCGGCCAGCGTCGCCGCGATCTCATCGAGCTCGGGGCTGAGCGTCTCGACGATCTCGAGGATTTCGCCGCGGCTGGCATGCGGTGGCGCGATCGCGCTCTGGCGAGCCATTTGCCCACGGTAGCCGTTTGTGGCGAGACCACAAACGGCGCCGCCGCGATCGGTTGGGGAGAACGACGACAGGGCCGCGAGCCCGGCCTAGTGTCGGTCGCATGGGAAAGAGAGAGCACGATCCACGCGTGCTGGCGATTGACGCCGGCGGAACCATGACCGACACCTTCATCGTCGATGACAGCGGCGCCTTCATCGTCGGCAAGGCGCAGACGACGCCGCAGGACGAGTCGGTGGGGCTGATGAGCTCCGCCGAGGACGCCTTCCGGCAGTGGGACTCGACCCCCGAGGAGGGCTTCCCGCGGATCCAGTCCGCCGTCTTCAGCGGCACCGCGATGCTGAACCGGCTGCTCACCCGCAAGGGCCGGCGCGTCGGCGTCCTGGTCACCGCCGGGCAGGAGGACTCGCTGCAGATGGAGCGCGGGATCCAGACCTACCTCGGCTTCTCCTACGCCGACCGCCTGCACATCGCCACCCACCACCACAACGACCCGCTGGTCCCGCGCGATCGGGTCCACGGCGTCCGCGGTCGCATCGACTTGTTCGGCAACGAGGTCCTGCCGCTGCGCGACGAGGACGCCCGCGTCGCCGTCAACGCCCTGCTCGACGACGGCGTCGAGGGGATCGTCATCTCGCTGATCTTCAGCTACCGCAACCCCGCCCACGAGCAGCGCGTCCGCGAGATCGTCGAGGAGGAGAAGGCCAAGCGCAGCGTCAACGGAACTGCCCGATCTTCGTCTCCTGCGAGCTCTACCCCTCGCGGCGGGACTTCCCCCGCCTCAACACGACGGTGATCGAGGCCTACGCCGCCGAGCCCTCGCGCGGCACCCTGCGCGCCGTGCGCGACCGCACCAAGGAGCGCGGGGCCGCCTTCGAGCTGCGGGTCATGGCCTCCCACGGCGGCACGATCTCGATCGACGCCGACCAGCTGGCGACGA
>CAWCNG010000014.1:0-49732 GCA_963796805.1 uncultured Alphaproteobacteria bacterium
CGCCGGCGGGGCGGCGCACCTGCCGGGGATGCTGGCCGCCAAGACGCGGTTGCCGGTCCTTGGCGTGCCGGTGTCGTCCAAGGCGCTGAGCGGGCTCGATTCCCTGCTCTCGATCGTGCAGATGCCCAAGGGCGTGCCGGTGGGCACGCTGGCGATCGGCCCGGCGGGCGCGGCCAACGCCGGGCTCCTCGCCGCCGCCATGCTGGCCACGGCCGACGTGGGCCTGGCGGCGCGGCTCGACGCCTGGCGGGCGGCGCAGACCGCGGCGGTGGCGGAGGCGCCGGATGGTCTCTGAACCGCTGCCTCCCGGCAGCAGGATCGGCATTCTCGGCGGTGGGCAGCTCGGGCGGATGCTGGTCATGGCCGCGGCGCGGCTCGGCATGCGCACGCATGTCTACGAGCCCGCACTGGATGCTCCCGCCGCGCAGGTGGCGAACGCGGTCACATGCGCCGGATATGACGACGCGGCGGCGCTGCGGGCCTTCGCCGGCGCCGTCGACGTGGTCACCTACGAGTTCGAGAACGTGGCCCTTGCCGCCGTCGACGTGCTGGCGCCGCTGGTGCCGGTCCGGCCCGGCCGCCGCGCGCTGGAGGTGGCGCAGGACCGGCTGGCGGAGAAGGCGTTCCTGAGCGCGCTTGGCCTCGCCACCGCGCCCTTTCGCGACGTGGATGGGCCGGAGGCGCTGGCTGCGGCGCTGGCGGCGCTCGGCACGCCCGCGATCCTCAAGACCCGGCGCTTCGGCTACGACGGCAAGGGGCAGGTGCGGCTCGACGCCGGCGCATCGGTCGGCGAGGCGTGGATCGCCGTTGGTGAGGCGCCGTCGGTGCTCGAGGGCTTCGTGGACTTCGAGAGCGAAATCTCGGTGATCGCGGCACGCGGGTTGGACGGAGAGATCGCCGCCTTCGACCCCGGCGAGAACGAGCACCGGGGGGGCGTTCTCCACCGCACCACGGTTCCGGCGCGGGTGCCGCCGGCGCGGGCGCAGGATGCGGTGCTGATCGCCGGGCGGATTCTGAACGCGCTCGACTACGTCGGGGTGATCGGCGTGGAGATGTTCGTCACCCGCTCCGGGCTGGTGGTCAACGAGATCGCGCCGCGGGTGCACAACTCCGGTCACTGGACCGAGGCGGCCTGTCTGATCGACCAGTTCGAGCAGCATATCCGGGCAATCTGCGGCTGGCCGCTGGGGGATGGGGCGCGGCACTCGGATGCGGAGATGCTGAACCTCCTCGGCGACGACGTGGCGGCGGCGCCCGCGACTACCGGCGCCCGCGTCCACCTCTACGGCAAGGCCGAGGCGCGGCCGGGGCGCAAGATGGGGCATCTCACCCTCATCACGCCGAGGGGCGCGTGAGCGGTCCGCGGCTGGCGGTCCGCGCGGTGATCCTCGATGCCGGGAAGCTGCTGGTGGTCAACGCCTATCCCGGCGAGGAGAGTGATCTCTGGTGCGCACCAGGCGGCGGCGCCGAGCGCGGGCAGAGCCTCGGCAACAACCTGAAGCGCGAGGTGGCGGAAGAGACCGGGCTCGCGATCGAGCCGGGGCGGCTGCTTGCGGTTTCGGAGTTTCACAACCCCGAGAACGGCTTTCACCAGGTCGATCTGATCTATGCGGCCCGGCTCGCCGCCGCCGGGGCCGCGGTGTTGCGCGACCCGGCAGGGGTGGTGAACCGGCTCCGCTGGGTCGACGCCCCTGGATTGCTACGGCTTCGCTTCAAGCCGGACAGCCTGCCGCGTTTGGCCTTCGGCCCCGAAGGGCCGGTGATCTACGATCCGCTGGAGACGCTGGTGCCCTGACGCTCAGGCGTAGACCGCTTCCCGGCCGAAATGCTTGGTCAGAAGGTAGTAGACCACCGCCCGGTGCTTGTTGCGGTTGGACTTGCCGTAGGTTTCGAGAACCTTGTCGATGCCGGCCTGAAGCTCGGGTCCATCATTGAGACCAAGCTTCCGTAGCAGGAAGTTGGCGCGGATGGTCTCTATCTCCGAGGCCTGGGTACCCGAGACCACCGAGGAGTCGGCATTGTAGATGGCCGGCCCGAGGCCGACGGTCACCTTGGTCAGAAGGCCCATGTCAGGGGTAACCCCGCACTTTTCCTTCAGATCGGTGGCGTAGATAACGATCAGGTCGTCACGTTTGCTCATGCTTTGTCCCTCCCTTTTATCCGCCATGGGCCCGGCGGCGGGGAAAAGCATGGCCCGCTCGGCGGCCGCTGGCAAGCGCCGGGAGACGCGGAGCGGGCTCCGGCTCGTCGGGCCGGAGCGCCACGGTTTCGAGTTCGTCGGTCGTTCCGGAGCGCTCAGGCCTTCCCACCCTTGGTCGGGGCGACGGTCCGGCCCTGGCCGGCAGTGGCGCTGACCTTCGGCTTCTCCTTTTTCGGTTTCTTCGGTTCCCTAGAAGGGCGGTCCTTGCCCTTGGCCATGGCAGTCTCCTCCCGGGGTGTGGGGATGTCCGGATCACCGGACAGCGGAGCGCGCGCCCCGGCGCGCCTTCGACCCGGATCTGCGCCTCGGACCGAGATCTGTCAACGACGATTGCAGGGCCAGAAAATCTCGACGCTGGCGCCGCATGGTCTGCTAGGCTGGGCCCGCAAACGGGGAGGACCGGTCGTGATGGAGTTTCTAATCACCTCGCCGCTTTGGCTCGTGGGTGCCCCGCTCCTGGCGCTGATGACCCTGATCTCGATGGCCGGCCCGGTGGTCGTGCGGCGCTGGGTTCCTCTGGAGCGGCTCAGGACCAACAACGAGGTCGCGGGGTTCAAGTTCGCCGTTGTCGGCGTTCTCGACGCCGTGCTGCTAGCGTTCGCGGTGATCGTGGTCTGGGAGAAGTTTACCGAGGCGGACAACAACGTGGCGCTGGAGGCGGGCGCCGCGGTCACCATCTACCGGCTGGCCGATGGGGTTGGCGGCGCGCAGGGTGCCGCCCTGCACGACGCGATCGGCGCCTATCTAGGGTCCGCCATCCAGGATGACTGGCCATCCATGGGGCGGGGGTACGAGAGCCCGGCCACGACTGCGGCACTTGGCCACGTCTACGCCGACCTGCTGCGTTTCCGGCCTACGGACGAGCGGGCTCAAGTGGTCATGGCGGAGGTGCTGTACCAGCTCGATCAGCTCAGCCAGGCGCGGCGCGCGCGGTTGGTGATGGTAACGGGCATCGTGCCGGGAATCGTCTGGGTGGTGCTTTTCCTCGGCGCCTTCGTGACGATCGGGTTCACCTTCTTCTTCGGGGCGGAAAACCTCAAGGCTCAGGCGGTGATGACTGGCGCGCTGGCGTCGCTGATCTTTGCCTCGCTTCTGATCATCATAGCTATCGACCAACCGTTCACCGGAACTGTGAAGGTGCCGCCGGACGCGCTGGCGGACGTTCTGCGGGACTTCGGGGGCACGGAGGCGAAGTGAGCGTGCGCGGGCCCACGAAAGAAACGGGGGGCGCGAGGCCCCCCGTTCCTGCATCTAGCCCTGAGGGCTGACTACATCATGCCGTCCATGCCGCCCATGCCGCCCATGCCGCCGCCGCCCATGCCGCCGGCCTGGCCCTTCGGCTCCGGCTTGTCGGCGATCATCGCCTCGGTGGTGATGAGCAGGCCGGCGACCGATGCGGCGTCCTGCAGCGCGGTGCGCACTACCTTGGCCGGGTCGATCACGCCGAACTTGAACATGTCGCCGTACTCTTCGGTCTGCGCGTTGAAGCCGAAGGCCGGGTCGGACGACTCGAGCACCTTGCCCGCGACGACCGAACCGTCCACTCCGGCGTTCTCGGCGATCTGCCGCAGCGGCGACTGGAGCGCCTTTCGGACGATCGCGATGCCCGCGGTCTGGTCGGAGTTGTCGCCGGTCACGCCGTCGAGCTTCTTGCCGGCGCGGATCAGCGCCACGCCGCCACCGACGACCACGCCTTCCTGCACTGCGGCGCGGGTCGCGTTCAGCGAGTCCTCGACGCGGTCCTTGCGCTCCTTCACCTCGATCTCCGAGGCGCCGCCGACGCGGATGACCGCAACACCGCCGGCGAGCTTCGCCAGACGCTCCTGCAGCTTCTCCTTGTCGTAGTCCGAGGTGGTGTCCTCGATCTGCGAACGGATCTGCGCGACGCGGGCCTCGATCTCCGACTTCTCGCCGGCACCGTCGATGATCGTGGTCTCGTCCTTGGTGATGGTGATCTTGCGGGCCTTGCCGAGCATGTCGATGCCGACATTCTCGAGCTTCATGCCCAGATCCTCGGAGATCACCTGGCCACCGGTCAGGACCGCGATGTCCTGCAGCATCGCCTTACGGCGGTCACCGAAGCCGGGCGCCTTGACGGCGGCGATCTTCAGGCCACCGCGCAGCTTGTTGACCACCAGGGTCGCCAGCGCCTCGCCGTCCACGTCCTCGGAGATGATGAGGAGCGGCTTGCCCGACTGGATGACCGTCTCGAGCAGCGGCACCATCGGCTGCAGCGACGAGAGCTTCTTCTCGTGCAGCAGGATGAGCGCGTCCTCGAGCTCGGCGATCATCTTGTCGGCGTTGGTGATGAAGTAGGGGCTGAGGTAGCCGCGGTCGAACTGCATGCCCTCGACGACCTCAGTCTCGGTCTCGAAGCCCTTGTTCTCCTCGACGGTGATGACACCCTCGTTGCCGACCTTCTGCATCGCGTCGGCGATCTGACGGCCGATCTCGGACTCGCCGTTCGCGGAGATGGTGCCGACCTGGGCGACCTCGTCCGAACCGGAGACGGTGCGGGCCTGCTTCTTGATGTCCTCGACGACGATCTGGACGGCCTTCTCGATGCCGCGCTTGAGAATCCATCGGGTTCATTCCGGCGGCAACCGACTTCATGCCCTCGCGGATGATCGCGGCGGCCAGCACGGTCGCGGTGGTGGTGCCGTCGCCAGCCTCGTCATTGGTGCGCGAAGCGACTTCGCGGACCATCTGCGCGCCCATGTTCTCGAACTTGTCCTCGAGTTCGATCTCCTTGGCGACGGTGACGCCGTCCTTGGTGATCCGCGGCGAGCCGAACGACTTGTCGAGGATGACGTTACGGCCCTTGGGGCCGAGGGTCACCTTTACCGCGTCGGCGAGAAGGTCGACGCCGCGAAGCAGGCGGTTGCGCGCGTCGGTATCGAATTTGAGCTGCTTAGCGCCCATGTCGTGTACTCCTCAGAATTTCGTTTGCTCAGGCGGCCTTGGCAGCGGCTTTGCCCTCGGTGATCACGCCGAGGATGTCGCTTTCCTTCATGATCAAGTAGTCCTCGCCATCGAGCTTGACCTCGGTGCCGGACCACTTGCCGAAGAGGATGCGGTCGCCGGCCTTGACGGTCATCGCGATGAGTTCTCCCGAGTCCTTGCGGGCGCCCTCGCCAACGGCGATAACCTCGCCCTCGGAGGGCTTTTCCTTGGCGGTGTCGGGAATGATCAGGCCGCCTTTGGTCTTCTCTTCGCCTTCGATGCGGCGGACGACCACGCGGTCGTGGAGAGGCGTGAATTGCATTGGGGATCGCTCCTTGGTTCGCGTTCCAACCTGGTGGTGGCTGCGTTGTGTCGCTTAGCACTCGCCACCCATGAGTGCTAACGCAACCGGTAGGTATTGAGTAGGCCTGCCGGTGTCAAGGCTGTCGGGGTGGGAATATGGGGAAAACGCACGGGGGCGCCCGGATCCGGAGCAGATGGCTGAAAACGCAGCGAAAATCCCACCCAGAAAGCATATGGAATCCGTATGGAATCCATATGGGTGATTTGAGTGTTTGTTGACAGGGGCTTAACGGACGGTCCCGCCGGAGGCAAGACAGGCAGGGAGCCCAGATGACGGAAATCATTCGATCGCTCGACGAAATCGATCCCGGTTACAGCGTGCTCTTCTGCGACCTGTGGGGGTGCTTGCACGATGGGGTGAGCGCCTTTCCCGAGGCGGTGGCGGCGCTGGAGCAATTCCGCGGCCAGGGCGGCAGCGTGGTGCTGCTGACCAACTCGCCGCGCCCGGCGGGGGACGTGGAACGGCAGCTCAGCCTTCTCGGGGCGCCGAGGTCCTGCTGGGATCTCATCGTGTCGTCGGGCGACGCCGCGCAGGCGGCCATGGCGGCGGGGCAGTTCGGGCGGCGGGTGTTCCACGTCGGGCCGGAGCGGGACCTGGTCTTTTTCCAGGACGCGGAGGGCCGGCCGTTCGATATCGAGCGGGTGCCGATTGAGGAGGCCGAGGGGATCGTCTGCACCGGTCTTTTCGACGACCGCTCCGAGACCCCGGACGACTATCGGGCGATCATCCTCTACGGCAAGAGCAAGAGGCTGAAGCTCCTCTGCGCCAATCCCGACATCGTGGTCGACGTGGGGGACCTGCGCATCTACTGCGCCGGCGCGATCGCGCAGGCCTACACCGAGGCGGGCGGGCGGAGCTATTACTTCGGCAAGCCGCACCCGCCGATCTATGCGCTGGCGCGGCGCAGGCTGGCGGTCCATCTCGGCTTCGAGGTGCCACTGGACGAGATCCTGTGCCTCGGCGACGGGATCGGAACGGACATCCTGGGGGCCATGGGCGAGGGGATGGACTCGCTGTTCGTCACCGGCGGGCTGGCGGCGGAGGAGACGGCGACGACGGAGACGTCCGGGCCGGACCCCGCACTGCTGGAGGCGTTTCTCGCGGAGGCGCGCATGGCGCCGAAGCTCGCGATGGCCTTCCTGCGGTAGGGCGACGCGCGGCGGCGGACCGCCGCGCGTCAGTGGCCAGAGCCGGCTACTGGGCGGGCGGCAGCGGGTCGGGGACCTTGTTCTTGATCGGCGGGATCGACTGCAGATAGGCGTAGATCGCCTTCAGCTCATCGTCGGTCTTCATGCCGTAGGGCTGCCAGGGCATGGGCGGGAGGATCGGCCGTCCCTGGCCGAGGTGCCGGCCGGTGCGCAGCGCCTGTATGAACTGCTCCTCGCTCATCTCGCGCCAGATGCCGGTCTCCGGATCGGGGGTGAGGTTGACCGCGAAGCTGACGCCCCACGGGCCGGTCCAGGCGGTATTGGTGGCGTTCATGCCGCCGATCCAGGGCTCGGGCAGCTTGCCCGGCGCTTCGATGACGAGGCCCGCGGGGTGGCCGGAGAGCGCCAGGCTCATGTCCGGCTCCGGGCCGTTCGGCCCCATGTGCCACGGCGTGTGGCAGTCGTGGCACCCGGAGCCGGTCACCAGGTATTCTCCGAGTGCCACCGGGTCCTCCTGGGCCAACGCCGCGCAGGCGGGCAGGACCAGGGCGGCCACCGCCACCCCGAGGGTTCGTCTCAATCTATTGTGTGGGGTCATCGTCCTCGCTCCCTTCGTTGCTCGGGGCATAAACGCCCCCGAGTTCGGCGATCCATTTGCGGATCAGTTTGTAGGCATCTTCATCGACGACCTCCGTGCCGAGAGGCGGCATCTGCAGCGCCGCCCAGCGCGATCCGACCCGCTGTGCGAGCGCGCTCCGCGCCGGGTCGCCGGGTGCGATCCGGAGCACCGCGTCCGACGTCTGGCCAGGTGCCGGATCGACGATCGGCTTGCCGACGGTGGTCGCAAGGCCCGGCTCGACCGCCGCGCCAGAGACGTGGCGCAACGCGAGGCCGAGGTTCCGGAGCGGGCCATCGGCATTGTGGCAGTGGCCGCAGTTGCCGTGCATGTAGCCGAGTGCAACGCGCTCGGTTTCGTCGCGCGCGGAGATCCGTGGCGGCGTCTCGAGGAACGCGGGCGGCAGGCCGACGAGAAGCCCGGCGGCGACCAGGTCGGCGAGATCGAGGTCTGGTGCGCCCGGCTCGGCGTGCAGCGCGCCCGGATCGCGGTCCGGCGAGAGCTGGAGCAGGCTGAAGCCGATCACCGGCGTGCGGCCCAACTCGTGGCAGACCCGGCAGTCGGTCACGGAGGGGATTGCGTGCGATCGGCCGCCGCCCAAGGGAAAGGTGCCGCCCTGACCTCGCGAGGACACCAGGACGGCGTTGCCGCCATCCGCGGTCCACTGGTAGGCGGCGTAGAGCCAGCCGTCGGCGCGCCGCTCGATGTAGCGGGTCTCGACCGGCTGGCCACCGAAGGCGAACTCCTTCCAGAGGCGCGTGCCGACCGGGAAGACCCAGGCATCCGGGTCGGAGGCGTCGATCGCGGTGCCCGGTGGCAACGAGATCCAGCGCCGCTTGGCGGCGCCGTCGGTCCAGAGCGGGTACTGCGGGGCGAAGGCGGTCAGGGAGGGGTCGATCTCGCGGCGGTCGAAATCGAGGTAGAGCCCGGTCTCGCGCAGGCTGGCAGGCGGTGCCGCCGCCGTCGTTGCGCCGGCGGGGAGGGCAGAAGCGATGAACAGCGCAAGCAGAGCCATGGCGACAGCCGTGGCGCGGTAACGAAACCTCCCTCGAGTCTCCCGCATCCCGGATCTTTCCGAATTCCCGCCAGAGACCACCCGGCGTCGACACTATCCCATTGCGCCGGATCTGAGAAGCCGCGGCGCATGCTCGGCGGGAGCTTAGTTGCGAGATTGTATCCGGCTGCCGGCATGGGCGTATCAGTTGTTGCACTACTATAGCTGATGGTAGCGGAAGCAATAAAGTTACGCATTGGATAGTGGATTTGACATTATCTTGCGAAACATTCTTGCGTGACCGTTGCGAATCGCGTAGTCTTGCCGCGGTGCGGCATCAAGGGGTGGCCATGTTGGATGGGCGCGGACACAACCTGCCGATCGGAACGGTCTGCATCGAGGATATCGAGATCGGCATGGTGCGCTCGCTCGCGAAGACGATCGGCGACCGGGAGATCGGCATGTTCGCCGAGCTTTCCACCGACCACAACCCGGTCCATCTCGACGACGCCTATGCGCGGGACACCATCTTCGAGGGACGGATCGCGCATGGCATGCTGACGGCGGCGCTGATCTCGGCGGTGATCGGCGAGCAGCTGCCGGGGCACGGGACGGTGTACCTGGGCCAGACGCTGAAGTTCCGGGCGCCGGTTCGTCCGGGCGACCGGGTCGAGGCGACGGTGACGGTGCGCGAGATCGACCATTCCAGGCGGCGGGTGACCCTTGATTGCGCCTGCCGCGTCGGCGATACGGTCGTCCTCGAAGGCGAGGCGCTGGTCCTGGCGCCGAGCCGCAAGTTCGACTGACGCGCGGGAGCTCCAGGCCCGCCCAAGGGGCCCATGAAGCGGTTTCGGGACTATCGGGAACTGGCGGACGCCGACAAGGGCGCGGCGGTTGCCATGGGCAACTTCGACGGGGTGCATCTCGGGCACCAGTCGGTGCTGGCGCTGGCGCACGCGGCGGCGGCGGAGCTGGGGGCGCCGTTCGGGGTGATCACCTTCGAGCCGCATCCGCGGAGCTTCTTCGCGCCGGGCGCGCCGGATTTCCGGCTGATGACCGCCGACGCCCGGGCGCGGCGGCTGCAGAAGCTGGGCGTGGAGGTTCTCTACGAGCTGCCGTTCGGGGCGGCGCTGGCGGGGCTGACGCCTGAGGCGTTCGCGTCGGAGGTGCTGGCGCGGGGGCTCGGCGTGCGCCACGTGGTGGTGGGTGCGGACTTCCGCTTCGGCAAGGGGCGCGCCGGGGATGCGGTGGGGCTGAAGGCGCTGGGCGCGGCGGCGGGCTTCGCGGTGACGGCGGCGCCGCTGGTGTCGGACGGGCAGGGCGACTTTTCCTCGACGGCGATCCGCACGGCGCTGGCCGAGGGCCAGCCGGAGGAGGCGGCGCGCATCCTCGGCCACTGGCACCGGATCGAGGGCGAGGTCGAGCACGGCGAGAAGCGCGGGCGGGGCCTGGGCTTTCCCACGGCGAACATGAGCCTCGGCGGGCTGCGTCTGCCGCGGTTCGGGGTCTATGCCGTGCTGGTCGACGTGCTGAGCGGGCCGCATGCGGGGCGCTATAGCGGGGTGGCCTCGATCGGGGTGCGGCCGACCTTCGGCGAGAATGCCGCCAACCTGGAGGTCCACCTATTCGACTTCGACGGCGATCTCTACGGCGAGGTGCTGTCGGTGGCGCTGGTGGCCTATCTGCGGCCGGAGCTGAAGTTCGACGGCGTGGAGCCGCTGATGGCCGAGATGCGCCGCGACGCGGAGTTGGCGCGCGCGCGGCTCGCCGGCGTTGCGTGACCGGGACATGCTGGAAACCGCGCGGTTGATCCTGCGGCGGTGGAGCGCGCGCGACTTCGCGCCCTTCGCGGCGATGAATGCCGACCGGGCGGTGATGCAGCACTTTCCGAAGGCCCTGAGCCCGGCGGAGAGCGACGCGCTGGTGGCGCGGTTCGAGGACCGGTGGGCGGAGGGCGGCATCGGCATCGCGGTGGCGGAGCGCAAGGGCGACGGGGCGTTCGTGGGCATGGTCGGCCTGTCGCAGGTCCGTTTCGCGCCGCTGCAGGGGGAGACCGAGATCGGCTGGCGGCTGGCGCGGGTGCATTGGCGGCAGGGCTATGCTACCGAGGCGGCGCACGCGTGGCTGCGCCACGGCTTCGGGGCGCTGGGGCTGGGGGAGATCGTCTCTTTCACCGTGCCGGCGAACCGGGCGTCGCAGGGGGTGATGGCGCGGCTCGGCATGCGGCGCGACCCGGCGCGGGATTTCGCCCACCCGGCGCTTCCGGAGGGGCACGCGTTGAGCCGTCACGTGGTCTTTGCGCTGAAGCGGGCGGAGTTGGGGGCGTGATCGAGACCGAGCGGTTGCTGCTGCGGCCCTGGCTGGAGCGGGACCGCGCGGCATTCGCGGCGATGAATGCCGACCCGGCGGTGATGGACTTTCCGCGACCGCTTACCCGCGCGGAGAGCGACGCGGACATCGATCATTTCGTCGCGCGCTGGCGGGCGGACGGGTTCAGCTTCGCGGCGGTGGAGCGGCGGAGCGACCGGGTGTTCGTTGGCATGGTGGGGCTGGCGCGCTACATCGCCGAGGCGCCGATCTGCCCCTGCGTCGAGATCGGCTGGCGGTTGCCGCAACACCTGTGGGGCCACGGCTATGCCAGCGAGGCGGCGCGCGGCTGGATCGATCACGGCTTCGCGGTGCTGGGGCTCGAGGAGATCCTGGCCTTCACCGACCGCGACAACGCGCGGTCGCTGGCGGTGATGCGGCGGATGGGGATGCGGCCGGACCCGGCGCGCGATTTCGCGCATCCGGAGATGCCGGAGGGGCACAAGCTGAGCCCGCAGGTGGTCTATGCCATCGGCCGTGAGGAATGGCTGCGGGGGAGGGGTTGATGCGGACCGTTGTCTATGGCGTGGGCGCGATCGGGGGGACGGTCGCAGCGGCGCTGGCGCTGTCGGGGCAGGAGGTGGTCGGGATCGCGCGCGGGGCGCAGCTCGCGGCGGTCAGGGAAAGCGGGCTTCTGCTCCGGACGCCGGGCGGCGCGGCGCGGGCCAGGTTCGAGTGCGTGGGGATCCGGCGGAGATCGGCTGGCGGCCGGACGACGCGATCCTGCTGACGATGAAGACGCAGGATACCACGCCGGCGCTGGAGCGGCTGCGAGCTGCGGGCGTGCGTGGGCAGTCCATCTTCTGCGTGCAGAACGGCGTGGCGAACGAGGGGATGGCGCTGCGGCGCTTTGCCGAGGTGCACGGGGTGACGGTGATGATGCCGGCGGCCTTCACGGTGCCGGGCGAGGTCGCGGCTTTCGCGACGCCGCGGCGGGGCGTCTTCGACATCGGGCGCTTTCCGAGCGGCAGCGACGATGTGGACCGGGGGCTGGCGGCGGCGCTGGAAGCGG
Organism: uncultured Alphaproteobacteria bacterium; assembly: GCA_963796805.1. Taxonomy (GTDB): domain Bacteria; phylum Pseudomonadota; class Alphaproteobacteria; order Rhodobacterales; family Rhodobacteraceae; genus Amaricoccus. The sequence goes on from CAWCNG010000014.1 coordinate 11,645, forward strand.
CGGGCATCGCCGCCTTCGTCAGCGAGGAGGTGATGGCCAGCAAGTACGGCAAGCTCCTGCTCAACCTGAACAACATCGTCGAAGCGGCCCTGGGGACGGGTGCGGGAGCGGCCACCCGCCCCGTGAAGGCCGTGCTCCGGGCAGAGGGCGAGGCTGTGCTGGCGGCGGCCGGGATCGCCTGGCGCGATGTGGGGGCGTCCGACCCGCGGCGGGAGGCGCTGCTGCAGATCGGGGAGGTCGAGGGGGTGGCGCGGACTGGCGGCTCGACCACCCAGAGCCTGGCGCGCGGTACCGGATCGGTCGAGACGGACTGGTTGAACGGCGAGATCGTGCTCCTCGGGCGGCTGCACGGGGTGCCGGTGCCGGCCAACGGGTATTTCGTGGAGCTGAGCGCGCGGCTGGTGCGGGAAGGGCGAGGGCCGGGGGAGGTGACTGTCGCGGAAATCGAGGCGGGGCTCGCGGCGGCGGGCGTGGCGCTTCCATGAGCGACGAGATGCGCCCGGAATTCTGGCGCCACCACCCGCTGGAGGAGTTGAACCGCGCAGAGTGGGAGGCGCTGTGCGACGGCTGCGCCAAGTGCTGCCTGATCAAGCTCGAGGACGAGGATACCGGGGTGGTGGCCTATACCAGCATCGCCTGCCGGCTGCTGGATCTCGGCACCTGCCGCTGCGGCAACTATCCGCTGCGGCGGCAGCTGGTGAAGGGCTGCGTGGCGCTCGACCGCGACAACCTGGAGAGCGTGCTGCCCTGGATGCCCAAGACCTGCGCCTACCGGCTGGTGAACGAGGGGCGCGATCTCGAGCCCTGGCACCCGCTGATCTCGGGCGATCCGGAGAGCGTGCACCGGGCAGGGGTGTCGCGGCGCGGACGGATGCTGTCGGAATACGACGTCCCCGAGGAAGACTGGGAGGACTTCGTGATCGAGGAGGAGATCTGATGTGGTTCGCGTCCGACAACACCGCTCCGGCGGCGCCCGAGGTGATCGCGGCGGTGGCGGCGGCGAATTCCGGGCACGCCGCCTCCTACGGCGCGGACGCGGCGATGGAGCGGGTGACGGCGCGGGTCCGCGAGGTATTCGAGGCGCCCGAGGCGGCGGTCTACCTAGTGGCGACGGGAACGGCGGCCAACGCGCTGGCGCTGGCATGCCTCTGCCCGCCCTGGGCGACGGTCTATTGCCATCGCAACGCCCACGTGGAGGAGGACGAGTGCGGGGCGCCGGAGTTCTACTCCGGCGGCGCCAAGCTGACGCTGCTGGACGGCGAACATGCGCGGATCGGGCCCGAGAGCCTGGAATGGGCGATCGCCGCGACGGCAAGTGCGGGCGTGCATAACGTGCAGAAGGGCGCGCTGTCGCTGACCAACGCCACTGAGGCGGGGGCGGTCTACGGGCCGGAGGCGGTGGCGGAGCTTGCGGGGATTGCGCGGGCCGCGAAGTTGCCGGTGCATATGGACGGGGCGCGTTTCGCCAACGCGGTGGCCCATCTGGGCTGCAGCCCGGCGGAGCTGACATGGAAGGTGGGCGTGGACGTGCTGAGCTTCGGCGGCACCAAGAACGGCTGCCTCGGCGTGGAGGCGGTGGTGCTTTTCGACCCGGCCCGCGCCTGGGAGTTCGAGCTGCGCCGCAAGCGGGGCGGGCATCTTTTCTCCAAGCACCGGTTCCTGTCGGCGCAGATGGAGGCATACCTGAAGGACGGTCTATGGCTGGAGCTGGCCGGGGCGGCGAACGACCGGGCGCGGGAGCTATCCGAGGGGATCGCGGCCTTGCCGGGGGCGGCGCTGGTGCATCCGACCGAGGCGAACGCGGTCTTCGCGTCCTGGCCGCGGGGTCGGCACCGCGTCGCCCAGGCGTCCGGGGCGCGATACTATCTCTGGCCGGGCAGCCAGAGCCTGCAGGGGCCGGACGACGAACCGGTGTCGGCGCGGCTGGTCTGCAGCTGGGCGACCACGCCGGCGGAGGTGGCGCAGTTCCTCGATCTGATCAGGGAGGATCGGCCCTCGCCGGTGCACTGAAGGGGGGCGGCTCAGCCCCCGAGGCTCGCGAGGTGCGCCTCGAGGTGGGGCAGGCGGTCCTGTCCCCAGAAGATCTCCTCGCCCACCACGTAGGACGGGGCGCCGAAGACGAGGCGGCGAATCGCCTCGTCAGTATTGCGCTCCAGGGTTTCGACGGCGGAGAGGAGGCCGCGGTCGGCGAGCGCCGGGTCGAAGCCGGATTGCACCAGCACGTCGCGCACCACCTCGCCGTCGGCGATGTCGCGCTCCTCCGCCCACACCGCGCGCAGGAAGCCGTGCACCAGCTTGCCGACGTCGCCGTCGCCGTCGGCCTGGGCCGAGATGATCGCGGCCGAGGCAGGGACGGGGTTGGTCGGGAAGTGGCGCGGCTTGGGGTTCACCGGCAGGCCGTTGGCACGGGCGACGCGGGCGATGTCCTGCAGGCGGTAGGCCTGCCGCGAGACGTGGCGCTCGGCGACGGGAGGGGTGCCGGTTTCGGCGAAGATGCGCATGAGCTGCACCGGCTTGTAGGTGATCTTGGCACCTTGGCGTGCCGCGACGTCCTCGAGGCCGTACCCGGCCAGGTAGGAAAAGGGAGAGAGCGGGAAGACGAAGTAGTCGATGTCGGCCATGGTGTTCCCCCCGAAGCTTCGTGCCCGGCATAGCGGGATTGCGGGGCTTTGCAAGGTTGGGCTGCAGTGGTACTCGGACCGTGACGCAGCCGCAGAGGTCAGAGCCCGTGCCGAACCCCTTGTTCAAGCCGAAGCTGATCGCGGGCAATTCGAACCGGCCGCTGGCCACCTCGATCGCCCGGCGGATCTCGATGCATCGGGGCGAGACGGTGGACCTGGTCAAGACGCGGGTCGAGCGGTTCAACGACGCGGAGATCTTCGTCGAGGTTTACGAGAACGTCCGCGGCGAGGACATGTTCATCATCCAGTCGACGTCGAACCCGGCGAACGACAACCTGATGGAACTGCTCATCATGTGCGACGCGTTGCGCCGGTCCTCGGCGCAGCGGATCACCGCGGTAATGCCCTACTTCGGCTATGCCCGGCAGGACCGCCGTTCGAAGGCGCGCACGCCGATCAGTGCCAAGCTGGTGGCGAACCTGCTGACGGTGTCGGGGATCGAGCGGGTGCTGACGCTGGATCTGCACGCGGCGCAGATCCAGGGGTTCTTCGACATCCCGGTGGACAACCTCTATGCGGCGCCGGTCTTCGCCCTCGATATCGGGCACAATTTCCACAATCCAGCCGAGATCACCGTGGTCTCGCCGGACGTGGGCGGGGTGGCGCGGGCGCGCGAGCTCGCGGAGAGGATCAACGCCGATCTCGCGATCGTCGACAAGCGGCGGGCGGGACCGGGCGAGGTCGGGTCGATGACGGTGATCGGCGAGGTGGCGGACCGGGTCTGCGTGATCGTTGACGACATCGTGGACACCGCCGGCACGCTGGTGAAGGCGAGCGACCTCCTGATCCGGCAGGGCGCCAAGGAAGTGCATGCCTACATCACCCACGGGGTGCTGTCCGGGCCGGCGGTGGAGCGGATCCAGGCCTCGCCGATGAAGAGCCTGGTCATCACCGATTCGATCGAGCCGACCGAGGCGACGCGGAAGGCGAAGAACATCCGCATCGTGCCGCTGGCGCCGCTGTTCGGCCAGGCGATCCTCAACATCGCCAACGGCACCAGCGTCTCGTCGCTCTTCGACGCGCAGACGCTGGAGCCGATCTACGAAGCCTTCTATCCGACTGCGGCCGCCTGACCGCTGCCAATCCGCCGTCAGGCCGCCCGCCGGCGCAGGCGGAGCCGGGTGAACATGCCCATCGGCGGGCTGGGCACCTGTTCGACGAGTTCGAGCGAAGGTTCGCCGAGGATGCGCGCGATCGGGAAGTCGGGATGCCAGCCGAGCTGGTCGGCGAGCGGTGAGAGGGTGCGTCCGGCGGCGGCGAGCGGGCCGGTGTCGTGGAGGAAGTGATTGAGAATGAGCACCTCGCCGGCCGGCCGGCAGACGCGGGCCATCTCGGCGATCACGCGCTCGGGTTCGGGCACCACGGAAACGAGGTGCATCGCCACGACGGTGTCGAAGCTGGCGTCGGGGAAGTCGAGACTGCGCGCGTCCATCTGGCGGAGTGCTACGACGTGCTTGAGGCCGAGATCGGCGACCTTTGCCTCGGCCTTGGCCAGCATCTCGGTGCTGAAGTCGATGCCGGTTACCCTGAGGTGTGAGGCGTAGCGGGCGAGCGACAGGCCGGTGCCGACGCCGACCTCCAGCACGCTGCCGCTGCGGCGGTTGATCTCGGCCACGGCGCGTCGCCGGCCGGTGCGGGTGAAGACGCCGAAGCTGCGGTCGTAGACCGGGGCCCAGCGGCGGTAGGTAGCGGTCACGGACTCGGGGCGCATCTCATTCTCCGGGCTGGGCCGCGGCGGCGCGGCGCCTGCGGGTTGCGGCGGCGTGGATCAGACTCGTTAGGTAGGCCGCAGCGAGCAGGATCATCAGCAACCAGGGGCGCGACACGCCGAGCCCGACGATGAGGGCCACGCTCACGAGCACCCAGCGGGCGCGGGCGCGTGGGACGCGCAGGCCCTTCAGCGCCGGGGTGCGCAGCCGGCAGATCATCAGCAGGCCGACGAAGGTGAGCCAGGCGGCGACCAGCCAGGGCAGGTCGCGCGGCGTGGCGAGGCCGGCGAAGTCGAGGTAGGCCGGAAGCATGCCGAGGAGCGCCCCGGCGGGCGCCGGCACGCCGACGAAATGCGCCCTGCCGGTGACCGGCGCGTCGCGGTTGGCGTTGAAGCGGGCGAGGCGGAGGCAGGCGCACACCGAAAAGATCAGCGGGGCGGTCCAGGCGACGTCGGGGGCGGTGTCGAGGGCGAGATGATAGACGAGCAGCGCCGGTGCCACGCCGAAGTTGACGAAGTCGGCCAGGGAGTCGAGCTCGGCGCCGAAGCGGCTGGCGGCATGGAGCTTGCGTGCGATGAGGCCGTCGACGCTGTCGAGGAGGGAGGCGAAGATGATGAGGGCCGTGGCCAGCTCGTACTCGGCCTGCAGGGTGAAGCGGAGCGCGGTCAGGCCGGCGCAGAGGCCGAGTATGGTCACGAGGTTGGGCACGAGCTGCCGCAGCGACAGGCTTTCGGGGCGGCGGCGGGGGAGAACTGACATCAGCGCACCACGCCGACGCGCGGCGCCTCGGAGGCGGTGAGGTCGGCGATGACGGTTTCGCCGGCTACCGCGGCCTGGCCGGTGCAGACCAGGGGGGCGACGCCGTCGGGCAGGTAGACGTCGAGGCGTGAGCCGAAGCGGATCAGGCCGAAGCGCTGACCGGTCTCGAGGCGGGCGCCTTCCTTGACGAAGCAGACGATGCGGCGGGCGACGAGGCCCGCGATCTGCACCACCACGAGGCTGCGGCCGTCGGCGAGTTCGATGACGAGGCCGTTGCGCTCGTTCGCCTCGCTGGCCTTGTCGAGCGAGGCGCTCATGAAGCGGCCGGGATGGTAGGCGATGCGGGTGACGCGGCCGGCGAGCGGGGTGCGGTTCACGTGGCAGTCGAAGACGCTCATGAAGATGCTGACGCGCGTGCGGGGCTCGGGGCCGAGGCCGAGCTCGGCCGGTGGCGCGGCGGGGGAGACGGCGGAGACGACGCCGTCGGCGGGGCTGACGATGAGGCCCTCGCGCACCGGGGTGACCCGCGGCGGGTCGCGAAAGAAGTAGACGCACCAGATGGTCAGCACGAGGCCGATCGCGGCCAGAGGGCCGGAGAAGAACAGAAGCGCGAGCGTCACGAGGGCGAAGGCAGCGATGAAGCGCCAGCCCTCGCGGTGCACGGGCTTGATCACACTCGAAAGCAGCGACACCGGCCCTCGCATTCATCCCAGACGTGCGGGGGTGATGGCATCTTTCGGCTGTCTGGGCAACAGCGTGGTGGGGCGAAGAACGGGATGGGCCGGATGGCGGCATTTACCAGATGTTCGCGGATCGTCTGCCTGTTTGACCCGAAATACGGCAGTATGCGCGGACGGGTAGCGTGCGAGGGTTAATATGCGGATTCATTCCATTGGCATCCTGATTGATGGTCACCGGCGCAAATACTACTATCGGCCGGCGCGAAACGGGCGGGATGCGGTCTGGTACTGCCAGCAGAACGGCGAGCATGGCGAATGCGTCATCGACACCGGCGGCTTCGAAAGGTTCGACGAAGCCTCCGCCGGTGTGTTCGAGCGTCGGATGAACGACTACGAGGGCGTGCGGCTCGATACCGAGGCGTCGCGGCGGCTGGTTTTCGACTACCGCCATCACCGCGGGCAGATGCTGGTATAGGCCGGATCAGGCCCGGCCGCACGCGGCCGGTCCGCTTCGATCGGACGTCGTTCTAGGCGTCAGCGGCTTCGAGGCGGCCTTCCGCGGAGATATGGAGTCGGCCGCCGAGGTAGGGGGCGAGGACCTGTGGCAGGGTGACCGAGCCGTCGGCTTCCTGGCCGTTCTCGAGCACGGCGATCAAGGTGCGGCCGACGGCGAGGCCGGAGCCGTTCAGGGTGTGGACGAACTCGGGGCGCGCGCCCTCGCCGCGGCGGAAGCGGGCGTTCATCCGGCGGGCCTGGAAGTCGCCGCAGACCGAGACCGAGGAGATCTCGCGGTAGGTGTCCTGGCCGGGCAGCCAGACCTCGAGGTCGTGGGTGCGGCGGGCGCCGAAGCCCATGTCGCCGGTGGAGAGCACCACGGTACGGTAGGGAAGTCCCAGCAATTCCAGGATGTTCTGCGCGCACTCCGTCATCCGGGCGAGCTCGGCCGGGCTGTCTTCCGGGCGGGTGATCGAGACCATCTCGACCTTTTCGAACTGGTGGTGGCGGAGCATGCCGGCGGTGTCCTTGCCGGCGCTGCCGGCCTCGGAGCGGAAGCACTGGGTGTGGGCGGTCATGCGTATGGGGAGCTGGCTGTCGTCCAGGATCTCGCCGGCGACGAGATTGGTCAGCGTGACCTCGGCGGTCGGGATCAGCCACCAGCCATTGGTGGTGCGGTAGCTGTCCTCGGCGAACTTCGGCAGCTGGCCGGTGCCGAGCATGGCCTCGTCGCGGACGAGGACGGGGGTCCAGACTTCGGCGAGGCCGTGCTTTTCGATGTGGGTGTCGAGCATGAACTGCGCCAGCGCGCGGTGGACGCGGACCGCCGCGCCCTTCAGCACCACGAAGCGCGCGCCGGAGAGGCGGGCGGCGGCCTCGAAGTCGAGGCCGGCCTTGGCAGCGGGAATCTCGTAGTGTTCCAAGGGTTTGAACGAAAAGTTCCGCGGGCTTCCCCAGCGGTGGATCTCGACGTTGGCGGTCTCGTCCGGGCCGTCGGGGACGTCCGGGAGGGGGAGGTTGGGGAGTTCGAGGAGGAGGTCGCGCAGGGCGGCGTCAGCGTGCGGCGGCTTCGGCCTCGAGGCGGGCGATCTCGTCCTTCTTTTCGGCGACCAGCGCGCGCAGGCGTTCGAACTCGGCTTCGTCGCCGCGGGCCTTGGCGGCGCCGACGGATTTGCTGGCGGCGTTGCGCTCGGCGAGCGCGGTTTCGGCGGCGGCGATGCGGGCGCGGCGGGTCTCGTCGACGGCGAGGATCTCGGGGGAGGCGGGGGAGAGGCCGCGGCGGGCGAGGGCGGCGTCGAAGGCGAGCGGCGCGTCGCGGATCTGGCGGATGTCGTGCATATGGGCCTCAAAAGCGTGCGGGGCGGGTTATGCCGGACAAGGGCCGGAAAGGAAAGGATTTTCGGGACCCAGAAAGCGTATGGAATCCGTATGGAATCCATATGGGTGTTTTGCCGGGTGTTGGGGCGTTTCCGCCGCTAAAGGTCGAGCTTGCCTGGGCACTGCGGCGGGGGCGGATTGCAATCCTTCGGTTCCCGCGGCACCCCCCTCGGCCTTCGCGCTCGCGCGCTCCGGCCGACGAACCGGCGCGACGCAGTGCGTCGCCGGTGCCGGTTCGGGTTCCTGAGGCGTCCGGACCCGATTCATCGGAGGGGCACGGCGTCGGCGAGATCCTTCAGCATGGTCGCGCTGGCGCCGAGCGCGGCGTGCTCGGCAGGGTCGAGCTCGGGGAGGAGGTCGGCGAGGACGCCGGCGCGGCCGACGATGCGGGGGACGGAGAGGGCGACGTCGGTGACGCCCTCGATCTCGGGGGTGGCGATGGATACGGAGTAAACGCCACGCTCGTCCTTCGCGATGGCGGCCGCCATGCGGGCGAGGCCGGCGCCGATGCCATACCAGGTGGCGCCCTTGCCCGCGATGATGGTGTAGGCGGCGCGGCGGACGCCGGCGTCGATGCGGGCGCGGACCTCCTCGGTGAGCGGCGCGCCGATGCGGGCGGCGAAGGCGGCGATCCCGAGCGCGCCGGCGCGGGCGGAGGACCAGGCGAGCACCTCGCTGTCGCCGTGCTCGCCGAGGACGAAGGCATGGACCGACTGCGGCGCGATGCCGAGGTGGGCGCCGAGGAGCGAGCGGAAGCGGGCGGTGTCGAGGATGGTGCCGGAGCCGATGACGCGCGCCGGCGGCAGGCCGGAGAGGCGTGTGGCGACCTGGGTCATGACGTCGACCGGGTTGGAGGCGATGAGCAGGATCGCCTCCGGCGCGGCGTCGAGGATGCGGGCGATGACATCGCGGAAGACGGCGGCGTTGCGGCCGAGGAGGTCGAGGCGGGTCTCGCCCGGCGCCTGCGGCACGCCGGCGGCGATGATGACGATGCCGGCGTCGCGCAGGTCCGGGTAGCCGCCCGAGCTGACGCGGGTGGCCGAGGCGAAGGGCACGGCGTGGGCGATGTCCTCGGCCTGGGCGCGGGCGAGCGCGGGGTCGTGGTCGATGAGCACCGCCTCGGTGGCGATGCCGCGCAGCGCGAGGGCATAGGCGGCGGCGCTGCCGACCTGGCCGGTTCCGACGATGCCGATCTTCATGGCCCCTCCCGCGCAAGACGCGAACAGCATCGCCGACCGCGGCGCGGAAGGGAACCGGTCCGTGTGCCGGCCCCGGAAACGGTGTTTTGCCGGTGGCGCGATTGTGTTCGCGAAGGGGCGGGCGCATGTCTGGCGTCAACCTGAGAGAGGAGAGGCCCCATGTCCTTCCGTCCCGTCGTCTCGCAGAGCCGCGCCGAGCCCACCGTCGAGGGGGCGGGCGTGCACCTGCACCGGGTCTTCGGCTTCGGCGACCCCGAGGAGAGCGATCCGTTCCTCCTGCTGGACGATTTCCGCAACGACGATCCGGCGGCGTACAAGGCGGGGTTTCCCTGGCACCCGCACCGGGGGATCGAGACGATCACCTATGTGCTGGACGGGTCGGTGGAGCATTCCGATTCGCTCGGCAACCGCGGCGTGCTGGGGCCGGGGTCGGTTCAGTGGATGACCGCGGGGTCGGGGATCCTGCACCAGGAGATGCCGCGCGGTGCGGCGTCGGGGCGGATGCACGGGTTCCAGTTGTGGGCCAACCTGCCGTCGGCGCTGAAGATGACCGGGCCGCGGTACCAGGACATCGGAGGGAGCGACATCACCGAGGTCGTCGACGACGACGGGACGGTGGTGAAGATCATCATCGGCAGCTTCTGGGGGAAGAAGGGTCCGGTGGACGGGATCGCGGCGGAGCCGCTCTATCTCGACGTCGCGGTGCCGGCGGGGGTGAAGAAGACGCTGCCGGTGGATACGCGGGCGAACGCCTTCGCCTATGTCTTCGCGGGCTCGGGGCGGTTTCGGGATGCGTCGGCGCCCGAGGGGGTGCGGGTGGAGAAGGAGTATCGCGGCGAGGAGCTGAACATCCGCGACCTGTCGGGGAACCGGACGCTGGTGCGCTTCGGGGCGGGCGACGAGGTGACGGTGCAGGCGGGGCCGGAGGGGGTGCGGTTCCTGCTGGTGGCCGGGCGGCCGTTGAAGGAGCCGGTGGCCTGGCAGGGGCCGATCGTGATGAACACCCGCGAGGAGCTGATGCAGGCGATGAAGGAGCTCCGAAACGGGAGCTTCATCAAGGCCAGCGCGTGAGAGACGACGGTGTCCCCGCAGAAGCCGCGCGGGGACTGCCGGGTCAGGTCGCGGGAATCTCGTCGGTCCAGACGCGGAAGCCGGTCATCACTCCGGGGCCGAAGGTGGTGGTGAGCGCCACGTCGGCGGCGTCGCGGCCGTAGGCCATGAGGACGCGGGCCTGGCGCGGTGTGTTGTTGCGCGGGTCGAACAGGTGCCAGCGGCCGCCGAGGTAGGCCTCGAACCAGGCGGCGAAGTCGCCCGGCGGCCAGGGCTTCGGGGTGCCGAGGTCGCCGAGGTAGCCGGTGCAGTAGCGTGCGGGGATGTTGAGCGCCCGGCAGAAGGCGACGGCGAGATGCGCATAGTCACGGCAGACGCCGACGCCTTCGGCGTAGGCTTCGAAGGCCGAGCGGGTCGGCCGGGCCTGGGCATAGTCGAAGCGGATGTGGTTGTGCACGAGATCGCAGACCGCCTGGACGCGGCTCCAGCCGGGGGGCGTGGTGCCGAAGAGCTGCCAGGCGAGGTCGAGCATGCGGTCGCTCTCGCAGAAGCGGCTGGCGAGCAGGAACACCAGCGCCTCGTCGGGCAATTCCTCGACCGGGTGCTGGCCGGCGCCGGGCTCCACTGGGTCGACGAGGCCGCTGTCGCGGATCACGGTGTCGGCGGAGATGCGGATGAGCCCGGCGGGGGCGGTGAAGCGGCCGCACCAGTTGCCGAATCCGTCGCGGTAGCTGGTGAGCGGCACGGCGGGTTCGAGGCGGATGATATCGGGTGTCTCGAGGTCGGAGGCGCGCGAATAGTGCACGTTCAGCACCGACAGCACCGGCGTGGGCTGAGGGAAGTCGTAGTCGAGCTCGTAGCCGATCCTGAGCCGCATCGCCTTGGTCCCCCGTTTGGGCCTGCGCCGCAGGGCGCGACCGGTCTCTGCGCTGCAGCATAGGTCACGGGGGGCTCTCGGCCAACGGTTTCTGCGCGCGCTCGCGGGCAATGGCAGGGGGCGGGAGGTTCGCGTGAACCTGCCTTGCCATCCCCGGGGTCGGGCGCTAGTGTCCGCGCGCTTTTCGGGGGCGGAAACGCTGGCCGCCGTGAACCTAGACGTGAGGCCAGGAAGGGATGGACATGTTCGCTACACCCGCATTCGCGCAGGCCGCCGGCGGCGCCGGAGGTGCCGGGGGTTTGATCAGCTTCGTGCCGATCGTCCTTATCTTCGGCATAATGTACTTCCTGATGATCCGGCCGCAGCAGAAGAAGGTGAAGGAGCACCGCTCGATGGTCGAGGCGCTGCGGCGCGGCGACCAGGTGGTCACCTCGGGCGGGCTGATCGGCAAGGTGACCAAGGTCGCCGACGGCGAGGTCGAGGTCGAACTGGCACCCTCCAACGTCAAGGTGCGGGTGGTGAAGTCCACCATCAGCCAGGTGGTCAGCAAGACCGAGCCCGCCGAGGCCTGAGACGCCCGCGCCCTCGCCGGGCGCGCCCGAGGATTTCGACCCACACATGGCCAACTACCCGCTCTGGAAACGCCTGCTGGTCATCGGCATCTGCCTGATCGGCCTGATCATCGCGCTGCCCAACGCCTTCTACGGCCGGGTCGAGACCGCCAACGACGCCCGCAAGGCGGTGGAGCGCGGTGCGGCGCCGACGCCGGAGCTGGAGCATGACATGTCGCTCTGGCCCGCCTGGGTGCCGTCGCGCCTGGTGAACCTGGGCCTCGACCTTCGCGGCGGCGCGCACGTGCTGGTGCAGGTGGAGACCCAGGACGTGCACGCCGAGCAGCTGGAAGGCCTCTGGCCGGACCTGCGCGACAAGCTGCGCGACCTGCGCGACCAGGTGGGCAGCGTGCGCCGGCTCGAACTCGGGCCGGACGAGCTGCGGATCCGCATCGGCAATTCCGCGGGCATGGACGCCGCCGTCCAGGCGGCGCTGGAGGTGGCCAAGCCGGTCTTCTCGCTCACCGGCGCCGGCAGCCGCGAATTCGACGCCCGCGCCGAGGGCGACGAGCTGGTGGTGACGCTGACCGATGCGCAAAAGGCGGCGCTCGACCAGCGGACCATGCAGCAGAGCCTGGAGATCATCCGCCGCCGCGTTGACGAGTCGGGCACGCGCGAGCCGTCGATCCAGCGCCAGGGGACCGACCGCATTCTGGTGCAGGTGCCGGGCATCGGGTCGGCCGAAGAGCTCCTGCAGGTCATCGGCAAGACGGCGCGGCTGAGCTTCCACCCGGTGGTCAACCGCACCAGCGACCCCAACGTGTCGGTGGGCCTGGAGCAGGAGTTGCTGCCGTCCATGGACGAGCCCGACATCTTGTACGTGCTCGACAAGCGCGCCGTGGTGACGGGCGAGCAGCTGGTGGACAGCCAGCCCTCGTTCGACCAGAACGGCCGGCCGGCGGTGACCTTCCGCTTCAACCCGTCGGGCGGCGCGGCCTTCGGGCAGTATACGGCGGAGAACATCGGCAACCCGTTCGCCATCGTGCTGGACAACCAGGTGATCTCGGCGCCGGTGATCCAGGCGCACATCGCCGGCGGGTCGGGGATCATCACCGGCAACTTCTCGGTGGAGGAATCGACGCGGCTCGCGATCCTGCTGCGCGCCGGCGCCCTGCCGGCGGAGATCAAGGTGCTGGAGCAGCGGACCATCGGGCCGGAACTGGGGCAGGATTCGATCAATGCCGGCGCGCTGTCTGCGGCCATCGCCTTCGCGGCGGTGGCGGTCTTCATGGTGGTGAGCTACGGCCTCTTCGGCTGGTTCGCGATCGCGGCGCTGACCATCAACGTGATCCTGATCCTGGCGCTGATGAATCTGGTCGGGGCGACGCTGACCATGCCGGGCATCGCCGGGATCGTGCTGACGATCGGCGTGGGGGTGGACAGCAACGTGCTGATCTTCGAGCGTATCCGCGAGGAGCTGAAGACGGCGCGCGGGCCGGCCCGGGCGATCGACCTCGGTTTCGAGAAGGCAATGAGCTCGATCATCGATGCCAACATCACCACGCTGATAGTGGCAGTGATCCTCTACTTTGTGGGCTCCGGTTCGGTGCGCGGCTTCGCGGTGACGCTGGGCTTCGGCATCATCGCGACGATCTTCACCGCGGTCTACGTGTCGCAGCTGATGATCGCCTACTGGTACGGCTGGCGCCGGCCAAAGACCGTGACGGTCTGAGAGGGGAGAGACGATGCGCTTCCGGATGGTGCCCGACGCCACCAAGATCGACTTCTTCCGCTACATGCGCTTCTGGCTGGCGGTCTCGATCATCGGGATCGTCGGCTCGATCGGCTGCTTCGCCGTCAAGGGGCTGAACTACGGCGTCGATTTCCGCGGCGGCACCATCGCCATGGTGTCGACGCCAGAGGCGGTGCCGGTCGGTGACTTCCGCACGCTGCTGAACGGGCTGAACTTCGGCGAGGTTGGGGTCACCGAGATCTCCGACGACACCGGCCAGGGGCGACACATCATGCTCCTGCGGCTCGGCATCGCCGGAGACGATCCCGACAGCCAGCAGGCGGTGATCACCCAGGTGCGCGGGACGCTGGAGCAGAGCTATCCGGGGATCCAGTTCCTGCAGGTGGACAGCGTGGGCGCCAAGGTTTCGTCCGAGTTGGTGCGCGACGGCGTCCTGGCGCTGGTGCTCGCCTTCGTCGGCATCGGGTTCTACATCTGGCTGCGCTTCGAGTGGCAGTTCGCGCTGGGGGCGGTGGCCTCGCTGATACACGACGCCATCGTGACCGTCGGTGTCTTCTCGCTGTTGCAGCTCGAATTCAATCTCACGATCATAGCGGCGATCCTGACCGTGCTGGGGTATTCGATCAACGACACGGTGGTGGTGTTCGACCGGGTGCGCGAGGTGCTGCGCAAGTACAAGCGGCTGCCGCTGCGCGAGGTGATGAACATCGCGCTGAACGAGACGCTGAGCCGCACGGTGATGACCTCGGTCACCACGCTGATCGCGCTCTTCGCGATCTATTTCTTCGGAGGGCCGGTGGTGTCGGGCTTTGCCTTCGCGGTGATCTTCGGCGTCGTCACCGGCACCTACTCGTCGATCTACGTAGCCTCGGCGGTGGTGCTCTACTTCGGCGTCAAGCGCGACTGGGGTGCGAGGAGCGACAGCAAGGCCGGAACGCAGTTCGGCAACATCGAGGCCTGACGGCGCGCCACGGCGCGGCGGGGAGGGGACCCTTGCGCACGACGGAGGTGGACTTCGAGAAGCGGCTGCCCATCGACGGCTACGGGCCGGGTGGGTTTCGCGTGGCGGGCGCAGTGCATGTCGGGCCGCTGGCCCTGCTGCCCGAGGGTGTCATGGACTGGGACGGGCTCCCCTGCCTCGCCCCCTTCCGGGAACGGGTGGCGGAGTTCGACGTTCTGCTGGTAGGCACGGGCGAGCACATGCAGGCGCCACCGGAGGGATTCGCCGCCGAGCGCGCTGCCTTAGAGGCGGCCGGGGCCGGGGTGGAGTTCATGTCGACGCCCGCGGCGTGCCGCACCTTCAACGTGCTGCTGGCCGAGGGGCGGCGAGTCGCGGCGGCGCTGATGCCGGTCTGAAGACCTTTCCCCCCGGGGTAGGGCGACTATAACGGAGCGGGGTGTGCCTGCCCGACACGGTTTAGCAAGCGAGGAAACGCACCATGGCTTTCGAACTTCCCGACCTTCCCTATCCGCACGACGCGCTGGCCGCGTCCGGCATGTCGAAGGAGACGCTCGAGTTCCACCACGACATCCACCACAAGGCTTACGTGGACAACGGCAACAAGCTGATCGCCGGGACCGAATGGGAGAACAAGAGCGTCGAGGAGATCGTCAAGGGCACCTACCAGAAGGGTGCGGTGGCGCAGAACGGCATCTTCAACAACGCCTCCCAGCACTGGAACCACAGCCAGTTCTGGGAGATGATGAGCCCGAAGCCGGTCGCGATCCCGGGCGCTCTGGAGAAGGCGCTCAATGACGCCTTCGGCTCGGTGGCGAAGTTCAAGGAAGAGTTCGCCGCTGCCGGCGCCGGCCAGTTCGGATCGGGCTGGGCGTGGCTGGTGAAGGACGGGGGCACGCTGAAGGTGACGAAGACGGAGAACGGGGTGAACCCGCTCTGCTTCGGGCAGACGGCGCTCCTCGGCTGCGATGTGTGGGAGCATTCCTACTACATCGACTACCGCAACAAGCGGCCGGCGTATCTGTCGAATTTCCTCGAGAAGCTGGTGAACTGGGAGAACGTCGCCTCGCGGCTGTGACCGGTCCGAGTGGGGAACGAAATCCCTTCCCCGCTCGACATTCCTTTATTCTTCGCGCCGGCTCCCTTCCCGCAGAAGGAAGTCCAGCATCAGCGCCCGGAAGGCGTGGGCGTCGGCTGCAAAGAAGGCGCCATGATCGGCGCCGGGGACGACCGCCAGTTCGGCCCGGCGCAGCCTGCGGTACAATTCCACAGCTTCTTCGACAGGTAGGATCTCGTCGCGGTCGCCGACAAGGATCATCGACGGCGCCACGATCCTGGCCAATTCGTCGAGGCTGTAGTCGAAAGAGGTGGTCCACATTCCTCTGACCCGGGCAAGAACCGATGGCCAGGCGTCGAGGCCGTAGATCTGCTGCAGCCATCCGGCCCAGTCGGGGTGGTTGCGAACGAAGCTCGCGGCGTCGATCGGCTTGGCCGGGTCCGCGCCAAACACGCCCTCGAGCCAGGCACTATAGGCCGGGTTGAAGCGGAAGAAGGCGCCGCCGATCACTAGGGCGCGCGGCACAGCGGGATGGCGCATGCCGAGTTCGAGCGCGATCTGCCCGCCGTCGCTGTAGCCAGCAACGAGCGGCTTGCGGAGATCGAGCGCAGCGGCAAACGCTGCCATGTCGTCGGCGAGGCCAGGATAGCTCAGTTCGGCGATCGGCGTTCCGGATCTGCCGTGGCCCGGAGTGTCGGGGATGATCAGCCGGAAGTGATCGCCGAGCGCCGCGATGTAAGGCTCCCACGACTTGCCGCTCACGGTCCCTGCGTGGATCAGCAGGAGCGGCTCGCCCTGGCCGCAGATCCTGTAGAAGATGTCGGTGCCGTTGACGCGAACGAATTGGCCCTGTGAGGTTCCGGTATCGTCGGAAGGCATGTCGGCCCCCGGTTGGCTCGACTGTGGCGTCGGCATGTCAGTCTCAACCAAGTGCCGCAGCTTGGCAACAGCGCAACCAAACGCACGATGGGGGTGGGTAAGTCGCGCGGTGCTTAAGGTGTCGCGGCGGCCTGCCCGCGGATTTCAGGGCCGGCAGGGCAGCAAAGCGTGCTAAGCTGTGCCGGGGCAGGGATCCCGGCGCAGGCTCCTCTGTGGCCGCCGCTCCCGAGGAGCGGTCATGGCGTTCGTTCCACCGTCGCGCGAGTGCCGGCTATGGCAATTCGATAGCCGGCGCTGGGCGCGCTATTCGGCCCGACCCGACGACATCGTCATCGCGACGTACCCGAAGTCGGGCACGACCTGGATGCAGCGCATCGTCGGGATGCTGGTGTTCCAGAGCGCCGTTCCGCAGCCGGTGATGGAAGTGTCGATCTGGCCGGACGCGCGGTTCCGGCCGATCGAGGATGTCTACGCCGCGCTGGAGGCGCAGACGCATCGGCGGTTCATCAAGGCGCACCTGTCCTATGACGCGCTGCCGATCCACGACGCGGTGCGCTATGTCCACGTGGCGCGCGACGGCCGCGACGCCGCGCTGTCGTATCACCACCACCTCCGGGGCCTGACGGACGTCGTGCTGGAACGCTTCGACGGCTTCGGGCTGGCCGAGCCGTCGCTCGGGCGGCCGTTTCCGCGCCCGCCCGAGGATGCCGCGGATTTCTTTCACCGCTGGATGACCGAGGGTGCGGAGCCCGGCGCGACGGATGGCCTGCCGCTTCCGTCGTGGTTCGACTTCGAGCGCAGCTGGTGGGAGGCGCGGGATCTGGAGAACGTGCTCATGGTGCACTACGCCGATCTCAAGGCCGATCTGGATGGCGAGATGCGGCGGGTGGCGGGCTTTCTCGGGATCGAGACGCCGGAAGCGCTCTGGCCGGCGCTGGTCGAGGCGGCGGGGTTCGATGCCATGCAGCAGGAGGGGGCCGGCCTCCTCGGCAAGATGGCGGCGATTTTTCGAGATGGCGGTGCCGGCTTCATCCACAAGGGCGCCAACGGCCGTTGGCGCGACGTCTACCGAGCGGACGATCTCGCCCGCTACGACGCCTGCCTGGCGAGGCTGCCGGAGGACTGCGCGCGCTGGCTGACGGCGGGGCGGCTGGCTGTGGCCGAGCAGGGGGAGGCTTCGGCCCCGGCCGGGTGACCGCGATGTGACCGCGAGGAAGGGCATTGCGCGAATCAGGCCAATCAGGTAAGCGTTTCTGACGTAAAGGCACTGCCGGGAGAAGGTGGGGAGACCCGCCGCCGAAGGAGCAACCGCCCCGGAAACTCTCAGGTCCAAGGACCGGCAAGGCCTCGACACTCCGGAAAGCGGTCCGCAAGGACCCACCGAAGGAGCAAGCCCATTCCGATGATCGGGGGCGAATCTCTCAGGTTCCAGGCACGGAGGGGGCGCGCGCGGTTTAGCGAAAGCCGCAAAGGCCTCGGAGTGACACCATGACCCAGATTGCAGTAATCGGCGCCGGCGTGACCGGCCTGACGACCGCCTATGCGCTCCTCGACCGCGGGTTCGAGGTGACGGTGTTCGACCGCAACCGCTACGCCGCGATGGAGACGAGCTTTGCCAATGGCGGCCAGCTCTCGGCCTCGAACGCCGAGACCTGGACGCAATGGGGCACCGTGATGAAGGGCCTGAAGTGGATGCTGCAGGCCGACGCGCCGCTGCTCGTCAACCCGGCGCCGACGCTCCACAAGATCCGCTGGATGATGGAGTTTCTGTCGAACATCCCGAACTACAAGAAGAACACCGTCGAGACGGTGCGGCTGGCGATCGCCGCCCGCGAGGTGCTCTTCGAGATGGCGGAGCGCGAGGGCATCGACTTCGACCTCGAGCGGCGCGGCATCCTGCACTTCTATTCGACCGAGAAGGACTTCGCCCACGCCCGGATGGTGAATGAGCTGCTGGCCGAGGGTGGACTCCTGCGCCGCGAGCTCTCGCCGGCGGAGATCCGCGAGATCGAGCCGGCGCTGCACGGCGACTTCGTCGGCGGCTTCCTGACCGAAAGCGACAGCTCGGGCGACATCCACAAGTTCACCATCGGCCTCGCCGCGGCCTGCGCCCGGCGCGGCGCCGACATGCGCTTCGGCACAGACGTCCTCGACGTGGCGGCGGTCGACGGCGGGGTGCGGATCAGCTCGTCCGCCGGTGAGGATGCGTTCGACGGCGTGGTGGTCGCGGCGGGCGTACGCAGCCGTGCGATCGCGGCCGCGCTCGGTGACCGGGTGAACATCTATCCGGTGAAGGGCTACTCGATCACGGTGAACCTCGACGACGCCGCGAGCCAGACGGCGGCGCCCTGGGTCAGCCTGCTCGATGACAAGTCGAAGATCGTCGCCAGCCGCTTCGGCAAGGAGCGCTTTCGCATCGCCGGCACCGCCGAGTTCACCGGCGCCAACCGCGACATCAAGTTCGATCGCATCCGACCGCTGATCGAGTGGTGCGAGAAACATTTTCCTGGCATCTCGACCGAGCACGCGACACCCTGGGCGGGGCTGCGCCCGATGACGCCGTCGATGCTGCCGCGGGTCGGCCGCGGCAAGAAGCCCGGGGTCTTCTACAATACCGGCCATGGCCATCTCGGCTGGACCCTCTCCGCCGCGACCGCCCGGATCGTCGCCGAGAGCGTCGCGGCCGAGTTCGCGCCGCGCGCGCAACCCGCAACCGTCGCCGCGTAGCGGCTGCACTCGTTCCGTTTCACGCGTAAGGTGCGGGCGCGACGTCGCGTCGCGCGCCGATTGCAGCAATAACACACTGGAGGGACACCACCCATGGAAGCGCTGACCGCCTTCTTCTCCGCCATCAACGGCTTCGTCTGGGGGCCGCCGATGCTGGTCCTCATCCTGGGGACCGGCCTCTTCCTGCAGCTTCGGTTGGGGTTGATGCCGATCCTGCGTATCGGCACCGGCTTCCGAATGGTCTGGCAGGGCCGCAAGCCCGATGCCGATGCGCCCGGAGAGATCAGCCCCTATGCCGCCCTGATGACGGCGCTGGCGGCGACCGTGGGCACCGGCAACATCGCCGGCGTCGCCACGGCGATCGCCATCGGCGGCCCCGGCGCGCTGTTCTGGATGTGGATGACCGCGCTGGTCGGCATGGCCACCAAGTACGCCGAGGTGCTGCTGGCGGTGCATTTCCGCGAGACCGACGCCGAGGGCGAGCAGGCCGGCGGGCCGATGTATGCGATCAAGAACGGCCTCGGCGCGAAGTGGAAATGGCTTGGCGTGGCCTTCGCGCTGTTCGGCGGCTTTGCGGGCTTCGGCATCGGCAACATGGTGCAGTCCAATTCGATCGCCGAGGCGATGAGTTCCAGCTTCGCCATCCCGCACTGGCTCACCGGCGTGGTGCTCGCGGCGCTGACCGGTTTCGTGCTGCTCGGCGGCATCAAGCGCATCGGCGCGGTGGCCGAGAAACTGGTGCCCTGGATGTGCATCGCCTACATCGTCGCGGCGCTGGTCGTTCTGCTGGTGCACGCCACCGACGTGCCCGCAGCCTTCGGCACCATCATCGGCGAGGCCTTCAGCCCGTCCGCCGCGACCGGCGGGTTTGCAGGCGCCACTATCATGATGGCGATACGCTACGGCGTCGCCCGCGGTGTCTTCTCCAATGAAGCGGGCCTCGGGACCGCCGGCATCGCCCAGGCCGCCGGCCAGAGCAAGAACGCGGCGCAATCGGGCCTGATCGGCATGATGGGGACGTTCATCGACACCCTCATCGTCTGCACGATGACCGGCCTCGCGATCGTCGTGACCGGCGTCTGGACCAGCGGCGAGACCGGCGCCTCGCTGACCGCAAGCGCCTTCCAGGCCGGGTTCCCCGGCGGGCAGTATTTCCTCGCGATCGCGCTGGCGGTCTTCGCCTTCACCACCATCCTCGGCTGGGCCTATTACGGCGAGAAGTGCTGGGAGTTCCTCGTCGGGAGCAGCGTGAACATGCCCTACCGGGTGCTCTGGACGATCTTCGTGCTGATCGGGGCAGTGACGCAGCTCGACTTCGTCTGGCTGGTGGCCGATACCCTCAACGCCTTCATGGCGTTCCCGAACCTGGTGTCGCTGGTCCTGTTGTCGCCGGTCGTCGTCAAGGTGACCAACGAGTACTTCGCGTCTAGGGTCGCATAGGGACGCCCCCCTCCGCTCCGGCGATCACGCGCGTCAGGCTCGCGGTCGCCGGGTAGAGCGGGATCAGGCACGCCTGGAGCGCGTGGTAGATGTCGGCCTTGCCCGGAAAGAGGGTGAAGGCCGGCGTCGAATCCTCGGCGAGTTCCTCCTGCCAGCCGCCGTGGTGGCGGTCGAGGAAAGCGCGGGAGACGAGGCCCCAGAGGCGGCGATAGGCGGCCTCGGCGCCCGCGTCGGGGACGTGGGCGTTCAGGAAATGTGCGGCGCCGATGCCCTCGCAGTGCGGCCACCAGAGCTTCATGAGGCGGAGCGGGCGGTCGTCCCAGTCCAGGGTATAGAAGAGGCCGCCGTGGGCCTCGTCCCAGCCGAGGGTCATGGCGCGTTCGAAGAGGGCGGCGGAGGCGGGCGGGAGCCAGTCGAGGCGGCGGTCGCCGAGGCACCAGAGCTGGAGCAGGAGGCGCGACCATTCCAGGGCGTGGCCGGGGGTGGTGCCGGCGGGGCGGAACATCTCGTTGCCTCGGTAGCCGGGGTCGACCTCCCAGGTTTCGGTGTAGTGCTCGGGCACCCGCCAGCCGGCGGCGCCGGCCGAGCGGCGGATGACGAGATCGGCGATGCTTTCGGCGCGGTCGAGGTAGAGGCGCTCGCCGGTGGCCTCGAAGGCGGCCATCAGCGCCTCGGTCAGGTGCATGTTCGCGTTCTGGCCGCGGTAGCCGAAGACGGGGGTCCAGTCGGGGCCGAACTCCTCGGCGCTGGCGCCGTGGACGGGCTCCCAGAAGCGGGTGTCGATGATCTCGGAGATGTCGGCGAGCATCGGCGCGGCGAGGGGGTGGCCGACGGTCATGGCCGACGCGGCGGCGAGGAGGACGAAGGCGTGGCCGTAGGCCTGCTTGCCGGCATCCACCGGGCGGTGGTCGTCGACGGACCAGAAGTAGCCGCCGCGGGCCGCGTCGCGGTGGCGGGTCCAGAGGAACTGCATGGCGTGGTCGAGGACCTCCGGTGCGCCGGGGCGGCCGAGGAGCGTGCCGATGGCGAAGCAGTGCGCCATGCGGGCGGTGGTGTGGATGGGGCGGGTGGGGTTGTCGGCCAGCGGCTCGCCGGTGCGGTCGAGGTCGCAGAAGCCGCCCCGCGGGTGCGGGCTTCGTTCGAAGAGGGTGAAGAGATCGTCGGCACGCTGGGCGAGCCAGGCACGGTGGGCGGGGCGGCCGCTCCAGTTGCCGAGGGCGAGGTCAGGCGTGCTGGTGGCCACCGGCGGGGTCCCCCCTTGTCGATGTGGCTGAGGCGAGGGTGCGGGTGGTGGCGGCGAGCTTCTGGCGGAGGTCGCCCGCGATGGACTGCTCGAGCACGGCGGCGACGTCGGGATTGCGCCTGAGGAAGCCATCGAGCACCTCTCGCTCGAAGGCGAGGATGCGCGAGGGTGTGTCGGTCACCACCGTCGCCGTGGCGGGCAGGCTAGTGTTGTAGGTGAGCTCGCCGATCAGTTCTCCCAACCCGGCGAGGGCGACAACCGAACCGTCGATCTCGATGCGGCAGCGGCCGGAGGCGAGATAGACGAGATGCGTCACGCGCGCGCCCTGGCGGGTGAGCACATGGCCGGCGGCGACGTCGCTCCACGTCCCGCAGGACAGGAACTTGCGTGCCCGGTCCTTGGCCAGGCCGGGCACGAGACGAGCGATCGCCGTGCGCTCCTCCTCGTTGAAGCGGTAGTAGCGATGCACGACGTAGAGGCGGCCGAGTTCGATCAGGCTGATCGCCATCCAGGCGACCTCGTTCGTCATCGAGTAGGGGTTGAACTTCTGCGTCAGGCTCACGAACAGGAAGAGTGCCGCGAAGAAGTTGGCGGTGGGATAGGGCCATCGGTCGCTGCGGATCAGGCCGAGCTGGAGCAGGAGGTAGGCGCCGATGTAGAGGCCGATGCCTGCCATGCCGAGCGCGTCGGTCACGGCCGGAGGCAGCTGAAAGGACGCAAAGAGATACCCGCCGGCGGGTTCGGTCATTCCTGGCTGTCCTTCTGTCGTCGCTACAGTTAGCCACAGGGCCGCGGCACGGGCCAGTCACAAACCGCTGGCGCTCCCTTGCCGCCGGAGGGCCGGTCGCGCAAGCTCCGCCCCGGTTGGCAGGGCGGTGCGGCAGGCGATGACCGAAGAGGGGAAGGGCGTTCTCGCCATCGCGGGCGCCGCCACGATCTGGGGGCTGTCCGGCATCTACTACAAGGCGCTGTCCGCGGTGCCGCCGCTGGAGGTGTTGAGCCACCGGACGCTCTGGAGCGTGGTCTTCTTCGTGGCCGTTTTGGTGGCGCAGGGGCGGATGGAGGAGGCGGTCGAGCTGCTGTGCCGGCCGCGGGCGTGGGCGCCGCTGGTGGCGAGTGCGATCATGATTGCGCTCAACTGGCTGCTGTTCATCGCCGCCGTGCAGCAGGGGCGGGCGCTGGAGGCGAGCCTTGGCTACTATATCTTTCCGCTACTGGCGGTGAGCCTGGGCTTTCTGGTGCTGGGCGAGCGCTTCACGCCGGTGCAGTCGCTGGCGATCGGGCTTGCGGCGGTGGCAGTGGTGGTGCTGACCGTGAGCAAGGGCGTGGCGCCGTGGACGGCGCTGGCCATCGCCGGGACGTTTGCGGCCTACGGGCTGATCAAGAACCGGGTGCGGCTGGGGCCGGTGGTCAGCGTGTTCATCGAGACGCTGTTGCTCGCGCCTCTGGCCCTGGTCTGGCTCTGGGGGATGCACACGGAGGACTGGATCGACATCGGCGGGCGGTCCGGCGGCATGTTCGGGCGCGACTGGGGGACGAGCGCAATGCTGGCGCTGTCGGGGCCGCTGACGGGCGGGCCGCTCATGCTCTTCGCCTATGCGGCGCGGCGGATCCCCTATGCGACGCTCGGGCTGGTGCAGTACCTCAACCCCACGCTGCAGTTCGCCGTGGCCGTGACGCTGTTCGGCGAGCCCTTCACGGTCTGGCACGCGATCGCCTTCGGGCTGATCTGGATTGGCCTCGCGCTCTATTCCTGGCAGAGCTGGCGGCGGACCTGATCAGTCGCCGAGGGTGGCAAGGCTCGCCATGAGGTCGTGGACGGTGGCGCGGGGCTCGAGGAAGCCGGTGAAGTTGGGGTCGGCGAAGCCCTCGGCCACGAGGTGGTCGAGGAGGGCCAGGAGCGGGTCCCAGTAGCCGTTCACGTTCAGAAGGTAGACCGGCTTCTGGTGCAGGCCGAGCTGGCGCCAGGTGAGCACCTCGAAGAGTTCGTCGAGGCTGCCGGGGCCGCCGGGAAGGGTCACGATGGCCTGGGCGTTCATGAACATGACCTTTTTGCGCTCATGCATGGTCTCGGTGACCACGAGCCGGGAGAGATCGCGGCGGGCGCTCTCGCGGGGAACGAGGTGGATCGGGATCACGCCCATGGTCTCGCCGCCAGCGGCGATGGCCGCGTTGGCTACGGCACCCATCAGCCCGACGTCGCCGGCGCCGTAAACCAGACGAAGGCCCGCCTGCGCCAAACCGGTTCCGAGCTGCGTCGCGGCTTCGGCGTAGGCCGGGTCACGGCCCGGGCGCGAGCCGCAGAAGACGCACACGGAATTAGGGGCAAGACGCATGGACAGGCTCCTGACTTCTCAATAACTTTGCGCCGCGGCCATTTTGTGACAGGGTACGGGGTAGCAGGTCGCTGCGAGGGGCGCGAGCCCCAATGGCCGGGCAGGAAACCGGGTTCGCGGCGACCAGGAGGAAGTGGCGAATGAGCGAAGGATCGCCGCAACGGAGCAGGACGGCCCTGGTGGCGCTGCTTCCGCTCGCCGTGGTCGGCCTTCTCTACTTCGCCTATCGCGGAAGCGTGCCCGTACCCACGCAAGCTCCAACTCCAGCTCCTGTCCCTGCGCCGGATGCCACGAGCGTCTCCGGCGCGGCGCTTCCGGACGCGACCGGGGTGTCGGGCGAGACCGAAGCGGCGGATTTGCCGGCGGAACCGACGGCGGAAGCTCCGGGGTTTGATGTGGTCAGGGTGGAGCCGGACGGGTCGGCGGCGGTGGTGGGAACCGCCGAGCCGGGCGCGACGGTGACGATCTATGCCGACGACGCGCCGCTGGCGGAGGCGGAGGCGGATGCCCAGGGCAACTTCGTGGCGATCTTCAAGATCGATCCGTCACCGGAGCCGCGGGCGCTGACGCTGGGGGCGGTGACACCCGAGGGCGGGGCGGCGAGTTCCGAGGACGTGATCGTGCTGCTGCCGCGGGCTCCTGCGGTCCCGGAGCCTGAGACGGAGCTGGCGGCGGAGGCGGCGGCGGCACGGGCGGGGCAGGAACCCACGGCCGGCGCGACACCGACCGGTGCGCAGGAAGCGGCGCTGGCGCCCCCAGAGGTTGCCGGCGAGGCACCGGCGCCGGTCGAGGCCGCTCAGGTGGTGCTGCCCGAGGCTGGTGAAGCCGCCGCTGATATGCCGGATGAGCCCGTAGTGGTGGCGACGGCGATCCTGCGGAGCGACGGCGTGGAGGTGACACCCGCAGCGCCCTTGGATGCAGGCGGGGCGCGGCGGGTGACGTTGGGCTCGGTGTCCTATGCCGCGGCGGGCGAGGTGACGCTGGCCGGGGTGGGGACGGCGGGAGCCGTGGTGCGCGCCTATGTGGACGACACCTTCACTACGGAGGCGCAGGTAGCGGCCGACGGGCGCTGGTCGATGCAGCTCGGCGACGTGGCGGAGGGGATCTATCGGCTGAGGATCGACCAGCTCGCCTCGAACGGCAAGGTGGCGAGCCGGGTAGAGACGCCGTTCCAGCGCGACTATCCGCGTCCGCCGCCGCCGCGGCCGGGCGGGGCGCACGCGAGCGGGCCCATGGTGAGCGTGACGGTGCAGCCCGGAAACAATCTCTGGACTTTGGCGCGGACGCACTATGGTTCGGGCGTGAGCTATACCCAGATCTTCACCGCTAACAGCGACCAGATCCGCGACCCGGACCTGATCTATCCCGGTCAGATCTTCAACATTCCCGCACCGAACGCTGTCGAGTAGAGCGCAATGACCGCGGCCAGTTCCGAGAGTTCCCGCGCAAGCGGCTGGCGGACGATCCGCCGGGTCGCGCCGTATCTCTGGCCGCCCGGCGAACGCGAGGTGAAGGTCCGCGTCGTGGCGGCGATGGCGGCGCTGGTCCTCGGCCGGCTCGCCTCGGTGGTGACGCCCTTCTTCTTCAAGGCGGCCGTGGACGGGCTGGCGCCGACCGACCCGGCGGCGAAGATGGGCTACCTGGTGGCGGCGGGGCCGGTGGCGCTGACGCTCTTCTACGGGCTGATGCGGCTGGCAGGGGTGGGTTTTACCCAGCTCCGCGACGGCATTTTCGCGCAGGTGGGCCAGGGGGCGCTGCGACACCTAGCACTCGAGACCTTCCGGCACGTGCACGCGCTCAGCCTGCGCTATCATATCAGCCGCAAGACCGGGGGTCTGAGCCGGATCATCGAGCGCGGCGTCAAGGGCGTCGACTTCCTACTGCGGTTCCTGCTTTTCTCGATCGTACCGCTGGTGCTCGAGCTGGCGCTGGTGGCGGGGATACTCTTCTTCGTCTTCGACGTCTGGTACCTGGTCGTGGTGGCGGTGACGATCTGGCTCTACGTCTGGTTCACCTTCAAGCTGACCGAATTGCGGCTCGCCATCCGCGCACGGATGAACGAGCGTGACACCGACGCGAACCAGAAGGCGGTCGACAGTCTGCTGAACTTCGAGACGGTGAAGTACTTCAACGCCGAGGATCGCGAGGCGGGGCGTTACGACGGCTCGATGCAGGGCTACGAGAAGGCCGCGACGCAGACGCAGATCAGCCTCACCTGGCTGAACTTCGGCCAAGGGCTGATCATTACCGCGGGCCTGGTGGTGGTGATGGTGATGGCGGCCAGGGGGGTGCAGGCCGGGCTCTACACCGTGGGCGACTTCGTGATGGTCAACGCCTACATGATCCAGATCACCCTGCCGCTCAACTTCCTCGGCACGGTCTATCGCGAGATCCGGCAGAGCCTAGTAGACATGGCGGCGCTCTTCGATCTCTTGGGGCAGCCAGCGGAGATCGTAGACAGGTCGGGCGCGCGGATGCTCGAGGTGACGCGCGGGCGGGTCGTGTTCCGCGACGTGAGCTTCGCCTACGAGCCGGAGCGGCCGATCCTGCGCGGGCTGACGCTGGTGGTGGAGCCGGGAGAGACGGTGGCGGTGGTCGGGCCTTCGGGGTCGGGTAAGTCGACCATCGCGCGACTCCTCTTCCGCTTCTACGAGGTGACCGGAGGGGCGATCACCATAGACGGGCAGGATCTGCGCGACGTGACGCAGACCAGCCTGCGCGCCGCGATCGGGATGGTGCCGCAGGACACGGTGCTTTTCAACGATACCATCTACTACAACATCGCCTACGGCCGCCCGGAGGCGACCCGCGAGGAGGTCGAAGCGGCGGCGCGGGCGGCCCGGATTTACGATTTCATCGTTCGGCTGCCGCTGGGGTACGCCACCACGGTGGGTGAGCGGGGGCTGAAGCTCTCGGGTGGCGAGAAGCAGCGGGTGGGGATCGCCCGGACGCTGCTAAAGGACCCGCCTGTCCTGATCCTAGACGAGGCGACCAGCGCGCTCGACACCGAGACCGAGCGGGGCATCCAGGATAGCCTCGGCGCCATGGGGATCGGGCGAAGTGTCATTACCATCGCGCACCGGCTGTCCACGGTGGTGGACGCCGACCAGATCCTGGTGCTGGACCACGGCCGGGTGGTGGAGCAGGGCACGCACCTGACGCTGCTGGCAGCGGAGGGGCGCTACGCACGGATGTGGGCGCGGCAGCAGTCGGAGCCCGAGGATGCCGAGAGCGCTTCAGCGGCGACCGACGCGGCCTGATTGAAACATCTCGCGTGGCGGCTCCGATGCGGCGGAAACAGCGGCGCGCCAGTGTCTTGCCGAACGGAAGTCCTGCCGGGAGAACCCTGATGAAAGCGCGTGTAGCTCTGGCGGCGATGGTCCTCCTCGTCGCCGCTTGCGGCGGACCCGGCCGCTATCCAGTCAGCCGGGCGGAGGTTGGCCCCAACGACCCGGTGAAGAGCCTGTCGATCGCGCAGTCCCCCTTCGGCCCGTAACCTTACCCGCAGGCCAGGAAGGCGCGACGTCGTTCGCCATGCTAGGCTGCCGCGGTAGGGCAGGGGGCGCCATGTTGAGGCTGAGGTCGCTGGCGGTGATGGCGTTGCTGCTGCTCTGCGGCTGCGGAGGGGCGGGGCAATATCCGCTGACCCGCGCGACGGTGGGCGCGGATGATCCGGTGCTGGTGCTTATGCTGCCGATCCTGCCGGACTTCTGACTGCCTGCGAACGGCACGAGACCCTTCGCCCTTGGCACCGCGGGGGCCGAACGGTATTAGGGCGCACTGCCATCCGGAGACGCGCCCTTGAGCAACAATGATTCCTTTATCGACGAGGTGAGCGAAGAGGTCCGGCGCGACAAGCTCTATGCGACGCTCCGACGCTACGGATGGTTGATTGCGGCGCTGGTGGTCCTGATCGTCGGCGGAGCGGCGGCCAACGAATGGCTGAAGGCGCGCCGTGCCTCGCAGGCGGAGGCGGCGGGCGAGGCGTTTCGAGCCGCCTATGCCGAGACCGATGCGGCGATGCGCGCGGCCGATCTCGGCGATGTCGCGGCCTCGGCGCCGCGGGCGGCGGTGCTGGCCAGGCTCGCCGAGGCGGGCGCCAAGGCGCAGGCGGGCGACACCGAGGGGGCGGCGGCGCTCCTCGGTGAGGTGGCGGGCGACGGGTCGGCGGGCGAGCTCTACCGCTCGCTGGCGGCGCTGCAGCGGGTGATGCTGCTCGGTTCGGCCATGGACCCTTCGGAACGCCAGGCGACGCTCGAGCTTCTGGTCAATCCGGGCGCACCCTTCCGGCCGCTTGCGCTGGAGCAGCGGGCGCTGATGCGCCTAGAGGCTGGCGACAAGGTGGCGGCGCTCGCCGACCTCGAGGCGCTTATTGCCGAGCCCCTGTCCGGCGAGGCGCTGCGCGGCCGCGCGCGGCAGCTGATCATCGCCGCGGGCGGGTCGCTGCCGGCGGCGGGCGCCGCATCGGCTGACGGCTGAGGGCGCAGGGATGGTCCGGCACGCCCTGAGCCTGGCGCTCGCGCTCGTCATAGCGCTCGCCGGCTGCAACCGGGATACGATCTTGCCCGGCGAGCGTATCCCGGTGCGTCCGGAGGACGCGCCGGTCATCGGAGGCAGCCGGCAGGGTCTGGCCATCCCGGCCCCAGTGGTGAATGGCGAGTGGACCCACCGCAATGGCGCGGCGCGCGGGCGGTTGGTCAACCCGGCGCTTCGGCCGGTGCCGCAGCTGATCTGGTCGGTGGACATAGGCGCCGGTGACGCCAAGCGGCGGCGGCTGATCACCGGGCCCGTCGTCGCCGGCGGGCTGGTCTTCACCATGGATGCCGCAGGACGGGTGACGGCGGTCACTCGCGGCGGGCAGATCGCCTGGAGCCGCAGCGTCGTGCCCGAGGGGCAGGCGCCCGACGGCGGGACCGGAGGCGGCTTCGCCGAGGACGGCGGCATTCTGTTCGTTACCACGGGCTTCGGCCAGGTCCTGGCGCTCGATCCCAGGACGGGTGGCACGGTTTGGGAGCGGACGCTCGAGGCGCCGATCCGAGCCGCCCCCGCGGTCGCCGACGGGATCGTGATCGCGGTGCAGCGCAACGACACCGCCTACGCGCTCGATGCGCGCAGCGGCGCGACCCGGTGGCGGGTGCAGGGCGTCGGCGGCGAGGGGCTGCTCGGCGGCGCCAGCCCGGCGATCGACGGGCAGCTCGCTGTCGTTCCGTTCGCGTCGGGCGAGGTCCTGGGAGTGCTGGCGCGCAACGGCCTTACCGTCTGGGGCACGGCGGTGACCGGTGGACGGCGCGACGCGGCGCGCAGCAGTATCGTGGATATCAGCGGCGATCCGGTGATCGATGGCTCCGTGGTCTTCGCATCCAACCAGGCCGGGCGCACCATCAGGCTCGACTCGAGCACGGGCGAGCGGGTCTGGACCATCGCCGAGGGCTCATACGGGCCGGCCTGGCCGGTGGGCGGATCGGTCTTCCTGCTCTCCGACGAGGGGGCGCTGGTGCGGGCGGACGCTGCCTCCGGCGAGCTTCTCTGGCTGGTGCAGTTGCCCGAGCTTTTCCCTCACCGTGGCTTTTTCGGCCGCGGCAAGCCGTTCAAGACTGTGGCCTACTACGGGCCGATCCTGGCCGGCAGCCGGTTGTGGGTGGCGGGTGCGGACGGGCTCTTGCGCGCCTTCGATCCGGTCAGCGGTTCGGCACTGGTGCAGGTACCGTTGCCGGGGGGAGCGGCGGCGCAGCCGGCGGTTGCCGGCGGCGTGATGTACGTGGTCTCGCAGGCTGGGCAGCTTCTGGCTTTCCAATGAGCGCGTGAGCGGCTAAGTGACGCCCCGGGCGGGCCGCAATGGGAGCGCGCCCTGGGATTGCCGCGCATGCCGTTCACGCTCGCCATCGTCGGCCGCCCAAACGTGGGCAAGTCGACCCTTTTCAACCGCCTCGTCGGCAAGCGGCTCGCGTTGGTCGACGACCAGCCTGGCGTCACTCGAGACCTGCGTGAGGGGGCGGGCCGGCTCGGGGCGCTGCGCTTCACGGTGGTGGACACCGCGGGCCTGGAAGAGGTGACGGACGCGAGCCTGCCGGGGCGGATGCGGGCGCTGACCGAGCGGGCGGTGGACGCGTGCGATGTGTGCCTCTTCATGATCGACGCCCGCGTGGGCGTGACGCCGGTGGACCGGACGCTGGCGGAACTGCTGCGGCGGCGGGCGGCGCGGGTGATCCTGGTGGCGAACAAGGCCGAGGGGCGGGCGGCGGAGGCCGGGCTGATCGAGGCGTGGCAGCTGGGTCTGGGGGATCCGGTGGCGCTGTCGGCGGAGCATGGGGTGGGGATGGACGATCTGCTGCGGGCGCTGGAGCCGGTGGCGGCGGAGTTTCCTGACGCGGCGGCGGTGGTCGAGGTTCCGGACGAGATCGACGACAGCGTCGACGAGGAGGGCGAGGGCGCGGCGCTGCCGGTGGGGCGGCCGATCCAGATCGCGGTGGTGGGGCGGCCGAACGCGGGAAAGTCCACGCTGGTCAATGCCATACTGGGTGAAGATCGCCTGCTGACCGGGCCGGAGGCGGGGATCACCCGGGACGCCATTGCCGTGCAGGCGGACTGGCTGGGGACGGCCTTCCGGGTTTTCGATACCGCGGGGATGCGGAAGAAGGCGAAGGTCCAGGGCAAGCTCGAGAAGCTTTCGGTGTCGGACGGGCTGCGGGCGGTCAAGTTCGCCGAGGTGGTGGTCGTGCTGCTCGACGTGCAGATTCCGTTTGAATCTCAGGACTTGCGGCTCGCGGACCTAGCCGAGCGGGAGGGGCGGGCGGTCGTCGTTGCGGTCAACAAGTGGGATCTGGAGGAAGAGAAGCCACAGAAGCTCAACGAGCTCCGGGAGGCGTTCGGGCGGCTGTTGCCGCAGCTGAAGGGGGCGCCGATGGTGATGGTTTCGGCGCTGACCGGCAAGGGGCTGGACCGGCTGCACGCGGCGATCGTCAAGGCGTATTCCACTTGGAATACAAGGATTTCGACAGGTCGGCTCAACAGGTGGCTGAGTGTGCAGACGGCGGACCATCCGCCGCCGGCGCCGGGCGGGCGGCGCGTCAGGCTGCGCTACATGACGCAGGTGAAGACGCGGCCGCCGACGTTCGTGGTGTTCACCTCGGTGCCGGATGCGGTGCCGGACGACTACAAGCGGTTCCTGGTCAATGGCTTGCGGCGGGACTTCGACATTCCGGGGACGCCGATCCGGCTGTACCTGCGCGCCGGGGAAAATCCCTATGCGGGGCGGCGGAAGACGAACGTGACATCGCTCGACAAGCACAAGCCGCGGCGGCTCGAGGGATGAGCGCCGGAATCGGCGTGATAACAATGGTTAACGGCGATTCTCTCGACGTACAACTCACGTACATCGCATGCACATCCCATGTACGGGACGAGCGCAGAAACGCCGAAAGTTAACGGCGTTAACCGCCGGCACGCGCGCGGTACAGATCCCGCCGGTTGAAGTCCAGACACTGCCGGCTGCGCAATACTTCGCCTGCGCAAACTGCGCTGCCAGCGGATCGATGGAACGACCCGTATTGCGCCGCGTTTAGTGCGGGAATGAAGAAGCCAGAGGAGATAGCCATGCGTATTTTCTTGATCATCGCCAGCACAGTCCTGGGGCTCAGCGCCTGCACCACCGTGCAGCCGGCGGATCCCGTCGTGGTCACACAGCCGCGGCCGGCAACCACCGTCGTCGTGCCGGCCAAGCCGGTCGCGTACGTTCCCGCTGAGTGACGGGTCACCGGCAGCGCAAACCCGTCAGCTGACCGGGCGCCCCGTGATGGTGGCGGCGATGCGGTCGGCCAAAAGGTCCATGGCGCGGGCGTGGGCGGCCAGGAGGCCGGAGTAGCCCTCGCCCTGCGGCGGGACGCCGATGGCGAAGCGGTCGAAGCCGGTGATGCGGCCGCTGGCTGGGGAGACCAGCACGTACTGGCCGGCGAAGTCGAGGCCGCCGTCCTGGGCGCCGATCAGCCGGTCGACGGTGACCTCGACGCGAAGGCCCGGCTCGTCGTAGCCGGGCCAGGGCTCGGTGCCGACGCGGGCGCGAACGCGCTGGTCGAGCGCGGCGGCGAGGTGGCGGGTGAGGGCGCGCTGGGGGGTGTCGGCCCAGAGCTGGGTCTTGTTCAGGCCGACGACGCCGGGAGCGGTGAGCGAGGCGATCTCGAGGGCGCCAGCATAGGCCGGGAGGTTCAGGTCGGCCACCACGATGCTGCCGACCGGCGAGGCGACCTGTGCAGAGGGCTGCGGCGCCGGTAGCAGGTAGTAGTCGGGATTGCCGCCGCAGGCTGCGAGCAGGAACGCGGCGAGGAGGCAGGCCGGAGTGGCGCGCATGTCTCATCTCCCGAACAGGACGGAATTGGGGCGCCGTTCCAGCGCGGTGACGAGACTGTTGACCGAGCGCGCCGCATCGCGGACCTCCTGCAGCAGGAGGAGGGTGTCCCGGTTGACCCGGGAGTTGGGTCCGACCGAGGCGAGCGCGGCTTCGGCGGCATCGGCGACGGCGTTGAAGCGGGCGACGAGCGCCGGCAGATCGTCGGCGGCGGCGGTCACGGCGTCCGCGGCGCGCGAGGCGGAGGCCAGCGTGGCGTTGACGTTCGTCGCCGCCCCGCCCTGGTTCAGGTCCGCGAGGATGGTGCGCAGTTCCTCGAGCGAGGCGTTGAGGTTGGGCGGCACGTCCTGCACGGCCTGGCTGGCGAGGAAGGCGTCGGCGGTGTCGAGCACGCGGGTGCCGGTGGTGACCGAGATCCTCGAGCGGCAGGGCCTTCACGCTGTCGGAGACGGCGGTGAGGTTGTCCATGAGCTGGGGCAGGCCGGCGGCGGCGGTATCGACGTTGGCGATGGCGGTCTTGGCGTCGGCGATCACCGTCTGGATGCTGTCGGCCAGTCTGGCAGCGGCAAGCTCGGCGGTGATCTGGCGGACCGAGGCGAGCGATGCGTTGACGTTGTCGACGGCGCCGCCGGCGCGCAGGTCGGTGACGACGCCGCGCAGCTCGGAGAGCGAGGCATTCACCGAGGCGGGGAGGTTGGCAACGTCGTCGCTCTTCACGAAGGCGTCGATGTTCTTCAGCAGACCGTCCGCCGAGGCGACGAGTTCGTCGAGGGGAAGCGCGTTGGCCTTGGCGGCGAGCGCCTCGATCTGATCGACGACTTCGGGCACGCCATCGGCGGCGGTGCCGACGCTGGCGACCGAAGCCTTGGTGGTGGTGAGCACGTCCTCGATCTTGGCCACCAGCTGCGCCTGGGCGGCCTGTTCGGCGATCGTCCGCGCCGAGGCGAGGGTGGCATTGACGTTGTCGATGGCGCCGCCGGCGCGCAGGTCGTCGACCACGCCGCGCAGGTCGGCGAGCGAGGCCTCGACGGAGGCGGGGATGTTCTGCAACCCCTCGCTGCGCACGAACGCGTCCATGCCATCGACCACGCTCTTCGCCGAGGCGATGAGCTCCTCGAGCGGCAGGGCGGTCGCCTTGGCCGAGAGCGCCTCGACCTGATCGAGCAGCTCGGGCACGCCGTCGGCGGCGTTGCCGATGCTGGCGAGCGAGGTCTTGGCGGTGGCGAGCACGGCGTTGAGGTTGGCGACCAGCTGTTCCTCGGTCGCCTGGTCCACCAGCGCGCGGGCCGAGGCGAGGATGGCGGCAAGCTGGGCCGGCGCCTCCTGGATGCCGTCCTGGCTCACCACCTTGCGGGCATCCTGGAGGAGGAGGCTGAAATTTTCCGGCGCCTGCTTGACGCCTTCCGAGGTGACGAGGGCATTGATGTTGGCGAGAAGTGCCACCGCACCGCCGACCACGTCCTCAAGCGGCAGCTTGGCGAGGCGCTGCATCACCCCTTCGGCCGACGTGGCGATGCTGGAGATGTCGGAAGGCGCGCTGGGCATGAGTGGATAGGGCTCCGCCGTGCGGTCGAGCTGGGCGGGCGCCACGCCGGGCACCGTGGTCAGGTTGACGTAAAGGGTCTGGGTCAGCAGGCCCGAGGCCGCAAGCTGGGCGCGCAGGCCGCTCTCCACCTGGCTGGCGAGAAGGTCGAGCGCCTTCTCCGGGGCGGCGCTGGTCTCGTTGCCGGAGATGCCGAGACGATCGGGCACCAGCGCGAGGGTGGTGCGAAGGGTGACGCGTGGCGCGTCGCTGCCCTCGTTGATCACCGCCGCCTGCAGCGACCTTACCTCGCCGATCTTGATGCCGTTGTACTCGACCGGCGCGCCGGGCTGCAGGCCGCGGACCGAGCCGTCGAAGTCGACGTTGACGATCAGGCGTTCGCCCGGGGCGTCCTCGAAGAGGTTCTGGCGGGCCGCCTTCTCGGTGGGGTAGAGTTCGTAGAAGTGGCCGCTCTCCACTGGCGCAAGGTCGGACCCGACGGTGTCGAAGGCGATACCGCCCTGCAGCAGTGAAATGAGGCTGTCGACATTGAGCGATGCGCCGCCGGCGCCGATCTCTACCGAGAAGCCGCTGGCGTTCCAGAAGCGGGTCGCTTCGGTCAGGCGGATGCTGTTCGCGGCGCCGATGAAGAGGTCGATGAGCACGTCGCCGGCCTCGGTGAGCTGGATGTCCTCGACCTTGCCGACCTGGATGCGCTTGAAGAGAACCGGCGCGCCTATGGTTACGGAGCCGCCGTCCGGAGCGCGCAGGCGGACGCGCAGGCCCGGCTGGTCGGCCGGGGTGAGCGGTGGGCGCGGCAGGCCGTCGAAGCGTTCCACGCGCTCGCCGATCTTGTCGTTCCAGACGGCCTCGATGTAGACGCCGGAAAGCACGGTTTCGATGCCGCTGATCCCCTGGGCGGATATGCTGGGGCGGACCACCCAGAACTCGGCGTCGGAATCGAGGAAGCGCGCCACCGACTTGTCGATGCGGGCGGTGACGATGACGCTCTTGAGGTCGTTCGAGAGCGACGTCTTTTCGACCGAGCCCACCTTCACGTCGCGGAATCGCACGGCGGTCTGGCCGGCTTCGACGCCGGCGGCATTCTCGAAGACGATCTCGATCAGCGGCCCGCGAGCGGAGTAGGCCCGCCAGGCGACGCCGAGCGCGAGCAGCAGCGCCGCCAGCGGAACGAGCCAGATCAGCGAGATCCGCGAGTCGGTGCTCGGCGTGTCGATCACGGGCTCGGGCACCGGCTCTCGCGCCGGAGCCGGCGGTTCGGCCTCAGCCATGGGTCGCAGTCTCCCGCTCGGCGCTGTCCCAGATCAGGCGCGGGTCGAGAGCCTGCGCCGAGAGCATGGTAAAGGCAACCGAGACCGCGAAGAAGATCGCCGCCGGTCCGGGGTTTATCGAGACGATGAAGCCAAGCTGCACCAGGGCGGTGAGGATGGCGACCACGAAGACGTCGATCATCGACCAGCGGCCGATGAACTCCACCGCCTCGTAGAGGTGGATGCGCAGGTGAATGGGCAGGGTCACGTGGTAGCGGATGGAATAGACGAGGTAGAGGATCACCACGAACTTGGTGACCGGAATCATCACGCTCGCGATGAAGACGATGCTCGCCACGTCCCAGGCGCCGTGGTGGGCGAGCACGATCACCCCGCCGACGATGGTGTTGCCCTCGGCGTGGCCGAGGGTGCGGGTGAGCAGCATCGGCAGGAGGTTGGCGGGGAGGTAGCAGGCGAACCCCATGAGCCAGAGCGCCAGCACCCGCTGCAGGCTGAAGCGGATGCGCTGGTGCAGCTCGGAGCCGCAGCGGGGGCAGACCTTCACCGCGGCGGGGGAGACCCGCCCGCAGGTGCGGCAGCCGCTGAGGCCCTGGCCACGGGCGGTGAGGACGGGGGCGGTCATGTCGGCCTTGTCCCGGACGGGTTCGCGCGCTCGAGGATCTGCCAGATCGACCATTCGTCGAGGCTGCTGCTCTCCAGCACCACCAGGAGCACGAGGCCGGCCATCGCCCAGAAGGCGGGGCCGAGGTTGATCGAGGCCATGCCGCCGACCTTCACCAGCGCCACCACCACGCCGATGAGGAAGACCTCGGACATCGCCCAGGGCTTCAGGTGCTCGGCGATGCGGAAGGCACGGGCGGCGCCGGAGGCGGGGGGCGGCCGAAGCGGAGCGGCAGCAGGGTGTAGGCGAGCGCTGTGGCGCGGACCAGCGGCAGGACGATGATGAGCAGCGTCACGGCGATGGAAAGGGGCAGCATCAGCCCCTGCGAGAAGGCGAGCGCGGCGTCGAGGAGCGAGGCGTTCTTGTGCAGGCCGGCCACCGAGAGCTCGAGGAACGGCAGGAAGATCGCCGCCACCATCAGGATCACGCTGGCGAAGGAGCTGGCGATGGTCCGGTCGATGGCGTTGCGGCGGTTGGTGAGCAGGACCGCATGGCAGCGGCGGCAGCGCAGGCGCCCGCCCTGCGGCACCGGCGCGACCGTGTGCAGCATGTCGCAGATCGGGCAGGCGAGGAGCCGGGGAGAGGCGGTGACGGGCATGGAGCCTGAAATAGGGCGGATCGGCCGCGGGCGGAAGCGGAATGCGCCGTCTCAGCCCGGCGACAGGCCGCGGAGGCGTTCGGAGCGGCGGCGCAGCAGCTCGAGCGTCGTCAGCAGGGCGATCGAGATCGCGATGAGGATGGTGGCGACGGCGAGGATGGTGGGCGAGATCTGCTCGCGCAGTCCGATGAACATCTGCCAGGGCAGGGTCTTCTGTGCGGCGGAGCCGACGAAGAGGACGACGACCACCTCGTCGAAGGAGGTGATGAAGGCGAAGAGCGCACCAGAGATCACGCCGGGCAGGATCAGCGGCATCTGCACCGAGAAGAAGGTGCGCACCGGGCCGGCACCGAGGTTGGCGGCGGCGCGCACCAGGCTCTGGTCGAAGCCGACCAGCGTCGCGGTCACCGTTATGATGACGAAGGGGATGCCGAGGGCCGCGTGCGCGAGGACCACGCCCCAGTAGGTGCCCTGCAGCCCGAGCCGGGAGTAGAAGAAGTACATGCCGGCGGCGGAGATGATCAGCGGCACGATCATCGGCGAGATCAGGATCGCCATGATCGCGCCGCGGAACGGCACGTGGCGCTGGCTGAGGCCGATGGCGGCGGTCGTGCCGAGGACGACGGCGATGAGCGTGGCGGCCGGCGCGATGGTCAGCGAGTTCCGCAGCGCCCGCTGCCAGTCGGGGGTGGTGAAGAAGTCCTTGTAGTGCTTGAGCGAGTAGCCCTCGGGGTCGAAAGCGAGCATCTTCGGGGTGAAGGTGAAGAAGTCCTCGGCGTTGAAGCTGAGCGGGATGATGACCATGATCGGCAGGATCAAAAAGAGGAAGATCGCCACGCAGATGGCGCGGAAGGTCCAGTACCAGAGCCGCTGGCCGGTGGAGGCATAGGGAGGGAGTGCGGCCATGGCGGGTTATCCGAGCTTGACGTTGTCGATGCCGACGATGCGGTCGTAGGTCCAGTAGAGGACCAGCACCACTAAGAGCAGCATCGTCGCCAGCGCCGCGGCCAGGCCCCAGTTGAGCGACGAGGAGATGTGGTAGGCGATACGGTTGGAGATGAAGACGCCGGAGGTGCCGCCCACGAGTTCCGGGGTGATGTAGTAGCCGATCGAGAGGATGAAGACGAGGATCGCCCCGGCGCCGATGCCGGGGATCGTCTGCGGGAAATAGACCCGCCAGAAGGCGGTCCAGTCGTTGGCGCCGAGCGAGTTGGCCGCGCGCAGGTAGGAGGGCGAGACGGTCTTCATCACCGAGAAGAGCGGCAGGATCATGAACGGCAGCAGGATGTGGGTCATGGTGATGATCGTGCCGGTCACGTTGTTGATCATAACCAGCCGGTTGGCGTTGGAGATCACCCCCAGCCAGACGAGAACGTCGTTGATCACGCCCTGCTGCTGCAGGAGCACCTTCCAGGAGGCGGCGCGCACAAGGAGCGAGGTCCAGAAGGGCAGGAGCACCAGGATGAAAGAGGTTCGACGACCGGAGCGGAAGGCTCGCAAGCAGCCAGGAGATAGGATAGCCGAGCAGCAGGCAGAAGAAGGTGATCGCGAGGCTGAGCGCCATGGTGCGGAGAAAGAGCTTGAAGTAGATGCGCTCGCCGGCCGGCTTGGCCGCGATGCCGTCGGGCGTCAGCTGCAGGTCGACCGCATTGAGCAGGTAGCCAGCGGTGTAGCGGCCGGAGAAGAGCTTGATCGTTTGCCAGACGCCATGGTCTTCCCACTTCTTGTCCGCGGCGATGAACTGTTCCTTGAACGGCTGTGACGGGTCCATCTTCTTGATGTCGCGCCCGACGCCGCGCATCAGCGACGACATGCCGGAATATTCGTAGTTGATGTACTTACTGCGGCCAAAAGTAAGAAAATAAATTCAGATATTATATTTAGTATTATATTGTCAATGGCT
>CAWCNG010000015.1:0-182361 GCA_963796805.1 uncultured Alphaproteobacteria bacterium
AGTTAACGCTTTGAAGCGCCACGGGATTCCGGCGGCGCTGGCGGCATTCGGGGGGTGACAAGCGGCGCCCGCCCGGATAGACTGCGCCACCATTACCAAGGACCCTCCACCCATGGCTGAACCCGTCCGCGTGCCCGAGGAATACGGCGCCGATTCCATCAAGGTTCTCAAGGGCCTGGAGGCCGTGCGCAAGCGGCCGGGGATGTATATCGGCGACACCGACGACGGGTCGGGGCTGCACCACATGGTCTACGAGGTCGTCGACAACGGCATCGACGAGGCGCTGGGCGGCTGGGCGACCGAGGTGACGGTCGTGCTGCACGCGGACAACTCGGTCAGCGTGCGCGACAACGGGCGCGGCATCCCGGTCGGCATCCACGAGGGCGAGGGGGTGCGCGCGGCCGAGGTCATCATGACCCAGCTGCACGCGGGCGGGAAGTTCGACCAGAACAGCTACAAGGTCTCGGGCGGGCTGCACGGCGTGGGCGTGAGCGTGGTCAACGCGCTCAGCGACTGGCTGGAGCTCCGGATCTGGCGCGAGGGGTACGAGCATTTCGCGCGGTTCGAGGGCGGGTTCACCGTCGAGAGCCTGCGGCGGGTGGGGCCGGCGGAGGGCAAGCGCGGGACCGAGGTGCGGTTCCTGGCGTCGCTGGGGACCTTCTCGAACCTCGACTACAGCTTCAAGACGCTGGAGCACCGGCTGCGCGAGCTGGCGTTCCTGAACTCGGGCGTGAGGATCTCGCTGCGCGACGAGCGGCATGCGGAGGTCGAGGAGGTGGAGCTCTACTACGAGGGCGGGCGTGCGGGAGTTCGTGCGCTATCTCGACCGGTCGAAGACGCCGCTGATCCGCGAGCCGATCTACATCACCGGCGAGGCGCGGGCGGGATCGGCATCGAGGTCGCGATGTGGTGGAACGACAGCTACCACGAGACGGTGCTGCCCTTCACCAACAACATCCCGCAGCGGGACGGCGGCACGCATCTGGCGGGCTTCCGCGGGGCGCTGACGCGGACGATCAACGCCTATGCGGGCGAGAGCGGGCTGGCGAAGAAGGAGAAGGTGGCGCTCTCGGGCGACGACGCGCGCGAGGGGCTGACCTGCGTCTGTCGGTGAAGGTGCCGGACCCGAAGTTCTCGCGCCAGACCAAGGACAAGCTGGTGAGCTCGGAGGTGCGGCCGGCGGTCGAGGGGCTGGTGGGCGAGAAGCTGGCGGAGTGGTTCGAGGAGAACCCGGCCGAGGCGCGGATCGTGGTCGGCAAGATCGTCGAGGCGGCGATCGCGCGGGAGGCGGCGCGCAAGGCGCGCGATCTGACGCGGCGCAAGACGGCGATGGACGTGGCGAACCTGCCGGGCAAGCTCGCGGACTGCCAGGAGAAGGATCCGTCGAAGGCGGAGATCTTCATCGTCGAGGGCGACAGCGCCGGCGGGTCGGCGAAGCAGGGGCGGACGCGGGCCAACCAGGCGGTGCTGCCGCTGCGCGGCAAGATCCTGAACGTCGAGCGGGCGCGGTTCGACCGGATGCTGGGCAGCCAGGAGATCGGCACGCTGATCACCGCGCTCGGGACCGGGATCGGGCGGGACGAGTTCAACCTCGGCAAGCTGCGCTACCACAAGGTCGTCATCATGACCGACGCCGACGTGGACGGGGCGCATATCCGCACGCTGCTGCTCACGTTCTTCTTCCGGCAGATGCGCGAGCTGATCGAGGCGGGGCACCTCTACATCGCCCAGCCGCCGCTCTTCAAGGTGAGCGCGGGCGCTCGGAGGTGTATCTCAAGGACCAGCCGGCGCTGGAGAGCTACCTGATCGAGGCAGGGGCTGGAGGGGGCGATGCTGCGCCTGGGGACGGGGGCGGTGCTGGCCGGCGCCGATCTCGCGCGGGTGGTCGAGGAGGCGCGGGTGGTGAAGGCGGCGCTGGCGGCATTCCCGACGCATTATCCGCGGCACGTGCTGGAGCAGGCGGCGATCGCCGGGGCGCTGGTGCGCGGCGTGCTCGACGAGGATCCGCAGGGGACGGCGGACCGGGTGGCGGCGCGGCTGGATCTCATCGCGCCCGAGTACGAGCGCGGCTGGCAGGGGCGGCCGACCCAGGATGCGGGGCTGCGGCTGTGGCGGACGCTGCGCGGGGTGGACGAGGTGCGGCTGCTCGACGGCGGCGTGCTGCGCTCGGGCGAGGCGCGGCGGCTGGCGGCGCTGACGCCGGGCTTGCAGGAGGTCTATGGCGGCTGGCGGCCCTGGTCCGCAAGGAGCGCGAGCAGGCGATCCATCGCGCCGTCCGAGCTCCTCGACGCGGTGACGCGCGAGGGCGAGAAGGGGCTGGCGCTGCAGCGCTACAAGGGCCTGGGCGAGATGAACCCCGAGCAGCTCTGGGAGACGACGCTCGATCCGGAGGCGCGGACGCTCTTGCAGGTCAGGATCGACCAGTTCGACGAGGCGGACGAGGTCTTCACCAAGCTGATGGGCGACGAGGTGGAGCCACGGCGGGAGTTCATCCAGACCAACGCGCTGAGCGTGGCGAATTTGGATACGTGAGGCGGTTGTAGGTTTGCCCATACCTTTTCGCGAGACCCAAAGTTTTTCGCTCTTCGCCCAAAGCCCTTCGCGACTAAGTTGATTTAAGTCTGTACTTAGATCAGTACGTTGTTGGAGGGATTCACGCCAGGACTTCCATTTGTCTATTGCGGTTGACTACTATGATCGAGGCAATGTCGTTCCGTGGCATTTGGGCGCACGCCTCCCGCCTCGCTGCTGTTTTGGACGAAGATCGAGGCGGCCCGGCCCGCGCCGCCTGCGTACGGAGAAGCGCGGCAATCGAGTGATTTGGCGAACCCGCCCGAGAATACCGGGGGCAGCTGTCTCCGGCGAAACTTCTCCGGCGCCGAGACGGGTTAAACCGTCAGTGGTTGGCGGCGAAGTGGCCGTAGTCAACCGTCGATGGTGCCAACGGAAGCCAGGGTCCAACCGCTCCTGCGGCACGCAATTTCACTGCAGAGCTTAGGATTGACACCGACTCGAGGTGGGTTCTGTACCACGCCGGCCACCCGGCTAACGAGCGTGCCGACGCCTGTGCCCACCGGCTGTGGAGACTCTGTGGATGATTTGTGATTTTACCCATAAGCACGAAAAATCTCGACCCATAAGCACACCGTGAGTTGAGTTGTCTCGATTAGGCAACCAGCGGGCGAGTTCACTCAGGGTCGTGTCCCGGGTGGTGGTGTAGCTCGACGGTAGCGTCGCCGGCTGCCTGCGCGGATTGACGCGCTGGCAGGCAGGCGGCGACGCGGTGGTCATCGCGCGGTCGTCGGTGTTGGTCGGGTTTGCAAACGCCAACCTGATCGGAGACCTCACGATGACCGACGAGATGATGAACCTGCGCGAGCTGGTGGAGAAGACCCCGGACGCCGATGTCTTGCGCGAGATGATCGGCTTTGCGGCCGAGCGACTGATGGAGCTGGAGGTGGGCGGCCTGACCGGGGCGGCCTGGGGCGAGAAGAGCCCAGAACGGCTGGTCCAGCGCAACGGCTACCGGGAGCGGATGTGGGAGACCCGAGCCGGGAGCGTGGAGCTGCGCATCCCGAAGCTGCGGAGGGGCTCGTACTTCCCCGGCTTCCTGGAGCCGCGGCGGATGGCGGAGAAGGCACTGACGGCGGTGATCCATGAGGCCTACATCCACGGCGTATCGACGCGGTCGGTCGACGACCTGGTGAAGGCGCTCGGGATGAGTGGCATCTCGAAAAGCCAGGTGAGCCGGCTCTGTACCGAGATCGACGAGCGGGTGACGGAGTTCCTCGAACGGCCGCTGGAAGGCGACTGGCCGTACCTGTGGATCGACGCGACCTACCTGAAGGTGCGCCAGAACGGCCGCATCGTCTCGGTGGCGGTGATCGTCGCGGTCGGCGTCAACAGCGACGGCCGGCGCGAGGTGCTGGGCATGGACATCGGCCCCTCGGAAGCCGAGCCCTTCTGGACCGCCTTCCTGCGCAAGCTCGCCCGCCGTGGCCTGCGCGGGGTCAAGCTCGTGATCTCCGATGCCCACGAGGGCATCAGGGCCGCGACCGCCAAGATCCTCTGCGCCAGCTGGCAGCGCTGCCGCGTCCACTTCATGCGCAACGCGCTCGCCCATGCCGGCAAGAGCGGCCGCCGCGTCGTCTCTGCCTTCGTCGCTACCGCCTTCGCGCAGAACGATGCCGACAGCGCGAAACAGCAATGGCGCCGCGTCGCCGACCAGCTCCGCCCCAAGGTGCCGAAGCTCGCCGCGCTGATGGACGAAGCCGAGCCGGACGTTCTCGCCTACATGACCTTTCCCCAGCAGCACCGGGCAAAGCTGCACTCCACAAACCCGCTCGAGCGGCTCAACGGCGAGATCAAGCGCCGCACCGAGGTCGTCGGCATCTTCCCCAACGAGGCCGCCATCACCCGCCTCGTCGGCGCCATCCTCCTCGAGCAGAACGACGAGTGGGCCGTCCAGCGCTCCCGCTACATGACCCTTGAGACCATCGCCCCGATCGCCGATGATCCCGCCATCGGCCTGCCAGCCATGGCGGACTGATCGGCCCGGACTTCGCCGGTGCTCGTGGTGGCATTCGTCAGCTACACCACGTCATGGGACACAACCTTCACTCAGTACGGCTTCTCAGCCAACGATCAACGATCCACGTCATACGGGGTTTGGCCGGCGTCCCGCAAAACCGCCTTCTCAACGCGAGCGGGTCGTGTCTCGAACGTGGTGGAAATTGGTGGGCGGCGTAATCTCCGGGTGCCACGAAGCACCGACAGGCGGCTGCTTGTTGATTTCCACTGAGAGCTGACCCGGGCTTTCCATCGAGAAGTGACCCGCCTGAAGGTTATGGTCGCCGGTTCAGGTCTGGGTCAATGGCGGTCCTGCCTCCTTCTTTCTGCGCGCCGCCTCGGCGCTGGCCCTGAAGCGGAAGCTGTCGTTTCCGGTCTCGAGGATGTGGCAGCGATGGGTCAGTCGATCGAGGAGCGCGGTGGTCATCTTGGCGTCACCGAAGACCGTGGCCCATTCGCTGAAGCTGAGATTGGTGGTGATGGCGACGCTGGTACGCTCGTAGAGCTTGCTCAGAAGGTGGAAGAGCAAAGCCCCGCCCGTGGCGCTGAACGGCAGGTAGCCCAGCTCGTCCAGGATCACGAGGTCGGCGCGCGTGAGGCTCTCGGCGATCTGCCCGGCTTTGCCCTTCGCCTTCTCCTGCTCGAGCGTGTTGACGAGCTCGATCGTGGAGAAGAAGCGGACCTTCTTTCGATGGTGCTCGACGGCCTGGACCCCGAGCGCGGTCGCGACATGCGTCTTTCCCGTGCCCGGTCCGCCGATCAGGACAACGTTGTGGGCGCCGTCGATGAACTCGCACCGGTGCAGCTGGCGGACCAGGGGCTCGTTGATCTCGCTGGCGGCGAAGTCGAACCCGGCCAGGTCCTTGTAGGCCGGGAAGCGCGCGGCCTTGAGGTGATAGGCGATGGACCGGACTTCGCGTTCCGCGACTTCGGCCTTCAGCAGTTGCGACAGGATCGGCACGGCCGCCTCGAAGGCGGGCGAGCCCTGTTCGACAAGGTCCTCGACGGCCTGGGCCATCCCGTATGTCTTCAGGCTGCGCATCATGATGACGATGGCGGCGCTGGCGGGGTCATGACGCATGGCGCACCCCCCGGGCCTGGCCGCGCAGTCCGTCATAGCGCTCGACATTCGCCCTGGGCTCCTCGATCAGCGCCAGACCCGTCGGCGGGGCGACCTCGGGCGTGCCTGAGGGGCTTTCGTCGATCAGCCGGTGCAGCAGATTGAGCACATGGGTCTTGGTCGGCACCCCGGCCTCGAGGGCCAGTTCCACCGCGCAGAGCACCGCCTCTTCGTCGTGCTGCAGCACCAGGGCGAGGATCTCCACCATCTCCCTGTCGCCGCCCAGGTGCTTGAGCAGATGCTGCTGGAGCGCGCGGAAAGCTTCGGGCAGTTCGGCAAAGGGCGCGCCATTCCTGAGCGCCCCTGGCTTTCGCTGGATGACGGCCAGGTAGTGGCGCCAGTCGTAGATCGTCCGGGGCGGCAGCTTGTGCGCGCGCTGGATCACCCGCGCATGTTCGCAGACGATCCGCCCCTCGGCCGCGACCACGAGCCGGTCGGGGTAGATCCGCAGGCTGACCGGCCGATTGGCGAACGAGGCTGGCACGCTGTAGCGGTTCCGCTCGAAGCTGATCAGGCAGGTCGG
The DNA here is from genome assembly GCA_963796805.1 of uncultured Alphaproteobacteria bacterium. Taxonomy (GTDB): domain Bacteria; phylum Pseudomonadota; class Alphaproteobacteria; order Rhodobacterales; family Rhodobacteraceae; genus Amaricoccus. Next base: position 6,213 of record CAWCNG010000015.1, read on the forward strand.
CGACACCCGCTTGCTCTGCTCGACGAAGCCATCGAAGGCCGGCGGCGTCGGCATCAGGGCGGCCTTCTCCAGGGCCCATACCTCCGCGATCGTCCCCGGCAGCGCGCCGTGCGGCGTGCGCTCCCACTGCTCGATGCAGCGCCGCTCGAGCCAGGCATTCAGGCTCGCCAGGTCGGGAAAGTCCGGCATCAGCTGCAGGATCAGGCGGCGGGTATCCAGAACGTTCTTCTCGACCTGGCCTTTCTCCCAGCCGGCCGCCGGGTTGCAGAACTCGGGCTCGAAGAGGTAGTGGCTGGTCATCGCCAGGAACCGGGCGTTGACCTGACGCGCCTTCCCTGTGCCCACTCGGTCCACCGCGGTCTTCATATTGTCGTAGATGCCCCGCCGCGGCACGCCGCCAAAGACCCGGAATGCGTGCCGGTGGGCATCGAACAGCATCTCGTGGGTCTGCAACAGGTAGGCCCGGAGCAGGAACGCCCGGCTGTGCGAGAGCTTGATGTGGGCGACCTGGAGCTTCGTATTCTCCCCGACAAGCGCCGCCCAGTCCTCGCTCCAGTCGAACTGGAAGGCCTCCCCTGGTTGGAACACCAGCGGCACGAAAACGCCGCGTCCGGCGGTCTGCTGCTCGCGCTGGCGGCCGGCCTTCCACTTCCGTGCGAAGGCTGCGACCCGACCATACGAGCCCTCGTAGCCGAGGGCGACCAGATCGGCATGGATCTGCTTCAGGGTCCGTCGCCCCTTGCGGGACTTGCCCGCCTCCGTCTTCAGCCAGGCCGACAGCTGGTCGGCGTAGGGGTCCAGCTTGCTCGGCCGCTCTGGAACCCTGAACGCCGGCTCCACCGTCCCCGAGCGCAGGTACTTGCGGATCGTATTCCGCGACAGCCCCGTCCGCCGTGCAATCTCCCGGATGGAAAGCTGATCCCGCAATGCCCACCGTCGGATCACGCTCAATAACGCCATGTCGATCACTCCGTTGCCCCCGCTTCTCCAGCCAGGGGACGTTCGAACATGGGTCACTTCTCAGTGGAAATCTCCCGGCCGCCCGGGTCAGTTCTCAGCGGCAATCAACAGCGGTGATCCTCAATGCGAAGATCCGGGCGATCGGCTTCTTCCGCACCGCCTACTACGTGCCCTCGATCCTCGGCGGCTCGATCGCGATCGCGGTGCTGTGGCGCTACATCTTCGCCGACACCGGGCTGGTCAACATGATGCATCGGGCTGGTCGGGCTCGAGCCGATCAACTGGTTCGGCGACCCGACCAACGCCCTGTTCACCATCACGCTGCTGCGCATCTGGCAGTTCGGCTCGGCGATGGTGATCTTCCTGGCGGCGCTGCAAGCGGTCGACAAGTCGCTCTACGAGGCGGCCTCTATCGACGGCGCGGGCAAGTGGTCGACGCTTCCGTCTACATCACCCTGCCGCTGATCACGCCGGTGATCTTCTTCAACCTGATCATGCAGATGGTCCAGGCGTTCCAGGAGTTCAACGGCCCCTACATCATCACCGAGGGCGGGCCGCTGAAGTCCACCTATCTGCTGCCGCTCTACATCTACGACAAGGCCTTCAAGAACTTCGACATGGGCTACGCCTCGGCGATCGCCTGGGTGCTCTTCGTCATCATCATGGTGCTGACCGTCGTCGCGTTCTGGTCGTCGAAGAAGTGGGTCTACTACGCCGGCGACAAGAGGAGCTGATGCCATGACCGATCCGTTCTCGACCGATTCGACGGCGGGCCGAGCGCGCCAACACTGCGCAGCCGCCGCGACCAGCAGATCGGCGGCGGCCGTGCGCTACGCGCTGCTCGCCGGGGTCGGGCTCGTGATGCTCTACCCGCTGATCTGGCTGATCGGCGCCTCGTTCAAGACCAATGCCGAGATCTTCGCCAGCCCCGGCTTCTGGCCGACGCAACCCGACCGTGGACGGCTATATCAAGGGCTGGCAGACCTCGACGCCCTACACCTTCGCCCGCTTCTTCTGGAACACCTTCCTGATCATCGCTGCCCAAGGTGATCGGCACGGCCATCTCCTGCACGCTGGTCGCCTACGGCTTCGCCCGCTTCGAGTTCCGCGGCAAGAAGATCCTCTTCGCGCTCGCTGATCGCCACCCTGCTTGCTGCCCAACGTCGTCACCCGCATTCCCGCAATATCTCCTGTTCCGCGACATCGGCTGGCTCGACACCTTCCTGCCGCTCTGGGTGCCCTCGGCCTTCGCCGGCGACGCCTTCTTCGTCTTCATGCTGGTGCAGTTCCTGCGGGCCATCCCGCGCGACATGGAGGAAGCCGCGCGGGTCGACGGCGCCAACACGCTGCAGACGCTGCTCTTCATCGTGGTGCCGATGCTGATGCCGGCGCTGATCTCGGTCTGCCTGTTCCAGTTCATGTGGACGATGAACGACTTCCTCGGCCCGCTGATCTACATCTCGTCGGTCGACAAGTATCCGGTGTCGCTCGCGCTGAAACTGTCGATCGACACCACCGAAGCCTTCGAGTGGAACCGCATCCTCGCGATGTCGGTGCTGGCGCTGACGCCCGCGCTCGTCGTGTTCTTCCTCGCGCAGAAATACTTCATCGAAGGCATCTCCGCCGGCGGGGTGAAAGGATAATCGAATGGCACGCGTTCGAACTCAGAACCTCGAGAAGGTCTACGGCGGCGGCTTCAAGGCCGTGCACGGGATCAACCTCGACGTGGCGGATGGCGAGTTCATGGTGCTGGTCGGACCCTCGGGCTGCGCCAAGTCGACGACGCTGCGCATGATCGCCGGGCTCGAGACCATCACCGGCGGCGAGATGGCGCATCGGCGACACGCGTGGTCAACGACCTGGCCCCGGGCAAGCGCGGCATCGCCATGGTGTTCCAGAACTATGCGCTCTACCCGCACATGAAGGTGCGCGAAGAACCTCGGCTTCGGCCTGCGCCTCCGGCGCGAGCCCAAGGCCGAGATCGAGAAGTCGACAGCGGAAGTCTCGGGCATCCTCGAGATCGAGGAGCTGCTCGACCGGCTGCCCAAGCAACTCTCGGGCGGCCAGGCGCAGCGGGTCGCCGTCGGCCGCGCGCTGATCAAGAAGCCGCAGGTGTTTCTGTTCGACGAGCCGCTCTCCAACCTCGACGCCAAACTGCGCGCCTCGATGCGGGTGCGGATCACCGACCTGCACCAGCGCCTCAAGGACGAGGGGCTGCCCGTCGACCGTGGTCTACGTCACCCACGACCAGACCGAGGCGATGACCATGGGCGACCGGATCTGCGTGATGAAGGAGGGCCGGATCATGCAGGTCGCCGACCCGGCGACACTCTACGAACGCCCGGAGAACGCCTTCGTCGCCGGCTTCATCGGCACCCCGGAGATGAATCTCGTTCCGGCCGCGCTCGACCGCGACGGCAGCGACCTGGTGGTGCGGATCGGCAAGCAGTCGGTCCGCTTCGGCAGCGGCCTCGGCCGCCGGCTGGCCGCCGCGAACGGCGCCGTGACCTTCGGCGTCCGGCCGCAGCATCTGGAGCTTTCCGGCGCCGACGCGGCGGAGGTCTTCCGCGGCAGCCGTCGTCGCCTCCGAGTTCATGGGCCACGAGGTCAACCTGCACGTCGAGGTCGAGAGCCATGTCTTCGTCGCCGTGGCGCCGGGCGCCGGCCAGGACCGGGCCGCCGTCGCCCGCGGTGCGCAGGTCGGCCTCCGGCCGATCGAGGAGCGCGTCCACATCTTCGATGCCGAGACCGGCGACAACCTGTCGCTGGCCACGATCAACTGAGAAACACAGGCAACCGAACCGTACAATCGACTTAAAACCAGAGAGGAACCCAAAGCATGCTTCGCACGACAACCGCCTTCGCGACCCTCGTCGCGATCACCGCCGGATCCGCCGCTTCCGCCGCCGACCTGCGCATGTCCTGGTGGGGTGGCGACAGCCGCCACACCGCCACCCAGGAGGCGCTGAAGGTCTGCGGCGCCAAGTATGGCCACACCATCAAGGCCGAGTTCGCCGGCTGGTCGGGCTTTCCGGAGAAGTTCGCCACGCAGATGGCCGGCGGAACCGAGGCCGACATCGTCCAGATCAACTGGCCCTGGCTGCCGCTGTTCAGCAAGCGCGGCGACGGCTTCGCCGACCTGACGCAGTTCGCGGACGTGATCGACCTGACGCAGTGGAGCGAGAACGACCTTGCCGGCGGCATGGTCGACGGCAAGCTCAACGGCATCCCGATCTCGACTACCGGGCGGGTAATGTTCTTCAACGAGACCCAGTGGGAGAAGGCGGGCCTGCCGCTGCCGACGACCTGGGCCGACGTGATCGCCGCCGCACCGGTCTTCAAGGAGAAGCTCGGCGACGGGCACTATCCCTTCGAGGCGAGCGGGTTGAACGCGCTCTTCATCGTAACCCTGGCCGCGACGCAGATGACAGGCAAGGACATGATCGACCCGGAGACCAACCAGGTCGCCTGGACCCCGGAGGAACTGACCGCCGCGTTGGAATTCTACCAGGGCCTCGTCGACGCCGGCGCAATCCGGCCGGCCAAGGAAGTGGCCGCCGAGGGCAAGATCGAGCTTTTCGAGAGCCCGCGCTGGTCGGGCGGCGACATCGCCGGCACCTACGAGTGGGACTCGACCTACTCCAAGTATGCCGACCCGCTGACCGACGGGCAGGCGCTGGTGGCGACGAACCTCCTTACCGTCGACAATGCCGTGACCGACGCCGTCTACCGCAAGCCGTCGATGCTGTTTGCGATCTCCAAGAACAGCAAGGAGCCGCAGGCCGCCGCGCAGATCATCAACTGCCTGCTCGCCGAGCCCGACGGCATCATGGTGATGGGCGACGCCCGCGGCGTGCCCGCCAACAAGGCGGCCGCGACGATGCTGCTCGACGCCGGCAAGATCGATCCGAACCTGATGAAGGCAAACGAGATCATGCTCGCCGAGGACGGCCCGGCGGTCTCGCCTTACAGCGAGAACCCGGAAGTCCGGCAGGTCTTCCTCGATAACGTCGAGGCCTTCGCCTACGGCCAGGTCGACGCCGCCGCCGCCGCCGAAGAGATCATCTACGGCATCGACGACGTCACCGCCGGCTTCTGAGCCACGCCTGCGGCGGGCCCCCGGCCCGCCGCAATCCCGAGACGAGACAGGAAGAAGACCAGCGATGCGAACTCTCACGATCGCCGCTTCCGCCAGGACGCCGCGCATGGTCACCCTGCGCCTTTCCGCGCCGGGCGTGCGCTTCACCCTGCCCGAACCCCGCGACTTCACCCTCGAGACCGGCGGCGCCACCGCGCTCACCGGCAGCGCTTCCCGCGCCGTCCTGCCGCTCGATGATCTCCTGCCCGATAACGACTACACGCTGCGCCTCGACGGCGCCGCCCCCTTCTCCTTCCGCACTCCGCCCTGCGCCGGCCTCGTCGACATCACCCGCTTCGGCGCCCACGAGACCGCCACCGACAACGCCGGGCCGATCGCCGCCGCCATCGCCGCGGCCCCCGCGGGCGGCACTGTCCTCGTCCCCGCCGGCACCTGGCCAACCGCGCCGATCTTCCTGCGCAGCGGTCTGACGCTGCACCTGGCAGAGGGCGCCGTCCTCGCCGCCGTCGCCGACCGCGCCCGCTTTCCCATCTTGCCCGCCCGCCATCCGGACGGCCGGATGCTCGGCACCTGGGAGGGTCTGCCCGCGGCCAGCTTCGCCGCCCTCGTCAACGCCATCGACGCCCGCGGCGTCACGATCGCCGGCTCGGGCACGCTCGACGGCGGCGGCGACCGCGGCGACTGGTGGACCTGGCCCAAGGAAACCCGCGACGGCGCCCGTCGCCCGCGCACCCTCTTCCTCTCCGGCTGCGAGGACGTGACCCTCGCCGGCATCACCGTGCGCAACTCCCCCTCGTGGACCGTGCACCCGGTCTATTGCCGCCTCGTCGTCGCCTCCGGCCTGACGATCGAGAGCGATCCGGACAGCCCGAACACCGACGGCCTCGACCCCGAATCCTGCGAGGACGTGCTGATCGAAGGCGTGCGCTTCTCGGTCGGCGACGACTGCATCGCGATCAAGGCCGGCAAGCGCGGCGACGACGGCGCCGACGGCCATCTCGCACCCACCCGCCGGATCACCGTGCGTCACTGCCTTATGGAGCGCGGCCACGGCGGCGTCGTCATCGGCTCCGAGATGTCGGGCTCGGTCACCGACGTCGCCGTCTCCGCCTGCGAGTTCCGCCACACCGACCGCGGCCTGCGCATCAAGACCCGCCGCGGACGCGGCGGCGAGGTGGCGCGCATCGCGGTCATCAACTGCACGATGGACGGCGTCGACACCGGCTTCGAGGCCAACGCCTTCTATTTCTGCGACCACGACGGTCGCTCCGAGCGGGTCCAGTCCCGCGCCCCCGCCACCGTCGACGTCTCGACGCCGGTGTTGCGCGACATCTCCATCCGCGACGTGACCCTCGACGGCATCCGCCTCGCCGCCGGCGTATTTCTCGGCCTGCCCGAGTCGCCGATCACCGGCCTCACGCTCGGCGGCATCCGCGCGAGTTTCGACCCCGACGCCGAGGCCGCCGTGCCGCTGATGGCCTGCCATGTTCCGCCGATGCGCCATACTGGCCTCTGCGCCGAGTTTGCTGAAATCACGATCGACGGCCCGCTCACGCCGGCCTGGCTCGCCACTATCCGGGGAATTTCCTGATGCTCGAACTCTTATTTCGACACCTACGCCGCCGCATATGCGCCCTATAAGGGCGGCGCCTTCTGCTATGAGGACGGCTGCCTCTACCGCGGTCTGATCGTTCTCGGCGAGGCGACCGGCGATCCGCTCTGGGCGGCGCATCTGGAGCGGCTGATCGGCGCGCAGGTGGCCCCGGACGGCGCTCTCGCCGGGTATGTCCGCGACGAGTTCAACATCGACAACATCCTCGCCGGACGGGCGCTGATCCACCTTGGCCGCGTGACCGGCGAGGACCGATGGATGGCGGGGGCGGAACGGCTGGCGGACCAGCTCCTGGCGCATCCGCGCACGAAGTCGGGCGTCTATTGGCACAAGCAGCGCTATCCGTGGCAGGTCTGGCTCGACGGCCTCTACATGGGCCTGCCGTTCCAGATCGAGTACGCGCAGGCGACGGGCCGGCCGGAGCTTATAGCCGATGCGCTGGAACAGCTGCGGCTCGGCCTCGCGCTGACCTGGCGTCCGTCGACCGCGCTCTACGTCCACGGCTACGACGAAAGCCGGCAGCAGGCCTGGGCCGATCCGGTCACCGGCCAGTCACCGGCGCACTGGGCCCGCGCGGTCGGCTGGCTCGCGATGACGCTGGCCGACGTCGGAGAGCGTGTTGGCTCCGAAGCCTTCGACGCGGCGCAGCTGGCCGCGCCCACGCGAGCGCTCGCCGCGCGGCTCGCGTCACTCGCGACGCCGAAAGGGCTGTGGCTCCAGGTGATCGATCTGCCCGACCTGCCCGGCAACTACGAGGAAACCTCCGCCAGCGCCATGTTCGCCTACGCCCTCGCCCGCCTCGATCGCCTGGGTCTCGCCCCCGGCGGAAGCATCACCGCCGCCCGCGCCCTCGACGCTCTGGAGGCGCTGGTGGCGGTCGAGATTCAGGCGGGCCACGGCGCGGCGCTACCCCGGATTTGCCGCGTCGCGGGCCTTGGCGGCTTCGACGGCAACTATCGCGACGGGACTCCCGCCTACTACACCACCGAAACCATCGTCCGCGACGACGTGAAGGGCGTCGGACCGCTGATGATTGCTGCAGGCGAGCGGCGCCTTGCCGCCGGTGAGGCCGGCACCCTCGGACTCGTGGGTGCAAGAATGGCGAAAGTCTGAAGACCGACGCCACCGCAAGATCGCGCGTCGCGTGTCGTCGCCGATCCCGCCCAGATAGCGAGCGATGTCGTCGTTGTTGACCATCAGAATGGGCGCATGGGCTTTGCTCAGGCCCGTGAGATGGTTCCGGCTTTCCCAGTAGGGAAATTATCCCTACCCAAAACGCCTCGCCGCAGGCAAGCGGTCAGCGGACTTCGCGCACCGTGTCCGTGACGCGTTCCGCTCCTCAGGACATGCAAGGCGCGGGACGGTGGTATGCCCGCAGCAGATCGGGATCAGGCGCCGGGAAGCGACCCCTCCAAATCTGGCAAGCCGTGGCGCGAACGGCCCTCAACGGTCATTCAGGTCTGTTCGACTACCGCGTCTCAACATCCTGATTGCGGTCTTTCGTTGGCGGAGGCGAATAGCACCTCCGCCGTTTCCGCCGCCCTGCGCTTTCAGCCCATCGTCGGCATGACGAACTCAGCCTCGACGCGCATGCCGGTAGGCCACCGCGTGGTGATCGTCTTCAGCCGGGTGTAGAAGCGCACGCCCTCCGGTCCGTGCATATGGTGGTCGCCGAAGAGCGAGGCCTTCCAGCCGCCAAAGGAGTGGAAGGCCATCGGCACCGGGATCGGCACGTTGACCCCGACCATCCCGACCTCGATCTCGTGGGCGAAGGCGCGGGCGGCATCGCCGTCGCGGGTGAAGATCGCCACACCGTTGCCGTATTCGTGCTTCGCGACCATATCGACAGCCTCTGCATAGTTCGCGGCTCGCGCGACCGACAGCACCGGGCCGAAGATCTCTTCCTTCCAGATCGGTCATCTCTGTCGTCACGCCGTCGAACAGCGACCCACCGATGAAGTAGCCGTCCTCATAGCCCTGCGGGGCCTTGAACGCCGCGGCCATCGACGACGAGCTTCGCCCCCTCATTCTCGCCCTGGTCGACGTAGCCCCTAACCTTGGCCAGGTGCTGCGCCGTGACCAGCGGTCCCATGTCGGAAGCGCGATCCGAGGCCGGCCCGATCTTCAGCGCCTCGATCTTCGGGACGAGCTTCTCGATCAGCCGGTTCGCGGTCTCCTCGCCGACCGGCACCGCCACCGAGATCGCCATGCAGCGCTCGCCGGCCGAGCCGTAGGCCGCTCCCATCAGCGCGCCGACCGCCATGTCGAGGTCGGCGTCGGGCAGGATGATCGCGTGGTTCTTCGCGCCGCCGAGCGCCTGCACCCGCTTCCCGTTCGCGGTGCCGGTCGCGTAGATGTAGCGCGCGATCGGGGTCGAGCCGACGAAGCTCACCGCCTTGACATCGGGGTTGGCCAGGAGCGCGTCGACGGCCTCCTTGTCGCCGTTGACGACGTTGAAGACGCCCGCAGGGATGCCGGCCTGCGTCAGCAGTTCGGCGATGAACAGCGGCGCAGACGGATCGCGCTCAGACGGCTTCAGAATGAAGCAGTTGCCGCAGGCCAGCGCCACCGGGAAACATCCACATCGGTACCATGCACGGGAAGTTGAACGGCGTGATGCCGGCGACCACCCCGAGCGGCTGGCGCAGCGAGTGGCTGTCGACGTTGGTGCCGACGTTTTCCGTCACCTCGCCCTTCAGGAGGTGCGGGATGCCGACGGCGAACTCGACCACTTCCAGCCCGCGCGTCACTTCGCCGAGCGCGTCGTCGTGGGTCTTGCCGTGCTCGGCCGAGATCAGCTCGGCGATGCTGGTCGGCGTTCTCAATCAGCAGGAACTTGAACTTGTCGAGAATGCGCACGCGGCGCAGCGGCGGCGTCTTCGCCCAGGCAGGCCAGGCCGCCTTGGCGACGGCGACGACCTCGTTCACCTCGTCGTCGGTGGCGAGCGGCACCCGCTTCTCAGCCACGCCGGTGGCCGGGTTGAAGACGTCGGCGAAGCGGCCGGACCTGCCCGAGAACTGCGCGTGCCCGAGACGTAATGGCTGAGATCGGTCATCGTTTCCTCATCTGTTGTCGATGCATTAGCTTCATGCGTCGCGTTTCATGATCCAGTCGACCTCGGGGGCGGGGACGAAGCGCCAGTTGCGGCGCGGGCCGGCCATGACGTTCAGGTAATACATGTCGAAGCCGTAGGGCGCGCCGCAAGGATGGTGACCGCGCGGGACGAGCGTGACGTCACCGTCCTTCACCGCCATGGTCTCGTCGAGGAAGCCGTCGTCAGTATAGACGCGCTGGACGGCGAAACCGTCCTCCGGGTTCAGCCGATGGTAGTAGGTCTCCTCGAGGTAGGTTATACGCGGGAAGTCGTCCTCGTCGTGGCGATGGGACGGGTAGGAAGACCAGTGCCCGGCCGGCGTGAAGACCTCGGTGACGAGCAGCGAGTCGCAGAAGTCCTCGGCCTCCATTGCGATGTTGTTTATGTGTCGAACGTTGGTGCCCTTGCCACGTGCGGTGAGGGCGATTCCCTCGGGCCCGATCCGGCGCGCCGGATGCCCGCCGTGGCCCGGCGCCGCGCAGACGGCGACGGTGCAGTCGGTCTCGGCGGCGGCGCTCCACTCCGTGCCGTTCGGAAGGTAGAGCGAATGCGGCGGCGTCTTCTCGAACACGTCCATGCGGTCGCCGAGCACGCCCCAGTCCTGGCCGGCGGCGGTGAGCCGCGCCTTGCCCTCGACGAGGAGGAGGATCACCTCATTGCCGTCGGTCGCTTCCGTGGCGGTGTCGCCGGCGCGCAACCGGTAGAGCGAGAAGCCGACGTAGCGCCAGCCGGCGGAGGCCGGGGTGATCTCGTGAACCTTGCCACGGGCGCCGAAGGGCTTTTTCAGCAGCGGGCTCGTCATGCCGGCGTCCGCGCCGTGTCGAGGCCGGTGGCGCGGGCCATCGCGCGCAGCGCCTTCAGGCCCATGTCCTGGTAGTGGAACGGCTCGCGGACGGCGCTGTCCTGTTCCGCCTCGATCACCAGCCAGCCGGAATAGCCGTGCTCGGCGGCGACCTTGAGCACCGGCTCGAATTCGACGCGGCCCTCGGGGTCGCCCGGGACTGTGAAGGCGCCGCGGCGAACGCCCTCCAGGAAGCTGAGGTTCTGCTCGCGCACTTCCCGCATAATCGCGGGCCGGACGTTCTTGGCGTGGATGTGGGTGACGCGGTCCATGTACTTGCGCGCGACCTCGGCCGGGTCCGCCCCGCCGAATGTGCAGTGTCCGGTGTCGAGCAGGAGCCGGGTGTTGGGGCCGGCCATTTCCATGAAGCGGTCGATGTCGGCAGCCGACTCGATGATGGTGCCCATGTGGTGGTGGTACCCCATCTTCACGCCCTGCTCGGCGGCGAGTTTCGAAAGCGCCTCGTAGCCGGTGGAGAAGCGGTTCCATTCGGCGTCGGTCATGATCGGACGGTCGTTCACCGCAACCTTGTCGTTGCCGTGGACGGTGTTGGAACATTCGCAGGCGTTGATGCGGTCGCCGCCGGCATCCTTCGTGAAGTCGATCCAGGCCTGAAGCGCCTTCTTCTCGGTCTCGATGTCGTTGACGAGGAGGTTGGTCGAGTGCCAGCCGGCGGCGAAGCGCAGACCGTACTCGGCGAGCTTGCGCTTCAGCGCCGCGCCCTCGTCGGGCATCTTGTGGCCCTTCTCGATGCCGTCGAAGCCGATCCGCTGGCAGTCTCCGAGGCAGTCCTCGAGCGAGAGGTGGTCGCCGAGGGTCCAGTCGTCGTCATTGGACCAGGCGATTGGGTTGGTTCCGTAGAGGATCATGGGATCGGACCTCAGTTGAAGACGCGCTGGAGGCGGTTGTTGGTCTGGTAGCGTTCCCGGGCCTTCTCGAGCCGCTCGGGGCCACCGACCTGCGGGACGGCGACGTCCCACCAGTGGCCGCCGGCGCCGGTGCCGGAGACCGCCTCGGTGTCGATGACGATGACCGAAGGAATGGCACGGCCGCGGGCGGCGACGATCTTCGTCTCGAGGTCGGCGATGTCCGCCGCCTTTTCTGCGTGGGCGCCCATCGACGCGGCGTGGGCGACGAAGTCGATCTCGGGCTGAACCTCGACGTTGCTGTCCTTGTACATGTTGTTGAACTCGGCGCCGCCGCATTCCTGCTGAAGGCGGTTTATGCAGCCGTAACCGCGGTTGTCGGTGAGCACGATGGTGAAGGGCACACGGCGCATCACCGCGGTGGCGAGCTCGGAGTTCGCCATCATGTAGCTGCCGTCGCCGACGAAGCAGATCACCTCGTTCTGGGGGGCGGCGAGCTTGATCCCCATTGCACCGGCGATCTCGTAGCCCATGCAGGAGAAGCCGTACTCCATGTGATAGCCGCCCTTCGCCGCCTGCCAGAGCACCTGCAAGGCGCCCGGCATGGTGCCGGCGGCGCACATCGCGACGGTCTTCTCCGTCGCCACCCGCTGCACCGCGCCGATCACCTGGGCGTCGGAGGGCAGCTTGTTGGCGTCCTTCGCCGGCGCGGCGGTGACCTTCGCGACGGTGGCATGCCAGTCGGTGCGGGCCGTTGCATCTGCCGCTTCGAAGCGCGTCTCGCCAAGGGCGGCGTCGATCTTCTCGAGCGCAACCTTAGCGTCGCCGACGAGGCCGAGCGCGCCGTGCTTCAGCGCGTCGTAGCCGTGTACATTGATCGAGACCAGCCTGCGCTCGGGGTTGGCGAAGACCGTCCACGAGCCGGTGGTGAAGTCCTGGAACCGGGTGCCGACGCCGACGACGAGGTCGGCCGCCTCGCAGGCGGCGTTGCCGCAGGCCGAGCCCGTGGTGCCGGGAGAGCCGAAATTCATCGGATGCTCGAAGCTGGTGGCGCCCTTGCCCGCCTGGGTCTCGACGACCGGAATGTTGCGCCGCGCCGCGAAATCCGCGAGCAGGTCCTCGGCACCGGAATAGAGCACGCCGCCGCCGGAGACGATCACCGGGGACTTCGCGGCCTTGATCGCGGCGACGACCTCGGCGACCTCGTCCGGGTCGGGCTCGGCACGGCGGATGCGCCACACGCGGGGCTCGAAAAAGCTCTCCGGGTAGTCGTAGGCCTCGGCCTGCACGTCCTGGCAGAAGGCGAGGCAGACCGGGCCGCAGTCGGCGGGATCGGTCAGGGTACGCAGCGCCCGCGGCAGGGCGTTCAGGATGTGCTCAGGGCGCGAGATGCGGTCGAAGTAGCGGGTGACCGGCTTGAAGCAGTCGTTGGCCGAGACCGTGCCGTCGTCGAAGTCCTCGATCTGCTGGAGCACCGGATCTGGGCGGCGGTTGGCGAAGACGTCGCCGCAGATAAACAGCACCGGCAGGCGGTTGACGTGGGCCAGAGCCGCGGCGGTGACCATGTTGGTCGAGCCCGGGCCGATCGAGGAGGTGACGGCATGAGCGCGGCGGCGGCGCTTGGTCTTGGCGTAGGCGATGGCGGCATGCGCCATGGTCTGCTCGTTCTGGCCGCGCCAGGTCGGCAAGCTGTCGCCGATGCCATGCAGCGCCTCGCCGATCCCGGCGACGTTGCCGTGGCCGAAGATCGCCCAGACGCCCTCGATGAAACGCTCGCCACCTTCCGTCATTTGCACGCTCAGCCAGCGCATCATTGCCTGCGCGGCGGTGAGCCGAATGGTTCCGTTCATCGGTTCCCCCTTGTCGTCCTTCACGCCACAGCCTCCCGCGTCGCGGCCCGCGCCTTGTCCCAGATGCCACAGAGACGCTGGTATTTCCCGGCCATATCGGAAACCGCCTCGGCGTCGGTGATCGCTTCGCCGAGCCAAGCCCGCGCCACCTCGCCGAAGATGGTGCGCCCGACCGCGAACCCCTTGACGAGCTCGAAGCCTGCCGCGGTCTGGAAGCTCCGCCCGAGCTCGGCTTCTGGCGCGTCGAGGCCGAGGACCACGATGCCGCGGGTGTGGGCGTCGTTCTCCTCAATCGCGGCAATGGCGCCTCCCCAGGCGGCGCGCGAGGTCATCGGCTCGAGCTTCCACCAGTCGGGGAAGACGCCGGCGGCGTAGAACTGGCGGATCAGCGTCGCGGTGGTCGCGTCGTCGACGGGGCCGACCTTGGACGGGATGATCTCCAGCAGGAATTCCAGCCGGTTGCGCCGCGCGGCCTCCCAGAGCCGCTTGACCGTCGCCTCCTGCTGGCTTCGCATCTCAGGCGTGTCGTCCGGGTGGCAGAAGCAGAGCACCTTGACCACGTCCTCGCGCGCCCATGCGCCCAGGCCCCCGCAGTCGGCTCCGAGCTCCGGTTCCAGCGTCAGCGGGCGGGAGCCGGGCCATTCGCAGGGGCGGCCGATCCAAAGGCCGGAGCCGGAGGCGGCGTGCAGCGCCGCGCGCCCGAGGCGGTTGTCGCAGAGGATGCCGTAGCCGGGGCGGCCGTCTTGCACCTGCAGGGCCGCCCGAAGGCAAAGCTCCTTGAATACGCCGATCTTCTCGGGGCTCGCGCCCGCAATCTCCTCGAGTTGCATGCGGTGGTCGAAGGCGAAGACCCGCATTTCCGAGAAGTCGCCGCCATGTTCGCGGCCCCTATTTGTGGCCCAGTGCACCTGTTCGAGTTCGGCGTCGTTCCTGAGGTCGGGGCGGACAACGCCGCGGTCGAGGAAGAACTCGAGCTCGGTAAGCGAGGGATAGGCCGGGGTGCAGCCGTGGCGCGACACCGCGAAGGCGCCGCAGGCGTTGGCGTACTTCAGGCTCGTCGGCCAATCCTGGTCGGTGAGCCAGCCCCTGAGCAGGCCCGAGAAGAAGCCGTCGCCGGCGCCGAGCACGTTGAAGACCTCGATCGGGAAGCCGGGGCCGGCCTGCCCGTCGTCGAGGCTCGCCGGGATCGCGCCCTCGAAGGCGACCGCGCCCCGAGGGCCACGCTTGCAGACCAGCGTCGCGTCCGAGACGGCGCGGACCGCCTTCAGCGCTTCGAGGGTGTCGGTCGAGCCGCCGGCGATGTGGAACTCCTCCTCGGTGCCGACGATCAGGTCGAAGAGGTGCAGCGTCGCCTGCAGCTTCTTCGTCACCGCTTCGCTCTCGACGAAGCGGCTCTCGCCTTCGCCGTGGCCGGCGACGCCCCAGAGGTTCGGGCGGTAGTCGATGTCGAGGGCGGTGCGCGCCCCGTGCTTGCGGGCGAGCTCGAGCGCCTTCAGCACCGCGGCCTCGGTTTGGCTGTTGCTGAGGTGAGTGCCGGTCGCCAGCACCGCCCCGGCCGAGGCGATGAAGCCCTCGTCGATGTCGGCCGCGGTCAGCCCCATGTCGGCGCAGTTCTCGCGGTAGAAGATCAGCGGGAAGCGCGCGTCGTCGCGGATTCCGAGGATCACCAGCGCGGTCAGCCGTTCGGGGTCGATCTTGACCCCGCGGGTGTCCACCCCCTCGCGCGCCAACTGCTCGACGATGAAACGCCCCATGTGCTCGTCGCCGACCCCGGTGATCACCGCCGACTTCAGCCCCAGCCGCGCCGTGCCGCAGGCGATGTTGGTCGGCGAACCTCCGATGTATTTCGAGAAGCTACCCATGTCCTCCAGCCGCCCGCCTACCTGATCTCCGTAGAGATCGACCGACGAACGTCCGATGGTGATGAGGTCGAGTGTCTTCATCAGAGTTACCTCATGTCTTGGCCGGCCGGCCTCGCGGGCCGGCCATGGACGGTATCAATCCGGCGGCACCAGGCTTCTCGGCGCGCTGTGGGCGTTTCGCGGCCGGGCGTGGCACGACGTCCACGCAAGCCACCGAACTATTCATACAGTGCCGCCGAGGGAGCCTTCCAACTGCGCGAGTTCCTGGCCGCCGGCCATGAGGTCCTGAAGCTGCTCCGGAGTGATCTCGCCGCGACCGGCGGTTCCGAGCGTCTTTCCGCGGTTGAGCACGGTGAAACGGTCGCCGACGGCCAGGGCATGGCGCACGTTGTGGGTGATGAACACCACACCGATGCCTTGCTTCCGCACCCGGTCGATGGTCGCCAGAACATTGGAGGTCTGCCGCACGCCGAGAGCCGATGTCGGCTCGTCGAGGATGAGCACCTTGGCCCCGAAGTGGACCGCTCGGGCGATTGCCACGGTCTGGCGCTCGCCACCAGAAAGCGTGCCGACGGCCTGGTCCGGACCGCGGAGGTTGATGCCCATCTTGCGCATCTCCTCCACGGTCACGGTGTTCGCCCGTGCCGCATCGAAGCGTTTGAAGATGCCTTTGCCTTTTGTCGGCTCACGCCCCATGAAGAAGTTCCGTGTGACGCTCATCAACGGGATCATCGCCAGATCCTGGAACACCGTGGCGATGCCGGCCTCCATAGCGTCCCGCGGACTGTCGAAATCCATGTGCTTGCCTTCAAAGAAGATCTCGCCAGCGCTGGGCTTGTGCACGCCCGACATGGTCTTGATGAAGGTCGACTTGCCCGCGCCGTTGTCGCCGAGGAGGCAGTGACATTCCCCGGGGCGGACGTCGAAGCTGACGCCGGCGAGGGCGATGATGTTGCCGAAGTGCTTCTCGATGGCCCGCATTTCGACGATGGGTGCTGCTGTGGGTGCATCGCCATGATGGAAGTTCGAATCGTGGGTCATATTAGCGCTCCCCGGTTACGCGCTTGCGGATCGCGTTGTTGAAAAGAACCGCGATCAGGAGCATGGCGCCGAGGAACACCTGGAACCAGTCCTGGTCGAAGTCGGTGTAAGTCAGCCCGATAACCACCATGCCGAAGATGATCGCGCCGAAGAAGGCGCCGATCGCCGAACCGTAGCCGCCGGTCAGGAGGCAGCCGCCGATCACCGCCGCGATGATCGCCTCGAATTCCTTCTGGAAGCCTCGGCGGGCATCTGTCGGATCCCGAGTCAATCACGGTAATGATGGCGACGAGCGCGGCGCAGCAGGCCGTGAGCATGAAGAGCGATATCTTGACGCGCCGCACCGGCACGCCGGAGTTCGAGGCCGCATTGGCGTCGCCGCCGCTGGCGAAGATCCAGTTGCCGATTGGCGTACGGAGCAGGACGTAGGTCGCTGCGATCGCGATCATGATGAACCAGACGATCTCGATCGGGATCCCGGGAACCTTCGGGGTTCCGTTGCTGAACGTCTCGACCAGCCCCGCCTTGCCCAGTGCCCGGAACAGGCCCCCGAATGCATCACCCGAGAAGACCGGGGCGAGCCAATCACCCTCGACCGCCTCGCGCACACCGCGCAGCTGGGTCGAGCCGCCGGTAGCAAGCTTCAGCCCCACCAGGGACAGGCCGCGCAGGATGAACAGAAAGGCCAGCGTCACGATGAAGGAGGGCAGCCCCGACCGGATTACGATCGTGCCGTTTATCGCGCCGACCAGCCCCGCAAAGATGAATGTGGCGGGGATCGAGACGATGAGTGGCAGACCCCAGTTTACCGTGCAGACGGCGAAAAAGAGGCCGGCGAAAGCGATCATCGAGCCGATTGACAGGTCGAATTCGCCGCCGATCATCAGCATAGCGGCGCCGATGGCAAGGATGCCAAGTTGCGCCGCCGGCGTCATGTAGTTCATGAAGCCGGAAAGAGTGAACATCGAGCTGTCGGCAGTGACAAGAAAGAAGATCACGACCAGAATCACGCCTGCAATGGCGCCAAGCTCGGGTCTCTTCAGAAGACTCGCGCCAAACGACTCCGCCTTGATGCGCTCGTCGGCCGGCTGGGCATTAGACTGGTTCATGATTTCCCCCGCTTTTCTGGGCGGGAGCGGCACGTCAATGCGCCGCCCCCGAGTATCAGGCAGTCCCGGCGATCAGCGGATGCCTTGCGCGGACAGCTCGATTACCTGCTCGGCCTTTTCCTGGGTTATCAGGTTCGGGCCCGACGCCACGTCCCCACCGGGAACAAGACCGTAGTTGGCATTCAGCGCCAGGAACGCCACGGGCAGGTAACCCTGGAGAAACTGCTGCTGGTCGATCGCGAAGGCGGCGTCGCCGTCGACGACGGCTTGCAGGAACCCCGGCGAGAGGTCGAAGCTCGCAACCTTGACGTCACCGCCGCCGCGGCCGACCGCCTTGACCGCCGCGACCGAGGGCTCGCCCGCCGTCGGCGCACCGAGCGCCATCACCGTGTCGACGTCGGGATCGGAGTCGAGGGCTGCGCGGACCTTGGACTCGACTTCGGTTGGATCGTTGCCGGTCGGCAGGACAGTGGCATTGCCTCCGAACCCCTCGATGAAGCCCTCGCAGCGAAGGTCGAGCGAGACGTTGCCGACCTCCTGGTTGACGCATATCCCCTTGGTGCCACCCATCTCGGCGAGCTTCTCGCCCGCGATCTTACCGGCGGTAAACTCGTCCTGGCCGACGTGCAGCAGAGCGCCGAGTTCGTGGGACACGTCGGAGCCGGAGTTCATCGAGATGACGGGTATGCCTGCCTGCACTGCCCGCTCAATCGACGGGCCAAGCGCAGCGGAGTTGGGGATCGAGACGACAAGCCCGTCTGGCTCCTGGTTCACCGCCGCATCGATGAGCTGTGACATGGCGACCATGTCGAAGGTCTCCGGTGAGCGGAAGTCGACATTTGCGCCGGTATCCTTCGCAGCCTTGTCGACCCCATTCTTGACGACGGACCAGAACGGGTCGTTCGCCTGGCCGTGCACCACGACGATGATGTCCTGCGCCAGCGCCGGCGCCGCAATCGCGAGCGCGCTCGCGGCTATTGCGCCCTTGATAAAGTGCTTCATGATTTCCCTCCCTTCGGGTTGCTGTTGAGGCCGCGGATGCGACCCTCTCGTTCGGCCGGCTGGCCGAATTTCATGCACCCGGCCGAGTCAGTGCGAGCACTGAGCCGGCAAGCTGCGCTTCGACGACGTCTGGGGTGTCACTGCCCTTGATCGGCGTGAACGGATTCGGGCCGGGGGCGTTTGTCTCGAGGATGATCGGACCCCGGTAGCCGATGTCGTTCAGAGCCGTGAGCTGAGCCGCAAAGTCGATGTTGCCCTCGCCGACTCCGCATCGGTTGCTGTCGGCGGCGTGATAAAGACCGATCCGGTCCCCGCCGGCCCG
This sequence comes from uncultured Alphaproteobacteria bacterium, assembly GCA_963796805.1. Taxonomy (GTDB): domain Bacteria; phylum Pseudomonadota; class Alphaproteobacteria; order Rhodobacterales; family Rhodobacteraceae; genus Amaricoccus. The sequence continues at coordinate 24,872 of CAWCNG010000015.1, forward strand.
AAGAGCCGCCGCTGGATCGGCCTCCTCGATGTTCATGTGATAGGCGTCGGGCAGCAGCTTGAGGTTGCCCGCATCAACCTTGGATAGCAGGCCGAGACCTTCCCCGACCGTCCTTATCTGGTGGGTCTCGTATCGGTTCAGGATCTCGAATACGACATCAAGTCCGCGCCTCGAAGCCGCCTGGCAGATACGCCGGACGCCATCGACGAGCAACGCATCCTCCTCCTCCTGCGAGGAGATCGGCTTGATACGCGTCACCTTGCCGTGACAGGAGATCAGCGGCCGTCCCAGTTCCACCGCCCAGTCGATCAGGCGATCATAATAGCCGAGGGCCGCGTCGCGTATCGCGGCATCCGGGTGTGATATGTCTGCGTCCGCCGGGGTAATCGAAAAGACCGAGAGGTTGTGGCTTCCGAGCGTAGCCCTTGCCCGCTGCGGGTCCGTCCCATCGACATCTCCGAACAGCTCGACTCCGTTGAGGCCCACGCGGGCTGCTCTTATGGCGATCTCATCGAGCGCCACCGGTCCGAAAATCCAGGTGCAGCAGCCAAGCTTGTGATTCATCTGAGGCCTCCGGCCGCTTAGGTGGGCACCGCGACGGTTTCGCCGCTTTGGGCTGAACGCGTCGCCGCTTCCGCCACCGCGAGCGCACGGACACCCTCTTCGAGCGTCACTGGCATCGGCTTCGTCTTGGTGACGGCGTCGACGAACGCAGACCACTCCGCGGCATACGCGGGCATGTAGCGCTCGAGAAAGAAGTAGGTGGGCTTGGCGCCGACCACGCCGGCCGCAGTGGATTTGCGCACCGTGTTCTCGAGAACGTTCTCTGCCTCGAGCAGCCCTTCGGCGCCCAGCAACTCAATGCGCTGGTCGTAGCCGTAAACAGCGCGACGGCTGTTCCTGATGACGGCAATCCTTCCGTCAGCCCAGGTCAGCGTCACCACGGCAGTGTCCACGTCGCCCGCGGCCCCGATGGCCGGGTCGACAACCGAACTGCCGACTGCGGTGACCCGCGCGGGAGCTCCACCCATGATCCAGCACGCCATGTCGAAATCGTGGATCATCATATCCCGAAACAGTCCGCCAGACACCTTGATATAGGAAACAGGAGGCGGCGCCGGGTCGAAGGAGGCTATGGAGAGAAGCTCGCCCTTGCCGATCTCGCCGGCGTCGAAGGCACGCTTCAGGGCCGAGAAACTCGGGTCGAAGCGCCTGTTGAACCCGACCATGACTGGCTTTCCAGTCTTTGCCACGCGCTCCTGGCAGGCCATCGCGCGCTCAAGCGAAAGATCGACCGGCTTCTCGCAGAGCACGGCCTTCCCGGCCTCCGCGGCGGCTTCAATCAAGCTCGAGTGGGTGTCGGTGGACGTGGCGATCAGGACCGCTTCAATGCCGTCATCCGAGAGAATTGCCTCCGAGGAACGCGATTTGGCGCCGTACTTCGTGGCCAGCGCTGTTGCCGCCTCCGTATTGACGTCCGATACCGCCACGAGCCGGCTGTCCACGTTGCCAGCTATGTTCACGGCGTGCACCTGGCCGATACGGCCGGCGCCCAACAGACCCACTTTTAGCACTTTTCCCCCGAATCGGTTGCTTGTTTCCGGCAAGATGGGCGAGCTTGCTCTCGTGTGCAAGAATTTTTTGCCCACGAGAGCAAAAATGCTGCTAAAACGCCTCCCGGTGAGCTTGGCAGCAATCGAAGGGAGCTGAGAGTGATGTCCAGGGCGTCTCCACCAACGCCGTCGAACACGGTGACGGCCGATGACGTCGCAGCAGAGGCCGGCGTCTCGCGCTGGACGGTGAACCGCGCCTTCCGTCGGGATGCGTCGATTTCGGAGAAGAGCCGGGTGAAGGTACTGGAAGTGTCGCAGCGGCTCGGCTACGCGCCGGATCTCCTCGCCTCCAGCCTCCGCTCGGATCGCTCCAACCTCGTCGCCCTTCTGGTGGACGACTTCGCCAACCCGCACAAGCTGGTCATGATGGAGCGGCTTACCCGGGTCCTGCGCCAGAACGGCTGGGACACACTGCTCGTCAACACGCTTAGCGCGGAGGATGCCCCCGGCGCGCTGCTCACCGCGAGCCAGCGGCGCGTTGATGCCGCCATACTCATAGGACTCAACTTCGACGAGCAGGTTCTGGAGACGGCCTTGGGGGCTCGCCGCGTTCGAAAGCTCATCGTATTCGCCCGCACCTCCCGGAACCAGAACACCATCTCGATCTGCTGCGATGACTTCGCAGCAATGTCGACCATCGCCGAGTACATCATTTCAAAAGGGTATCTGCAGCCGATGTTTCTGGCAGGTCCCAACACCTACTCGGCACACCTGATGCGGAAGGAGACCTTCCTCTCGAAGTGGGAGGAAGCACGCGGCACGATCCCGGAGTGCTTTTCGGTGCCGACCTACGATCCCAAGCTTGCGTTCGAAGTGGTATCCCGGCAGCTCGGGGCGCGCGACCGGACTGACCTCCCTGACATCATCGTCTGTGAGAATGATGCGCTTGCCATCGGCGCCGTCGATGCAATCCGCCATTGCCTGGGTCTGCGCGTGCCGGAGGACATTGCAGTCACCGGGTTCGACGACGTGCCGCAGGCCGAGAGCCCCAACTATCGGCTGACGACATACCGGCAGCCTCTCACGGCGATGGCGGAGGGGCTGATCGAGATTCTCAATAATCAGAAGCCACGCACCGAGCTCCGCGAATTTCTGGGGCGCATGGTAATCAGGCACAGTGCATGATCATACGGCCGCAAGGGGACCGTCCGGTATTGAGTTCGTCATGACGCCGGACCTTCAACGGAACGCCCCCCGTCCGATCAGGCCGCGAGCGCGCGGCTGCAGGACCTTGAGGGTGATCGAGGTCGGCAGTTCGACTTCGCGCCAGATCGGCGGGTTTGCGCCCTCGAGAGCGATCCGTACGGTGGCGATCTCAGCGAAACTGTCGATGGACCTCGGTGTCTTCATGCCGCCGGGTGGGACCCCCAAGGGCAAGCATTACGCCGAACGCGCCTAAAATTGCGGCAACGAGAACCCGCGAATCAACGCGGCCAGGAGACCTTCGCGGGGTCAGCGCTGGCGACCGCGGCGGTAAAGATGTGCACGAAAAGGCTCCGGGCGAAGGCCTATCGCTGTTCGCCACCGGTGTTTGCCATGGCACATCCTCAGATGTTGGAGCCGCGGATCGCTTCGCAAACGGCGTCGGCAACCTCCTGCGTCGTGGCCTTGCCGCCGACGTCGGGGGTCATCGTGCCGTCGGCACAGACCTCCTCGACCGCGCGCATAAGCCGGGTCGCGGCCTTCGGCTCGCCGAGTGTTGATTTCCACTGAGAGCTGACCCGGGCTTTCCATCGAGAAGTGACCCGCCTGAAGGTTATGGTCGCCGGTTCAGGTCTGGGTCAATGGCGGTCCTGCCTCCTTCTTTCTGCGCGCCGCCTCGGCGCTGGCCCTGAAGCGGAAGCTGTCGTTTCCGGTCTCGAGGATGTGGCAGCGATGGGTCAGTCGATCGAGGAGCGCGGTGGTCATCTTGGCGTCACCGAAGACCGTGGCCCATTCGCTGAAGCTGAGATTGGTGGTGATGGCGACGCTGGTACGCTCGTAGAGCTTGCTCAGAAGGTGGAAGAGCAAAGCCCCGCCCGTGGCGCTGAACGGCAGGTAGCCCAGCTCGTCCAGGATCACGAGGTCGGCGCGCGTGAGGCTCTCGGCGATCTGCCCGGCTTTGCCCTTCGCCTTCTCCTGCTCGAGCGTGTTGACGAGCTCGATCGTGGAGAAGAAGCGGACCTTCTTTCGATGGTGCTCGACGGCCTGGACCCCGAGCGCGGTCGCGACATGCGTCTTTCCCGTGCCCGGTCCGCCGATCAGGACAACGTTGTGGGCGCCGTCGATGAACTCGCACCGGTGCAGCTGGCGGACCAGGGGCTCGTTGATCTCGCTGGCGGCGAAGTCGAACCCGGCCAGGTCCTTGTAGGCCGGGAAGCGCGCGGCCTTGAGGTGATAGGCGATGGACCGGACTTCGCGTTCCGCGACTTCGGCCTTCAGCAGTTGCGACAGGATCGGCACGGCCGCCTCGAAGGCGGGCGAGCCCTGTTCGACAAGGTCCTCGACGGCCTGGGCCATCCCGTATGTCTTCAGGCTGCGCATCATGATGACGATGGCGGCGCTGGCGGGGTCATGACGCATGGCGCACCCCCCGGGCCTGGCCGCGCAGTCCGTCATAGCGCTCGACATTCGCCCTGGGCTCCTCGATCAGCGCCAGACCCGTCGGCGGGGCGACCTCGGGCGTGCCTGAGGGGCTTTCGTCGATCAGCCGGTGCAGCAGATTGAGCACATGGGTCTTGGTCGGCACCCCGGCCTCGAGGGCCAGTTCCACCGCGCAGAGCACCGCCTCTTCGTCGTGCTGCAGCACCAGGGCGAGGATCTCCACCATCTCCCTGTCGCCGCCCAGGTGCTTGAGCAGATGCTGCTGGAGCGCGCGGAAAGCTTCGGGCAGTTCGGCAAAGGGCGCGCCATTCCTGAGCGCCCCTGGCTTTCGCTGGATGACGGCCAGGTAGTGGCGCCAGTCGTAGATCGTCCGGGGCGGCAGCTTGTGCGCGCGCTGGATCACCCGCGCATGTTCGCAGACGATCCGCCCCTCGGCCGCGACCACGAGCCGGTCGGGGTAGATCCGCAGGCTGACCGGCCGATTGGCGAACGAGGCTGGCACGCTGTAGCGGTTCCGCTCGAAGCTGATCAGGCAGGTCGGCGACACCCGCTTGCTCTGCTCGACGAAGCCGTCGAAGGCCGGCGGCGTCGGCATCAGGGCGGACTTCTCCAGGGCCCATACCTCCGCGATCGTCCCCGGCAGCGCGCCGTGCGGCGTGCGCTCCCACTGCTCGATGCAGCGCCGCTCGAGCCAGGCATTCAGCGCCGCCAGGTCGGGAAAGTCCGGCATCAGCTGCAGGATCAGGCGGCGGGTATCCAGAACGTTCTTCTCGACCTGGCCTTTCTCCCAGCCGGCCGCCGGATTGCAGAACTCGGGCTCGAAGAGGTAGTGGCTGGTCATCGCCAGGAACCGGGCGTTGACCTGACGCGCCTTCCCTGTGCCCACTCGGTCCACCGCGGTCTTCATATTGTCGTAGATGCCCCGCCGCGGCACGCCGCCAAAGACCCGGAATGCGTGCCGGTGGGCATCGAACAGCATCTCGTGGGTCTGCAACAGGTAGGCCCGGAGCAGGAACGCCCGGCTGTGCGAGAGCTTGATGTGGGCGACCTGGAGCTTCGTATTCTCCCCGACAAGCGCCGCCCAGTCCTCGCTCCAGTCGAACTGGAAGGCCTCCCCTGGTTGGAACACCAGCGGCACGAAAACGCCGCGTCCGGCGGTCTGCTGCTCGCGCTGGCGGCCGGCCTTCCACTTCCGTGCGAAGGCTGCGACCCGACCATACGAGCCCTCGTAGCCGAGGGCGACCAGATCGGCATGGATCTGCTTCAGGGTCCGTCGCCCCTTGCGGGACTTGCCCGCCTCCGTCTTCAGCCAGGCCGACAGCTGGTCGGCGTAGGGGTCCAGCTTGCTCGGCCGCTCTGGAACCCTGAACGTCGGTCCCACCGTCCCCGACCGCAGGTACTTGCGGATCGTATTCCGCGACAGCCCCGTCCGCCGTGCAATCTCCCGGATGGAAAGCTGATCCCGCAATGCCCACCGTCGGATCACGCTCAATAACGCCATGTCGATCACTCCGTTGCCCCCGCTTCTCCAGCCAGGGGACGTTCGAACATGGGTCACTTCTCAGTGGAAATCTCCCGGCCGCCCGGGTCAGTTCTCAGCGGCAATCAACACTGTATTGAAAGGTGGGACCGTCCGGCGCGTCGGCGCGACGCGAGGTTCGCGCTCCGACCAGGGCGGCCCTTTCCGTACCGCCGACGTTAGAGATCGAAGATCGTGAATCATGGGGCCGATTTCGGACCGCCTTCCGGTTCCCTTGGGGCGGCTTCGACGGCCCCGAATTGCGGGTAAGTGTCCGGACGGAACTTCGAGTAAACTTGAGCGATGCCTTGGCAGCCGCAGTCGCGGCACTCTGTTCTCTTCTATACTGGTGAGGCCGGTCGGACACGAAATGCTTTGGGCCAATGCGAAAAGGTATTGGAAAAATTAACGAAAGACTTTGCCTCAACGAACCGGAAATTCTTCAACGATTCCGGGGCGGCGTGCGAAAAGCTTCGCTCGAACCTACAGCGGCGGTGTAGGTTCGCGCATAAGGTTGCGTTTCACCCATATCTTTGCGCGTTAGCGCATTAGCTTGCGGAGCGCGCGAATTCATTCGACGTGCGTTGACCATAGTGGAAGCATCGCGTGAGACCCGCCGCGTCTCGATAGCGATGTGCGTAGAGACAAGATGGAAGCGTCTGATGTTCATCGCGACGGCGGTCGCTCCGATGCGCGTTGCCGGGAGAGCGGCGCAGCAACTCCCCGAATCCGGCGCTGCCTGTCGTCGAGGATGCCCTGCTCGAGACTGGCCGTTCTGGCAGTTCCGGTTCGCTCCGCTCATGCTGACGGCAGTCGGCGCTTATCGCTTCGCCAGCGGGGTTCTGGGCGGCGTCGGAATGCCCGGCGCCGGGCTGTGAGGCGGTGGGGTGGGCGTCAGGTGGCGGCGAGCCAGATCATGCGGCGCATGTTGTAGACGAGGTTCGCGAGCCCGATCTTCACCGTCGCCCTCGCGGGCCCGATGGTGCGGATGACCAGCGCCATGGGGCCCTTCTGGCGGGCGAAGACGTGCTCGACGTGGGCACGGACCTCCGACCTGGCGGCATTGGCGCGGGAGACATTCTTCGGCATGGGCTTGCCCATGGGCTTCTTGCGGTGAATGCGGCTCTGGAAGCCTTTGGCCGCGAGATGCGCCTCATTCTTCGCCGAGCGATATGCGGTTTCGGCCCAAACCGAGCTCCCGGTGTTCGTCTTGTCGAGCAGGCCGGGCAGTTGCGCGCCGTCGTGGCGGGCGGCATCGGTCGCGGTCCAGGTTCGGATCAGCCCGTGGCGGCGGTCGATGCCGACATGGTTCTTGTAGCCGAACATCGGAATGGCGATGTCGACGCGCTTCGCGCCGTCCGCCGACGGCTTGGCCTTGGAATATTTCACCGTCCAGCGCGAATCGCGGTCCTTTTGCGCCAGCTTGGCGGGCCTCTGCGCCCAGGCCTCGGGGATGCGGCCCTCCTTCAGCGCCCGCTTCCCACACGTCCCAAAAGCCCTGACGACGGACACCATGCACAACGCATGCACATTCCATACAATAGGTAGAATGGTCAGGATTGAGCTCCTGCACCGGCCCGGTCGAGGGCGAAGAGGCGGGCGAGGATCTCGTCGTCGCCGAGCCGCTCGGCGCGCCAGTCGTCGCCCGGAGGGCACCTTGTCAGTCCTCCGGCGGGCTGCGGAGGATGGCTTGGGCGATGGCGGTGACGGCGGCGACGAAGATGCCGATGCCGGCGAAGATGTAGCCGATGGTGAAGATCTTGCCGAGGGCGGTCTTCGGCGTCAGGTCGCCGTAGCCGATCGTGGCGATCGTGACGACCGAGAAGTAGGCGGAGTCGAGCAGGGTCCAGCCTTCGACGATCCAGAAGACAATCGTGGCGAGCCCGATGAGCGAGAGTGCGAGGAGGAGCACGCCCTTCACCTCGGGCTCGCGCCAGGCGATGCGGAGGCCGCGGAAGAGGCGGCGGATGTTGGCGAAGGGCCGCGTCATGCCCGGTCCGTCCGGCCGCGCCAGATCGGGGTCAACGCGTGCACAAGCGGATTGGCGGAGACACCGTGGGCGAAGACGCTGAGCAGGACGGTGCAGACGATTGTGGCGGCGATGGTCGCCTGGCCGGGGAGGTCCGCCTCGAGGACGATGGCGCCGAAGACGATACTGGCGAGGCCGCGCGGGCCGAACCAGCCGATGAAGAGGCGGTCGATGGCGGGGACCGTGGTGCCGGCGAGGCTGAGGGCGACCGGAACCATGCGCACCACGGTGAGGCTGAGGATGGCGTAGGCGAGGATGCGCGGGGTGATCGCCGGCCAGGCCTGCCAGACGGCGATGGCGCCGAAGGCGGTCCAGGTGAGCAGCGCGAGCGCGTCGCCGGTGCTCTCGGCGCCCTTCAGCAGCGCGTGGCGGCTCTCGGCGCGGCGGATGCCGAAGACGAGGCCGCCGGCGAAGCAGGCGATGAAGCCGCTGCCGCCGAGGTGCTGGGCCAGCGCGAAGCAGGCGACGGCGAGGGCCACGGCGGGGAGGCCGCGCCAGGTGTCGCCGACCCAGCCGCGGTCGAAGGCGCGGCGGATGAGGAAGGCGGCAGGCGCGGCCAGCGCGGCGCCGACCAGCAGCCCGATGCCGATTTCCTCGACGACGGTGGCGAGGATGTGGACGAGGGGCTGGCGGGTGATCTCGGTTCCGACCGCGACCTCGAGCAGCAGGATGACGAGGGGCACGCAGATCCCGTCGTTGAGGCCGCTCTCGAAGTTCAGCGCCTCGCGGGTGTCGGGCGGGACGCGGGGGTTGCTGACCACGGGCTTGCCGAGGGCGGCGTCGGTGGGGGCGAGGATGGCGGCGATAAGTGCGATCTCGACGAGGGCGAGGTGTGGGAAGAGGGCCCAGCCGGCGAGGAAGCCGAGGATCACGGTGAGCGGCAGGCCGATGAGCAGGAGGCGCCGGGGCAGGAAGCGCGCGTGGCGAATGCGGGCGAAGTCGGCGTTGGCGGCGTCGGTGAAGAGGACGACGGCGAGGGTGAGCTCGGCGAGGAGCCGCAGGTCCTCGGCCGAGAGGTGCAGCGACATGACGCCGCTCGCCGGGCCGAGGAGGAGGCCGGCGAGGACGAAGACGATCGGGCCGCTGAGGCGGGAGCGCTCCACCCGGCCGGACACGAGCGCGTAGACGAGCGCGAAGACCGCAAGAAGGGCTGCGTTGAGATACATCTGCGGCCCCGATCGTGGCGTGGGCCGCCAGCTTAGCCGGGACGGCTCAGATCGAGAAGGAGGTGCCGCAGCCGCAGGAGGAGGTGGCGTTGGGGTTCTTCACCACGAAGCGGGCGCCGATGAGCTCGTCGGAGAAGTCGATCTCGGCGTCGGCGAGGAAGGGGAGCGAGACCGGGTCGATGAGCACGCGGACGCCATCCTTTTCGAGGATGAGATCGTCCGGGGCGGCCTCGTCGAGCTTGATGTCGTACTGGAAGCCGGAGCAGCCGCCGCCTTCCACGGCCACGCGCAGGGCGCCGCCGATCTCGGAGAGCCGGGCGAAGGCGCGGTCGGTGACGCGGGGGGGAATGGCGAGCTGCATCTTTTGACCCGTGAACGGATAGTCTAAGGCGGAAGGTAGGCGCGCAAGTGCCGCGAGACAAGTGACCGGACGGAGAGAGATGGCCGCGCCCTTTGCCACATTGCCCGAGACGAGCCGCGGGCGGCTTTACCGGGAGGAGGAATCCGCGCACCGCTCGCCGTTCCAGCGCGACCGCGACCGGATCATCCATTCCAGCGCCTTCCGGCGGCTGAAGCACAAAACCCAGGTCTTCGTCGAGCACGAGGGCGACTATTACCGCACGCGGCTGACCCACTCGGTGGAGGTGGCGCAGGTGGCGCGCACGCTGGCGCGGGTGCTGGAGCTGAACGAGGAGCTGGCCGAGGCGGTGGCGCTGGCGCACGACCTGGGGCATCCGCCGTTCGGGCATACCGGCGAGGATGCGCTGCAGGCGCTGATGGCGCCGCACGGCGGGTTCGACCACAACGCGCAGGCGATCAAGATCGTGACGCGGCTGGAGGCGCACTATGCCGACTTCGACGGGTTGAACCTGACCTGGGAGACGCTGGAGGGGATCGCCAAGCACAACGGGCCGGTGGTTGCGGACGTGGGGGGCGAGATGCCCTTCGCGCTGGCGGAGTATGACGCGCGGCATGACCTCGAGCTCGGGACGCATGCCAGTGCGGAGGCGCAAGTGGCGGCGATCTCGGATGACATCGCCTACAACAACCACGATCTGGCGGACGGGCTGCGGGCGGAGCTGTTCACGCTGGAGGATCTGCGGGGGTTGCCACTGATCGGGCCGTGCGTCGCCTCGGTCGACGCGCGCTGGCCGGGGCTGGCACCGGCGCGGCGGGAGCACGAGGCGCTGCGGCGGTTCTTCGGCCTGTTGGTCGAGGACGTGCTGGCCAGCAGCCAGGCGCGGATCGCGGCGGCGGCGCCGGCGAGTGCCGAGGACATCCGCGGGCTGGGGCGGCCGGTGATCCGCTTTTCCGATGCCACCTTCGCCGAGCTGAAGGTGATCCGCGAGTTCCTCTACGTGCGGATGTACCGGCACTGGGCGGTTCAGCGGATGCGGCGCAAGGCGCGGCGGGTGGTGGAGGAGCTGTTCGTCACCTTCGCCGAGGCGCCGGAACTGATGCCGCAGGAGTGGAACGCCTGCGCCGAGCTCGACGCCACCGCTCGGGCGCGGGTGGTGGCGGACTACATCGCCGGGATGACCGACCGCTTCGCGCTGCAGGAGCACCGCAAGCTCAGCGACCCGATGGTTAAGGGGTGACGGCGCCCCGGCCTTGGCACAGCGTTCTTCGCCCTGAAGGGGGCACATGACTTCCACGGGAGCGTCAGGCGTAGCTGTGCCGGGGGGTGCGATCAACGAGCGCCTCCGCGGCCCTGAGCGCGGCCGAGGTCATGATGTCGAGGTTACCCGCGTATTCCGGCAGGTAGTGCGCCGCGCCCCGAACCTCAAGCAGGATCGTGACCTCGAGGCCGGTGGTTGGCGCAGCGATCTCGGCAAGAGGCAGTTTCCTGTTTCGGCCGATCGGCTCGATCGAGACCTCACGTTCGAGGCGGTAGCCCGGTACATACGACTGAACCTCCGCCTGCATGCGCGCGATGCTGCCGCGGATCGCGCTCCGGTCGGCGCGCTCGCAGAGACAGACGATCCGTTCCCGCATGGCAGTGGGCGGTTCCGCGGGGTCCAGGACGATGGCGGCTCTGCCGTGCCGTGCACCCCCGATCAGTTCGATCGCCCGCGCCGTGGTCCTGATGAGTTCGTCGATGTTGGAGAGGGTGCCGTGGCCGGCGGATTTCGCGGCGATCCGAGCGACGAGTTCGCCCCAATACACCGGCGACACCCGTGCGACTGCCGCGATCATCGGGATCGCCGCCTGTGCGCCGCAGGTCACCATGTTGATGTTCGGGGCGTTGAGATGCTCGGAGAGGTTGATTGTCGGGATGCAAAACGGGCCGATTGCCGCCGGGGTGAGGTCGATCACCCGCTTGCCGTCCGCGATCAGGATCTCGGAATGGCGGCGGTGGGCGCCGGCCGAGGTGGCGTCGAAGGCGATCTGGATATCGCCGTAGCCCGGGAGCGCGCGCAGTCCGGCGAGGCCCTCGTGGGTGGTGGCGATGCCCGTGCTCCGCGCCCGCCTAAGCCCCTCGCTTTCGGGGGTCCTGCCTACCATCGCGGCGCAGTGAAGGTTCCGCGACAACCGCTGGATCTTGACCATCAGGTCGATGCCGATGTTGCCCGGGCCGATAATGGCCGCGCAGACCTTGCCCGGGTGTCGCGCGACACGCGGGGCAGGGTGGCGAAGGGGTGCCGAGATCGGGCCGGTGGCGGTTGGTCCTTCCTGCCAAGCGGACCGGGCATCACGCGCGCCCGCCGATTGCTCGTTTCGGCCATTGGAGCCGCCTGTTGCCTTGGCCGGCGGAGCGAGAGGCGCGGCCGCGAGGACGAACGAGTGACGGCTGAAAAGCATCCTAGGGTTCTCCATCCAATGATGAGCCCGTCGCACGGTGTTCAGTTAAAAGGTCAAAGGCTGAGCACGCGGATAAGTCGGAATATACGACTCGGGGTATTCTACCACTTCCCTTGCGATTTGACTACACGTCTCACGAGTGACCAGGCACCGCGCCGCACGGCGTTCTCGTGACAGACTGGCCGGAGCCTTTGTCGCAAACATAGGGTGCGATTCTCGATGGCAGCGAGGAAGGCCGACAGGCGATACTGCGTCTGATCGCCGGAGCTGACGCCGCAGGATTGAATGCCTGCGCACACTCGACGCCACGGCGCGGGCGCGGGTGGTGGCGGACTACATCGCCGGGATGACCGACCGCTTCGCGCTGCAGGAGCACCGCAAGCTCAGTGACCCGATGGTGAAGGGCTAGCTCAGAAGATGCGCAGCGACGGGTCGCGCACGTAGCGCAGGTAGGCGCGGACCCGGCGGACGCCGCCCCGGTCGGCGAACATTTTCTCGGCCTCCTCGTCGGAAATGAAGGGCAGGACCACGGTGTCGTCGCCGGGCCGCCAGTTCGCCGGCGTGGCGACGCGGTAGCGGGCGGAGAGCTGGAGCGCGTCGAGGACCCGCAGGATCTCGTCGAAGTTGCGGCCGACGTAGGCGGGGTAGGTGAGGATCAGCTCGACCCGCTTCTGCGGCGAGATGATGAAGACGCTGCGGACGGTCATCGTCTCGCCGAGGCCCGTCCCGTGCTGGAAGGTGGTGGCGTCGAGCATCCCGAAGAGCATCGAGATGCGGCGGTCCTTGTCGGCGATGATCGGGAAGTTGACGCGGGTGTGCTGGGTCTCGTTGATGTCGGCGATCCAGCGCGCGTGGTCCTCGGGGCCGTCGACGCTGAGGCCGATGACCTTGGTGCCGCGCCTCGCCCATTCGTCCTCGAGCCGGGCGGTGACGCCGAACTCGGTGGTGCAGACGGGGGTGAAGTCGGACGGGTGCGAGAAGAGGACGCACCAGCCGTCGCCGATGAACTCGTGGAAGCGGAGCGTCCCCCGGCTGGTGCGGGCGGTGAAGTCCGGGACGGTGTCGCCGATGCGGATGAAGCCCTGTTTGCGCAGCTGCTCCTGGGTGGTGGTAAAGGCGGCGTCCGGGCCGGCGTAGGCATATTCGAAGTCTTCCTCCGCCGCCTCGTCGGGGGCGGGGAGCAAGGTCTGGTACTCGTGGTCGAGGATCTTCACCGTGCGTTTTCGGACGGTGCCGGCGAAGGCGAGGGTGCCGTCCGGCTGGCGCACCAGCGGCAGGTCGAAGCGGAAGCTGTTGTCGGCGAGGAACGCCTCCTCGGCCGGGGTGTCCTTCCGGTGCAGGATCTTGTTGCGGTGGGGAAAGCGGCCGAAGCGCATGATGACCGCAAGGTGGCGGTGGAAGATCTCGTGGAAGGCGTTGAGCGGGTCGTCGGGCGCGAGGTCCTCCATGGCGCGGCCCCATTCCTCCATGCACAGGTGCTGGTCCTCGAGGGACTCGGAATGGGTGAGCGCAAGGCAGAGAAAGACCTGCTCGACCGGGCGGAGGCGCCGGGCAACGCCGACGCGGAGGCCGCGGCGGACCAGCGCGAGGCAGCGCGGATCGCACTCGTACATCTGCGCGGTTTCGCGGTACATGTTGCGGCGGAACTGGTCGAGCATGATGACGAGCGCGACGAGGAGCCGCGGGTGCTCGAGGTTGAGCGCCCAGTGGTCGTAGTGGCCGCGGGACGCGAGCGCCACCTCGGCGCCGAATTGGTCCCAGAATCTCCTGGTCGGTCGCCTCGATCTTGCCGAACCAGAGGTCGAGGCATTCCTCCATGCTGGGACGAAGCATGTAGGCGAGCACTTCCTCGGCCTTGTCGACCTCGCCGGCGGCGATCTGGAAGTGCTCGATCTGCAGCAGCATGCGAAGCTCGCGCTGGAGGGTTTCCATCTCGGGGGCGGAGAGGGCGGACTGCTCGTCGAGGCCGGCGAGGATGACGTGCAGCCACTGCTGGATGCGATGCCCGGTACCGGGGTCGATCCGCGCGATGCGCTCGTTTGTCTGGCGCAGGCGGCGGACCAGGGTCCGCATCAGCTGGGCCGCGCGTTCCGGGTCGGATCGACCGGGCGCGATGAGGTCGTCGTAGCTGGTGGCGGCGCACTCGACGTCGGTGAGGGCGCGGACGGTGGCGGAGCGGGGGCCGGGCTCGATCAGGCTCATCTCGCCGAAGACGTCGCCGGCGCCGAGGGTCCCGAGGATCTTCGCTTGGGTGCCCTGGCCGACGCTGACCTCGACGGAGCCGGAGACGATGACGAAGGCGGTGTCGCCGGCCTCACCCTGGGCGAGGATCGTGTCCCCGGCGCGGAACGTGACGGTCTGCAGCGGAGGGATCCCGGACAGGCGGCGAATCCCAGGAGACTACGCGATTTCGCCAGTGCTTGCACTCGCCGCCGTGCGCGGGGTATCAGGCCGCGCGGGCGATTAGCTCAGTTGGTAGAGCGCCTCGTTTACACCGAGGATGTCGGCGGTTCGAGTCCGTCATCGCCCACCATCGGCCGCGGTGACCCGCCAGACGGCGTTGCCCACGTCGTCGGCCACGAGGAGGCCGCCGTCCTTGTCGACGACGACGCCTGCGGGCCGGCCGCGGGCCTCGCCCGAAGCATCGAGGAATCCGGTCAGAACCGGTACGGGCAGGCCGACCGGGCGCCCGCCGCGGAAGGGCACGAAGATCACCTGGTAGCCATAGCGGGGCGTGCGGTTCCAGGAGCCGTGCTGGCCGATGAAGGCGCCGTCCGCAAAGCGCGGGCCGAGCCGGGCGCCGTCGGCGAAGGCGAGGCCGAGCGGCGCGCCGTGCGGCCCGAGCGCATAGTCGGGCACGCGGGCGTGGCGGACGAGGTCGGGCCGCTGCGGTGTGACCCGGGGGTCGAGATGCCCGCCGTAGTAGCTGTAGGGCCAGCCGTAGAAGCTGCCCGAGCGAACGGAGGTGAGATAGTCCGGCACGAGGTCGCCGCCGAGTTCGTCGCGCTCGTTCGCCACGGTCCAGAGCGCTCCCGTGCGGGGTTCGAAGTCCATGCCGACGGGGTTGCGGAGGCCGGAGGCGAAAAGCTTTCCCTTTCCGGTTGCAGGGTCGAAGGCCCAGATGGCGGCGCGCCCCGTCTCGGCGTCCATCCCGTTCTCGCCATGGTCGCTGTTGGAGCCGACGGAAACGAAGAGGGTGCGGCCGTCCGGGCTCGCCACCAGTCCCTTGGTCCAGTGGTGGTTGATGGAGCCGGCCGGCAGCGAGGCGACGCGGACGGGGGGCTCGGTTATCTGCGCCTCACCGGGGTGATAGGGCAGGCGGAGGAGAGCGTCGGTGTCGGCGACGTATAGATCGTCGCCCAGGAGCTGCATGCCGAAGGGCGAGGTGAGGCCGGACAGGAATACCGAGCGGGTCTCCGCGATGCCGTCGCCGTCCGCGTCGCGCAGGAGGATGATGCGGTCGGGGCTAGGCGTCTCGGCGCCTGCCACGGTCTGGGCCAGCTTCATCGCCACGTCGCGGATCGACTTGGGACGGCTCGGCTGCGCGTTCGACTCGGCCACCAGCACGTCGCCGTTGGGCAGGACGTAGATCCAGCGCGGATGATCGAGGTCGCGCGCGAAGGCAGTGACCCGCAGTCCCGGGGCGGGGGTGGGCGTGGCGTCCGCGGGCCAGCCCCGGGCGGGCGCCACGGCGACCGTCGGAATCGCGGCGCGGCTGGGGACGGGGAGCGTTGGGCTCGGGCCGGTTCCGGCAGCGGGTTGAAGGCGGCTGTTGTTCGCGCAGCCGGCGGCGAAGATCGCCGGGGCCAGCATCAGTGCCGCAAGTAGGGTGCGCATGGAGTCCACCGCGTCGCCTCGACATCGAGCAAACGCCGGTCGATCGTGAGGGTTGCGGTCCGGCCGAAAGGGCCGGGGGACGGGCCTCTACTCGCGCTTGCCGCCGCTCATGCGGGCGAAGGCGTCGAACATCTGCTCGAAGCCCTTGAGGTTGGCGGGGAGCCAGGTTTTGAGCATCTCGGCGGGATCCATGGCCTTGAGGCTGGCCGACATCCGTTCCTGAAGGTCGGCCATCAGCCGGTCCTGCATCGGCCTGACGTCGGGCAGCCCGAGGAAGGCGCGTCCCTCCTCGGGGGTGCAGTCGACCTCGATGGTGATCTTCAAGCGCGGCGCCTCAGAAGAGGTAGCTCACGCCGAACAGCGGGCCCTGGATGTCGATGTCGAGCGCGGCGCGGTCGGTGACCTGCTTCTGGATCGAGACGTAGCGGTAGCCGAGGGTGCCCGCCCAGTGATCGCTGAAGGCGTAGTTGGCGCCGCCGTAGAGCTCCCAGCTCTGGTCGTTGGCGCCGTCGAAGCCGCCGTAGTCGGCGAAGCCGTGCAGCGACCAGCGGTCGTTGATGTTGTAGCCGCCGCGCAGGCCGATGATGGCGTCGGTCCAGCTCAGGTCCTTGGTGAAGGTGCGGCCGAGGCGGGTGGCGTCGAGCTTGAACTCGATGCTGGTGTCGAAATAGCGCGCACCGCCGTAGACGTCGACGTAGGCCTTGGGGTCTTCGTGGACTCGGTAGGAGAGCGCGGCGGTGTAGAAGCCGAGCTTGGTATCGGTTTGGGTGCGGACGCGGTTCTGCACCCATTCGCCATCGGTTCCGAGTTTGGCGTAGACGGCGTCGAGCAGAATGCCGAACTTGTCCTTGCGGAACTGGGCGCTGCCCATGAACGCCATGTCGAGGGCCGAGAGCACGTCGTTGGTGTCGAGGTCGACGAGCGGCTGGCCGTCGGGGCCTTCCTGGGAGCCGTTGATCGCTGGGATCCAGGCGTAGATCGTGGCCTGGCCGGACCAGCCCGTGGTCCAGTCGGGGACCGGGGCGGGCGCGGGCGCGACTACCACCGGGGCGGGCGCGGTGGCGGGGGCCGGCGCGGTCTGGGCCGACGCCGATGCGGCGGCTAAGGCGCTGATCGCGGCGCTGGTGAGAATTGCGGCTCGCATGGGTCTGGCTCCTCGAAGGTTGCGGCGAAATGACGCTCGCGGCCCGGTGTTTGTCAATAGTCCGTGGGCGCGCCGCCCTCGCGCTTGCGGCGGGCGACGAAGGCGGCGAGCTCGTCGCGGATGGCTTCGTCCATGGGCGGGGGCTCGTATTCGGCGAGGATCGCCTTCCAGATGCGGTTGGCGCGCTGCTCGGTGGTGGGGGAGCCGGCCTCGGCCCAGGCTTCGTAGTTGCGCCAGTCGCTGAGGAAGGGGGCGTAGAAGGCCGTGGTGTAGCGGCCCTGGGTGTGCTCGGCGCCGAAGAAGTGGCCGTGCGGGCCGACAGCGGCGATGGCGTCGACGGCGAGGGACTCGGGCGAGGCGTCGGTGAGGGCGGGCTCGAAGTAGCGTTGGATCTGCTGGAGGACCTCGCAGTCCATGACGAACTTCTCGTAGGAGGCGATGAGCCCGCCTTCGAGCCATCCGGCGGCGTGGTAGACGAGGTTCACACCGGACTGCACCGCCGCCCAGAGCGAGTTCATGCTCTCCCACATGGCCTGGCCGTCCGGGGCGTTGGAGGCGCAGGCGTTGGAGGCGCGCAGGGGCAAGCCGTAGAAGCGGGCCATCTGGCCGGTCATCTGGGTGGCGCGCATGTATTCCGGCGTGCCGAAGGCGGGGGCGCCGGACTTCATGTCCACGTTGGAGGTGAAGCTGCCGATCATGCAGGGGACGCCGGGGCGGATGAGCTGGAGGAGCGCGACGGCGGCGAGGGCCTCGGCGACGGAGAGGACGACGGCGCCGGCCATGGTGACCGGGGCCATGGCGCCGGCAAGCGTGAAGGGGGTGACGATGACGGGCTGGCCGCGACGGGCGAAGCGCATGGCCCCGTCGAGCATGGGGAAGTCGTGCTTGAGCGGCGAGGACGAGTTGATGTTGGTGAAGAGGCGTGGCTGGCGCTCGAATTCGGCCTGGGGGAGGCCGGAGGCGATGCGGGCCATTGCGATCACGTCCTCGACCCGCTCGGGGCCGAGGCTGTAGGCGTGCACGACCTTGTCGGTGAGGGTGAGCTTTTCGAACAGGCAGTCGAGGTGGCGGACCGAGGGGTGGATGTCTACCGGCTCCACGGGATAGCCGCCGGCGATGTGGATACAGTTGAAGTACTGCGTCAGCCGCATGAAGTTCTTGAAGTCCTCCATGTTGCCGACGCGGCGGCCGCGGTCGAGGTCCATGGCGTTGGGCGGCGAGGAGACGTTGACGAAGCACATGTGGCCGCCGCCCATGGTCACCCGGCGGTCGGGGTTGCGCGGGGTGATGTCGAACCGGTGCGGGGCCTTGGCCACCTGCTCCATGACGAAGGCGCGGTCCATTCGGACGGTGGCCCCGTCCACGCGGCAGCCGGCGGCGGCGAGGATCGCGCAGGCCTCCGGGTGGAGGAAGTCGATGCCGGTCTCCTCGAGCACGCGCATGGCGGCGTCGTGGATGGCGGCGACGCCTTCCGGGGGGAGGGGCTCGGTGGGGCGGTCGGGGTTGAGCGGGATGCGCCAAGGCATCTGGCGGATCGCCTGGGCGGCGGTATCCCGGGCGTGACCGGCGTGGCCGCCGCCACGGCTTCTCCTGCGCTCCGACATCGCTGCCCGTCCTCCGCTGCCGCAACCATGCATACCCCGCCGGCGTAGTAAACGGAACGGTGGAGGACAGGATGGAGCGTGAGGGCGGATGCCGCTGCGGCAGGGTGCGCTACAAGGTACAGGGCGAGCCGAGCGTGGTCGGGCTCTGCCACTGCGCGGACTGCCGCAAGGAAACCGGCGGCCTCTTTCTCGCCTATGCCGATTGGCCGGTCGGGCGGTTCTCCGTCAGCGGGCCGTTCGCGACCTGGGGTGGACGGAGCTTCTGCCCGGTCTGCGGGTCGCGGCTGTTTCATCTGAGCGAGACGGAGGCGGAGATCCTGGTCGGATCGCTGGATGCGGCGCCGGCGGGGCTCAGGCCGTCGCGCGAGATCTGGGTGCGCCGGCGCAGAGTCTTGGCTGGAACCGGTGGCGGGGGCGGAGCAATTCGACAGGGATGGCAACTGAGGCTGCCGGGGAGCGCAACGACGTTGGCCGCGCGCGCCGCGGGATGCTAGGATCAGACCGACCTGTCCGGAGACAGAGGCGGCGATGAAATATGAGCGTTTGAAGGCCTACCCTCGCGGATCGCGATCGCTGGGGGCGGGCGCCCTCGGGGTGGGCGCCCTGGGCGGGAGCGCCCTCGGGACGGCTGCGGTCGGTGCGCTGGCGCTGGGCGCCCTCGCGCTCGGGGCGGTCGCGATCGGGCATCTGGTGGTGCGCCGGGCGCGGATCCGCAGCTTGATGATCGACGAGCTGGTGATCCGGCGGCTGCGCGTCCTCGATGCGGAGTTGCCCGGTGGGGAAAAGCAGGAAGCGCGCGGGCGGGACCCGCGCGTCGGCTGAACGGCGGCCGGCCTACTCCACGATCTTCCAGTAGGAGTCCTTGCGGGCCACCAGGCCGTCGCGGAAGGTGTAGAAGTCGCAGCCTTGGACCTTGCGTCCGGTGCCGTCGGGGGTGGTTCCGGTGAGCAGCCACTTCGAGATCCCGGCGGCGGCGCTCTCGTCGACGAAATGCTCGGCGTTGCCGTAGTGGACGTCGGGCAGGCCCTGGAAGCGGGTCGCCAAGGCTTACTCGGGGCTTGCCTTGGAAGCGAGCGCCCCAGGGGTCGCCTCCCCGCGGCATCTCGAGCACGCAGTCGTCGGCGAACAGCGCCATGATGCGGTCCAGGTCATGGGCGTTGAAGGCGTCGCACAGTTCCGTCAGCGTCGATCGGATGTCCATTCGCCGCTCTCCTGCGGTCGTTGCCTGGAAGGCGAAGGAAACCTGCATCTGGCCTTCCCGGATGTTCAGCCCGCTCTGGCAGGAGGAAATAGCCGGCGCTGGCGTTGCGAAGGCCGGGCATTCGTGACCTTGCGTCAATGTCTGCCGGTCAATCCCGAGCCAGTCGGGCAGGGCGCCGATGTCGTTGAGGACCAGGTCGGCGTGCGGCGCGAGTTCGGCGCGGGTGGCGAGGCCGGTGAGGACGCCTACGGCGGTCATGCCGGCGGCTCGGCCGCTGTCGAGGTCGTGGGTGCTGTCGCCGATCATGGCGCAGGCCGCGGGTGGGATGCCGGTCAGGGCGCAGAAGGCGGTGAGCTGACCGGGAGTCGGCTTGGCGCCGTGGCCGCTGTCGTAGCCGGCGACGAAGACGAAGCGGTCGAGGATGCCGGCCCGCGCGAGGTGGGCCCTGGCCGGGGCCTCGCTGTCGTTGGTGGCGAGGCCGAGGGTCATGCCGGCGGCGATCAGCCGGTCTAGGAGCGGGGCGAGGGGGGCGACCTCGATCTGCTGGGTCGCCGCGCTGGTGGTGAGGATCATCCGCCGGAGCGCATGCTCCTCCCGGTCGGGGAGCACCTCGCGCACGGCGTCGATGATCACCTCCATAGTGCCGGCGATCATCGGGCTGGTGGCGGCGAAGCGGCGGGCGTCGAGGTCGAAATCGAGCCGGCGCGCCAGCCGCTCGATCTTGGCGGGGTCGGGGCCGCAGAGGTCGCGGATCAGCCCGTCGCACCAGACCGACCAGGTGGCGTGGAAGTCGAAGAGGGTGCCGTCCTTGTCGAAGACGAGGCCGCAAATCCGCTGCTGCACCTTGTCGTGTTCCCCCGTTTCCGGCCGCCATTTGTTACTGCGGCCTTCTTGGGGGGCGGGGAGTGGATTGTAAACGCCGCCAATTCCCCGCCCCTGGCCGCGGGTCGGAAGCGATCACGTCCAGTTGTGATCCTGGCCACCGGGCAGCACGGCGCGGGCGCGTGCGGGGTCGGCGGGGTCGAGACCGGAGGCGGTGGTGAAGTCGAGGACCATCGCGTCGGAATCCCATCAGGAATTCAAGAACGAATCCAAGGAGGTCCGGGTCGGAGATGCGCAAGCGCAGCATGTCGGGCGCGAGCCCGCTGGCGGCCAGAAAGCCCGCCATGGCGTCGGGCTGGCCCGCAAGCCAGATCACGGCGTCCTGCCCGATCGAGACTGCCTCATCAGGGGTCAAAATGGTGGTCCGAAACCATTCGTTAACACAATTCGGCCTATGGTCGCCCCGAGGTTAGCAGGCCGGAATAACGCTCCAAAGGGAGAATCCTCATGTCGGGTCGAGTGCTGGTTGTGGACGACGTTGCAACCAACCAACTCCTCCTGCGTGCCAAGCTGTCCTCTGCCTATTACGATGTGGTTGTCGCCGAGAACGGCACCCAGGCGCTGGAGATGGCGCGCCGGGAGCAGCCGGACATGGTCATG
Organism: uncultured Alphaproteobacteria bacterium; assembly: GCA_963796805.1. Lineage (GTDB taxonomy): Bacteria > Pseudomonadota > Alphaproteobacteria > Rhodobacterales > Rhodobacteraceae > Amaricoccus. Next base: position 45,852 of record CAWCNG010000015.1, read on the forward strand.
CTCGACGTGATGATGCCGGACATGGACGGATTCGCCGTCTGTGCCGCGCTCAAGGAGAGCAGCGAGACCTCGCATATCCCGGTGATCATGGTGACGGCGCTCGACACGCCCGAGGAGCGGATCCGCGGGCTGGAGGCGGGGGCCGACGACTTTCTTTCCAAGCCGTTCAACGATCTGGCGCTCTTCGCCCGCGTGCGCAACCTCATGCGGATGAAGATGATGTTCGACGAGCTGCGCCTTCGCGACATGACCTCGCGCGAGCTGGGGATCGTCGACCTCGTCGCCGAGCCCGAAGTGGAGATCGAGGCGGGCGGGCCAATCCTGCTGGCGCCGCCGAGCGACGCGATGGGGCAGGAGTGGGCGGCGCAGCTCAGCCACCGGCTGGCGATTCCGACCATCGTCACGCACTCCGAGCGCGAGGCGCTGAACCTGGCGCGGATGGAGCTGCCGGACTGCTTCGTGGTGCACCAGTCGCTGGCCGAGGGCGGCGATGGGCTGCGGCTGGTCTCGGCGCTGCGCTCGCGCCCGGAAACGCGGCAGGCGGCGGTGATTCTGGTGGTGGAGAACGGCGACGTGCAGACGGCAGCCAAGGGGCTGGACCTGGGTGCGTCGGACTATATCGAGTCGCCCTTCGACGTCAGCGAGCTGATCGCGCGGATCCGGTCGCAGCTTCGGAGGAAGCGGTATTCGGACCGGTTGCGGACCAACCTCCGCAACGGGCTGAAGCTGGCGGTGATCGATCCGCTGACCGGCATCTACAACCGCCGCTACGCCAGCCAGCACATGATCCGGGTGATGGAGCGGGCGCAGGAGACCGACGGGGTCTTTGCGGTGATGATGATCGACCTCGACAAATTCAAGACGATCAACGACCGCTTCGGCCACGACGCAGGCGACGCGGTGCTGCGGGAGTTCTCGCGGCGGCTACAGGAGAATATCCGCGGCGTCGATCTGGTCGCGCGCTTCGGCGGCGAGGAGTTCTTCGTGGCGATGCCGGACGTGGACCAGCGCGCGGCGGCCCATGCCGCCGAGCGCATCCGGCGGGCGATCGAGGATGCGCCGGTGCCGCTGCCCGATGGGGGCGAGGTCAAGGTGACGGTCTCGATCGGCGTGGCCATTGCCACCGCCGCTGACGTCGACGCCGAGGCGATCATCAAGCGGGCCGATTGCGCGCTCTATAACTCCAAGGAATCGGGCCGCAACCGGGTCACCTTCGCCCAGGCTGCCTGAGGCACGTGCACCGCGTGCGGCCCGCCCCGAGGGGCACCAACGGACACCCCATCTCGAACGCTTGAACGCCCTCCTCAGTGGCGGCGGCCCGGGCCGCGGTCGGCGGCGAGCGCCTCGGCGTAGGCGGCGCGCTCGGCCGGGGACATGCGGACAATTTCGGCCAGGAGCATTTCGCCGGCACGGGCGGAGAGGTCGCCGGTGAGGGTGCTCTCGCGCGCGAGGATGCCTGCAACGGCTTCCGGGTCGAAGGGCTCGGCGGTCAGCGCGGCGCTCATCGCCGTCTGCTGGCCGCGGAGCGCGTCGCGCGGGCCGGCCCAGTCCCGGCGGCTGTCGCGGAGCGCGCGGCCGAGGTCGTGGCGGTAGGGATCGGGGAGCGCGCGGGCGTAGTGCCAGAGGCCCGGGAGCGACGGCGAAGGCGGACCGCGGAAGACGGCGCCGGCGATGAGGCCGACGAAGACGAGATTGAGGCCCAGAGAGGCGATGAGCGCCCATTTCAGCCGCGGCCGGCCAGGGGATACGGGGTCTGCCATGGCTATTGCTCCAGCGAGGCGAGGTCGAAGAAGGCGCCCACCCCGTCGGCGCTGCTCTCGCTGGCGGCGCCCGCGGTCAGGGTGGTGCCGTCGATGCTGAGGTTGCCGGCGATGCCGAGCCAGAAGCCGACCGCGGCGCAGGCGCCGAGGGCCGCGAGGCCGCCCCAGCCGCCGATGGGCGCGAGGAGGCGCGGACCCCAGCCGCCGCGGGGCGCCGGCGCGGGTATGGCGGTGCGGGCGGCGTGGACTTCCGCGGCGTCGGCAAGGATGGCGGAGAGGAGCCCGGTGCGCGGGGCTTCCTCCTCGGCGCGGGCGGCGGCGAAGAAGGGCGCGAGTGCGGTCTCGTCTTCATCGGGACGGGGCGTCATGGCCTGATCCTCCTGCGGGGTTCTAGCCATCGGTGAACCCGAGTTCGGCCTTGCGGGGGGCGAGCCGCGCGGCAAGGTCGCGCCGGGCTCGCGCCAGCAGGCTCTCGACCGCCTCGACGCTGGCGTCGAGGATTGCGGCGATCTCCGGGTTGGGGCGGTCCTCGAAATGGCGCAGCACGATGGCGAGCCGCTGGCGGTCGGGGAGAGCCGCGAGTGCCTGGCGGAGCGCGGTGGCCTGGTCTCGGGCCTGCAGACGACGCTCGGGGCCGGGCGTCTCGTCGGCCACCTCGGGAACGGCATCGCCCCCGAGCTCGCGCCGGCGGCGCAGCCGGTCGATGCAGAGGTTGCTGGCCACGCGGTAGAGCCAGGTGCCGAGCGCCGCGCGGTCGGCCTGCCAGTCGGGGGCGATCTTCCAGAGTCTCAGCATGGTTTCCTGCGTCACGTCCTCGGCCTCGTGCGTCTCGCCCAGCATCCGCCGCGCCAGCGCGTGAACGCGCGGCGCATGCCGGGCGGTGAGGGCGCGCGCGGCGGCCTGATCCCCCTCGGCGTAGAGCGCGAGGAGGGCGGCGTCGGAAGGCTCCGCCGCGATCCCGGCGGGGTGGGGGCTGGTCCTCATCGCAGTAACTATGGCCCCTCCTCGCACCGCCGTCTCGCACCGAGTGTGCGGCGCGCGCCCCCGGAAGAAGGCGTGCGCCGCGCTGGTCATCCGCGATCCTGCGGGGCGGGGCCGTGTCCTTCAGGGCCGGGCGGGTCCATCCCGTGGCGCGGGCCGTGCCGCTCCATGCGGCCGCGGTGATGGCCGCGCATGGCGTCGGCCTCGGCCAGCGAGATCGTTGCGTCGTGGTCGGTGTCGACGAAGGCGAAGAGAAAGTTCACCCGTTGGTCGGCGAGGTCGGCGACCGCGACCTGGCCAGCCTCGGTCGCGCCCATCATCGCCAGCAGGCGATCGGCGAAGGACTCGGCGGGATCCGGGGCGAAGAGATTGAGCAGACCCCGCTGCCGCCCGGGCATCACCTCGACGATCTCGTCGCGGGTGAGCGTGCCGTCACCGTTGGCGTCCGCGCGGGCAAGCCGTTCGGTGGCACGGGCGACGAGCTCGGCGCGGCTGAGCGAACCGTTGCCGTCGGCGTCGATTACGACGAAGTCGAGTTCCACCGCGTTCGGAACCGATCGCCATCGGACCCGTCAGGGCGTCGGGCGGGGGACCTTCCTGGGCCGCGGCCAGACTGGCGACGGCGATTCCGCCGAGCAGGGCGGCGACGGCGGAGGTGCGGGCGATGCGTGTCATGTTGACGTCCTTTCCTTGCGACTTCCTGGAGATCAAACGCGGCGGCGGGGCGGCTCCGTCGCGTCGGGGATCACGGCTCCGCGAGGGGGGCGTGGCGCCCTGTCGCTGGCCGTTTCGGTAGGCGGAGCGTATAAGCTTGCGCCATGATCGAAGGGAATCAGACCGGCGGCGAAGCGGAAGAACCTCGCGACGTGCGGTCGGCGCTCTGGCGCGGCTGGCGGCGGTGCTGTCCCGCCTGCGGCGAGGGGCCGATGATGGACGGCTATCTGCAGGTTCGCGGCGCCTGCCCGGTCTGCGGGACCGAGCTGCACCACCACCGCGCCGACGACGGGCCTGCCTGGGCGACCATCCTGATCACCGGGCATGTCATGGCGCCGCTGATGCTGGTGGTCTTCCTTGCCTGGCATCCCGAGGGATGGCAGATGGCGATCGGCTTTTCGGCGGTGTTCATCGCCCTGTCGCTCTGGCTGCTGCCGCGGCTGAAGGGCCTTTTCGTCGGGCTGCAGTGGGCGAAGCGGATGCACGGCTTCGGCGGCGTGAGCGACGTTGCCGTCAGGGCCTGAGACAGCCGGGCCGCCCGTCCGCGACGCGGCGACCGTCATTCTCGTGCGCCGCGACCCGGACGGGCCGAAGCTGCTCATGGGCCAGCGTGGCAACGCCGCGGCCTTCATGCCCGACAAGTTCGTCTTCCCCGGCGGCGCGGTCGATCCCGAGGACAACCTGCTGCCCGGCGAGCCTGCGCTCGAGGCGCTGACGGCACGCCGGCTGGCGATGGAGGCGGCGCCGGGACTGGTGCGGAGCCTTCCCAGGGCAGCGGTGCGCGAACTCTGGGAAGAGACGGGGCTGATGCTGGGGCTGCCGGATCCGGCTGCGGCGGAGTTGGCTGTGCCGGAGTCCTGGCGCGGGTTCTACGGATTCGGCCTGGTCCCGCATGCGGGGGCGCTGCGCTTCGTGTTCCGGGCGATCACGCCGCCGGGGCGGTCGCGGCGGTTCGACGCACGCTTCTTCCTGGCCGAGGCGAGCGACGTCGCAGGCGACCATCTCGAGGCGTCCGGGGATGAGCTTGCGCATCTGCAGTGGCTGGACGTTGCGGCGGCGCGGGCGCTGCCGCTGCCGTTCATCACCGAGGTGGTGCTTGTCCGAGGTGGAGGCGCTGCTCGCCGATCCGGACCCGGCGCGGCCGGTTCCCTTCTTCCACCAGACGCCGGAGGGGCCCGCGTTCCGCCTGCTCTGACCCTTGACAGGAAGGGGGAAAGGGGTAGAAGGGCGGCTCTGAATTTCCGGCCCCGGCGGGCCGAGGCGCATGGCGGCGGGGCCGCCGAGAGGACTGAGACATGGCGAAGCCGACCACCATCAAGATCCGGCTGAATTCCACGGCCGACACCGGGCACTTCTATGTGACCAAGAAGAACTCGCGCACGATGACCGAGAAGATGACGCGTGCGGAAGTACGACCCCGTGGCGCGCAAGCACGTGGAGTACAAGGAAGGCAAGATCAAGTGATCTTGCCCCGGAGCAACGCTCCGGGATGAGTTATTGCGGTGAGCCACGGGCGGGAGCGCGTGGCTCTTTTCGTTTTCCGGGCAGAACTTGTGCGATGAGGCGGCTGGGCGCCGAAGATTTCATGCACAACGTATGCACAACGTATGCACAATACATGCACCGGAGTATGCACCGGGCATATGCATGCTGAGGGTGTGATCAGCCGCGGACCGGGCGCTGGAACGGCGCGAGCGCGGCGGAGCCGGCGAGCAGAAGCGGTGCGATCCAGAGCCCGGCGGCCATCGATCCGGTAAGGTCGGTGACGTAGCCCGAGACGATCGGGCCGACGGCCTGGCCGAGGGCGAAGGCGAAGGCGAGCGTGAGTGCTGCGATAGCGGCGGTGGCGAGTTCAGGCGCGAGGAGCCGGCGGACCAGCATCGTTATCGCCATCGGACCGGCCATGAAGGTTCCCCCGAAGAGGATGGCGGAGAGATAGGCGGCGGGAAGGCCGGGCCACAGCAGGACTGGCAGCGTGCCGAGGAGAAGCGCCCCGGACACGAGGCCGGGGCCGAGCCCGGCGCGGACGGCGCCGAGCAGGCGGCTCCAGAGAAAGGTGCCGGCGATGGAGCTGAGCCCGAGGAGCACCCAGCTAGCCGCTGGTGGCCCAGGGGCCGCCACCGGCCTGGCGGACCAGAACGATAATGAAGGTCATGTAAGAGACGTAGCCGCCGCCGAAGAGCGCGTAGCCGGCGAAGGTCGGGATGAGGTCGCGCGCCGCCAGCAAGGGCAGCCGGCCGGGCTGGCGAAGGCCGGCGGCGGGGGCGCGCCGTACCGCGAGCGCGGCGGGGACAAGGGCGGCGAAGGCAAGCGCGCCCATGGCGAGCCAGCCGGCGCGCCAGCCGGAGGCCCCGAGGGCGGCCAGAAGCGGCGGCAGCAACAGGCCCGAGACGACGACGCCGCCGCTGGCGCCCGCGATGTAGATGGCGACCATCAGTCCGGCGCGGCTCGCGTAGCCGGCAACGCCACTGGCAAGCGACGCGCCGAGGATGAAGGCCAGGGCGGTCATCGCACCGCCGAAGGTCCGCAGCGCGGCAAGCGTATGGAAGGTGCCGGTGAGGCCGGAGAGGACAAGCACGAGGGCGCTGGCCGCCATGCCGACGAGGAAGGCACGGCTGATGCCGAAACGCCGTGCCACGAAGGCGGCGGCGGCCCCGACGATATAGCCGGCGCCGTTTGCCGTGGTCATCGCCCCGGCCTGGACGTAGCTCCAGCCGAGATCGTCGCGCATGGGCGGCAGGAGGAGCGCGTAGGCGAAGCGGGAGAAGCCGAGGGCCACTGCCGCGCCGGTGGCGAGGCCCAGGGCCAGGCGGACTTCTTGCCGGGCTGAGGTCATGGCGCCCGCACGGCGTTCACTCGCCGGTAAGGACGTACTCGGCGAACATCGTCTGCTGCAGCGGGAAGAAGTTGTCGTCGGAGATCAGCGTGACGCGGATGCGTCCCTCGCCGTCGCGCCAGATCGAGATGCCCTCCATGTTGTCGAGCTCGCCGAACGGCGTCTCGAGCAGGGTGACTTCGTCGCCGAAGCCGTCCGGGCCGAGGGTGAAGCGGCGCACGCGGGTGGCGAAGCCCGGCGAGCCAGCCGAAGTCGCGCTCGAGCAGGTAGAGATTGCCGTCCGGGCCGAAATCGGCGTCGGAGACCAGGAAGGTCGCCGTCGCGGCGGAGGCTGCAGCTGCGGTCCCAGCGGCCGTCCCGAGCCGGTAGACGGGGAAGGGCCGCTCCCAGCGCGCCGGAGCGCTCCGGGATGGCATAGAGCGTGCCGCGGGCGTCGATCGCCAGCGCTTCGAGCCCGGAGTTCTGCTGCAGCGCGGCGAAGTCCGGATGGCGCGGGAACCGTCGTCGGCCGGGCCGTCGAGATCGTCGTAGCGGCGCACCCGGTGGAAGCCCTCGAAGGAGACGTAGGCGCGGCCCTGGGCGTCGAGCGCCAGTCCCTCGGCGTCGATGTCGTCGCCGCGTGAGCGGCGCGCCGGAGATCTCGTGCAGGTGGCCGATGCCGGTGAGCGTGGCGGCGGCGAGGCGGCCGTCCTCGCGCTTGAAGCTGCCGGTGGCCCAGGTGCCGCGGTCGGAGATGGTGACGAAACTGCGTGCCGTCGGGCTGAGCCACGAGGCCGGAAAAGCCGCCGAAGCGCGGGTCCGGCCGTCCAGACCACTCGTCTGCGGATCGAGCTCGAGCCGCGGGCCGTCGGCCTGCAGCGCCGGCGGCCAGAGCGAGGCGCGCGACGGCCAGGCGAGGAAGCAGTACGAGCCTCATCGCGCCGTTCAGCACCTCGGTGCATTGCGGCGGCAGGTCGGCGAGCTGCAGCGGCGGCTTGCGGCTTGGGCTTCGGGCGCGTTGGGGTCGGGCGGTTCAGAGCGCGTCGGTCACCCACCAGATCGCCTCCTTGCAGCCGTCGCCGGGCGGCACCGGGTCCTGGTCGACGCAGCCGGTGCGCGCCGCTGCGGGCAGTTGAGCCGGACGTGGAAGTGGTCGACGTGGTCCCACCAGGGGCGGATCTTGCGCAGCCAGGCGGCGTCGCCGCGGGCCGGCGTCGGCGCACATCGCGAGCTTGACCGGCGGCGGTGACGAAGATGCGGTTGACCCGCGGGTCGCGGGCGGCGGCCTCGAGGATATAGGCGTGCGAGGGGGTCCAGTTGGCGTTGACGTGGCGCTTGTCGGAGGCGAGGACGCTGATCGCGGAGACGCGCTCGCGCTCGGCGCGGCTGAGGTCGAGCCGCGGCGGCGGGGTGAACCAGATGTCGGCGTCGAGGCCGGTCTGGTGGCTGGCGTGGCCGCGGACCGGGTCCGCCGCGGGCCTGCGCGATGTCGCCGACGTAGAGGCCCTTCCAGCCGGCGCGGGTCGGCGGTGCGGCTGAGGTCCTCGATGAAGGCGATCATCGCCGGGTTGCCCCAGTGGTGGTTGCGGCTGAGCCGCATCGCCTGCCAGGTCGGGCCGGTTTCGGGAAGCTGCACGCCGCCGGCGAGGCAGCCGCGCGAGGCCTGGCCGACCGAATAGGGCGTGGTGCGGCGAGGGCGTGCGGCTTGGCGGCGAAGAGCGACATCGCGGTCTGCGCCGGCGCCTGGGGCGGCGAGGGCGGCGCAGCGCGAGGCAGGCCGCGAGCGACGGTTCGGATCATGCGATGGGTTTCCGTCTGCTGCTCGTTATCGGTTTTGACCCAGTATAGCAGCGCCGAGCCCGACAAGGAACAGCAGGATCACCGGGCTGACGCCGAGGCGTTGCGAGCCGCTGATCGCGGTGACGACCGCGATGAGCGCCGGGCCGATGAAGGCGGTGGCGCGGCCGGAGAGGGCGTAGAGGCCGAAGGCCTGGGTCGAGGCCGACGCGGCCTTCGGCCTGGTGGACGAGGAGGGTGCGCGAGGCGGCCTGCAGCGCGCCGGCCGCGGCGCCGAGGAGGCCGCCCGCGACCATGAAGACGAGGTCGGGAAGCTTGGAGCCGGCGGCGACGCGTGAGGCCGAGGACGCTGGCTGCGGGTGGTCAGGAGCGCCACGACGCCGACGGCGATCAGCACCCAGATCGAGGTGACGATCACCGGCCGCGGCCCGAAGGCGCGGTCGGCGCGACCGCCGATCCAGGCGCCGAGGGCGCCGACGCCCGGCGGCGACGATGCCGAAGACGCCGAGCTGGAAGAGTGCCCCAGCCGAGGACGCCCGCGGCGTAGATGCCGCCGAAGGCGAAGAGCGCGGCCAGAGCGTCGCGGTAGACCATGGAGGCGATCAGGAAGGCGAAGAAGCTGCGGTTGCGGGCGGCGAGGCGGAAGGTCGCGACGAGGTCGGCGAGGCCGCCGCGGAGGAGGCCGGGGGTGCGCCGGCGCCGGCTCGTCGGGGGTCCAGAGAAAGAGCGGGAGGGCGAAGACGACGTACCAGAGCGCCGAGAGCGGGCCGGTGGCGCGTGCCGGCTCGCCGGCGGCGGGGTCGAGGCCGAGGATGGGCGCGATGCCGAGGAGGGTGGTGGTCGCTGCCGGGGGCCGGGGCGAGGAAGAAGGAGGACGAGGACCAGCGAGACGAGGCCGCCGAGGTAGCCGAGCGCCCAGCCGGAGCCGGAGATGCGGCCGATCTCGCTGCGCGGGCCGAGGCCGGGCAGCATGGCGTTGATGAAGACCTGGCCGAACTCGGAGCCGACGAAGGCGATGCCGTAGATGACGAGGACGAGGCCAGGGTGCGCCATGCCCGGGCGTGGCGAGCCAGAAGCCGGCGCAGCCGAGGACGAAGGGCAGCGAGAAGGCGAGGATCCAGCGCTTTCGCGCGCCGGTGCGGTCGGCCATGGCGCCGAGGAGCGGCGCGAGGACCGCAACGACGGCGCCGGCGGTCGCGGCGGCGGTGCCCCAGAGCGCCTGGCCGCGCGACCGGGTCGCCGACCACCTCGGCGACGAAGTAGGGCGCGAAGATGAAGGTGACGATCAGGGTCTGGAAGGGCTGGTTGGCCCAGTCGAAGAGCATCCAGGCGAAGACGCCGCGGCGGTGGCGGGCATGGGCGGGCGGGGCGGCGGGCACGGTGCATGGTCAGAACTCCGGCGGCCAGGGGCGCTCGTGCCTCGGCCGCGCTCCAGGCGGCGACCCAGGCGGGCAGCGGGGCGCCCAGGTCCGGGGATGCCGAGCGCGGCCACAGACGGTCGGTGGGGACGATCCCGCCGGCGCTCGGTGACGGCACCGCGGAAGAGGCGCCCGAGAGCGCCTCGCCGTCGCGGAACATCGCCTGCTGGAGATAGAGGAAGCGCGCGTCGCGGCCGACGAAGGCGGAGCGCATCTCCACGCGGTCGAAGACGCGGACGCGGCGGCGGTAGCGCACCGAAGAGCCGGCGACGGTCAGGCCCCAGCGGTTGGCCTTGAGCGCGCGGCCGAGGCCGGAGCGGATGACGAGCGGGATGCGGCCGAGGTCGTAGAGGGTGAGCGTGCGGCCGTTGTTGAGCTCCCACCAGGGGTCGATGTCCCACGGCCAGCAGGTGTGGTGCGAGACGTGCACCCGCGAGGGGCAAGCGGGCGGGGCGGACGCGGGCGAGCGCCAGCTCGATGCCGAGGCGGACCAAGGGGTACATCGGGCGCTCCTGTCGCCCGGATCGCCGTTCGCCGCGCAGAGATCCCGCTCGCTGCGGCGTCCGACACCCCTACTCGCTGTTGGCGACGGCCGCGATGGCGCCGACGACGACGACTGCGACGAGAACGAATGCGAGGGCGGCGCCACCGGCGCTGCCGAGCAGGACCGAGCCGGGACCGGACGAGCCCTTCGGCGCCTCCTCTGGCACAGCTACCGGTTGCACGATCACGGTTTGCGCCGGCTCGGCTGCGGGGACCTGCGCCAGCGCGGGGGCTGCCGCAGTGGCCGCGGCAAGCAGCGCGGTGGTGAGCATTCGTTTCATGGGGGTCCCTCCCTTTGCCGCGGGCGAGACTAGGGGCGTGGGGCCGCGGGGGCAAGGCGGGCGCGCTCTTGCAGCGGGCGGTCGGCCAGTCTAGGTAAAGCCCGCATCGCCCGAGGCAAAGGAACGCTCCCCGATGGGTTCGCTGGTCATCATCCTGCTCTATATTATCAACATCGTCTGGTTCATCGTGATCGCGCATGTGGTGATGAGCTGGTTGATCGGTTTCAACGTGCTGAACCGGCACCAGCCGCTGGTCGGTGCGATCTGGAACGGGTTGAATGGCATCCTTGAGCCGATCTATCGGCCGATCCGGCGGGTGCTACCGGACATGGGTGGGCTGGACCTGTCGCCGCTGGTGCTGCTGGTGATCCTGTACGGGATCCAGGTGGTGCTGCAGCGGAACGCCTACATGTTCATGTGAGCTTGGAAAGCCAAAATTTTACGTCGAAATTCTAGACGTACATCTTATGCACATCGCATGCACAACACGTACACTAAGGAAAACAGTCGGGATTGAGTCGTCAAGGCTCGCCGCCGCGCTCTCTCGTCCTTTGGCGCCGACGCATCCGCGCAAGCGCGAACGGCGTGACGACTCTTTGGCGGGGCGGAATTTGCCGCGAGACGCGCAGAAACGTGCTATTTAGAGAGCGTGTCGCCTGAAACGGCGCACCGAGCCTCTTTCGGATGCAAGAACAGCTGCCTCTGTTCAGTCGATGCGGAGGGCAAGCCTCGGGTAAAGCTCTCGGATACTACGCGATAGCGCTCGGCCTTGCCGTTCTGGTCGGGCTGGCGGCCCCGGTGCTCGGCGAGGCCAGCACGGTCGTGACGATGCTCACGCCCGCCGTCGCGGTCCTCGTCATGCTGACGCTGGTCTCGCCGGAGGGCGGCTGGCGAAGGATGCTGAAGGAACTCGGGCTGACGTCGGCCGGCCTCAAGGGCTGGCCGCTCGCCATCGGTGGACCGATCCTGCTGCAGCTCTGCGCCCTGGTCCTGCTTGCGTCGGTGGGGCTGACGACGCTGGTCAGGCCGGATGCCACGGCGCCCGCGGCGCTCATCGCCGCGAAGCTGCTCGCGGGCCTCGGCGTCGGCACTGCGTTCGCGCTGAGCGAGGAAGTGGGTTGGCGCGGCTACATGCTGCCCCGCATGCTGGGCCTGGGGCTGGTGCCGGCGATGCTGGTGGTGGGGTTCCTCCACGGCGTCTGGCACCTCCCGTTGCTCCTGACCACCGACTACTATCATGCCACCGGCAACCCGTGGATCGTCGTGCCGCTGTTCCTGGTGACGCTGACGCTGGCCGGGGTGTTCTACGGGTTCCTCAGGGTCTGGACCGGGAGCGTCTGGCCGGTAGCCATCGCACATTCGGCGGTCAACATGACTTGGGCGCTGTCGAGCGAGGTGTCGGCGACACAATCGCCCGCGGTGCTGGAGTATATCGGCGGAGAGAGCGGCCTCGTGATGATCGGCGGGCTTGTGATCGCCGACCTGATCCTGATCCGGGTGATGGGGAGATCACGCAGAACCTCTTAGCGGAGCAACCGTGACATGGACACCGCTCGCTCTGCCGGGCTCGTCGCCGTTCTGAGACGCCACCCGGTCACCGCCTTCGTCATCCTCGCCTACGCCCTATCGTGGTGGGCGTGGTTCTGGTACCGCGCCGATCCCGAGAATGTCGGGGCTCCGATCCTGCCGATCGGGCCGCTCATCGCCACTGCCTGCTTCTTCCCCTGATCAGTGGCTGGGCGGGGGTGAAGGAACTCGTCGGCCGCATCCTCCTCTGGCGTGTGGGCTGGAGGTGGTACCCGTTCGTGCTGGGCCTGCCGGTGCTCCTGACGTTGTCGGCCGTCGGCCTGAACCTCCTCCTAGGGGGGCAGGCGCTGCCGGAGTTCGAGGTGCCGGATGCCGCCAACCTGGCCGTCCGCTTCGTCTTCATTTTCTTTTGGATCGGGCTGGGCGAAGAGCCGGGCTGGCGAGGCTTCTTGCTGCCTCGTCTTCTGGTCGGGCGCACAGCGCTCGTCGCCGCGCTGATCGTGGGACTGATCCACATGGTATGGCACCTGCCGCTCTACGGGCGCGAGTACGACGCGGCGAATGTGGTGCCCTGGGGGATCAGCGTCTTCTGCTACTCGATCCTAATCTGCTGGGTCTACCTTCACACCGGCGGCAGCATCCTGATGCCGATGCTGATGCATGCCTCGACCAACAGCGTCGCCGTCGTCTGGGGGATGTTCGACAGCGGTGACCAGCTGCGGCTCTGGTGGATCTGGTGCGGCTTGTGGGTGGTCGCGACGCTCATTGTGGTCGCGATCACCGGGCCGGATCTCCGGCGAGCCCGCGCGGTCCCGATTTCGGCAGGGCCTGAGTGAAGTGACGCGGCGCGACGCGACGCATCAAATAGAACGGCGCGCCGGCGCCCTCAACGGCGGTTGCGCATGCCGAGGAGGCGGAGGCGGAGCGCGTTGATCTTGATGAAGCCAGCGGCGTCCTTCTGGTCGTAGGCGCCGGCGTCGTCCTCGAAGGTGACGTGGCTCTCGGAGTAGAGCGACTGCGGGGAGGAGCGGCCGACGACGGCGGCGCTGCCCTTGTAGAGCTTGACGCGGACGGTGCCGGTGACGTGCTCCTGGCTGCGGTCGATGAGGGCCTGGAGCATCTCGCGCTCGGGGGAGAACCAGAAGCCGTTGTAGATGAGCTCGGCGTATTTCGGCATCAGCTCGTCCTTGAGGTGCGCGGCGCCCCGGTCGAGGGTGATCGACTCGATGCCGCGGTGGGCGACGAGGAGAATGGTGCCGCCCGGGGTCTCGTAGATGCCGCGAGACTTCATGCCTACGAAGCGGTTCTCCACGAGGTCGAGGCGGCCGACGCCGTGCCAGCCGCCGAGCTCGTTCAGGCGGGTGAGGAGGGCGGCGGGGGAGAGGGGCTGGCCGTCGATGGAGACGGCGTCACCCCTCTCGAAGCCGATCTCGATGTATTGCGGGGTGTCGGGGGCTTTTTCCGGGTCGGTGGTGCGCTGGTAGACGTAAGGCGGGGCTTCCTCGGCGGGGTTCTCCAGCACCTTGCCCTCGGAGGAGGTGTGCAGCAGGTTGGCATCAACGGAGAAGGGAGCCTCGCCGCGCTTGTCCTTGGCGATGGGGATCTGGTTTTTCTCGGCGAATTCAAGCAGTTTAGTGCGGGAGGTGAGATTCCACTCGCGCCAGGGAGCGATGACGCGGATCGACGGGTTCAGCGCGTAGGCGGAGAGCTCGAAGCGGACCTGATCGTTGCCCTTTCCGGTGGCGCCGTGGGCGATGGCGTCGGCACCGGTGGCGGCGGCGATCTCGACGAGGCGCTGGGCGATGAGCGGGCGGGCGATGGAGGTGCCGAGGAGATAGAGGCCCTCGTAGAGGGCGTTGGCGCGGAACATCGGGAAGACGAAATCGCGCACGAAGGCCTCGCGGAGGTCCTCGATGAAGATGTTCGCGGGTTTCACGCCGAGGAGCTCGGCCTTGCTGCGCGCCGGCTCCAGCTCCTCGCCCTGGCCGAGGTCGGCGGTGAAGGTGACGATCTCGCAGCCGTACTCGGTCTTCAGCCACTTCAGGATGATCGAGGTGTCGAGGCCGCCGGAATAAGCGAGCACGACCTTCTTCGGGGACGACATGCGGGCCTCCGGCGCGTTCAGGAGCGGGTTGGGCAGCCGTCTATGCGGTTTTCCCTTGCGCCACAAGCGCCGGGTGGGCGAGGGCTTCGGTCGGAGCAGCAGAGGTGCACCCCAATGATCCGTCACACCGTCGTCTTCACGCTGAAGCACCCCGAGGGCTCATCCGAGGAGCGGGCGTTCCTTGACGATGCCCGGGCGCTCGGCGGCCTGCCATCTGTGCGAAACTTCGAGCAGCTGCGGCAGGTCAGCACGAAGAACAGCTTCCGCTACGGCTTCTCCATGGAGTTCGAGGACGAGGCCGGATACGCGGCCTACAACGTCCACCCGGTCCATACGGCCTTCGTCCGCGACCGCTGGGTGCCGGAGGTCGCGGACTTCCTGGAGATCGACTACGTGCCGCTCGGCGACTAGCCGTCGACGATCGGCGCGTCGCCCCGCCGGCTGGCGGCAGCCATGAACTCGCGGTCGATCGTGGGCAGAACGTCGCCGTGGATGGTGGCCTCGAAGGCGCGCAGGCGCTTGTAGATGGAGAGGAGCTCGACCACGGTCGTCCAGGAATTGACGAGGTACTGGAAGGACGAGCGGACCTGGCTGAGGGCGTTGAGGATCTGGTTCATAAGGCCGAGGGTGATGGAGCCGGCCACGATTGCGGGGGCGAGAACCACGTAACCGAAGACGTTGTCGATCTGCAGGTAGAAGATGCGGGCGACGTTGAAGTACATGTAGTGGAAGTAGAGGCGGAAGTAGTTGCGACGCACGTTGGAGAAGAGCTCGCGCACGGTGGGCGGGTCGGCACGAGAGGCGTCGTCCTCGCCGTAGACCAGTTCCTTGCGGTAGGCGGCCTCGACGCGCTGGTTGCGGAACTCGAGGCCGGGCAGCTTGATGCCGACGAGGGCGAGGAAGGCGGTGCCGAGGGCGGACCAGAGCAGTGCGGCCACCACCAGCGGGTGGGGGATCGAGCCGAGGATGGGGACCTCGGTGATGTCGGCGGAGAGGCGCACCAGCACTGGCAGGAAGGCGATCAGCGTCATGATGGCGTCGATGAGGTTGCCGCCGAGGAACTCGGTCGTGCTGGCGAAGCGCATGGTGTCTTCTTGGACGCGCTGCGAGGCACCCTCGATGTTCCGCAGGCGCGGCCAATGCGACATGTAGTAGCCGTTCATCGCCGTCCGCCAGCGGAAGATGTAGTGGCTGATGAAGAAGCGCGACAGGACGCCGACGGCGACGGCGAGCATCGCGATCTCGAGGAAGGTGGCGAGCCCGGCGTAGAACTCGCCGATGGTCACTGTGCGGGTCTTGCCGAGGGCAGCCTGGATCAGGTCGTAGAAGGGGCCGTACCAGTCGTTGATGGCGACCGAGACCTGTACCTGGAAGTAGGTGACGAAAAGGATAAGACCGGAGCCGAGTATCGACCAAGTCCACCAGGGATGGGGCGCGATCACGTTCCAGGCGGCTGCGAAGATGCCGACGGCGACGGCGAAGTAGATGTAGAACCAGAGGAACGGCCCCGACCAGAAGCGGGAGACCCCGACAAAGACCTCCTCACCGGGTCCGGGGAGCCCGAGCGCGTCGCCGAGGGCGGCGCCGCCGAGGTACCAGCTAGCGATGCAAACCGCGGACCAGAGCACCACGGACCAGAAGAACAGGCGGGGAGGATTGGGAAAAAAGGATATGAACACGGGGATCGGCCATCTTCTCAGGGGCGATCGACAAAGGCGCGCGGGGGCGCCCGGCCGATCCGGGTGCCGCTATTGACCGTAAACTCCCCCGTCATGCAACGCCCGCGTGCGAGACTTCACCAGGAGGTTATTCGCCTCAGAGGGTGATGCGGTAGCGCAGGAAACCGTCGGGGGCGTCGCCGGCTGGCTCGATGGCGAGGCCGCGGGCGCGCACGTCCTCGAGGTAGGCCTCGGACCTCGGGCCGGTGTCGTAGGTGGCGGTGGCGCCGCCGGCGGGGGCGAAGCGCCAGTTGCCGTCGGCGCTGGGCGAGATGGTACCCTTGTCGATGATGTAGCGCACGACGACGTCGCGGTTGGTGTCGGGCGAGGCGAGGATCACCGTCGAGCCGTCCGCACCCGGGAAGCTGCCGCCGCCGCCGGCGCGGTAGTTGTTGGTGGCGACGACGAACTTCGCTTCCGGGTCGATCGGCCGGCCGTCGAACATGAGATCGGTGATGCGGCTCGCGTCGGGGTTCACCAGCTTGCCGTCGACGTCGTACTTGGCCGGTTGGGTCACGTCGATGGCGTAGGTGACGCCGTCGATGACGTCGAAGTTGTAGGCGGGGAAGGCGGGGTCGATCAGCGGCTGGTCGGGGGTTTCGGCCGTTACCTGCGCGAAGATGCCGGCGGAGCGCTCCAGCCAGTCCTTCAGCTGGGCGCCGGTGATCGCCACCACCTGCAGGGTGTTGGGGTAGAGGTAGACGTCGGCCACGTTCTTGATCGCGATGGGGCCGGCGGGGACGTCGGTGTAGTAGTCGGGCCCGCCGCGGCCGCCGGACTTGAACGGGGCGGCGGCGGAGAGGACCGGCAGGCCCTCCCACTCGGTGCCCTTGAGCAGGTCCGTGACGTACCAGGTCTGCGCCTGGCTGACGATCTGCACCGAGGGGTCGTCGGCGACCACGGCGAAGTAGGATTGGAGCGGCGCGGTCGTCTCGCCGACGGGGGTGCGGACGTATTCTAGGGTGGCCTGGTGGACGGCCTCGGTCGCCACGATGGCCGGGGCGTAGTCAGCGACGAGCGCGGTGACGCTGCGGTCCTCGTTGCGCTGGTAGATCGGGCGCACGCTCGACTCCGCCGCGGTGACCCGCCAGGCCCCGCCATCGCGCTCGAGCAGGAGGTCGATCAGGCCCATGTGCGAGCCCCAGAAGCCGCCCATGGTGGCGGGCTTGCCGTTCAGCGTGCCGGCGGCGAGGTCGATGCCGTCGCCGGCGAAGTCCTCGGACGGCCAGACCCGGTGCTGGTGGCCGGTGACCACGGCGTCGATGCCGGGGACGGCGGCGAGCTGGAGCGAGGCGTTCTCCATCATCGCCGCCTCCGGGCCGGCGTCGATGCCGGAGTGGCTGAGGGCGACCACCACGTCGGCGCCGGCTTCGCGCATCTCAGGGACCCACGCGCGGGCGGCCTCAAGGATGTCGCGGGTCTCAAAGCGCCCCTCGAGGTGGCCGCGGTCCCAGAGCATGATCTGCGGCGGCACGAAGCCGATGAGGCCGACGTTGATCGCCTGCGGCTGGCCGGCGCCGTCGGTGATGGTGCGCGGCAGAATGACGTAGGGTTCCAGGTGGAGCTTGTCGTCGCGCGGGGCGGCGCCGAGGGCGGAGGCGAAGTTGGCGCAGACGACGGGGAAGGCGGCGCCGGCGTTGACGAGGTCGAGGAACTCCACGCCGTAGTTGAACTCGTGGTTGCCGAGGGTGCCGGCCTCGTAGGCGAGGGTATTCATGCCGGCGATGACCGGGTGGACGTCGCCTTCCTTCATGCCGCGCTTGTAGGCGATGTAGTCGCCCATGGGGTTGCCCTGGAGGTAGTCGCCGTTGTCCACGAGCAGCGTGTTCGTCGCCTCGGCGCGGATCGCCTCGATGATGCTGCCGGTGCGGGCAAGGCCCACGGTGTCGACGGGCTTGTCGGCGTAGTAGTCGTAGGGCTGCACGTGGCAGTGCAGGTCGGTGGTGGAGATCACCCGGAGATGCGCCTGGCCGGCCTGCGCCCGCGCCGAGAAAGGATGCAGCACGACGAGCCCTCCGATGGCCGAGACGGTGCCCAGGAATTGGCGGCGCGTGACATGCTGGGGGAGGGTCATAGCGATGGCTCCTCGGAATCGGGTGGGGGTTGTGGGAAGGATGGCACAGGCCGGCACCGGATGCGAGGTCGCCGGCGCGATGCAGCTCGGAGAAAGTCATGCGTCCCTTGTGGGGTTTCGTGAAGTCCACCTTGATCGGCGGCTTCCTGTTCCTGCTGCCGGTGGGAATTCTGCTCATCGTGTTGGCCAAGCTCGTGGTCTATGCCCGCAGGGCCGGGGACGCGGTGCATGCGGCGCTGTTCCCGGGAGCGGCGGGGGATCTCGGGCCCACGCTCCTGGCAGTCCTGATGCTCCTCGTCCTCGCCTTCGCTGCCGGTGCGCTCGCGCGCACGCAGTTCGGCGTCTGGATGTTCGGCAGGCTGGAGGGGGCGATTCTATCGCGGCTCCCGGCCTATACCGTGGTGCGGCAGACGGTCGCCGATCTCAGCGACGGCTCGGTGCAGCTGACCGGCGAGGCGGAAACCGAGGTGGTCACGGTACGGCTCGACGACATGACCGTGCTCGGCTTTCTGATCGAGCGCCGCGGCGACGGCAGCGCCGTGGTTTTCCTGCCGGGTGCGCCTTCGGCGCTCTCGGGATCGGTGGCGCTGGTTGGGGCGGACCGGATCGGCGAGACGAAGCTGAAGCCGACCGACGTGATGCAGGGGATGCGTCGGCTGGGCGCCGGGCTTGCTGGCCTGCAGGGATAGCCGGAAGCTTGCCGGGCTTTAACTTCGCCGCGACTTCGTCCCATATGGGCGGACGGAGGAGGCCATGGCGGCGGGCGAGATCGGGACGGAGATCGGGGCCGAGGCGTATCTCGCGGGCGTTCGCGAGGCGGCGTCGGCGCTGCGCGCCGTGCTCGAGCCGACGCCGCTTCAGCGCAACGACTTCCTCTCGGCCAAGTACGACGCCGACGTCTGGCTGAAACGCGAGGACCTGAGCCCGGTCCGTTCCTACAAGATCCGCGGTGCGTTCAATGCCATGCGCAAGGCGCTGGCGGCGAGGCCGGACCGGCGGCGCTTCGTCTGCGCCTCGGCGGGGAACCACGCGCAGGGCATGGCCTATGCCTGTCGGCACTTCGGCACCGAGGGCATCATCTTCATGCCGACGACCACGCCGCAGCAGAAGATCGAGAAGACCCGCCAGTTCGGCGGCGGGCGGGTCGAGATCCGGCTGCTCGGGGACTATTTCGATGAGACATTGCGGGCGGCGCAGGGCTTCACCGCCCAGACGGGGGCACTGTTCCTGCCGCCGTTCGACGACGCCGACGTGATCGAGGGCCAGGCCACCTGCGCGTTGGAGATCTTCGCTGAGATGCCGGCGCCCGACCTCGTCGTGGTTCCGGTGGGTGGCGGCGGGCTCTCGGCCGGGTTCGTGCAGGTGGCCGATGCCCTGGCGCCCGGTACCGAACTGCGCTTCGTGGAGCCGGAGGGCGCGCCGAGCCTCGCCCGTGCGCTGGCGGCGGGCGAGCAGGTGACGCTGAACCAGCTCGACAACTTCGTGGACGGTGCGGCGGTGGCGCGGATCGGCGATCTCAACTTCGCCGCGCTCAACCGCTTCGCCCCGCAGGACGTGCTGCTCTGCCCGGAGGACCGCATCTGTGCCACCATGATCGAGATGCTGAACGTCGAAGGGGTTGTTCTGGAGCCTGCGGGGGCACTGGCGGCGGACGCGCTGCGCACGCTCGACATCAGGGGCCGGACGGTGGTGGCGATCGTCTCCGGCGGCAACTTCGACTTCGAACGGCTGCCGGACGTGAAGGAGCGGGCGCTGCGCTGGGAGGGCCGGAAGAAGTACTATATCCTGCGGCTGCCGCAGCGCCCGGGGGCGCTGCGCGAGTTCCTGGCCGTTCTGGGGCCGGACGACGACATCTCGCGCTTCGAGTACCTGAAGAAGTCCGCGCGCAACTTCGGCTCGGTCCTGCTTGGCATCGAGACGCCGTCGCGCGCCAACTTCGGGGGCCTCGAGGTGCGGATGGCCGCAGCCGGCTTCACCTGGCTCGACATCACCGACGACGCCGTCATCACCAGCCTGATCATCTGAGCGCCATGCATCTCACCGCCGTCGTCACCGGCCCGCCCACCGACCGCCCGGCGCTCGTCATCGCGCACGGCCTCTTCGGCTCGGCGAGGAACTGGGGCGCCATCGCAAAGCGGCTGGCGCTGCAACGGCAGGTGGTCAGCATCGACATGCGCAACCACGGCGACAGCCCGCGCAGTTCCGAGCACGGCTATGCCGCCATGGCCGGCGACCTGGCCGAGACCATCGCCGAGCATGGCGGCCGCATGGACGTGCTCGGCCATTCCATGGGGGGCAAGGCCGCGATGATGCTGGCGCTGACGGCACCGGCACGCGTCCGGCGTCTGATCGTGGCGGACATAGCACCCGTCGCCTATCGCCACAGCCAGATGGCATATGTGCGGGCGATGCAGGGCGTGGATCTCGCCACCGTCACCCGCCGTTCCGAGGGCGACGCGGCGCTGGCGGCCGAGGTGCCCGAGCCGGCGCTGCGCGCTTTCCTGTTGCAGAGCCTCGCCATCGAGCCGGGCCGGGTCAGCTGGAAGCTCAATCTCGATGCGCTGGCCGCGGAGATGACTGCGATCATGGACTTTCCCACGCCGCCGGGCTCCTTCGCCGGCCCGGTTCTCTTCCTGACCGGCGCGAACTCCGACTACGTCCGTCCGGCGCACTGGCCACGCATCCGCGAGCTCTTTCCGGCCGCCGAGCGCAAGTCCCTAGCCGCCGCCGGGCACTGGCTGCACGCCGACGCGCCAGGCGCCTTCATCGACGCGGTGACGGCGTTCCTGGACGCTCCCGAGCCGGCCTGACCGCTTGCGCCGCCGCTCGGCGGAAGTTATGAGTGCCGGCGCGAAAGCCCCAGTAGCTCAGCCGGTAGAGCAACTGTTTCGTAAATAGTAGGTCGGGGGTTCGAGTCCCTCCTGGGGCACCAAATACTCCGCCCAGCCAGCTGCGAGGTAGCAAGGCAACAGGCACGAGCGCTGGCATAGCACCATTTACCGCGACGCGGCTTTGAAGTCGGCCCCTAGTGAGTGCTCCGCGCCTACCCGGCCAACAGCTCGCCCACCGCCAGCAGCGTCATTCCGAGCATTGTCGTTCCAGTCAACCACGCCAGTACGCCAAGGGAGCGCTCCAGCGCCACCCCCATAGAGGGCTTCCCCTCCTCGCGTCGCTCCCTCCGGCCCATGCGCCCACCCGATCAGTCACCCGAGTGCAGGATGTCGGCTCCAGGTGGCGCCGGGCAACGACGGAGGCGTGAAGCGGTAAAGAAGGGCGCAGCCGTAGGGGGTAAGCTACAAAGACTGGCTGCGCCCTTGATCCCAGGGATCGGCGGATCGAGGGGTCGATCCGGCGCGGAACTTGCGGCCGTCCGGCTCGGCGGTCAACGGGACAAGCGCACCCTCGGCGATGATCCGCCATCGGCGGAAAGAGGCCGGCCGCGTGGATGATCCACGCCACCATGGCAGCGGAGTCGTGTCGCCGGCCTTTGTCGGTCAATTTGACTTGCCTGCGCTCCGCTGTGGCGGAGCCGCCTCGGTTCCCTCTTGGGGCACCAAATTCAACAAACTTGGTAGGCATCGGCGGGAACGGATGGTGCTCCGTTCGAACTCAGGTGGTCGGACTATGCCATGGTTCGCGTCACCGGCGAGGGCGCGTGCGCGGGCGTAGTCGGCATCTGATGGTGAGAGAGTATGGCTGAGGCTGCGACAGTGCTGGCGACCGGCGGGGCCGGCTACATCGGCTCGCACGTGGTCGCCGAGCTTCTGGCGAGCGGGCGGCGGGTGGTGATCCTCGACGACTTCTCGAATGCGGCCCGGGACGTGCCCGAGCGTATCGCGAGGATCGGGTTCGGGGTGCCCGAGGTCGTGGAGGGGGACGTTTGCGATCCGGCGCGGCTGGCGGAGGTCTTCGGGCGCTACGAGATCGATGCGGTGATCCACATGGCCGGGCTGAAGGCGGTGGCCGAGTCGGTTGTCCAGCCGCTTCGCTACATGCGGATCAACGTCGGGGGTGCGGTGGCGCTCATTGAGGCGATGCTGGCGCACGGGGTGCGGAGGCTGGTCTTCTCGTCTTCAGCCACCGTCTATGGGGTGCCGGAGGACAATCCGATCCCGGAAAGCGCGCCGCTCGCGGCGGTCAACCCCTATGGGCGAACCAAGCTGGTGATCGAGCAGACAATCGAGGAACTGGTCGTGGCGCGCCCTGAGGTCGCGGCGGTCTCGCTGCGCTACTTCAACCCGGTGGGGGCGCACGTCTCGGGGCTGATCGGAGAGGATCCGCGCGGGATTCCGAACAACCTCTTTCCCTTCGTCGCCCAGACGGCGGCGGGGATCCGCGACCGACTATCGGTCTATGGCGGCGATTATCCCACCCCGGACGGGACGGCGATCCGGGACTACATCCACGTCGTCGACCTTGCGCGGGGGCATCTCGCGGCGCTCGACTACCTGCAGGCCGGCGAGGGGGCCGGACGGAACACGGCAGTCAACCTCGGGTGCGGGACGGGGCACAGCGTGCTGGAGGCGGTGGCGGCCTTCGGCCGGGCGGTGGGGCGGGACGTTCCCTACGCCATCGTCGATCGCAGGGCGGGGGACGTGGCGCAGTCGGTCGCGGATGCCCGGCTGGCGGCGGACCTGCTGGGATGGCGGGCAGAGCTCGACCTCGACCGGATGTGCGCGGATCAGTGGGCGTTTCAGAGGCAGGTCCTGGTTCGCTGAGGGCACGTGCCGCGTGCGGAATGACGGTCCTTGGTCCACGGATTAGGTGGGCACCGCAAGGGTTAACGGCGATTTCTTCGACGTACAACGCACGTACAACGCACGTACATCGCATGTACACGCGTGGCGCGCGCGGCCGAAGGGTTAACGAACAGCGGGGCCGCCGTTCGACCGGATCGCGCATCGTGTCAGTCCTCCTCTGCCGCGTCGGGCGGGCCGAAGCGGTCGCGGATGCGGCGTTCGATCTGGTCTCGGGCCTGGCGGTAGGCGGCGAGCTTGGCGTCGCGGTCCTCGCCGAGGCCGGTCGGGTCGAAGGTCGGCCAGTATTCCACGTCGATGGCGTGGTAGCGGGTGTATTCCTGCGCCTGGCGCATGGCTGCGGGCGAAAGCGCCACGATGAGGTCGTAGGCGTCGATGCGGTCGCCCCAGTCCTCCATGTCCTGGAAGCTGCGGGTGCGGTGGCGGTTGAGCGCGACGCCGATCTCGCTGCAGACCGCTACCGAGAAGCCGTCGATGTCGAGTTCGTTCTTCACCCCGGCGGACTGCACATAGATGCGGCTGCCGTAGTATTTCTTCATGATCCCTTCGGCCATGGGCGAGCGGACCGCGTTGTAGTCGCAGCAGAAGAGCACCGAGTGGGGGACTTCGCTCAAGCGGTCAGCCCTTGAAGTGCAGCACACAGATCAGCGTGAAGAGCCGGCGGGCGGTGGCCATGTCGGTGTCGACCTTGCCCGCGAGCCGCTCGAGCAGGATGCGCGAACCCTCGTTGTGGATGCCGCGGCGGCCCATGTCGATCGCCTCGATCTGCGAGGGCGGCAGGCGCTTCACCGCATCGAAGTAGCTCTCGCAGATCTGGAAATAGTCCTTCACCACCTGGTTGAAGGGGGTCAGCGAGAGGTGGAAATCTCCGACGCTGCCCGCGGCTTCCGTCGCCACCTGAAAGACGAGGCGGCGCTCGCGAATGGCGAGGCTCAGCCGGTAAGGGCCGGGCGGCACCGGTCGGCCCTCTCGGCGGGGAAGCGCGAAGCGGTTCTCCTCGATCAAATCGAAGATTGCCACCCGGCGTTCCTGCTCGATCTCCGGCGTGGGCGTGGCGAGGCCGGTCTCGTCGAGGGTGACCTCGATCAGGCGGTCACGGTTCGGGGGGGCGGGGTCTCGAGCGCGGGGGGGCATGGCGTCATCCCTCGTTCAGCCGGTCGAGCCGGGCGCGGATCGAAAGGCCGTGCGCCTCGAGGCCCTCGGAGCGGGCGAGGCGTTCGGCGGCGGGACCGACGCCCGCGAGGGCGGCCGGGGTCATGCGGGAGATGGTGGTGCGCTTCATGAAATCCAGCACCGACAGGCCCGACGAGAAGCGCGCCGAGCGGGCAGTGGGCAGGACGTGGTTCGGTCCGCCCACGTAGTCACCGATCGCCTCGGGCGTGAAGGCGCCGATGAAGACGGCGCCGGCGTGGCGGACGCGCGCGGCCAGCGCCTCGGCGTCGGCGGTCAGCACCTGCAGGTGCTCGGGGGCGATGCGGTCGGAGAGCTCCGCTGCCTCGTCCCATTCACTGACGGTCACGATGGCGCCGTTGTCGCGCCAGCTGGCGCCGGCGATGTCGCGGCGGGCGAGCGTGGCCAGGCGCGCCTCCACCGCGGCGGCGACCGAGCGCCCGAAACCGGCGTCGTCGGTGATCAGGATCGCCTGGGCGGAGGCGTCGTGCTCGGCCTGGGCGAGGAGGTCGAGCGCCAGCCAGTCGGGGTCGTTGCCGGCGTCGGCGAGGATCAGCACCTCGGACGGGCCGGCGATCATGTCGATGCCCACGCGGCCGAAGACCCGGCGCTTGGCGGCGGCGACCCAGGCGTTGCCGGGGCCGGTGACCTTGTCCACGGGTGCGATGGTGGCGGTGCCGTAGGCGAGCGCCGCGATCGCCTGGGCGCCGCCGATGCGGTAGACCGTCTCGATCCCGCAGAGCCGTGCGGCGAGAAGGACGAGCGGATTGACCTCGCCGCCGGGGGTCGGGGCGCAGACCACCAGCCGCCGCACGCCCGCCACCCGGGCGGGGATGGCGTTCATCAAGAGCGACGAGGGGTAGGAGGCGAGGCCCCCCGGCACGTAGAGGCCGGCGGCGTCCACCGGTGTCCAGCGCCAGCCGAGCTCGGCGCCGGCGGCATCGGTCCAGCGGGCGTCGCGGGCAGCTGCCGCTCGTGGTAGGCGCGGATGCGCGCGGCGGCGAGCTCGAGCGCGGCGCGGTCGTCGGGGCCGACCTCGGCGACGGCGGCGTCGATCTCGGCCGGCGAGAAGGCGAGGGTTGCGGATGTGAGCTTCAGGCGGTCCCAGCGCTCGGTCATCTCGATGACCGCGGCATCGCCACGGGCCGCCACATCGGCGAGGATGGCGGCGACCTCGGCGTCCACGTCGGGGGCGGACTCGCGCTTCCGGGCAAGGAGCGCGGCGAAACGCGGCTCGAAGTCGGAGTCGGTGGTATCGAGGAACTGCGGCATCGCGGGCGGGGCCTCCCGGGTGCGAGGCTTAGCCGCTCGCCTCCGTCGGCTCAAGCGCCGGGGTGGGAGAATGCCTTCAGGCCCGGAAGAAGTCCGCGAGCGCCTCGGAGACGGCGGCCGGTGCCTCCTCGGGGAGGTAGTGCCCGGTGGGCAGAGCGTGGCCGCGCACGTCGCGGGCCTTCTCCCGCCAGGTCGCGAGCACGTCGTAGCTCCGGCCGACCAGGCCGCGCTGGCCCCAGAGGGCGAGGAGCGGCGCCTCGATCCGCCGCTCCGCGTCGGCGGCGTCGTGCGCCAGGTCGATCGTCGCCGCCGCGCGGTAGTCCTCGCAGCTCGCCGCGATCGCCGCGGGGTCCGAGAAGCATCGGACATACTCGGCGATCGCCTCGGGGGCGAAGAAGGCGTTTTCTCCCTGACTCCAGGCCGAGAGCTTGCAGCGGAGGTAGAATTCGGGGTCGGCGCCGATCAGGCGTTCCGGCAGCGGCGCCGGCTGGATCAGGAAGAACCAGTGGTAGTAGCCGGTGGCGAAGGCGCGGTCGGTGCGGGCGTACATGGTCGCGGTCGGGGCGATGTCGAGCACGGCGATCCGCTCGACCGCCTGCGGGTGGTCGAGCGCCATCCGGTGCGCCACCCGCCCGCCGCGGTCGTGCCCGGCGACGCGGAAGCGCGGAAAGCCGAGAGCCTGCATCAGCGCGACCTGGTCCGCCGCCATCGCGCGCTTCGCGTAAGGCCCGTGGTCGGCGGCGGAGGCGGGCTTGGCCGAGTCGCCGTAGCCGCGCAGGTCGGCCGCCACCACCGTGAAGCCGGCCGCGACGAGGCGCGGCGCCACGAGGTGCCAGCAGGCATGCGTCTGGGGATAGCCGTGCAGAAGCAGGACCGGCGGCCCCGCGCCGCCGATGCGGGCGCGGATGGTGATGCCGTCCCCGACCGTGATGCGCTCGTCGGCGAAGCCCGCGAACATCACGCGGGATGTTGCGGCCGGCTGCGGGCGATGTAGGGCCGGGTGACGTCGGCGAGCCGCACGTCGAGGCATTCCACGTCGAGCGCGATCTCGCCGTCGCCCGCCAGGATCAGCCTCAGCGTCCCCGCGCCGTCCTCGGCGGCCTCGAAGGTCAGTGCGAGGAGCTCCAGCACCAGTTCCCGGTCGCGCGGATCGACACCGCTGGTCCGCGCCTGCAGCACACTGTCGACGGCGAGGATCGCCCGCACCCGTTCGAACGGCCGGCTCTGCCGCTCGGCGGCGGGCACGTCCTCCCAGCGGAAGCGGTTGAGCAGCAGGGAGAAACGCCGGTGCTTGCGCGCCCAGGCGATCTCGGAGGTCTGCGCCACCGCATCCTGCAGCAGCGCGGACATGACCGCGAGATCCTCGGGCGTCTCGGCGCGCAGGCGCAGGGGCTGCTCGGCGCCGTCCTCGAAGCGGGCGTCCTCCTGGGCGGGCCCGGTCATGCGGCGTGCAGCCGCTCGATCCGGGCGCCGCAGGCGGAGAGCTTCTCCTCGACCCGCTCGTAGCCGCGGTCGAGGTGGTAGACGCGGGCGACGCGGGTCTCGCCCTCGGCGGCGAGGCCGGCGAGGATCAGGCTGACGCTGGCGCGGAGATCGGTGGCCATCACCGGCGCGCCGCGGAGCTTGTCGACGCCGGTGACGGTCGCGGTGCCGCCGTGCACCTCGATATGCGCGCCCATGCGGATCAGCTCGGGCGCGTGCATGAAGCGGTTCTCGAAGATGCGCTCCTCGAGATGGCTCACGCCGTCGGCGAGGCTGAGCAGCGCCATCATCTGCGCCTGCAGGTCGGTGGGGAAGCCGGGGAAGGGGGCGGTCGCCACGTCGACGGCGCGGACGTGGCCGTTGGCGCGGCTGACCTTGAGGCCGGAGTTGGTGTTGCCGACCTCGATGCCGGCCTCCTCCAGCTTGTCGGCGAAGGCGGCGACCAGCTCGCGCCGGCCGCCGGTGAGCTCGACCTCGCCGCCGGCGATGGCGGGGGCGAGCATGTAGGTGCCGAGCTCGATCCGGTCGGCGACGACGGGGTGGGTGGCGCCGTGCAGGCGATCGACCCCGCGCACCTCGATCGTCGGCGTGCCCTCGCCGCTGATCTCGGCGCCCATGCGGCGCAGGCACTGGGCGAGGTCGACGATCTCGGGCTCGCGCGCGG
Organism: uncultured Alphaproteobacteria bacterium; assembly: GCA_963796805.1. GTDB lineage: Bacteria > Pseudomonadota > Alphaproteobacteria > Rhodobacterales > Rhodobacteraceae > Amaricoccus. Next base: position 72,929 of record CAWCNG010000015.1, read on the forward strand.
CGTTCTTCAGCACGCTGGTGCCGCGGGCGAGGGTTGCGGCCATGAGCATGTTCTCGGTGGCGCCGACCGAGACCAGCGGGAACTCGAAGACGGCGCCCTTGAGCCCGCTCGGCGCCGAGGCGTGCACGTAGCCGTCGCGAAGGTCGAGCTTGGCGCCGAGGGCCTCGAGGCCCCTGAGGTGGAGATCCACCGGGCGCGCGCCGATGGCGCAGCCGCCGGGAAGCGAGACGACGGCATGGCCGTCGCGCGCCAGCATCGGCCCGAGCACGAGGATCGAGGCGCGCATCTTGCGCACGATCTCGTAGTCGGCGCGGTGGTTCGAGATCGACTGGGTGCCGATCACCAGCACGCGCCCCTGCTGCAGGCTCGCCACCTCGCAGCCGAGGGATTCGAGCAGCGTGGTCATGGTGCGGATGTCCGAGAGCCGCGGGGCATTGGTCAGCGTCACCGGCTCGTCGGTGAGAAGCGCCGCCGGCATCAGCGTGAGGCAGGCGTTCTTGGCGCCGGATATCGGGATGGCGCCCTGCAGCCGCTGGCCGCCGTGCACGAGGATGCTGTCCATGGGTGTGCCTGTTATCCTTGTTCCTTGTCGCCTGCCGCGGCGGTGTCGCGCGCCCGCTTCTGCGCCTTGCGCCGGGCGAGGTTGGCGCGGAGCGCGGCGGCGAGGCGGTCGGCCTTCTGCTCGTCTTTCGGCGCCTTCCGGGCCTTCGGGGGATCGGTCCTCTCGGGCATGCCGTCTCTCTACCGCAAGGGAAGCGGTGGGTCCAGAACGCCCGCGCGGCTCCCGAGGCCTCGCCGCGGCCGCGGCAAGACCCCGGGGCGTGCGGCGTTTCGGGCCGCCGGCGCGGGGCGGAATGGCGTTGAAGATCGCGGAAGGCTCCTCTATGGAGCGGATCCAGACCCGAGTCGCTGCCGTAGCTCAGGGGTAGAGCGCGTCCTTGGTAAGGACGAGGTCCAGAGTTCAAATCTCTGCGGCAGCACCAGTCCCGGTCGACCCCGCCCCCCCGCCTCAGCTCAGCCGCAGAAACGCCCGTGCGTTCTCGCCGAGAATGCCGGCCAAGGCGCTCGCCGCTGAGGGAGACGGCGGCGGCGACGTCGTCGGCGAGGTTGGCGTATTCGACGGCATCGAGGCGCCAGAGCCAGTTGACCATCCTGCCGCAGCCGGCTCCAGGAAGGCGGAACGCAGCTCGGGGTGGCGCTCCATCACACCGCTCTCGACCAGCGAGGGGGGGCCTATCCGTTCACCTGCTGCTGACGCACGGGATCGGCGCGGAAACGCGGAGCGGGGCCCTTGGGCCCCGCTCCTGACTGCTCGCCTTTTGATGAAGCAGACTGGTAAGCCTTAGCGGCTGTTGGTCTGCCGATCGGCGCCGCTGACGTCGCGGTCGAACTTGTAGGCCGCGATTTCGGTCAGCGACATGCCGTCCGCCTTGTAGGGCGAAAGGCCGGCGCTGGCGATCAGCTGGGCGAAGGCCTGGCTGGGGCTGCCGACCGAGCGCGAGGCGATGGTGACACCCGAGACATGCTTGACCGTCTGCTGGTCGTCGCCGCGGGTTTCATGGTTGAACTTCACCGCCGCGATCTCGGTCAGGGTCATGCCTTCCGCTTCGGCGGGAGACAGGCCGGCATTGGCCGCCAGCTGGCTGTGGCTCGAGCCGCTGGCAGGCGTCGACCGGGAAGCCATGGTCGCGCCGGAGGCGTGCTTGACACGTCTGCTGGTCGTCGGCGCGGGTTTCGCGGTTGAACTTCACCGCGGCGATCTCGGTCAGCGACATCGTCGCAGCCTCGTCGGCCGTGAGCCCGGCGCTGGCGGCGAGCTGGGAGTCGGCGAAGGCGGGGACGGCGATGCCGAAGGCAAGCGCGCTGACGACCCCGAAGAACGTCGAATAACGGGTCATGCGTCTTCTCCTTTCTGGACTGCTGTGGGTATGCTTTCCCGCCGGGTGGCCTGGTAATTCAGGTTCCGGCGAGTGAAGGGACAATCGCCGATTCGCGGCGGCTGGTCTGTGAAACGGGTTACACAGCGGGGCTATTCGCGGAAGCTCGCGGCGATCCCCTCAAGCTGCGCGCGGTCGAGAATGTGAACCGAGCCGCGCGAGATGGACACCCAGTTGCGGTTGCGCCAGACCGCCAGCGTCTTTGCTATGGCCTCGCGCGTGGCGCCCACGAAGTCGGCCAGATCCGCCTGCGAGACCGCAACCTCGCCGACTGTGCGGCCGACCTTGCCGTCGAGGTAGAGGAGCCGGCTGGCCAGCCGCACCGGGACCGGCAGGAAGGTCCGTTCCTCCAGCTTGCCGCTCAGCGCGCGCAGCCGGTCGCACAGGATGTCGATGAACTCCAGCGCCAGCTCGGGGCGGTGGCGCAGCGCCGCCAGCACGTCGGCACGCCGGATCCGACGCAGTACGCTGTCGGTCAGTGCCGTCGCGGTGGCGGTGCGGTCGCCGCCGAAGAGGGCGATCTCGCCGAAGACCTCGCCGTCGCGCTGGATGTCGAGGGCGAGCTTGCGGCCGTCGAGGGAATGCACGGCGATCTCGATCTCGCCCTTGTCGATGACATAGAGCGAGTCGCCCGGCTCGCCCTCGCGGAACAGAACTTGGCCCTCGTGCAGCGGTATGCGCACGGCTGTGTCCTCGATCAGCCGCCGGAGCTCCTGCGTCGCGGCAGACAGAATCGAGCGATCAGCTGGAAGATCGCTCCGGGGCACCTGACCAGTTCACCCTTCTGACGGGTTTGCGCGACTATAGCGTGCGGCGCGGCCAAGAGCACGCGCTGATCTGGCCGGGATCTAGCTGGCGGGCTGGCGGCCGTAGAGCAGCAGCATCACCACGATCACCGCGCCATAGATGAGCTGGCGGCCGGCCTCCTCGATCTGCATGACCGAGAGGATCGACTGCAGGAGCGTGATGAGGATGACGCCGGCGACGGTGCCGAGGTAGGAGCCGCGGCCACCGAGGACGTGGGTGCCGCCGAGGACGACCGCGGCGATGGAGGGCAGGAGGTAGGCGTCGCCCATGGACTGGGCGGCCTTCGAGGCATAGCCGGCGAGGAGGACGCCGCCGAAGGCGCTGAGGCCGCCGGCGATGGCGAAGGCGGTGAGCACGACCCGGCGGGTGTTGACGCCGGAGAGATAGACTGCGCGCTCGCGGTTGCCGATGCCGTAGACGGCGCGGCCGAAGGTGGTGCGGGTGAGGACGAAGACGGCGGCGACGCCGATCAGGATCCAGACCAGGACGGAGTTGGGCACGCCCGGGATCAGGAAGCCGGTGGCGAGCCAACGCATGACCGGAGAGGCGGAGTCCTGCGGGGAAAAGCCGCCGGTGTAGACGACCATCAGGCCTTGGGCGACGGCGTTGGTGGCGAGTGTCACGATCATCGAGGGGATGCGCAGGTAGGCGACCCCGAAGCCGTTCACGAGGCCGATGGCGACGCCGCAGAGGATGCCGAAGGGGACGGAGAGGATCTCGCCCATAAGGCCATAGGCGGCCGCGGCGCTGGCCATCATGGCGCCGGTGGAGACCACCCAGGGCACCGAGAGGTCGATGTGGCCGAGCAGGATCACCAGCATCATGCCGGTGGCGATGACGCCGAGGAAGGAGGCGACCTTGAGCTGCTGCATCAGGTAGTCGAAGCTGAGGAAATTCCGCGAATACATGCTGCCGATGAGCAGCAGCAGCAGGATGCAGCCGAAGGAGATGAGCACCGCCGGATCGGCGCGGCGCAGCGGTCCGGGAAGTCGGCTGCGGAAGCCGCGGTGCGAGGCCTCGCTCATTCGAACCAGTCCAGGCGATTGCGGACGCGCATCAGGCCGAAGGCGCCGATGCTGACAGCGAGCATGAGCACCACGCCCTGGAAGAGCGGCTGCCAGAGCGGATCGAAGTCGAAGACGAAGAGAAGGTCGCCGATGGTGCGGAAGGCGAGCGCGCCGAAGATGGCGCCGATGGCGCTGCCGCGTCCGCCGGAGAGGGCGACGCCGCCGAGGACGACAGCGGCGATGGAGATAGAGGGTGTAGGCGTTGCCGGAGGCGTAGGCTGCCTCGCCGGTGTAGGAATAGAAGGTGAGAAAGAGCCCGCCGAGGGCGGCGAAGAGGCCGCCCAGGGTATAGGCGGTGAACTTGGCGAGCTTGATCGGCATTCCCGACATGTAGGCGGCGACCTCGGAGGAGCCGGCGGCATAGGCGGCGCGGCCCACTACCGAGCGGCGGTAGGGGATCCAGATCACGAGGACGGCGACGGCCAGCGCGACGAGGCTGGCCGGGACGACGCCGAAGACACGGCCGGTCAGCGCGTCGGCGAGGTCCTCGTTGACGGAACCGCCGGGGAAGGGACGCAGCATCAGCGCAAGGCCGTAGAAGATGGCGCCTGTGGCGATGGTGGTGACGATGGGCTGGAGCCGTCCGTAGATCACGATGAGCCCGTTGAGCGCGCCGCAGGCAAGGCCGGCGCCGAGGACCGCGAGGACCCCGAGGCCGGTCTCGAGTACGGTGCCGACCACCAGCCACGAGGCGAGGCAGTTGGTCAACGTCAGCATCATGCCGACGGAGAGGTCGATGCCGGCGGTCGTCACCACCAGCGCCTGCGCCACGGCGACGAAGGCGAGGAGCGTCGCCTTGTTGGCGGCGGTCTGCACCACGTTGGGGGTGAAGCCGGCGGGGTGGTTGGAGGTGTAGATCACGAACATCAGGACGAAGATGCCCACGGCCATCAGCGTGCCGCGTTGCTCGGTCAGCCAGTAGCGCCAGTCTTTCATGGGCGGGCTTTCATGCGGCGGTCTCGGGGATGTTGAGGGCGCTTGCGATCAGCGCCCGCTCGGTGATCTCGGGGCCGGCGAGTTGGCGGATCACCGCGCCGTCGTACATGACGAGCACCCGGTCGCAGCAGCCGATCAGCTCGGCGTAGTCGGTGGAGTAGAAGAGGATCGCCGCGCCGGCGTCGGCGAGGCCGCGCAGGAGCTGGTAGATCTCCTGCTTGGTGCCGACATCGATGCCGCGGGTGGGGTCGTTGAGCAGGATTATACGCGGGCGGTTCATCAGCCACTTGGCGATGACGACTTTCTGCTGGTTGCCGCCGGAGAGCGCCCCCACCGGGATGTCGGGGCCGGCGGTTCGAATGCCTAGGAGCTTGACCATCTCGTCGATGAGCTTCGCCTCGGTGGCGCGGTTGACGATGCCATGCGGGGCGATGCGATCGAACGCGGCGAAGGAGAGGTTCTCGCCCACGGTCATCGGCAGCATCAGCCCCTCGGTCTTGCGGTCCTCGGGGATGAGCGCCATGCCGATGCTCGGCGCGCGCGCCTGGGTCGGGCTGGAGATCTTCACCTCGCGGCCCGCCACCTCGATCCGGCCGTCGAGGTCGCGGAGGACGCCGAAAAGCGCCAGCAGCAGTTCGCGCTGGCCCTGGCCATCGAGGCCGCCGAGGCCGACCACCTCGCCGCGGCCGACCTCGAAGGAGATGTCGCGGAGCCGATCGGTCCAGGTCAGGCCCCGGCAGGTCAGGACGGGTTCCGGCAGGTCGGCGCGCGCCGTACGCGGCGGGAAGACGTGGCTGTATTCGCGGCCGATCATCATCTCGACCACTTCCTGGTCGGACCGGGTGCCGGCAGCGTAGGTCGCGACGTTGCGGCCGTTGCGGAAGACGGTGCACTCGTCCGCCAGCGCCTCGATCTCGTGCATCCGGTGGGAGATATAGACGAGCGCCAGGCCCTCGGAGCGGAGGCGCTTGAGCACGTCAAAGACCTTCTCCACGTCGGCCGCGGTCAGCGCCGAGGTGGCCTCGTCGAGGATGAGGATACGCGGCTTCTGGGCGAGGGCCTTGGCGATCTCGACCATCTGGCGGCGGGAGAGCGGCAGATCCTTGACCAGCGCCAGGGGATGGATATCGGCAGCGCCGGCCCGGGCCAGCGCCTCCTCGGCCAGGCGGCGCTGGGCGCGGCGGTCGATCATGCCGAGCCGGGTCGGCGGCTTGCGGATGACGATGTTGTCGGCAACCGAGAGGTCGGGGATCGAGCGAGAGTTCCTGGAAGACGCAGACGATGCCGGCGTCGCTGGCGGCGGCCGGGGTCGGGAAGGCGACAGTCGTGGCCGTCGATGGTCATGCTGTCCGCCGTCGGGCTGGACCACCCCGGACATGATCTTGATCAGGGTGGACTTGCCGGCACCGTTCTCGCCCAGGACCGCGTGGATACGGCCGGCCTGGATGACGAGCTCGGCCTCGGCGAGCGCCACGACGCCGCCGTAGCGCTTGGATACGCCTTCCATGCGGAAGAGCGGCTCGGTCGTCACAGGGTCAATCCGGATCGCGGGGAAGGGGCCGCCCGGCGGCGGCCCCAAGCGCCTACATATCGCCCTGGGTCTGCCCCATGATTTCCTGCGCGGTGAAGTTGATGCCGCAGGTGGGGAAGGAGTTGCCGACGAAGAAGTTGTCGGACTGGTCGGGGTAGTAGTCCTGGTTCTCGACGAAGTTCGGATCCTCTACGATCGCGGTCGGGAGGCGCACAGACTGCGGCACCACCTGGCCGTCGAGGGCGGCGAGCGCCACCTTGATCGCCACGGCGACCTGCGCCGGGCCGGTGCCGGCGGAGGAGCATTTCAGGCCGTCCGCGGCGTACTCAGCACAGAACTTGCGGAAACCGTTCTCGGTCTCGCCGCCGAACGGCACCCAGGGGTGCTTGGCGTCCATCATCGCCTGCACGATGCCGGTATCGCCGCCCTGGCCGGTGATGCCGTCGAACGGGCCGTTAGTGGCGATGGCGTCGGCGGTAGCCTTCTGCGCCGTGGGGTCGTCCCACTTGCCCATCACCTCGGTGACCTCCCAGTTCTTGCCGGAGGCGTCGAAGACCTCGTGGATGCCGTTGTGGCGGTCGGTGTCCACCGAGGTTCCCGCCACGCCGCGCACCTCGAGGATCTTGCCGCCGTCGGGCAGGTGGTTGGCCAGCCAGTTACCCCAGAGTTCGCCCAGGCCCTTCTGGTCGACGTTGACATTTATCGCGTCGGTGGTGTCGAGGATGTTGTCGAAGGCGACGAGGACCACGCCCGCCTCCTTGGCGCGCTTGATCACCGGGCCGAAGGCGGTGGGGTTCTGCGCGTTGACCACGATGGCGTCGAAGCCCGAGTCGATGAAGTTGTTGATGGCCGAGATCTGCGCCGGCACGTCCTCGCCGGTTGAGACGACCTTGAACTCGGCGAGCTTCTCGGCGACCTCGGGCTGTGCGGCATAGGCCTTGGCGGTCTGGATCATCTGGATGCGCCAGGTGTTGGCGATGTAGCCGTTGGCCAGCGCGACGCGGTAGGGGCCTTCCTTCTTCGGATACTGGAAGAACTGGGTGTCGGCGGCCCAGGGTACCATGCATTCCGGGTCGGAAGCCGGACCGGATGCAATTTCAGGATCGGCCAGCACCGCGCCTGCCGAAGCGGTCAGGATCGCGGCGGATATAAATGCGCCGAAGAGGCGCTCACGCGAGCGAGCTGTATTCATGTCGTGTCTCCTCCCAATCGCGGCGTCGGCCGCGTTCCGCCCTGATGGGTTGCCGAGCACCGGCAACGTTTCCGCCTTTTAGGCTTCGCTTGTTTCCCTCCCCGGGCGGTCTAATGGTTAGGCTTGGCGGGAAAACCTGTCAATGAGCCGGACCGAAGGGGGTTAACCATGCTGGCTGCGGAACTCGCGCGGCGCTTCGAGGTCGGATCGCATGCGCTGGCGTTTCTCGGGGCGGGCGGGGCCAGGGACGGGGTGCGGGAAGTGGTCTTCGCCACGGCCAAGGGCGAGGAGGTGGGGGGGTATCTCCTCGAGCCGGAGGGCGGCGGGCCGGCGCCCGCGGTGCTCTACATCCACGCGCATGGCAACCGCTACGACATCGGGGCGCGGGAGGTGCTCGACGGGCGGGAGGCGCTGCACGGGCCGATCGGGCCGGAGCTGGCGCGGGCAGGGTTCCGGGTGCTGGCGATCGACATGCCTTGCTTCGGTGGCCGGGCGGGGACGCAGGAGAGCGCGGCGGCGAAGGCGGCGCTGTGGTACGGGCGGTCGCTGGCCGGGCAGATGCTGGGGGAGCTTTCGTCTGCGCTCGACTGGCTGGCGGCGGATGCCGGAACCGATCCGGAGCGGATCGGGGTCTACGGGCTTTCGATGGGGGCGACGCTCGGCTACTGGCTGGGGGCGGTGGATCCGCGGGTGGCGGCGGTGGCGCATCTCTGCTGTTTTGCCGACTTCGCGCCGCTGGTGGAGAGTGGGGCGCATGATCTGCACGGGCCGTACCTGACGGTGCCCGGGCTGCTGGACCTGGCCTCGAACGGCGAGATCGCGGGGCTGATCGCGCCGCGGCCGCAGTTCGTGGGGCTGGGGGAGGCGGACTCGCTGACCCCGCCGGCGGCGGTGGGGCCGGCGCTGGCGCGGCTTCGGGCGGCATATGACGCCGTGGGGGCGGGGGAGGCGCTGCGGGTGCACCTGGAGCCGGGGGTGGGGCACCAGGAAACGGAGGGGATGCGGCGGGCGGTGATGGATTTCCTGCGCGAGAGCCTGCGGTAGAATGGCCGGGGTCGAGGTGAACGACCGGATGCAGCAAGGCTACCGCTACGAGCTGGTGGCGGCGGAGGGGCGGGAGTTCGACGCTGGCTTCCGGCCCGAGCTTTCGCCGGCGGAGCTGCTGCGGCTCGGGGTGTTCGGCGGCAGGTACATGACCGACTGCCGGGGGGAGTTTCCGGCGGCCTGGTTCGAGGCGGCGAAACTGTCGCCCGAGGGGAAAGACCCCAAGATCAACTACTTCGGCGTCGACGCGAGCCAGCCGCTGTCGGTGTGGCGGGCGAAGGGGTGGATCCATCCGGACGACCCGCGGGGGTGGTTCCAGTGGTACTGCCGCTACTGGCGGGGGCGGCGGATGGAGGACGACGGGCGGCAGATCGGGCGATGGAAGGCGATGCGCCGGCACGTGGTCCAGGTGGAGCGGAACTGCGAGCGCGGGGACATCTGGTGCCGGCGGCGGCAGCGGCAGGCGCTGTTGCACTGGGCTTACGACAGCCGGGTGATGTGACGGGATTTGCGGGACCGGGCAAGGGTTAACGGCGATTTGCTTGGCGTACATCGCAGGTACATCGCACGTACATCGCACGTAGCAAGGAAAAGAGTCGGGATTGAAGTGTTAAGAGGGCAGCCAGGGTAACCTGGACGCGCGCTCGCAAAGGCCGGCGGTGCGTCCTCCGTGCAGGCTCCTGCCGATCTTGCTTGCGAAGTCGGCTTTGCGCCAGGAGCGGTCGTCCGACGAAGCGGGCCTCGGCCCGCGAGTCCGCGGCCCGACAAGCCGAAGCACTGCTTCGGCCGGGCCGTTCGGCGGAGCGCGCGAGCGCGGAGGCGAAGGGGTTCTCCGCTCGCCCGGCGCTGGCAATTCGCGCGCGCGTGCCCGGGCTGGCGCTCTTCGCGCCTGCCCCCGGGCGGGCAGGCGCGTGCGAATTTGTCGACGGCCAAATCCGCGGGGTGCGGGCGGCGAGGTTGCGCGCCGGTCGTGTCCCGGGTGGTGGTGTAGCTCGACGGTAGCGTCGCCGGCTGCCTGCGCGGATTGACGCGCTGGCAGGCAGGCGGCGACGCGGTGGTCATCGCGCGGTCGTCGGTGTTGGTCGGGTTTGCAAACGCCAACCTGATCGGAGACCTCACGATGACCGACGAGATGATGAACCTGCGCGAGCTGGTGGAGAAGACCCCGGACGCCGATGTCTTGCGCGAGATGATCGGCTTTGCGGCCGAGCGACTGATGGAGCTGGAGGTGGGCGGCCTGACCGGGGCGGCCTGGGGCGAGAAGAGCCCAGAACGGCTGGTCCAGCGCAACGGCTACCGGGAGCGGATGTGGGAGACCCGAGCCGGGAGCGTGGAGCTGCGCATCCCGAAGCTGCGGAGGGGCTCGTACTTCCCCGGCTTCCTGGAGCCGCGGCGGATGGCGGAGAAGGCACTGACGGCGGTGATCCATGAGGCCTACATCCACGGCGTATCGACGCGGTCGGTCGACGACCTGGTGAAGGCGCTCGGGATGAGTGGCATCTCGAAAAGCCAGGTGAGCCGGCTCTGTACCGAGATCGACGAGCGGGTGACGGAGTTCCTCGAACGGCCGCTGGAAGGCGACTGGCCGTACCTGTGGATCGACGCGACCTACCTGAAGGTGCGCCAGAACGGCCGCATCGTCTCGGTGGCGGTGATCGTCGCGGTCGGCGTCAACAGCGACGGCCGGCGCGAGGTGCTGGGCATGGACATCGGCCCCTCGGAAGCCGAGCCCTTCTGGACCGCCTTCCTGCGCAAGCTCGCCCGCCGTGGCCTGCGCGGGGTCAAGCTCGTGATCTCCGATGCCCACGAGGGCATCAGGGCCGCGACCGCCAAAATCCTCTGCGCCAGCTGGCAGCGCTTCCGCGTCCACTTCATGCGCAACGCGCTCGCCCATGCCGGCAAGAGCGGCCGCCGCGTCGTCTCTGCCTTCGTCGCTACCGCCTTCGCGCAGAACGATGCCGACAGCGCGAAACAGCAATGGCGCCGCGTCGCCGACCAGCTCCGCCCCAAGGTGCCGAAGCTCGCCGCGCTGATGGACGAAGCCGAGCCGGACGTTCTCGCCTACATGACCTTTCCCCAGCAGCACCGGGCAAAGCTGCACTCCACAAACCCGCTCGAGCGGCTCAACGGCGAGATCAAGCGCCGCACCGAGGTCGTCGGCATCTTCCCCAACGAGGCCGCCATCACCCGCCTCGTCGGCGCCATCCTCCTCGAGCAGAACGACGAGTGGGCCGTCCAGCGCTCCCGCTACATGACCCTTGAGACCATCGCCCCGATCGCCGATGATCCCGCCATCGGCCTGCCAGCCATGGCGGACTGATCGGCCCGGACTTCGCCGGTGCTCGTGGTGGCATTCGTCAGCTACACCACGTCATGGGACACAACCGGGCGCGCCGATCGGATCGGCGGCTGCATTGGGCCGGGAGCCGTCTTTCGACCGAAGCGGGCCTCGGCCCGCGAGTCCCGGCCCGACGAGCCGAAGCACCGCTTCGGCCGGGCCGTTCGCCGGAGAGCGCGAGCGCGGAGGCGAAGAGGGGTGCGGCCAGGACCGGACGGCTGCAATCCGGGCGTGCTCGCCCCGGCGGGCGCATCGCGCCCGCCCTTGGGGGGCGGGCGCGGCCGGATTTGTCAACGGCCAAATCCGGCGGGACGAACCGTCTGCGCGAAGCACGAGAGGGCGGGCGAGGCGGACCGACGCGCGCACGGGGTGCCGGTTTTCAGAGACCGCTTCGGACCGGGAGCCGCCTTTCGATCGAAACGGGCCTTGACCCGCGGGTCAAGGCTCGACACGCCGAAGCATGGCTTCGGCCGGGCCGTTCGCCGGAGCGCGCGAGCGCGGAGGCGAAGGGGGGTGCGGCCTGGACCGGAGGGCTGCAATCCGGGCGTGGCCGCCCCGGTGGGCGCGATATCGCGCCCGCCCTTGGGGGGGCGGGCGCGGCCGGATTTGTCGACGGCCAAATCCGGCGGGACGAACCGTTTGCGCGAAGCACTAGAGGGCGGGCAAGGCGGACCGATGCGCGTACGGGGTCAGATGCGGCGGCCTTCGCGGTCGAAGCGGTGCAGATGGGTCGGGTCGGGGGCGAGGTGGACGGGGGTGCCGCGCTGGAGGGCAGCCTGGCCGGGGAGGACGGCGAGCAGGCGCTGGCCGTCGGGCGTGGTGGCGTGGAGGACGGTCTCGGTGCCGAGGGCCTCGACGAGGCTGACCTCGGCGGCGATGGCGTCGGGCGTGTCGGGAGAGGCGAGGCGGAGGTGCTGGGGGCGGATGCCGGTGGTGGTGCCGTCGGGATGAGGGAGGAAGTTCATCGCCGGGGCGCCGATGAAGCCGGCGACGAAGCGGTTGGCCGGGCGGTTGAAGAGGGCGAGCGGGGTGTCGGCCTGCTCGACGCGGCCGGCGCGGAGGACGACGATGCGGTCGGCCAGCGTCATCGCCTCGATCTGGTCGTGGGTGACGTAGATCATGGTGGTGCCGAGGCGGGTGTGCAGGCTGGCGAGTTCGGCGCGCATGGAGACGCGGAGCTCGGCGTCGAGGTTGGAGAGCGGCTCGTCGAGGAGGAAGGCGACCGGGTTGCGCACGATGGCGCGGCCGATGGCGGTGCGCTGGCGCTGGCCGCCGGAGAGCTGGCCGGGGCGGCGCTCGAGCAGCGGCTCGATCTCGAGCATGCGGGCGGCGTCGGCGATGCGGCTCGCGATCTCGGCGCGGGGGAGGCGGGTGTTCTCCAGTCCGAAGGCGAGGTTCTGCCGCACGGTCATGTGCGGGTAGAGCGCGTAGGACTGGAAGACCATGGCGAGGCCGCGGTCGGCGGCGCCGGTCCGGGTGACGTCGCGGCCGTCGATGGCGATGTTGCCGGAGGTGGGGCGGTCGAGGCCGGAGATGAGGCGCAGCAACGTGGACTTGCCGCAGCCGGAGGGGCCGACGAAGACCACGAGCTCGCCATCGGCGATCTCGAGGGAGACGTCGCGGATGACCTGCGTGGCGCCGAAGGACTTGTGGATGCGGGCGAGGGAAATGCGGGCCATCAGCGGTCCTCCGGTGCCGTCTCGCGATGAGGGCGGCGGCCGCCCCGGGGGGGCGGGTCGGCCGCTGCCCGTGCCGAGGCACGGGCAAGAGGGTTCGGCTGGGCGCTCATTTGATCCCCGCGGAGGCTATGCCCGTCGTGATGAAGCGTTGCAGGAAGACGAAGACGAGCACCACCGGGATCATGGTCACGACGGTCATGGCGAGGATGTAGTGCCACTGGACGTTGAGCTCGCCGGCGTAGGTGTTGAGGCCGACCTGCAGGGTGTAGAGTTCCTTGCGGGAGAGCACGATCAGCGGCCAGAGGAAGTCGTTCCAGCGCCAGACCACGGAGAAGATGGCGAGGACGGCGAGGGCGGGTGCCGTCAGCGGCAGGACGATGCGCCAGTAGATCTGCCATTCGGAGGCCTTGTCCATGCGGGCGGCGTCGAGGAGCTCGTCGGGGATGGTCAGCATGTACTGGCGGAGCAGGAAGACGCCGGTGGGGGTGGCGACGGTGGGCAGGATCACCCCCCAGAGCGAGTTGAAGAGGCCGAGGGCGGAGATGACCGAGTAGAGCGGGACGAGGATCACCGACAGCGGGATCATCAGGGTGGCGACGATCAGCAGCATCACCGCGCCGCGGCCGCGGAAGTCGTATTTGGACAGGGCGAAGGCGGCCATGGAGTTGGTGAGAAGGGTGATGAGGGTGGCGGCGGCGGTCACGAAGACCGAGTTGCGCAGGTAGGTGACGAAGTCGAAGTGCAGGAACGGCTCGGTGTAGTTCGACCAGGCGAAGCCGATCGAGCGGACCGGGGTGCGGTCGGCGATGGGGATCTTGTGGACCTCGTCGGGGGCGGCGGGGTCGACCATCTGGGCGACGATGCCGACGCGGCGGAGCTCGGCCAGGGTGCGGGTGCTGCCGTCCGCGAAGGTGACGCGGTAGAGCGGCTTTTCCTCGCCGTTCACGCTCGCGGTCTGGGCGACGTAGGGGAGGAGCGTGGGCGGGAACTGGGCGAGCTGCTGGGGCGACTTGAAGGAGGAAGCGACGAGCCAGAGGGCGGGGCCGAACACGACGAGGAGCCCGCCGATGAGCCAGGTCCAGGTAACGATGTCGGTCCAGTGCCAGCCGCTGCCGCCGCGGCGGCGGGTGAGGAAGGCGATCATCGGCGTTCGCTCCGCCGGGCGAGGCCGAGCTGGATGAGGGTGAGGACGACGAGGACGGCGCCCATCAGGATCGAGGCGGCGGCGGCGAGGCCGGGATTGCGCAGGAGCGAGGCGAAGCCGATCTCGTAGATGTACTGGGTGAGGAACATGGTGGAGGTGCCCGGGCCGCCGCCGGTCAGCACGTAGGCCTCGTCGAAGATCTGCACGGCGCGGATCAGCGCGAGGACGATGACGACGAGGAGGTTGGGCAGGAGCAGCGGCAGGGTGATGCGGAGGAAGACCCTGGCGGGGCGGGTGCCGTCCATCTCGGCGGCTTCGTAGAGGTCCTTGGGGATCGCCTGCAGGCCGGCGAGAAGGATGAGGGCGTAAAAGCCCATGTGCGCCCAGACCGAGACGCCGACCGCGGCGGCGAAGGCGGTGCTGCGCTCGGTCAGCCAGTTCACCGTCTCGAAGCCGAGGGTGTCGAGGAGCCAGTTGAGCAGGCCCTGGCGCTGCAGGATCCAGCGCCAGATGAGGCCGACGACGACGGGCGAGAGAAGGACGGGGAAGAAGAAGACGGCGCGCCAGAAGCTGCGGGCGCGCAGGTCGCGGTTGAGGATGAGGGCGGTGACCATGGCCGCGGCGGTCATCAGCGTGACCTGCAGGAGCACGAAGCGGGCGGTGTTCCAGACGGCGGTCCAGAACTTGTCGTCGCGGCAGGTCATCGGGTCGAGGTGGTTCTGGCAGTCGATCAGGCGGGCGTAGTGCTGGGCGCCGACGAAGGAGCGGTCGGAGAGGAAGAGGGCGTTCCCGCCGGAGACCGAGTAGGCGAAGTTGGTCAGCATCGGGAAGAGGACGAAGACGCCGAAGATCGCCATGTTGGGCAGCAGGAAGAAGGCGATCATGCCGCGCTGGCCGGTCCGGCGCTGCAGCGCGCGGAGCGGGGGGTCGAGGAGGCGGGCGGCGGCCGCGATCGGCGCGGTGATGGCCTGGCCTGGGGTCATGGCGTCCCCTGACGCGTGAAGCGCGCCTGCCCCGGGCGGGCATGCGCGGCCCGATCTGCCGGCGGGCAGATCGGGCGGGACCGTGAGGAGCGCACTGCGCCGACCGGTACCTACTGGCCGGCTTGCGTCACCTGGTCGGCGATGTCCTGGTCCATGCGGGTGAAGGCGTCGTCGAGTGAGAGCTCGCCGGCCATGACCTGGCTGGTGCGGGTGACCAGTGCGGCATAGTAGGCGTTGGCCCATTTCCACGGCGGCAGCAGCTGGGCGGCGGGGGCGACGAGCTGGGAGGCGGCGACGAACTTTTCGAGCGCCGGCTGGACGTGGGGGTCGTCGCTGGCGAACGCCATGCCGCCGTTGGCGATGACGCCCTGGTGCGCTGGCAGGAAGAGGGTGCGTTCGGAGAATTCCTTCACCACCGGCTCGCTGGCGAGGTATTCCATGACCTGGGCCACTTCCTCGGGATTCTTGGTGTACTTGATCGCCACGAGCGCGGCGCCGCCCTGCAGGCCGGAGCAGGCGACGGTGCCGCAGGGGGAGCCGGTGGCCACCCAGTCGAAGGCGTCGCCGATCTTGGTGGAGAGGTTGGCCACCTGCCAGCTGCCGGAATAGTAGAAGGGGATCTGGGCGTTGATGAAGTCTTCCGCCGCGGCGCGGTAGGTGGAGCCGGCGGCGGAGACCCAGACCTCCTTGAGCATCTTGCCCTCCTCGGTCCAGCCGACGAGCTTGCCGACGAAAGTGCGCACGCCCTCGTCCACCGGCGCGGGGTTGCCGTCCTCGGCGACGTAGTTGGCGCCGTAGGACACGTTCGGGCCGGAGATGCGGTGGCCGGAGCGGTCGATGGCGAAGGCGGCGGGGAGGTCGAGCTTCTCGGCGACCTCGGCCGAGGCGTTCACCCAGTCGTCCCAGGTGGCGCTGTCGCCGGGCAGTGCCACGCCGGCCTGCTCGAAGAGGGTGGCGTTGGCGAAGCCGCCGGTCAGCGTGAGCTGGGTCATGAAGCCGGGGAGGGCCTGGGAGCCGTCGGGGCGCATCCAGTCGAGGGTGTCGGCGAAGTTGGTGCGCCAGGTGTCGGGGTCCTTGAGGTAGGGGGTGAGGTCGAGCCAGTGGTCGGCCTGCTCCTTGAGGTTGGTCACGCGGGCGATGTCGGGGCCCTGGCCGGCCTGGAGCTGGATCGGCAGCTGCTCCTGGATCACCTGGTAGGCGACGTTGTCGAGGATGACGTTGATGCCGGGGTTCTCGGCCATGAATCGGTTGAGCAGGTCCTCCATCACGGCGCCCTCGACGCCGTCGGAGTACCACATCACCCGGACGTCGCCGGCGTGTGCCGCGGTGGTGGCCGCGAGCAGGGCCGCGGTCAGGATCGAAGTGTGTCGCATGGCTGGTTCCTCCCCTGTCGTTGTTATCGGATCTCGGTCCGCGTTCCCGCCAGGGTCCAGGTGGCGGGGTCGAGGGTGCGGCCCTCGGCGGTGACGCGGCCGTCCGCTTCGAACACGACCATACCGTAGTCGGGATCGTCAACGAAGATGCGACCGTCCGGGCCGTCGCGCGGGAGAAGGCGGGCGAAACGGGCGCGGAAGGGGGCGAGCTCGCCCTGGCCGAGGCGGAGGAGCCAGCGGCCGTGGCGGCCGGCGCGGCGGAGCTCGCAGCGGGCGCTGGGGCCTTCGGCGATCACTTCGAGGGGGCCGTCGGCGATGAGGGCGGCGAGGCCTTCGCCGGAGCGGGCGAAGGCGGCGCGGCCGGCGACGTCGCTTTCGTCGAAGGCGGGGCGGGGGAACCAGGCGTGGGTGAGGTCGGGCTGCGGCTCGGTGCCGTCGAAGGCGACGAGGGCGAGGGCGCGGTATTGCTGGACGCGTGGGATCGAGGCGCTGCCGCCCCAGTAGGAGGGGCGCGCGGAGCCGGACTGGATGAGCTCGCCTGGGTGGTTGATCCAGAATCTGCGCCTGCGGGTTCGTGCCGAGGCGGGCGTGGACGAGGGTTTCCTGGTAGCCCCATTCGCCCCAGCGGTAGGTCGCGGCTGTGCCGAGGGCGAAGGCGCGGGTTTTGGTGTGGGTCAGGGCGGCGAAGCCGTTGTCACCCTGGCGGAACGACCATTCCTGTTCGCGTTCGGACCGCAACAGGGCGCGGGCGGTGAGGTCGGGAAGGGCGAGGCCGTGGTCGCGAAGGCAGAGGGCGAGCTGCGGAAGGGCGTGGACGCGGGCGCCGATGCTGCCGTGGCCCCAGAGGAGGCGGGCGATGGCCGAGAGCTCAAGTGAAAGGGCGGCACGGAGGGAGTGCTCGTAGGAGCGGCCCTGGGCGGCGGTGAGGATGCCCTGGTGGGCGGAGTTGGCGACGATCTCGATGAGGCGGGCGATGCCGCGGGCGGCGCGGGCGCGGATGTCGGGGTCGGGGGCGAGGGCCTGCAGCGCGGTGAGGCCCTTGAGGTCGATGGGGAAGTAGGGGGCGGAGTTGAACTCGGACATCTCCCAGCGCTCGAAGTGGTCGAGCCAGGCGCGGACGCGGTCGCGGCCGGTGGCGGACTGGTCGGCACCCGTGCGGGCTGAACGGACGAAGCGACCGTCGGGCAGGAGGTGGCCGGCGAGGTAGGCGGCGGTGTGGAAGAGCAGGGCGTGGTTCTCGGAGAAGTACCACTGCACGTCGTTCCCGGGCTCGTCGAGCCAGTAGCGGTAGCCGAGGATGGTGCGGTCGATCTCGGCGAGGAGGGACGGGGACAGCGCCTGCGCGTAGCGGGCGCGGATCCAGAGGAGAGGGACGAGGAAGAAGTCGGCGCAGTCCCAGCAATCGGCGATGGGGGCGAGGAAGTCGGCGACCATCGCCTCGGTTTCGGCGCCCGGCTGGCCAATGGCGAGACGGGCGAGGGCGGTCATGGTGTCGGGCTCGCCGGCGGCGGCAACTGTTTCCAGCGCCTCGGCGATGCGGTCGGCGCGCGGCCTGCCCTGCGGGCGCGAGATTTCGAGGCCGAGGGCACGGGAGGCGGCGAAGCCGTCGGCTTCGAGCGTCACGACGTGGCGGCGGAAGTCGGCGGGAAGCGCATCGGCGGGGCCGAGCGAGATGCGGCCGGAGACGACCTTGCGGGTCAGGCTGACGTGGCGGGGGTGGATGCCTTCCCCCTCGATGACGATTGCGGCGCGGGCGGGACGGTTGATGGGCAGGGTGAGGACGACCTCGCCGGCGGCGTAAGCAGGATGCTCGAAGTGCATGGCCTCCAGGGCGTGCTCGACGTCCGCTACCACCTCGGGCGGGGCGTCGAAGGGGGAGGCCTGGCGGGCGGGGGGGCCGTCGATCCAGTCGAGCTGGATGGCGAAGCGGGTGTCGCGTTCGGCGAGGTCGTCGAAGAAGACGAGGAGCCGGGAGGGGCCTTCGGGGAGATCGGCGGAAATGTCGGTGCTCGCTTGCTTGTTGCGGACATAGGGGGCGAGATGGCCGGCTTCCGCGCCGTTCACGAAGAGGACGGCGCCGCCGCAGGTGGCGAGGCGGAAACGCGCGCGGCCGGGGACGTCAGCGAGGATGCACGTTTCGGCCCAGGCGGCGAGGCGGGTGGGGCGGAACCAGAAGCCCGAGAGGTCGAGCGAGGGGGCACCGAAGGGGAGCCAGTTTCGAGTGAAGGCGGGGGTGCCGCGGACTTCGGGGCGGCGGTGGCGGTGGGCGGCGGCGAAGGCGGTGCGGCAGGGGTATTCGTGCGGGATGAAGTTCTTGTCGCGGGTGAGGAAGAAGGCGGAATCCATGCCGCCGGACATGGCGGCGTCGGGGATGTCGTAGCGCTCCTCGGCGATGGCGGAGACCCGCCAGTAGTGGAGGGGGGTGCCCGGCGCGAGGCGGCAAGGGAGGTCGGTCATGGCCTGGCGTGTTCCTCGTCCGGACTTGGCGTTGGGGCTTGACGGGCAGGATCACGCTCGGCACGATGTAACCAACTGGTTATGAGCGGCCGAAGCGCTGCGGCGGGGGAGGAAGTGGAGATGGCCACGCGCAAGTTCGGCCTGATCATGCACGGCGTGACCGGGCGCATGGGGTTCAACCAGCACCTGGTCCGTTCGATCTGCGCGATCCGCGCCCAGGGCGGGGTGCAGCTCGCGAACGGCGACCGGCTGATGCCGGATCCGATCCTGATCGGGCGCAACAAGGCAAAGGTCGAGGCGCTGGCGAAGGCGCACGGCATCGAGCGCTGGGGGGACGACCTCGAGGCGGCGCTGGAGAACCGGGACGACACGCTGTTCTTCGACGCCGGGACCACGCAGATGCGCGCCGGGCTCATCGGCCGGGCGATCGACGCGGGCAAGCACGTCTACTGCGAGAAGCCGATCTCGGAGCGGCTCGACGTGGCGGTGGCGCTGGCGAAGAAGGCGAAGTCGGCAGGGGTGAAGAACGGCGTGGTGCAGGACAAGCTGTTCCTGCCGGGGCTGCGCAAGCTCGCCATGCTGCGCGACAGCGGCTTTTTCGGGCGGATGCTGTCGGTCCGGGGCGAGTTCGGCTACTGGGTCTTCGAGGGCGACTGGCAGGCGGCGCAGCGGCCATCGTGGAACTACCGCGCCAAGGACGGGGGCGGAATCATCCTCGACATGCTCTGCCACTGGCGCTACGTGCTGGATAATCTGTTCGGCGAGGTGAAGGCGGTAAGCTGCCTTGGCGCAACACATATTCCGAAGCGCGTCGATGAGGCGGGCAGGGAGTACGTGGCCGACGCCGACGACGCCGCCTATGCCACGTTCGAGCTGGAGGGTGGTGTGATCGCGCAGATCAACTCCTCCTGGACGACGCGGGTGCGGCGGGACGACCTGGTGACCTTCCTGGTGGACGGGACGCACGGGTCGGCGATGGCGGGGCTGCACAAGTGCTGGACGCAGCATCGGGTCAACACGCCGAAGCCGGTGTGGAGCCCGGATACGCCGCAGACCATCGACTTCTACGAGACCTGGGACGAGGTGCCGGACAACGAGGCCTACGACAACGGCTTCAAGGTGCAGTGGGAGATGTTCCTGCGCCATATCGTGGAGGATGCGCCCTGGAGGTACACGCTGGTCGAGGGTGCCAAGGGGGTGCAGCTGGCGGTGCTGGGGCTGGAGAGCTGGAAGGAGCGGCGCTGGCTCGACGTTCCGGCGCTGGAGGTCTGAGATGGCGACGCTGAACCTTCCGACGGCGGACCGGCGGATCGAGGCCTGGACGACGGGTGCGCCGCTGGCCTTCGGCAAGCCGGAGGGGGCGTTCAACCGGGTGGCCTATTCGGCGGCGCACGTAGTGGCCGATCCGCTGGCGGACGGGGATCCGTGGCTGACGCCGGCGATCGACTGGGAGGCGACCATCCGCTACCGGCACTATCTCTGGGACCTCGGGCTCGGGGTGGCCGAGGCGATGGATACCGCACAGCGCGGGATGGGGCTGGGTTGGCCGGAGGCGAAGGAATTGCTGGCGCGCGCGCTGGAGGCGGCGAAGGGGCGGCCGGGAGCGCTGATCGGCTGCGGAACCGGGACCGACCACCTGGCGCCGGGGCCGGAGGTGAGCGTCGATGACGTGATCCGCGCCTACGAGGAGCAGATCGAGACGGTCGAGAGCCTGGGCGGGCGGATCATTCTGATGGCGAGCCGGGCGCTGGCGGCGGCGGCGCGGGGGCCGGATGACTATGTGCGGGTCTACGACCACATCCTCGGGCAGGTGAGGGAGCCGGTGATCATTCACTGGCTGGGCGAGATGTTCGACCCGGCGCTGGAGGGCTACTGGGGGTCGGGGGATCACTGGGAGGCGATGGAGACCTGCCTCGACGTGATCGCGGGCCATGCGGCGAAGGTGGACGGGATCAAGGTCTCGCTGCTGTCGAAGGAGAAGGAGATCGCCATGCGCCGGCGGCTGCCGGCGGGGGTGCGGATGTATACCGGCGACGACTTCAACTATGCCGAGCTGATCGCCGGGGACGCGGAGGGGCATTCGGACGCGCTGCTGGGGATTTTCGACGCGATCGCACCCGCGGCGTCGGCGGCGCTGGGGGCGCTGGCGCGGGGCGGGCAGAACGAGTTCTTCGACATCCTGGAGCCGACGGTGCCGCTGTCGCGGCATATCTTCCGGGCGCCGACGCGGTTCTACAAGACGGGCGTGGTGTTCCTCGCCTACCTCAACGGCCTGCAGGACCATTTCGTCATGGTCGGCGGGCAGGAGAGCGCGCGCTCGCTGGTGCATCTCGCCGAGCTGTTCCGGCTGGCGGACAAGGCGCGGGTGCTGCGCGATCCCGAGCTTGCGGCGGAGCGGATGCGCCGCGTCCTGGCCGTCCAGGGCATCGCCTGAGACGGCTCAAACCAAGGCTGCGGGGTCAATCCGTGGCCAGAACGACTGGGAGGAAGACAATGCGACTGATTTCCCTTGCCGTTGCCGGCATTCTCGCGAGCGCCGGGCTCGCGTCGGCGCAGGCCTGGACACCGGACCGGCCGATCACTCTGATCGTGCCCTGGGCGGCCGGCGGGTCGACCGACCAGGTGACGCGCGTGGTCGCGGCCGAGATCGAGCAGGCGCTGGGCGCGACGGTGGTGGTGGAGAACCAGCCGGGGGCGTCCGGGTCGATCGGGACCAAGAATGCGCTCGAGGCGAACGACGGCGGGATGACCTGGACCGCGGGTGCGGCGCAGGACCTCGGGACCTACGCGGTGACCGGGCTCCTCGACACCTCGATCGGGGACTGGAACCTCTATCTCGACGTGGCGAACGTGGCGGTGGTGGGCGTGAACGCCGATGCGCCGTGGAAGGACTTCGGCGAGCTGATCGAGGCGATGAAGGCCGACCCCGGCGCGATCACCGTGGCGACGGCGGGCAACACCTCCTCGGGGCACACGGCGATGGAGACGGTGCGGGCGCTGACCGGCGTCGACTACAAGCACGTGACCTATGACGGCGGCGGGCCGGCGGTGATCGCCACGGTCTCGGGCGAGACCCAGGTGACGACGCAGCTGGCGGTGGAGCAGGCGGAGATGATCCGGGCCGGGCGGATCCGGGCGCTGGCGGTGCTGAACGACACGGCGCTGGAGATCGAGGGCGTCGAGCCGATCCCGCCGATCACCCAGTGGGTGCCGGAGTTCAAGGCGGCGCCGAACTACTTTGGCATCTTCGTGCCGGGCAACGCACCGGGCGAGGTGGTGGCGGCGCTCGACAACGTGTGGGCGGAGAAGATCGCGAACTCCGAGGCGCTCAAGTCCTATGCCACCGAGCGGGGCGCGGTCTTCGCGCCCTACTACGGCGAGGAGGCGCAGAAGCGGGTGGCGCCGGCGGTGGCGAACAACGCCTGGCTGATGTTCGACGGCGGCAAGGCGACGGTCGACCCCTCGACGGTCGGCATCCCGCGGCCGTGAGGAAGTGGCCGGGCGTCTGCGGGCGCCCGGCCTTCCGGACCATGCGATGATCAAGGCCGATCTCGTCACCTCGATCGTGCTGATGGCGCTCGGCATCGCCACGGCGGTGGAATCCTGGCGGATGCCGCGGTTCGCCGAGGTCGGGGCCGAGCCCTGGGCGGCGCCGGGCGTCGTTCCCGGCATGCTGGGGGTGGCGCTGACGCTGCTGGCGGCAATCCTCTTCGGGCGCTCGCTGGCCGCGCGCCGTGCGGCGGCCGGTGCGGTGGAGGTGCCGGGCGAGGGCGGCTTGGGGCGGGTGGCGCTCGCGGTGGGGCTCTGCGTGCTCTACGCGGGCGTGCTGGTGGGGCGGATGCCGTTCGGCCTCGCGACCTTTGTCTTTGCCCTAACCTTCATTCTCGTGTTCGACCTGATGGCGGTCGAGGCACGCCCGGCCTGGCGGCGGCACGCCCTGGTGGCGATCGCGGTGGCGGCGGTGACCGCCTTCGTCGTGCCCTTCATCTTCCAGACGATCTTCCTCGTCAGGCTGCCCTGAGGCGCGCGGGTGCAGGGTCTCCAATATTTTCTCGCGGCGGTCTTCGATTTCTCGACCAGCCCGGTCACGCTGTTCAACGTCTTCTGGGCGACGCTGCTCGGCATCACGGTGGGTGCGCTGCCGGGACTGACCGCGACGCTCGGGATCGCGCTCCTGACAACGCTCACCTTCCACATGGAGGGGCAGTCGGCGATCCTGGTGCTGATCTGCATGTACGTGGGGTCGATCTACGGCGGCTCGCGCTCGGCGATCCTGCTCAACATTCCCGGCACGCCGGCGAGTGCGGCGACGACGCTGGACGGGTTTCCGCTGGCGCGGTCGGGGCAGGCGGGGCGGGCGATGGGGCTGGCGACCTCGGGGTCGTTCCTCGGCGGCATGATCGGCATGGTGGCGCTCGCCGTCGTGGCGCCGGTGCTGGGCGAGTTCGCGCTGTCGTTCCGCTCGCCGGAGTTCTTCTGGCTGGCGCTGTTCGGGGTGCTGATCTCGGGTCAGCTCACCACCACCGGGGATGCGCTCAAGGGCTGGATCTCGGGGGCGCTCGGTTTGCTCGTCGCGATGGTGGGCCAGGAGAGCATCCATGCGTACCAGCGGTTCAGCTATGGCTGGACGGATCTCTCGGGCGGCATCTCGCTGCTGCCGGCGCTGGTGGGCGCCTTCGGTTTTGCCGAGATCATCGGGGTGATGAAGGCGCGTATCTACGAGACGGTGACCGATGCCTCGGACCGGGTGCTGCCGCGCGTGGGCGAGCTCTGGCGGTACAAGCGCACCATCGTGCGCTCGGGGCTCATCGGCACGCTGATGGGTCTGCTACCGGGCGTCGGCGAGGACATGGGGGCCTGGATGTCCTATGCCGCCGCCAAGCGCGCTAGCCCGGAGCGGGAGCAGTTCGGCAAGGGGGCGCCGGAGGGACTGATCGCGTCGGAGACTGGCAACAACGCGGCGGTGCCGGGGGCGATCATCCCGCTGCTGACGCTGGCGGTGCCGGGGTCGGCGCCGGCGGCGGTGCTGCTGGCGGCGATGTTCATCCACGGCATGCGGCCGGGTCCGCTGATCATGGTCGAGGCGCCGGCCTTCGTCTTCCAGGTGGTGGCCATGGTGTTCATGGCGACGGTGGCGATGCTGGTGCTGGGGCTGCTGCTGACGCGGCCGCTGCTCAAGGTGCTGTCGGTGCCGCGTGAGAAGCTCATGCCGGTGATCTTCGTTCTCTGCACCATCGGCTCCTTTGCGATCGCCGGGCGGGTGTTCGATATCCAGGTGATGCTGTTCTTCGGGATCGCCGGCTTCGTGCTTCGGGAGATGAACTATCCGATGGCGCCGCTGGTGCTCGGCATCGTGCTCGGGCCGCTGCTCGACGCCTCGTTCCGCCGGGGGATGGTGCTGTTCGACGGGAATTTCCTGAGGTTCATGGCCGATCCGATCTCGGGCTTCCTGGCGCTCGCCTGCTTCGTGATGGTGTTGGCGTCGATCCCGCAGGTCCGGCGAGGGTTCGGCGCGGCAGTCAGGTCGGCTGCGGGGGAGGAAGCGATGAGTGGTGTGGAGGGTCTGTCGATCAACCTCGCGACGGTGAAAGCGCAGTGGGACATGGCCGAGGCGATCGAGGGCTGCCTGCGGCACGGGATCACCGCCATCGCGCCGTGGCGGGACCAGGTGGCGGCGATCGGACTGGAACGGGCGGCGCGGCTGGTGGCGGAGAACGGGCTTAGGGTGACGGGGCTCTGCCGGGGAGGGTTTTTTCCGGCACCTTCGGCGGAGGAGCGGGCGCGGGCGGTCGAGGACAACCTGCGCGCGGTGGACGAGGCGGCGGCGCTGGGGGCGGACTGCCTGGTGATGGTGGTGGGCGGGCTGGCGGCGGGGTCGAAGGATATCGGCGCGGCGCGGGAGATGGTGCGCGACGGGCTCGCGGCGATGCTGCCGTATGCGCGGGCGGCGGGGGTGCCGGTGGCGATCGAGCCGCTGCATCCGGTCTATGCGGCGGACCGGTCCTGCGTGAATACGCTGAAGCAGGCGCTTGATATCGCTGACGAATTGGGCGAGGGGGTGGGGGCGGCGATCGACGTCTATCACGTCTGGTGGGATCCCGAGCTCGAGGCGCAGCTCGCGCGCGCCGGGCGGGCGGGGCAGATTCTGGCGCATCACATCTGCGACTGGCTGGTGCCGACGCAGGATCCGCTGAACGATCGCGGGATGATGGGGGACGGGGTGGTGGATCTGAAGCGGATCCGGGGGTGGTTCGAGGCGGCGGGCTTCTCCGGGCCGCAGGAGGTTGAGATTTTTTCGGCCGGGAACTGGTGGAAGCGGGACGGGGACGAGGTTCTGGCGACCTGCGTGGAGCGGTTCCGCACGGTGTGCTGACGGCGGAGGGCGCGGACGCGCCGGCTGGACACCGGGAAGAAAGCCGATAGTTTGCGCCCATGCTTCGCGCCCTCGTATTCGTCGCTGTCCTTCTGTCTCCGGCTGCTGCCCCTGCGCAGACCGGACAGGGGGAATGCGTGGTGCTGCTGCACGGCCTGGGCCGCAGCGGATCCTCGTTCCTGGTCATGGAGGAGATGCTCTCCTCCGCCGGCTTTCGGGTGGTCAACAACGGCTACCCCTCGACCGAGATGACCATCGAGGACCTGCTGGGCTATGTCAGCGCGGCGGTCGACGAGTGCGGCGAGGACCGGGTGAACTTCGTCACCCACTCCATGGGCGGAATTCTCGCGCGCGGCTGGCTGGGGCTGAACCGGCCGGAGAAGATGGGGCGCGTGGTGATGCTGGCGCCGCCGAACCAGGGATCGGAGGTCGTGGACGCCTTCGCGGATCTCTGCGATCTTCGACACGCTGACCGGGCCCGCTGGCCGGGAGCTCGGAACGACCGAGGAAGGGATCACCGCCCGGCTCGGGCCGGTCGATTTCGAGCTCGGGGTGATCGCGGGGAACCGCTCGGTCAATCCGCTCTTCTCGTCGATGATTCCCGGACCTGACGACGGGGCGGTCTCGGTGGAGAGCACGAAGGTGGCGGGGATGGCCGATCATATCGTGCTGCCGGTGACCCACACCTTCCTGATGAACAACCCGCTCGTCATCGCCCAGGTGGCGAGCTTTCTCGAGACCGGGCGGTTCGAGCACGACCTGACGCTGGGCGATCTGCTCCGCCGAGTGACGGCGCGCTAGCGGGCACCCTCAGGCGTCAGGCGACCAGCGAATTCTGGCCCATGTCGAGGAACTTGCGGCGGCGGGCCTTGCGCAGCTCGGCGGGTTTCTTGCCGTCGAGTTCGGCGAGGAGTTCGGTGAGCGCGGTGCCGACACGGGCAATGGTCTCGGGCTTGTCGCGCTGGGCGCCGCCCTTGGGCTCGGGGACGATGCGGTCGATGACGCCGAGGGCGAGGAGGTCCTGAGCGGTGAGGCGAAGTGCCTCGGCGGCCTCCTTCATCTTCTCGGCGTCCTTCCAGAGGATGGAGGCGCAGCCTTCGGGCGAGATCACCGAGTAGATCGAGTGCTCGAGCATGGCGATGCGGTCGGCGGTGGCGAAGGCAACGGCGCCGCCGGAGCCGCCCTCGCCGATGATGACGGAGACGACGGGAACGCCGACCTGCAGGCATTTCTCGGTGGAGCGGGCGATGGCCTCGGCCTGGCCGCGCTCTTCGGCGCCCTTGCCGGGATAGGCGCCGGGGGTGTCGACCAACGTGACGACGGGAAGGGCGAAGCGGTCGGCCAGGTCCATGAGACGGATCGCTTTTCGGTATCCCTCGGGGCGGGCCATGCCGAAGTTGCGGGCGATGCGGGAGCGGGTGTCGTTGCCTTTCTCGTGGCCGATCACGACGACCGCGCGGTCGTTGAAGCGGGCGAGGCCGCCCATGACGGCGTGGTCGTCGGAGAAGTTGCGGTCGCCGGCGAGCGGCGTCCATTCGCGGAAGAGGGCGTCGATATAGTCCTGGCAGTGCGGTCGTTCGGGGTGGCGCGCGACCAGGGTCTTCCGCCAGGGGTCGAGCGAGCGGTAGAGGTCGTCGAGCAGCGTCGAGGCCTTGCGGTCGAGGGCGGCGGCTTCGTCGTCCACGTTGGTCTCGGCGTTCTTGCGGGCCATGGTCCGCAGCTCTTCGGCCTTGCCCTCGATCTCGGCGAGGCCCTTTTCGAAGTCGAGATAGGTCTGCATCTAGGCGCTCCGGCGGCTCGCGCGTATATTGAGCGGCGGCCGGGGGATTGCAACAGCGGAGGGCGCGAGGTGGAGACGGTCGCGCGGGCGGTGGTTTCAGTAAGCAAATGATAACAAAGGGATTAGTGACGATCATCGCGGCGGCCGTGACGTTGTGCGGCAGTCTCGCGATCGGGGCGGGGGCGGCTTCCGCCCAGTCGGCGGAGGGGTTGTGGCGGACCGAGCCGGGAAAGACCGGCGCCTGGCTGGAGGTGCGGATCGCGCCGTGCGGCGAGGCGCTGTGCGGGACGGTGGCGGCGCAGCACGAGGCGAAGACGAACCTCGTGGGACGGCAGCTGATCGAAGGGATGGCGCCGGACGGGCCGGGGCGCTGGAGCGGGGGGACGATCTGGGCGCCGGACGAGGACAAGACCTATCGGTCGCGCATGTCGCTGACCGGGGAGAGGCTGAAGGTGGAGGGGTGCGTGCTGGTCGTGGCCTGCCGCGGGCAGGTGTGGACCCGGCTGGAGTGAGCGGAAGGCAGGCCTGCGGAACCGGGTCGGGGCGTGATATCGGCCATGCACAACGCATGCACAACGCATGCACAACGCATGCACCACCCATATGCATGATGGATCAGGTATAGCCGGTGGTGGGGGCGGCGTAGGCCTCGACGGCGGTGAAGACGATGTCGACCACCACCGGCGCGTGGCGTGCGGTGAGGGCGGCGATCATGGCGCCGCGGAGGCGGTCGGCGGTGGCGAGGTCGAGCGCCGTGCCGGGAGGCACCACGACGTGAACGACGACGTAGGCCGTCCGTCCAGGCTGGATGGCGCGGATCCACAGGCGGGTGATCGGCAGATCGCCGAGCGCCCCGCGTGCGAGGGCCTCCATGCCGGCCACGACCGTCGCGTCGGGGGCGCGGTTCAGGAGCGCGAGGAGGCCGGTTGCGGCCATGCGGACGGGCAGGGCGATCGACAGCAGGACGACGAGGGCGACCATCGCCGGGTCCACGTAGAGGGCGGCGCCGGCGTGCCCCGAGCGCTGCAGGCCGGTGGCGAGTAGGAAGCCGGCGAGGATACCGCCCGAGACCACCGCGTTGACCGTCCAGGTGTCGATGTCGGCCTTGACCAGCGGGCTCATCTTCGAACGTCGGAGCGCCCAGACGGCCGCGAGACAGGCGACGGTGGCGAAGCGGCGTAGAGGACGGCAAGGCCGAAGGCTACTTCGCGGCCACCGCGGGCGAGAGCGATGATCGCGTCGACCAGCGCGAAGGCGGAGACGCCGAGGATGAGCAGGCCCTTCACCGTGTTGATGAGCGGCTCGAAGAAGAGGTAGCCGAAGGGATACCGCTCGTCGTCGGGGCGGGCGAGGAGGCGCGCCACGCGGAGGGTGAAGAGCGCGGTCACGCAGAAACAGAGGTTGAAGAGGCCGTCGAGCAGGATGGCGCCGGAGCCGGTGAAAAGCGCCGCGGCAATTCCGACGGCGGCGAGGAGGGCTGCGGCGGCGGTCGAGAGGACGAGGGCGGCGCGCTCGGAGCGCATGTCAGCCGGCGTTCGGGTGAGGCGAGACGGCGCCCACATTCCCGGCCGTGCGCCCGCACGGCCTGTGCCTGCCTGCCCCCCGGCAGGCGCACACAGCGGTTCCGCACGCGGCGACGCCTGGAGTGTCGGCGAGGAGCGCTCGCGTGAGGCGCCGTGGCGCGCGGTGCGCCAGCCCAGGCAGGCGCAGGCCGTGCATGTGGCTGGCGTCGAAAGGCGGAAAGGCAATCACCCGGCGACCACTCAGCCGGCGATGAGTTCGGCCATCGTCACGATCACCTGCGCCTGGCGGACCGAGGCGAGATCGATGAGGCGGCCCTTGTAGGTGACGGCGCCCTGGCCCTTGGCCTGCGCCTCGACCATGGCGGCGAGGATTTCGCGGGCCTCGGCGACCTTGGCCTCGGGCGGGGTGAAGACGGCGTTGGCGAGTGCGACCTGGCCCGGGTGGATCGCCCATTTGCCGACCATGCCCATGGTGGCGGAGCGGCGGGCCTGGGCGGTGAAGCCGTCGGGGTCGGAGAAGTCGCCGAAGGGGCCGTCGACCGGCAGCACGCCGTTGGCGCGGCAGGCGGCGACGATTGCGGCGATGACGCCGTGCCAGGGGTCGCCGTAGACGTGCGGGCGCTCGGCCGCCTCCTTGGGCGGGAGCATGTAGTAGCCGTCCTGGGTGCCGCCGATGCCGGTGGTCTGCATCCCCATGGAGGCGGCGAAGTCGGCGGCGCCAAGGCTCATCGCCTGCAGGCGCGGCGAGCCGGCGGCGATCTCGCGGACGTTGGCGAAGCCGAGGGCGGTCTCGATGATGACCTCGAGGCCGACGCGCTTGCTGCGCCCCCTGGCGGCCTCGACAGCGGTGATGAGGGCATCGACGGCGTAGAGGTCGGCGGGGGTCCCGACCTTGGGGATCATGAACAGGTCGATGCGCTCGCCGGCCTGCTCGAGGATGTCGACGACGTCGCGGTACCAGAACTCGGTATCGAGGCCGTTGATGCGCACCGAGAGGGTCTTGGCCCCCCAGTCGATCTCGCCGATCGCCTTGATGATGTTGGCGCGGGCGGCGGGCTTGTCGGCGGGCGGGACGCTGTCCTCGAGGTCGAGGTTGATCACGTCGGCGGCGGAGGCGGCCATCTTGGGGAAGAGCTCGGGGCGCGAGCCCGGGCCGAAGAGCTGGCAGCGGTTGGGGCGGGCGGGCGGACTAGGCGGGATGGTGAAGCTCACGGGGGGAGGTCCTTTCGAACGGGCCTTTCGGAAGGGCATTGGCTCCGGTGCCTTGCCCGGTGATAGGATATGCGCCGGAGCCGCGTCAACGCGGCTTTTTTGCAGCGCAGCAAGATGGGGTAGGACGTGAAGCGGCGGACGTTCCTCGTGACCGGCACGACGGCGCTGGCAGGCGCCGGGTTGGCCGCGGGCGTCTCCGCCCAGACGGCCGGACCTGCCCCGGAAAACTCCTGGACGGTGGGGGACTTCGTCCTGCAGCGGCGCGGCGCGGTGCTGGCGGTCGTTCATGGAAGCGCGCCGGACCGGGTTATCTGGGAGACAGACCGCGACGGCGACTTCCTTGCCGCCGAACGCGCCACCTTCCGCAACCGGGTGACCGGCATCCCCGAGGGGTCGTTCGAGATTCGCGACGATGTGGCGGCGTACTGGCGGGGGCCGACGATCGCGGCCGTCACGCCCGGTCCCGACGGGCTGACGGTGTCCGGCCGGCTGCAGGGTGCTTCGGGCGAGATCGGCTACACCCTGAGCTTTGCGGCGTCCGCCGGGAACCAGCTGCGCTTCACCGTGGGGGTGGAGGACGAGAGCGCGGGGGTGAACCGCATCCTGCTCCGCCTCGGGTCGAGCCCCGAGGAGGGGTTCTTCGGCTTCGGGCAGCAGCTCACCTACTTCAACCAGAAGGGAAATCTGCTGCCGATCCTGGTGCAGGAGCACGGCATCGGGCGCGGCCGGCGCGGGGTCACGCGCGCGGTCGATCTCTTCGCCAGCGATGGCGGGGGCAGCCCGTACGTTACCGAGTGCCCGGCGCCGCATTTCATCACTACGCGGCTGCGCTCGCTGTTCCTGGAGAACCTGGAATATTCGACCTTCGACATGCGGCAGAGCGACGCGTTCGACGTCAAGGTCTGGTCCGGGGTGATGACCGGGCGGATTCTCCATGGGACGACGCCGCTGGAGCTGATCGCCGCCTATACGGACTATGCCGGGCGGATGCGGCCACTGCCGGACTGGGTGCACCAGGGGATGATCGCCGGGCTGCAGGGCGGTACCGAGGTGGTGCGGGGCAAGCTCGCGAAGCTGAAGGACGCAGAGGTGCCGCTGGCCGGGCTGTGGCTGCAGGACTGGTGCGGGGCGCGGGTGACCGACGCCGGCAAGCAGCTGTGGTGGGATTGGAAGCTCGACACCGGCTACTACCCGGACTGGCAGGGGCTGTCGGCGGAGGTCGCGGCGGTGGGCGGGCGGATGCTCGTCTACATCAACCCCTATCTCTGCCGGCAGGCCGGGCACGACGAGCTCTACCAGCAGGCGCTGGCGCAGAGGTACCTGGTGGAGACTGAGGACGGGACGCCGTTCCTGATCCGCAACACCAGCTTCGACGCGGCGGTGGTGGACCTGAGCAACCCCGGCGCGCGGGAGTGGATCAAGGGGGTGATCAAGGGCGCGCTGATCGGTGGCGCCGGCGCCTCGGGGTGGATGAACGACTTCGGCGAGGCGCTGATGTTCGACACTCGACTGCATGACGGCGGCGATCCGCTGGTCTGGCACAACCGCTATCCGGAGGAATGGGCGCGGATGAGCCGCGAGGCGATCGAGGAGGCGGGGCGGGGGGACGACATCACCTTCTTCGATCGCTCGGGCTTCACGCAGAGCCCCGGCATTGCCACGCTGTTCTGGCTCGGCGACCAGCTGCAGACCTGGGACGAATACGACGGGATCAAGACGGCGGTGGTGGGGCTGCTCTCGGGCGGGGTGTCGGGGTTCAGCCTGCTGCACAGCGACACCGGCGGCTATGTCGCAGCGAAGGTGAGCATCGACGGGCGACAGGTTCCGGTGATCGCGCGGACGCCGGAACTGCTGATGCGCTGGATGGAGCTCAGCGCCTTCACGGCGGTTTTCCGCACGCACGAGGGGCTCGACCCGGCGATCGCGGCGCAGTTCGACACCAACGCGGCGACGCTGGCGCACACGCAGCGGTTCGCGAGGGTCTACAAGGGGTTGGCGGCTTACCGCAAGGAGCTGGTGGCGGAGGCGGCGGCGAGCGGGGCGCCGGTGGCGCGGCATCTCTTCCTGCACTATCCGCAGGACGCCAATGTGAAGGGGCTGCGCTATCAGTTCCTGCTCGGGCCGGACCTGCTGGTGGCGCCGGTGCTGGACCGCGGCGCGGAGGCGGTGGAGGTCTACTTTCCCGAGGGCGATGCCTGGGTCGATCTCTGGACCGGGGCCTCGGCGGGTGCGCCGGGCGAATGGGTGCGGATGCCGGCGCCGCTGGGGAAGCCGGCGGCCTTTCTGCGGCAGGGGGCGCCGGCGGGGGCGGCCATTCTGTCGGGGCTTCGGGCGGAGGGGGTGCTGGGCTAGCGCCGGGTTCCGTCAACGCTCCGAGGTTCGCGCCGCATCAAAGACTGCGGCGGATGTGCTCCTGAACGCGCGCGTCAACCGATCCGGCCATCCTGATCACCTTTGAGCCCTGGTAGGCGCCCAACTTGCCCGAGGCGATTGAGACGGACTTCTCGCGCGACTGCTGAAATCAGGAGTTGGACATCGTCGATGGCGGTCGGGGGAAGCTCCAGAATGTCGCCGGGCTTCAGGGCCTCCAGATCGGCGATGGTCAGTTTCTGCCGATGCAGGACGGCACTGACGACGACCGGGGCCGACGACGCGGCCCGGCGCATGTGCGTTTTCCACATGTCGCTCGTCGTCTCGGTCTCGACCGGCGCGAGTTCGTTCCTCATCACGGCGTGGATTGAGTCAAGCAGTGCCAGTGGCAGGAAGAGGGACAGGTTGCCCGAGCGCGCGGCATCTCCGATGCCGAGCGCCACGTTGTAGACGAGGACGTCCACATTCTCGGGTGCGAAGCGGATTTGCGTGATGTCCTGCCTCTGATCGATGAGGCTCACCTTCCTGCCGAACCGACGGCCGAAGCTTGCCTCGAGGGCCTCGACGAAGGCGGCAAGGATGGCCTTTTGCGAGAAACTGCAAAGCGCCATGTCGATGGCGGTGAGCGTGCGCGGGATCGGCTTCGAAGTGACCGATGGGTCCCCGCCGAGCATCAGATCAATCAGGTGGTAGGCAAGGTCCGTGTCGATATTCAGGAGTGCCTGGGACTTCGCATTCTCGATTTCCACGAGACCCAACATTGCAGGCACGGAAACGCCTTGGAGTGCCTTCGAAACCTTGACGACACGGGAGTCCAGAATCGTTGCGCTGATGTTGGACTTTACCAGAGGCCTCAGCCCCTTTTCGATCTGCCGCACAAAGGTCTGACCCACAAATTCGCTGTCGGGCAACGGTGAGCGCGCCACTCGTCTCTGACTCACCTTGTGAGCCAGCACGCTGTTCGTCATGTTCATTCGCGGTTTCTCCATCGTACTTGCCAGCGACGATGCCGAGCGTGCTGTCCGTGGCCATTATTCTGTCGGTGGGCAGTACGATGCGAGGCCTTTACCTGTCGAGATGCCGGTTTCGGCAATAGCGCGCGTGACTTGTACACAAGGCGTCGATTGACTTGATCCAAAGCTCACGAACAGATCGAACTGCAGGCGACGATCTACACTCGGCCCCGTTCTTGACAGGCGGTACTTAATGAACGGTTACCAAGTCGAGCCGCACCTGGTCGGCTGGGCGCCAGTGCGACGAGTTCGACGCAGCTGCGTTGCGTGCCGCGCCGCCCGAGAGCTGGACGCGGATAAGACTTCCGCGGCTGGCCGGGCTACTGCAGGTCGGCGAACGCGGCCTGCAGGCGTGCCACGGCCTCGGTGATGCGGGCGCGGGGGGTACCGATGTTGAAGCGGAGGTAGGCCTCGCCGCCCATGCCGAAGGTGGGGCCGCGGCTGGCGGCGATGCGGGCGTCCTTCTCGACGCGGGCGGTGAACTCGGCGGCCGCCATGCCGGTGCCGGAGAAGTCGACCCAGGTGAGGTAGGTGGAGTCGAGCGGCATCATCCGGAGGCCGGGGATGGCGGCGATGCCGGCGGCGAAGACCTCGGCGTTGCCGGCGAGGTAGCGGCATAGCGCGTCGACCCAGGCATCGCCGTGGGTGTAGGCGGCGGTCGTCATCAGCGCGCCGAAGCGGTTGGGCGAGGTGCCCGTGGCGAGGTGGGCGGCGGCGAAGCGCTGGCGCAGCGTCTCGTCGGGGACGATGACGTTGCCGGTCAGCGTGCCGGCGGTGTTGAAGGTCTTGGTGGCCGCGGTCAGCATCAACAGGCGGTCGAGGATCTCGGGGGCAGCGAGCGGCACGGGGATGTGGTGGTTATCGGGGAGGACGAGGTCGTGGTGGATCTCGTCGGAGGCGAGGAGGAGGTCGTGGTTGTGGCAGAAGGCGGCCAGCGCCTGGATCTCCTCGGCGCTCCAGACTCGGCCGCCGGGGTTGTGCGGTGAGCAGAAGACGACCATGCGCTCGCGGCCGGTGAGCTGCGCGGCCAGTGCCTCGAGGTCCATGGCGTAGCGGCCGTCCTCGCGGAGGATGAGCGGCGATTCGACGATCTCGCGGCCGTTCGCGCGAATGATGCGGTGAAAGGCGTGGTAGACCGGGGTGAAGAGGATCACTCCGTCGCCGGGGGCGGTGAAGGCCTGCAGGCAGATGGCGAGGCCGGAGACGATGCCGTGGGTCGTATACACCATGGCGGGGTCCACCTCCCAGCCGTGGCGGCGGGACATCCAGCCGCATATGGCGGCCTTGTAGCGGTGATCGTCGCCGAAGTAGCCGAAGACGCTCTTTGCCGCTTCGGCCTCCACCGCGGCGGTGACCTCGGGAGGGGAGCGGAAGTCCATGTCTGCGACCCACATGGCGAGCCCGTCGTCCGGCGAGACGCCGTAGAGCGGCTGCATCAGGTCCCACTTGGAGCAATGCGTGCCACGGCGGTCGATGATCTCGTCGAAGTCGAACATGGGGCTTCCTTCGGGCCTGGACCGGACAGGAGCTAGCGTCCCGCGCGGGCGGCTTCAAGGCGTTCCGCCCGCTTGTCAAGGCTGGCGGCATCGCCTATCTCGCCGCAATGGCGATCCGACCCATCCTGATCCATCCCGACCCGCGGCTGCGCAAGCCCGCGGCCCGCGTCGAGGCGGTCGACGACGAGATCCGCGCGCTGGCCGCGGACATGCTGGCGACCATGTACGACGCGCCGGGGATCGGGCTTGCCGCGACGCAGCTTGGGGTGATGAAACGGGTCTTCGTCATGGACTGCGCCGGCAAGGACGAGCCGCCGCAGCCGATGGTGCTGATCAATCCGGAGGTCCTCTGGAAGTCGGAGGAGACGGAGACCAGCGAGGAGGGGTGCCTCTCGATCCCGGAGGTTTACGAGGACGTAACCCGCCCTGAGCGGGTGCGGGTGCGCTGGATGGGGCTCGACGGGGAGTTGCACGAACAGGAGTTCGGCGACCGCTGGGCGGTCTGCGCCCAGCACGAGATGGACCATCTGAGCGGCAAGCTCTTCATCGACTATCTCTCGGCGGTGAAGCGGACGATGATCACCTCGCGGATGAAGAAGCTGAAGCGGGAAAAGGCGCGGGTTTGAGCCTCGCGCCGGGGGCGTCATGCGGCTGATCTTCATGGGGACGCCTGACTTTGCCGTGCCGGCGCTCGACGCATCGGTGGCGGCGGGACACGAGGTCGCCTGCGTATACAGCCAGCCGCCGCGGCCTGGCGGACGCGGGCAGAAGCCGCGGCAGAGCCCGGTGCAGGTGCGCGCGGAGGCGCTGGGCATCGAGGTGCGGACGCCGCTCAACTTTCGCGAGACGATGGAGCGCGAGGGCTTCGCCGCCGTGGACGCGGAGGCCGCGGTGGTAGTGGCCTACGGGCTGATCCTGCCCAAAACCGTGTTGGCCGGGACGGCGCGCGGGTGTTTCAACATCCACGCCTCGCTCTTGCCGCGCTGGCGGGGGGCGGCACCGATCCAGCGGGCGGTGATGGCCGGGGACGCGGAGACCGGAGTCTCGATCATGGTGATGGAGGCGGGGCTCGATACCGGGCCGGTGCTGCTGCGCGAGGCGCTGCCGATCGGGCCGCACGACACGGCGGGGAGCCTGCAGGCAAAGTTGGCGGCGCTCGGCGCGCGGTTGATCGTCGAGGCGCTGGGCGGAATTGAGGGACTGGTGGCGGCGCCGCAGCCGGAGGAAGGCGTCACCTATGCAGCCAAGATCGACAAGGCCGAGGCGCGGGTCGACTGGGGGCGGCCGGCGGACGAGGTGGACCGGCTGATCCGGGGAATCTCGCCCTTTCCGGGCGCCTGGTGCGAGATCGGTGGCGAGCGGGTCAAGCTGCTGCTGAGCGAGCGCGCAGAGGGCGCGGGCATCCCGGGCGAGGTGCTGGACGACAGGCTGGCGGTGGCGTGCGGTGACGGCGCGGTACGGATCCTCGCGCTGCAGCGGGCGGGGCGAGGGGCACAGGGGGCGGCGGAGTTCCTGCGCGGTCGGCCGGTCGCGGCGGGTGAGCAGCTCGGTTGACGCCCGCCGCCGGGTGCGCGAGTTTGCTTCTCGTTGAGGTAGAGCGAGGACAGGCGATGCGCGCGACGCGAAGGGCGGTTTCCTTCGGGCTCCTGGCGGCTGCGGCGGTGATTGCCGGGTGCGGCGGCGGGCCGGGTCCGTCGGCGTCGGTGCGTCCGGCGCCGGATCCGGCGATGCAGCCGGTGCCGAATGCCGGGTTCGATGCCTGGGTGGCGGGCTTCCGGTCGCGGGCGCTGGGGCAGGGGATCTCGGCTGCGACATTCGATATGGCGTTCGCGCAGGCGGGCTTCCTGCCCGGCGTGATCGAGCGGGACCGGAGCCAGACCGAGTTCACCCGGACGCTTGAGGACTACCTGGCGATCGCGGCCTCCGACGAGAGGGTGGGCAAGGGGCGGGCGGCGCTCGGGCGGTATGGCGGCACGCTTGCGGCGATCGAGGCGCGCTACGGTGTCGAGCCGGAGGTGGTGACCGCGGTCTGGGGTATGGAGAGCTTCTACGGCGAGCGGCAGGGCGATGTGCCGGTGGTGTCGGCGCTGGCGACGCTGGCCTATGAGGGGCGGCGGGGGAGCTTCTTTGAGAGCCAGCTGATCGCGGCGCTGAAGATTCTTCAGAACGGCGACGTGAGCCCTGCGCGGATGACCGGGAGCTGGGCCGGGGCCATGGGGCAGACGCAGTTCATCCCGACGACCTATCTCGCCTTTGCCGTCGACTTCGACGGGGACGGACGGCGGGACATCTGGTCGGCGGACCCCACCGACGCGCTGGCCTCGGCGGCGGCCTATCTCGCGAAGTCGGGCTGGCGGCACGGGCAGCCCTGGGGCGTCGAGGTGCGGCTGCCGGACGGTTTCGCCGGGCCGCTGGGGCGGGGCACGACGCGGAGTGCCTCAGCGTGGGCGGGGTCGGGGGTGCGCGACATGGATGGGCGGGCGGTGCCGGACTACGGGCCGGCGTCGATCATCGCGCCCATGGGCCCCGGTGGGCCGGCGTTCATGGTGTTCCCGAACTTTGCGGTTATCGGGCGCTACAACAACGCCGAGAACTACATGATCGGCATCGGGCACCTGTCGGACCGGCTGTCGGGCAGGCCGCCGGTGAGGGGGAGTTTTCCGCCGGATTCCAAGGGGATGAGCATCTCGGACCGCCGCGCGCTGCAGCAGCGGCTGACCGCGCGCGGGTTCGACACCGGCGGCGCCGACGGGGTGATCGGCAAGAAGACGACGGACGCGATCGCCGGCTACCAGGCGAGCGTGGGGATGCCGGTCACCGGCGAGCCGTCGCTCACGTTGCTGGCGTCGCTGCAGTAGCGTTCCTTTCGCTTTGCCGGGCGCGTCGGGCGCGTTAACCTCGACGCCGGCCGAGGCGGATCGGCCGGCTCCGGGGGGAGAACGAACGTGGGTCTCAAGGACAGCTTTACGCCCGAGGAATGGGCGCGGGTGGTGGGTGCGCCGATGCTGGCGGGGATCGCAGTGACGGCGGCCGACCCGGGCGGGCTGTGGGGCGCGGTGAAGGAAAGTGCTGCGGTGGCGGGCGCCATGGGCAAGGCCAAGGCGGCGGGGGGCGATGCGCTGATCGGGGAGATCGTCGCGGCCTACGAGACCTCGGAGGGGCGCGAGATGGCGCGGGGGGTGCTCAAGGCGGAGGCCAAGGGCAAGGCGCCTGCGGCGGTGGTGGACGCGGCGGTGAGCGAGCTCACGGCGGTGGCGGGGATCGTTGCGGCAAAGGCGCCGGCGAATGCGGGGGCGTTCAAGGACTGGCTGAAATCGGTCGCCGGGAAGGTGGCCGAGGCGGGGACGGAGGGCGGCTTTCTCGGCTTTGGCGGCGAGAAGGTGAGTGCGGCGGAGAAGGCGACGCTGGATAGGCTGGCGGCTGCGTTGGCCTGAATTGGGAGTGCCGGCCGAAAACGGCGCATCGGGCTGAAAAGGTTCGGAAAACCTGGGATGGAATCCATATGGAAACCGTATGGAATCCATATGGGTGTTTGTTGGCAGGGGGTTAACAGAAGGGGCCGGCGCCTTTTGCCTCGAACGCTATCCACTTTCGACTTTTGCGACGGAATCCGTTCCAAGCGGACGTCGGCGGGAGCTTCCTTGTCAGTAGACGGCGCGCCCTCCAGACACATCGAACGATGCGCCAGTATTGAAGGAACAGGCCTCGGAGCAGAGGAACAGGACGATGTCCGACACTTCTTCAACCGTGCCCAAACGCTTCATCGGGCTGACTTCAATCATGCGGCGCACGGCCTCCGGCGATAGTTGACGGAGGATGTCGGTTTCGACCGCGGCGGGCGCGACGCTGTTCACCCGAATGTTCGTGTCGGCCAGCTCTTTGCCGAACGACTTGGTGAAGGCTATGACGCCTGCCTTGGCCGCTGCATAGGCGGACATCAGCGGCGTCCCGTCTTTGCCGGCAAGCGAAGCCATGTTGACGACGCGACCGTAGCCGGTCTGCTGCATCAGAGGCACGACCTGTCGGCAAACCTCGAAGACGCTGAAGAGGTTCACCTCGACGATCTGGCGCCAGGTGTCGGGGTCAAACTGGAGCACCGGAGTGCCGGAGCCGGCGAAACCCGCGTTGTTGACCGAATATGGACCGACCGGCCTGCAGCGGTGAGTTGCGAGACGCCGCGCGTGATGGATCCGCGTCCGGAAACATTCACCTCTGCGTAGGACACCCCTTCGAAGGCAGGTGGGACGAGGTCCCACACGAATACGTCTGCGCGCGCGTCGCGCAGCCGCTCGGCAATTCGCTTGCCTATCCCCTTCGAGCCGGCCGTGACGATCGCTACTCGACCCCGGAAATCGTAACTGATCGGCATCAGCCGGTAGTCCACGAATACGCTGCTTCAGCCTCGCGCTGCTGTTCGAGATAGGTACCGATGGCCAATTGCCGCATCCAGCCGTGGGCGGGGTGGTTCGTGAGGCGGAAGCTCCGGATGAAGCGCACACGCAAGGGCATTTGGGCAATGGGGGGAGGAAGGGCTCGGAGGCCAAAGGGAACGACATCGCCGTGGACCGCGAGCTTGTTCAACGTGGCAATCATGTTCGTGCGAGCGAGAAGAGGGCCCACGCCGGAAAAGTGGCTGATCCGGGCGCCGATTGTACGCTGGGTGGTGCCGGAGAGGCTGGCGGCATCGCTTGGGCTGCGGCTGGCGTTGCCGCTAATCACCTGGACATGGGGCCAGCGAAGCCATTCGTCGGCGCCCCATGTCGGGATGGCGGGGTGATCTTGGCGCAGGAATGTAGCGCGGGTCTCGGTGGGAGCTTCGAAGGATTCGATGCCTTCGGGAAGGGTTTCGCCGCCATAGACCATCGCGAGGTCGATATCGCCCGCGAGTGTGGCGCGGACCGTTTCCTTTGTGAGCGTGGCCCAGTCAAAGCGCACACCGGGCGCCTGCGCTTGTGCGCGACCGATGATCGTGCTTGCCAGGCCGGGAAAATCAGGGAATGCGAGGCAGAATTTGTGGGTCGCGCTGGACGGGTCGAAGGGGGGCTGGGGGGCCACGACCCGTTTGATTTCGCGCAAGATGGGGCGCACGTCTTCGATCAGGCGGAGGGCGAAGGGGCTGGGTTCCATCCTGTCCCCGACACGAACGAGGAGCGGGTCGCCCAATTGTTCACGCAGGCGGTTCAGGGCATGGCTGATTGCGGACGGCGTCTTGTGCAGCTTGTCGGCCGCGCGGGTAACGTTCCGTTCGGTCATGAGCACGTCGAAGGTGACGAGCAGGTTAAGGTCGATCCGGTCGAATTCAATTTCGTTCATCGCGGATGAAATCTCTTCGTTCGACGGAAGGAACTTCCGGGCGCAAGCTTGCCTCACATCGCGATGAAATGACTACAGCAGACACAGGGAATCCAAAAATGGCGTTGCGAATCATCGGGTCTGGCTTTGGCCGGACCGGCACGAAATCCATGAAGCAGGCATTGGAAACATTGGGCTTCGGCCCCTGCCACCACATGTATGAGGTCATGGCGAGCGAGCGGCAGCAGGCGCTGTGGCTGGCAGCCATGCTGGGAGAAGAGACCGACTGGGACGCGATGTACGAGGGTTTCGTCAGTCAGGTGGACTGGCCGGGCGTGCACTACTGGCACGAAGCCTCGATTGCCTTTCCGGACGCGAAGGTGGTGCATACCGAGCGGGACGAGAATGCGTGGTGGGAGAGTTTCTCGGCGACCATCGGCAAGTTCCACACGGTGCTGGATCAGGTGCCGCTGCCACCGCATCTTGCCGCGCTGTTCCGGGAGATCAAGAAGACGATGGTGGACCCGGTCTTCGGCGACCA
This sequence comes from uncultured Alphaproteobacteria bacterium, assembly GCA_963796805.1. Classification (GTDB taxonomy): domain Bacteria; phylum Pseudomonadota; class Alphaproteobacteria; order Rhodobacterales; family Rhodobacteraceae; genus Amaricoccus. Next base: position 113,017 of record CAWCNG010000015.1, read on the forward strand.
TGCCGACAGGTCCTCGGCCATCGCGGCCTACCGGGCGCACAATGCAAGGGTACGAGAGATCATTCCCGCGAACCGGCTTCTTGTGTTCGACGTGCGGCAGGGGTGGGGCCCGCTGTGTGCCTTCCTCGGCGTTCGGGTGCCGGCGATTGATTTCCCGCGGTCCAATCCACGCTCGGAGTTCTGGGATGTTGTGGGGGGTGAACCTGGCGTGCTGACGGAGGCCTGATCTGGGTCTGGCGCTTCAACCGTTGGACTGTCGGGAAACGGTGCGGCAGGGCCTGAGTAGGTCTTGCCGTGCCATCCGCCCTTCGCGCTCGCCAGTGCCGGGCCCTCGGACGGCAGTTCGTGGGCGCATAGCTGACCCCGCCAGCTCCGTTGGGTTCGCGCTCGGCTAGACCTTCCAGAAGCAGAAGGCGGTCCAGGCGATGGCGATGGCGAGGGGGATCCAGAGCGGCGGCGAGAATAAGGCCAGCCAGGCGAGGAAGATGTAGGCCGAGCCGAGGAGCGAGAGAAACAGCCGGTCGCCGCGGGTGGTGTCGAGGCCGAGGACGCCGTGGCGGGGGGCGCCGCCGGGGCTGCGCCACTCGAGCAGGCCCATGAGCGCGATGCAGCCGAAGATGAAGACGAAGAAGGCGAGGGTCGCCGGGGTCCAGGCCATCCAGAAGCCGCCGAAGAGCGGCTTGGTCCAGGAGAAGCCGGTGTCCGCCTGCTTGCCGACATTGCCCCAGCCAGCCTTGGCCTGGGCGAGGGCCATCGCCGGCATGAGCGGGAGGGCGAGCAGGAGGAGGAGCCGGCGCATCATACCCGTCCCAGGGCGAAGCCCTTGGCGATGTAGTTGCGCACGAAGTAGATCACGAAGGCGCCGGGGATGATGGTGAGTACCCCCGCCGCGGCGAGGAGGCCGAGCTCGTAGCCCGAGGTCGAGGCGGTGCGCGTCATCACCGCGGCGATGGGCTTGGCGTTGACGGCGGTGAGCGTCTTGGAGAGCAGCATCTCCACCCAGGAGAACATGAAGCAGAAGAAGGCGGCGACGCCGATGCCGGCCTTGATGTTCGGGATGAAGATCGTGGTGAAGAAGCGCGGGAAGGAATAGCCGTCGACGTAGGCGGTCTCGTCGAGTTCCTTGGGCACGCCGGACATGAAGCCTTCGAGGATCCAGACCGCGAGCGGGATGTTGAACAGGCAGTGCGCCAGCGCCACGGCCAGGTAGGTGTCGAAGAGGCCGACGGCGGAATAGAGCTGGAAGAAGGGCAGGGCGAAGACCGCGGCGGGCGCCATGCGGTTGGTCAGCAGCCAGAAGAAGAGGTGCTTGTCGCCGAGGAAGCGGTAGCGCGAGAAGGCGTAGGCGGCGGGCAGGGCGGCGAGGACGGAGATCACCGTGTTCATGCTGACGTAGATCAGCGAGTTGAAATAGCCCCAGTACCAGGTCGGGTCGGTGAAGATGGTGCGGTAGCTGTCGACGGTCCAGCGCTGCGGCCAGGCGGAGAAGCCGCCGAGGATCTCGTTGGTGGTCTTGAAGGACATCACCACCAGCCAGTAGATCGGCAGCATCAGAAAGAGGATGTAGAAGATGACGGCGAGGGGGCGGAGCGCCTTCATTGCTGGTCTCCCCGGGTCATGACGGTGAAGAACACCCAGGAGACGAGCAGGGTGACGAGGAAGTAGATGAGCGACATCGCCGCCGCCGGGCCGAGGTCGAACTGGCCGAGCGCGATCTTCACCAGGTCGATGGAGAGGAGCGTGGTGGAGTTGCCGGGGCCGCCGCCTGTGAGAACAGAGACTTCCGTGTAGATGTTGAAGCTGTCCATGAAGCGGAGCAGGACCGCGATGGTGAGCACTCGGTTCATCTTCGGGAGCTGGATGTAGCGGAAGACCGCCCAGGGCCTGGCGCCGTCGATCTTGGCGGCCTGGTAGTAGGCGTCGGGGATGGAGACGAGGCCGGCGTAGGCGAGGAGCACGACGAGCGAGGTCCAGTGCCAGACGTCCATCAGGATGATGGTGAACCAGGCGGCGACCGGATCGCGGGTGTAGTTGTAGTCGATCCCGAGCCAGTGGTTGAGCCCGTAGCCCATGAGGCCGATGTCGGGCAGCGCGAAGATGTTCCACATCGCGCCGACCACGTTCCAGGGGATCAGCAGCGGCAGCGCCATGAGCACGAGGCAGACCGAGACCCAGGGGCCGGAGCGCGGCATGGCCAGCGCGATGGCGACGCCGAGCGGGACCTCGATGATGAGGATGAGGCCGGTGAAGAGGAGCTGGCGGGCGAGAGCGTCGTGGAAGCGCGGGCTGCGCAGCACGTCCTGGAACCAGGCCACGCCGTGCCAGAAGAACTGGTTGTTGCCGAAGGTCTCCTGCACCGAGTAGTTGACCACGGTCATCAGCGGGATGAGCGCGTTGAAGGCGACGAGCGCGAGGACCGGGATGACGAAGAACCAGGCGCGCTGGTTTTCGGTCTTCATGCGGCGCCTCCTGCCAGCCAGCCGTCCTCGTAGATGCGGGTCTGCTCCGGCGCGAAGACGAGATTGGCCGGGCCGGTGGCGACGGGCGTGTCCTCGGACAGGAGCGCGTTGATGCGGCGGCCGTCTGCCAGCGCCTCGACCACGCGGTGGCGGCCGACATCGGCGATGCGCGTGACCTCGGCGGGGATGCCTTCGCCGCCGAGGGAGACGAACTCGGGGCGGACGCCGATCTCCGGGCGGCCGTGGCCGGTGGCGCGGTTGGCGGTGGCGACCGGCCGGCCGGCGAGGAAGGCGGCGCCGTCGCGCACCTCGCAGGGCAGGATGTTCATCCCCGGCGAGCCGATGAAGTGGCCGACGAAGGTGTGCGCCGGGCGCTCGAAGAGATCGACGGGCGAGCCGACCTGCACCACCTGGCCGTCCTGCATCACCACGACCTGGTCGGCGAAGGTGAGCGCCTCGGTCTGGTCGTGGGTGACGTAGATCATCGTGGCGCCCACGCGCAGGTGCAGCTCCTTGAGCTTGGAGCGGAGCTTCCATTTCAGGTGCGGGTCGATGACGGTCAGCGGCTCGTCGAACATGATGACGTTGACGTCCTCGCGCACAAGGCCGCGGCCCATGGAGATCTTCTGCTTGTTGTCGGGGGAGAGGCCCGAGGCGCGGCGGGAGAGCATGGGGCCGAGTTCGAGAAGATCGGCGATGGCGCGGACGCGGGTGTCGACGGCGGCGGGGGCGACGCCGCGGTTGCGCAGCGGGAAGGCCAGGTTGTCGTAGACGGTCATGGTGTCGTAGATGACCGGGAACTGGAAGACCTGGGCGATGTTGCGCTCGGTGGGGGCGAGGCGGGTCACGTCGCGGTCGTCGAAGAGAACCTGGCCCTCGCTCGGGATGATGAGGCCGGAGATGATGTTGAGCAGCGTGGTCTTGCCGCAGCCCGAGGGGCCGAGAAGCGCGTAGGCGCCGCCGTTCTGCCACTCGAGATCGATGGTCTTCAGCGCATAGTCCTCGGGACCGCGCGGGTGGGCGGTGTAGGCGTGGCGGAGATCCTTGAGGGTAATGCGCGCCATCAGGCGACCCTCTGCCCATCGCGGGCGAAATAGAGGCCGTGGCTGACGTCGAGGTAGAACTCGTGGGAATCGCCGACGCGGTAGGGGTGAACGCCGTTCGACTGGGCGACCCAGGTGGTGTCGCCGACGGTGAAATGCGCCACGCTCTCGGAGCCGGAGAGCTCGGTGATCTGCACGACGCCGTTCAGCGGCACCTGGTCCGGGCCGTCGCGGCGGGGGGTGACGAAGTGCGGGCGGAGCGCCAGGGTATACGCCCCGTCGGGAATCCCGGCGGCGGCGCCGGAGGCGGCCCAGCGCACGCGGTCGAGCAGCACGATCTCGCCGCCGCGCTTCTCGATCGGGGCGGCGTTGATCGGCGGATCGGAGAAGACGCGGGCGGTGGTGAGGTCGACCGGGGCGCGGTAGCACTCCAGGGTAGGGCCGAACTGGGTCACCCGGCCCTGGGCGATGCTGGCGGTGTGGCCGCCGAGCATCAGCGCCTCGGAGGGCTCGGAGGTGGCGTAGACGACGATGGCGCCGCGGCCGGCGAAGAGGGCGGGGAGCTGGTCGCGCATTTCCTCTCGGAGCTTGTAGTCGAGGTTGGCCAGCGGCTCGTCGAGCAGCACGAGGTCGCTGTCCTTGACGATGGCGCGGGCGAGTGCCGTGCGCTGCTGCTGGCCGCCGGAAAGCTCGTGCGGGCGGCGGGAGAGCATGGGCGTGAGGTGGAGGAGGTCGGCGGTCTCGGCTACGCGGCGGTCGATCTCGGCGCGGGGGAGGCCGGCAACGCGGAGTGGCGAGGCGATGTTCTCGCGGACGGTGAGGTTGGGGTAGTTGATGAAGAACTGATGCACCAGGCTGACGTTGCGCCGCTGCGGCGTCACCGCGGTCACGTCCTTGCCGTTGAAGTAGATCTGGCCGGAGGTGGGGGCATCGAGGCCGGCCATGAGCTTGATCAGCGTGGTCTTGCCGGCGCCGGTTTCGCCGAGCAGCACGTTGAAGCCCTGCGGTCATCAGGGTCAGGCTCGTCTCGTAGAGGTGGGTCTCGGCGCCGACGCGCTTGGTCACGCGTCTCAACTCAAGGCTCATCGCGTCGGCCTCGTCGGTCGGCGGGCGGCCGCCGGGCGAGAACCCGGCGGCCGGTACGCATCAGTTGCTGGCTTCCGCCCAGATCTTGACCATGTCGTCGTAGCTGATGGTCTCGCCCATGGGCTTCTCGTTCTCGAGCTTGGCCTTCGGGCCGTCGGGCTTGCCGAGCCATTCGGCCGGGTCGACCTCGGGGTTCAGCCGCGGGCCGCAGCCGCCGTAGACGTTGGACGCCTCGTCCACCGCCTGCATACGGGCCATGGTGTCGTCCATCTCCTGGGCGAGCGCGTCCATGGCTTCCTGCGGCGTCGCCGAGCCGGAGTTCACGTTGCCGATCTGCTGCCACCAGATCTGAGCGAGCTTCGGATAGTCCGGCACGTTGATGCCGGTCGGCGACCAGCGCACGCGGTCAGGCGAGCGGTAGAACTCGACGACCCCACCCAGCTTGGGTGCGCGTTCGGTGAAGCTCTCGCCGCGGATCGTGGAGTCGCGGATGAACGTCAGTCCGACGTGGCTCTTGCGGGTGTCGACGGTCTTCGAGGTGACGAACTGGGCGTAGAGCCAAGCCGCCTTGGCGCGGTCTTCCGGGGTCGACCGCAGGATCGTCCACGAGCCCACGTCCTGGTAGCCGACCTTCTGGCCTTCCTGCCAGTAGGGGCCGTGCGGCGAGGGGGCGGCGCGCCAGAGCGGGTTGCCGTCGGCGTCGACGGTGTTGTTGCCCTCGGACTGCGGCTTGACCATGTCGGCGAGGAACGCGGTGTACCAGAAGATCTGCTGGGCGACGTTGCCCTGGGAAAGCGCCGGCAGCGACTGGTAGAAGTCGTAGCTCGCCGCACCGGGAGGCGCGTACTCGCGCAGCCACTCGTCCCATTTCTCGATGGCATAGACCGCGGCAGGGCCGTTGGCTTCGCCGCCGCGGCTGGTCTTGGATCCTTCCGGATTGCAGGAGCCCGCTTCCATGCGGATGCCCCATTCGTCGATCGGGATGCCGTTCGGCTCGCCCTTCGAGCCGGCGCCGGCCATGGACAGCCAGGCGTCGGTCATTCGCCAGCCGAGGTCGGGGGCGCGCTTGCCGTAGTCCATGTGGCCGAAGACCTGGACGCCGTCGATCTCCTTCACGTCGTTGGTGAAGAAATCGGCGATGTCCTCGTAGGCGGACCAGTTTACCGGGACGCCGAGGTCGTAGCCGAACTTCTCCTTGAAGGCGGCCTGGTACTCGGGGTTGTCGAACCAGTCCTTGCGGAACCAGTAGAGGTTGGCAAACTGCTGGTCCGGCAGCTGGTAGAGGTTGCCGTCCGGGCCGGTGGTGAAGCTGATGCCGATGAAGTCGTCGAGATCCAGTGTCGGCGAGGTCACGTCGGCCCAGTCGCCGGCCATCTGCTCGGTGAGGTTGTAGGTCTGCTGCAGGCGGCTGTGGGTGCCGATCAGGTCGCTGTCGTTGACGTAGCCGTCGTAGAGGTTGCGGTTCGTCTGCATTTGCGTCTGGACCGCCTGCACCACTTCGCCCTCGCCGAGGATCTGGTGGTTCACCTTGATGCCGGTGATCTCTTCGAAGGCCTTGGTGAGCACGGTGGATTCGTAGGTGTGCGTCGGGACGCTCTCCGACAGCACGTTGATCTCCATGCCGGCGAAGGGTGCCGCGGCGTCGATGAACCACTGCATCTCGGCCTTCTGCTCGTCGACGCTGAGCACCGACGGCTGAAACTCGTCGTTGATCCATTTCTCGGCCGCGGCCATGTCCGCGAAGGCCGCAGGCGCGCCCGCCACGAGCGCGATAACGGCGGATGCCGACCAAAGGGGCATGCGCATATTTGTCCTCCCTAAGAACCGCGTGCCGGTGGGCCGGCATCACGCCGCCGTAGTTCATTTGAAAACGGTTAATGGGTCAAGTGAAAAGTTTGACTTTCAGATGAAAGCTGTCATTTTCGGTGCTCCCAGCCTTTTGGACTAGGCTCCGCATGTTTCTGAGTGATCGGCAAACCGAAATTCTGCACCGGGCGCGGGCGCAGGGGCGGGTCGAGGTGGACACCCTCGCCGCCGAGTTCGACGTGACCACGCAGACCATCCGGCGCGATCTCAACGACTTGAGCCAGAACGGCCTGCTCGCGCGCGTGCATGGTGGAGCGGTGCCGGCGGCGCGGGTGACCAACGTCGCCTATGCGGCGCGGCGCAGCATGGCCGCGCCGGAAAAACGGGCGATCGGGGAGCGGGCGGCGGAGATGATCCCGGACGGCTGCTCGGTGATCGTGAACGTGGGCACCACCACCGAGGAAGTGGCGCGGGCGCTGGTTGCGCGGCGCGATCTCGTGGTGATTACCAACAATCTCAATGTGGTGGGGATACTTTCGGGGACGCCGCAGAAGGAGCTGATCCTGACGGGCGGGGTGGTGCGGCAGACCGATGGGGCGATCGTGGGCGACGAGGCGGTGGCTTTCATCCACCGCTTCAAGGCGGACTACGCGGTGATCGGCGCCTCGGCGCTCGATGAGGACGGGGCGATTCTGGACTACGACATGCGCGAGGTGGCGGTGGCGCGCGCCATCGTGGAGAACGCGCGGCGCACGATCCTTGTCTGCGACCGGCTGAAGTTCGAGCGGAGCGCGCCGGTGCGGATTTGCGACGTGGCGGATATCCACGCCTTCGTGACGGATGCGCCGCCGCCGGCGGCCTTCGCCGAGGCCTGCGCGCGGGCGGGGGTGGAGATCGCCGTTGCCGAGATGGATGCGGAGGGTGCCGCGTGAGCTTCGATCTCGCGATCATCGGCGGCGGGGTGAACGGCTGCGGCATCGCGCGCGACGCGGCGGGGCGGGGGCTGAAGGTGGTGCTGCTGGAGCAGGGGGATCTCGCGCAGGCGACCTCCTCGGCGTCGACCAAGCTCTTCCACGGCGGGCTGCGCTATCTCGAATACTTCGAGTTCCGCCTGGTGCGCGAGGCGCTGGTGGAGCGGGAGACGCTGCTGGTGGCGATGCCGCACATCGCCCGGCCGCTGCGCTTCGTCCTGCCGCATCATGCCGGGCTGCGGCCGGCCTGGCTGCTGCGGCTGGGGCTCTTCATCTACGACCATCTCGGGGGGCGGAAGATCCTGCCTGCGACGCGGTCGCTCGACCTGCGTACGGATGCGGCGGGAGCGCCGCTCAAGCCGGGGTACGCGAAGGGCTTCGAGTATTCCGACTGCTGGGTGGACGACGCGCGGCTGGTGGTTCTGAATGCGCGTGACGCGGCGGCGCGGGGCGCCGAGATCCGCACGCGCACCCGCTTCGAGCACGCCGAGCGCGAGGGCGGGCTGTGGCGGCTCCACCTCGAAGGCGGCGGCGAGGTGCGGGCGAAGGCGATGGTGAACGCCGGCGGGCCATGGGTCGGGAGCGTCATCCGCGAGGGCTTCGGCGGCGAGAGCGCGGCGCGGGTAAGGCTGGTGCGTGGCAGCCATATCGTAACGCGCAAGCTCTTCGACCATGACCGCGCCTACATCTTCCAGCAGGCGGATGGGCGGGTGGTGTTCGCCATTCCGTACGAGGGCGACTTCACCCTGATCGGCACCACCGACATGGAGCACGAGGGACCGCCGGGGGAGGCCGTCTGCACGCTGGCGGAGCGGGACTATCTGCTTGGCGCGGTGGGCGAATATTTCCGGGCGTCGGTGGGGCCGGACGACATCGTCTGGACCTATTCCGGGGTGCGGCCTCTCTACGACGACGGGGCAAGCTCGGCCACGGCGGCGACGCGGGACTACGTGATCAAGCTGCGCGAGGAAGGCGGCGCTGCGGTGGTCAACGTCTTCGGCGGCAAGATCACGACCTACCGGCGGCTCTCCGAGGCTGTTCTGGCCAAACTGGCCGACGTCTTCCCGAGGATGGGCGGGGCGTGGACCGCGCGGGCGCTTCTGCCGGGCGGGGACTTCCCGGTGGACGGCGGGGTTGCGCTGGCCAAGAGCCTGTCGGCGGACTTTCCCTTCCTCGACGCCGACTGGGCGGCGCGGCTGGTGCGCGGCTACGGCACCGAGGCCGCCGCAATGCTGGCCGGCGCGCGGACGACCGAGGATCTCGGCGAGCGGTTCGGCTGGAGCCTGACCGAGCGGGAGGTTCGCTGGCTGATGACGCGGGAGTGGGCGGTGACGGCGGAGGACGTGCTCTGGCGGCGCACCAAGCTCGGGCTCCGACTCGACGCCGCCGAGACGGCGCGGCTGGCGGCCTGGATGACCGCCGAGGCGGCGCAAGCGGGCACGATCGGAGCGGCCCGCCAGGCCTGACGCGCCTAGACGGAGTGGCTACGCCGCCACGGCCGCCGGCCGCTCCCTGATCGGCAGGTGCACCAGCGCCGAGAAGGCGCCGACGCCGACCCCCACCCACCAGACCAGGGTGTAGTTGCCGTAGATGTCGTAGAGCCGGCCGCCCAGCCAGACCCCGAGGAACCCGCCGAGTTGGTGGCTGAAGAAGACGAGGCCGTAGAGTGTCCCCATGTACCGCGCGCCCCAGATCTGCGCCACGATGCCCGAGGTCAGCGGCACCGTGGCGAGCCAGAGCGATCCCATGAGCACCGAAAAGACCAGCACGCTCGCCGGCGTCATCGGCGCCACGATGAAGGCCGCCGCCACGACGGTGCGGGCGAGGTAGATCTGCGCCAGCAGGTACTTCTTCTGGTAGGTCTGGCCGAGGATGCCCGCGACTATCGTTCCGCCGATGTTGGTCAGCCCGATCACCGCGATCGCCATCGCCCCCAGCGCGGAGGTGGTGGTGATGCCGAGGCTCGCCAGCACGCCGTTGGCCGGGATCGGTGAGCAGACCTCGGCGATGAACGCGGGGAAATGCGCGGTGAGAAAGCCGAGCTGGTAGCCGCAGGAGAAGAAGCCCACGAAGATCAGGATGAAGGAGGGGTCGCGCACCGCCCGCCCGACGATGGCGCCCATCTTCTCGTCGCCTGGCTGGACCGGGTCGCGTGCCGGCCCCCGGATCAGCGGCAGGAAAGCCAGCGACGCGAGGATCAGCGCCGCGAAGACGAGAAAGACCTGGTTCCAGGGCATCACCGCCAGCAGCGACTCGGCCAAGAGCGGCCCGACCACCTGGCCGGCGGAACCGATCCCGGTGGTGATCCCGAGCGTGAGCGAGCGTCGCTCCGGCGACGCGGCGCGGCCGACGATGGCGAGGATCACCCCGAAGCCGGTGCCGGCAATGCCGAAGCCGATCAGGATGTTGAGCAGCTGATGCGCCCCCGGCGTCACCGCGTTGGCGGAAAGGACGAGGCCCAAGGCGTAGAGGATCGCCCCGAGGATGATCGCCTTGCGGTCGCCATAGCGTTCCGCGATGGCCCCGAAGATCGGCTGGCCGATTCCCCAGGCGAGGTTCTGGATGGCGATCGCCAGCGAGAAATCGGCCCTCGGCCAGCCGAAATCCTCGGCGACGGGAATCTGGAAGACCCCGAAGCTGGCGCGGACCGCGAACCCCACGAGCAGGATGGCGCTGGCGCCGACGAGAAGCGGCGTGACGAGATGGGTGCGTACTGCGGTCATGGTGGGCTCGCGGGCAAGGGCCCTTCATATCGGTTTGGCGCCGCGGAAGGTCAAAGTGTATTCTGTGACGCCGTCCATCACGCCGCGTGATCGACCCCGACCGTTGACGGGCGGGTGGGGGATGCTAGGCAGGCGGTGCCAACCGGGAGCCCGCCATGACCGAACTTCTCTTCCGCGACGATGCCTATCTCGCCGAGGCCGCTGGCGTGGTGAGCGCCGTGGGGCCGGTGGGCGTGGAGCTCGACCGGACGATCTTCTACGCCAGCTCCGGCGGCCAGCCGGGCGACAGCGGTCATCTGCTGCTGGGCGACGGGCGGGCGGTGACGGTGCAGGGAACGGTGCATCCCGAGGGCGACCGGGCGCGCGTGCTGCACCTGCTGGCGGAGGATGCGGCACCGCCGCGGGTGGGCGACGCGGTGGGGCTGCGGCTCGACTGGGAGAGGCGGCACCGGCTGATGCGGATGCACAGCGCGCTGCATCTGCTCTCGGTCGCGCTGCCCTACGGAGTGACCGGCGGGCAGATCGGCGAGGACAAGGGCCGGCTCGACTTCGACATGCCGGAGCCGCCGGAGGACGTGGAAGGGCTGGAGGCGCGGCTGAACGCGTTCGTGGCGGCGGCGCTGCCCATCGCCGCCGAGTGGATCTCCGAGGAGGAACTGGCGGCGCGGCCGGAGATGGTCAAGACGATGAAGGTGAAGCCGCCGGTGGGGCAGGGGCGGGTGCGGCTCGTCCGGATCGGCGAGGGGGCGGAGACGATCGACCTGCAGCCATGCGGCGGCACGCACGTGCGCTCGACCGCCGAGATCGGGCGGCTCAGGATCGGCAAGATCGAGAAGAAGGGCCGCGAGAACCGGCGCATCAACCTGCACTTCGCGGACTGAGCGGCGGTGAGCGAGGGGCCGATGGCGCTCTACCGGCGGCGCGTGGCCGAGGGAGCGCTCCACGCCGATCCGGCGCAGCGGCTGGCAGTGGAGAAGCTGCAGCTTCTCGCCATGCGGCTGGCGGACTACAACCCGGCCAAGCCGAAGCGGGTGGGGCTGGGGCGGTTCGGCTGGGGGCGCGACCGGCTGGAGGAGAAGCCGGTGCCGGGGCTCTACCTCTACGGCGGGGTGGGGCGCGGCAAGTCGATGCTGATGGATCTCTTCTTTGCCGCCGCGCCGGTGGACCTGAAGCGGCGGGTGCATTTCCATGCCTTCATGCAGGAGACGCACGCCGGGATCGCCAGAGCGCGGGCGGACGGGGCGAGCGATGCGGTACGGCCGGTGGCGGATGCGGTGGCGGACGCGGCGACGCTGCTCTGCTTCGACGAGATGCAGATCAGCGACATCACCGATGCCATGCTGGTGGGGCGGCTGTTCGAGCGGCTGTTCGAGCGGGGCGTGGTGGTGGTGACCACCTCGAACCGGGCGCCGGACGAGCTCTACAAGGACGGGCTGAACCGCAACCTCTTCCTGCCGTTCATCGCGATGATCAAGGAGCGGCTGGAGGTGCACCAGCTGGAGAGCGCCACCGATCACCGGCTGGACCGGCTGAGAGGGGCGGAGGTCTATCACGCGCCGCTGGGGCCGGAGGCGGCGGCGGCGCTGGATGCGGCCTGGGAGCGGCTGGCGCGCGGGCCGGGCGTGCCCCTGGCGCTGAGCGTGCAGGGGCGGACGGTGACGCTGCCGGCGTTCCGCAACGGGGTGGCGCGGGCGTCGTTCGACGGGCTCTGCGGGGCGGCGCTGGGCCCGGCGGACTACCTCGCGATTGCCGATGCCGCGGAGGTGCTGATCCTCGACGGCATCCCGCGGCTCAGCCGGGCGCGGAACAACGAGGCCAAGCGGTTCGTGACGCTTGTCGATGCGCTATACGAGGCGAAGGTGCGGCTGATCTGCTCGGCGGCGGCCGAGCCGGACGCGCTCTACGTGGAGGGGGAGGGCGCCTTCGAGTTCGCCCGCACCGCCTCGCGGCTGCACGAGATGCGCAGCCTGGACTGGGGCAGGTAGGGCGAGGGCAGGGCGCTGCATCCCGGTGGGTGTGGACCCCGTCGGCCTACCGCGTTCTCTCTCGGCGCTTGTCAGCGGTCGTTGAGCAGTGGTGCGATCTCCACCGGCAGTCCGGTCTCGGCGCTGCGGGTGGCGGCGACGCCGGTGAGGACCGACATGGCGCCGGCGCGGGCACCGGCGCGCTGGCCCATGGGGTCGCCGGCGTCGGGGACGAAGAGGCTCTTGTGCAGCAGCGGGTCGCCGCCGAAGTGGCCGCCGGGGCCGTGCTGGACGATGATGCGCTCGACCGAGCGGTCAATGCCGAGGACGAGGATCTCGTCTTGGTCTTCGGGCGCCTCGAAGGCCTGCTTCTCGTACATACGGACCTTGATGCGGCCCTGCGTGCCGTTGAAGGCGAGGTGGTAGCCTTCGATGGGCATGAAGGTGTTGAGGGAGTAGCAGACCTGCACGCCGTTCTCGTAGAGGATTGCGGCGGTCATCGTATCGTAGACGTCGATGTCCTCGCGGAAGACGCAGGCGTCGCGGAAGTAGCCGTCGACGGCGGAGGGGGCCTCGTAGAGCATCTCGAGCCAGGGGCTCTTGTCGATGTCGAGGTAGAAGTCGCACTCCGCCGCGTGCGCGCAGGTCTTGCAGCGGATCCCGCGGAAGGGGCCGGCGGCGCCGTAGCGGCGGAGCGACCCTTGCGCGAACACGCGCGTCGGGTCGCTGTCGATCCACCAGTTCAGGAGGTCGAAGTGGTGGGTGGCCTTGTGGACGAAGAGGCTGCCGGAATAGCGCTTGTAGGCGTGCCAGCGGCGGAAGTAGTCGGCGCCGTGCGCGGTGTCGAGATACCAGTGGAAGTCCACTGACGAGACCGCGCCGATGCGACCGGAGGCAAGGAGCTCGCGGATTTTGCGCGAGGTGGGGGCGAAGCGGTAGTTGAAGGCGACGTCCACGCGGCGGCCGGTGCGGGCTTGCGCCGCGAGGATGCGCCGGCAGTCTTCAGCGGTGGTGGCCATGGGCTTCTCGGTGACCACGTCGATCCCGCGTTCGAGCGCGTGGACGATGATGTCGGCGTGGGTGTCGTCGCGTGTGCAGACGATGAGCGTGTGCGGCCGGCTGGCGTCCAGCATGGTGTCCAGGTCAGGGCTGACGCCCGGGCCAGAAAGGCCGAGTTCGCGCGCCACCACGTCAAGGCGGGCGGGATTGAGGTCGCTGAGGCCGACGAGTTCCACCTCGTCGCCGCAGGCGGTAGGGACGTCGCGACCCCAGGTGCCGGCGCCGCGATGCCCGGTGCCGACGATGGCCAGCCGCCGCTTGTTGCTGCTCACGGGAAGTCCGTTGCCATTGAAGTAACAGCTCGGTTACTATTTCTCCTCCTGTCTTGTGTCAACGCGCTCGGTGAACCGATGACCGAATCCAGCGACGACTTCGTCGAAGCGCCGCCGCAGCGGCGGCCGCGAGATCCGGCGCGGGCGAAGCGCGACATCATGACCGCGGCCCGCGAGGAGTTCGTGGAGCATGGGCTCGACGGCGCGCGCGTCGACCGCATCGCCGAGCGGGCCGGCGCCAACAAGCGCATGCTCTATCACTACGTGGGCAACAAGGAGGAGCTCTACTCGCAGGTGCTGCTGCAGGCCTACCGCGATATCCGCGCCGGGGAGGCGGCGCTGCACCTGGGCGAACTCGCACCGACGGAGGCGATGGAGAAGCTGGTCGGCTTCACTTTCGACCATTTCCGCGCCAACCCCTGGTTCATCCGCCTGCTCGCCACCGAGAACATCCAGCGCGGCGCCTTCGTCTCCGAGCTGCCGGAACTGCGCGCGCTGCATTCGCCGCTGGTCGCCCAGATCGCGGAGGTGCTGCAGGCGGGAGAGAGCGGGGACTCTTCCGCTCCAGCGTCGATCCGGTGCAGCTCTACATCACGATTGCCGGCGTCAGCTATTTCTACCTGTCCAATATCCACACGCTGTCGGTCATCTTCGGGAAGCCGTTGATGGAGGAGGCCAGCATGGCGGTGCGCCGGGCGCACGCGGTGGAGGTGGTTCTGGGGTACCTTCGAATCTGAAACCGCTTGCGGCGAAATAACCAAGAGGTTACTTTGGGAACCTGAAGGCGCCGTCTAGAAGGTGACCGTAAGAAACCGAAGCACCCTGGGCCCCCGGTGGCCCGCTCCGTGGGAGGACATGATGACAAGCAGATTCAATCGGCGCGAGTTCGGCGGGCTGGTCGGGGGCTTCGCGGCCGCCTCGGCGTTTGCCTCGACCGGCGCCTTCGCCGCCGCCGGCGAGACGGTCCGCCTGATCTGGTGGGGCAACCCCGACCGCGACCGGCGCACCAACGAGGTGATCGACCTTTACATGAAAGAGACCAGCACCGAGGTGGTGCCGGAGACCTACGCCTGGAACGACTATTGGCAGAAGCTCGCCACCCAGGCCGCCGGGCGCAACCTACCCGACCTGATCCAGATGGACTACCGCTACATCTTTGAATACGCCCGCCGGCAGCAACTCGCCGCGCTCGACGACCTCGTCGGCCAGCAGCTCGCCGCTGCGAACTTCGACCCGAACCAGCTCGCCTCAGGCAAGGTCGACGGCAAGCTCTACGGCGTGTCGATGGGCGCCAACTCGATGAGCTACATCTACAAGAAGCCGGTGGTCGAGGAACTCGGCATCGCCGCCTGGGATCTGGCCACCTGGACCAATGACGACTGGGTCGCCATCGGCAAGGAGGTCAAGGACAAGCTGCCGGCCGGCACCTACTTCACCTCGAACATGGGCTACCGCGAGCCTTCTCTGGAGACCTGGGTGCGCCAGCGCGGCAAGGGGCTCTATGACGAGGACGGCCAGCTCGCCTATGACCTCGACGACCTGACAGCGTTCTTCGCCTTCTGGAAGATGATCCAGGACGAGGGTCTGTCGCCGCCCGCCGACGTCCAGAGCCAGGACTCCGACGGCAAGATGGAAACCTCGATGATCGTGTCCGGCAAGTCGCTCTTCGACTTCAGCCACTCCAACCAGCTCGTCGCATATCAGAAGCTGGTGCCCGAAGAGATCAACATCACCATGATCCCGAACCAGACGGACGGGAAGCCGGGGCAATATCTCAAGCCCTCGATGCTGCTCTCCATGGCTGAGACCTCTGAGGACAAGCCGGCGACCGCGGACCTGATGAACTTCTTCATCACCAACATCGACGCCAACAAGATCCTGCAGATCGAGCGCGGCGTCTCCGGCGACCCGGCGGTGCGCGAGGCGATCCTGCCGGACCTGTCGGACACCGAGAAGAAGATCATCGACT
This sequence comes from uncultured Alphaproteobacteria bacterium, assembly GCA_963796805.1. Classification (GTDB taxonomy): domain Bacteria; phylum Pseudomonadota; class Alphaproteobacteria; order Rhodobacterales; family Rhodobacteraceae; genus Amaricoccus. The sequence continues at coordinate 128,369 of CAWCNG010000015.1, forward strand.
ATCTCGACACCGTGGCGACCTCGGTCAGCCCGCTGCCGCCGCCGCCGCCGAAGAACGCCGGCGAGCTCGACCGGGCGCTGCGTCCGGCGTGGGACGCGATCTCCTTCGAGCAGGACAGCGTCGAGGACGGCGCCAAGAAGTACTACGACAACGCCGTCGCGATTCTCGCGCGCGCCTGACGATGGCCACGGTCGCGGAAACCGGAAGCGGGCGCTCGGCGCCCGCCCTCGGTGACCGGTTCCGGCGCGGACTGCGTCGGAACGCGGCCGGCTATCTCTTCCTGCTGCCTTGGCTGATCGGCTTTTTCGGTCTCACACTCGGCCCGGCGCTGGCCTCGCTCTACCTTTCCCTTACGGACTACGACCTTTTGACCTCGCCGCGCTGGACCGGGCTCGGCAACTACGAGTACGCATTCGGTTCCGACCAACGGTTCTGGAACGCGCTTGGCGTCACCTTCACCTACGTCCTCTGGGCGGTGCCCCTGCGTCTCTCCGCGGCCCTCGGCCTGGCGATGGTCCTCGATCGCAGTGTGCGTGGAGTTCGGCTTCTACCGCGCCGCCTTCTACCTGCCGTCGCTCCTCGGCGCGTCGGTGGCGATCGCCGTGCTCTGGCGTCAGATCTTCGGCGCCGAAGGCCTTGTCAACCAGATGCTGGCGCTGGTCGGCATCCACGGCCCCGCCTGGATCGCCCACCCCGACTACGCGCTGTCCACGCTGATAGCGCTCGCCGTCTGGCAGTTCGGCTCGCCGATGATCATCTTTCTGGCCGGCCTGCGGCAGATCCCTCAGGATCTGTACGAGGCGGCATCGATGGACGGCGCCAGTAGCTGGCGGCAGTTCTGGCGCATCACCCTGCCGCTGTTGGCCCCGGTGATCTTCTTCAATCTGGTGTTGCAGACCATCGACGCCTTCAAGGCCTTCACACCGGCCTTCATTGTCTCGGGGGGTACCGGAGGGCCGATCGACTCCACGCTCTTTTTCTCACTCTATCTCTACATCGAGGCCTTCGCGAACTTTCGAATGGGGTACGCGTCTGCTCTCGCGTGGATCCTTCTCGTAATCATCTCCGTCTTCACTGCGATTGCCTTCGGCACCTCGAAGTACTGGGTCTATTACGAGGACGAGTCGCGATGAACCGGAAGACCGGCCTTCGCACTCAGATTTTCCGACACGTCCTGCTGGCGGCGGCGGCGGTGGTGATGCTCTACCCGCTGCTCTGGATGGTCCTCCAATCTCTGAAACCCGAAGACCAGATCTTCTCGAATCCAAGCCTGTTGCCGACGTCCATCGTTCTTTCAAACTATATTGACGGTTGGCACGCGCTCCGGGTCTCGTTTACTACGTTCTACCTCAACAGCTTCATCATCGCGATCCTAGCGGTTGCAGGCAATCTCGCCGCCTGCTCGCTCACGGCCTTCGCCTTTGCGCGGCTCGACTTCCGCTTCAAGAAGTTCTGGTTCGCGCTGATGCTCGGCACGCTGATGCTGCCCTACCATGTCACCCTGGTGCCGCAGTATGTGATGTTCCTGCACTTCGGCTGGGTGAACTCGTTCCTGCCGCTGATCGTGCCGAAGTTTCTTGCGGTCGACGCCTTTTTCATTTTCCTGATGGTGCAGTTCTTCCGCGGCATACCGCGCGAGATCGACGAGGCGGCAATCATGGACGGCTGTGGCCCCTGGCGGATCTACTGGAAGATCATGTTGCCGCTCTCCACCCCGGTTCTCGCCACCGCAGCGATCTTCTCGTTCATATGGACCTACGACGACTTCCTGGGCCCGCTGATCTACCTCAACGACATGCGCAGCTACACCGTGCCTCTGGCGCTACGCGCCTTCGTCGACTCATCTGGCGGCGAGTTGCTCTATGGCGCGCTCTTTGCCATGTCGTCTCTCTCGCTGATCCCGGTGTTCGTCGTCTTCCTCGCCTTCCAGCGGATGATCATCCGGGGCGTCGCGATGAGCGCCCTCAAGCGATAGACAAGAGAGAAATGTCCGAAACCTTCGACTTTGCCGTCTCCGGCATCAATCACAGTCATATCTACGGGCAGGTCGATGCGCTGCTCGACGCGGGGTGCCGGCTGACGGCGTTCCATGCGCCGGAGGACGATCTCGCGGCGGCGTTCGCCGAGGTCTATCCGCAGGCGCGGCGGGTGGCGAACGAGCGCGAGATTCTTCGACGACCCGGCGGTGCTAATGGTGGTGGGCGCGGGCATTCCGGGCGACCGGGCGCGGATGGCTCTGCGCGCCATGCGCGCCGGCAAGGACGTTATGGTGGACAAGCCGGGATGTACCACGGCGGAGCAGCTGGCCGACTTGCGGCGGACGCAGGCGGACACCGGTCGGATCTGGTCGGTCTGTTACTCGGAGCACTTCCTGCAGAAGGCGACGGTGGCGGCGTCGCGGCTGGTGGCGGAGGGCGCGATCGGTCGGGTGGTGAATACCATCGGGCTCGGGCCGCACCGGATCGGCCACAACCCGCGGCCGCCGTGGTTCTGGGACACAGCGCGGGGCGGGCACATCCTGGTGGACATCGCGGCGCACCAGTTCGAGCAGTTCCTGCATTTCACCGGGTCAACAGAGGCGCGGGTGCTGTCGAGCGTGGAGACGAATTTCGACAATCCCGAGCGGAAGGGATGGTGCGACTACGGGCACGCCGTGGTGGCGTCGGACAAGGCGACCGGGTTCGTCCGGGTGGACTGGATGACGGCGGCGGGGTCGCCGGCCTGGGGCGACGGGCGGCTGTTCCTGATGGGGACGGGGGGGAATATCGAGCTGCGCAAGTACATGGACACCGAGGGGCGGCCCGGAGGCGACCATCTGTTTCTCACCGACGGGAAGGGGACGCAGTACGTGGACTGCTCGGGGGTGGAACTCGACTACGGGCGGCGGCTGCGGGACGACGTCCTGAACCGGACCGCGACGGCGATGGACCAGGCGCATTGCTTCCTGGCGATGGAGCTGGCGATCGAGGCGCATCGGGTCGCGGTTCCGGTCGGCGGTCGGCGTCCATGACCCGGCTCAAGGTCGGAGTCGTCGGGTCGGGCATCGGGGCCTCGCATATCGAGGCCTACCAGGCGCTGCCGGAGATGTACGAGGTGGCGGCGCTCTGCGACATCGATGCGGGGCGCGGGCGCGCGGTGGCGGAGAAGTTCGAGATCCCGGTGGTGGTGGGGAGCCTCGATGCGCTGCTGGAGCGGGACGTCGACGTGGTCGATGTCTGCACGCCCTCCGGGCTGCACCAGGCGCAGGCGATCGCGGTGCTGGCGGCGGGCAAGCATGCGGTGATCGAGAAGCCGGTGGGCAAGAGCCTGGCCGAGATGGACGCGGTGGCGGCGGTCGAGGCGGCATCCGCGGGGCGGACGTGCCCGATCTTCCAGTACCGGTTCGGGCACGGCTTGCAGAAGCTCGCGCATCTACGGCGCAAGGGGTATGCTGCGGCGGCGTCGGTGGCGACGGCGGAGACGCACTGGTATCGCGGGGCTGCCTATTATGGGCAGGCGGCATGGCGGGGCACCTTCGACGGCGAGCTGGGGGGCTGCCTGACCACGCACGCCATCCACATCCACGACATCCTCTGCGAGGTCATGGGACCGATCGCGTCGGTGCATGCGCGGACCTCGCGGCGTCTGAACGGCAACGAGACCGAGGACATGGGCGTCCTGTCGCTGGCGTTCGCTTCGGGCGCGTTCGCGACCTCGTCGGTGAGCCTGGGGTCGCGGCAGGAGATGTCGCGGCTACGGTTCGTCTTCGACGACCTGGTGGCCGAGAGCGGGCTCTCGGCCTACAATCCCGGCCATGATCCCTGGACCTTTCCCGACGACGACCCCGCGGCGGCCAAGCGCATCGCGGCGGCGCTCGCGGACTTCGAGCCGCAACCCGAGCGGTTCGTCGGGCAGTTCCACCGGTTGCACGGCGCGCTGATCTCGGGAGGGCCGCTGCCTGTGACGCTGGACGATGCGCGGCGGTCGGTGGAACTGCTGACGGCGGCCTACTATTCGGCGATGACGGGGGGGGCGGTTCCGCTGCCGCTGGCGCTGGATCACCCGTTCTATGGTGGGTGGCTCGATGTGATGAAGGAGACGGCCATGGCCGAGCGCGTACATGGCTGATCTAGAGCTGCGAAAGGTCGTGAAGCGCTTCGGCTCGGTCGAGGTGATCCACGGCGTCGATCTCGCGGTCGGGAATGGCGAGTTCGTGGTCTTCGTCGGGCCCTCCGGCTGCGGGAAGTCGACGCTGCTGCGGATGATCGCGGGACTCGAGGAGATCTCGGACGGGGACGTGCTGATCGACGGCGCGAACATGACCGAGGTGCCGGCCGCCAAGCGCGAGCTGGCCATGGTGTTCCAGTCCTACGCGCTCTATCCGCACATGAGCGTGCGCAAGAACCTGTCGTTCGGCCTGGAAACCATGGGCGTGCCGCGCGCCGAGATCGAGCGAAAGATCAGCGACGCGGCGGAGATCCTGCAGATCGGCGAGCTCCTGGAGCGCAGGCCCGGCCAGCTCTCGGGCGGCCAGCGCCAGCGAGTGGCGATCGGGCGGGCGATCGTGCGCGAGCCGCAAATCTTCCTCTTCGACGAGCCGCTCTCCAACCTCGACGCGGAACTGCGCACGCAGATGCGGGTCGAGATCAACAAGCTGCACCGCCGCCTCGGGGCGACGATGATCTTCGTAACGCACGACCAGGTCGAGGCGATGACGCTGGCGGACCGGATCGTCGTGCTGCGCAAGGGAGTGATCGAGCAGGTGGGCACGCCGCTCGAACTGTACAACAAGCCCGCCAACGTCTTCGTCGCGGGCTTCATCGGCAGCCCGCGGATGAACCTGTTGCCGGGGCGGATTGGGCGGGTCGAGGGCCATCACGCCGAGGTCGATCTCGACCACGGCCAGAGGCTGCGTGCGGACTTCCCCAACCCGCCGAAGCCGGGCGCCACCATCACCGTAGGCGTCCGTCCTGAGCATCTTGTCCCGGTGCCCCCCGGTGAGGGGGTACTGCTGGGTGAGGTGCAGATCACAGAGCAGCTCGGCGGCGAGACCTACGTCTATGTGAAATTGCCGGGCGGCCAGAGCGTCACCGTCGAGATCAAGGGGCAGGCCGCCGTGCGTCCGAGCGAGGCGATGGAGCTCGCCTTCGCCGATGGAAGGCTGCATGTCTTCGGGCCCGACGAAAGGGTGCTACGGCACGCCTGATGGACACCTTTTCTTGCAGTACGGCGAAAGGTAGGCTGCGTTTACCGACCGGTAACCAGCTTCGCGGGATCTATCCGACATGTCCTACGCTTCCTTGCGCACAACCGAGCCGAGCTTTCGCCAAGGCTTGGTGATTCCCGCCATCCTTTGCGGAGGGTCTGGATCGCGGCTCTGGCCGGTGTCCCGGAAAGACTTCGCCAAGCAGCATGTGCCGATCCTCGGCGGCGCCTCGCCGTTCCAGCGGACGCTGGGCCGGCTGACGGATACGCTTTTCGGAGCGCCGATCGTCATCAGCGCCGCCCCTTCGCGCTTTCTAATTGCGGACCAGGCCAAGGAGGCCGGCGCCGAGATCGAGATCGCGCTTGAGCCGGCGGGGCGTGATACGCTGGCAGCTGTGACGCTGGCGGCCTGCCTGGCGGCACGGCGGGATCCCTCGGCGATCGTGATGATCATGCCGTCCGACCACCTCATTCCCGACGTGCAGGCGTTCGTCCGCGCTGCTGCGGACGCCGCCAGACTGGCCGAAGAGGGCAGGATCGTGACGCTGGGGATCGCGCCCACGGCTCCTTCCACCGCCTATGGATACATCGCCAGGGGCGAGCCTCTCGCGTCCGGGGGGCACCGGGTGGCGCGGTTCGTCGAGAAGCCCGACGCCGCGCTGGCCGCCGAGCTGATCGCCGAGGGCTGCCTCTGGAACGCCGGGATGTTCTGCTTCCGCGCAGATGCCGGACTGCGCGAGATCGAGGAGCATGCGCCGGACGCGCTCGAGGCCGTTCGCAAGGCGCTGCACGACGCGGAGGACGATCTCGGGATGCTGCGGCTGGGCGAGGCGTTCCTTTCAGCGCCAAAGATCAGCTTCGACCGCGCAGTCATGGAGCGGACCACGCAGGCGGCGGTGGTGGCGGCGGATTTCGGCTGGTCGGACATCGGCGACTGGAAGTCGGTCTGGGAGCACAGCCCGCGCGACGAGCAAGGCGTGGCCCGCGAGGGCAGGGTGCATACGACCGATGTCACCGACAGCTACCTCCGTTCGGACGGGCGGCTTCTCTGCGTGCTGGGGGTGAGCGGGCTTGCGGTGATCGATACGGCCGACGCGGTGCTGGTGGCGCCGATCGAGCGGGCGCAGGAGGTGCGCAGGGTAGTGGCGGAACTGGAGGCGCAGGGCGCGCCCGAGGCGTCCACACCCGCCCGCGTCCACCGGCCCTGGGGCTGGTACCAGACCATGGATCTCGGCGAACGCTTCCGGGTGAAGCGGCTGGTGGTGGCGCCGGGGAAGAAGCTGTCGTTGCAGTGGCATCACCATCGCGCCGAGCACTGGGTGGTGGTGCGCGGCACCGCCGAGGTCACCCGCGACGGTGAGGTGCTGATGGTGCATGAAAACGAGTTCGATCTATCTCCCGTCGGGCTGCGCGCACCGGCTGGCGAATCCGGGGAAGATCCCCGTGGAGATCGTCGAGGTCCAGACCGGAGCCTACCTCGGTGAGGACGACATCGTACGGATCGAGGACGATTTCGGTCGCTCGTGAAGCCGCCCCGCGAGAGATTTCCGGCGTGAAATTCGGGACGAGCGGCCTCCGCGGCCTCGTATCGGAGATGACCGACGCGGTCTGCGAGGTGCATGTGCAGGCCTTCCTCGTCCATCTTCGGCAGGAGGGCGACGCGCCGGGAGAGGTGCTGGTTGGACGGGATCTGCGCCCGAGTTCATCCCGCATCGCCGCCGCCAGCCGCCGGGCGATCCGGGCAGAGGGGCTGACCGCGGTCGGTTGTGGTGTGGTGCCGACCCCGGCGCTGGCGCTGGAAGCGGCGCGACGGGGCGCCGCGGCGGTCATGGTCACCGGCAGCCATATTCCCTTCGACCGCAACGGGCTGAAGTTCTACCGCCCAGGTGGGGCGGAGATCAGCAAGGCCGACGAGCCCGGGATACTCGCGGCGCTGGCCTCTCCCAGGCCGGCGCAGGGCACGGGTGCGATTCGGGTCGATTCCGGTGTGGGCACGCGGTACGTGGCGCGAGGGGTAAATTTCTTCGGTTCTGGCTGCCTCTCCGGACTGCGGGTGGGTCTCTACGAGCACAGCGCCGCTGGGCGGGACCACCTGCGCCGGGCGCTCGAGGCGCTGGACGCGAAGGTCATCCCGCTCGGGCGGAGCGACAGCTTCGTCCCGATCGACACCGAGGCCGTCTCGAGTGCGCAGACCGTGCGAATCCGCGGTTGGGTCGTTCGGCACCGGCTGGCGGCGCTGGTGTCGACTGACGGGGACGGCGACCGTCCGCTGGTGGCCGACGAGACGGGGATGGTTCTCCGCGGAGACGCCACCGGTGCCTTGGTGGCGCGCCTTCTCGGAGCAGACGCGATTGCGGCGCCGCTGAACGTAAGCACAGCGCTGGAGCGATCGGGGTGGTTCCCGCGGGTGCAGCGCACGCGGATCGGCTCGCCGCATGTGATCGAAGCGATGGCGCGGCTGAAGGACGATGGCGCCCGGCTCGCCGTAGGATACGAGGCGAACGGCGGGTTTCTTCTCGGCGGAACCGCTTTCTCGGCGGAAGGACGGCAACTGGGAGAGCTGGCTACACGCGATGCGATGATCCCGATCCTGGCGCTCCTCGCGGCCATGGCGCGAGAAGGCCGGCCGCTCTCGGAGCTTGCAGCCGATCTCCCTGCCCGCACCACGGTCAGCGACCGGCTGGCGGAGGTCGACACGGTCGCGTGCGCCCGTCTGCTCGACTCGCTGGCCGCTTCCGGAGATGCCCGCCTGGCTTTGCTCTCCTGGCTCGCTGCAGGCGATCCGGTAGCGACCGACACGCTCGATGGCGTGCGGATCACGCTCGCCTCGGGCGAGATCGTCCACCTGCGTCTCTCGGGCAACGCGCCCGAACTGCGCTGCTACGCCGAGGCCGAGACGCCCGAGCGCGCCGCGGCGTTGCTGCAGGGCGTGCTCACCCGGGTGGAGCGCATGTTGGGCTGAGGCCCGCCTTCAGTCCACGCGGCGAAGCTCGGCGTCCGCCCAGCGGACCGCTCCCGAGACCGGCCCCGTGCCGTCCGCCTCGACCAGCAGTTTCATCTGGAAGAAGGTCGGGTCGGCGCTCAGCACCATGGTGCCTTCCAGCACTTCCTCGTGCATGCCGCCGGGGGCGAGTCCGGCGCCGGCGCTGCCGGTGTTGATGCCGAAGAAGCCGGAGCCATAGTATAAGACGATCACCTTGACCGCGCGGACGTTCGCGAGGTTCTCCCAGCGGACCCGAACCCGGAAGCGCACGGTATCGCCGCCGGCGTAGCCGGTCGCATAGGGCGCCTGGTAGAGACGCGCCTGCTCGCCGTCGCCGCCGCTGCCGCCGAGCTGCATCACCGACCAGGTCCTGCCGCCGCTGGTCTCGGTTGAAAAGGTGCAGGCGAGGCTGGTCGCGGCGCCGGTGTCGGCCGCATTGCGGACCTCGCCGGTCCAGTCGGCGGGGCTGAGCCGGTTGCCGTTCGGATCGGCGACGGCATCGTAGGCATCGGCGGCGCGGGTGTATTCCTCCTCGCGGGCGACCGGGGCGAAAGTCCCGAGCAGGGCGAGAGCGGCTTCGGCCTTGATGAGGGCCCCGGCCTGGGTGTCGTGCAGATCGTCGCGCTGCAAGCCGGGGAGGGCCGCGCCGCCGTCGCCGGTGCCGTCGCTGGTAAAGTCCGGCAAGTAGTCGACCGTCAGGAAGGTGCCGCCGCGGGTGCCGGTTTGCGCCCTGAGCCAGGCATTGTAGTCGAGCCGCTTGTGCTCGTTCCCGGTCCCGAGCGCGCTGCTCCCCGAGCGTGGGTTCTCGAGAAGCCAGAGCACCCGCGCGCCGGCGCCGGTCAGGGCGTCGATGATCTCGGTGGCCTGCGCCTGCATATCGGTCAGCGCCACCCAGGGCAGGCTATGCGTGCCGAGGTGGAGCAGGACGACCGGATTGGAGCTTGCGGCGATGGCGGCCACGAGACCCGCGAGGTGGATCTCGATCCACTGCTGGAGCGTGCAGCCGCTGGTGGCGAAGAGGTCGCGGCGCGCGTCGTGAACGACCTTGCCGCGGAGCGCCCAGACGGCGAGGTTCAGGGCGGAGTAGCGGTGGAGGACATAGCCGCTGTTGTAGGGGGCGCTTCCCTGGCGGCCATCGGCGAAGCGGCTGTCGCCCGCGCCGAAGAGGCGGACGGGGCCAGCGGCCCAGCCGGCGCCGGGGCCGGCCAGGGCTGCGATCTCGGTCAGTGCCGCGAGGTTCAGGCGGTGGCTGACCGTTCCGCCCAGGTGGGCACAGATCGCGCTCAAAGCGCGGATCTCGCGGAAGTGGCCGCCCGGCGCGCCGAGAAGCGAGCAGATCTCGTTCAGCGCCCGGACATTGCGCACATGGCCGCCCTGGCCGCCCAGCAGGCGGCACCACTCGTTGAGCGCCCGCACCACCCGCGCGTGGCCGCCGCTGCCGCCGTGGGTCCGGCAGGTCGCGTTCAGCGCCTGAAATCTTCGAACTGTAGGCCATGGCAGAAAGATCTCCGGGTGCGGCACCGCCGACGTCGGAGCGTCGGCTCGGCGCAGGGCGCAACCCGAGGGCGGCGCTGCGGGGTTTCGGAAGGCGAAGCGCCGCCGGCGTGCGGCGGGCGCGGCCGGCGAGGCCGCCCGGCGCGGGCACAATACGCTCTTTGCAGGGGTGTTGCCGAAGAGGCGCCCGGACGGTGCGCCGGTCGGGCGCGGCACGCCCGGCAGTACGCGCAGGTGGTCAGGCCAGCGCCGCCGTCGGTCGGTGATCCGCGGTCAATAGGCGCCCCTGCTGCTCAGAACACTGCCAGCCGTCTGCAGGATGATGCGGGCGTCACGGCGCAGGCTGGGAGTCTTGGCGTACTCCACGTCAAGGCTGACGCGGGTGGCGTAGCTGGTGTCGCTCCTCCCGCTGACCTGCCACGGGCCGGTGATGCCAGGGCGAACCGAAAGATACCAGTGGCTCTGCGCGGCGTAGTGGGAGAGTTCGTCGCGAACGATCGGGCGAGGTCCGACCAGGCTCATGTCGCCGCGCAGCACGTTGAAGATCTGCGGGAGCTCGTCGAGGCTGAATCGCCGCAGGAAGCGGCCGAGCCAGCCGAGGATGCGCGGATCGTCGCGGAGCTTGCGGGTGGTTTCCCACTCGTGGCGGGCCTGCGGCGAGAGCGCGAGGTGCGCCGCCAGCGCCGCGTCGGCGTCCAGCACCATGGTGCGGAACTTGAGGCAGTCGAACGGAGCTCCGTTCCGGCCAATTCGACGATGGCGGTAGAGAACCGGACGGCCGTCGGCGATCCAGATCGCAAGGGCGACCAGCATCAGGAAGGCGCAGCAGACAAGCAGGAAGGCTGTCGCCAAAGTGAGGTCGAATCCGCGCTTCATGATGTCATGCGGGTGCGAGAAGCATCCGTTTCGGGTCGGAAGGCGAAACCAAACGGTTGCGCCGGAGCCCGCCGCCTTGTTCATCTCGATGAGCACTCGATACTCCGAACCACAGTAATTACACCACCGCCGACCGTACCAACCATTGATCTGCGGGGTTAGACTTTAGCGAAAATATCACATAATTTGATCAGCAGAAAAGGAGCATCTATTCGATGCTCGGTCAGGAAATCATGAAAAGTTTCCGATTAATCTTTGGATTCGCTTAGCCCGGTTCAAAACGAACGGTGGTCGGCAGACGCAGGGCCCCAGCGGAGCGATGCAAGAACGACACGACGCTGGGGTAAAACGACGGCCAGCCCGGCCTCCGCTTGTTGCACTCACGGCGGCGTGTCAAACATGATCAATGGGATGGGGGTTCTGCAATGAAGTTTTTCCTCGCGACCAGGCTTGCCCTCGCTACGCTCCTGCTTGGGGCGGTTCCTGCCGGTGCCGCCACCATCACCGTCAACGATGCGCCCTGGACCGATCCGGGTCTGATTCAGGTGGACTTCTCTCGCTTCCAGGTCTGCGGACAGACGGGCGATCTCGACACGGAGGGGGGCCGCTTCAGGGCGGTTGGTCTGCCCGGCCAAAAGGGTACGGTATGCGGCGACGCTTCAAGGGCTCAGGTGCGCAAGGCTACTACCGAGTACATCGAACTCAGCGGACGGCACGGGGCTGAGTACTGGCTTGACAGCAACGACGTCCCTTCGATCGAATTCAAGCTTCGCTCGCGGAAGGTGCAGTTCCTCACTTCGGACCTGGCGGACGTCTACGGCTACTTCCGCCTAGAGGCAGGCAACGCCTCGTACGAGATCAACACCAAGCAGAAGGCGGAGGGCTTTGGCTCTTCACCGTGGTCTTCGACAAGGGCGAGGAGCGGCGCATCAGCCTGAACAGCATGCGAAATGACGGGTTCAGCATTGGGCCGGTGACATTGGCACCCGTCCCCGTGCCTGCGGCGGGATTGATGCTGCTCTGTGGGTTGGGCGCGCTCGCTGCGATGCGGCCGGCGCGGCGCCGCGGCTCCCTAAGGATGAGCCGCCGTTGGTAGTGCTGGCAGTCCCGAGTGCCCGGATACATCCGTTATCGCAGGACCTAGCTGCATGAATCTCCGAAATCTCAGTCGGAATGATTCCAACGTTTGGAACCCTCGATTTCGTGCGGCGATGATGGCGTCGGGATCGGCCTCCCAGGTGAATGGCTTCGAGTCGTCGGCATTGTATTCGCGGACGAAGCGGTTGATGGCGGCCTGGAGATCGACGACGGAATGGAAGACGCCGTGCTTGATCCCTGTGCGCATATGCCAAACTCGCATGCCCGCACTCGGAACGGAATCCCCAACCGGACTCGTTTGATCCGATCAATCCACTAGAACGGGGAATGCGGCCCGCCAGTGACAGGGAAAGCGGGTCGCGCATGCAGCGAGCGCCGGCACGGCCATGCTCGGCGCGGATGGTCAAGGTGGCGTGGTCGGCTCTGCTCGGTGCCGGGGTCTCGATGGGAATCCTGCACAAGCGAGTAAATCACCCGGGAATCCGTATCGCATGAGTTCGGAGCCCTCGAGCAACTGACCGGACGATTGCGGAACTGGCAGGGGCGGGGCAGGGCTCAAGCCGCTCAATGTCCCGGCGCGCCAAAAGGTCGTGTCCGGCACTGCCGTCACCGCAGCTGTAAGGCTCTGCGTCAGGGCACGGTTTGCCATGGCCCACGGGGATCGCTTGAAGGGCTTGGGGGATTCCTGGTTGGGATGATGTCTAATTCATTGACGGCCTCAGGGGAGGCCTTTGATGAGCGGGATGTCGTTGCTGGAGCATTTCTCGGCGCTGGAGGATCCGCGCCAGTGCTGGAAAGTGGTTTATCCGCTTCCCGAGATACTGCTGCTGGTGCTCTGCGCCACGCTGGGTGGAGCGGAGGACTTCGTCGAGGTGGTGCGTTGGGGGCGGAGCAAGCTTGGCTTCCTGCGCCGGTTCCTGCCCTATGAGCGCGGGGTTCCGAGCCACGACACGCTGTGCGACGTGGTCTCTGCGCTCGATCCCGAGCTGTTCCGGGCGGCGTTCGGGGCCTGGGTGGAGGGTCTGCGGGATGCCGAAGCGGACATCGTCGCGATCGACGGCAAGACCTCGCGCCGCAGCCACGACCGGGCCAAGGGTCGGGGTCCGCTGCACCTGGTTTCGGCCTGGGCCAGCCGTCAGCGGCTGGTGCTCGGGCAACAGGCCACGGCGGAGAAGTCCAACGAGATCGAGGCCATACCGCTGTTGCTGGAGCGTCTTGCGCTGACCGGAGCGCTGGTCACCATCGACGCGATGGGAGCCACTGCCAGGATCGCCAGGGCGGTGCTGGACCGCGGCGCCGACTATCTGCTCGCCCTCAAGGCCAACCAGGGACATCTCTTCGAGGAGGCCGAACTCTACTTCCGGGACGCTCCCGATACCGACCGCTTCCAGACCGTGGACGCCGACCACGGCCGCATCGAGACCCGTCGCCACGCCGTCAGCCGGGAGGTGAGCTGGCTGCGCGCCGACCGCGCCGCCCGGGGAGCTCGCTTCCCCGGGCGAGCCTCGCTTCCCGGGCCCGAAGGCCATCGCCCGGGTCGAAGCCGAGGTTGAGTGCGGCGGCAAGACCACGCTGGCGCGGCGCTACTACCTCTCGTCAGCTCCGCTCGACGCCCAGGCCTTCGCCCGCGCGGTGCGCGCGCACTGGGGTGTGGAAAACCGCCTGCACTGGGTGCTCGACGTCGTCTTCCACGACGATCTCGCCCGACTGCGGACTGGATACGGCCCGGAAAACATGGCCGTCGTCAAACATATGGCCCTCAACCTGCTCAACAGGACGGCCAAAACAGACAGCCTCAAGACCCGAAGAAAACGCGCAGGATGGGACGACAACTATCTGCAAGCCGTCATCACCCAAACCGCATGAAGTCCTTCAAGCGATTCCCCTGGGCCATGGGATACGAGCCTTTGCCTTCTGGTAGAACGGGCTTACACATTGAAGTGCCGCACGGCAGCGGCCACGTCATTGAATTCGGCTGCCGACGCTGAGTCGTCGCGGGTCGCCAAGGCACTCGCGTCAAGGGGGTATCCAATCTGTGGCATCACACGGCAGTCCCCAGCGAGCGCAGCCCGAATTGGCGCAGTTGCTTGATCCAGTTGCGCTCGAGGCAAGGCTTGCGCAGGCGCGCGCTCGTCGCAGCGAGGCGCTCCGCCGCCGTGCGGCCGAAGAAGGTTCCCCGAACCCGCCGATGGACGCAGGGCCCGCGTGCAAAAGAGCGGCCGCCGGGTTTCCACGACCGGCCGGGCCGGGCGAAGGCAATCTACCACCACCCGCCCCCTCAGACACGCAGCCTGCCCGAATCGCTTCGATCCTCCATCGATCGCCAGTTGCCACCTTCCCCGAGGTCCCGAAATCGAAGGCGAAGGTCCGGCCGGTTCAATGGCCCCCCGCTGAGGTTCCGGACGGGCCGGAGCCGCCGCCTGCGGCCGGAACGCCGCGGTCGTCTCGCCGTGCTGCCCTTGTCGCACTGGTGCTTGGGGTCGTGGCCGGCATCGCCGGCGCCACAACGGCTCTTCTTACTGTCCCGACAATATCGGAGTGGGCGGCCGAATGGAGGGCGCCCGCCATGGTCGGCGCTCCTTCGGTGGATGCCGCGCCGCCCGCGTCCTTGCGACCGGCGGGGGCCGTCCCGGAGACGGTGACAGCGGTAGTGAGAGACGTGAACCAGGCAGCCACGCCCCGGGCCAGTCTTGGCGGTGCGCTCGGCGCCGCTCCCCCCGTCGGTGGGTCGCCAGACCCGAGTCGGCTCAGGCAGGCGCCTGCTCCGCTCCTGGCCTCTGAGGCGCCTGCCGCGCCGTGGGTCCCGGTGGCGCCGGCTGCTCTACGCGCAGTGGAGAGCGTCATCGCTATGCGGGACTCAAGCGAATTGCGAGCACAAACGTCCGACCTTCGGACGGCGCCGGCCCCCAGGGTTTTTCACGCCAAGGAAATGCCCGCTGCACGGTCGGCTCCGGTCCTCAAGGAGGCGCCCGCGCCGGCGGACACGGTGCCGGAGATGGCTGCAATGCCGGCACTCGTGGACGCACCCGATATTGACGTGTCGCTGCGCAGTCTCAAGCAATCCAAAACCACCCCGCTTTCCCTGCACCGGCCGCAGCGACTTGCCCGTGCCGCGCCGGCGGCTATTCCAACGAAGGATGGGGATCAGCGGCTGACGTTCGGGGCGGCGCAGCCCGCATCGCCAGCGCCCGCGTTGTCCGCAGGCCTCGACGGACCTTTAGAACGCGGGGCGTCCGCGAAACGCGCCCGGCTGACGCTTGTTCTTCCCGGCAATCTAGGCTCCCCGGCCGTCGGCTATATTCTGCCGCCGGAGCAAGCACCCGCGGCTCAGCCTGTTGGATCGGCGCCGGCAAAGGCGTCGTCAGCGCGCGCTACCCGCGCCGCGTCCCGGACGCCCGCGCCGGAGCGGACGCGCTCTGCCCCGCATGGCGGCACGGCGGTAAAGGCGAACCTGAGCCACATGCGGCGCACCGTCGAGGAAACGCTGCGCAAGCATCTGCGCGGAGATTGACCGATCGCGTCGCGGTGCGTTCCAGCCACTTTATTCCCGTTGGCTGCATTCCTATGCTTGTAGCGGGGAAGCGGGCGACAGCTCTGGGTTCTGCCGAGACGGTTCATGAGACCGCCTCCGCGGTGGAAGCGGGCGCCGAGTTCGCATCGCGCGGGGTAGTGGGGTTCAATGCGTCGGAAGGTGATGGTTGCGGTTTCGGCGATACTTCTTGCCGCCCAGCTCGGAAGCCCGTCGTCGGCAGCAGAGCCCACGGTCGATCAACTCGGCGAGATCATGGGGCTCCTTGAGTCAAACGACGTTCAAGCCCTGCGCGATTACCTCAATCGCTATCCCGAACTCACCGAGGGTGATACAACGCTGGCCCAGTTGCTGCATAAATTCATGGTTCAGTCGGTCGACATAGGCAGCTATCTCGGCTTCGAGCAGGATCTCTCGGACGCCGTCGCGGCAGGCAACCAGGCGCCAAGCGCCGACGACGGTCCAGGGGACGATGGACCGGGTCAAAGGGCTGGTCCGGTCGAAACACCGCGGGAGCCCGCCTATTGACCGTGCGAATCTCCGCGGAGATTCCCGCCTCGAACGGCCGGGCCGAAGTCGCCCCGGCCGGAGCCGTTCGCTTGCGGAGGACCCACCCCGCGGAGGCCCGGGCGCGGCCGAGGGTGGCCCTTCTGGTCGAACCGCGGTTCCCGGGCGGTACGGCTTCTGCCGTGGCCTCGGAGATCCGCGCCCTCGCGCCGCATGTCCGCCTCTCGGTCATAGGCCTGAATACAGCAATGTTCCGGAACCGGCCGGTCAATCCGGCGATCGCCGAGGCTCTCGCGGAGGTCAGTCTGCCGCTCACCGCGGAGCCGGCGATCGTGCATGCCGACACCATCGTGCTCCATAACCCCACCTGCCTGCGCTTCGACGAGGCGCTCGGGCCGAGGCTGAGCGCAGGGCGCACCGTCGTCGTCACGCACGAAAACTTCCTCCGCCCGGGCGGCCGCGAGGCCTTCGACGTCGCGCACTGCCTCGGCCTGATTGCCGGGCGGATCGCTGCGGGCGAGCGCCTGCTGGCGCCGGTTGCGGCCGGCAACAGGCGGAGCGTGGCGGCGTGGCTCGGGCAGCGTCAGGAACGGGGCTGGCAACTCGCGCCAGACGACTGGCCTAACATCTGCGACCACGCCTTCCTGGCGCCCGCGGCGTCGCCCCGCGATCGCCGCGGCCGGCACTCGCGGCCGGGCTTCGACAAGTTCCCGTCGATGGACGCGCTGCGAGCGCAGTTTCCGCCATGGGCGGAGCGGTGCGCGATCCTCGGCGCCGACACGCTGCTTCGCGACGCGGAGACGCTGCCGCGGCACTGGGAGCTCCTGCGCTTCGGCGAGATGAAGGTGCCGCAATTCCTCGCGGGTATCGACTTCTTCGTCTACTTCACCCATTCTCTGCTTCGCGAGAGCTATGGACGGGCGATCTCTGAGGCCGTCGCCGCCGGCAAGCTCGTCATCACCGACCCGGAGACCGCCGAGGCTTTCGGGCTAGGAATCGTTGATGACAGCGGCGAGGGCATTGACCGAATCGTCGCGGAGCATATTGCTGATCCCGGCCGGTATGCGGCGGCGGTGTTGCAGGCACAGGCCGATCTCGCGAGTTACCGGCCGGAGCCGCTGGTTTCCCGGCTCCTCGCCCTCATCAATGCGGAAGTCGACGTGCATGCTCTTCTGTGAGACTGCGGGCACCAACACCGCCGACGCAGAGGACCTCGCGATCTTCGCCGGCCAGCTCGCGGCGCTCGGGCTCCCGGCGCGGGTGGCGGTCGGATCGGTGCCTGAGAAGCCGGGGCACAGCCTGCAGTTCGATCTCGCGCCGCGGCTGGCCGACGGTCCCATGTGTCCCGGAGACGGGCTCGCGCTCCTTGCGGCCGACCAGCTGGCCGACGACACGCTGGTGCGCCTGCGCCGTCTCGCCAATGGGGCCGAGCTCTCGGTCAGCGCCTTCGGCTGTTTCCCGCGGGGAGAGATGGCGCTCGGGGTGCGGGCGCGCCTTTCCTACGTCTTCCGCCGCGAGCCGGAGCTCATCGACGTGTCACCCGCTGACCCCGGCTCGCGCCGTCCCGGTCCGGTGTTCGGGGTGCCGCGGCGGCGCTCGCGCAGTTGGCAACCGACGACCGAAGCGCCGCGGATTCTCGTCATCGGCCCGGACCTTAAGGACCCGCTGCAGGAGGCGGCTCTCCTCTCTCTGGCGCCGCACCGGCGCTTCCGCCTGACCGTCGTCACCAACAGCCAGGGAAAGCAGCAATGGATTGCCGCGCATGGCCGCGACGTCCCGTTCTTTCACTACGGGGAGGTCCCGCCGCTGGACCTAGCCGCCCGCGCTGATATCGCGGTGTTCTGCACCGGGATCCAGGGCAGCTACCGGCTGCAGACGCTCGCGGCGAACCTGCTTGTCGCGGCGGTCCCCGTCCTGGACGGCACGCCCGGCCGCCGCCTCGCGAACGAGAGCGACGGCTACATTGCGGCGCCGCCGGGCCTGCTCGGCCTCGACGGCTTCCTTCACGCCGAGATTCTCCCCAATCTCGTCCGGATCTCTGAACATGTACGGGCGAGCCGGGCCGCCGCCGAGGCGTCGGCGCAGCCGGTGCTGGTGCGGCTGGGCGGGGCGGCGTCCCCTCCAGTGGTGCGCCAGGTCGCCACCGGCCCTGCCCCGGCCGACATCGTCTTCATGCCGACCAACGGCGTCGGGCTCGGCCATGCCCAGCGCTGTGCGCTGGTGGCGGGGGCGCTGGCGCCGGACCGGGCACGCCCGGTCTTCGCCGCCTATCCGAGCTGCATGCCGATGGTGAAATCCCACGGCTTCGACGTGATGCCTCTCGTCGGCCGTTCGCGGATTCATGCCCAGACCCACGAGAACGACCTCGCCAACTACCTGCGGCTCCGGGCGCTGACAGCCGGGGCACGGACGCTGGTCTTCGATGGGGGTTACGTGTTCGAATTCGGTTTACCGCACCATCATGGGCGGCGATGTCGGCGGGATCTGGATCCGCCGGGGCCTCTGGCAGGAGACCCAGGACAACTCGGTCGCGCTGGACCGCGAAAAAGCCTTCGCCCGTGTCATCGTGCCGAGCGAGGCCTTCGATGAACTGAACATGCCCTATTCCCGGGGCGACCATTTACATTGCGTCGGCCCCGTGGTGCAGGAGGTGGTGGCGGAGCCCGGCTACGCGGAAGAACTCCGCGGCGGGCTGGCAGAGCGCTACGGCCGGAGCTTCGAGCGACTGGTGGTGTCCCTCCTCGGAGGCGGCGTAGCGGCGGATCGCAGCGCTCAAATCCAGGCGCTCTGCGGGCTCTTCGAGCGGCGCTCCGATATATTGCACCTAGTGGTGGCCTGGCCGAGCGCGACGTTGGAACCCGCCTGGTTCGGCTGGAGGAACTCCCGCGTCGTGCGCACAAGACACGCGGTACAGCTCTCCACGGCCGCCGATCTGGCCGTGACGGCAGTGGGCTACAACTCTTTCCACGAGGTCATCTACAACCGGATCCCGGCCATCTTCGTGCCACAAACCGGTGCGTTCATGGACGACCAGACTGCCCGCGCTCGCGCCGCATGCGACCGGCGCCTCGCGGCAATGGTGGCGCCGCATGAGCTGATGAAGCTCGAGCGGCTGATCGTGCAGTATCTCGATGACGGCGAGGCGGAGGCCCTGCACGCGCGGCTGGCGGCAGCGGAGCTGCCGGAGCCGGGAACGGCGCGGGCGGCCAGGCTGATAGAGGAGCTGACCTATGGACCAGATGCAGTGGAGCACGATGCTGTCGAGGATCGGTCCACACAGACTCAGATGACCTCGACGACCTGCTCGGCCGCTTTGCGCCGAGCCGGCGGGCGCCCGGGCGCGACGTTTTCCCGCCGCCCGAGGCGGTATTGATGCCGCAGGCCGCGCTCCGGCCTCCTGACGCGGTTTGCGTTGGCGTGCGGATGGCGACTGGCGAAGGCGGCGTCGCCGACAGCGCGATGCGCCTCGCCGCCTTCGGCATCGAGCGCGGCGTCCAGATCGTGGTTCTGTGCGAGAGCGACCGCAGCGGCTTCGAGCGGTTCGGCTTCCGCGTCGACCGCGTCGCCGGCGAAACCTCGGAGGCGCGGGCGGCCTGCGAAGATCAGCTTCGCCGCTTCTGGAACCTCGATCTTGTGCTTTAGGGCCAGCGCGGAATGGGCTGTTTCGCACGCGGGCCTTCGTAAATATCGGGTAACGCCGCCGATATATCTTAGCTATCTCATATCCTTACGGCTCTGGGCACGCGCGCAGGCGTGCTCAGAGCCTGATCGCGTAGCAGCTCACCGAGCCGCCGGTCGTGTCGGAGAAGACGCGATTGCCGACGTCGATTTTGCTCTCCAGCTCCTGGGTGAGTGGGCTGTCCGGGAAGCGCTCGGCATAGAGCATGATCCACCCTCGGGAATAGCCGGCGAACGGCGTCACCTGGGCGTTCGGCGAGAATTCCCCGAAGCCGAGGCCCGGGTTGCGGTTCGCCTTTGCATAGACGTCGACGAGAGCGTTGTCGGCATCGGCCCTTAGCAGAAAGAAGATGGCGTCGTCGATGCCCTTGCCGCCGACCTTGGCGGTATAGAGATCCTCCCCCTGCGACTGCGCGATCTGCGCTGCGTAGATGACGAGCGAGATGTTGCGCCCGCTGTTCTCCAGCGCCTTGCGGCCCCGGTCCGTTTCCAGCGGGAAGCTGCCGTCCGGGCGCATGCCCTGAAGCTGCGCGTAGAAGCTCTCCTGCATTCCCTTCCGGTACAGCCGGTCGTCGCCGGTGATCAAACCGAGCAGCATCTCGTTCGTGCCGCGCTGCGTGCCGATCGAGTTGCCACCCGGGTGGCTGTCCGTAAAGCGCTGCACGCGGAGGAGCCAGGCGTCGATCGTCACGCGGTCCTTGTCGGTGGCGACGCTGGTCTGGCGGAGGATCAGCCACGCGGGCAGCACCGCGCCCACGGCCTCGATCGCGGCGCTCGCCGCCTTGTCTGCCGGCCCGGATCGGGATCCAGGCGTTGGCGGCGGCGTGGGCGCGCAGCGCATCAATGTCGCGCCGGGACCGGGTCATGTCGAGGTCCATGAGCGTCCGGTAGGCCCCGATGGTGAGTTCGTGGGAAAACTGGCGCGGCAACTTGGAGTACTCGACCGGAACCGGCCCTTGCATCGCCGCGATCGACAGCGCCATCAGGTCGTCGTAGGGCTGCAGATCGCTCGCCCGCGGGCAGATCGCCGCGCCCTTGGCCGCGTCCAGCGGGCGCTTGGCGCTGCGCTTGCGCGTGTCGAGGGCGCGCACCTGGTCGCTCCGGTGCGCCACGTCGAACAGCGCCTCGGGGTGGTGCACCATCGACCGGCTCGCGAACCCTATGCCTTCGCTGGGCCGCACACAGCCGGTCAGCGCCAGCGCGGCGAGGGCAGGGGCGACGGTGCGGGTTAGCTTCATAGGGTTGCTCCTTGTTCTTACGGTGACCTCTGTATGGATATTGCGGGCGGTTTGCCAGCTATCGGTACACGGCGCTTCGGCCGCGACCGGATTTCCCGCCGATCGGAAGGTACGCCAGTCGTGGAATGGGATCCCAACAGTCATCGCAGTGCCCTTTCGGCGCCTTTCTTTGGGTAGAGCGATGCTGCCCCAGCACGCGGCACGCCAGCCTCTCCGACACGTCGAACTCTTACAACACGCAGCGTCCCCATTCCTCTCTGGGATACAAACCGCCAGCGCCCCAAGCACTGAATTGGCCGGCTACGCCACCCGGCCAGCACCTCTCATCGCCGTCGGTAAGAAATTAGTCGGCAGATCAACTGGAAAAGGCCGCCAAACCCACCAACGACCGTCCAGTAACTGAGAGAAACGCGAGTATCACCACCCCGAGAGATTGCGAATAGGTCGTGTCCCGGGTGGTTCTCTAATCGGGCCTGTCAAGTCTCCTGGTTCGGATTTGGGACGGTGGGCGCGCGGCGCTTTCAAGCGGCGCAAGGGCGCCCACCTTTGGGGGAATTTGGTCGTCCGCGTCGGGGTCTGTCATCACGGTGTTCGGCGGGAAGGTCTGGCCGGGCTCTGGGGTTCTCTCCGCGGTCGCTGCGCGAGCGCCGCATGTTGGCGTTCAGGTCCGGACGGATCGAAGTGGTGTGCGCGGTCGAAGGCCCGCATGCGTGGGAGCGATCTCGTCCTCGCCCTGCGTCCCGGCTGGACGCATCCGGGTGGCGCGCCGTCGCGCGCCGGTCGTCGACTGCGTGCTTATGCGGTCGCCGCGTCGCGGAAGGGGGTGTCGGTGCGCCACATGGCGTGCAGGATCACCGCCAGCTTGCGCGCCAGGGCGACCTTGGCCTTTCGCGGCCCGGTGCGCTCGGCGATCGCGAGCGCCCAGTCGCGCAGGCGGGATGCGCCGAGCTTGCGCGTCATGATGGCCTTCGCCGCCTCGTAAAGATGGGTTCTGGTCATTCTGTCGCCACGCCTGGAGATGCGGCCGTTGCGGCTGATCTCGCCGGACTCGTAGCGCCGCGGTGTCAGCCCGAGGTAGGCGCCGGCGCTCGCCGAGCTGCGGAACCGTCCGGCATCGTCGAAGGCGGCGGCGACCGCGAGCGCGGTAATCGGGCCGACGCCGGGCGCGCTCATGAACAGCCGGACCGTTTGGCTGCGGCGCGCCGCGGCGCGCACCTGGGCGTCCAGTGCCCGGATCCGCTGCAGGATCGCGCATCGCGCCGCGACCAGCGCCTCGAAGATCGGGCGCAGCTCCGGTGCGACGGCGAGCTCGCCCGCGATGATTTCCTCGGCGCGCCGCATGAAGCCGCCGACCCGCTTGCCGAAGAGGACACCGAAGGTCTTCAGCAGGCCTCGCACCTCGTTCTCGAGCCGAACGCGGATGGCGACCAGCGCGTCGCGGGCGGTCAGCAGCGCCCGCACGACGTAGGCCTCGTGGCTCTTGATGCGCACCGCTTTGAACCAGCCGGTGCGCACGATCTGTGCGAGGCCGCGCGCGTCGTGGCGGTCGGTCTTGTTGGGCATCATCTTCAGCGCCGCGCTGGCGTGGCGGGCGTCGAGGCAGACGACCGGCAGCCCCTTCGCGGTCAGCGTGTTCCAGAGCCAGACCGCCAGCGGGCCGGTCTCCATGCCCACCCTTTCGAGCGCCCCTGTCCAGCGCCCGAGCCAGATCGCGATCGCATCCGGGCAGGTAGCGACCTTGCCCTCCGCGAGCAGTACTCCGCCGTCGTCGATGACGCAGATCGCCGTAAGTTCCTGCGAGACGTCCAAGGCCGCATAGACACCCATGCCATGATCCTCCGTTGCGATGGCGAGAGACGACGGACGACCCGCCGCTTCCGGATCATCGACCGCAGGCACGGCGCGCACGAGCCGCGGGATGCCGATTACGCTAAGTGGTGTAGCTGGCGAGGGCCAGCGCGAGCTCCGGCATGGGGCCGGGCCGATCAGCCTGCCATGGCTGGCAGGCCGATGATGGGATCGTCGGGGATATGGGCGATTGCCTCAAGGGTCATGTAGCGGGAGCGCTGGACGGCCCACTCGTCGTTCTGCTCGAGGAGGATGGCGCCGACCAGTCGGGTGATGGCGGCCTCGTTGGGAAGATGCCGACGACCTCGGTGCGGCGCTTGATCTCGCCGTTGAGCCGCTCGAGCGGGTTGGTGGAATGCAGCTTCACCCGGTGCTGAGCTGGGAAGGTCATGTAGGCGAGAACATCCGGCTCGGCCGCGTCCATCAGCGCGGCGAGCTTCGGGACCTTGGAACGGAGTTGGTCGGCGACGCAACGCCACTGCTGCTTCGCACTGCCTGCGTCGGCCTGTGCGAAGGCGGTGGCGACGAATGCGGAGACCACGCGACGGCCGCTCTTGCCGGCATGGGCGAGGGCGTTCCGCATGAAGTGAACGCGCGGCAGCGCTGCCAGGTGGCGCAGAGCACCTTGGAGATCGCGGCTTTCAGCTCCTCGTGCGCGTCCGAGATGATCAGCTTGACGCCGCGCAGGCCGCAGCGGGCGGCTTCTTCGTTCCCTTGCCGCGCTTGTTAGTAAAGTGACCAAACACGCTCGGCGCCTTAGAGTGTGGAAACCGAGAGATGGGGAAGCCTGCGAGTCGAGCGCGCAGCGGTTTTTCCGGCGCCAAGTTCCGTCTCAGGGTGGTCTCGAGGCCAGCGAGCTCACGATCGATCTTGCCGTGGGGCGCTGCCATTCCCTGCATTTCGCGCGAGGTTCTCGGCGGCGCAGACGTGCCGGGTGGTCATCCCGAGTTGGGGGGAGCAAGTAGTCCTCGACAGTACATCGAGCAGGCGACGCTTTTCGATGAGTCCAGAGGTGGCTCGGGAAATCGGGACAAGGTCGGCCGCGTTCGTCACTCGGTTGGCGGACGCCTGATCAAACCCGTCTCAACAACCGTCGACGGCCGCCGCCGCTTGGTCTCGGTAGGTCACATAGGCACCGTAACAATGTGGCTAAGCTCGCGAATCGAAGCTATTGCCGCCGGAATTCTTGATCCTGACCCCTTTCGGTTGCGACGAAATCTGGGTCGTGGTGCCCCGAAACCTGCAGGCCGTCCGTGATCGCCCGAATCAAATCTTTGTGGAGGCTGCGAGCCTGGAGATCTTGGGCAATACGGTCGAAATAGCCGGGCGTCGATCGCAAGAACTCGCCGCACTGCGGCGTTCGCCTCTTTCTCAGCTCCAATCCGCGCTGCGGCGGCCGCTTCAATAAGATGGCCGTAGATGACATTTGGCGCATCGATCTTGCGGGCCTCGGCCAGGGCTTCCGCATAGCGGCCATGGAAATAGTGGAACAGGGCGAGGCCGATCCGATAGGTTCCGGGCTGCGCCGGGTTGCGCGCATAGCTCTCTTCGAGCAAGGGGACTGCCTCTTCCCATTCCGTGAGCATTGCATGGCGCAAACCGAGATCTGCCATGATGTCGGAATCGTTGGGGTTGAGCTCAAGGCCGGTCTTGAGCGCCTCCACGCTGCGGTTGGGGTCGCCGCTGAACCAGCACGCCAGACCGAGTGCGTAGTGACCCCGGCTTGAGTTGGGCGCGAGGTCGATGGCACGGCGCGCCAGATCCGTCGCCCGCTGCAGCGGGTTCGCGACGGCACCGCTGACGTCATGCCCGAACCGCGCCGCGTTGGAATACATCTGCGACAGGCACGCATAGGCTTCCGCGTAGCCGGGATCCGTGGCGACAACCTGCTCGAGCCCCGAGCGGACCTCCTCGAACTGCTCGGGGTCGTATGTCCGCCAGTAGAGGTGAAAGCGGACGACCCAGTCGTAAGAACTCAGGCTCCTGGGGTGAGGCCCATCCGTTTCTCGCGACTTGCTGAAGAGGATGCCATAAGGTTGGGCCAGGGCGCGAACCACCTTCTCCGCAACCTCGTCGCGGAGCTCGATGATTTCGCCTGGATGAAGGTTTCGCTTGAAGCTCTCTCCCCAGAGGCACTGGCCCGGTCCTGGCATCAATCAGCAGCACCTCCACGCCGAATTGCATTTCCGAGAGGGAGGTCCCGCCGGTCAGGATGAAATCCGCTCCGAGTTCGGCGCGGATCCGCTCGCGATCCGATTGGGTTCCCGACCCGAAGGTCGTGCCTGGGCCGAACACGAAGAGTTCGGTGAACCGGGTGAGGCCAACAATGATTTGCCGCGTGAGCCCGCTCGTAAAATTCTGGGGGCCGGACGGATCGCCGTCTTCGAAAGGCGCGACGAATATGACCGGTCCGTGGCGATACCGGTGATCGCGGGGCGCCGGCGGATCGCATCGCGCGGCGCTGTCGTTCAGGGTCCGGGCACTCACGGGTTCAAATGACGGAACGTAGGAGCCCTTTGGAACCGTGATCCGGATCGGATCGTCTGCGCCCTCCCGCAAGTAGTAGTTCTCCAGAGCCCGCCGCAGGCGGCCAGCCTCGATGCGCACGATGGCGTCCAGTTGCGGGTCGAAATTCGGGCCACGCTCAAAGACCGAGGTGGCGATCGTGTAAGCCTTGATTTCACGCGCGTGACCGGCAAGCGTCTCCTCGACGATGTAACGAAGAAACCGTCCGTTCCGCTCGGACGCACGAAAGTCCGCGGAATTCAGGATCCGCTCGAGCAGCGCGAGAACGACGTCTCCCTGTTCATTCATTTCGTTATGCTCCTCCGCGAACGCCGGAGCGTACCTACTGCCGCTCGCGCGGCCGCCTTGGCCCGGCACATTCCACCACCACTTTCCCCAGACTATACCGGACGCGGCCGGCTTTTCCAGCGAGATGCCCCGTCCAAAAGGGGGATACCATAACAGTTACCATAACAGTGCCGTACTTCCGCCCTGGCAGTGAGACGTTCAAACGAAGTCAGGAACGCAGGCAGCTTTGCTAAATCGAGCAACATTTACTCGGCCAGCGAGCCGGACTCGATAGTCAGCAAGCCGCGAGGCTGGGCGAAGGAGCGACGCGAGGATGGACAAGGTCAGCAAAGCCGAGGCGCCCGCCTATGCCGCGGCCGCCGCCGAGTTCGGATCGCATGAGCAGCGTATCCTCGTGCTTCAGGGCGGCGGTGCCTTGGGCGCATACCAGGCCGGTGTTTACGAAGGACTCGCCACCGCGGGTTCGCCCCCAACTGGGTGGCCGGCACGTCCATCGGTGCGATCAACGCCGCGCTGATCGCCGGGAATCCGGCCGAGACAGCGGATCGCCCGGCTGAAGGCGTTCTGGGATCTGCTCTCGAGCCGAGCGCCGGCCCTCTCTCCGCTTGCGGCGATGGAGCTGTGGCGACCGTGGCTCAACCGGATGAGCGCCGCGTCGGCGGCCGCATTCGGTATTCCCGGCTTCTACGTGCCCCGCATCCCGGCGCCGGCCTTCGCGCCCGAGGGGAGCATCGGCGCGCTCAGCTACTATGACACCGAGCCGTTGCGCGGCAACGCTCAACGAGCTTGTGGACTTCGACCTCGATCAACAGCGGCGAGACCCGTCTGTCGCTCGGCGCAGTCAATGCCTGCACGGGGGAGGCGGTCTATTTCGACAACACCACCCACAGGATCGACGCGAGCCACGTCATGGCGAGCGGCGCGCTGCCGCCGGCCTTTCCGCCGGTCGAGATCGACGGCGAGTGGTACTGGGACGGCGGGATCATGTCGAACACCCCTCTGCTGCACGTCGCCGAGAATCCGCATGATCAACGCGCTGATCGTCCAGGTCGACCTCTTCAGCGGAAGCGGCGATCTGCCGAAG
Source organism: uncultured Alphaproteobacteria bacterium (assembly GCA_963796805.1). Classification (GTDB taxonomy): domain Bacteria; phylum Pseudomonadota; class Alphaproteobacteria; order Rhodobacterales; family Rhodobacteraceae; genus Amaricoccus. Next base: position 154,702 of record CAWCNG010000015.1, read on the forward strand.
AATCTCGAGCAGGTGAGCGAGCGCGCCAAGGACATCCAGTACCAGAGCAAGCAGCGATTCACCGCCGACAAGATCCGGCAGATCGAGGAACTCCGGAGTGCCCTCGCCGAGGTCCTTGCGAAGTTGCCGGAGGACCAGCGTTCAGACCCGCAGGTCCGGAAGCTCGCGGCGGTGAGCCGGCGCGGGCCGCTCTCGCTCGTGCATCTGGTGAACCGGCACGACACGCAGTCCCGGAGCTTCAAGGACTACGAGTTCTCGCGGGCCACCGTCACCGACCTGTGGCGGGGGGGCGAGGACGATATCCGCCACGTGATGACGAATCCGTTGGCGTGCCGGGTCAGCGACCTCGGCAACGGCGTCCGGGCTTTCGATCTCTGATCATCTCTAGGAGTCCTTCATGGACGAGGCCGAAGTCAGGAAGACCGCCTTCGCGATGCCGCTGACGAGCCCGGCGTTTCCGCCTGGACCGTACCGCTTCGTCAACCGCGAATTCTTCATCGTCACCTACCGCACGGACCCCGAGGCGCTGCGTGCGGTCATCCCCGCCCCGCTGGAGATGACCGATCCGGTCGTCAAGTTCGAGTTCATCCGCATGCCGGATTCGACCGGGTTCGGCGACTATACCGAGAGCGGTCAGGTGATCCCGGTGAGCTTTCGCGGCGAGCACGGGGGCTACGTCCATTCGATGTATCTCAACGATCACGCGCCCATAGCCGCGGGACGGGAGCTCTGGGGCTTTCCCAAGAAACTCGCCTTCCCCGAGCTGCGGGTCGAGAAGGACACGCTCGGCGGGCGTTCTGCGCTACGGACCGGTGCCGGTCGCGGTCGCGACGATGGGCTACAAGCACCGGACGCTCGACCACGAGCCGATCCTGAAGTCGCTGCTGGCGCCGAGCTACCTGCTGAAGATCATCCCGCATGTCGATGGGAGCCCGCGCATCTGCGAGCTGGTCCGGTACTACCTCGAAGACGTGACGGTGAAGGGCGCCTGGTCGGGGCCCGCCGGGCTGGAGCTGTTCCACCATGCGCTGGCCCCGGTGGCGTCCCTGCCGGTGCGCGAGGTGCTCGGCGCCGTGCACATCCTGAGCGATCTGACCCTGGGTCTCGGCGAGGTCGTCCACGACTATCTGGCCTGAGCCTTCGGGTCAGGCCTTCGTTGCGAAAGGAAACGCGAATGCGTCTCGAAAACAAGGTCGCCCTGATCACCGGTTCCGCGAGCGGGATCGGCAAAGAGATCGCCGTCATCTTTGCCCGCGAGGGAGCGAAGGTCGCCATCGCCGACCTGAACCTCGAGGCGGCCGAGGCGACCGCACGCGAGATCGACCCCAGCGGCAAGCGCGCCATCGGAGTCGCGATGGACGTGACCGACGAGGCCCAGGTCGACGCGGGCACGGAGAGGGTGGTAGCGACCTTCGGCGCGCTTGATGTGCTGGTCAGCAACGCCGGCATCCAGATCGTCGCTCCGCTCGTCGATTTCGAATTCGCCAAGTGGAAGAAGCTGCTCGTCGATCCATCTCGACGGCGCCTTCCTGACCACGCGCGCGGCGCTGCGCCAGATGTACCGGCAGGGCAGCGGCAGCATCATCTACATGGGCTCGGTGCATTCCAAGGAGGCGTCCAAGCTCAAGGCCCCCTACGTCACCGCAAAGCACGGCCTGATCGGCCTGGCCAAGGTCGTGGCCAAGGAGGGCGCCGAGCATGGCGTCCGGGCCAACGTGATCTGTCCGGGTTTCGTGCGCACGCCGCTCGTCGACAAGCAGATCCCCGAGCAGGCGAAGGAGCTCGGCATCACCGAGCAGGAGGTGATCGACACCGTCATGCTCAAGGAGACGGTCGACCACGAGTTCACCACCGTGGAGGACGTTGCCGAGGCAGCGGTCTTCTTCGCTTCCTTCGGCTCCAACGCCCTGACCGGCCAGTCGCTGATCGTGAGCCACGGCTGGTTCATGGAGTGACTCCGCGCGGCCGCGGGAACCCCTGATCGCATGAGGAGGTGCCGGATCGATGCCCCACAAAGCCGAACTCTCATTGGTTCTGGAGCGCTTTCCCGAACGGGCTTTGGTGATCCGCGAAGTCTTCCTGAGAGAAGAGAGTTTTCGAAGCGCTTGCGAGGACTACGCGCTGGCGTGCGAATGCCTTGCCCGCTTCGAGGCGCTCTCGGACACCGACGGAGGGACGGAGATTTCCTACTACCGGTCCGTGATCGCGGAGCTCGAGAGCGAGATTGCGGCGCTGCTGCCGGGCTCAAGCCAAGAGCCGCCCGCTGACCGACCATGACATCGCAACGAGAAATACCAAGGAGACAGCAATGAAAATCATCATCGTCGGCGGCGTGGCGGGAGGCGCGTCCTGCGCGGCACGGCTTCGGAGACTGGACGAGACCGCGGAGATCCTGATGGTCGAGCGCGGGCCTTACGTGTCCTACGCGAATTGCGGCCTGCCGTATCACATCGGCGGGGTGATCGAGCGCGAAGCGAGCCTGCTCGTCGCCAGCGAGCGCACCTTCCACGAGCAGTTCGCCATCGACACGCGCACGAACTGCGAGGCGGTGTCGATCGACGCCAAGGCGAAGACGATCGACCTGCGCAACGTCCTGACCGGCGAGGTCACGACGGAAAGCTACGACAAGCTCGTGCTTTCGCCCGGCGCCAAGACGGTGCGTCCGCCCCTGCCGGGGATCGACCTGCCCGGCATCTTCCAGGTGCGGACGGTGCCCGACGCCCGCGCGATCCGGGAATGGGTCGAGAAGGGCACGGCCTATCTCACCGGAATGAACTCCTATTCCGGCATCCAGATGATGCGCCCGACAACCCGCGCCGTCGTGGTGGGAGGCGGTTTCATCGGGCTGGAGACGGCGGAGAACCTGCGCCATCTCGGCTTCGAGGTCACGGTCGTGGAGATGCTCGACCAGGTGATGGCGCCGCTCGACCCGGAATACGCCCGGCTGGTGGGCGGTCATCTGGAGATGCATGGGGTGCGGCTGGCGCTCGGCGACGGCGTCAAGGCGTTCCGTCAGTCCGACACCGGCGCGCTGGAAGTCGAGACCCAGTCGGGCAAGGTCCACCCGGCCGACGTGATCATCATCTCGCTCGGCGTGCGGCCGGATACCGATCTGGCGAAGACTGCCGGTCTGGAGATCGGCCAGCGCGGCGGCATCAGGGTCGATGACCAGATGCACACCAGCGATCCGGACATCTTCGCGGTCGGCGACGCCATCGAGGTCAAGGATTTCGTCACCGGCGAATGGAGCCTGATCGCGCTGGCCGGCCCCGCCAACCGCCAGGGGCGGATCGCGGCGGACGTGATCGCCGGGCGCGACTCGCATTTCCGCGGCACCCAGGGCTCCTCGATCTGCGGGCTCTTCGGCGGCGCGGTGGCCTGGACCGGGCGCCAGCGAGAAGACGCTGAAGCGGCTGGGGATCACCGACTACGAGAAGGTCTACCTCTATCCCAACAGCCACGCCGGCTACTACCCGGGCGCCAAGATGGTCGGGTTCAAGCTGCTCTACCGCAAGTCCGACGGCAAGGTTCTCGGCGGCCAGGCCCTCAGCCATGACGGGCCGGGGGCGGACAAGCGGATCAGTGCCCTCGCCGTCGCCATCCAGATGGGCGCCACCATCGACGATCTGGCGGAATCCGAGATCTGCTACGCGCCGCAGTTCGGCAGCGCCAAGGACCCGGTCAACTTCGCCGGCATGGTCGCCCGCGACATCGAGGACGGCGACATGCCGGTGGCGCATTGGGACGTGCCATCCGACGCCTTCCTGCTCGACGTGCGCGAGCCGGTCGAGCTCGCCCTGGAGCGCGTTCCCGGCGCCGTCGACATTCCGATCGGCCAGGTGCGTGCGCGTCTGGCCGAACTGCCGAAGGATCGGGAAATCCACGTGATCTGCCGGTCCGGCCAGCGCGCCTACTATGTCGTGCGGATGCTGCTGCAGAAGGGCTACAAGGCGCGCGTTCTCTCGGGAGGCATGCTGTCGCGCGCGATCCTGGTGCCCGACTCGCCCGACCTCGAAAACGCGCTCGTCTGAACCGGAGCATCGCCGTGGATCTGCTCCTTCCCGTCGCCCGCGCCAGCGTCGTGATCTTCGTTGCCGGCAGCATGCTGGCGATGGGGATGAGCCAGCGCCTGGGCGATGTTCTCGCGCCCCTGAAGGACTGGCGCGCGACGCTGACAGCGCTGGGGATCAATTTCGTCATCGCGCCGCTGCTGGCCTGGACGCTCACCCGGATCGTGCCCCTCGACCCGGCCCATGCCACGGGGCTTCTGCTGCTCGGCGGGGCGGCGGGCGCTCCCTTCCTCCCCAAGCTGGCCGAGACTTCGGGCGGCGATCTCTCCTATTCGGTGGCATTGATGGTGCTCCTGATGGTGGCGACCATCCTGTTCCTGCCGCTGGTCATGCCGCTGATCATCCCGGGTCTGCAGGCCGACCCCTGCGAGATCGCCGGCCCCCTCGTCGTACTGATGCTGATCCCGCTCGCCGTCGGTTTCGCCCTGGCGCAGCTCGGCGCGGCGAGGATCGCGGGGTTTCTCGCCGTGGTCCGAAACGGCTCGAACCTGTGCTTCGGCATCTTTCTGCTGTCGCTCGTCGTACTGCAGTTCAGGGCGATGCTCGGCATCCTCGGCAGCCTCGCCATCGGAACATACCTGCTCTTCGTTCTGGGGCTTTTCGCCATTGCCTTCCTGCTCGGCGTCCGCGGACCCGGCCAGGCGCGGGGTCTTCGCGCTTGGCGCCGGCCAGCGCAACGTCTCCGCCGCCCTGGTCGTCGCCGGAGCCAGCTTCGACGATCCGACGATCACCACGATGGTCCTGCTTTCGGCGGTCGTGGGCCTGATCCTTCTCATGGCCGTTGCGACGGTGATGGGGCGCAAATCCAAAGCCGGAACGGTATGCAAACAAGACCGAGGAGAAAACAACATGAAATGGACTGTCAGGGCCTTCGCGCTTTTGTCACTCGTACTATTCGTCTGGTATCTCGCGGCTGACCGCTTCACGCCCTACACATCCAATGTGCGGGTCAAGGCCATCGTGATCGACGTGGTGCCTGAGGTCTCGGGTTACGTCTCCGCGCTCGCCGTCACCAACGGGCAGATCGTCGAGGCAGGCGACCTTCTGGCGCGGATCGACCAGCGTCCATTCCTGATCGACGTCGATCTCGCCCGCTCCGCCCTGCAGTCCGCGACCCAGTCCGTCGGCGCCGGTTCCTCGGGTGTTGAGGTGGCCCAGGCGAACCTGACCCAGGCCCAGGTCGAACTCTAGAACGCAAGTGTGCAGGGCGAAAGGATTTTGGAACTCGAGAGGGAGGGAATCGTCGCCGCGGCGCGGGGTGACGACATGCGCGCAAAGATCGCCGCGACGCAAAGCCAGGCGGATGCGGCAGCAGCCGAACTTGAACGCGCCCAGCGGCAACTCGGCGACGCAGGCGCCGACAACCCGCAGATTCGCACGGCCGTTGCCCAACTGGGCGCGGCGGAACTCGCGCTAGAATGGACCGAGTTGCGAGCGCCGGCGCGTGGCGTGGTCAACGATCTCACCATCGCCGAGGGGATCTTTGCCCAGGCCGGCAAGCCGCTGATGACGTTCGTATCTTTTGATGAGGTTTGGGTCGAGGGCTACCTGACCGAAAACAATCTCGGGCATGTGCAAGTCGGCCAGCCGGCCGAAATCACCCTCGACGTCGAACCCGGACGCATTTTCGACGGCGTGGTCAGCAGCATCACCCTTGGCGCGGCGTCCGGCTTCAACTCGCCCGGCGGCCTGCCCCAGGTCAAGGATCAACAGGCATGGATGCGGGAGGCGCAACGCTTCCCGGTCCGCATCAAGATGACGGGCTATAGGCCGGCAGCGAATTGGTGGACATTCGCAGACAACTGAACGGGCAGGCAGACGTCATCGTCTACACGGGCGGCAACGCTCTGTTGAACGCGCTGGGAGTGTTCTGGATCCGGCTGAACGCCTGGATTTCCTATGCCTACTGAATTGGGACCGGCGCCAATGACCCTCGGGCCCGACACCCCCGACGTCCAATGGCGCCCGAGTGCGGAAGAGGTTGAACGGCGCGTTCATGACCGGCGAACGCTCCGGCTTGGAATCGGGGTCACGGTCGCGTTCCTGATCGCGCTCCTCTACGGCTGGACGCTGGCCTATCTGGCGCCCATCTTTGTCGCGCCCATGTTGCAAGCCCCCGCCGGGCCATCACCCGGTGCCGCCGTCAAGGTGCTCCTTGCGACGTTCGCCGTCAGCATCGCCTGCCTCTACGCGGCAAACCTGTCGCAGATCTACCCGGTCCTGTTCCTGATCGCGCTCTTTCCGGTGCTGTTCCAGGTGTTCCGGTTCGGCCTTCGGGGCGGCTCGGCCCTGATCACGCTGGTCGCCCTTTGCGAGATCATGCTCGTCCCGATGGTCGCCAAAACCACGGCCGAGATCACCCGCAATGTCGCGAGATCCTTCGTGCAGAACATCGGCCTCTCGCTTGCCATCGCGATGATCATGTACGCCCTAATCCCGCCGGCCGCTTCGGAGTCCGCCCCGAAGGCGAAGCCGGACCTGGCGCCGCGGGAGGTGACCCGTCGCGCCGCGCTGCTGGCCGCGATCACCGGATCCTACGCGGTCCTCTACTTCAGCTTCGCCTGGGGAAACGTCCACACGCCGCTCTACATCGCCATCTTCGCCTTCAGCCTCGACCTGACACGCGGCTCGATCACCGCCAGAGGCATCCTGCTGGCGAACGCCGCAGCCGGCGCCCTGACGATGATCCTCGACCAACTCACACGCATGACACCCTATGTCCCATTCGTGGCGTCAATGATGTTGACGGTGAACCTGATCATCGCGCGGGCGATCACTTCCCGCGCGCCCTGGGCGCCTCTGGCCGGCTTCGGTCTCAGCGTGTTGATGATCCTCTACGGCGACTCGCTGCTTCCCTTCAGCGATACCGGCGGCTCCAACTTCGCCTACCGTTTCGGGAAACTCGCCCTTGCGGCGATCTGGGCAATCGGCGCGCTCTACATGCTCGAGGCGGTGTTTCCGGCGTCACGCCAAGCGGCGAAGGAGGTGACTCCATGAGGCGAGTCCTGCACGGCGGCCTTGGGTACTCTCGGCTGGAAACTCCGGCCGCCGTCTTCTTATCGAGTCTGATTGCGAGGGTCCAATCCATCCAGTTCGGGCATCTCCCGACAACACCCCCCTTGGTCTACCTCTGAAAAGTGGTCGTCCGAGGTGTGGAGGCCGAGATGACATTCTCCGCCAGCGAATCCCGTCGCCGACAAACGCGTCGGCAAATCCATCGTCTCGGCTCGCGGGTGAAATGAGCCGGCCCAAAAGTCCATGAAGAGAAAAGGAACAGAACCATGACGAGCCAAAGGTATAACCCATCACGCATAGCAGCGGTCATGCTCGTCGTCGCGCTCTCCGCGCGCGCGACGCAGGAAACCGATCTGCAAGGTAAAGAAGTCTCGTCTGTCGCGGCCGCAGCCGACAAGTACTGTCAGCAGGAGTTGGGCTTTGCCTATGGGAGCAGCGAATATCAGGCCTGTCTGATTTCACGGGAGGAGTACGTTCGCTCGAGATCGGCCATGGCAGCTGTCTTGTGACTGAGCGCGGTCGGTTTGTTGCGTTGAGTCTGGCGGAACTGGCAAATGCCGAGAGACCCATGTGGGCTGTCGTTCCGGTTGGCACGCCAATGTGCGGCCCCAATTCTGTTGCCGCGCGCCCCTCTCGGGCGCGCATGCGGTAGGGCCAGAGCCTGTTACTCAACTCACCGCCCTTGAACGCCTTCATCTGATCTGGCCGGAGGCGAGCAAGGCCCCGAGCAGCATGGGCACGGTGTCGGCGCAGGGCGGGACGGTCTGCGTCTTCATGCGGTGCCGGAACGCCTCGTTCAGCCGCTCGATCGCCAATCCGGCGGCAGCCTGAAAATGGGCGACGAAGCTACTTCGACACGCCCCAAGACGGTGTTCAGACAAACCGAGCCACCTCTTTGCCGGCCGATCCTGGTTGTCACCCACGTAAATTCAATGCGTTAGACACTCCAAAAAGGGCCACAATTGGCGTCCGCTCGAGCCACAAGTAGTGGACGAGCAGCCCCGCGAGAGGACGGATGCAGCGCGGTGAGAAAGTAGGCCACGAAGCGGCAGCGATTGTGTGGCCGCGCCGGAGCAATGCCTCCAGTCTATAGCATCTCCACGAGATGGCGAAAACACAGTGCATTCATTGGTATCGGATTTCTTCCACCTCTCGGTCGCAGGCCAATCTTTCGTTCAGCCGGGCGCTGCCCACCTTGACGAACCAAGGAAGAGGCTCCGCTCATGTTCGACTTTGTCCCAGTCCCTATGAATAGCCTGCCCACTCCAAAGATAGAGGCGCTCTCCAGTTCCTCTCGAGTTCGAGCCCACTGCCGGCCTCGAGCCTTGCCGGCCAGGCCAATACCGCCGTGCATTTTCCAGGACATGGATCTCTACGGCACAATCGAGCCCCTCCTCTGTCCGGGGTCTTCTCCACCAGCTCGCGCAGGTTCATCATCTCGTCGGTCATCGTGAGGTCTCCGATCAGGTTGGCGTTTGCAAACCCGACCCACACCGACGACCGCGCGATGACCACCGCGTCGCCGCCTGCCTGCCAGCGCGTCAATCCGCGCAGGCAGCCGGCGACGCTACCGTCGAGCTACACCACCACCCGGGACACGACCTCCGGCACCGCGAGATCGGTGGCTCAAGCGCCCGAAATCGATCACCGGCAAAGACGGCGCGGCGCGCGTTAGCGTGCCCGGTGGAACTCGATGGCGAGATCAGGGAGACATGACTCCTTGGAAGACCGGTCGGTCTGCCATTGGGCTTGCGCGCGGGGACCAGAGGGCTGGCACGGCCGCCGATATGCCAATCGTCCCCGGCGATAACACCTTCGCCAGGGTCTGTGGCGTCCTCCCGATCTCGGGCTTCGAGCAGCGAGACGACCAGCATCGGATACCGGCGCGCGAACGCCGCCTTTGGTGGCCGTCGTCCGAATGCGACGGAGCCACCGATCAGGCCTAAGTCCCCGCGCGGCACCACCGACGAAGTTGCCCGGCGAGATCCGCAGACGCCTTACGCGTGCCCGCGAAATCTTCGCCATCTCTGCGCGGAAAACACCGCGGCGACGCTCACACACCCACGGTCAAACCGCCGCGTGAGCCAGTCCAGAGAAAGACCCGCGAACGACGCAGCGCGTTTTCCAAAGAGCCCACGGGAGGCGGGCCATTAGGACGTTCGCCTTCACCGCGCGCTCTGCGCCGACGACGGTCTCGGTGCGCGAAGCATCCGCCCCGCCTCGCGGTCGGCCGGCGTCGCGCCGCCGAACGGCCGGTTCACCTGACCTGAGCCTTAAATGGAGTAGCTTACAAGCCACTGCTTCAATATTCTTTTTTGGGTCCTCGTCGCACACGATCATCTTGGTGTGAAAAAAATTGGCGCGCAGCCAGACCAAAAAACTCAACAAAATCAATTAACCAGTCCAAAAGGGGATTTCAGTTCGACAGACCCTCGAACACACCAGCCAATCACACGTAACCTTTTGATTCTATTGGCTCCGGCGGTAGGATTCGAACCTACGACCAATTGATTAACAGTCAACTGCTCTACCACTGAGCTACGCCGGAACGCCGCCATTCGCGGGCGCCGAGCCTATAGCAAAGCGGATTCTGCCCGTCCAGTCCAATCCCCCGACAGCCGCGGGATCGTTGGAGCGCTTGCAAATCTCGGCGCCATCGCCAGATCCTTGTGGAACAAGCCATGCGCAAGCGATCCGATCTTACCCGCGGCTCCACCGCGAACGGGCCTGCCCCGCTCGGCGACGTCGAGGCTTTCCTCGCCGAAGCGCGCTTTCTGGCGCCGGGCGGCAGGGCGGGGCGGCTCGTCTTTGCGCTCGATGCCACCATGAGCCGCCAGCCCACTTGGGATCTCGCCTGCCAGCTTCAGGCGGCCATGTTCGACGCTGCCGCCAAGGTCGGCGGCCTCGAGGTGCAGCTCGTCTACTTCCGCGGTCATGGCGAAGCGAGGGCCTCGGGCTTCGTCAGCGACGGCGCCGCGCTGAAGCGCCTGATGACGGGGATTGCCTGCCACGGCGGGCTGACCCAGATCGGCAGAGTGCTCGAGCATGCCGTGCGGGCGGCGACGAAAGCGCCGGTGGCGGCGCTGGTCTACGTGGGCGACGCGATGGAGGAGAACATCGACCGACTTTGTCAGACGGCGGGGACACTGGGCCTGCGCAACACCCGCGCCTTCATGTTCCACGAGGGTGCTGACCCGTCGGCCGCCCTGGCGTTCCGCGAGATCGCGCGGCTGACCGGCGGGGCTTACCTGCCCTTCGACGTGCGCGCGGCGGGCGAACTCCGGGCACTGCTGGCGGCGGTAGGCGCCTACGCTGCAGGGGGGCGTCCGGCACTGGAGGCGGCTAGAACCGGAGCGGCGAGCCGGCTCCTCGCTGACATGCGTCCATGAGACCGCGGTGAGCCCGCCGATCTGGGCGGCGCTGATCGTGGGCGTGCTGGGCGCGGTCTGGCTTCTCGCTCGGGTCCTCGCCCACCTGCCACCGCGGCAGGTGGTGGCGCTGGTAGTGTTGGCGGCTGCGGCTGGGCTTGCCGTCATGCGCGTCTTCCCGCTCGCCATTCCCCTCGCGGCGATCGGCCTCGGGCTGTGGCGGAACGCCGGCGCGATCCCGACGTCGGGCGGGCAGTCCGAGGTCCGCAGCCCCGGCCTGCGCATGACCCTAGACCACGACAGCGGCCGGATGGACGGCGAGGTAACCGCCGGTCCCTTCCGGGGCGCGCGCCTCTTCGAGTTGTCGGCCGAGGATCTCGACCGGTTGATGGCCCTCTTCGAGGCCGAGGGCGACAATGACAGCGTGGCTCTGCTTCTCGCCTGGCTCGAGCGGCACGGGCCTCGCCGGGGAAGTTCGACCCCGCCGCCACCCGACACGGCGGGCATGAGCGCGGCCGAGGCCTACCGCGTCCTCGGTCTCGCGCCCGGCGCCAGCCGCGAGGAGGTGCGCGCGGCCTACAGCCGCCTGATCCGGCGCGTGCATCCCGACCTCGGTGGGAGCAACGCGCTTGCCGCGCTGCTCAATGCCGCCAAGGAAGTCCTGGACCCGGGCTGACCCGGCCGGGCGGACGTGCCGGTGCTGAATTGTACCCCTGGCCTTTGAAAGGTGGGGATTCTCAGCGGACCCCGCCGACCTCGTCGATCGGAACCTGCGCGCCGCCGTCCACAACCAGCACTGGCGCTCCGTCGACGACGCGGACCTCCTGCACCTTGCTGAAGACCTTGCCTTCGCTGGTCCCGAGAAGCGCGTTGCCGGCGTAGCTCTCCAGCGTGAAGCCGTAGGATCCGTGCGCCACGCTGTTGCCCATCTCGTCCTTGCCGTCCCAGGACACGTCGGTAGCGCCGGGCTGCACGGAAACCCGCGCAACCACGCTGTCGAAGTCGTTCTTCACCACCAGCACCGCCCGGTCGGCACCCTCGACGGGCGTCACACCGACCTCGATCGGCTCTCCCGCAAACGCCGCATGGGCCGCGACGCGCACCTCTCGCCCGATCCACTCGGCGAGCCCGGCAGGGCTGCCGCCCGACAGCACGTCGAGGATACCCTGAAGCCGGTCGTTGCTGCGGATCTGCTGTTCCACCGCCGAGAAGCTCGCGAGTTGCGCAACGAACTCGGTCGAGTCCATGGGCTTCAGCGGATCCTGGTTGCGCATCTGGGTGGTGAGCAGCGTCAGGAAGGTCTGGAAGTCGCCGGTCACCGCGCCCGTAGTGGCGCTGTCGCTCGCAGCCTTGGTCGCGGTGGCGCCGGTTGTTGTGGCGGAATTGATCTCCATGGTCCCGAGTTCCCTTCGGATCAGAGGCGGATATCGAGCCCGCCGGCGATATCGCGCACGGCGGTGCGCGGCGCCGGAGCCTCCGGCGAGGTCGCGGCGGTCAAGCCAGGCGCCGCCTGCATCCAGTCGAGCCCGCGGGCCTCGTCGCGGCCCGGGCGGGCCTCTCCCCCCGCGGCGAAATCAAGGCTCACATTGTCGAACCCCGCCGATCCCAGCTCGCGCGCCAGCGCCTCGGCGTGGCGGCGGAGGAGGTCGTGCGTCTCTGGCCGGTCGGACAGGACCATCGCCTGAATCCCGCCGTCATGCCGGGTGAGGTGAATCTGCACCCGTCCGAGTTCCGGCGGGTCGAGCCTGATCTCGATGTCGTCGCTGGACGCCCTGCCGATCGCCACCGACACTTGCCCGACGATGGCCTGCGGCTGCACCGCCTGCAATACGGCCTGGGTCTGGCCCAGCGCCGGCGCCGGGGCCGCCTCGGCCCGGCTCGGCGCCAGGCTCGAGTCCGCCGCCAGGTGCCACGCCGGCGGCGCGGCATCGCGTATCGCCGGGCCTTGCGTGCCTGCGCCTGCGACTGCCGGCGCGACCGCGCGAGCCGTCTCGCGCGCGGTCGGGTCGACCGAAGCGCCGTCGCGCCGCGCCGCATCGGGACCGGAGGGTTCGTCCTCCTCAGATCGCTCGGCGGCGGGCTTTCTTGGGGCGTCGACTTGCGCCAAGGGAATATCGTTCGGCTTGGCCGGCCCTGACCGGGTGGCGGCAGAACCATGGGCAGGAGCCAGTTGCGCCAACTCCGCTTCGGCCAGCAACGCCTCGCCACGCACCGGCGCCGCGGGGGTTGCCGGCGCCTCCGTCTCCATCTCCGGCTGCGGCTGAGCGGTGGCAGGCTCTGGTGAAGGCGCGCGCCCCGCCGCCGTGATCTGGGTGGTCGGAGGCTTCGGCGCCCCGAGCGAGGCCGGCTCGACGGCCGGCGCGTCCGTGACCGCTACGCGGGCGCCAGCCGCCAGGGCGATCTCCGTCCGGTCTGCTTCCGCGGGGATCGGGGCTTCCACCGCCACCGGCTGTGGGGCAGCTGCGGGCGCGGCCAGCGCCATCGCCGCGGCACCAGCCGGCGGGACGGCGTCGGGCGCCGGTGCCGGCTCGCTCTTGGCCGCCGCCGGCTCCTTGGTCACCTTGGGTTCGCGCTCTTCGCGGCCCGGTCGCTCCTTGAGGACGGAATCGAAATCCCCACCGTTCCGCTCCCGGGGCTCGGCGGACCGGGCCGACTCGCGCGAACGAGCCGCGGGCCGGGGTCCGGCGGAAGCCGGGTCGGGGACGAATATCGGCTTTCCAGCAACATGGGGCATCCGCCGCTTCATCCCTCGAAAGCCTTACGATTTGTTTACCGCAGGCCGGCATAGCTCGGGGCTGGACCTGCGAAACCGGAGAAGCCGGCCATGGAACTTCCCCCGATCGGATCGCCCGCGCTGGCCCGCGCGGGCGCTGCCGAGCCGACCAAAGGCGAGCCGACGAAAGCCGAGACGGCGGCCCGAAAGGTCGCCCAGCAGTTCGAGGCGGCGTTTCTATCCGAGATGCTGAAATACACCGGCCTCAACGCCAAGTCGGAGACCTTCGGCGGCGGTGCTGGCGAGGAAGCCTTCGCGAGCCTGCTCACCGACGAGTACGCCCGCCTCATGAGCGAGCGCGGCGGGATCGGCCTCGCCCAGCAGATCTTCGAGGTTCTCAAACAAAGGAGCGAGAACGCATGATCGCGCACATCCTGACCTCGGCGCGCTATGCGCGCATCCTGCGGCTGCTGGATCTCGAACGGAAGGTGATCCTGAACGGCCCGCTCTCGAGTCTGCGGGCGCTCGTCGAAAGGCGTGAAGCGGCGGTGGCCGAGGTGCTGGACAGCGAGAGCGAGGTGCCGGAGGCCTTCCTCGCCGCGCTCAAGGCCCGTGCCGAGCGCAACAGCCGGCTGATCCTCGCGAGCCTCGCCGGAGTGCGCTCCGGGGCGGAGCAGATCGAACAGATCCGGACGGACCGCTCGCAGCTGCGCACCTATAGCGCCGCAGGAACGCCTGTGGAGGTCCGCGAGCCCACAATCACCCGCGACCAGCGCGCCTGAATCCCAGAAACAAAAAAGGCCGCGACGTTCCCGTCGCGGCCCTCCCATTCAGGCGTCGGCCTGGCGGTTGGCCTCAGGCGGCCGCCGCCTGGTTTTCGATGACTTTGCCACGCGCGATCTCGATCTTACGCGGCTTCAGCGCCTCTGGAACTTCGCGCACCAGGTCGATGTGCAGCAGGCCGTTTTCGGTCGAGGCCTCGGCGACCCGCACGTGGTCGGCGAGCTGGAAGCGACGATCGAAAGCTCGGGTGGCGATGCCACGGTGCAGCACAGTGGCCTTGTCCTCGACCTCCGCCTTGCGGCCGGTCACGACCAGTTGGCCCTCGCGGGCCTCAATCGAGAGCTCGTCATCGGAGAAACCCGCAACGGCCAGGGTGATGCGGTATGCATTCTCGCCGGTCTTCTCGATGTTGTAGGGGGGATAGCTGTTCTGGCTAACATCGGCCGCCATCACCTGATCCAGGATATTGGCCAGGCGGTCAAAGCCGACGGTGGAACGATAGAGGGGGGTAAGATCAAAAGTTCGCATGGTTGCATCCTTCTCGAAGCGACACATCTGTAGGCCTTCCCGCGGAGACAGGCCCTGATTTTCGAGTCCGACCCGGGCTTCCGGCGCCAGACGCAAGGTATCTGGGAATCCGCTCGCACTGTGTCAAGACCTCCCAGCCGGTAGCCGTTTCAGCCACGGATACTCTTTCGAGATCAATGGCATGTAGCGCGGCGCGGCGCGGTCTTCCCACACCGGGGCCGATGGGCTATGCGTTGCGGCCATGGGCCTGACCGTCACCGACCTCTCCTGCAGCCGCGGTGGGCGCAGCATCCTGCACCGCCTCTCATTCACGCTGGCCTGCGGCGAGACGCTGCTGCTCCACGGTCCGAACGGCGCCGGCAAGTCGACGCTCTTGCGCGCCCTCGCCGGGCTTCTCCCCAGTTCGGGACGCGTGGCGCTGGACGACCGCGCGCTCGGGTGCGACGCCCGCGCCGAAGCGGTGGTCTATGCCGGCCATCTCGACGCCATCAAGCCGCCGCTTACCGTGGCGGAGAACCTCGCCTTCTGGGCACGACTTTTCGGTGGCGATGCCGCGCCGGCGCTGGCGGCCTTCGCCCTCGGACCGCTGGCGGACCGCCCGGCACACCTCTGCTCCGCCGGGCAGAAGCGCCGCCTCGGTCTCGCGCGCCTCCTCGTCGCGCCGCGCCGTCTCTGGCTTCTCGACGAGCCCACCGTCTCGCTCGACGCCGGGGCAATTGCCCGCTTGCTGTCCGCGCTCCGCGCCCATGCCGCCGACGGCGGCCTCGCGATCATCGCCACCCACGTTCCGCTCGACCTCGCTCCGGCGCGGGAACTCACCCTCGGGCCTGAGGGCGTCAGCGGGCCGGGCGCTCCCACGGACCCCTTCCTGGGCGGTGCCTGGGCATGAGCGCAGCCCTCGCGGTCCTCGCCCGTGAGCTCACCCTCGCCTTCCGCTCCGGTGGCGGGGCCGGGCTCGGCCTGGGCTTCTTCCTGATCGTGGTGTTGCTCGTGCCGCTCGGCGTCGGCCCCGAGCCGGGACGGCTCGCCGGCCTCGCCGCGGGCACCCTCTGGATCGGCGCACTTCTCGCCTGCCTTCTCTCGCTCGACCGTCTGTTCCAGGCCGACCAGGAGGACGGCACCCTCGACATCCTCGCGCTCTCGCCCCTGCCGCTCGAGACCCTGGTCGCGCTTAAGGCCGCGGCGCACTGGCTCACCACCGGCCTGCCCCTCGTGGCTGCGGCCCCCCTTCTCGCGCTCACCCTGCAGCTACCGGCGCCAGCCTACCCCTGGCTCGCCGCCAGCCTGGCTGTCGGCACCCCGGGCCTCAGCTTTCTCGGGGCCATCGGCGCCGCCGTCACCGTGGGCATTCGCCGCGGCGGGCTCCTGCTCTCCCTTCTCGTGCTGCCGCTGTATCTGCCCACGCTGATCTTCGGCGCCCGCACGGCTGCGGTCGCCGCCGGAGGCGGAGACCCCCGGCCCGCCTTCATGCTCCTCGCTGGCCTCACCCTCTTCATTCTCGCGCTCGCGCCCTTCGCCGCAGCCGCAGCGCTGCGGGCAAACCTGCGATAAGCCCGCCCCAGACATCGCCTTCCAGCGAGAATTCTCAGATAGCTATGTGTTTCTGATCCGATAAATCAGATAAATCTGGCGAGAGGCGGTCCGCCGCGGCCCCCGGTCCGGCGCATTCTATCTAGGTTTTAGATGGGTTTTCGCCCGGAAATTCATCAAGCATTAACCGCAGTTTGGAAGGGTTCAGTCTCTAGTCGCCTGTGTGATTGAGTAATGAGGGCAAGCATGATTGGCTGGGCAGAAGCCTCGCTGTACGAGGCTGTCGATGTCCTTGCGCGATCGGGCAAGAATCGATCTCGCGTCCGATCTGGGACGGCTCCTTGATACGCTCGACTTCGACGAGATCGAGGTCTTCCGCAATCCCGCCACCGAGGCGATCGCGGACGAGTTGCTGCGCGTGTCGACCTTTCCCGACCTCGTCGACCTGCTGCGGCAGTTCTCCGAGGCCATCGGCGTCGCGCACTGCACGCTGCACGTGGTGAGCGAGGTCCCCTCGACCGCGTTCACCACCCGCGCCTTGACCACCTATCCCGACGAGTGGGTGACGCGGTTCATCAACCGCCGCTACTTCACGATCGATCCGGTGTCGCGCGCAAGCGTGGCCGCCGAATCCGGCTTTTTCTGGGACACGCTGGACGTTTCCAGCCCCCCCGTCCTCGCCTTCTATCACGATGCCAAGGCGCACGGGATCGGACCGTCCGGCTACACGCTGCCGATCATCACCGAGCGCGGCGACAAGATCGCGATCTCGGTCAGCTCACCCGAGGAACGCGAGGCCTTCCGCGAGCGGATCGGCCACGTCGAGCAGGACCTGCTCACCGTCGGCTTCTGCATCACCGAGGCCTTCTCGCGCCTCGCGTCCGAAGACCGCCCGACCGTCTTCACCCCCACTGACGACCAGATGTCCATCCTCCGCGCCGTCGCCATGGGCGCCGACGAAGGCGAGCTGCGCACCGGGAAGTACCTCTATGGTTCCTACATCACTCTTGAGCGCTCGATCTGCAGCCTCTTCCGCACCAAGACTGTGGCGCAAGCCGCCATCGTCGCGGCGCGCGTCGGCCTCCTGACCAACGCGCCTCTGACCAAGTCCGACATCATGGTCGGCTCGAGCTCGGTCCCCGCCAATCGGGTCGTCACCACCACCAACGCCACCTCGGTGCGACGGTTGATCCGGATGCGCAACGTCGTCCCGGGTGAGTTGGAGCCCGCTCCGGCCGCCGCGCGCCCAATGGCGCGCGAGGGGTATGAATGGCGCGACTGAGCGGCGCGGCGGCCCCACAGCGGCGGGCCGCTACCCGGCCGCAGCGAGCGCCGGACGGATGCGTTTCTCGATGACGTCGGGGCTGAGGGGGCCGGGAATGCGCAGCAGGATCGTCCCGTCCGGCCCGACGACGAAGGTCTCCGGCACGCCGTAGATCCCCCAGTCGAGGCCGGTCCGTCCACTCACGTCCGCCCCGATCTTCGCGTAGGGGTCGCCGAGCTGGCGCAGGAAGCCGAGCGCGTTCTCCCGCGTGTCCTTGTAGTTGATCCCGATGACCGGGATCCCTTCTGCCGCCAGCCCGCTTAAAAGCGGATGCTCGACACGGCACGGACCGCACCAGCTGGCCCAGAAGTTCACCAGCTTCACTCCGGGGGCGGCCAGATCGGCATCGGTCGGCGGAGGATCGTCCCGCAGCGCCAAGGTGCGCGCCACCTCGGGCGCCGGGCGACCGACCAGCGCGCTCGGCAGCTCGCTCGGGTTTTCGCGCCGCAGGCCGACGAAGAACGCCGCGCCGAACAGAAGAAAGATGAGCGGCGGCACCGCCAGCAGAAGATTACGCCCCGGCCTGACCATCGCCCCTCCGCCTTACATCCGCCTCGACCTCGGCCAGCCGCCGGCGCACCCGCTCCGACCGTGCCCAGGACAGCCCCACGATCAGCGCAAGTAGGCCGAGCGTCACTGCGTAGGCCCCGAGCACGGTGCCGGTGTAGCCCGCCAGGTCCGGCATCACACCCGCGCCTCAAGCGCCTCGAGCGCCCGCAGCCGGCGCACCCGGATCTCGGTCCGCGTGCGCAAGAGCACCAGGCTCACGAATAGCAGCACGAACCCGGTGATCGAGACTACGAGCGGCCACCAGAAAACGTCTGCCACGTTTTCGCGGGCGTCGAGCGACAGCGAAGGTCCTTGATGCAGCCCCTGGCTCCAGAAGAAGACCGCGTACCGCGACAGGAGCGCAAAGACCGATCCCACGAGGCACATGATGGCGGTGAGATCGGCGGCTTTCTCCGGCTCGTCGACCGCTTCCCAGAGCGCGATGTAGCCGACATAAAAAAGAAAGAGCACGAAAAACGAGGTCAGCCGCGGGTCCCAGGCCCACCAGGTCCCCCACATTGGCTCGCCCCAGATCGCACCGGTGAGGAGCGCGATCAGTGTCATCGTGGCTCCCACCGGGGCCGCGGCGCGCGCCGCCAGCGCAGAGACGTGGTGGCGACGGATGAACCAGATGAGCGACGCCACCAGCATCATCAGCCAGGCATTGATCGCCATCAGCGCGGCCGGGACGTGGATGAATAGAATTTTCACGGTGGCGCCCTGCTGGTAGTCGTCCGGCGTCAGGAAGAACCCCCAGAGCAGCCCGCCCCCAAGCGTCAGCCCCGTGAGGCCCCAGAGCGCCGGCAGCACCGGCGTGGACACCCGCATGAACTCGGCCGGATTGGAATATCGCCAGACGGACATGGGCGCGGGTTTAGGCCAGTTGCCGCACCCCCGCAAGCGCACGAACCATAGCGGACGGCGGCCCGGCACCAGATGCAGTGGCCGCTGGCGGCCGGAGGCCCGAGAAACGCTCAACAGTCGACGTGCAACCGTGCCGTCCAGCAGTGCTGATTCCGGGCCAGAAAACCCGGTGAGGTCTGCATGGAGTTCTGGGTCGCCTACGGCGTCGGGGTGCTTGTGCTTTGACTCTTCGCGCGCGATCAATTCAATCATCCGTCCTGGAAGGACGAGCACCGCCTCACGCGCATCCTGACAGTTCCGAACCTGCGCGGCGAGCGGGTCCGCAAGCGGGCGCTCGTCGTCTATCTTCTCCTCCTCGTCTGCGTGTACACGGTCTTCGTCTTCCTGGTCGCGGCCGGCGTCGTCGCGTTCGGCGACGTGCCACCGTCCCCGGACACGGTGGCCGGAGGCGTCAGCGCGGCTGCCGATTTCAAGCTTCCCGGCCCCTCAGTGCCGCTGACGGTCAGCCTCGCGCTCGTCGGCATCGCGCCCCGCGTCGAGCTCCTGACCAAGCTCGAGGAGCGCATTCGCGTGGCGGCGCACGAGATGATGGGCTTGCCCCGTGGCCTCTTCACCGCCGGCCAGACCATCGCCGACACTGAGCTCACGGTGCAGCAGATCGGCCGCGAGAACATCGTGAAGGACGACCTCGACCGCCTGGAGCGGCAACTCAGGGCCGAGCGTGACGTTTTCGGCAAGGAAGCGGTCAAGATGAAGCTCTTCGAGACGCGCCTGCTCAAGCCGCGTTCAAGACCTGGGTGCTCGACGGGGTCTGGCCGGCGGCGCATGTGCGCGAGCCATACGACGTGCTCGAGACCGACCTGGCCACGGAAATGAACGCCAACCTCGCCGACTTCGATGACCTCGCCGGCGCGTCACAGGCAGGCATGAGTTCGGCCGAGCGAGACACGCTGCGCAAACGCTGGAATGACCGGCTGAAGGCCACCGAGGATCTCTGCTCCGAGATCTGCGCGCTTCTCTTCATCTATTCAGAGAAGGAGAACCCCGGCGCATCCAAAGGCCCGGTCGAGCCTATCCGTGCGAGCATCGCCGCCTTCTTCCGGCGCGCCAGCGGCGGTCGTTCGGGCGCTCCCGAGCTCGACATCCTCGTCAACTCGATCGTCTGGGCAATGCTGATCGCGGCGGCCTGGGGCTATGTCAGCGCCGTGCTCGGCCCGAGCCTCGGCCTGCCCCAGAGCGACCGGAACCCGGCGGAAATCGCCGTTACCATCGCCCTCAGCGCGCTCTTTCTCTACGGCCCGGCGCTGGTCGCTGCGATCGGGCTTCACGCGCACGACGAAGACATCCGCTTCACCACTCGCCGCGCTCTGGACCTTCATGGTCTGCGCGATCGCTTCGTTGTTCTTCCTCGTGGCGCAGAACATCGTGGCGACAGCGCTCAACCCCGGTTTCACCCGCGAACAGTTCATGAGCGTGCTCTACTGGGCGTTCCGCCGCGAGGCGCCGATGGCGGCGCTCGGGGCAGTGCAGGGCATCTACGTGTTGCTCTATCTCGGTCTCGACAACCGGCCCCGCGACGATGTCGCCCGCCGCAAGTGGATACTGCTTGCCCTCAACGTCGCGACACTGGCGCTCCTCGCGGTCGTTGCCACCCAGCTCATCGTCCCGACCGGCGGCCGCCAGCCGACGGGCGTCGACTTCGCGCTGCGGGTGCCGATCGCCGCCCTGATGGCGCTGACCATCGGGCTGGTGATGATCAACACCCTGGCCAAGACGCCGCGTGACCCCTCGTCGCGGCGCGCTCTGGCGGCGGGGGGACGTGACCACGGCCATGCGGCTCGCCCTCGCCCTGTTCCTTGTGCTCGCTCCGCTCGGAGCCGCCGCGGAGCCCTTCCGTCTGGGCGTCCGCTCCGACGCCCGCCCCTTCGTCTTTTCCGACGCCGGGCGCTACCGCGGTTTTCTCTACGACATGTGCCGGGCCGCCATCGCCCGCGCCGGCGTCGCCGATGCGGACGTCGACCTCGTGCCGGTGACCGCCGCCGATCGGTTCGAGAAGGCCGCCTCGCTCGACTTGCTCTGCGACCCGACGACCCTGACCGTCGAGCGCGCCAGACAATGGACATTCACGCCAATCGTCTTCTACGCCAACGCGACGGCGCTGCGCCGGACCCGCTTGCGCCGGTCCCGGCGGCCCAGGCGCCCGCTGGCTGCGATCCTGGCACCCAGCGCGAGGTATTCCTGGCCAGCTGGTTCGCGGGCACGACGGCAACTCGCACCATTGCCACACTCGACGCCCGCGCTTTGAACCTGCGCCCAGGACAGGTGGTCTGCCACCAGCCCTACGCGACGCACAGCGAGGCGGTGCGCGCCATCTGCGCCGCCGACGGCACCCTGAGCTTTTACATCGGTGACGCCGACATCCTCTCGGCGCACGTCGAGGCGATGCGCGGCGCCGGCGCGGCGTGCCCGGTCACGTTCCAGTCCGTGGGGAAGCAGTCCGAGCCCTACGCGCTGATCGTGGGCACGCGCATTCCCGACCTGCCTCGCCTCGTCACGCTCGGCATCTACGACTTCTTCCGCAGCGGCGAGGCCGACCGTTCCTTCGCCGAAAACTTCGGCGAGCGGCGCAAGTCGCCGGTGGTCCAGACGCTCTTCGAACTCTACCACATTCCAACGGACTGAGCGCAGCGCGCCGGAGGCGATGGCGCGGACGGGATTCCGCACCGCGCGGACATGTGCTAAGTATCCGCTTGAAGCCGACGCCACGATCGGCCAACAGGCAAACAAACGAGCAAAGGAGTCGTTCATGACCCCCTGGACTAGACGCGGCTTCCTGGTCGCGGCCGGCAGCGGAGCACTCGCCGCCTGCACCTCCACGCCTCCGGGCGGCGGCCTCACACCGCGGGAGAAGATCGACCGCAACGTCGACGATGCGCTGAACGAGCTCTACGCCAACGTCCCCGGCGCCAACGAGTTGGGCGCCCGCGCCCTGGGCATCCTCGTCATTCCGCGGATCCGCAAGGCCGGCTTCTTCGCCTCGGGCTCGTATGGGGAGGGGGCTCTGATGATTGGTCCGGCCAAGGTCGACTACTACTCGATCTCCTCTCTAGGAGTAGGGCTCACATTTGGCGCCACCGAGTTCAACCAGGCACTCTTCTTCATGACCGACCAGGCGCTGCAGGACTTCCGCGTCGCCGATGGCTGGGAACTCGGCGCCGATGCCGCGGTGGTCTTCCGCACCGACGGCGCGGCGGCAGGCCTCACCTCGACCCAGATAAACCGCCCGATCACCGAGGTGGTGTTCGGTCAGAAGGGCCTGATCGCCGACGCCAGCCTTGCCGGCGCCAAATACAGCCGCATCATCCGCTGAGCGCGGCCGGCGCCGGCTGATCCCCGGTCGCCGGCCGCAGCCGCGTCACCCCCACCGCTCCGGCCCGCACCAGGCTCGGGTCGAGCGTCATGGGGATGTACTCCGACCGCCGCCAGATCGCCGCCAGGTCGTCGTAGTGGCGCGAGAGAAGATGCCCGCTCTCGCCCGTCGCGATGATGAACACGCTCGAATCGGGATCGGAGAAGTCGTAGACCCCGCGGAACCCCGCCGCATGCACGTTGAGATACGGCTCCGGCCCGTTCCCCGGCATCTGCCCGCGCAGCAGCGTCTGATCGCCGCCGGGCGTGCTCTGCCGGATGTTGACCAGATGCCGCAGCACCGGCATCCGCCCCAGCGTCTGGTGCATGTGTAGCGCCTGATGCGCATCCCCCCACCGCCAGCTCTCCAGCCGCGGACCGTAGCTCTCCTCGAGCTCGATCAGCGCATCGTCGAGCGCCAGCCGCGCCATCTCGGCGCAGCTCTCCTTCGCCGTCGTTTGCTTCACGTCGCACCACGCCGAAGCCCCGTCGAGGTTGCGGTAGACCCGCTCGATGAAGACAGGGTCCGGCACCGGCAGCAGCTGCTGTAGCGGCCCCAGCTCGTCCTGCACCAGCCGGCGCACCAGCGAGCGAACCCAGGCAGCATAGATCAGCGGCTCGGGCGTGTGCTCGCTCATCTCCCCGTTCCAGTCGGCCAGGCGCTCCAGCGCAACCTGCCGCCGCCGCTCGGCGGTGCCGGACGCGGCCGGCTCGCCCGAGTACCAGAGGTCGCGCGCGATCAGCGGCAGGAGCACCCGCGCCGCCTCCGAGACGGTGTCGGTCTGGATTTCCACGAAGCTGTCGAGCGTGTGGTAGGTCCGGTCGCCGAGCAGCTTGCTCGCGCGGATGATGCGGGTGCTGTCGCCCCAGTCGAAGCTCAGATGGTCGGGAAAGGCCGCGTCGGTGATGCGGTTGTTGGTGTTGACCACGATCCCGCTCGGCGGGTCGATCACCCAGGGGTTGGCGTCGAAGGGCCGCATCCCCTGCCAGTCGTTCAGCGCGAGCCAGCCGGGCGCCGGGATCCGCCCCTGGCTGGTGTGCCCCGAAAGGCGTGCCGGCGCCGCACCCGCCATCTGCAGTCCCACCGAACTGTGGTCGGCCATTGTCACGTTGAGCGAGGGCGCGAGGTACTCGCGCGTCGCCTCGCGCCCCTCGGCAATCGTGTGCGCGCGCATGAGCGCTATCGAGGCGCTGACCGAACGGTCCTTGGCGGTAAGCGCTGTCCAGGCCAGCACCGCAACGTGCCCTGGCGGCGTCACTGCCGCGGCGCCGAAGTTGTCGCCCGGGATCACCGGCCCATGCCGCGTCCAGCGCATCGGGAAGCGCACCGCCTCGCCGCCCAGCACGCCGATCAGCGCCTCGCGGGTCTCGAACCGCGAGAAGCCCGCGGGCGTCAGGTATTCGTCCGGGTTCGCCGGATTCAGCCGCTCGATGTAGACGTCCTGATCGTCGAGATAGCTTGAGGTCAGCCCCCAGCCAAGATCGGCATTGCGCCCGACGAGGATCGTGGGGATGCCCGGAATGGTCCCGCCCATCACCGGTCCTTCCGAGAGGTCCATCCGCGCCAGCATCCAGATCGATGGCGCGCTCAGCCCCAGGTGCGGGTCGGTGGCGAGGATAGGCGCGCCGGAGGCGGTCCGCCGTCCCATGGCGGCGAAGGCGTTCGAGGCGCCCGCGAGACCGGGCTGCGGCAGCGGGTCGAGCGGATTGCGCGCCGCCTCGACCACCGGCACCGGCCTGGCGTCCGGGAAGAGCTCCGAGAACTGCGGCAGCCCCATCAGCGGTGCGTTGGGCGAGTCCGGCAGAATGTCGTGCAGCCGCTCCGGCGGCAGCGCCAGCGACAACCGCGCCCGCAGCGTCTCCATGGACGCCTTGTCGGTCATCTGCAGCGCCATGAGCTTCTGCACCGCAATCGAATCGGCCGGGGTCCAGGGCGAGATATCCGGCGAGAAGAGAAAGAACTCCGGTGCCCCCCGGCCTAGCGCTTCCTTCTGCACCACGCGGAGCCAGGCGTTCACTCCGTCGGAATAGGCCTTTAGCGCGGCACGGGCATCGTCGGTCTGGAAGGCCACGGCTTGGCGCGCGTAGCCGTAGAGGTCAAGCGAGCGCATCAGCTCGTCGATGTGCAGCGTCTCGGGACCGAAGATCTCGCTCAGGCGCCCCTGAACGGTACGGCGCATAAGCGTCATCTGCCACAGGCGGTCCTGGGCATGGACGAACCCCAGCCCGAAAAAGGCGTCGCTGTCGTTCTTGGACAGGATGTGCGGCACCGCGTAGCGGTCGCGGACGATCTCGATCTCCTGCACCGGGCCGTCGAGCGTCAGCGTGGCGTCGTAATCGGGGAGCGATTGAATGGCGAGGTAGTAGGCCAGGGCGGCCCCGCCGGCTGCCAGCGCGATCACGGCGAGCACAGCGCGCATGAGCCACCGGAACAGAATCGCCATGCGAGCCGGATCCTTTCGCCTTCGCCTTGACCCCGCCCGGATAGCAGGCCACTACGGGGGATACAACGAGACAACGGTTAACGGGGGATGCATGGCTCGCGTGGCTTTCATCGGACTGGGCGTCATGGGCTATCCCATGGCCGGCCATCTCGCCGCCAAGGGCCATGACGTCACCGTCTACAACCGCACGGCGAGCCGCGCCGAGGCCTGGGTCAGGTCCCACGGCAACGCGTGGGCGCCCACCCCGGCCGCGGCGGCCGAGGGCGCGGAGATCGTTTTCTCCTGCGTCGGCAACGACGACGACCTGCGCAGCGTCACCACCGCTCCCGGAGGCGCCTTCGATGGCCTGGGGAAGGGCGCCGTCTTTGTCGATCATACCACGGCCTCCGCCGCGGTGGCGCGCGAACTCGCCGAGGCCGTCGCCGCCTCCGGCGCAGCCTTCATCGACGCCCCGGTTTCCGGTGGGCAGGCCGGCGCCGAGAACGGCGTGCTGACCGTCATGTGCGGCGGCGACCCGGCGGCCTACGCCCGCGCCGAGCCGGTCATCGCCGCCTATGCCCGCGCTTGCCGGCTCATGGGCGAGACCGGCGCCGGCCAGCTCACCAAGATGGTCAACCAGATCTGCATTGCCGGCCTTCTCCAAGGCCTCTCCGAGGGCCTCGCGTTCGCCCGGAAGGCCGGCCTCGACGGCCAGGCGGTGCTCGACGTCATCTCCAAGGGCGCAGCGGGATCCTGGCAGATGGAGAACCGCGGGCCGACCATGCTCGCGGACAAGTTCGACTTCGGCTTCGCGGTCGACTGGATGCGCAAGGATCTCGGCATCTGCCTCGACGAGGCCGAGCGGAACCGCGCCGCGCTCCCCGCCACCGCGCTCATCGACCAGTTCTACAAGGACGTCCAGCAGATGGGCGGCGGCCGCTGGGACACCTCCAGCCTGATCCGACGCCTGAAGTGAACCTCCCGGCCTTCTCGCGGGCACCGATGATCGTGCCCTCGGTCCTCTCTGCCGACTTTGCCCGCCTCGGCGAGGAGGTGGCCGCGGTCGAGGCCGCCGGCGCCGACTGGGTGCAGGCGGACGTGATGGACGGCCATTTCGTTCCCAACATCACTTTCGGCCCCGACACGGTCGCGGCGCTGCGCCGCGGGATGCGCACCGCACTCGACGTGCATCTGATGATTTCCCCAGCCGATCCCTTCCTCGAGGCCTTCGTGCGCGCCGGCGCCGACCTCGTCAGCGTCCACGCCGAGGCCGGTCCGCATCTCGACCGCAGCCTGACGCGCATCCACGAGCTCGGCGCCAGCGCCGGCGTGGCGCTCAACCCTGCCACCCCGCCCTCTGCTGTCGAATACGTGCTCGACAAGTGCGACCTCGTGCTGGTGATGACCGTAAATCCCGGCTTCGGCGGCCAGGCCTTCCTGCCCGCGATGCTGCCGAAGCTCCGCACGCTCCGCACCATGATCGGGGACCGCCCCGTCTGGCTGCAGGTGGACGGCGGCATCACCCCCGACACTGCCGCCCTCTGCTTCGAAGCCGGGGCCAATTCCTTCGTCGCCGGCTCGGCTGTCTTCCGCGGCGGTGCGGGCGCCTACGCCGCGAACATCGCCGCCCTGCGCGCTGCCTGCACGTGACAGGCCTCGGCCGCGTTCACTCTGTCGCCGGGTCGTGACTGGACAACCTCCGGCAGAATGCCGAACGTCGCCGCCGACGCCCTCGGAGCTGCCGATGAAGTCCGCCGCCGCTTTTCTCCTGCCGTTGCTTCTCGCCGCCTGCGGTGCCAGCTATGACCTTCCAGCCGACCTGCCCCCGGGCGGAACCGCCGCCCGGGCAGCCGTCGAAGGACGCGCGTCCGGCCCCACCCGCACGGCCGCCGACTTCACCCGCGTCGCCCTGCGGGTCGAGCCCGCCGCCGAGGCCTTCTGCCGCGAGGAGAACGTCGGCGCTCCGCCCACCTGGTGCGACTTCCGCATCCGGCTCAACACCGATCCGCGCATGCCGCCGAATGCCTATCAGTCCGAGGGCGACGATGGCCGCCCCAGCGTCACCGTCGGCGCGCAGCTTCTCGCCGAGATGCGCTCCGACGACGAGATCGCCTTCGTGCTCAGCCACGAGGCCAGCCACCACATCGCCGGGCACATCCCCAAGCAGGCACAGCAGCAGGCTCTCGGCGCGCTGATCCTCGGCGGCATCGTCGCCGCCGCCGGCAACCCCGCCGGCGGCCCCGCTTCAGACCAGGCGATCCAGCAGGCCATGGACGTCGGCGCCTACCTCGGCGCCCGCAGTTATTCCCAGACCTACGAACTCGAGGCCGACACTCTCGGTGCCTTTATCACCGCCCGCGCCGGCTACGACCCGGAGCGCGGCGCCGCGATCTTTCTCCGCCCGGCGCTGGCCAATGCCGGCGGGCCGCCGCTGCTCTCGAGCCACCCCGCCTCGGCTCGCCGCCAGGCCACGGTCGCAGCCGTGGCCGCCGAAATCCGCCGCCAGCGGGCCCTCGGCCTTACGCCGCGTCCGGGTCGGGCGGGCTGAGACCCATACGATCACCCATATGGATTCCATACGGTTTCCATACGCATTCCATACGCCGAAAAAATCGCCGCGCGCTGCATTTTAGGGGTTGCGAGTCACCCCCGCCCCCCATAGATACGCCGTCACCGCAGCGGGCGGGGCCGGTTGGCTCGCAGCGCGGCGGAAAAACCGAGCAGCGAGATGCGGACGCGTCGAAGTAAAGACGCCGTCCGTTGATGTTGTGCGGAGCTCTTTGAATTTACATATGATGAAGGGATATGCGGGCGGTTTGGTTCATTTCGATGGACGGACGTTTGCATATCGGCTCGCTAGGGGGGAGACCTCCGATGATGTGAGTGTCAGCTTCACTGTTTGTTGGGTTTCGGCACTCCGCGAGGAGACCGAAGCACGACGGACGATGGACGTTTGTCCCGGCTTTATGAGCCGGGGATGTGCAGAGGTTCTGCTGTCAAGAATGCCTTCGGGCATTTCAACTTGAGAGTTTGATCCTGGCTCAGAACGAACGCTGGCGGCAGGCTTAACACATGCAAGTCGAGC
>CAWCNG010000016.1:0-92755 GCA_963796805.1 uncultured Alphaproteobacteria bacterium
GGGGATGCGAGCCGGATCGCGGTGGGCGACATCATGGCCGAGCGGCGGACGCCGGCGCCGCTGGTCGACGGGCTCGGGACGCGGTCGCGTGCCTACGTGCAGGTGCAGACCGGCTGCGACCACCGCTGCACCTTCTGCATCATCCCCTACGGCCGCGGCAACTCGCGCAGCGTGCCGGCGGCCACGGTGGTCGAGCAGATTGCGCGGCTGGTCGGCAGGGGTTTCAACGAGGTGGTGCTGACTGGGGTCGACCTGACCAGCTGGGGCGCCGACCTCGAGGGTTCCGGGCGGCTGGGCGACCTTGTGGCCCGGATCCTGGCGGCGGCGCCGGATTTGCCGCGGCTTCGGCTGTCCTCGATCGAACTCGATCGAGGCGGACCCGAGGCTCATGGAGGTCATCGCCGGCGAAGGGCGGCTGATGCCGCATCTGCACCTGTCGCTGCAGGCGGGCGACGATCTGACCCTGAAGCGGATGAAGCGGCGGCACCTCCGGGGCGACGCCATCGCCTTCTGCCAGGCGGTGCGTGCGGCGCGGCCGGAGGTGGTCTTCGGGGCCGACATCATCGCAGGCTTTCCGACCGAGACCGAGGCGATGTTCAAACGGTCCCTGGACCTGGTCGAGGAATGCGGCCTGACCTGGCTGCACGTCTTCCCCTACAGCGCCCGCGCGGGAACGCCGGCGGCGCGGATGCCGCAGGTGGACGGCCCGGCAATTCGCGAGCGCGCCCAGCGGCTGCGCGCACTCGCCGCCGAGCGGGTCGCCGCGCATCTTGCGCAGATGCGCGGGCGCGACGTCTCATTGCTGATGGAGCGCCCGAACCTGGGCCGTACCGAAGGCTTCGCCCAGACTCTGGTCGCAGGCGCGCACGCGCCAGGGAGCGTCCTGCGCGCGCGCATCACCGGCTCGCAGGAAGGTTTGCTGCTGGCTGAGGCGGCCTGACGGCCCGGTTACATGGAGTGTTGTGCGTCGGTCGCCTCTTCCTGGACGGCGTGGCCGGCGGCGGTGACGTCCTGTCCCGCCCCCTTGACGGTATTGCAGCCCGCGAGGGCGAAGAGCGCCAGGCCGGCGGCGAATAGGATTCTCGTCATTTGGTTCGTCCCCTGCGTTCCGGCGGGCCGGAGTGGCTCGCCTTCGCGCAATTAACGTGCGAGATGCGGCCGCGTTGCAAGCGAGATCTCCTGGGACGTTTGCACGGCGGTTGGCCGACCTATATCCTGATCAAACGCCTGCTTGTCTCCGAAGGAGGAACCGCCGTGCCCCCAATTCTGCTCTCCCCGGTTCTCTGGCGGGTGGCCCAGCTCGGCGCCATGGCCGCGGTAACGCTCTACGCCTCGCGCCAGCGGGCCTCCGCGCCGAAGGACGTGGAGCACGAGCAGGTGCTCGACGCCTTGCCCGAGGGCCTCGCGATCAACGGCCACCGCGCCGAGGCGGAGCGCGCGGTTCACGCGGCAGGCAGGTTCCGGCGGGTGCTGCGCGTCCGCGGCGCGGGGGTGGAGATCGAGGCCGCGGGGCTCGGGCGGCTCCGGATGCGCCGCGCCGTCTGACCGGGCCGTGACCGACCGCATCACCTTCTCGCTCGACGGCCGCGAGGTCACCGCTGCGCCGGAGGAAAGCATATGGGAGGTGGCGAAGCGCGAGGGGAACCGGCTGCCGCACCTCTGCCACGCCGACGCGCCTGGCTACCGCGCCGACGGCAACTGCCGTGCCTGCATGGTCGAGGTCGAGGGTGAGCGGGTGCTTGCCGCGTCCTGCATCCGCCGGCCGGTGCCCGGCATGCTGGTGCACACGGCCAGCGAGCGAGCCGTCAGCGCGCGGGCCATGGTCATGGAGCTGCTGCTGGCTGACCAGCCCCGGCAGCAGGTGGCGCACGACCGTTCGAGCCGTCTCTGGGAGATGGCGGCGCTGCAGGGCCTGTCGGCGAGCCGTTTCCCGGCGCGTCCGGTGGAAGAGGTGCCGGAGCCCGACCCCAGCCACGTGGCGATGCGCGTCAACCTCGATGCCTGCATCCACTGCAATCTCTGCGTGCGGGCGTGCCGCGAGGTGCAGGTGAACGACGTGATCGGCATGGCCGGCCGCGGCTTCGACGAGACGGTGGTCTTCGACATGGCCGACCCCATGGGCGGCTCCACCTGCGTCGCTTGCGGCGAGTGCGTACAGGCCTGCCCCACCGGTGCGCTGATGGAGGCGACCGCACTCGACGCCGACGGCTGCGGCGACAGTGCGGACTTCGACGCCGAGGTGCGCTCGGTCTGCCCTTATTGCGGCGTGGGCTGCCAGGTCTCCTACAAGCTCCGCGACGGAGAGATTGCCTGGGTTGACGGGGTGAACGGCCCGGCCAACGAGAACCGGCTTTGCGTCAAGGGCCGCTTCGGCTTCGACTATGTCTCGCACCCGCACCGGCTGACCCGGCCGCTGATCCGCCGCAAGGACGCGCCGGCGAAGGGGCTGAACGTCGATCCGGACAACCCCCTCACCCATTTCCGCGAGGTGAACTGGGAGGAGGCGCTGGAGGCCGCCGCGGGCGGGCTCCACCTTCTGGGCGAGGCGCATGGCGGGGCGGCGGTGGCGGGCTTCGGCAGCGCCAAATGTTCCAACGAGGAGGCGTATCTCTTCCAGAAGCTGATCCGCCAGGGCTTCGGGCACAACAACGTCGACCACTGTACCCGGCTTTGCCACGCCTCCTCGGTGGCGGCGCTGATGGAGAACGTGGGTTCGGGTGCCGTCACCGCCACCTTCAACGAGATCGAGCATGCCGACCTCGCCATCGTCATCGGCGCCAACCCCACCGAGAACCATCCCGTCGCCGCCACCTACTTCAAGCAGTTCGCCAAGCGCGGCGGCGAGCTCATCGTCATGGACCCGCGCGGCATGGGCCTGAAGCGCCACGCCACCCGAATGCTGCAGTTCCGCCCCGGCACCGACGTGGCGCTGCTCAACGCCATCCTGTACGTTATCGTCGAGGAGAAGCTCTTCGACCGTCAGTACCTCGACGGCTTCACCGAGGGGTTCGAAGCCTTCCGCGAGCACATCCGCGGTTTCCCGCCGGAGGCGATGGCGGCGCTCTGCGGCATCGACGCCGACACCATCCGCGCCGTGGCGCGCAGCTTCGCCCGGGCGCGGGCGGCGATGATCTTCTGGGGGATGGGGATCAGCCAGCACATCCACGGCACCGACAACTCCCGCTGCCTGATCTCGCTGGCGCTGCTCTGCGGCCACGTCGGGCGGCCCGGCACCGGCCTGCATCCGCTGCGCGGGCAGAACAACGTGCAGGGCGCGTCCGACGCCGGGCTGATCCCGATGTTCCTGCCCGACTACAGGACGGTGACGGATGCCGGCATCCGCGAGCACTACAGCCAGGTCTGGCGCGGCAGCGAGATCGACCCGGTTCCCGGCCTGACCGTCACCGAGATCCTCGACGCGGTGCACGCAGGCGCAATCCGCGGCATGTACATCCTCGGCGAGAACCCCGCCATGTCCGACCCGGACGTGGAGCATGCCCGCGAGGCGCTGGCCAAGCT
Source organism: uncultured Alphaproteobacteria bacterium (assembly GCA_963796805.1). GTDB lineage: Bacteria > Pseudomonadota > Alphaproteobacteria > Rhodobacterales > Rhodobacteraceae > Amaricoccus. The sequence continues at coordinate 3,520 of CAWCNG010000016.1, forward strand.
GGAGCACCTGGTGGTGCAGGACGTCTTCCTGACCGAGACCGCGAACTTCGCCGACGTGATCCTGCCCGCCTCGGCCTGGGCGGAGAAGACCGGGACGGTGACCAACACCAACCGGCAGGTGCAGATGGGGCGCAAGGCGGTCGAGCCGCCCGGCGAGGCGCGCGAGGACTGGCGCATCGTGGTCGAGATGGGAAAGCGGCTGGGGCTGGGCTGGGACTATACCCACCCGCGCGAGGTCTTCGCCGAGATGAAGCTCTCCATGCCGAGCCTCGACCACATCACCTGGGACAGGCTGGAGGCGGAGAGTGCCGTCGCCTATCCCTGCCTCTCCGACGACGACCCCGGCCAGCCGGTGGTCTTCGGCGACGGCTTCCCCCGCGAAGGCGGGCGGGCGCGCTTCACGCCGGCGAAGGTGACGCCGCCGGGCGAGGTGCCGGACGTGGACTATCCGTTCATCCTGACCACCGGGCGCCAGCTCGAGCACTGGCACACCGGCTCGATGACCCGCCGCGCTTCCGTCCTCGACGCGCTCGAGCCCGAGGCGACCTGCTCGCTCCACCCCGCCACCCTGCGAAAGCTGGGCGTGCCGCCCGGCGGCACGGTGCGCCTGACCACCAGGCGTGGCAGCGTGGCGCTGAAGGCGCGGGCGGACCGGGCCGTGGCCGAGGACATGGTCTTCATACCCTTCGCGTACGTGGAAGCGGCGGCGAACATCCTGACCAACCCGGTGCTCGATCCCTGGGGCAAGATCCCGGAGTTCAAGTTCGCCGCGGTGCGGGTCGAGCCGGCCGGCGACGCCCTCGCGGCGGAGTAGCTTCGCTGCGCTGCGTCATACGAGCGACAAAAGCGGGTGCTATTCTCGCAGGCGCTTGAAATACCTGTCGAGTGAAACGCGTGCGGTTGTAGCCAGCGGCCTGGGGCGCCCGCCTCAGGCCGCGGTCACGCTCCAGGGGGCGTCGTAGCGGAATTCCTCGAGGTTGTTGCCGGTGCCGATCCGGTCGACGATGAGAAAGACCGACGCGCGGCCGAGCGGCGTCAGCACGCCGTGCCAGACGTTGCGCAGGTAGTTCACCCCCTGCCCCGGGCGGGTCAGGAAGGCGAGCGGGGCGCCGGGAGGGCCGCCCGCGTCTGGAGCGACCACGACGAGGAACGGATCCTCGGTCATCGGCACGAACGCCTGGCTGCCGAGCGGATGCCGTTCCACCAGATCGAAGATGTGTGGCAGGGGATAGGGCCGGCCGTAGCCGAGGCTGATGCCGGCATGGCCCTCGCCGAGAAACTCCATGCGGGCGCGGTCGTGGAAGCGGTCGCACATGCCGGCATTGATCGGATAGCTCTCGCCCACGGCCTCGATGACGTCGCCGAACGGGGCGAAGGCCTCGGGCGTGAGGGGCTGGGCGGCGATCGTGCGCTCGGGCATCGGTGGACCTCCGGAAACCTAAGGTCCCCGAATGAGCGCCGCGGCGGGTGGCTGTCAAGGGCCGGGGGATCGGCTAGTCTGCCGTTTCGCAGGATGGGAGGGCGACGTGGAGGCGGTTGCGGCATACGGCGAACTCGCGGACCACCTGCGGCGCATCGCGGCGCTGGAGCAGGTGGCGGGCCTACTGAACTGGGACCAGGAGACCCAGATGCCGCCGAAGGGCGCGGGCCAACGGGCGGAGCAGGCAGCGGCGGTGGCGGCGGCCATCCACGCCCATGCCAGCGACCCGCGCATCCCCGACTGGATCGCGGCGGCCGGGCCGCAGGAAGAGGCCGGCAGGGTCAACCTGGCCGAGGCGGCGCGGCTGCACGCGCGGGCGGTGAGGATTCCGCCGCGCCTCGCGGGCGAGCTGGCGCGTGGGGCGGTGGAGGGACAGACCGCCTGGGAGGCGGCTCGGAAGGCCAACGCGTTTGCGGAATTTGCGCCGCTCCTGGACAGCCTCGTGCAGCTCAAGCGCGCCGAGGCGGAGTGCCTCGCGATCGGTGGACGGTCAGGCTACGACGCGCTTCTCGACGACTACGAGCCCGGAATGACGGCAGCGGAGCTCGAGGAGCTCTTTGGTAGCCTGCGGCCAGGGCTGTCAGAACTGCGCAGGCGCATCGCCGAGGTCGGGCGGCCGGCACCGGCGCTCACGGGGTGGTTTCCGCGTGAGGCGCAACTCGCGCTGTCGCGGCGGCTGGGCGACGTCTTCGGCTACGACTGGCAGGCGGGGCGGCTGGATCTGGCCGTGCACCCCTCCTCGTCCGGCTCGGGCGGGGACGTTCGGATCACCACGCGGGTGGACGAAACCGACCCGCGCGAGTGTGTCTATTCCACGATCCACGAGGTGGGCCACGCGGTCTACGAGCAGGGGCTCGACCCGGCGCAGGCGCTGCTTCCCGCGGGCTCCCACGCGTCGATGGGGGTGCACGAGAGCCAGTCCCGGCTGTTCGAGAACCAGCTCGGGCGCAGCCGGGCCTTCTGCGCCTGGCTCTGGCCGGCGCTGCGCGAGACCTTCGGCAATGTCGGCCTCGGCGGGCCTGAGGCGCTCTACGGTGCGGTGAACGCCGTCGAGACCGGCTTCATCCGCACCGAGGCGGACGAGGTGCACTACAACCTGCACGTGATGATGCGCTTCGACCTGGAGCGGGCGCTGATGGCCGGCGATCTGTCGGTGGGCGACCTGGAGGCGGTCTGGAACGCACGCTTCGCCGCCGATTTCGGCCGCACCGTTCCCGACGCGCGGCAAGGCGTGCTGCAGGACGTGCACTGGTCGGTGGGGCTCTTCGGCTATTTCCCGACCTACACGCTCGGCAACATCTATGCTGCCGAGCTCCACGCCGCGCTGCGGCGCGATGTCGGCGCGGTCGACGCGCTGCTGGCGGCGGGCGAGCTGGCGCCGATCCTCGACTGGCTCCGCACGCACATCCACCGCCGGGGCCGGCTGCTGGCGCCGCGGGCGCTGGTTGCGGCCGCCTGCGGCCGCGAGCCGGAAGCGGTCACGCTCCTCGGCCAGCTCGAAGCGAAGTACGGCGAGCTCTACGGGCTCTGACGCCTATTTCTTCGGGGTGAACCGGGTGATCTTCGACCCCTCGAAGGTCGCTCCGGCCATCAGCCCCTTCTGCCCGAAGGCAAAGCCGACGATGGGATCCTGGATGGTGCTCGAGGTCGCATCGACGTTCATGCCCTGGTTCATCACCGCCACGTTGGCATCGGCGCCGACCTCGAAGCCTTTGCTCTGGTCGAGATAGCGCAGCGCGTCCTCGGTCATAAAGAAGAGCACCTGCGAGTAGGACTGCGCCCCGATCTGAAAGCCGAACGAGGCCGAGGCGATGTTGTAGTAGGCGACCGTGGCGTCGTTGCGGCGCAGCGCGCCCTCGCCGTACTGGCCACCAAAGCCAAAGCCGCCCTTGATGATCTCCGGAAAGACAAGCACCGCGACCGCCTTTTCGGCGAGGGCCTGAGCGGCGGGGGAGTCGGAGAGAAGGCTGTTGAGCGCGATGTTGACCTTGGCATCGATGACCTCGGCCGCCGCAGCCCGTGCCTCTCCCGCAGGGACGGTCGAAGCGACCACCGCCACACCCAGAACTGCCGCCAACGCCCAGACGCGCACCATTTCGATCATTCGCCGCTACCTCGTTCCGTCAGATTTCCATGTCCGGCGAAGCCTTAGCACGCTCGATCGGGGCACGATACCCGAGGCGTGCGGGCCGGCGGAACGGAGCCGTTTCAGCCCTTTTCGCGATACCGGTCATGGCGGAGCAAGTGGCGGTAGATCCGGGCCGTCGCCGCCGCCACGATCGCGAGGCCCGCGACCATCATCAGCGCCAGTTCGAAGAGGACGATCCCGTCTTCCTGCGCCGGCCGGAACGCGAAGCCGAGCGCTGTGGCGACGGCGGGTGGATGCACCGCGTCGAGAACCACCATCACCAGGATGGCGAACACCAGCGCGCCGCCGGCCGCGAGATATCCGGGGCCGCTCACGGCCAGCGACACCACGCCGATCACCGCCGCCACCGACTGGGCGATGACCAGGGTGCGGACTTGGTTCATGCTGTTTTCCGGTTCGAGGTAGATCAGGAAGGCGCTGGAGGCGAGCGACGCGAAGAGGACCTGGCGGTGCGCGGTCATCTCGAGAAACCAGAGCATGAGGAGAACCGTGGCAGTGGGTAGCACGACCAGCAGCAGCTCCCCGCGGAGCCCGATCTGCCGGCGCCGGCTACCGCGCGCGGCCGCCGCGTGGCCCTCGTCCGGCGTCATGAGCGGCCTCTCCGCGCCGCGATCCGCCGTTCAGGCGGCCATCCGGCGTCCGTCGCTGTCGAAGTGGAACTGCCGGGCAGGGTCGGGGGTGAGGTGGACGGCCTCGTCCACGGTGTAGGCGTGCTCGCCGAAGCGGCGGACGGTGAGCAGACCGTGCGGGTCGGTGCGGATGTAGACGTTGGTCTCGCCGCCCAGGTGCTCGACGTGGCTGATGGTGCCGGGGATGGCGCCGGCCTCGCGGCTGATGGCGAGGTGCTCGGGACGGACGCCGAGGGTCTTGCCGGGCTGGCCGAGGACGGTGGCGTCGAGGAAGTTCATCTGCGGCGAACCGATGAAACCCGCCACGAAGACGTTGGCAGGGTCGTTGTAGAGTTCCATCGGGCGGCCGGTCTGCTCGACGCGGCCGGCGTTGAGCACGACGATGCGGTCGGCGAGAGTCATCGCCTCGACCTGGTCGTGGGTGACGTAGATCATCGTCGCCTTCAGCTCGCGGTGGAGGCGGGCGATCTCGATGCGGGTGGCGACGCGCAGTGCCGCGTCGAGGTTGGAGAGGGGCTCGTCGAAGAGGAAGAGCTTGGGCGTGCGCACGATGGCTCGGCCGATGGCGACGCGCTGGCGCTGGCCGCCGGAGAGCTCGCCCGGGCGGCGCGCGAGAAGGGGCTCGAGCGAGAGCATCTGCGAGGCGGTGGCGACGCGCTGGTTGACGAGGTCGGGCTTGGCGCCGGCCTGCTTGAGGCCGAGGGCCATGTTGTCGCGGACGGAGAGGTGCGGGTAGAGCGCGTAGGACTGGAAGACCATGGCGATCTCGCGCTGGCTCGGCGGGGTCAGGTTGACCCGCTTGCCGTCGATCTTCACGTCGCCGCCGGTGGCGTCCTCGAGGCCGGCTATGATCCTGAGAAGCGTGGACTTTCCGCAGCCGGAGGGGCCGACGAAGACGCAGAACTCGCCGTCTGCGACCTGAAGATCCACGCCCTTGATCACGTCGGTGGTCCCGAAGGACTTGGTGACGTCGGTGAGGGTGAGCGCGCCCATCAGAGCTTCACCGGCTGGCCGGAACGGACGCTCTCGTCGGCGGCGAGGCAGACGCGGAGCGAGGCGACGGCGTCGGCCATGTGTCGGGTGAGGTCGAGCTCCTCGGCGATGGCGCGGGCGACAAAGGCGGCCTCGCGGTCGCAGAGATCCTGGTGGGTGGGCTCGTCGGCCATGCTAAGATCCTGATCGGGCTCGCCTATCCGGTGCAGGCGGATCAGCGAGGTCTTGGTGTGGGTATCGATGTCGTCGGAGCGGGCGGTCTCGGGCATTCGGATCGAGACGGCGCCGTTGGGGGAGACGACGTCCTTCACGAAGAAGGCGGTGTCGGAGATCATCGGGCCCCAGGCGGCTTCGTACCAGCCGAGCGAGCCGTCGGCGAAGAGAACCTGGAAGTGGCCGTAATTGTACATTTCCTTGTCGATCTCGGGGGAGAGGCGGAGGCCCATGCCGCGCACTTCCGTAGGCGCGGCGTCGGTGATCTGGCACATGACATCGACATAGTGGACGCCGCAGTCGACGATCGGCGACGTGGTCCGCATCAGCGCCTTGTGCGCCTCCCAGGTGGGGCCGGAGCTCTGCTGGTTGAGGTTGAGGCGGAAGACGTAAGGCGGCCCGAGGGCACGGGCCTCGGCGATGAGGCGCTGCCAGGAGGGGTGGTGGCGCAGGATATAGCCGACGACGACCTTGCGGTTGGTTTCATTGGCCTTTTTTACCACGCGCTCGGCATCCTCGACGGTGGTGGCGAGGGGCTTTTCCACGAAGATATGGGCGCCCGCGTCCATGGCGGCGCAGGCGTAGTCGGCGTGGCTGTCGGAGTAGGTGGCTATGCAGACGAGGTCGGGCTTCAGCCGGCGCAGCGCCTCGCGGAAGTCGGGCGTCACCTCGTAGAGGCGGAGCTCGGGCGGGAGCACGGGCTCGGAGCGGTTGACGAGGCCGACGATCTCGAAGGCGGGGTCGCGGTGGTAGGCGAGCGCGTGGCTGCGGCCCATGCTGCCGAGGCCGGCGACGAGGGTGCGTATGGGTGTTTTCAGGGACGTCATGGGCGGGAGCCGGTCAAGCGGCCGGAATCACTGAAGAATCCGGACCCAGAAAACGTATGGAATCCGTATGGAATCCATATGGGTGTTTTCGGCTCCGGGCGGCTCATTTCACCGCTCCGGCGGTGATGCCGCGGATGAGCTGGCGGGAGAAGATCAGGTAGAGGACGAGGACCGGCAGGATCGCCAGCGACAGGGCGGCGAGGACGGCATTCCAGTTGGTGACGAACTGGCCGATGAAGACCTGGGCGCCGAGGGTGACGGTCTTGGTGGACTCCGCCGGGGCGAGGATCAGCGGGAACCAGAGGTCGTTCCAGATCGGGATCATGGTGAAGACGGCGACGGTGGCCATGGCGGGCCGCACCAGCGGCAGCACCAGACGGAAGAAGATGGTGTACTCGCTGAGGCCGTCGATGCGGCCGGCGTTCTTGAGATCGTCGGAGACCGTGCGCATGAACTCCGCGAGGATGAAGACGGCGAGCGGCAGGCCCTGGGCGGTGTAGACGAGGATCAGCGCCAGCAGGGTGTTCACGAGGCCCCCGGCCACCATGAGCTGCAGGATCGCCACGGTGCCGAGGCGGATCGGGATCATGATCCCGAGCGCGAGGTAGAGGCCCATGAGCGTGTTGCCGCGGAAGCGGTACTCGGAGAGGGCGAAGGCCGCCATCGCTCCGAAGAGCAGCACGCAGAACAGCGAGGCGATGGTGACCACCAGGCTGTTCTGGAAATACTGCAGGAAATCACCCTGCTGCAGAACCGTTCGGTAGCCGATGAGATCGAAGGTGTCGGAGCCGGGGATGGCGAGCGGCTCGGAGAAGATCGCCCGCCGCGACTTGAACGAGTTGATGACGATCACGAAGACCGGGAAGAGCGCGATCACCGTGTAGAGGATGAGGATGCCATGCGCGGCAAGCGTACGCGGGAGCGAAGTGCGGGCGGTGGCCATCGGTCGCGTCCCTCCCCCTCTTTCGTATCGTAGCCCAGAATTCGCACGACTGCGGGCCTGCGGCAAGTCCGACGGTCCCCGATGAGCCCTAGGGTGTGTAGTCATAAACCTCCCAGCAGACCGCCGGCAGATTCTCACGGCTTCTTCCGCTTCGCGCCAGGAGCGGTCGTCCGACGAAGCGGGCCTCGGCCCGCGAGTCCGCGGCCCGACAAGCCGAAGCACTGCTTCGGCCGGGCCGTTCGGCGGAGCGCGCGAGCGCGGAGGCGAAGGGGTTCTCCGCTCGCCCGGCGCTCGCAATTCGCGCGCGCGTGCCCGGGCTGGCGCTCTTCGCGCCTGCCCACGGGCGGGCAGGCGCGCGCGAATTTGTCGACGGCCAAATCCGCGGGGTGCGGGCGGCGAGGTCGCGCGCCGATCGGATCGGCGGCTGCATTGGGGCCGTGAGCCGTCATCCGTTCGCGGCGAGTAGCTTGAGTTGGTGAGTACACGCCGCGGCGGCCATCGGCTTGTTGACTTCGCAAAAACGTCCATGCATTAGTCTTTTTCGGCCAGAGCGGTCCGCCAGCGCTTCGCAAGCAAACATTCACTCCGACTCGAGCAACAGGCTTGAGAAAGTCTGCGTGCGGGTCGTTCGTGGTTGCAGAAGTGCGGGGGCGCTGACGAGACGAGCGACAAAACAAGCCAAAGAAGCGTCGGACGCCGCCGGCTTTTCCATTTGGGAGGATACTGGAATGACTGACAAGAATTCGACCGATCTGCGGCCTGTATTGCTGCGGCGGCGCACGTTCATCAAGAGCGCGTCCGCGGTCGGACTGGCCCTGGCCGCCCCGGCTTTCATTACCCGCCGCGGCCATGCCGCCGACGTGCCGACCGTGGTCAACTCGATCCGGTCGCTGTCGAACCCCTACCACGCCACCTGGAACAAGGGCGGCGAGGCCTTCGCCGGCGCGGTGGGTGCGGACTACGTGACGCTGGTCACCGAGGGCAACTCCGAGAAGGGCATCGCCGACATCAAGGCGATCCTCGCCAAGACCGGCGGGAACTGCGTCATCAACGTCGACCCCAACGACAGCCCGGACGCGCGCCCGATCGTCGAGGCCTGCCAGGGCGCCGGCGCCTATGTGGTCACCCAGTGGAACAAGCCCGCCGACCTGCATCCCTGGGACCACGACCCGAACTACGTCTCGCACATCTCCTTCTCGGGCGTGCCCTACGGCAAGCAGATGGCCGAGGCGCTGATCAAGGCGATGGGCGGCAAGGGCGGCATCGTGGCGCTGGGCGGCATCGAGTCCAACGTGCCGGCGATCGAGCGCAAGGCCGGCCTGATGCAGGCGCTGGAGGCGAACCCGGACGTGAAGCTCCTCGACTTCCAGGTGGCGAACTGGTCGGCCACCGAGGGCCTGGAGAAGACCAACGCCTGGCTCACCCAGTACGGCGACGAGATCACCGGCATCTGGGCGGCCAACGACGACATGGCGCTGGCTGCCGTGGAGGCGCTGCGCGCCGACGGCCGGGCGGGCCAGGTTCCGGTGACCGGCATCGACGGCATCCAGCTCGCGATCGAGGCCATCCTCGCCGGCGAGATGGCGGGCACCGTGTCCTGGGACCCGTTCTGGCAGGGCGGCATGGGCCTTTCCATCGGCTACCATGCCAAGACCGGCGCCTTCGATCCGTCGACCGAACCGAAGGAGCACCGCGAGTTCTACGGCACCGGCGTTCCGGTCACCTCCGACAACGCGCAGGCCTTCTACGACGACAACATCAAGAAGGCGCCGGAGCTCGACTGGAACGACATCTGGGGCCGCGTGAGCGGGCAGATCCAGTACAGCTGATCCAGCTGATCGGCCGGGCGCGCGCGAAAGCGCGCGCCCTCCTTTCCGGACGGGTCTGAAGGATCATCCCTTGAGCACAACCGCAACCGACGCACCGGCGGCGCCGCGTCGCTGGAAGCTTGCCGCCTGGGCGCCGCTGGCGGTGCTGGTGGCGCTCTGCGCCATCATCGCGGTGATCAACCCGAACTTCCTCTCCTTCGGCAACGCGGTCAGGATCAGCCAGACGGCGATGATCCCGCTGGTGCTGGGGATCGGCGCCACCTTCATCATCCTGATGGGTTCGATCGACCTCAGCGTCGAGGGCGTGCTGACCTCGGCGGCGGTGGTGCTGTCGATGCTGGTGCTGAACGGGGCGAATTCCAACGAATACGGGCTGCTCGGGGTCGGCGCCGTGCTGCTGGTGGGCGCCGGCATCGGCCTGGTGAACGGCATCATCCACGTGAAGCTGAAGATCCCGTCGTTCATGACCACCCTCGGCACCTGGTTCATCGGCGTGGGTGCGGCCAACGCGCTCCTCGGCGGCATGGCGGTGCGCATCAACGACCCGATGATCCGCGGGCTGGCCATCCAGCGGTTCATGGGCTTTCCGTGGGGGGTGTGGCTGGCGCTCTTCTGCCTTCTCGTCGCCATCTTGATCCAGAACCACACCCGCTTCGGGCGCTATCTCTACGCGCTCGGTGGCGGCGAGGACCTGGCGGCACTGTCGGGGATCAACGTGGCGCGGGTCAGGATCGCGGCGTTCACGCTGGCCGGCGCCTTCTATGCCGTGGGCGGCATCCTCGCGGCGGCGCAGCTGGGACTGGGCAACGCGCAAATCGGCACCGGGCGGCTTTTTACCACCGTCACCGCGGTGGTGGTGGGCGGCACGGCACTTTCGGGCGGCGAGGGCGGCGTGCTGCAAACGCTGGTGGGTGTCCTGATCGTGGTGGTGCTCTCGAACGGCATGGTGCTGATGGGGGTGCCGCCGAGCGTGCAGATCGGCGTGCAGGGGCTGATGATCATCGTGGCGGTGGCGCTGTCGATCGACCGGCGCAAGATGCGGGTGGTGAAGTGATGTCCCTTGTGAGCGCGACGCCAGCTCAGGGATTCCGCCCGATTTGGCCGTCGACAAATCGGGCCGCGCCTGCCCTCCGGGGGGCAGGCGCGAGTCCGCGCCCGCCCGGGCAGGCGCGCCCCGATTACGCCCGGCGAGCAAGCGCTTGCCCCCCTCGCCTTCCGCCATGGGCTCCAGGCGACCGGACCGGTCGACCGTCCACTGGACGGTCGCCTTTTCGGTCCGGGGGCCCCCTATGAGCGCCGCCGTGCTGGCGCTGGAGGGGGTGAACAAGAGCTTCCCCGGCGTGCATGCGCTGAAAGACATCTCGATGGAGGTGCACCGCGGCGAGATCGTCGGGCTGATCGGCGAGAACGGCGCGGGGAAGTCCACGCTGATGAAGATCCTCTCCGGGGTCTACCAGCCGGACACCGGGCACATCCTGATCGCCGGCCAGCAGGTGCGGCTGGCCGACAGCTCCGATGCAAACCGCAAGGGCATCGGCATGGTCTTCCAGGAGCAGTCGCTACTCACCAACCTGACCGTGGGCGAGAACATCTACCTCGGCAACGAGGCGCAGTTCACCCGCGCCGGGCTGGTGAACTGGAAGCGGCTCTACGCCGCGGCGTCGCGGCAGCTGGAGAAGGTGAAGCTCGACGTCGATCCGCGGATGCGGGCGGTCGATCTCGACTTCGCCTCGCGGCAGATGGTGGAGATCGCCAAGGCGCTGACTTTGGAAGAAGGCTCGGGGTCGGAAGGCTCGGGCGGGCATCTGGTGATCCTGCTTGACGAGCCGACCTCGGTGCTGGAGCAGGCGGAGATCGACGTTCTGTTCGCGCGGGTGCGGGCGCTCAAGGACCGGGCGTCGTTCATCTTCGTCTCGCACCGGCTGGACGAGGTGCTGGGGCTCTCCGACCGCATCTACGTGATGAAGGACGGGGCGGTGGTGGCGGACCTGGCGGCGGCGGAGGCGGACGTGCCGACGCTGCACCACTGGATGGTCGGCCGCAGCCTGCAGGCGGAATACTACCGCGAGCCGCTGCAGCGGCCCTATGCGCCGGAGGTGCTGGCGGAGGCGCGGGGGCTGACGCTGGCCGGCTTCTACCGCGACGTGGACTTCACCCTGCACGCCGGCGAGATCCTCGGCATCGCCGGGGTCATCGGGTCGGGGCGCGAGGAGCTGACGCGGTCGCTGGCGGGGTTCCTGCCGCATGACGGCGGGGCGCTGACGGTGGGCGGGCGGGAAGCGCGCTTCGCGACACCGGCGGAGGCGGTCGACGCCGGCATCGGCTACGTCCCGCGCGAGCGGCGGGTGGAGGGGCTGGTGCTGTTCCTGCCGGTGGCGGCGAACATCACGCTGGCGGATCTGAAGAGCCTCACCCGCTGGGGGCTGATCGACGGCCGCAGGGAGCGGCGGCTGGCCGAGGGTTGGGTGGAGCGGCTGCGCATCCGCACGCCGTCGATCCAGACGCTGTGCCTCAACCTGTCCGGCGGCAACCAGCAGAAGGTGGTGCTGGCGAAGTGGCTGGAGGCGAAGGCGAAGGTGCTGATCCTCGACCATCCCACCCGTGGGCTCGACGTCGGCGCCAAGGAGGAGGTCTACGAGCTGGTACGCGCGGTGACCGCCGAGGGCGTGGGGGTGATCCTGACCTCGGACACGCTGGAGGAGACGATCGGGCTCAGCCACACCGTGCTCGTCATGCGCGACGGGGTGATCACCCACCGCACCGACGCCATGCCCGGCGCCAAGCCGGCGCAGGTCGACCTGATCGGGCACATGGTCTGATGGCGGCGCTTCTCTCGCATCTCGGGTCGGACCGGCTGCGCCAGTGGCTGCCGCTGACCACGCTCATCGTGCTGGTGGCGCTGATCGGGGCGCTGCAGCCGGTGTTCCTGCAGCCGGCCACGCTGCTGGAACTCGCCGGCGACACCGCGGTCCTCTTCATCCTGGCGACCGGGGTGACCTTCGTCATCATGCTGGGCGGGATCGACCTCTCGATCCAGTCCATGGCGTCGCTGGCCAGCGTGGTGGTGGCGATCACCCTCTCCTCGCTCGGCTACTGGGCCTTCGTGCTGGCGGTGGCGCTCGGCGCCTTCGCCGGGCTGATGTCGGGCCTGGCGCACACCCGGCTCAAGATCCCCTCGTTCATCGCCACGCTGGCCATGGGGGGCGTTCTCTTCTCCACCGCGCTGGTCAGCTCCGGCGAGCGGTCGATCACGCTCGAGGTCACCGAGCGGGGGTACCTGGAATGGGTCACCGGCGCCGCGCTCGGCATCCCCAACGTGGTGGTGATCGGGCTGATCGTGCTGGTGATCGCGCACGTGCTGCAGGCGCATACCCGCTTCGGCCGCTACTCGGCGGCGATCGGGGCCGGCGAGCCCGCCGCCTATGCCTCGGGCGTGAAGGTGAACCGGCAGAAGACGATCGCCTTCGTCCTCTCCGGCGGCTTCGCCGCGCTTGCCGGGGTGATCCTCGCCGGCCGGCTGGCCAGCGGCTCGCCGACGCTGGCGGCGGAGATGCTGCTGCCGTCGATCGCCGCGGTGGTGGTGGGCGGAACGGCGATTACCGGCGGCGTGGGGAGCATCTGGCGCACGCTGGTGGGGGCGCTGATCATCTCGGTGGTGCGCATCGGGATGACCTTCCTCGGCGTCAACATCTTCGCCCAGAACATCGTCTTCGGGACGGTGCTGATCGCCGCGGTCGCCATCACCATCGACCGCTCGAAGATCCCGATCGTGAAGTAGCCGCCGACGCCCCCGCCGTCAGAGCTTGCCGGTGGCCAGCCACGCCGCGCACTCCAGACCGAGCTCGTCGATGGCACGCGCCTCGTACTCGGCGATCTCCCCGGCGCTCAGCACGTCGCGCCAGCGCCCGTTGGTGCCCTTGTGGATGAAGGTCTCGCCGCCGCCTACCAGATGCATACCGGGAAACATCTCGTTCGACCTGGCCTTCATGTGCTCGAAGCCCGCATGCTTCACCGCCCGCGCCATCGTCTCCGGGTCCACCTCGATGTCCAGGTAGCCGGCGAGGTCCGCGGCCCGGCCGGGCAGGTCGTCCTTCAGGTTCTGGTAGTGAAGCAGGTAGACGTTGGGCAGCTCCCGCAGCGCCCACCAGCTCCTGACATGGCCCCAGAAGTCCCCCATGCCGCGGCCGGCCAGCCAGTCGCGATAGTACTGATGCACGTCCGCGGAGGGGCGCTCGACCGCCGGCGTTCCCTCGGGACGCGCCGCGTTCTTTGCCGCATAAAATTCGTCGGGCGAGTTGTAGAGGTGGTTATGCTCGCTCCAGGCCACGTCGCGGCCGTCACGCGCGACGTAGACGTACTTCGCCTGAGGCGAGAACACCAGCGCATCGGCGGGCAGGTGGGACTTCATCACCCGGCGGTGGGTCTGCGCCTCGACCGCCTCCATCCGCCCTTCCTTGAACATGGCGAAGTCGATCCAGCGGCAGATGTTGCCGACGCGGGCCACCTCCGGCGCGCCGTGCAACAGCTGGACGAGGATCGCCAGCGTCCATGTCGTGCCGGCCTTCGCCGGCGACGCCACGATGATGTCGTCGTCGCGGAACTGGAATCCGTTCCACGCAGTGGAGTCGATTATCGCATCGACGATCTCCCGCGTCTTGACCGGCGTCGCCGCGGTTTGCAGCCCGTCCATCTCAGCAGACCTCCGTTCGCTCGCGCCGTGGGCAAGCACTTCCGACTCGCCGTCGCGTCGCGCATCATAGCCGCCATCCCCCGGTCCGCAGCCAGAAGTTCCAGGTCGATCGATCGTTGCGCCGGGCTCAGTCCTTCAGAACCAGGGCCGGCGCGACGCTGCGATGGACACGCTCGGCGAGCTGCGTTGCCCGTCGGATGGTCGCGGCCGCCGAGCGGCGCGCAAGGCTCGACGCACCCCAGCTCCTCAGGCGGAGGCTCCGGACCTCCCACGCCTCCCCGTCCGTCCACTCCGCCTTGTAGCGGTGGGCATCGATCCCGAAGTCGACGGTGTGCACCCCGTTGTCGAACATCCACTCGAGCAACCGGAAGAAATGCACCACGCCCGGCGAAAGCCGCTCGAAGGCAGGGTCGAAGGCGCGGTAGTAGCCGTGGTAGACGTCCTGCAGCAGGTAGCCGAACATCCAGCTGATCTCTCGTCCGTCGAGGAGGAGCGTCGAGGCGTGGACGAGCCCGTCACCGAGGCCGCGCCGGACCATGCCAGGCAGAAAGCCGTCGCACGGAGCCTGCGCGCCGTACCGCCTCCTGCGCTCCGCCAGCATCCTGGGGAGCCAGGCGATGACCTGCTCCACATCCTCGGGGCCATGCACCTTGAGTTCGACCCGGCCCGCGGCGTCAAGGTTGCGCAGGCGGCGCCGGATCGCGCTTCGCACCCGCGCCTTCCGCGCCTGGAGATAGCCTTCCGCATCGGCGTAGGGCGAGAGCCGCAGGTAGGGGGCGGTCGTGTGCGGCTCCGCACCGGGCGGCGAGCCGACGCATCCGACGCGGAAGCGAGGGATCCAGAAGGCATCGAAGTCGTTGCCGGACATGGCTTCGAGCTCGTGCAGGAGAGCGTCCCAGAACCCTGCGAGGTCCTCGGCGTCGGGCGCGCCACGGGTGAAGACGGGCTCGTAGTAGGCGGCGAGCTTCGAGCGTTGCCCGTGCGGCGCAACCGGAGAACCGACCGGTACCAGGCTGCGGACGCCGCCGCGCCGCCAGGCCGGCTTCGGGCGGACCATCAGCCAGAGCGCCTCGCGGCCGTCGGAGGAAGCGGCCCGCAGGAAAAACGGGTCCAGGGCGTCCGGTCCGCCCACGGCCGCCAGCCACGCCCGCGCGAAGTCGGGATGCATGAACGGCGATACGAGCGCCCCGCTCCCGGGCTGGAAGGGCGCCAGCCACTCGGGCAGGTTGCGGGACCCAAAGACTTCATCCCAACGGCGAAGCCAACTGAACGACCAGCTCATACGACTCGCCCACCTCTGACGCGAGTATCTGATCTTGCCGGAGGAGAGATGGCCAGAGGCCAATGCCGTTCATGGTGCCGCACGGCACACGCGCCACACTCGGGCCTGGGTACGGAGGACGACCGCCGGCGCCCCCGCGGGCGCGGCCCGGCGCATCCATGCGCAACTTCGATCGCTTGCTCGCGTCGCGCGCGCAACGGGCATGCGTCGCCTAGCCCACCACTTCGGTGACGCCGCCGTGCGCCGCCGACCATTCGAGCGGGGCGTTCAGGAACCCCTCCACCTCGGCCAGCGTGGCGGCGTCGAAATGCCCGCCGGCGCGGGCCTCGGCGAGCACGTCGCGCCAGGTGGCGAGGAAATGGAGGGTGAGGCCGTGGGCGGCCAGCGCCGGGACGGTCTGCGGGAAGACGTGGTAGAAGAAGACGACGAAGGTGTGGGCGACCTCGCCGCCGGCGGCGCGGATCGCCTCGGCGAAGCGGAGCTTCGAGCCGCCGTCGGTGGTGAGATCCTCGACGAGGAGGACGCGCGCGCCTTCGGCCATCGCCCCCTCGATCTGGGCGTCGCGGCCGAAGCCCTTGGGCTTCTTGCGCACGTAGAGCATCGGCAGCGCCATACGCTCGGCGATCCAGGCCGCGAAGGGGATGCCCGCCGTCTCGCCGCCCGCCACCGCGTCGAAGCGGGCGAAGCCGGCGTCGCGCAGGAGCTTGGCGCAGGCGAAGTCCATCAGCGCCGCGCGCACCGCCGGATAGGAGATGAGCTTGCGGCAGTCGATGTAGACCGGCGAGGCGAGGCCAGAGGTGAGCTTGTAGGGCTCGTCGCGGCGGAAGTGCACCGCCTTGATCTCGAGGAGCATCCGGGCGGTGAGCCGCGCCATCTCGGCGTCGGGGGGAAAGCTGTTGGCGAACATGGCAGGGCTCCTTTCAGTCGAGGACGCGCCAGTGGAGCGGAAAGCCGGGGTCGAAGACCACGACCGGCCCGGCGCCGGTCGCGACCTCGCCCGGCACGGCGATCGGCTCGGGCAAGCGCTCCAGCGTCAGCCGCGCTTCGTTGGGCGGCAGGCGGTAGAAGGCGGGGCCGTTGAGGCTGGCGAAGGCCTCGAGCCTGTCGAGCGCACCTTCGGCCTCGAAGACATGCGCGAGGCAGGCCATGGCGACCGGGGCGGAGAAGACGCCGGCGCAGCCGCAGGCGGCCTCCTTGGTGTCCCTGGCGTGCGGGGCGCTGTCGGTGCCGAGAAAGAAGCGCGGGTCGCCGCCGGTGGCGGCGCGGACGAGCGCCTGGCGGTGCCGCTCGCGCTTGACCACCGGCAGGCAGTAGTAGTGCGGGCGGATGCCGCCCACAAGCAGGTGGTTCCGGTTCAGGATCAGGTGGTGGACGGTCAGCGTCGCGCCGACGTTCTCCGCCGTCTCGACGAAGGCGACGCCGTCGGCGGTGGTGACGTGTTCGAGCACGATGCGCAGCTCCGGCAGCGCGGCGCGGAGCGGCGCCAGCACCCGCTCGATGAAGACGGCCTCGCGGTCGAAGATGTCGACCGCCGGGTCGGTGACCTCGCCGTGGACGCAGAGCGGCAGGCCGATCTGCGCCATCCGCTCCAGCACCGGCATCACCCGGGCCATGTCACGCACGCCGCTGGCCGAGTTGGTGGTGGCGCCGGCCGGATAGAGCTTGACGGCGGTGACGAGCCCGTCGGCCGCGGCGGCGGCCACGTCGGCGGGGTCGGTTTCTTCGGTGAGGTAGAGCGTCAGGAGCGGCGTGAACGCCTGCCTTGGCGGCAGCGCGGCGCGGATGCGCGCGCCGTAGGCGCGGGCCTGGGCGGCGGTCGCCACCGGCGGCACCAGGTTCGGCATGACGATGGCGCGGGCGAAGTGCCGCGACGCGGGCAGCACGCCCTCGAGCATCGCCCCGTCGCGCAGGTGCAGGTGCCAGTCATCCGGCCGGCGGAGGGTCAGCGTCTGCACCATCGAGAGATCCCTTTGCCCCCGCATAGCCTGCCGGGAGGGAACTCGACAACCCTGCGCGCGGGTCGCGGCCCCTCAGCGCCGAACGAGGACGAAGCCGCGCGTCCTGTCGCCGTTGTCGGCGTCGGGCGTGTCCATCGCGGCGTAGAGCGACGCCGCCTCGACCCAGACCGGCGGGTACTTGTAGCGGCTCACGTCGAGGATCAGGAACCTGTCGCTGTCCGCGTCATACGCCCCGAGCGGCGAGATATGGCCGCCCCGCTCCTGGCCGATCCCGGCGCGCAGGTAGTTGACCAGCACGAAGGTCTGCGGGTCGTCCAGCGCGGTGATCGCCGTTTCGCGAAAGGCGTCGAGGCTCGAATCGCCGGCATGGGTCACCTCGACGGCGAGGTCGTGCGCCACGAACAGCGCGCCGAGCTCGTCCAGGGTCATGCCGTTGCGCAGCACCTCGGCCTGCGGCTTCGCGGCCTCGGCGCGGGCGGTGAAGATATTCTCCTGGTCGAACATACCGAGCCCGAGGGTCAGATCGGAGGGCGGGCGCGGAACGTCGAGCGCGTTGAGCACCATCGCGATGGAGGCCGGCCCGCAAAAGGCCGGGTTGGCCTGGGTCACGAAATGCAGGCTCAGAGGCACGTAGTCCGCCCGCGCCTCGGCCCCGAAGAGCAACGCGTCGCCTGCCTCGGACTGCAGCGCGATCAACGTATCGGGCAGCGGCAACGTCTCGGCATCCGCGGGGCCTGGACCCGCAAGCAGCGCCGCGACAGCGAAGGCCAGGGCGATCGATCGGGATGGCAGTGACAACTCCGCGAGCTTTCGGGCCGGAAGCATGCGCGCTCCCACCGCGTCAGGCAAGCTTCGCGGCCTTGCCCTTCCTTTTAGAACCGTTCTAATCTGAAGCCCGCAGGATTAGGAGACGCCGCGATGCTCGATGGCCTGATCGGTCCGTCAAAACGATCCTTCGACAGCCTCAGCGAGCAGGAGGTGCTGGCGCTGGCCATCGCGTCCGAGGAAGAGGACGCGCGCATCTACCGCGCCTATGCCGACGGCCTGCGCGACACCTACCCCGCCTCGGCCAAGGTCTTCGAGGAGATGGCCGAGGAGGAGGACGGCCACCGCCGGCGCCTGATCGACCGCCACGCGGCCCGCTTCGGTCCGACCATCCCGCTGATCCGCCGCGAGCATGTGCGCGGCACGCTCGAGCGCACCCCCGACTGGCTGGTCCGCCCGCTCGGCATCGAGAAGACCCGCGCCATGGCCGAGCGCATGGAGGCCGACGCCGTCCGCTTCTACGAGGCCGCCGCGGCGCGCAGCACCGACGCCGATACGCGAAGGCTGCTCGGCGATCTCGCCGCGGCCGAGAAGGGGCATGTCAGCCTCGCCCGGCGCCTCGGCCTCGTGCATACGCCCGAGGATGTCCGCGCCACGGAGGCCGGCGACGAGCGGCGCCAGTTCATCCTGACGCTGGTGCAGCCCGGGCTCGCCGGGCTGATGGACGGCTCGGTCTCGACCCTGGCGCCGATCTTCGCCGCCGCCTTCGCCACCGGCGACACCTGGCAGACCTTTCTCGTCGGCCTCTCGGCCTCGGTGGGCGCCGGCATATCCATGGGCTTTACCGAGGCGGCCCACGACGACGGCAAGCTCTCGGGGCGCGGCTCGCCGGTCAAGCGCGGCCTCGCGTCCGGGATCATGACGACGCTCGGCGGCCTCGGCCACGCCCTGCCCTACCTGATCCCGGATTTCTGGACCGCGACCGCCATCGCGATCGCCGTCGTCTTCGTCGAACTCTGGGCGATCACCTGGATCCAGCACCGCTACCTGGAGACGCCATGGATGCGGGCGGCGCTGCAGGTGGTGCTCGGCGGCTCGCTGGTGCTGGCCGCCGGCATCCTGATCGGCAATGCCTGACGGCCTACCCTGTCGCCCTCCGCCCGAAGAGGATCTTCTGCGCCTCGGCGTCCCTGGCGTAGTCGGCGCGCATCTCCTGGGCGACGCGGCGGCCGGTCTGGACGGCGGGGCGATCCCACATCCGGGCGAGCCAGGCCTTCATGTGCGGAAAGTGCCCGATGTCCTGCTGCTGGCCCTCCCAGCCGTTCGCCCACGGCCAGATCGCCATGTCGGCGATGGAATAGGCGCCGGCGACGAAGTCGCGGTCGGTAAGGCGGCGGTCGAGGATGGCGTAGAGCCGCGCCACCTCGTTGCGGTAGCGGTCCTGGGCGTAGGGCAGCACGTTGGGCGGCTGCATGCCCGGAGCGTACTTGAGGAAGTGGTGCGCCTGGCCGGCCATGGGGCCGATGCCGCCCACCTGCCAGTAGAGCCACTGCTCGATCTCGACCCGCTCGCGCTCGGTCTCGCCGTAGAACCTGCCCGACTTGCGGCCCAGGTATTGCAGGATGGCGCCGGACTCGAAGATCGAGATCGGCTCGCCGTCCGGCCCCTCGGGGTCGATGATCGCCGGCATGCGGTTGTTCGGCGAGATCCGCAGGAAATCGGCCTTGAACTGCTCGCCCTTGCCGATGTTCACGAGGTTGAGGTTGTAGGGCAGCTCCGTCTCGTGGAGCGCGATGGTGATCTTCCAGCCGTTGGGGGTCGGCCAGTAGTAGAGCTCGATCGGTTTGCTCATCAGTCCCTTCCAGGTACGCGTTATCCGCTACATGGTTCGGGACGCGCCGGGTTCAAGCGCGGGTGAGGACCGCTCCGAGGGAAGGCCGCGAAAGGCCGGGGCGCGGCAGCAGCCGGCTCCAGCGCGGCTCCTGCGCGGCAAAGCAGGGCGCGGCGCGGAGGCTGGCGATATCCCAGCCCGGCTGCCGGCGCAGGATCGCCTCGTAGACCGCGAGCGCCCCGCCGCGGGTGTAGAAGCTCCAGTGGCAGAGCCGCGCGTTCGGGGCGGTGAGCGGGATGCCGAGGCCGTTGATCCAGGCGGTCACGTCGGCGCGGTCGAGCTGCAGGTCGAACCAGTTCGGGAGCTGGGCGCCGAGCCCCAAGCCGACGGCGCGCTCGCGCCAGGCGCGGCGGGGGGCGAAGGTCTCGAAGGCGAGGTCGTAGAGGTCGTTGGCGCGTGTGGTCACGTTGTAGATCTGCGCCGGGGCGGGTGCGCGCGAGGCGCGGACGAACTCCAGCGCGCGGGTGTCGAACTCCGCCGCCCCGAGGAGGATGAAGCGACCGGGCGCCGCCTCGAGCGCCGGCAGGGCGGCGAGCGCCACCCGGGCGCCGAGGGAATGCGCCAGCACGTCCACCGGCCGGCCCGGTGCCAGGCGCTGCAGCAGCGCCACCAGCTCGGCCAGGCGGTCACCGTAGGCGGCAGCGCGGTCGTAGACATGGGCGAAGGCGTTGCGGCCGGTGGCGGCGAGACTGCCGAGCATCGGCGCGCTGGCCGGCCAGCCGAAGCCGACGCAGAGGCCGGTCTCGCCGGCATCGTCGCGGAAGCCCAGGCCTTCGGGCCAGCTGCGCACCCGGCGGCCGTCGCGCGGGGGTGAGAGGGCGAAGAGGCTGCGGTGGGGGTCGGCAGCGGGCTGCTCGGGGTGGAACTTGAAGCCGTGGATGAGAACGACGACCGGCGCCGTTCCGGGACATCGCGCCAGGCGGCGCCGAAGGCCGGTCTCGAGATCCTCGCCCGGAGCCGCCGCCTGAAGCCCGGCCTCCGATGCCGTGACGCCGAAATACGCCATGCCATGCCCGAAGCTGTTTCACTTGCAGGCAAAATTAACCGAGTGCCGTTAATTCACGGTGACGCCGGGATGACGGACTGATGACGCACGGGGATCGCTTGAAGGGCTTGGGGGATTCCTGGTTGGGATGATGTCTGATTCATTGACGGCCTCAGGGGAGGCCTTTGATGAGCGGGATGTCGTTGCTGGAGCATTTCTCGGCGCTGGAGGATCCGCGCCAAAGCTGGAAGGTGGTGTTTCCGCTGCCCGAGATACTGCTGCTGGTGCTCTGCGCCACGCTGGGTGGAGCGGAGGACTTCGTCGAGGTGGTGCGTTGGGGGCGGAGCAAGCTTGGCTTCCTGCGCCGGTTCCTGCCCTATGAGCGCGGGGTTCCGAGCCACGACACGCTGTGCGACGTGGTCTCTGCGCTCGATCCCGAGCTGTTCCGGGCGGCGTTCGGGGCCTGGGTGGAGGGTCTGCGGGATGCCGAAGCGGACATCGTCGCGATCGACGGCAAGACCTCGCGCCGCAGCCACGACCGGGCCAAGGGTCGGGGTCCGCTGCACCTGGTTTCGGCCTGGGCCAGCCGTCAGCGGCTGGTGCTCGGGCAACAGGCCACGGCGGAGAAGTCCAACGAGATCGAGGCCATACCGCTGTTGCTGGAGCGTCTTGCGCTGACCGGAGCGCTGGTCACCATCGACGCGATGGGAGCCACTGCCAGGATCGCCAAGGCGGTGCTGGACCGCGGCGCCGACTATCTGCTCGCCCTCAAGGCCAACCAGGGACATCTCTTCGAGGAGGCCGAACTCTACTTCCGGGACGCTCCCGATACCGACCGCTTCCAGACCGTGGACGCCGACCACGGCCGCATCGAGACCCGTCGCCACGCCGTCAGCCGGGAGGTGAGCTGGCTGCGCGCCGACCGCGCCGCCCCGGGCGAGCCTCGCTTCCCGGGCCCGAAGGCCATCGCCCGGGTCGAAGCCGAGGTTGAGTGCGGCGGCAAGACCACGCTGGCGCGGCGCTACTACCTCTCGTCAGCTCCGCTCGACGCCCAGGCCTTCGCCCGCGCGGTGCGCGCGCACTGGGGTGTGGAAAACCGCCTGCACTGGGTGCTCGACGTCGTCTTCCACGACGATCTCGCCCGACTGCGGACTGGATACGGCCCGGAAAACATGGCCGTCGTCAAACATATGGCCCTCAACCTGCTCAATAGGACGGCCAAAACAGACAGCCTCAAGACCCGAAGAAAACGCGCAGGATGCGACGACAACTATCTGCAAGCCGTCATCACCCAAACCGCATGAAGTCCTTCAAGCGATTCCCCTGTGTGAACATGCTGGTGCGTGGCTCTGCCCTGTTGCTATGAACGCGCATGGACGGCGAGGTGCTCGATCTTTCCGATGGCCGCCGGATCGCCTTTCGCCGCAGCAAGGGGCGCGGGCCGGGCGTGGTATTCCTAGGCGGCTTCCGCTCGGACATGCAGGGCACCAAGGCGCATTTCATGGAGGCCTGGGCACGGGCGCGCGGGCAGGCCTACCTTCGGTTCGATTACACTGGGCACGGCGCCTCCTCCGGCAATTTCCTCGACCTCGGGATCGGGGGCTGGGCGCACGACGCCCGCGACGCCATAGCGCACTTGACCGAAGGCCCGCAGGTGCTGGTGGGCTCCAGTATGGGGGGCTGGATCGCGCTGATCCTGGCCGGCTGGATGCCGGCGCGGATCGCCGGGTTCGTGGGGATTGCAGCCGCTCCCGACTTCACCGAGGACTCCATATGGACGGGCTTTGACGGGGCGCAGCGCCAGCAACTCCTCCGCGACGGGCATGTAGACGTGCCGTCCGAGTATGACGAAGCCCCCTACCGGATCACGCGCCGGCTGATCGACGAGGGTCGGCAGAACCTGGTCCTGCGCGCGCCGCTCGACCTGCCGTTTCCGGTGCGGCTCCTACACGGCACGTCGGACCGCGACGTGGACGCTTCGGTGGCGCTCCGGCTTCTTGCCCACGCCACCGGCCCAGACATCCGCCTGACCCTGGTCAAGGACGCCGACCATCGCTTCAGCGCGCCCGAGAACCTCGAGCTTCTCGCCGAGACGATCGAGGCGATCCTCTAGGCCGAGACGCCGGACCGCATACTCGCCACGCGCGTGCACTGTGGTTCCACGCGCATTCGTGACAGGCGAACTCCTGCCCGCAGCGAAGGTTCCCCGGCTCTCTCTGGCGATCGGGGGAGGACCAATTCGATGCGAGGCCGCGACACAAAAAAGAGCCGGCCGCAATGCGGCGCGGCCGTCTTGGCAGGCGTCGGGAACTACGCTCCGGCGGCTAGCCGTTCGATTTCTTCCTTCAGATACAGCTTCTTGAGCTTGAGTTGTTTGATGCTCAGGTCATCGCTGGAGGGCCTGCGCTGCTCCTCCTCGATGATCTCCGAGAGGGCCTGATGCTTCTTGCGAAGCTCGCTCAGGTGGGAACTCACGCTCATTCCGTGCCTCCTGGTCCGTTGTCATCAACCCGTCAAGTTAAGCACGGAACATCGCCCCTGTCACGCGTAGCGCATCCTTGGGGCGAGCATGGCCGGTAGGGCCAGAATAGCAGGATTCATCAGCGTGATAAGGCCGCCTGCCGCGATCGACAGCAGGCCGACGATGCTGGTCCAACCGAGCGTCTCTCCGAAGAAGAAGAAGCCCACGGCCATGGCGGTCAGCAGGTTGAAATAGAGAAACGGCGCCAGAAGCGTGGCTTCGGCGCGCTGGTAAGCAGCAACGGTGAGGAAGTGGCAGACCGCCGAGATGGAGCCGAGCGCTACGGCCCCAAGAAGGAGCGCCGGGGTCAGCGCCGGCAGGCCGCCGGTAAGCGCGAAGGGCGCGAGAAGCGCTGCGCCAAGCAAGGATTGCACTGCGAGCGTGGAAAGCGCGTCGGTCTGCGACTTGGCGCCACGGGTGGCTGCCAGGTAGGTGCCGAGGAGCGCGCCGCCAATGAGTGCGAAGACGCAGCCCGCCTCGAGCCCGGCTTCGGGACGCAGCAGAACAGCGGCACCCATGAAGCTGACGGCGGAGCCCATGAGCCGGGTTGTGGTTGGCAGCTCGCGCCAGACGACGATCCCGAGAAGGCCGGATATGATGGGCGCGATCAGGAAACCGCCCACGGCCTTGGCCATCGGGACCATGCCGAGCGAAGTGATGAGCGAGGTCATTGCCCCCATGATGAGCGCAGTCCGCACCAGCTGGCCCAATCGGTCGCCCTTAGCCACGACGATGCGCCGACCGGTGCCTCTTGCCGCCAGAAGAGCGATCAGCCCAGCGGAAAGGTAGCGAACGAACGCGATCATCATCGGCGAATGATCGGCCGACAGGGTCTTGGCGACACCGTCGACCGCCGGGGTGAGCAGCATTGCCAGGATTAGGAAGCAGACGCCGATATTCATTCGCAGTGTCTCCCGACCGGCCACCGGCGCAAGGCCGTGGGACATCCAGAGGTTGCTCACATTGGGTTGATACCACCTAAACGTGCAACCGGCAACAGTTCTCCCATGTGTCGCAAAAGACGCTGCGCTTCAGCAGTATAGAATTCTCCGTCCGTCTTGTGTAAACTCCCTTCGTGGACGGTTAAAGGAAAGCAAAGGGAAAGAGGCCCTTTGCTGCCTTTTGTTGCGCGGACCAGGACCCGGGATGCTGGCTGGCCTTTCCGGGACGTGATTGGAAGGATCACAGTCGAGCCGGTGCGGCCGGCAAGTGCCGCGAGGATCTCGCCGAGCCGCGCCGCGCGGTGGATCATCAGCAACCGGCCACCCGGCGCGAGCCGGCGAAGACCCGCCTCGATCCATACGGCGAGCGGCGTGGCATCTTCGCGGTGAGCGAGAATCCCGGCCTGAGTTCGGGCGCAGGCGGCGCCGCGGGCGGATGATAGGGCGGATTTGCCAGGACGTGGTCGAAGACGAGGCGGCGCAGCGCGTGCGGCGGGTGGCTGAGATCACCCTCGTGGACGGTAAGCGCGAGACCATTCTCGGTTGCGTTGTGGCGCGCGAGTTCGGCGTAGGCAGGCTGGATCTCTACTCCGTGCAGGTCGAGATCCGGTACGCGGCGGGCGAGGCAGAGGGCTGCGGCGCCTGCCCCGCAGCCGAGTTCGAGCACGCGCTCGCCGGGCCGGGCGGGGACGAAGGCGGCGAGGAAAACCGGATCGGTGGCCGCGCGGTAGCCGGTGCGGGGCTGCCAGAGGCGGATGCGACCGTCGAGAAACGCGTCCCGGGTCAGGTCCTCCGGCGCGAAGCTCATTCCGGAGCGAGG
This sequence comes from uncultured Alphaproteobacteria bacterium, assembly GCA_963796805.1. Lineage (GTDB taxonomy): Bacteria > Pseudomonadota > Alphaproteobacteria > Rhodobacterales > Rhodobacteraceae > Amaricoccus. The sequence continues at coordinate 28,436 of CAWCNG010000016.1, forward strand.
CCGTCCACGTCGTTGTCCCGCATAACGGCACGGGCGCGAAAATAGTCGCGGTCGGCGACCATCACCCGCCGCGGCAGGATCCCGATCGAGCCATCGAGCACGCTCATGTGGACGTCCAGAACAAAGCAGTCTATATCCTCGCCCCGCAGCAGCGCGGTGCCGAAGGCTATGACGGTCGGATCATTGGTGCGCAGGAGTTCCCGCATGGCGCGCAGACTAGACACCGCCGCGGCCGAGGTCGAGAGCCCCGCGTCGAACCCGCTGGAGCATCTGCAGGCCGCGCTGGCGGGCGACATGGAGCGAGTGAACAGCCTGATCCGTGCGCGCATGGCAAGCGAGCATGCGCCCCGCATTACCGAGGTGACCGCGCATCTGGTCGAGGCCGGCGGCAAGCGTCTCCGGCCCCTCCTGACTCTGGCGGCAGCGCGGCTCTGCGGCTACGAGGGTGAGCACCACCTGCGGCTGGCCGCGACGGTGGAGTTCATCCACACGGCGACCCTGTTGCACGACGACGTGGTGGACGAGAGCGCGCGGCGGCGGGGGCGACCGACGGCAAATCTACTCTGGGACAACAAGTCGAGCGTGCTGGTGGGCGATTATCTCTTCGCGCGGGCATTCCAGCTCATGGTCGAAACCGGCGAGATTCGGGTGCTCGACATCCTGGCCAACGCCTCGGCCGTGATCGCCGAGGGCGAGGTGCTCCAGTTGACCGTGGCCTCGAATCTCGGCACCAGCGAATCCACATACCGACAGGTTGTGCGCGGCAAAACGGCGGCCCTTTTTGCGGCTGCGACGGAAGTGGGCGGTGTGGTCGCCGGAGCCGCGGAACATCAGGTTCGGGCGCTCGCGACCTACGGGGATGCGCTGGGGATCGCCTTTCAGATCGCCGACGACCTGCTTGACTATGGAGGCATCAGCGCGAATCTCGGAAAGAACACGGGCGACGACTTCCGCGAGCGGAAGATGACGCTTCCAGTGATCAGGGCACTGGCGGCGGCGACGCCTGAGGAGCGCGAGTTCTGGGTCCGGGTGATCGGCCGGGGCGATCAGCGGGACGGGGACCTCGCCCAGGCCCTGATACTGATGGCCCGGCACCGAAGTCTAGAGAGCACGCTCGAGACCGCGCTGGCCGAGGCGGCACGTGCGCGGACATCCCTGGCGACGCTGCCCACGGGAGAGATGCGGGACATCCTGGAAGGCTTGGCGGACTTCGTGGTCGCGCGGGTCGCCTGAGGGGCGAGATTCTTTTGTCTCGTGGTCCTACCCGACAGGCGCGGCGGCGATCCACCAGGCGGGGTGGACTCCTCTGAGAGCTTCGGCAGCGGCGAGCGCTGGGGATTCGGTCAGGAAGAGGCCAAAGCAGGTGGCGCCGGATCCCGACAGGCGGGCGAGGTGGCAACCGCGTTGGGCGGCGAGGGCCGCAAGTGCCTCGCCGATGACCGGGGCGGCCGCCCTGGCGGGTGCCTCGAGGTCGTTGCGCTGAACGGAGAGCCAGTCGAAGAATGTTTTTGCTGGGGCTTGGTCGGGGGGATCGGATAGGGGTGGGTTGGTGCGCGAGGTGAGGCGGGCGAAGACAGCCCCCGTGGCGAGCGGCACATCGGGGTTGGCGAGGACGATCCAGAACGGAGAGAGCCGGAGCGGTTCAAGGCGCTCGCCGACGCCCGACATGCGGCTGGCCTCTCCGCCGAGGCAGACGGGGACGTCCGCGCCGAGGGCGAGCACGTCGTCTGGTTCCGGCAGAGAGGTACGCCAGAGGCGCGCCAGCAGGCGAAGGGTGGCGGCCGCGTCCGACGAGCCGCCGCCGATACCGCTGGCGACGGGGAGGTTCTTAGTGAGGCGCAGCGCCGCGCCGCGGCCCGAGGCCATCAGTTGGGCTGCGCGCAGGACGAGGTTGTCGGCGCTTGGGCCTAGTTCGGAGGCGAAAGGTCCGTTTGTGCTAAGTGAGAGGCGTGGGGCGGACTCGACCTCGACGCGATCGCCAAGGCGCGGGAAGGCGACGATGCTGTCGAGTAGGTGCAAGCCGTCCGGACGGCGACCGGTCACGTGAAGGGCGAGGTTGACCTTGGCGGGGGCTAGCTCCGCCGCGGGCGGCGGCATGGCGGCCTCAGCCGTCTTGATTTGGATCGTCGGCAAGCACCTGGTCGAGCCCGATCTCAAGCTTCTTGCGGATCCGGTCCATGTCGAGGTCGTCGGCGGGGCCGAAGCTGAGCGCGCGGCGCCACTGGAACTCGGCCTCGCGTATGCGGCCCACCTTCCAGAGCACGTCGCCGAGATGGTCGTTGATGACCGGATCGTCGGGGGTGAGTTCTACGGCGCGCAGCATGGGCTTCACCGCCTCCTCGTAGCGGCCGAGGCGATAGAGTACCCAGCCGAGGCTGTCGGTGATGTAGCCGTCATCGGGCTCGGCCTTGGAGGCACGCTCGATCATGCCGAGCGCTTCGTCGAGGTCGGTATGCTTCTCGACCATGCTGTAGCCGAGGTAGTTCAAAACCAGCGGCTGGTCTGGTTCGAGCGCAAGCGCCTCGCGGAAATCAGCCTCGGCGGCAGGCCAGTTGCCCGCGCGCTCGTTGGCGATGCCGCGGGTATAGTAGAGCGGCCAGTGCACGGGCAACGGCGTCTCGACGAGCGCGATGGCGTTGTCATAGGCGCTGACCGCCTCGGGAAAGTGCTCTGCCATGCGCAGCGCGTCGCCTAGGCCGCTCTGAACTTCGATCTGGTCGCTGTGGCCGGCCGCGAGGGCGCTCAACGTCGCAATGCCGGCTTCGGGATCACCGGCGGCGCGCTGGGTATTGGCCCGGCGGATTTGGGCGGTCACATACCAGGGAGAGGTGTCGGGCACGCTCGCCAACGCCTCGGTGGCAAGGAGGTACTGTCTTTCCGACTCGAGGATCTCTGCCGACAGGAGATTCGCCTCAATGAGACCCGGGCGGATATGCGCCGCAATCCGGGCATGCATCAGCGCTACGCGCTGGGAGTTCGGGCGAGTTGAGCGCATCGGCAAGGGTAAGAAACGCCTCGGCGGCGCCATCGCGGGCGCGGGTGACTACGTCGAAGGGCACCTCCTCGCCGGCCGCGAGGCGGTCGCGCAGGTCGAGCAATGGCGCATCGGGAACACCGCCCGCAAGCGCGTCGTCGATGACCTTGATGGCGTCCGCCTCGCGGTCGATCTGCGCGAGGGTCTCAGCGTGTGCCACGATGGACGAGCGGTTCAGGTGGAGTGGGCCGTCCTCTCCCCCGGCAAGGATTGCTTCGGCCGAGACGAAGTCCCCGGCGAAGGCGAGTGCCAGCGCCTTGTGGTATTGGCCGTAGGCGGCGAGCGCTTCGCTGCCGCTCATACCGTCGAAGCGCGCGCGGGCGGCGTCGAACTCCTCCTGCCCGACTTCGATCCAGCCGCCCACGAGGTCGGCCAGGAGCGGGTTGAGCGTTTCGCTAGTCTTGCCGAGGATCGCTTCGGCCTCGGGAAAGTTGCCGTCGGCGAGCGTGTCGGCGAGCCTTACCAGCGTCGCCACCTGGTTGTTGGGATCAGCCGCCTCCAGCCGGTCGGCCAGCGGCCGTGCCGCCGCGAAGTCGCCGAGCGCCACCCGGCTGATCGTGGCGTTGGTGAGGATGCCGAGATTCGTCGGGTCGAGGGCCAGGACCTGATCGTAGTAGGCCGCAGCCTGGGCGTAGTCGTCGCGGAAGTCCGCCTGCGTCGCGGCGAGGTATGCCCCCGACAGGCCGGACGCCCCCGCAGGAATCGCCGTTCCCGCGAGGACGGCGGCCATCAGCGCGCAGGGGGCCAGGGAGGCGAGGATTCGCGGCACGTATCGGGTCTCCGGGTCGGATTCGGGTCAGGTCTCGGTCGGCGGACCCTATGCCGCACGCCCGCGCAATTCAATCGCGCGAATCACCCAAACCACGGGGTCGGCGGTCACATGTTCGGATAGTTCGGCCCGTCGCCTCCCTGGGGCGTGGTCCAGTCGATGTTTTGCAGCGGATCCTTGATGTCGCAGGTCTTGCAATGGACACAGTTCTGGAAGTTGACCACAAACCGTGGGTTTGACCCGTCCTCGTCGCGGACGACCTCGTAGACCCCCGCCGGGCAGTAGCGCTGCGCCGGCTCGGCATAGCGCGGCAGGTTGATGTCGATGGGGGTGCGCGGGTCCCTGAGCACCAGGTGGCTTGGCTGGTCCTCGTCATGGTTGGTGAAGGAGAAGGCGACGTTGGTCAGCCGGTCGAAGGAGAGGACGCCGTCGGGCTTCGGGTAGTCAATGGGCGCGAAGTGCTCGGAGCGGCGCGTGGCCTCGGCGTCGGTCTTGCCGTGGGCCAGCGTGCCGAGGGGGGAGCGGTTGCCGAAAAGGGAATTGATCCACATGTCGAGGCCGCCGAGGGTGAGCGAGGCAGTGAGGCCGTATCTCGACCAGAGCGGCTTGACATTGCGCACCGGCTTGAGGTCGCGGGCGATGGGGCCGGTCTCGACGGCTTCGGCATAGTCGGTAAGCTCGTCGCCCCGACGGTTGAGCGTGATGGCGCGCCGGGCCGCCTCGGCAGCGGCGATGCCCGAAAGCATGGCATTGTGGTTGCCCTTGATGCGCGGGACGTTCAGCAGACCGGCGCTGTCGCCGAGGAGTGCGCCGCCGGGAAAAGTAAGCTTGGGGATCGACTGCCAGCCGCCCTCGGAGATGGCGCGCGCACCGTAGGCGATGCGCTTGCCGCCCTTGAGCACTTCCGCGATCAGCGGGTGATGTTTGAAGCGCTGGAATTCCATGTAGGGGTAGAGCCAGGGGTTCTCGTAGTTGAGATGGACGACAAAGCCCACGAAGACCTGGTTGTTCTCGAGATGGTACATGAAGGAGCCACCGCCGGCGTTTGAGCCGAGCGGCCAGCCCATGGTGTGGGTGACCTGGCCGAGCCGGTGCCGGGCGGGGTCGACTTCCCAAATCTCCTTCATTCCTAGGCCGTATTTCTGCGGCTGACGGCCGTTGGAAAGGCCGTAGCGGGCGATCACTTGCTTGGATAGGGAGCCGCGGACGCCTTCCGCCAGGAAGACGTACTTGCCGAGGAGTTCCATGCCCGGCTCGTAGCCGGGGCCGGGCTTCCGGTCCTTGTCGAGGCCGAACTCGCCGGCGACGACGCCGCGGAGCGCGCCGTCCTCGCCATAGACCGGGGCGTTGGCGGCCATGCCAGGAAAGATCTCGACGCCGAGTTCCTCAGCCTGGCCGGCGAGCCAGCGGCAGACATTGCCCATGGAGACGATGTAATTGCCGTGGTTCGACATAAGCTTCGGCATCGGCCAGTTGGGGATGCGAAGCTGCCCCGAGGGACCGAGCAGATAGAAGCGATCGTCCGTGACCTCGGTGTGGATCGGGGCGCCTCGCTGGTGCCAGTCGGGGAAGAGTGTGTCGAGGCCGATCGGGTCAAGGACGGCACCGGAGAGAATGTGGGCGCCCACCTCCGAGCCCTTCTCGAGAACGACGACGGACAGGTCAGGGTCGAGCTGCTTCAGGCGGATCGCGGCCGAGAGGCCGGCGGGTCCAGCACCGACGATGACGACATCGTACTCCATGGACTCGCGTTCGATGTCGGTCATGGCTGTTTCCCTCCGCGCTGACCGCTGCCTAACGGCTGTTGCAGTTGCGATCAACCCGAGCCCTTGCCAGGGGAATCGCTTGAAGCTCATTGGTGGGTGTGGGTGAGCGCGGCGAGGAGGTAGTCGTCATCCCATCCGAGGGTCTTTCGGCGGACCTTAAGGCTGGCCTTGTCGGGTATCTCCTTGACGATGTTGAGGGCTGCGTGGCGGATGGTGGCCATGTTGGCGGGTCCGCCGCCGGTTCTGAGGCGCATGAGGTCGTCGTGGAAGACGACGTCCATCACCCAGTGGAGGCGGTTCTCGATGCCCCAGTGGGCGCGGACGGCGGCGGCGAAGGCGCTGGCGGAGAGCCGGGCGGAGGAGAGGTAGTAGCGGCGGGCGCGGCTGGTCTTGCCGTCGCGCTCGACCTCGGCCTCGACCATGCCGAGCATCGCGAGGTCCGGGAAGCGCCACTCGCCCGGGAAGCGCCGGTCCGAGGTGAGCCAGCCGACGTCGTGGCTGACGAAGGTGCGGCGGACCTCGATGCGGCCGTGGTCGCCGTCGGTGGTCTCGTGGCGGGCGAGGGTCTCGGCGGGCGCGGCGTCGAAGTGGCGCCGGACCTCCTCGGCGAGCGCCGGCCAGTTGTCCTCGAGCGCGAGGAGATAGTCGGCGCCCTTGCCGCGAATTGCCGTGGCGATCTCGGTCTGGCAGCCCATGGCGTCGATGGTGACGAGCGCGCCGGCCAGTTCGAGCCGGGCGAGCAGGAGAGGGATCGCATTGATCTCGTTCGACTTCTCCGCCACGGCCTCCTGGCCGAGCACCAGCCGCTGCCGGCTCGCCCAGGCCGAGACCAGGTGCAGGGGGGCGCTCCCCTTCGCCTTGCTCCGCCGCGAGGTCTTGCCGTCGATCGCCACGATGTCGGGCTCGGTCTCGCGCAGGCTCTCCACCCAGGCGGTGAAGCACGCGGCGAAGAGCGGCGCGGGCAGCGCGTTCATCACGTCGTTCAGGGTGTCGTGCGAGGCGATGCCCCGCTCGTAGGGCAGCAGCCGACGCAGGAACCCGAGCTTCTTCTGGCCCCAGCGCGCGACCTCGACGAAATCCTCCGCCCCGCCGAGCGTGGCGCACAGCACGACGAGCAGGATCTCGGGTAACGGATAGACCACCTTCCACGCCTGCCGCGGGTCTTCGAGCGCCGAGAACTGGTCGATGAACGCCTTGCCTGACATGGATGACCCCGCTGTTTCGAGGCCTCCCATAAATCACAGCAAACTCCATGCCGGAATCCCCATCGGCTTCAAGCGATCCCCCTGACTGATGACGCCGCGGCATTGACCGGCGGCAGGCACTTCGCTAATCGGCGCAGGTTCACGCGCCGATGCGCGGCGGACCAGGGGGGCGGGACGCGACGATGAGTGAAGACTGGAGCCCACGCACGCGGCTTGTGCATGGCGGCGCGCGGCGCAGCCAGTACGGCGAGACGTCCGAGGCGATCTTCCTGACCCAGGGCTTCGTCTATCCCGACGCCGAGACCGCCGAGGCGCGCTTCATCGCCGCCGGTCCCGACGAGTTCATCTACGCCCGCTATGGCAACCCCACGGTGCGCATGTTCGAGGAGCGCATGGCGCAGCTCGAGGGCGCCGAGGACGCCTTCGCCACCGCCTCGGGCATGGCGGCGGTTCACGGCGCACTCTTCTCCCAGCTCAGGGCCGGCGACCACGTTGTTGCGGCGCGCGCGCTCTTCGGCTCGTGCCTCTTCATCTGCGAGACCTTGCTGCCGCGCTTCGGTATCGAGGTGAGCTTCGTCGACGGCACCGATCTCGACCAGTGGAAGGCGGCGCTCAGGCCGGGGACGAAGCTCGTGTTCCTCGAGTCCATGTCGAACCCCACGCTCGAGATCATCGACATCGCCGAGGTCTCCAGGCTCGCGCACGCCGTCGGGGCGATCGTGGTGGCCGACAACGTCTTCCCCACCCCGGTCTTCCAGCGCTGCCTCGAGCTCGGGGCCGACGTGGTGATCTATTCCGCCACCAAGCACATCGACGGCCAGGGCCGCTGCCTCGGCGGCATCGTGCTCGGACGACGCGAGTTCATCCGCGGACCGCTGGAGACCTTCCTCAAGCACACCGGCGGGGCGCTCAGCCCGTTCAACGCCTGGGTGATGCTGAAGGGCCTGGAAACCCTGGACCTTCGCTGCCGCGCGCAGGCGGCGACGGCGGCCTCGCTGGCCGGGCGGCTGCAGGGGCACCCCGCCCTGTCGCGGGTGATCTACCCCGGCCTCGCCGACCATCCGCAGGCGGAGCTGGTGCGCCGGCAGATGGAGACCGGCGGCACCATGCTGTCGCTGGAACTGGCCGGCGGCAAGGCGGCCGCCTTCCGCTTCCTCGATGCGCTCAAGCTTGTCCTGATCTCCAACAACCTCGGCGACGCCAAGAGCCTGATTACCCATCCCGCCACCACGACCCACCAGCGACTGAGTGCCGAACAACGGTCCGCGCTGGGAATTGGCGATGGTCTTGTGCGACTCTCCGTCGGCCTTGAAGACCCTGATGATCTTTTTGCGGATATTCTGCACGCTATGGTTGAATAGTGAGCAGAAAATAAACCTTGTTCAATCTCAACGATTGCATTCTCGGCATTTTTCACGTTTTAGTTGTTTACGGAATCGTCTTTTAGATCTGCGCACTGGCTCCTTTCCAATCTGGTCGGGGTCACCCATGTTCTTGTGGCCCGCGCAGGAGTGCATCGAGGAGTTGGACGGCATGAACGTATACAACCCGCAGATCAACTCGGGGACCGCGCCGGATCTTCTCGGTGCCCGCCCGAGCAAGGCCGAGGCCGAGGCCGCGGCGCGCACGCTGCTGCTCTGGGCCGGCAACGAGCCCTCGGGCATCGGCGCCAAGGATTTGACCGCCGTGCTCTCGCGCGGCGGCGATGCCGTCTATCCGGTCTTCAACCGCACCTATCCGCGCGAATTTGCGACCGACGCCGCCTACGTCGACACCCTGCCCGACCTGCAGAACGGCCCGGAGAGCCTGATCAAGGGTGCCAAGACCGGCATCCAGCACGTGGGCATCTCGAACTTTCGCCTGCCCGTCCGCTTCCGCACCCGCGCCGGCGGCGAGACCCAGATCGAGACCGCCGTGACCGGCTCGGTCTCGCTCGAGGCGAACAAGAAGGGCATCAACATGAGCCGCATCATGCGGTCCTTCTACAAGCATGCGGAGACCTCTTTCTCCTTCGAACTGGTCGACGCCGTGCTCGAAAGCTACCTCACCGACCTCGACAGCTATGACGCCCGCGTCATGATGCGCCTGAGCTATCCGATGCTGAAGAAGTCGCTCCGCAGCGGGCTCGAAGGCTACCAGTACTACAACGTCGCGCTCGAGATGACGAAGTCGGAAGCGGTCACGCGCCGTATCGTGCACCTCGACTATGTCTATTCCTCGACCTGCCCCTGCTCGCTGGAGCTCTCCGAGCATGCCCGTCGCACCCGCAACCAGATCGCCACGCCGCATTCTCAGCGCTCGGTGGCGCGGGTATCGGTCGAACTCGTCGGCGACGGCATGCTCTGGTTCGAGGATCTGGTCGAGCTCTGTAATGCCGCCATCCCCACCGAGACCCAGGTGATGGTCAAGCGCGAGGACGAGCAGGCCTTCGCCGAGCTCAACGGCTCCAATCCGATCTTCGTCGAGGACGCGGTGCGCCTCCTCTGCGCCAGCCTCGAATCCGACCGCCGCATCGGCGACTTCCGCGTGGTGGCGAGCCACCAGGAATCGCTGCACAGCCACGACGCGGTCTCGGTGCTGACCATGGGCGAGACCTTCCAGCAGGCGAGCATCGACCCGCGCCTCTTCGACACGCTCCAGCCGCGCTAGATCTCGCACCGCAGGATTGGCTAGACTGCCCCCCGACATCGAGGGGAGGACAGTCCATGAAAAGCCGCGCCGCCATAGCCTTCGCCGCGGGCCAGCCGCTCGATATCGCCGAAGTCGATCTCGAAGGCCCGCGCGCCGGCGAGGTCCTGGTCGAGATCAAGGCCACCGGTATCTGCCACACCGACGAGTTCACCCTCTCCGGCGCCGACCCCGAGGGCCTCTTCCCGGCGATCCTCGGCCACGAGGGCGCCGGCGTGGTGGTCGACACCGGCCCCGGCGTGACCTCGGTGAAAAAGGGCGACCACGTCATCCCGCTCTACACCCCGGAATGCCGCGAGTGCCCCTCCTGCCTCTCGCGCAAGACCAACCTCTGCACCGCCATCCGCGCCACCCAGGGCCAGGGCCTGATGCCTGACGGCACCTCGCGCTTCTCCCTCGATGGCCAGCCCATCCACCACTACATGGGCTGTTCCACCTTCTCGAACTTCACCGTCCTGCCCGAGATTGCCGTCGCCAAGGTCCGCGAGGACGCCCCGTTCGACAAGATCTGCTACATCGGCTGCGGCGTCACCACCGGCGTCGGCGCGGTGATCAACACCGCCAAGGTCGAGCAGGGCGCCACCGCCGTCGTCTTCGGCCTCGGCGGCATCGGCCTCAACGTCATCCAGGGCCTGAAGCTCGCCGGCGCCGACATGATCATCGGCGTCGACCTCAACAACGCCAAGAAGGAATGGGGCGAACGCTTCGGCATGACCCACTTCGTCAACCCGGGCGAAGTCGGCAGCGACGTGGTGCCGTACATCGTCAACCTGACGAAACGCGGCGCCGACCAGATCGGCGGCGCGGACTACAGCTTCGACTGCACCGGCAACGTCAAGGTGATGCGCCAGGCGCTGGAATGCACCCACCGCGGCTGGGGCGTCTCGGTCGTCATCGGCGTCGCCCCCGCCGGCGCCGAGATCGCCACCCGCCCCTTCCAGCTGGTCACGGGCCGCACCTGGAAAGGCACCGCCTTCGGCGGCGCCAGGGGCCGCACCGACGTCCCGCGCATCGTCGACTGGTACATGGACGGCAAGATCCAGATCGACCCGATGATCACCCACCTCCTCCGCCTCGATGACATCAACCGCGGCTTCGACCTGATGCACGCCGGCAAGTCGATCCGAAGCGTGGTGGTCTATTGACCCCCGACGATTGCCCGCAGCGGTTTGGGCCGGACCCGGAGCTTCTTCTCCACCTCGAAGGCGCCCGTCGCCTCGACCAGCGCACTGAAGCTGGAGAGGCCGTACGCCTTCGGAGTCACGCCATCGAGCCGCGCATGGTGCCCCAACTCGGAGAGATTGCACGACCCGTCCGGGTTGGTGGTGCACTTGACGAGTGCCGCGCGCAAGACCGGAATAGCGCGCTCCGCCGGATGCGCTTTCTTGGTAGCAGGTTTCGCTCCCTTGGCCTCTTCGATGCAAAAGAACCGTGTGAAGGCGTCGCGGTACCGCGCCGGCGCCTTCGCATCTCCCACCCCGAACACGCTGCGCCCGTCCCTTCGGATCCGCAGTGCCAGTCCCGCAAAGTCGCCGTCCGAGGAAACGATAAGGAACGCGTCCGTATCCCCGTCTCGCAGCAGTTCGGTCGCTTCGCTCGCCAGCATGATGTCCGCGCCGTTCTTGCGCTTCGATGTGACGTAGCAGGGTCGCAGCTCCAAGGCATGCCTCGCCACCGCGTCGGCCCAGCCCTCACCCGGACCGGAGAAGCCCCCGTAGACGCGTCGTACGCGAACCTCGCCGAGTTCCCTGGCCCGTGCAAAGATCTGGTCCGCCAGTCGGGGCGAGACGTTTTCCGCGTCGATCAGAACTGCAAGCCGCATGGCCACCAGCCTGCACCTGCCTCCTGCGATCGCCAAGCGCGGCGCGCAACGCTGGTTAAGTCATGATCTACGTCGACGCCGACGCCTGCCCCGTCCGCGACGAGGCCGTCCGCGTGGCAGAGCGCCACGCCCACCCGGTCACCTTCGTCTCCAACGGCGGCATCCGCCCCAGCCGGCACCCGCTCGTCACTATGGTGGTCGTCGAGTCCGGCGCCGACGCCGCCGACAAGTGGATCGCCGACCGCATCGGGCCGGGCGACGTCTGCGTCACCGCCGACGTGCCGCTGGCGGCACGCTGCGTCGAGCGGGGCGCCCGGGTGCTCGGCCCGGATGGGACTGCCTTCACCCCGGCGAACGTCGGGACGCGTCTGGCGACGCGCGACCTGATGGCGGACCTTCGCGCGGCCGATCCGTTCCGCCAGGGCGGCGGGCGGCCGTTCGGCGCTGCGGATCGGTCTCGGTTTCTCGGCGCGCTGGAGCAGGCGCTGCGGAAATGAAGCGACCGGCGCGACGGCAGCCGCGCCGGTCGAGGAGCGGGCAGAGCCCGCTTCGGAGTTTGCCCCGGGCAAGGCGGCGCGAGCGGCCGCCCTGCCCGGGCTCTGCAGAAGGCGATGGCCTAGAGCGGTACCACGGTCGGATCGACCTCGACGCTGTTCACCAGCACGCGGCCGTCAACGATCAGCACGTCGTTGCGGTTGAAGCTGGTGAACCTCCAGTACGGCGCCGTCTTGGCAGGGCCGCGGCGCTCGGCGTAGAGCTTGCTCTCGCGCCGCAGGATTTCCGCCGCCAGCTGCTCGCCGAGCCGCAGCGACCGGGTATTGTCCGATCGCCAGTGCACGCCGCCCATCGACCGGCCCATCGCCACGTTGCCCGCCAGCTTGTTGAGCTCGCCCTCGACCGTCATGCCGGCATCGTCGGGGTCGCCGTAGGGCGTGAGCTCGCCGGCGGCGTTGACCGACGAAATCGTCACCGGGCTGTCGCTGCCCGGCGCGTCGGCATAGGGGCTGCGCGGCGTCTTGGCGGCCAGGAAGGCCTTGAGCGGCGTCTTCTCGTCCAGCCACGCCTTCAGCACCGTCACGCAGGCACCGGCGACCGTCGCATGTCCGGCGCCATAGGCGGGATGTGGGGGCGATCCGGCCGTGAAGGCGAGCGGCAGGTAATAGTTGTGGTTGAACCCCGTTCGCAGCCTGTTGGCGGCGGCGCTGATGAAGGCCGCTTGCGGCAGGTGGTAGTCGCGCTTGACGAATATCCCCGATCCTGCCGGATCCTCGAGCCCGACTTCCTGCATCTGCATCAGGCCGCCGTAGGCTTCCGGGCGGAGGCGACGATGTATCTCCCACTTCTGCCGCCACACGAGTTCCAGCGCGCGCGATGCGACCTCGGACACCCGGGTCAGCAGGTCGGGGCCGCCGAAGGTGCCGAACGACGCCTGCCGGCTCAGCGTCAGGTAGGGATTGCCCGAGTCGAAAGGCACACCCCAGCCGAGGCAGAGCAGCGCCGCGTTGAAGTAGGCCTGGTGCAGAGCGTCCTTGTTCACGAAGCGGGCGAGATCACGCATCGTGCTGATCCGGCGCGGCGGTACCGGGTTGCCGCCGGCATGCTCCTCCAGCGTCGGATCGCTCGCGAAGTCGTTGTCGCCGGCATAGCCGTGGGCCCACTCGTCGAGACCGGTGTTCTGCGCACGCAGCCAGCTGCCATGGTCGGTGAGGAAGTCGCGGCCCGGCGCGTAGGCCCTGACCCGCTGCTGGATGAACTGGGCGCCATAGGCGACGTCATGGATGAAGAACTGCGAGATCAGCGGTCCCTGATCCTCGCCCAGCAAGCCGCAGCGGAACAGTGTCTTGCGCCGCAGGTCCAGAGTGCCGTCGGCGTCCATCGGCAGATCGGTTCCGAGTCGCAGCCCGCCGGGCTCATTCTTCGCGAGGGCTGCCTGGAAGCGGGCCCTGAGGTCGTTGACGGCAGGGTTGAGGGTCGCCGCGTTGAAGTTCGCGAACTTGGTGTCGCGAAGGATCGCCATCCACTGCAGTTCGGTCATCTCAGCTGCCGTGGAGATCGAGCGAACCTTCGGCGCTGGCGGCATCATGTAGCGCGCCGGGCCGCCGCCGAGGTCGTCGTTGCTGCGCGCCGCCTGAGGATTGTTGAACTTGTCGCCAAACTCCGGCGTCGTCACGACGAACGGCGCCTGGAAGGGCACCGGCGTCACAAAGCCCGTGGGTCCGCGCGCAATCGTGTCATAGTCGCCGCCGGTGACCGCCGTGAGCTCGAATGCTCCGTAGGCATCGGGATCGACCTCGCCGAAGCGATTGTGCGGCAATGTCTTGTGAAAATTGCCGATGCCGACAACGGGCTTGGTGCCCGCGTCATCGAAAAACAAACCGGTGACGATCAACTCGTCGGTATTATTTCCCATGATCTACCCATTCAAATTGATTTAGGTTTAGGCGTAAAAGGAGCTGCGTATCCGCGAAACGATTAAAATGGCGGTGCAGCGATGTGCGAATGAGCACCCGGCAAATGTAAAGGAAATCGCGCCGATTCGATATCGATTTCTTTTAGCGGCGCCCTGAGTCGGACGCCAGCGGGCGCCCCTGCCGGACGGCAAGTCGCAGGAAGGCCCGGTCCCCGTCGATTGCCAGCAGCTCCAGCGCCGCCGGGATCGGCATCCAGACCGCCTGATGCCCCGGCTCCGCCGGCTCGCCCAGCTTCCGCACCGGGTGCGCCAGGTAGATGTGGCAGACCTTGCGCGCCCAGAGGTCGTATTCCGGCATGTAGGTATAGCGCTGGAACGCCCCGAGACGCCGCACCACCCGGATCCGCCAGCCGATCTCCTCGAGGCACTCGCGGTGCAGTGCGCGCAGCGCGCCCTCGCCGGGATCGATGCCGCCGCCGGGAAGCTGGAACTCGCGGTCGGGGGCCTCCTGCTCGGTGACCAGCACGTCGTTGCCCTCGCGGATCACCGCGTAGGCGCCGGGCCGGTTCCGGTAGTTCCGCCGCAGATCGACCGGCTCGCCGTAGCGTCGCATCCCTATCCCTCCGCCTCGGCCTCGCGCAACGTCTCCAGGGTCAGCCACTCTTCCTCCGCCGCCGCCAGCGCCACCTGCCGCGCCACCAGCGCCGCCGACGCCGTCGCGAACTTCCCCGGCTGCCGCGTGAAGAGCTGCGGGTCCGCCAGCAGTCCCTCCAGCTTGCCGATCTCCGCCGCCAGCCGGCCGATCTCCCCCGGCAGCGCATCCAGCCGATGCGCCTGGGTGAAGCTCAACCCCGCCCGCTTCGCCGCCCGCGGCCGCGGCGCGGCGGCCGCCCGTGGCTTCGCCGCCGGCGTCGCCGCCTCGGATACGTCCTCGCCCCGCTGTGCGCGGTAGTCCGACCAGCCGCCGGCATAGACCACCGCCCGCCCGTCCCCCTCCATGGCGATCGTCGTCGTCGCCACCCGGTCGATGAAATCGCGGTCGTGGCTGACCAGCAGCACCGTCCCCTCGTAGTCGGCCACCAGCTCCTCGAGCAGGTCCAGTGTCTCCACGTCGAGATCGTTGGTCGGCTCGTCCAGCACCAGCAGGTTCGACTCCTTGGCCATCAGCCGCGCCAGCAGCAGCCGCGCCCGCTCGCCGCCGGAAAGCGCCGAGACCGGCCCGCGCGCCTGCGCCTCGGCGAAGAGGAAATCCTTGAGATACCCCACCACGTGCCGCGGCTTGCCCCGCACCAGCACCTGGTCGCTCCCGCCCGGGCTGTCCTCGGTCAGCGTCGCCCAGAGCGAGGCCTCCGGATCGAGCGCCGCCCGGTTCTGGTCGAAGACCACGGGGCTGAGGTTGATCCCCAGCCGCACCTTGCCGTCGTCCGGCTTCAGCTCGCCCGTGAGCATCCGCAGCAGCGTCGTCTTGCCCGCCCCGTTCGGCCCGACCAGCGCCACCCGCTCGCCGCGGGTGACCTTCAGCGAGAAGTCCCGCACCAGCAGGCGCCCGCCGAACCCCTTCGATATCCCGTCCGCCTCGATCACCAGCCGCCCCGAAGCGGCGCCCGCCTCGAACTCCAGCTTCGCCGTCCCCGGCCGCAGGATCGCCTCGCGCCGTTCTGCGCGCATCTCCGCCAGCCGCCGCACCCGCCCCTGGTTTCGCTTGCGCCGCGCCGAGATCCCCTCGACCGCCCAGCGCCCCTCCGCCCTGATCCGCCGGTCAAGCTTGTGCCGCGTGAGGTCCTCTTCCTCGTAGACCTTGTCGCGCCACGCCTCGAAGCCGGCGAACCCGCGATCCAGCCGCCGCACCTCGCCGCGGTCCACCCAAAGCGTCCGGTCGGTCAGGTTCCTCAGGAACGCCCGGTCATGGCTCACCACCACGAACGCCGTGCGCGTCTCGGTCAGATGCGCCTCCAGCCAGCCGATGGCGTGGATGTCGAGATGGTTGGTCGGCTCGTCGAGCAACAGCAGGTCCGGCGCCTCCGCCAGGATCTTCGCCAGCGCCGCCCGCCGCCGCTCGCCCCCGGATGCCGCGTCCGGCGCCAGCCCGGGGTCGAGCTTCAGCCCCGCCATCGCCGCCTCGATCCGCCAGTCCTCGTGCTCGGGCAACTCCTGCGCCGCAAACGCCGCCAGCGTGGCAAATCCGGAAAAGTCCGGGTCCTGCGCCATGTAGCCCACGCCCGTCCCCGGCCGCAGGAACCGCGTGCCGCCGTCCGCCGCCACCAGCCCCGCCATCAGCTTCAAGAGCGTCGACTTCCCCGACCCGTTCCGCCCGACCAGCGCGATCCGCTCGCCCGGCGCCACCGCCAGCGCGGCGCCCACCAGCAGCGGGTCGCCACCGAAGGTGAGCGCGATGTCCTGCAGGGTAAGGATCGGGGGCTCGGCCATCGGCGCAGGGGCTATGGCCGCGCCGGCCCGGCGTCAAGCCTCGGGCCGGGTGCCGCTGGTCACTTGTCGACCCACTGGCCGTTCTCGCAGCGCTGGCCGCCGAGCTCCGATCCCTCGGGCACCCACTTGCCGTTGACGTAGCAGTCGGCGGCCGCAGCGCCCGCCAGGGCGGATGCCAGCAGGAGCGCGAGAGCGGCGGCGCGGGCGATGGTCAGGGTGGAGCGCATCCGGGCTTATCCTCTGGTGAAGAGTTGCGGGGCGAGATCGACCGGGTTCAGCACGAAACTCGGGTTCGGGTTGGCGCCGGGCGGCGGCGTGCCGGTCAGAACCTCGAAGGCCTCGGGCGCGGTGCCGAAGACCCCCGGCTTGCCGAGAAGCAGTTCCCGGATCGTCTTGGCGGCGCCCTCGCAGCGCGCCGCCATGCGGATGTCGGGCTCGACCTCGCCGAAGATGGTCTGGCCGGCGCCCCAGATCTGCACCTGCTTGCCGATCATCTCGCTGCCCGGGCAGGTGAAGATCGCCGCAGCGTCGTTGGTGAGCGGCCCCGACAGCGGCGCCAGCGGCACCAACTCGGCGGCATAGCGGCGTACCTCGAACATGCCGCTGCGGTCGAGGCTGCGGCGGACGAGCTCGGCCACCAGCTTGCCCCGCTCGGGATCGTCCGGCGTCGCAGTCTGGTCCTCGATCGCAGCGATCATCTCGACCTTGGCATGGGTCAGGGTGTCGGGGCGCTGGAACGGGCCGGAGAGGTTCCAGAGCATCCTGCGCAGTCCGACGATGACCGGCGTGGCCGCGGGATCGCCGGCATCGAGGCTCTCGATCTGGCCCACGATCCGCGCGTCGGTCACCCGGTAGTAACCCTTGCCGGCGAGGAGCGCGGTCACCGCGTCGCCGTCCTTCTCCATCGCCTTGTTCAGGATGTCGGAGAAGCTGTCGTCGCGCGTCACCGTGAACTTGAAGTCGCCCAGCGAGGCCTCGACCCCCCGTCCCAGGCGGATCGCGGCGAGGCCGGCGACGAGCACCGCGACCGCGCCGATCGCGACGATCGCGATGCGCGTCGCATCAAGCTTGCCGCCCGACGACGGCTTGGCATCGACATCCGGCATGTTCAATCTCCCCTGCGCGACCGGAACCCCCGGCCCGATCGCGCCACATCAAATGCCGCGCGACTCGGCGCGGCGCAGAAATAATCGCTTTAGGATACACTGTTGCGCCCGCTGGATCCACAATCCGGCAGTCTTGCGGGGCGGGCGGCGCCGGGCATAGGGTCAGCGCCAGGAGGCACCCCGATGACGCCATTCAGCCCGCTGATCACCGCCACCGCACCGCCGCCGGTGATGGAGGCCCGCCGCTGGCTCGCCGGCGTCGACTTCCCCGACCACCGGCCGCTGCTCAACCTCAGCCAGGCCGCCCCCGTCGACCCGCCGCCCGAGGCGATGCGCGCGGTCGATGGCCGAGATGATCCGCGCCGAGCCCGACACCCACCTCTACGGCCCCGTCCTCGGCAACCCCGCGCTGCGCTCCGAGATCGCCTGGCGCTCCAGCGCCCTCTACGGCGGCGAGATCCGCCCCGACGAGGTCGCCGTCACCGCCGGCTGCAACCAGGCCTTCTGCACCGCCATGATGACCCTGGCCGCCCCCGGCGACGCCGTTCTCCTGCCGGTGCCGTGGTACTTCAACCACAAGATGTGGCTCGACATGAGCGGCATCGAGGCCATACCCCTCCCCTGCGGCCCCGGCATGCTCCCCGACCTCGACGCCGCCCGCGCCCGCCTCACCCCGCGCACCCGCGCCATCGTCCTCGTCACCCCCAACAACCCCACCGGCGCGGAATACCCGCCCGAGCTGATCGCCGAATTCGCCGCCATCGCCCGCGAGAACGGCATCACCCTCATCCTCGACGAGACCTACCGCGACTTCGCCAGCCGCGACGCCCGCCCGCACGACCTCTTCACCGACCCCGCCTGGCGCGACACCCTCGTCCAGCTCTACTCCTTCTCGAAATCCTTCCACCTCACCGGCCACCGCACCGGCACGCTGATCGCCTGCGCCGCCCGCCTCGCCGAGGCCGAGAAGGTCCTCGACAGCATGACCATCTGCGCCCCCCAGCTCGGCCAGAAGGCCGCGCTCTGGGGCCTGCGCAACCTCGCCGACTGGGTCGCCGCCGAGCGCACCGAGATCCTCCGCCGCCGAGACACCGTGCGCGCCGCCATCGAGGCCCTCCCCGGCTGGCGCGTCCTCGGCTGCGGCGCCTACTTCGCCTACGTCGAGCACCCCCACCCGCTCCCCTCCAACGAGCTCGCGCCGCTCCTCGTCCGCGAGCTCTCCCTCCTCATGCTCCCCGGCACCATGTTCGCGCCCGAGGGCGACGACGAGCGCCCGAGCGCCAGCTCCGCATCGCCTTCGCCAACGTGAGCGTGGAGGGGCTGCGGACGCTGGGGGAGAGGCTGGCGACGCTGGGGACTGTGGCGGCGTAGTTGACAGCGAGTGAATTCATTGTATGGAGCCGATAGGTGGATCAAGAAAATCTAAGGTATGACAATTTGAAGGTACTGATTGATTCATTTCAAACGAAGGGGAGAGAAGAAGCGCGATCATTCCTAAACTGGTTTCTGGAGAATATACTCAGACTTGATCCGATCGAAGCCGATGATTGCATTTGCGATAAGCCAAATGATCGCGGTGTAGATGCGATCTACGTCGATACGAACCAGAATGAGATTTCTGGTTTTTCAGGGGAAGATCAGACAGAAGGAGTTCCTCCATCGGAGACGTAGCGCTTCGAGACCTCGCGGGCACCTTGACCCAGTTCGAGACCGTTGAGGCGGTAGATGCGCTGCTGGCGGGGGGCGGGAACGAGGATTTAAGAACCTTCTAAATCGGCTGCAAATCAGGGACTTGGTGGCGAACGGCTATTCCGTCGTTGGAGCCTTTGTTTCTAACCAGCCCTTGGATGCAAACGGAGAAGAGTTTGCCAAGCAGCACACTCGCCTCCGCGTATACGATCGCACGAGAATTGCGGCGGAGTTCATTGATCTCGATGCGGGCGAGGGTGTGGACGACACCTTTGTCTTCGACACCTCCTACGTTGAACCACTTCACATTACGACGGGCGGCGGCATAAACACGTATGTTTTGCCCGTCCAGGCAAAAGAATTGGTCAAGATGTCAGGTATAGAGGATGGCACGCTATTCTCGCAGAATGTTCGTTACTCTCTTGGCGATACTAAGGTAAACAAAGCAATGCGCCAGAGTGTTCTCTTAAAGAGCCAGCATCAATTCTTTCCGCTATACCACAACGGTGTTACAATACTTTGTGAGTTGGCGGTACTAGAGGCCGAGAAGCTTAGCATAGAGCGTTACGTGGTCGTCAACGGAGCGCAGAGCATTTCGACATTTAAACGAGCCGAAGCCGATCTTTCAGACGATCTTAGAGTTATAGCCAAGATTATCGAATTAAACGATGCAGGATTAGCGAAGACGATTACGATAAATAGCAATAACCAAAATGCAATTAAACCGCGCGATCTTAAATCCACCAATGAAATTCAGTTGAGACTTCATAAGGAATTTGAGAAGAAATTTCCAGGACAGTTTGCCTTCGAAATAAAGCGTGGTCAGGAGGCTCCGGCTGGCGTTATAGTCATAACTAACGAAGAGGCGGGAAGACTTTTGTTGGCTTTTGACTTGGGAGAGCCAGAGGCATGCCATCAGGTGTACCGTCTGTTTGACGACAAGTATGCAGAAGTATTCGCACGCCCCGCTGTTGGCGCGGAGCGTATCGTCTTCTTGTTTAAGCTTATGGATTTGGTCCAAGAACGTATGCCGAATATAGAGTACAAGCCGCTTTCAAAATATGGACTCACACGTTTCTTCCTTCTGTCAGTTTTAGCGGATCTCTTAAAAAAGGATGCTGGCTGCCAAGCCATTGTGAAGAGTCCTAATGCAATTATCGGATCCGCGAATTTTGCGGGATTTCAGGCGGCGATCCGGGAAGTGTTAAATTCAATGATCATTGATCTGAACTACGAGGTAAAAGAGCGAGGAGATAGTTTTGACTATAAGGGTGATTTGAAGAGCCCGGCAAAGATAAAGGAATTGCGTAGTGAGCTTTTGAAGAGCTACGAAAAGGAACTGGCCAAGGGGAAGATCAAGCCGCTTTCCGACGCTTTGAAATAGATGCCCGTCCCACTTCCCCACCCTCTTCCCGAACCGAAAAGGCAACTCTCCAGTGGAGAGTTGCCCGGTTCGTTGGCCTCCGCCCCTGCGGAGGCCAAGGGGCGCGCGGCTCGCCCGACCGGCTCCAATCCGCGCGCGCCTGCCTGGCTGGCGCAAACGCGCCTGCCAGGGGCAGGCAGGCGCGCGCGGATTTGTCGACGGCCAAATCCGCGAAGTGCCAACGGCACCGTCCCGCCCCAACCGGACCACCTGGGGACCCCGCCAAGACCCGATCGATCCCCCAGCGCCACCCCTCAGATCTCGTCCCCCGTCCAGTCCTCGTTCTTCCGGCTGGGAACCTGCCGGCTCAGGATCCCGAGCATGTAGGTGCGCAGCACGAGGTTCATCCGCGCCTGGTAGCCGTCGCCCATCGACCGGAAGAACTTCGCCACGTCCGCGTCGTAGGAGGTATGGATGCGCACCTTCCGCTGCCGGACCGGCGCCAGGCGCTCGACCGACGCCCACTCGAAGGGCATGTTGTCGAACTTCAGCCGCTCGAAGGCGAGAACCATGTCGGTCCGCACCCCCTCGAGCTGGTGCAGGACTTCCTGGAGCTCGGCATAGGCGCGCTCCTCCGCCTTCGTGCGCTTGCGCTCGGCCACGGTCGAACCTTCGGTCTATTTCGGGTATGGCGCCATCCTACCGCGTCGCGGTTAACCTTTCCCAAATCCGCCGCCCCGTGCACGCCCGGTACATGCGATGTACGTGCGATGTACGTGTGTTGTACACGGAGCTTCGCGCCGCATCCCCTTCGGTTAATGCGGCGAACCCCCGGCCCCTTGCCGAGCCCGCGGCCAGCGCGTAAGACCCACCCCACCTTCCACCAGGGGCCGGAAAACCCATGCTCGGAACCTTTCGCAAAAGACGCGCCGGCATCCTGATCTACGCGCTCCTCGCCGCCCTGGTGGTCGGTCTCGCCGGCTTCGGGATCGGCGCCGGGCGCGGCATCACCAGCAGCAACGTCGCCCGCGTCGGCAGCGTCTCGGTCACCGCCGACGACTATGTCCGTGCAATTCAACAAGAATTACGCGCCCTGCAGCAGCAGACCGGCCGCTCGCTGACCATGGCCGAGGCGCGCCAGTACGGCGTCGACAACATGGTGCTGGCCGGCCTCGTCAACGACGCCGCCCTCGACGGCGAGGCGACACGCCTCGGGCTCTCCACCAGCGACGAGGCAGTGCGCGCCCAGGTCGTCGCCACCCCCGCCTTCCAGGCCGACGGCAAGTTCAACCGCGAGACCTACGTCGCAGCACTGGAGCGCGCCAACCTGCGCCCGGCGGATTTCGAGGCGCTGCTGCGCCGCGAGGCCACGCGCGACCTCATCGCCCAGGGCGTGCAGTCCGCCGCCACCCTCCCCGAGACCGAGGCGCGCACCGTGCTCGATTTCCTCGGCGAACGCCGCAGCTTCGACTGGCTGCGCCTCGATGCCACCCTCCTGCCCGAGCCGATCCCGGCGCCCACCGACGCCGAGCTCGCCGCCGAGCACGAGGCGCATGCCGCGGAGCGCTACACCCGTCCCGAGACGCGCGAGATCTCCTACGCCAGCGTCACCCCCGAGGCGCTGGCGGCCGCGACCGAGATCCCCGAGGACGAGCTCCGCGCCGCCTACGACGCCGCAGGCGACCACTACCAGACGCCCGAGCGCCGCGCCCTCGACCGCATCGGCTTCGCCACCGAGGCCGATGCCGCCGCCGCCAAGGCGAAGATCGATTCAGGCGAGAGCGACTTCGATGCCGTGGCAGCCGAGCGCGGGCTCCAGCCCGCCGACGCCGACCAGGGCATCGTCGCCGCCGACGCCCTACCGCCCGAAGCGCGCGACGCCGTCTTCGGACCCGACGCGCCGGGTATCGTCGGCCCGGTGACGACCTCGCTCGGCCCGGCGCTCTACCGGATCAACGCCATCATGGCGCCGCACACCACGCCCTTCGAGGAGGCCCGAGCCGACCTCGCCAAGAGCCGGGCGATGGACGCCGCCAAACAGCAGATCCTCGACGACACGGCGCACTTCCAGGATCTCATCGCCGGCGGTGCCACGCTCGAGGAGATCGCCTCGGAAACGCCGATGGAACTCGGCAGCCTCGCGCTCAATTCCGAGACCAGCGGCGGCATCGCCGACGACCCCGCCTTCCGCCAGGCCGCGCTCGCCGCCGAACCGGGCGAGGAAACCGACCTGATCGAGCTCGCCGACGGCGGCCTCGCCACCCTGCGTCTGGAGAAGATCGATCTGCCGACGGTGATCCCGCTGGACGAGGTCCGCGACCGCGTCGCCGCCGACTGGCGCGAGGCGCGCACCGCCGACGCCCTGGAAAAGCTCGCCGAGGGCTACGTGAGCGAGCTGCAAGGCAGCCTCACCTTCGCCGAACTCGCCCAGCGCCTCGACCGCCCGATCCGCAGCGCCGGCCCGCTCACCCGCGGAGAGACCGCCGAAGGCGCCCCGCCCGCGATCGTCGCCGACGTCTTCGCCACCGCCGAGGGCGCGCCGGTCAGCCACCGCGACCGCGACGGCGTGATCCTCGCCGAGATCACCGCCGTCCTGCCCTTTGATGCCACCACTGAGGAAAACACGCAGATCCTCGACAACCTGCTCGGGCAGTACCGCCAGCAGGTCCGCGGAGACCTGCTGGCGCTCTACACCGCGGCGCTGCGGGATCAGGCCGGGATCACCGTCAACCAGCCCCTGGTCGAGTCGACGCTGGCGCGCTTCCCCTGACCGGCGATGCAGCTCCACCCCGCCACTGACGAATTCGCCGCGGGATTCACCGCGGGCCGCAACCAGGTGGTCTGGGCCCGCCTCGTCGCCGATCTCGACACGCCGGTCTCGCTGATGCTGAAGCTGACCGAGGCGCGCAAGGACTCGTTCCTGCTCGAAAGCGTCACCGGCGGCGAGGTGCGCGGGCGCTACTCGATCATGGGCATGAAACCCGACCTGATCTGGGAGTGCCACGGCACCGCCGCCCGGCTCAACCGTTCCGCCCGCTTCGACCCCGACGCCTGGCGCGACGAGCCCGCCGACCCGCTCGCCAGCCTGCGCGCGCTGATCGCGGAGAGCCACATCGAGCTGCCGCCGGAGCTGCCGCCGATGGCGGCCGGACTCTTCGGTTATCTCGGCTACGACATGGTGCGCCTAGTGGAGCGCCTGCCCAACATCAACCCCGATCCGCTCGGCCTGCCCGACGCGATCATGCTGCGCCCGTCGGTCGTTCTCATCGTCGACGGGGTGAAGGGCGAGGTGACGGTGGTGAGCCCGGCCTGGGCGAACTCCGGCCTCAACCCGCGCGCGGCCTACGCCCAGGCGGCGGAACGGGTGATGGACGCGGTACGCGACCTCGACCGCACCCCACCCGCGGCCAGCCGCGACCTCGGCGACCTCGCACCCGGCGAGCCGGTCTCCAACACCAGCCACGCCCGCTACCTCGAGATGGTCGGGCAGGCCAGGGACTACATCCGCGCCGGCGACATCTTCCAGGTCGTCCCCTCGCAACGCTGGGCGCAGAAGTTCGACCTGCCGCCGTTTGCGCTCTACCGGGCGCTGCGGCGGACCAACCCCTCACCCTACATGTTCTACTTCAACTTTGGCGGCTTCCAGGTGGTCGGCGCCAGCCCCGAGATCCTCGTGCGCCTGAAGGGCGACACGGTGACCGTCCGCCCGATCGCCGGCACCCGCCCCCGCGGCGCCACCGCCGTCGACGATCTTGCACTCGAAGCCGAGCTCCTCGCCGACCCAAAGGAGCGCGCCGAGCACCTCATGCTGCTCGACCTCGGCCGCAACGACGTCGGGCGGGTGGCGAAGATCGGCAGCGTCGATCCTAACGAACAATTCATCATCGAGCGCTATAGTCACGTCATGCACATCGTCTCCAACGTGGACGGCGTGCTCGCGGACGGCAACGACGCTCTCTCGGCGCTCCTCGCCGGCCTCCCCGCCGGCACCGTCTCCGGCGCCCCCAAGGTCCGCGCCATGGAAATCATCGACGAGCTCGAGGCCGAAAAGCGCGGTGTCTACGGCGGCGGCGTCGGCTACTTCTCCGCCGGCGGCGACATGGACATCTGCATCGCGCTGCGCACGGCGGTGGTGAAGGACGGCACCCTCTACATCCAGGCCGGCGGCGGCGTCGTATACGACAGCGATCCCGAGGCGGAGTTCGTGGAGAGTGTGAACAAGTCGAAGGCGCTGACCCAGGCCGCCCGCGACGCCGGCCTCTTCGTCGGACCGCGCGGCGGAAACTGAGCGCGCGTCAGCCGCCGCTCAGGTAGCGCTCCACCGTAAGCCCGACATCCCGGACGATGCGCTCCGGAGCCATGCCGACGACCGGCGGCAACTCGAGCACGTAGCGGCAGAGCGCCAGCCCGAGAAGCTGGCTGCTGACGAGCGCGGCGCGTGCCGCGGCGTCCGGCGCTCCCCCGAGCGCCCGCGCGAGGACCGGAGCGACCTGGCCCGCAAAGACCTCGCGCAGCTTCGCCGCCGCCACCGGGTTCGACGCGGCCGAGCGCAGCAGGATGGCGAGGCCACTCGTGCCGCCTTGTCCCTCCCAGACCTTCAGGAAGTGATGGACGATCGCCGGTCCTCGCTCTCCGGGGCCGAGCGTGGCGAGGTCCGGCATCCCGAGGTCGAAGTCCACCGCGCGGACGAAGAGCGCTTCCTTGCCGCCGAAGTAGCGGATGATCATCGCCGGGTCGATCTCGGCCCGCGCCGCGATATCGCGCACGGTGGTGCGCTCGAAACCCTGCGCCGCGAACAGCTCCCGCGCCGCGGCGAGGATCGCCGCACGGGTTCGATCGGATTTTGTGGCCTTCTTCGGCAATGTTTCCATCTGTCCATTTTGCCAACGACCGTTGACAAACGCAAGGGCGTCACGGTACGAAGTCAACGACAGTTGACAAAAGGATTCGCCGCCATGCACCAGACCCGTACTGACGTTCTCATCGTCGGCGCCGGCCCTACCGGCCTCTCCCTGGCCATCGCCCTGCAGCAGGCCGGGATCGACCACGTGGTCGTCGATCGGCTGAGCGAGGGGCAGAACACGTCCCGCGCCGCGGTGATCCACGCCCACACGCTCGAGTTGCTGGAGCCGCTCGGGGTGGTGGACGAACTGAACCGGCGCGGCCTCAAGCTCGACCGCTTCACCATCCGTGACCGCGATCGCGCCCTGCTCGGGCTGCGATTCGGGGCGCTGCCGTCGCCTTACAACTACATCCTCATGATCCCGCAGGATGTCACCGAACGTGTCCTCGCCGACCGCCTGACGGCGCTTGGTGGAAGCGTGCACCGGGGTGTCACCGCCACTTCTGCGGCGCGCGATGGCGAAGGCGCGCGTGTCGCCGTGGTCTCGCCGGACGGCGAGCAGGTGATCTCCGCCCGCCATGTCGTCGCGGGGGACGGGATGCACAGCCTCGTTCGCGAGGCGGCGGGCATCGGTTTCGACGGCGAGGGCGACGGGGGTTCGTTCATTCTGGCCGACGTCCGGATGCGCTGGACGCTCGGCCGCGACGAGGTCTCGCTGTTCTTCTCCGGGCCGGGAATGGTCGTCGTCGCGCCGCTGCCCGGCGGTGCCTACAGGATCGTGGCGACGCTGGACGACGCGCCGGAACATGCCGGGATCGCCGATCTGCAGGCGCTCCTGGACGCGCGCGGACCGGGAGGCGCGAACCCGGTCGAGGAGGTGATCTGGAGCTCCCGCTTTCGCATCCATCACCGCGTCGCCCGCAGCTACGGCTCGGGCCCCTTCCTGCTCATGGGCGACGCCGCGCACGTACACAGTCCGGCAGGCGGCCAGGGCATGAACACCGGCCTCGTCGATGCCGTCCTGCTCGGGCATGTGCTCGCCGACGTGCTGGCGGGCCGGCGCCCCGCCGCCGCGCTCGACAGTTATGCGACGACCCGCCGGGCGGCTGCCGTGGAGGTGCTGGCGCTGGCCGGCCGGCTAACCGGCTTGGCCATCACCGGCTCGGCGCCGCAGCGGGCGCTGCGCAACGCGCTGTTCTCGGTAATCGACGCCCTGCCGCCGGTCAGGAACCGCATCGCGTTCAACCTCTCGGGGCTCGCGCGCCGGCATCTGGCGGAAATTGCGCCGGACGCGGGCGAGACGATCGCGATCCAGAAGGCCGCCTGATCGCGGACTGCCTCAGGGCTTGGTGGCGGGGACCAGAGACGGTGACCCGGTCGCCGCGCCGGGGACCTCCGGCGCCGTCTCGGGCGTCGGGATTCCCTTGATGAGCGGCTTGGCGGGGGGCGCCGGGCGCCCCGTCTCACCCGGCATCTGCGTCGCGCCGGGGGCGGACGGCTGAGACGGGGCGCCCGGCGCCACCAGCTTGTCCGGGCTCACTTCCGGGGGCAGGAACGGCACCGGCGGATGAAACCAGGCCAGCGCCAGAAGCCGTGTGTGGCCGCTCGTATCGCCATGGATCTCGTCCGGTATCTCACGCCTGCGGGTCGGTTCCCCTTGACCCCGTCTGACCGCCGGGCCTGCTACTGCTCGGCAGCGGTGTCCTCGGGCTCCTGGCGGTCCGCCGTCGTCAGAGGACGATGACCTTGGCTCCCATGTGAACCCGATCGTAGAGGTCGATCACGTCCTGGTTCAGCATCCGGAAGCAGCCTGACGATGCCGCCCAGCCGATCGACTTCGGCGTGTTGGTGCCGTGGATGCGGTAGCCCGAGTTGGCGCCGTTGAAGTAAATGTAGAGCGCCCGAGCCCCTAGTGGGTTGCTGACCCCGCCGGGCTGGCCCTCGCGCCACTTCGCCAGGTGCGGGTCGCGCTCGATCATCTCCGGCGGCGGGGTCCAGCGCGGCCACTTGGCGCTGCGGGCGATGGTGCCGGTGCCGTTCCAGCCGAAACCCTCGCGGCCGACGGCGATGCCGTAGCGCGTCGCCTTGCCCTCGCCCTCCACCAGGTAGAGGAACGGCCCCTTGGTATCGATGACGACAGTGCCCGGCGCCTCGACGCTGGGATAATTCACCTCGTTGCGAAGTAGCTCGCGGTGGAACTGGGTGACGTCGACAGCGGGCAGCATGCGCTCGCCGTCCGCGCGCGAGGCGTACATGGCCACCAGTGCGGGGTCAGGCGCCGGCTTCTCGACCGCCGGTACCAGGGTGGCCTCGGCCCGGGAAGCGGGGGGCAGGGATGCAGGCGACAGTAATTTCGACCGGAGCCACGCCGTCCGGCACACATCCCGCCAATACGAAAGCCCCGAACAGAAGCGAGGCGCAAAGTCTTGCGGTCATGATCAACACCCACTCAGGGAACTAGTTACGCAAAATTCATCCACGGGCAAGAGGCATCGCCGGCGGCAGTCGCCGGCGATTCCCCCAGCCATCCGACTCGACTAGCCCTCAAACCTTGCGCATTGCTGAAGGGGTCAGGCGGTCCGGTCGATCACCACTTCGCCGGAGACCGGATCGGTCACCCCGAGCCCGCCGCCCAGATCCTCGAGCTTGCCGCGGAAGCCGTCGAGCGTCGCGATCATCGCCGGACGGGCGGCGGCCAGTGCGTCCATTCCCGACCATTCGCCGATGAAGCAGAAGTCGCGTTCGCCGGTCCGCACCACGCTCAGCCGCTTCAACCCCGGCATGTGCGCCATCTCCGCCGTGCGGTGATATTCGAGATAGTCGTCCTCGGACCCCGGCTTCACCCGCATCCGAACCACGTTGAAGGCAGTCATTCCCCAGCCCTCCCGTCATGCGCCGGCGGCCATGTCACGCCGTGTCACGCCGCCGCGCGACCACCCGGCCCGCCGACCGGAACGGACGGCGCCCGAGACCCGTGATCCTACGCCCGAGCGGCGCGTCCCACAACGGATCCCGGACGGCCGCGCCGGGGCCCTCGGTTGACCCGCCTTCACCGGTTTCCAAGTGGCAGTCTTCGGAAGATTTGACCGCCCCGATGGGCTGCTTGCGGGAGGCGGTGTACCAGCGGACCGGGCTTCAGCCGGCGTTAACATTCGGCGGCGCATGCTCCATCGCCCAGGTCGAGCCCCTCCGGAAAAGGCATCCGCGCAATGGACACGGCATCACCCCGGGACTCGCTTGGGGCGAGCCTAGTCGTCCCGGCGGCCGCCGCCGGCACCGTCGCGGTGCTCTTCTTTCTCTGGTCGCTCCCCACGCTCGTTGCGAACCCGGGCCGATGGCTTGAGGGTCTAAGGAGCTTCGATGAGGGCTGGCTCTCCATTTGTACTGTTGTCGGCGCTGCCGCTGGCGGAGCGTTTTTCGCGCCGGAGTTTGGTCTACCGGGCGCGCGAGGCGCCCTCCGCTCCGCCGGTGCCTACGTTGCGGCCGTGTTCACCGGCGGCTTCGTCGGCGGCACCATGGGCCTTCCAGTCTTGGGAAGCGGAGTTCGGGCCGGTTGTCGGCGGAATGGTTGTGCAGTTGGCGTTCGAGGAGAGACCCTACTCGCTGGTCCTGCTGCTCCTGCATCCCGGGATCGGCGGCGTCATGCACCTCGCCGGCCGGCGACGGCGCCGACTTCTGGCGATGCCGCCTCCGCCCCTGGTTTGGCCACTGGCGATCTGGGTGACCGCAGCCGTGCTCTACAACGTGGTGTTCTTCTGGTTATGGCCGGTGCCGGTGCATTGACCGCGTGCGGGGCCGCGTTCCCCCCTCGGGAAGAGGAGCGCGGCCGGTGGTCGAGGATCCCGCCAAGATCTTGATCAGGCAGGCGGGCGGGAGCGTGGTTGCCGGCCGCGCCCCCCATTTCAGGGAAACAACCTCCCATATGGATTCCATACGGATTCCATATGGGTTCCATACGCGGTTTTCGCAGCCGTTTCAGAGGCATGCGCGCGGATTCCGGGCTCAGGCCGGAATCCCTCCCGCGGCGGCATAGATCATGTCGATCATCACCTGGTTGCCGCGCGAAAACTCGAGCGGGCAGGCATAGGCCGCGCCGTCGAGCACGCTGTCGTTGAAGGCGTCGATCTGCGAGCGGTAGTGGTCCGACCGCGGAAAGCGCTCCAGCACCACCGTGGCGTCGGCGTTGCGCAGCTCGAGCACCGGATCGCCGTAGGCGCCGGCATTGTAGGGCGCATGCACGCTGAGCCAGCCCTTCTCGCCGTGGAAGGTCATGAGCTGCCGCGGCGCCATGCGCATGGAGACGTAGAAATCCATGCCGAAGCCGGGGAACTCGGCCACCACCCGGGCGGTGGCGTCGATGCCCCTGTCCCATTCGATCGCGGCATAGGGAACGGCGGAAGGCTCCTCGCCGCTGACGAAGCGCGCGGAGATCGAGGGATAGACGCCGATGTCGCGCAGCGCCCCCCCGCCCATGTCGGCGCGGTTGCGGATGTTCTCCGGGTCCTCGTTGAAGAAGGTGAAGGCGCCCTGCACCTGCCGCAGCCGCCCGATCGCCCCCTGCTGCACCAGCTCCCGCGCCCGGATCCACTGCGGATGGTGGGTGACCATGAACGCCTCGGCCGCCAACAGCCCGGTCCGGTCCCGCAGCGCGATCAGCCCGTCGATCTCCCCGGCCTTCAGTGCGATCGGCTTCTCGCAAAGCACATGCTTGCCCGCCTCGAGACACTTCGCCGTCCACTCCACATGCTGGTGGTTGGGCAGCGGAATGTAGATCGCATCCACCCCCGGATCGGCGAGCAGCGCCTCGTAGCTGTGATGGATCGTGACCCCGCCGTAGGGCGCGGCCAGCGCCTCCGCCTTGCCGGGCGTCAGGCTCGCGACCGCGGCGAGCTCGCCCCGGTCACTCATGTGGATGCCCGGCACCACCCATTCGCGCGCGATCCGCGCAGCGCTCAGCACGCCCCACCGGACCCGTCCCTCGGCCATTCTTCCCTCCCGCTCCCGATTGGCGGGAACCCTAGCGCGGCTTTCGCGCGTCGCCTAGTGGAGGAAGTCACCAATGGAGGAGGACGACACTTGGAGGCACTATCCTCGATCGAGACCTGGAGTTCGTCGCCGTGGGCCAGCGCGTTCAGCGAATGTTCATGCATTCAGAGGGACATGGCGCGGACGCTCCGGGTGCGGAGGAGATGACGCCTTGCTGATCCAGTTGGCGATGATCTTGGGCCTCGCCGTCCTGGCCAGCCCCGTCGGAGTCATCCTGCTCTTCCGACGCCTCGGCCGCGTCGAGCGCGAGCTGGTCGACACCCGGCGCCGGCTTGAGGAACTGTCTCGGCGCACCGGACCCTGGGACGCGTCGCCCCCGCCCGCCGCGGAGCTCGCGCCCGAGGCGGCCGAGCCGCCCCTCGCTCCCCCTCCGCTGCGAGTGGAGGAGAGGGCCGTTCCCCAACCCTCGGCCGGCCCGGTTCCCGATCAGGCGCGCGGCCGCGGGCTGGAAGAGATGCTGACCTCGCGCTTCATGTTCTGGGTCGGCGGCATCGCCGTCGCCCTCTCTGCCGTCTTCCTCTTCCGCTTCGCCATCGAGAACGGCATCCTCGGCCCCTGGCCGCGCTTCGCCCTCGGCCTTGCGCTCGGCGCCGCCCTCATCGCTGCCGGCGACTGGGCCGAGCGCACCCGCCCGGCGGCGCTCGCCCGCGCCGTCAGGCCCGACGCCGCCGGCCCGGCCCTGACCGCCGCCGGAGTCTTCGCCCTCTTCGCCAGCCTCTACGCCGCGCACGCGCTTTACAGCCTGATCGGCGCCCCCGTCGCCTTCCTGGCGCT
Source organism: uncultured Alphaproteobacteria bacterium (assembly GCA_963796805.1). Lineage (GTDB taxonomy): Bacteria > Pseudomonadota > Alphaproteobacteria > Rhodobacterales > Rhodobacteraceae > Amaricoccus. The sequence goes on from CAWCNG010000016.1 coordinate 59,378, forward strand.
CGGCGCGGTCGCCTTCGCGGCCCTCGGCCTCGCCCGCCGCCAGGGCCTCTTCGTGGCGCTCGCCGGCATGGCCGGCGGCTACCCGATCCCGGCGCTGCTCGAGAGCCCGACCCACAGCGCCCCGCCGGTCTTCCTCTTTCTCGTCGCGCTCACCGCCGGCTGCCTCGCGCTCCTCACCGTCCGCCGCTGGGGCGGCCTCGCCATCGTCGTCACCATCGGCGCCCTCGGCTGGCCGCTGCTCTGGCTCGGCCGCTACCACGACCCTGCCGACCAGGGCGTCCTCAGCCTCTACGTCCTCGCCATCGCCGCGCTCTTCGGCCTCTTCGGCACCGACCTCCCCGTCCCGCGCCCCGGGGACCCGGCCCGCGCCCGCCTCGTCGGCCTCATCAGCCACAGCTCCGGCCTCGGCTTCCTCGCCGCAGGCGCCATCCTCGCCGTCCTTGCCTCCGCCTACGACTTCAACGCCCCCGCCGCGCTGTTCCTCGGCCTCTACGCCGCCCTCGGCCTCGCCCTCGGCCGCCGCCACCCGGCCTTCGAAGCCCTCGCCCTCGCTGCGGCCCTCGTCATCGCCGCCGTGGTCCTGCTCTGGCCGATGCCCGCCAAGGTCACCTCCTACGAGGACCTGGCCGGCCGCGGCATCGAGCGCGCCATGACCGGCTTCGGCCCCTTCCTGCTGCCCCCGCAGCTCGCCGTCTTCGCCTGGTCGCTCGCCGGCTTCGCCGCCATCTTCGGCCTCGGCGGTTTTGCCGCCATGCGCCGGGCTCCGACCCCCGCCCTCTGGGCCGCGATTTCCGCCGCGCTGCCGCTCTATCTCCTCGCCATCGGCTACTGGCGCATCGGTGGCCTCGAGGTCGACCTCGGCTGGGCCGGCCTCGCCGTGGCGCTCTCCCTGGCGAACCTCGCCGCCGCCGCTCTCGTCGCCCGCTCGGCGTCGCCGCACCGCGCCGCCCCGCTCGCCTTCTACGCCGCCGCCTGCACCGCCGCCCTCGCCCTCGCCTTCGCCTGCCTGCTGCGCGAGGCCTGGCTCACCATCGCCCTCGCCCTCGAGGTCCTCGCCCTCGCCTGGATCTGGACCCGCCTGCGCGTCCCAGCGCTGCGCGCCATCGCTTTCGCACTGATCGCCGCGGTCATCATCCGCCTCGCGCTCAACCCGGCGCTCCTCGGCTACGACGGCTTCGCCTGGGTGCTCTACGCCTACGGCCTGCCCGGCGCCGCCTTCCTCGCCGCCGCGCGCCTCTGGCGCACCGAGCCGCGCGACCCGGTCGCCGATCTCTGCGAGATCGCCGCCGCCGGCTTCTTCCTGCTCATGGTGGCGCTGCAGCTCCGCCTCTGGACCAGCGGCACCCTCGCCGCCCCGAGCTACGACCTCGCCGAGATGGCGCCGCAGACGCTCTGGTGGCTCGTCGCCGCCGCTGTCCTGCTGCAGGCCCGCCTCGCTCCGCGCCTGCCCTGGGCGCGCTACGTCGGCAACGGGCTCATCCTCCTCGCCATGGCGCAGCTCGTCCTCGGTCACCTCCTCGCCGCCAACCCGCTCTGGATCCCCGACCCGGTCGGCCGTCTGCCGCTCGCGAACCTCCTCGCCGCCGCCTATTTCGCCCCGGCCATCCTCCTCGGTGCCTTCGGCGCCTCTCGCGCCAGCCTCCTTGACGCTCGCCTGCGCCCCGCCACCGCCGTGCTGGCCGGCCTCCTCGCCTTCGCCTGGGTCTCCCTCGAGGTGCGCCGCTCCTTCCAAGGCAGCGTGCTCGCGATCAGCCCGTCGCGGAGCGCCAGCGCTGCCGAGGTCTACGCCTACTCCGCCGTCTGGATCGTCTTCGCGCTGGTGCTCCTCGCCATCGGCATCCTGCGCGGCAGCCGGATGTGGCGCGTCATGTCGCTCGCCGTCCTGGTCGCCGCGGTCGCCAAGGTCTTCCTTTATGACATGTCCGGCCTGACCGGACTTCTGCGCGTCGTCTCGTTCCTCGGCCTCGGCGTAGCGCTGATCGGCATCGGCCGGATCTACCGCCGTTTCGTCTTCACTGAATGACGCCCCAGGCCGGCGTGAGCAGAGGTTACGAGCGGCTCAAAACAAGATCAAAATACCCTTATATTGCAAACATATAGCGACAAATGCGTGAGCATTGCGTTGGCACACGCTGGCGGGCCCGGCGGTCAGTTGACCGCCGGGACCATGCCGCGCTCGGCGGCCAGCTCGCGCATCCGCTTCTGCAGCTTCTCGAAGGCGCGGACCTCGATCTGGCGGATGCGCTCGCGGCTGACGTCGTACTCCTGGCTGAGCTCTTCCAGCGTCACCGGGTCGTCCTTCAGCCGGCGCTCGGTCAGGATGTGGCGCTCGCGCTCGTTGAGCGTGCCCAGCGCCGCCAGCAGCAGCTCGCGCCGGTTCTCGAGCTCGTCGCGCTCGGCCAGCGCCTCGGCCTGGTCGGCGTCCTCGTCCTCGAGCCAGTCCTGCCACTCGGCCGTGCTCTCGCCGTCGCCGCGCACCTGCGCGTTGAGGCTCGCGTCGCCGCCGGCCATGCGGCGGTTCATCGAGATCACCTCGTTCTCGGTGACGTTGAGCTGTTCGGCGATCTTGGCCACGTTCTCGGGGCGAAGCTCGCCCTCCTCGATGGCGCCGATCTTGTTCTTCGCCTTGCGCAGGTTGAAGAAGAGCTTCTTCTGCGCCGCGGTGGTGCCCATCTTCACCAGCGACCACGACCGCAGGATGTATTCCTGGATCGAAGCGCGGATCCACCACATGGCGTAGGTAGCCAGGCGGAAACCCCTTTCCGGGTCGAAGCGCTTCACCGCCTGCATCAGCCCCACGTTCGCCTCCGAGATCACCTCGGCGGTCGGCAGGCCGTAGCCGCGGTATCCCATGGCGATCTTGGCGGCCAGGCGCAGGTGGCTGGTGACCAGCCTGTGCGCCGACTCCTTGTCGCCATGGTCCACCCAGGCCTTGGCGAGCATGTACTCCTCCTCCGGCTCCAGCATCGGGAACCGGCGGATTTCCTGCATGTAGCGCGACAGGCCCTGCTCGGGCGATGGCGCCGGCAATTTGTCGTAAGCCAAAGCTACCTCCGGGCGGAGCCCTTCGCCACGCCTGCTTTCATACCCTCGTTATAGGATGCTTACACTTCGTTGCCCACTAGGCCTTCGTTACAGGCCCCGCAGCGCCGCCACCAGGTCCTCCATGTCCGCCGGCAGCGGCGACTCGAAGCGCATCGCCGCACCGGTCACAGGGTGACGGAAGCCGAGGCTCGCCGCGTGCAGCGCCTGCCGCGGAAAGGCACCGATCACATCCGCGGCCCGGCGGCGACCGTAGACCGCGTCACCGACCAGGGGGTGACCGGCAAAGGCCATATGCACGCGGATCTGGTGCGTGCGCCCGGTTTCCAGGCGGCACTCCACCAGCGCCGCCGCCGGCGCCACTTCCCTGCCAAACCGCTCCAGCACCCGTACCCGTGTCACCGCCGGCTTGCCCGTGTGGCTCAGAACCGTCATCCGCTTGCGGTCGCCCGGGTGCCGGCCGATGCGCCCCTCGATGCGCAGCACCCCGCCCCCCTCCCAGCCGATGCCGGCGAGATGCACCAGCCGCGGCTCCGCCGGGTCGGGGGCGCCGTGGGTCACCGCGAGATAGCGCCGCTCCAGGTCGTGGGCGGCGAACTGCAGCGCCAGCCCATGGTGCGCGATGTCGGACTTCGCCACCACCAAAAGGCCCGAGGTGTCCTTGTCGATCCGGTGCACGATCCCCGGCCGCAGCCGGCCGCCGATCCCCGAGAGCGACCCGCCGCAATGGTGCAGGAGCGCATTCACCAGCGTGTGGTCGGGCGCACCCGGCGCCGGATGCACGACCAGGCCGGCGGGCTTGTCGATCACGATGAGGTCGGCGTCCTCGTGGACGATGTCGAGCGGAATGTCCTCGGCCGCAGCGCAGATCGGCCGCGGCGCCGGCAGGCGCAGCACCACCTCCGTCCCGGGGGCGAGCTTCACCCACGGATCGTCCAGCACCACGCCGGCGGCGTTGGCGACCGCGCCCTCGGCGATCAGCGCCTGCAGCCGCGAGCGGCTGAGACCGGCTTGCTCTGGAACAGCGGCCGCCAGCGCCTTATCAAGGCGCGCGCCGGGCGCGGCTCCCAGCGTCACGCGAAGCTCGGAAGGATGCTCGGACATGCGCGGAGGTTACCATGGCGACGAGGAATTTCCGGAACCTCCGCGGCTGCGCAGACTCCGCCGGCTTGTGACGCTGCTGACCGCGACGCTGATCGTGGGGGTCATAACAATCGTCGGGCTCCTTGTCATCCGCCTCACCACCCTCCCTCAGATTTCCGATCTGCCCGCCGAGATCAACCTGCCCGCCGGCGAGCGCGCCAGCGCCGTCACCCTCGGCAGCGACTGGCTGGCGGTGGTGACCGTCGATCGCGCGGGCAGGGAGCGCATCCGCGTGCTCGATCGCACGACCGGCAGCGAGCGCAACGTGACGGAAATCGCCGTAGGTGAATGATCGCTCCGCGCTATTCGCCACGTAGCGCGCGTACTAACCTGACCCGCCGGAGGCAAGGGGGTAGATAGTGACGGGAATCCTGACAGTCGAAGCCACGGAAGCCAGCTCGCTCGGCATTCCCGTAGGCGTGCCGCACCTCTGCATCATCTACCAGGATCTCGGCAACGGCCAGGAATACGTGATCCGCTCCGGCCCGCAGAGCGCGTGGCAAATTTTCGGCAGCGAGATGAAGGTCGAGAACAACGTGCCGATCGAGCAGTCCGCCGACGCCCGCTATGGGGAGACCCCGGAGCAGCGCCACAGCACCGGCCTCGATTTCGACATGTCCGACGATCAGGCCTGGTCGATCATGGTCAAGTATTGCCTGAAGATCGCCGCCGCCGATGTCGACTACGATGTGCTGAATTTCAACTCCAACACCTTCGTCGCCGCCATGTTCGCGGCCTGCGGTGGCGTGCCGGAGGACTATCTGCCCGGGGGCATCGACAGCGACGAGGCCATCGGCTTCGACGACTGGCGCGACATGGTCGAGAAGGTCCGGCCGCCCAAGGACGGGATCTTCCGCGGCACGGCAGCGGACGACACCCTGGTCGGCCGCCAGTTCGACGAAAAATTCCGCCTCTATGATGGCGCCGACCGGCTGCGCGCTGGCAGCGGGAACGATCGGGTGTCCGGCGGCGACGGTGGCGACCGCATCTGGGGCGAGGCCGGCGACGACGTCCTGAACGGCGGCGCAGGCAACGATCGCCTTTGGGGCGGCTCCGGCGACGACCGGATCGCCGGGGGCGACGGCGCCGACCACCTCGTCGGCGGCCGGGGCGACAACGACCTGACCGGCGGAACAGGCGGCGATTTCTTTGTGTTCAAAACCGCCGGCAGCCACGACGTTGTCCGCGACTTTGAAGCGGGCGCCGACATCATCAGGATCGACATACCCGCCGTCGCCGCCTTCGACGACCTCGTCATCACCGCCAGCGGCGGGGCCGGGCAGAACACCCTGATCCGCTTCGCCGCCGGATCCGTCGAGCTGCTGGGCTTCGACCTCACCCACTTCGACCCGGCCGACGTCGAGATCGTCGCCCCGGTGGTCGACCTCCTGGCCTAAGTCGCGAATCAATGGTGATTCGCTACCCGCTCGACCCTTGCCAAGGCGCGTCGGGCGCACGATATTCCGTCGATGTCGCTCCCGCCCGGATTTCTCGACGAGCTCCGCAGCCGCATATCGCTGGCGCAGCTCGTGGGCCGGAAGGTCACCTGGGATCCCCGCAAGAGCAACACGGCCCGCGGCGACTGGTGGGCGCCCTGCCCTTTCCATCAAGAGAAATCAGCGTCATTTCATGTAGATGAGGCCAAGGGCTACTATTATTGTTTCGGTTGCCAGGCCAAGGGCGACGCGGTCAGCTTCCTGCGCGAGACGGAGAACCTCGGTTTTATGGAGGCGGTCGAGCGGCTCGCCTCCGAGGCCGGAATGTCGATGCCTGACCGCGATCCGGTCGCCGCCGCCCGCGCCGCCGCGAATCAGGGGCTGGCTGATGCCATGGAAGCGGCGGTCCAGTTCTACCGGCTCCAGCTGCAGACCACCCGCGCCGCCGACGCCCGCGCCTACCTCGACCGCCGCGCCCTCGCCCCCGCCACCCGCGACCGCTTCGAGATCGGCTACGCCCCCGACACCCGGACGGCTCTCCTCGAGCACCTGACCGGCAAGGGCTTCACCCGCGAGCGCCTGGCCGAGGCCGGCCTGATCGGCGTGCCGCGTGACGGCGGCAGCCCCTACGACCGCTTCCGCGGCCGCGTCATCTTCCCGATCCGTGACGCCCGCGGCCGGTGCATCGCCTTCGGCGCCCGTGCCATCGCCGCGGGGCAGGAACCCAAGTATCTCAACTCACCCGACACGCCGCTCTTCGACAAGGGCCGCACCCTCTACAACGTCGGCCCCGCCCGCACCGCCGCCGCCAAGGCCGGCACGGTGATCGTCACCGAAGGCTACATGGACGTGATCGCGCTGGCCCAGGCCGGCCTCGACCACGCCGTGGCGCCGCTCGGCACCGCCATCACCGAGCATCAGCTCGAAATGCTCTGGAAGCTCGCGCCCGAGCCGGTGGTGGCGCTCGACGGCGACAGCGCCGGGCTCGCCGCCGCCCAGCGCCTGATCGACCTGGCGCTGCCGCTCCTCGGCGCCGGCCGCTCGCTCCGCTTCGCGCTGATGCCGCCCGGCCAGGATCCGGACGACGTGGCCCGCGCCGGCGGCGCCGCTGCGCTGCAATCGATCCTCGACGCGTCGCGCCCCATCGTCGACCTCCTCTGGTCGCGCGAAACCGAGGGGGCGGTGCTCGACAGCCCCGAGCGCCGCGCCGACCTCGACACCCGCCTGCGCGCCCACCTGGCGCGGATCGCCGACCCCGCGCTCCGCGCCCACTGGCAAGCGGAGATACGCACCCGCCGCGCGGCGCTCTTTTCGCCGTCGCCCGCCCCTCGCCCGCGCCGCGACCGGCCCGACCCGCGGCCTACCCGCCCCGGTGCCGCCAGACCCAGCAGCGGAATCCACGGCCACGGGGCCGCCCGCCCCTCGCAGCTCGGCCGCGCCTCGGACGACCCGGGGCTGGAGGTGCGCATCCGCGAGGGCGCCATTCTCGCCGCCTGTCTCCACCACCCCGCCATCGCCCTCGATCTGGAGGGACACCTCGAAAGCATCGTGCTCTCGCCGGGCAACGGAGAAATTCGCGACGCCCTCTTGAAGGCGCTCGCAGGCTCGCCAGATGAGCTGCAGACTGTCGCGGCGCGGGTGGCGACAGCCCTAGGCCGCGACCCCCTGCCCCAGCTTTCGCCCGAATTCGTGCGCGCCAACCGCCACCTCGGACCAACGGCCGCGACGGACAAGGCCCGCCGCGCCATCGAGGAGGAACTGACCCGCCACGCCGCCCTGACCGGCCGCGCCGCCGAGATCCGCGAGGCCACCCTGGAGATGGGCGAGCACCCGGACGACGCGCTCATCGTCCGTGTCCGGGCCGCGACGGAAGCCGAGCAGAACGCCAACGCCCGCCCGCTGGAGGACGACCAGTCCGCGGACGAGACCGAACGCCTCGAGTTTGCCGCCGTGATCCATGCCGCTGAGGCAAGCCGGTCACGCAAGCCGCGAAAACGCTGACGCACGCATTGCGAATCACTGATTCGCAGCACACAAACGAAGTAATGCCGGCGAATCGCCCCGCCCGGCCCAAGCTGGAGCAATCCATGGCCAAAGACGACGAGCCCAAGAAACCCGACGATACCGTGGACGGCGCCGGGCCGATGCTCGACATGAGCCAGGCGGCGGTCAAGAAGATGATCGCCACCGCCAAGGCCCGTGGCTACATCACCTACGACGAGCTCAACGAGGTCCTGCCGCCCGAGCAGGTCACCTCCGAGCAGATCGAGGACGTGATGGCGATGCTGTCGGAAATGGGCATCAATGTCATCGACAACGACGAAGCCGAAGACGAGGACGGCAGCCGCGACGACGCGCCGACGGTGACCGAGGACAGCGGCTCGCGCGAGCTCACCATGACCTCCGTCGGCGGCGAGGCGCTCGACCGCACCGACGACCCGGTGCGCATGTACCTCCGCGAGATGGGCTCGGTCGAGCTTCTCTCGCGCGAGGGCGAGATCGCCATCGCCAAGCGCATCGAGGCCGGCCGCAACACCATGATCGCGGGCCTCTGCGAGAGCCCGCTCACCTTCCAGGCCATCACCATCTGGCGCGACGAGCTGCTCGACGAGGCGATCATGCTCCGCGACGTGATCGACCTCGAGACCACCTTCTCGGGCCAGATGGAGCACGACGACGTCGAGAGCGTCCTGTCCGGCCTCAAGACGGCGCCGCCGGCGCCCGCCCACCCGGAACCGGCCGCCCGCCCCGAACCCGCCCCCCGGCCGGAGCCTGCCGCCGCCCGCCCCGCGCCGGCCGCCCGCGTCGCCTCGGACGATGACGACGACGAGGATGCCGACGTCCCCCTCCCCGAGGAGGAGGAGGAGGAAGCTGCGGCCCCCGCCGCCGACGCGGACGACGAGGACGACGACGATCAGTCCAACCTCTCGCTCGCGGCCATGGAGGCGGCGCTCAAGCCGCAGGTCCTCGAGACCCTGGAGCGCATCGCCCACGACTACGTCCGCCTCGCCGAGATGCAGGACGAGCGCATCTCCGCCACGCTGAACCGCAACGAGAGCTTCACCTCGAACCAGGAGCGCGACTACCAGCGCCTGCGCAGCGAGATCGTCGAGCTGGTCAACTCGATGCACCTGCACAACAACCGCATCGAGGCGCTGGTCGACCAGCTCTACGGCATCAACCGCAAGATCATGTCGCTCGACGGCGCCATGGTGAAGCTGGCCGACCAGGCCCGCATCAGCCGGCAGGAATTCATCGAGGAGTACCGCGGCTGCGAGCTCGAGCCGGGCTGGCTCGACCGCGTCGCCGGGCTCCGCACCCGCGGCTGGGACCAGCTCACCAGCCGCTTCCGCGACAAGGCCGAAGAGACCCGCCACGAAATGGCCGAGATCGGCCAGTATGTCGGCGTCGACATCTCCGAGTTCCGCCGCATCGTCAATCAGGTCCAGAAGGGCGAGAAGGAAGCCCGCCAGGCCAAGAAGGAAATGGTCGAGGCCAACCTCCGCCTGGTGATCTCCATCGCCAAGAAATACACCAACCGCGGCCTGCAGTTCCTCGATCTCATCCAGGAAGGCAACATCGGCCTGATGAAGGCCGTCGACAAGTTCGAGTACCGCCGCGGCTACAAGTTCTCCACCTACGCCACATGGTGGATCCGCCAGGCGATCACCCGCTCGATCGCCGACCAGGCCCGCACCATCCGCATCCCGGTGCACATGATCGAGACGATCAACAAGCTCGTCCGGACGGGGCGCCAGATGCTCCACGAGATCGGCCGCGAACCGACCCCCGAGGAACTGGCCGAAAAACTCCAGATGCCGCTGGAAAAGGTCCGCAAGGTGATGAAGATCGCCAAGGAGCCGATCAGCCTCGAGACCCCCATCGGCGACGAGGAGGACTCACAGCTCGGCGACTTCATCGAGGACAAGAACGCCATCCTGCCGCTGGAGAGCGCCATCCAGCTCAACCTGAAGGAAACCACCACCCGCGTCCTCGCCTCCCTCACCCCCCGCGAGGAGCGCGTGCTCAGGATGCGATTCGGCATCGGCATGAACACCGACCACACCCTGGAGGAGGTCGGCCAGCAGTTCTCCGTCACCCGCGAACGCATCCGCCAGATCGAGGCGAAGGCGCTCCGGAAGTTGAAGCATCCGAGCCGGTCAAGGAAGCTACGGAGCTTTTTGGATCAATAGTCAGGAGCTGAACTTTGGAGGACTTGCGTCATGACATTCATGGTCAGGATATGAACGTGGTGGGTCAGCCGGTCGAGCAACGCGCCCGTGAGCCGTTCCGATCCCAGCACCGAGGTCCAGTCCTCAAACGGCAGATTTGAGGTGAGGATGGTCTAGCTCCGCTCGTAGCGCTGGGACAGGATCTCGAACAGCAGCTCGGCGCCGGTTGGGGACAGTGGCACGTAGCCAAGCTCGTCGACGATTAACAGCTTCACCGTCTGGAGATCACGCTGCAGCTTCAGCAGGCGGCGCTCGTCCCGGGCCTCCGTGAGCTGATGAACGAGGCCGGCGGTGGTGGTGAAGGCGACGCTGAAGCCCTTCTGGCAAGCCGCAAGGCCGAGGGCGAGCGCCACATGGGTCTTGCCGGTGCCGCTGTTACCGAGCGCGATGACGTTCTCCCGGCGCAGGATGAACTCGCAGCGGGCCAATTCGAGCACCAGCATGCGGCGTTCGCGGTCGATCAGTTCCAGTTCCACCAGGCGCAGCAGGTAGCGGGGATGATCGACGCCGTCGCGGGCGCAGTCGCGTGCAACCTTGTCGTATTCCCGCAGAACCGTCGGCAGCTTCAGCTGCTTGAGGTGATGCGCCACCAGAACCTGCGGAGCGCCGCTGGTCGTTCCCGCCGGCATCTTGCCGGCGCCCGCCGTGCCGGTCATGCGGCGCTCCCAGGGACGAGAACGGCGTAGCCGGCCGCCGCCGTGATCCGGACGTCCATCTTGGGCAAATGCGGATAGGCCGTCAGGTCGAGCCGGGCCGGCCGCCGCTCGACACGCGCCAGCGCGATCTGCTTGACCGCATCGAAGCCGATGGCGCCGAGCCGGATCGCCTCGGTGACCGCGGCCGCCGCGTCTGCCATCGGGATGGCTTCCACCAACCGCAGGACCCGGATGAACTCACGCCGGCCGCGGTTGCCGACACCCGGGCTGGGTCGACACGCCCTTCAACGACCCCTTCGCCCAGCAGATGGGAGGCCGCGCCGCGCTCGAGCGATACATCGCCGAGCAGGTTCCGATGGGCCGCTGGGCCCGCCTCGACGAGATGGCCGAGCCAATCCTCATCCTTGTCTCCGCGCGGTCTTCTTACATGACCGGTCAGATACTGGTGATCGACGGCGACAAGACGATGAGGTGAGCTTCAGCGGAGCAACACCTTCCCAGGCCCGCCGGCTCGGAACGCGCGACGAGCGATGTGGTGACCGCGCTGTTGTAGGCGTTCCTTAAGACCGCGGCGAATGGCTGCCATCCTCCCTTCGTGATCGGTTGAACACAAGACGCTCGTGCGGAGCCACTAATTTCCGCGTCTCACCGGCCGATACTTTCTTAACCGTCGATTTGGCGGGAAGTCTTGGTCTGGGGTGCGCTTTGGGACAGGCGCAGTCTAGCCCCCTGCCATGTAGGGCATCAGAATGACCTCGCTCTGGGTCCCGATCTCGGTGAACCAAGCCTCGCGGTAGATGCGGCCGTCGAGCGCGAGAGAAACTCCGCGCTCGATCTGCGGTTTCAGACCCGGGTAGTCTTGCGAAAGAGCGTCCAGCAACTCCTTGAAATTACTGGCCTCGACTTCGACCTGCGTCTGCCCGTCGGTGAACCGGCGCAAGGACCCCCAGATCGTCACCGCGACCATCAGTTCAGCCCTTTGACAGCGCCTTGAGGACGCGCGGCGGCGACATGGGCAGCCTGTTCAGGCGCGTGCCGATCGCCCGCGATACCGCGTTCGACAGAGCGGCAAGCGGCGGGACGATTGGCGTCTCGCCGACGCCGCGCACGCCGTAGGGATGGCCAGGATTGGGGATCTCGAGGATCACCGTGTCGATGTTCGGCAGGTCCGAGGCGACCGGCACGCGGTAGTCGAGGAAGCCCGGATTTTGTAGCCGCCCGTCCTCGCCGTAGATGTATTCCTCGTTCAGCGCCCATCCAATGCCCTGCACCGCGCCGCCCTGCATCTGCCCCTCGACATAATCGGGGTGCACCGCCTTGCCGGCATCCTGGAACACCGTGTAGCGCAGAACTTTTGTGGCGCCCGTCTCCCGGTCGACCTCGACATCGGCCAGATGCACGCCGAAGCTGACCCCGGCATGATCGGCGTTCGTCTCGTAGTGCCCGGCGATCGGCCCGCCGGTCTTAAGGGAGATTGCGGCGATCTCGGCCAGCGTCATCGGCGGGAAATCACCGGCATTCGGACCGGAAGGCTTCGCCGCGCCATCCTCCCAAACCACGGCCTCCGCGTCGATCCCCCAGATACGGGCGGCGCGGCTGCACATCTTCTCGATGGCGTCGCGAGCGGCCTTGATTGTGGCAAGGCCGACCGTGAAGGTCACGCGGCTGCCGTCGGTCACGTCGCTGAAGCCGAGCGAGCTGGTATCGGCGATGATCGTCCGGACCTTCTCGTAGGGAATGCCGAGCTCCTCGGCGGCCATCAGGCTGATCGAGGCGCGTGAGCCGCCGATGTCCGGGTTGCCCTCGGTGATGCCCACAGTTCCGTCAGTATTCACATTGAGTGACACGCAGGTGTTGCCGCCGAAATTGAACCAAAAGCCGACCGAGAGACCGCGGCCCTGGCTGGGGCCGAGCGGGGCGGAATAGTGCGGATGCGCCTTAGCGGCCTCCAGCGTCGCCGCCAGCCCGATCGCCTCGAAGGTCGGGCCGTAGGAGGCCTTCGTGCCCTTACGGGCAGCGTTCTTCAACCGCACGTCCAACGGATCAAGGTCGAACTCCTGGCAGAGCTCGTCCACGGCGCTCTCCACTGCGTAGATCGCCTGCGGCGCGCCGGGCGCGCGGTATGCCGCCTCCTTCGGCCGGTTGGTCAGCACGTTCCAGCCGAAGGTCCGGACTGAATTCGAGGTCATAGGCCGCGAAGGCCGCCTGCGCGCCCATCTCGACGGTCGCGCAGGGAAAGGCGCCGCCGGAATAGCGCAGATGCGCCTCGCCGGCGGTGATGCGCCCGTCCTTCGTCATTCCGATCCTGACGTCGATGGAGGTGGAGACCGTGGGGCCGGTGGCCCGGAACACCTCCTCGCGGCTCATCACTATCTTCACGGGACGGCCGGACTTCCGCGCCAACAGCAGCGCTACCGGCTCGATGAAGACGACCGTCTTTCCGCCGAAGCCGCCACCGATCTCGGAGGCCGTGACGCGCAGCTGGCTCGCCTCCATCCCCAGCATCTCGGCGCAGATCGTGCGCACGTTGAAATGGCCCTGGGTACAGCACCAAAGGTCCGCCTTGTCGCCGTTCATCGAGGCGAGGCAGGCATGCGGCTCGATGTAGCCCTGATGTGTCGCCGCCGTGGTGAAGCTGCGCTCGACGATCCGGTCGGCCCTGGCGAATCCCGCCTCCAGATCTCCATGTCCGAACTCGCAATGGCTGGTGACGTTCTGCGACATGCCCTCGGGCACGTTCTCATAGTTGCGTCCGGCCTGGACCACGGGCGCGTCGGTCCGCATGGCCCCGTCGACGTCGATCACGTGCGGCAGTTGCCGGTATTCGACCTTGATAAGCTTCAGCGCCGCTCTGGCGATCTCTGGGGTCACGGCCGCGACTGCTGCTACCGCATGCCCGTCGTAAAGCACCTTGCCGCGGGCGAGGCAGTTGTCCCGGACGTCGCGCAGGGTGGTCACGTCCTCGCCGATGTCGATCACCATGTCGCCGACCTGCCTGCCGAAGTCTTTCGAGGTCACGACGGCCTTGACGCCGGCTAGTGCCTCGGCAGCGGCGGTGTCGATCGACAGGATCTCGGCATGGGCATGCGGACTGCGCAGGATCCGCCCCGTCAGCATTCCCGGCGCGGACACGTCGGCGCCGTAGAGCGCACGGCCCGTCACCTTGTCGACGCCGTCCGGGCGCGGGGGGCGGGTGCCGACGACTTTGAAGACGCGCTTGCTATCGGAATCCAGAGCCATGCTATGCGGTCCTCATCTTTGCGGCGGCGTCTTGGACGGCGCGGATGATCTTGTCGTAGCCGGTGCAGCGGCAGAGGTTGCCCGCAAGCCAGTAGCGCACCTCGGTGTCGGTCGGGTCGGGGTTCTTCTCGAGCAAGGCCTTGGCCGCGACGAGGACACCGGGCGTGCAGATGCCGCATTGCAGGGCAGCGTGGTCGATGAAGCTTTGCTGAAGCGGGTGCAACGTCTCGCCGTCGGCAATCCCCTCGACGGTGGCGACCGTGGCGCCCTCGGCCTCGGCCCCGAGCACTAGGCAGGAGCATACGAGGCGTCCGTCCAGCGTCACGCTGCAGGCCCCGCAATCGCCGGTTCCGCAGCCCTCTTTCGCCCCGGTCAGGCCAAGGCGGTTGCGCAGCACTTCGAGCAGCGACTTGTCGGATGCACAAACGAACTCCACCGCATCGCCGTTGACGGTGGTGGATACCTGGATGAACTTCATTTCGTACCTCCGGCGCGCGAGTAGGCGATCAGCGCGGCGCGCGTGGCTAGCACACCCGCGACCTGCGTTCTGAATTCGATCGTGCCGCGCTTGTCGTCGATCGGGCTGCACGCCGCCGAACAGGCGGCGGACAGTGCGGTCAGCGCCGCATTGTCCAGTTTCTTACCAACGATGGCTTCGGCAGCGGCGAGAACAAGACGGACCGTGGGGGCCACGGCCCCCAACGCCACGCGGGCGGCGGTGACCGCGCCGGCCGCATCCAGCGTTAGGCTGACGGCGGCGGAGGCCACGGCTATGTCCATCTCGGTACGCGGGATGAAGCGCAGATAGGCGTCGCCCGAGCGTTCCGGGCGCTCCGGCAGGAAGATCGACGTCAGGAACTCCCCCTTGGCGAGCGTCGTCTTGCCGGGGCCTGCGGGGATATCGGCAATTGGACAGTCACGCTCGCCGCCCGGCCTCACAATCCTCGCCACGGCGTTCGCCGCGATCAGGCCCGGCACCGCATCGGCAGCCGGCGATCCGTTGCAGAGGTTTCCGGCCATGGTGGCGCGTCCCTGAACCTGGGTGGAGCCGATCAGCTCAAATCCCTCAACCACACCGGGCCAGAGCGAGCGGACTTCTGCGTGCTCGCCAAGCTCGGCGCCCGACACGGCGGCACCGATGCGAAAGCCGCCCGCCTCGGGCGTTATAGCCCGCATTCCAGGGATGTGCTTGATATCGACCATAAGGGCGGGCTCGACCAGGCCGGCCCTGAGCTGAACCATGACGTCGGTGCCGCCCGACAGGATACGGGTGAGACCTGGTTCCTGAGCGATGAGTGCGGCCGCTTCCTGTGCCGTCGCGGGTCGTGCAAAGCGCATGCTCTCACCTTTCATGCGTATCCGGCCGAAGTCTTGCGGCCGCAGCTCCGATATGGGAGCGCTCGGCTGTCAGATTGCGCGTCTGGGCCGCTGGGGCAATGGGCTAACATCGGCTTCACGCGCGTCACCCCTCTTACAGCAACCTCGCGCACAGCTTCGGCTCCGGAACGCCGCGCATATCTGTGCCACCGAAGAGATGCGCGCGATCCGTCGCCCTACCGAGCTCGTTGTCAAGCCGCGACCGCGGCGCCCACTCGGCGCCGTCCGGCAAAACGATCAGCTCCCGTCCGCCCATTATCGCTGTTCGATCCGCGCAAACACGATAATCGAGAATTCCACCGAATGCATGTCGATCGCCGCGCGCCGAGCTTCTTGATGTATCCTGATCGACGGAGAGCCTTCGGTCTCAGCGGTCGTGTCCCTTGGCGTTCTCTAATCGGGCCTGTCAAGTCTCCTGGTTCGGATTTGGGACGGTGGGCGCGCGGCGCTTTCAAGCGGCGCAAGCGCGCCCACCTTTGGGGGAATTTGGTCGTCCGCGTCGGGGTCTGTCATCACGGTGTTCGGCGGGAAGGTCTGGCCGGGCTCTGGGGTTCTCTCCGCGGTCGCTGCGCGAGCGCCGCATGTTGGCGTTCAGGTCCGGACGGATCGAAGTGGTGTGCGCGGTCGAAGGCCCGCATGCGGGGGAGCGATCTCGTCCTCGCCCTGCGTCCCGGCTGGACGCATCCGGGTGGCGCGCCGTCGCGCGCCGGTCGTCGACTGCGTGCTTATGCGGTCGCCGCGTCGCGGAAGGGGGTGTCGGTGCGCCACATGGCGTGCAGGATCACCGCCAGCTTGCGCGCCAGGGCGACCTTGGCCTTTCGCGGCCCGGTGCGCTCGGCGATCGTGAGCGCCCAGTCGCGCAGGCGGGATGCGCCGAGCTTGCGCGTCATGATGGCCTTCGCCGCCTCGTAAAGATGGGTTCTGGTCATTCTGTCGCCACGCCTGGAGATGCGGCCGTTGCGGCTGATCTCGCCGGACTCGTAGCGCCGCGGTGTCAGCCCGAGGTAGGCGCCGGCGCTCGCCGAGCTGCGGAACCGTCCGGCATCGTCGAAGGCGGCGGCGACCGCGAGCGCGGTAATCGGGCCGACGCCGGGCGCGCTCATGAACAGCCGGACCGTTTGGCTGCGGCGCGCCGCGGCGCGCACCTGGGCGTCCAGTGCCCGGATCCGCTGCAGGATCGCGCATCGCGCCGCGACCAGCGCCTCGAAGATCGGGCGCAGCTCCGGTGCGACGGCGAGCTCGCCCGCGATGATTTCCTCGGCGCGCCGCATGAAGCCGCCGACCCGCTTGCCGAAGAGGACACCGAAGGTCTTCAGCAGGCCTCGCACCTCGTTCTCGAGCCGAACGCGGATGGCGACCAGCGCGTCGCGGGCGGTCAGCAGCGCCCGCACGACGTAGGCCTCGTGGCTCTTGATGCGCACCGCTTTGAACCAGCCGGTGCGCACGATCTGTGCGAGGCCGCGCGCGTCGTGGCGGTCGGTCTTGTTGGGCATCATCTTCAGCGCCGCGCTGGCGTGGCGGGCGTCGAGGCAGACGACCGGCAGCCCCTTCGCGGTCAGCGTGTTCCAGAGCCAGACCGCCAGCGGGCCGGTCTCCATGCCCACCCTTTCGAGCGCCCCTGTCCAGCGCCCGAGCCAGATCGCGATCGCATCCGGGCAGGTAGCGACCTTGCCCTCCGCGAGCAGTACTCCGCCGTCGTCGATGACGCAGATCGCCGTAAGTTCCTGCGAGACGTCCAAGGCCGCATAGACACCCATGCCATGATCCTCCGTTGCGATGGCGAGAGACGACGGACGACCCGCCGCTTCCGGATCATCGACCGCAGGCACGGCGCGCACGAGCCGCGGGATGCCGATTACGCTAAGTGGTGTAGCTGGCGAGGGCCAGCGCGAGCTCCGGCATGGGGCCGGGCCGATCAGCCTGCCATGGCTGGCAGGCCGATGATGGGATCGTCGGGGATATGGGCGATTGCCTCAAGGGTCATGTAGCGGGAGCGCTGGACGGCCCACTCGTCGTTCTGCTCGAGGAGGATGGCGCCGACCAGTCGGGTGATGGCGGCCTCGTTGGGAAGATGCCGACGACCTCGGTGCGGCGCTTGATCTCGCCGTTGAGCCGCTCGAGCGGGTTGGTGGAATGCAGCTTCACCCGGTGCTGAGCTGGGAAGGTCATGTAGGCGAGAACATCCGGCTCGGCCGCGTCCATCAGCGCGGCGAGCTTCGGGACCTTGGGACGGAGCTGGTCGGCGACGCGACGCCACTGCTGCTTCGCACTGTCTGTCTCGAGCCGAGCTACAAGCAGCATGGCGCCGTCGATGACGAATGCGGCGTCATCCTCGACGTCGAAGTCACGACCGGCGAGATCAACGAAGGCCAGGCGATCCTCGATCGGCTCGACGCGGCGGCAAAGACGACCGGAACCGCCATCAAGGTCGTGACCGCCGACGCCGGATACGCCCACGCGAAGGTCTTCGGCGGGCTTGAGCGGCGCGAGATCGCGGCTGTGATCCCAACCAAGAAGGAGCCGATCCGCAGTCCGGTCCCGATGCGATTGACACCCCTACGGCGTAGTCCAAGCGTGGAACGCGGCGCCCGCATCACCTTTGCTAGCGAGCGAGGCAGGAATGCGACGCTGGGGTAAAAAGGGGCGCAGTTGTCCCGGCCCGACCTCTCGCTTGCCTGGTCAGGCAGCCACTTCCTTCTTCCGACGTGTGGCCTTCGGTGCTGGTGCTGGCGCAACCACACGAGGCTTCCGGCCCAAGCCGATCTTCTTCGCCAATGCGTGCCTATTCCTCGAATAGCTGGGCGCGATCATCGGGTAGTCGGACCTCAGGCCCGACTTCGTCCGGTAGTCTTCGGGCCCATTACGTACGCCGTCTTGAGGTGCCGCTTCAACATCTTGAGTTTCTTGCCGTCCTCCAAGCATACGATATAGTCGTCGGGCACGGACTTCCTGATCGGGACCACCGGTGTCGGCTCGACGGGGGTCGGCTCCTCGTCCGCAAGCGCCATCAGCTTGTCGAACACTGATTGGATGAGGCGCGGCAAATCGTCCTTGGAGACGATCTTGTTCGGAATATTGGCCGAGACAATCTCCGCCGTGATAGAGATAACCCGGGAGAACTGCGCGCCAAGCCGGCGCCGTTGCTGCACCGGCGGAGCGCTTGAACGGGCATGTTGCAGACTCCACGCTGAATGCGCGGGGAACTGGGGGGAGGGATGACCATGCCAGTAGCCGAGCTTGCGCGCCGGGAAGAACCGACGCTCGACATGAAGAACATCCAGGGCAACGTGGTTGCGGGGTTCAACAAGGACTTCCAGACGCTGCTCTTCTTCCGCATCGACGACGCGGGCCGCTTCAAGCCGGCCATCGCCGAGCTCGCTCGCCGCGTCGCGACCGCCGAGAAGGTGCTCGACTTCAACCGGAGGTATCGTCAAGACAATACCTTGATGGCGACGTGGATGAACCTCGCAATCTCCAGCGCGGGTCTGAGGAACCTGAGGAACGACGTCGATCGGTTCGCCGACGCTGCGTTCGGCAGCGGGATGGTGATGCGATCGCACCTGCTCGGTGACCGGCAGGGGCCGGGTGCCCCCGGGAACCCGCAGAAGTGGAAAGTCAGGGACGATACCGCGCACCTCATGGTCATCGTGGCGGCGGATAAGCTCGAGGACCATGGCACCGGGGTGGAGCGCGTCAGAGGCCTGATCCACGAGGTGGGGGAGGTCCGAGACCTGATCCGGGCGCAGGGCGGCGCGACCGAGGTCTGGGCTGACGAGGGACGCGTCATCCGGGCGCTCGAGGGCAAGCCTAAGAGTGCGCTGGAACATTTCGGATACCGTGACGCCGTCTCGCAGCCGGGCCTCCGCGGTCTCGCCTCTAAGGACCCGAACAATCGGATTACGCGCCGCGAAGATCCGGACAATCCCGACCATGGCAGGTCGGGGCAGGAGCTCGTCTGGCCCGGCGAGTTCGTCTTTGGCTACCCCGATCAGGACGGGCGACTCGAAGGCGGGAAGGTTGATTGGATGACGAGCGGCGACGGCTTTCCGCTCGCCCCGGAGTGGGCCAAGGACGGCTCATATCTGGTGTTCCGTCGGCTTCGGCAGCACGTTCACCGGTTCCACCGCTTCCTGTTGGGGAGTAGGGGAAGCGGCACCGCAGACGCCGCGGGCGCGAGGATCGTCGGACGTTGGCGTTCCGGCGCGCCGATTCTCCTGTCGCCTGCGGGAGACAACCCGACCTTCGCCAACAGCAACGACTTCGAATTCGATGCCGAGAAGTTGGACGTCTGTCCCGGCAATGCTCACATCCGCAAGGTCAATCCCCGTGGCGAGTTCGCGGCGCAGGAGCGACTTCGCCATCGCCTGCTGCGCCGCGCGATACCGTTCGGCCCGAGGTCCGCTTCCACGCCGGAGGTGCCGGTCGATGATGGTGTCGAGCGCGGGCTGCTGTTTCTGGCTTACATGACGAGCATCAAGTACCAGTTCGAGTTCGTGATGAAGTCCTGGGCCAACGACCCGGACTTTCGCGCCGCCGGGGTCGGCGCCGACGCGCTTCTGAGCGGAGACTGGATCGAGCCGACGGGTGGCGGCTACTTTTTTGCACCGTCAGTGTCGGCGTTGACGGACGTGCTATCAGCCTGATGAGAAGGGACCGGCCGCTCGTTCGGGAAACCGGGCGACCGGCCGCGCGAGAGGCCCGAAGCGATCTGGCGAGGCACGCAACGCGCCGGGGTGGCGCGCCAGGGGAATCGCTTGAAGGACTTCATGCGGTTTGGGTGATGACGGCTTGCAGATAGTGGTCGTCGCATCCTGCGCGTTTTCTTCGGGTCTTGAGGCTGTCTGTTTTGGCCGTCCTGTTGAGCAGGTTGAGGGCCATATGTTTGACGACGGCCATGTTTTCCGGGCCGTATCCAGTCCGCAGTCGGGCGAGATCGTCGTGGAAGACGACGTCGAGCACCCAGTGCAGGCGGTTTTCCACACCCCAGTGCGCGCGCACCGCGCGGGCGAAGGCCTGGGCGTCGAGCGGAGCTGACGAGAGGTAGTAGCGCCGCGCCAGCGTGGTCTTGCCGCCGCACTCAACCTCGGCTTCGACCCGGGCGATGGCCTTCAGGCCCGGGAAGCGAGGCTCGCCCGGGGAAGCGAGGCTCGCCCGGGGCGGCGCGGTCGGCGCGCAGCCAGCTCACCTCCCGGCTGACGGCGTGGCGACGGGTCTCGATGCGGCCGTGGTCGGCGTCCACGGTCTGGAAGCGGTCGGTATCGGGAGCGTCCCGGAAGTAGAGTTCGGCCTCCTCGAAGAGATGTCCCTGGTTGGCCTTGAGGGCGAGCAGATAGTCGGCGCCGCGGTCCAGCACCGCCCTGGCGATCCTGGCAGTGGCTCCCATCGCGTCGATGGTGACCAGCGCTCCGGTCAGCGCAAGACGCTCCAGCAACAGCGGTATGGCCTCGATCTCGTTGGACTTCTCCGCCGTGGCCTGTTGCCCGAGCACCAGCCGCTGACGGCTGGCCCAGGCCGAAACCAGGTGCAGCGGACCCCGACCCTTGGCCCGGTCGTGGCTGCGGCGCGAGGTCTTGCCGTCGATCGCGACGATGTCCGCTTCGGCATCCCGCAGACCCTCCACCCAGGCCCCGAACGCCGCCCGGAACAGCTCGGGATCGAGCGCAGAGACCACGTCGCACAGCGTGCCGTGGCTCGGAACCCCGCGCTCATAGGGCAGGAACCGGCGCAGGAAGCCAAGCTTGCTCCGCCCCCAACGCACCACCTCGACGAAGTCCTCCGCTCCACCCAGCGTGGCGCAGAGCACCAGCAGCAGTATCTCGGGAAGCGGATAAACCACTTTCCAGCACTGGCGCGGATCCTCCAGCGCCGAGAAATGCTCCAGCAACGACATCCCGCTCATCAAAGGCCTCCCCTGAGGCCGTCAATGAATCAGACATCATCCCAACCAGGAATCCCCCAAGCCCTTCAAGCGATCCCCGTGGGGTGGCGCGGCGCGTCCTTGTTGCTGGCCGTCCCGGGCTCTACACTGCCGGTTTCAGGACGACGGTCTCGCTCCACCAGTACACGATCGGGTCGTCCGGCGACCCACCCAGACCCTGATGTGACTGACTCCGACCGATCATGACCGCCAACGCGAGCGCCTGGCCTTTGTGAAACCTGCCCGCATGGTAGCCGTCGCCCCGCGCGCTCCAGCGCTCCACCTCCTCATCAGGGAAGTCATCCTGTACCACCGAGCACATCGCGGAGGTGCCGTCGTCGTTCGCCTGGATGACCCAAGCGTAGATCTTGGTGACCTTCTCACCAACCTTCAGCTCCAGCGGGCCGGCGGGCACGATCCGTCCGTCACCGTCGATCCGAAGTTCACGGTCAAAATCATTGGGCATCGCGTTACCTCCTGTCGAGCGATATCCGAGACTGCGCGGCGAGGCCCCCGCTTGCCGCCTCACCAGCATCTCACATCCTCACGAGTTCGCCTATACGGAGCCGGGTCGCGGCCGCGGCCACCACGTTTCCCTTCCGCTCGTAGAGCCGAACCGCTTCGGACGCGGCCGCGGCCGCCGCGTCCCACCGGCGGGAGGCCTCGAGCACGTGCGAGAGGTCGGTCAGCGCGTCCGCCCGGTCGTTCAGGAAGTCGAACGCTTCGGCGATCGCCACGGCCTCGCGCGCGAGCGCCTCCGCGGCCGTGGCCTCCGACCGCCGCGCGAGCACGCGGGCGCGGGCGCGGCGCCAGCAAACCTGTGTCGACAGGTCGCCCTTAGCGCCCAGTTGGGCGCTGACCTCGGCCAGCGCCTCGGCCTCCTCGTCGCGACCCAGCTCGATGAGCACCAGCGCGAGGGTCGCTGCCATCGTCGAGCGGTAGGCGCGCTCGCCCATCGCCTCGAGCGCGCGATACGCCGCACGCGCGCTCTTCTCGGCCGCAGCCGGGTTGCCGGCAAGCAGCTCGACATGGGTCTCGTGCTGCGACCCCGCCTGGAAGAGGGTGAGGCCGAGGTCGGCATAGGTGGCGTTGCTCGTCGCGATCAGCTCGCGGGCGCGCGCGAACCGCCCGACAATCGCGTGGAGGCACGCGATCTGCCGGAGGATCGCCGCCTCCGACCGGGGGCTCTCGCGGACCTCGGCACGCATCGCCTCGCAACGGGCTATGGCCTCGGCGGCCGGCGTAGGCCCGAACCAGAGCAAGGAGGCGATCCGCGTGAGGACCTCGTAGTAGCCATGGCGATCCCCCGCCCGCCGCGCGTGCTCGGCCGCGCGCTCACTTGCCGCGGCGGCCGCCTCGGCGCGACACTCGTTGAAGGAGACCCACGCCTCGAGCCTGCGGGCGTGGCAGAGGCCGACGTCATCCTCGAGGCGCTCGAAGACCGGGATCACCCGGGCGGCCGCCGCGGCGGCCGCCTCCAGCCCCTCGCCGAGGAAGAGCCGCAGGAACTGCCGCTGTACGAGCGCATGCGCCGCCAGGCGCTGGTCGTCGGCTGCGGCCGCCAGCCGCTCCGCCTCGTCGAGCGCGCGGCCGGCCTCGGTCAGCCGGCCGCTTTCGATCAACGCGGCGCCCAGCTCGGCGAGCAGCGCGATCCGCCGTGGATCGCTGATGGCGAGCAGCCGGCACACCCGCTCCAGGAGGCCGATCGCCGCGTTCAGGTCGCTGCGGACGAGCGCCCGTCGCCCCGCCGCCTCGAGCCGTTCGGAGGCCCGGGCGGCAAGCGAGGCGGCACGCGCGTCACGCGAGCCGAGCGCGACGCGGTACTGGTAGGCCCGTTCGAGGTGGTAGCCGACGATTTCCTCGAACTCGCGCAGCCTGTCGGCTGCCGCAGATTCCATCCAGCCGGCGAGGCGCTCGTGAAGCTCGGCGCGCGCGTTCTTCGGCAGCGAGCGATAGGCGGCGTCGCGGATCAGGATGTGGCGGTAGCGGTAGGCGCCCTGGCCGGCGAAGTCCGCCGTCTCCGGGCGGATCAGGTCCCTGCGTACGAGCGCCTGCACGCCATCCTCGAATGCGTCGCGCGCGAGGCCGGCGAGCTCGCGAACGGCGCCGAGGTGGAAAACCTCGCCCTCGACGGCCGCGGCGGTCAGGATCGCGCGCTCGACTGCCGGGAGGCCTTCGACACGGCCGGCGAGAAGGGCGTTGATCGTCGATGGCACCGGCAGTTCGGCGAGGTCGGACGCGGCGACCCAGCGGTCGGGCTCGCGCGTGAGGAGCCGCTCTTCGACGAGCATCGTCACGAGCTCTTCGGCGAAGAGGGCGTTGCCTCCGGCGGCGTCGGCGATCCGCGACGCGGCCGCGGCCGGGAGCGGCGCACCCCCGAGCAGGTTGGAGACCAACTCGCGGCTTTCTGCGTCGTTGAGCGGCTCCAGGTGGACCCGGGTCGCATTCGGCCTGCTGGCCGCCCAGGAGGGGCGCTTTTCCAAGAGCTCGGGGCGCGCGACGCAGACCAAGAGGATCGGGCAATCGCGCGAGTGGTCGGCGACGTGCTCGATCAGATCGAAGAAGGTGGCCTCGGCCCAGTGGAGGTCGTCCACCACGATAACGAGCGGCCCGGCGCGCGCGAGTGCCTCGAACAGCCTGCGGACTGCCCAGAAGGTCTCCTCGCTCGACCCTCCACCCGCGCTGCCGATGCCCAGCGCCTGAGCCACGCGCTCGGCAATCATCTCTGCTTTTTCATCGCCCGCAAGCATGGCGGCAATCGTCGTGGCCGACCGGCCGCCCGGGTCCAGGCCTTTCGCGCGCGTGATCTCCCGGACGATCTCGGCCAGGGGCCAGTACGTGATGCCCTCGCCGTAGGGCAGGCAGCGGCCGCGGAGGACCGTCACGTCATCGGCAAGCCCGCGGGTGAACTCACGCACGAGCCGCGACTTGCCGATCCCGGCACTGCCGAGCACGGTCAGCAGGTGACAGGCCCTGTCGCGGACCATGGCGCCGAACGCGGAGCCAAGCAAGGCAAGCTGGTGCTCGCGTCCGACGAATGGCGAGTCAAAACGCCGCGCAAGGCCGGGGGCGTGGGCGAGGACGGACAAGACGGTGCGGGCGTGCGCCGTCTCACCGTGTTTGAGCATGCGCGGGCCGCTTGGCTCGACCATGACCGCGTCGCGCACGAGCCTGAAGGTCGCGTCCGCGATGAGGATCTCGTTCGCTCCCGCCGCTTCCTCGAGCCGCTTGGCGAGGTTGACGGCCTCTCCGGTGACGAAATGCTGCCCCTGCGTATGATCGGCGGCGATCACTTCGCCGGTGTTGACGCCGATCCGGCTGGCCAGGCGCACGCCCCAGCCGGCTTCAAACTCACGGTTGAGCTCGGCCAGCGCGCTGCGCATTTCGACCGCCGCCCGAACGGCGCGCAGCGCGTCGTCCTCGTGGAGGGTCGGCACCCCGAACACCGCCATGATCGCGTCACCGATGTATTTCTCGACGGTTCCGCCGTGCCGGCGGACGATGGCGCTCTGCTCGCCGAAGTAAAGCGCGAGCAGGTTCCGAACTGCTTCCGGGTCGAGGGCGAGGCTCAGGCGCGAGAAGCTTACCAGGTCGGCGAAGAGTATCGTGACCGTCTTGCGCACGTCCGAGATCGACACCCACGCGTCCGGCACAACGCGAATCTCCTCTGCGACCCTTCGGATGGCTACTCCGAATTACACTAGCACTTGCTTCCCGCGCGCTCCAGCGTCACCCGGCCAGAATCGGCAGCCGCAAAGGCGCTTGCACACTGTCGCGCGACCCTAGCCTAGAGTCCGTCCAAGAACACTAACTTGCTGGATTCATTTCAGGAATTGAGATTTATTGCGGACGCGCCCCAGCGGTCTCGGTACACTATGGCATCAAGCCACTGATCCCAAAGCGAAACCGCCACCGCCGGAGCCGACAATGCGCCAAGAACGCACCGTCCTGATGAGCATATTCGATGTCTTCGCCGGGCACGAGATCGGCCGCGAGCTGCACGCGACGATCCGCAGGTTGGTCGGGCGGTTGGCGAAAGACGCCGGGACACTGTAGCGGTTCCGCTCGAAGCTGATCAGGAAGGTCGGCAACACCCGCTTGCTCTGCTCGACGAAGCCGTCGAAGGGCGGTGGTGTAGGCATTTTGCTCTGAGCCTTCTCTGAGCCCTGAAAGCTGGACCGCCCGCTTCTGGAATGCTCGGCTACGGTTTGACGGCCGGAAGAGGAGCGGAGGACCATGAAGGCGAGTAGGTTTTCGGACGCCCAGAAGGCGTTCATCCTGAAGCAGGCGGAGGACGGGTGCCGATCGGTGAGGTCTGTCGCAAAGTCGGGATCAGCCAGGCGACGTTCTACAGCTGGCGGAAGAAGTATGCCGGACTGTTGCCGACGGAGATGCGGCGGCTGAAAGCCCTCGAGGACGAGAACGGACGGTTGAAGAAGCTGGTGGCGGAACTCAGCCTCGACAAGGAAATGCTGCAGGACGTCGTGCGGCGAAAACTCTGAAACCTGCCCGGCGGCGGCAGCTGGTGGCAGCGGTTCAGGTGGATTGGGGTGTGTAGCAGCGTCGCGCGTGCGCAACGCTCGATGTCAATCGCTCCACCTGCCAATACCGCTCCCGCCGGCCCGGGCAGGCTCCTCTGGAGGCCCGCATCAAGGAGATCTGCGAAACCCGCGTGCGCTACGGCTATCGGCGCGTGCATGTCCATCTGCGGCGCGAGGGCTGGGACGTGAACCACAAGAAAGTTCATAGGACATACAATGATTTAGGGCTGCCGCTGAGAAACAAGAAGTCAAAGCGGCGGGTGAAGGCACCGCTCCGCGAGGATCGCTTCGCGGCGCTTGCGGCCAACGAGACCTGGGCGATGGACTTCGTCCACGACCAGCTCGCCACCGGCCGCAAGCTGCGGGTACTGACGATCGTCGACACGTGGTCGCGGTTCTCGCCGGCGGTCGATCCCCGGTTCAGTTACCGGGCCGGGGACGTCGTCGCGACGCTCGACCGGGTTTGCGCCGAAGTAGGGTTCCCCAAGGCCATCCGTGTCGACCAGGGCAGCGAGTTCATCTCCCGGGACCTCGACCTCCGGGCGTATCTGCACGGCGTGACGCTCGACTTCTCCCGGCCCGGGAAGCCGACCGATAATGCGTTCATCGAGGCGTTCAACGGCAAGCTCCGGCAGGAGTGCCTGTCGGCGCACCGGTTCCTGACACTTGCCGATGCCCGCGAAAAGTTGGAGGCTTGGCGCAGGTTCTACAACGAAGACCGACCCCACAGCGCGATCGGCTACAAAGTCCCGATCGCGTTGACTGAACCAGGCGGTGAGGCCGGCCCGCCGCCATGACGAAACCCGGACTTTCCAGCCCCCGGGCGGCCCAAGGTTCGGGTTCAGCGCACAAACCGGAGAATTCCAGTTCGCTGCGGCCCCTAAACGCGGGGGAAGGTCAGACCGGCCGCCGCGCCGCATTTTCCGTCTGTTCCTGATGGGCCTTCTCCTGCTCCTCGTCCTCCGCTTCGCGCCGCAGGGCCTCATCCCCGAGCGCCCCAGCCGCCGACACTTACCGGCGGCAGCGCGGCGCCAGGACTGGAGCGAAACGGACATGCCCCGCTCTAACAAAAGTTGACGTTCCGCTGCTTTCCGATTATAAGCAGATAGGTGGGGGCTTTTCGCCAAGGACATTAAGGTTATCTCCTCGGAGTGCTATTGCGCGCTCACTCTTCCCTCTCCGTGCATTGTGGCAGTAGGGAGCCAGTTATTATGACTTCGACGATATTGCCTGGAGATGTTTATATCTCCGGATGTGAAAATGCGACTGCGCGTATAGCCACACATCGGATGACATCAAAGACGGAGAGCGATTGTCCTTCCGAGCAGAGTTCGGGAGCTGCCATCCGCATTTTGCTGATCGATCCGCGCCCACTGACCGCG
Source organism: uncultured Alphaproteobacteria bacterium (assembly GCA_963796805.1). Classification (GTDB taxonomy): domain Bacteria; phylum Pseudomonadota; class Alphaproteobacteria; order Rhodobacterales; family Rhodobacteraceae; genus Amaricoccus. Next base: position 86,344 of record CAWCNG010000016.1, read on the forward strand.
GCGGCGGTCCGGAACTTCCTGCAGCAGGCCGGAGGGACGCCGGGGCGGCCTCGCTTCGAGGTCACCACCATTCCGCCTTCGGGGACGGTTTCCGCCGACGAGCTGTTTGACCTGCTGCTCCTGCACGTCTCCTCGGCTGCCGATACCCGCTGCGAGGTGGAGCGGTGCCTCTGCGCGTTGCCGGCGGTGCATCGGAAGGTGCCGGTGGTCATCTTCTCCGACAACGGCTCGGCCGGCGACATGGCGGCGGCGATCAAGGCCGGCGCGCGCGGCTACCTGCCCTCGAGCCTCGATAGCAGCAAGATCGTAACGGCGCTGCAGCTTGTGGCATCCGGGCTTGCGGTGTTCCCGTCGATGGCGCTCGCGCAGATCGCCCCCGCTTCGGGTTCCGTTGCCGACTGCGGCGAAGCCGAGGGGCGCGCCTTCACGACGCGCGAGCGCGACGTGCTGCGGCGACTTCACGATGGAAAGCCCAACAAGCTGATCGCGCGCGAGCTCGGCGTGAGCCAGAGCACCGTCAAGATCCACGTGCGCAGCCTCTTCCGCAAGCTTGGAGTCCAGAACCGGACGGGCGCGGCCCTCGCCGCCAGCCAGGTCCTGCTCGGCCGCCACGACGAGATGTGAGCGCGCGGGACGGCGGGCTCCGCCCTGTCCTGCGCACGTCGACCCTGAGGCACCGGTCGACCGCGTCCCCGAATTCGGTGGACCGGTCGGCGGTCGATGCTGCATGCTCGCCCGGCAGCAGATCGCCCGGAGACGGTCCTCCGATGATTTCAGGTGCCCTAGCGCGTTGCTTCCCGGCAGGCGTCATCGCTGACTGCGGTCGCGCGCGGCCGGCCCCCCCCATTTCGCTCCTGCTTGTCACCGCCCTGGCCTTCGCGGCGGGTGGCGCCCCGTTGCGCGCTGCCGACCTGCTCGGCCCCGACCAGCTCGACACGATCACCGCCGGCAAGGTCACCGCGACCGCCCTGGCGCATGCCTTTGCACTCGGCCCGAACTCCGAGACTTCCACCTCGACCGACGTGTCGGCGCGGCGGGAGCAGATCGGAGTCTACGTTCTGCAGCGGGTGAATGGCCGGGTGGTGGTAGCCCGAAAGGGCGAGGCGCAGGTGATCGAGGTCGGCTTCGCTCGTGCCGAGGCGAGCGCCTCGGGCGGGGATCCGCGGGTGGACTGCACGGCCAACGTTCGATTCTCGGCGCAACCCTCAGTCCGACTGGTTGAATCCGTGCGGGATGTGCAGTCGCGTACCGCCAACTGCCTCTGCGCGGCGTTCGGCTACACTGTCCTGGGGAACTAGTCCCAAGATCCGGGGCCTGTCCGGCTAACAGACTGATAGTCGGCATCTCTTCCATTCATGCAGGGCACGGGCCGGGAAGAGGCGTCCGCTGACGCATCTCCTTCGGTCAAGCGCGGCAATCCTACCGGTCGACGCAGATCAGATCGTCTAGTCACTGCGTTATCTTGAAAAGAATCATCCTCTGCCGCATATTCGAATCGAATGAAAAAAGAGCATTTTAGTTCTAGAAGCATCAGACTTACATCTTCCCCGATTTTCTTGCCAGAAATCAGTTTTAACATGCATGCCTGGATAAGGCATCCTGGAGGTCAAGCATGAAACTCGTCCTTGGATTTGCCTGTGGCAGCATTTGCTTCGTTGGGACCGTCCTTGCAGCGGATCCGCAACCGGGGCCGCGCGTACTAGGCGCCCTCGAGCTCGACGCCATCACCGCCGGTGCTGACGCCGGCGCCATCGGCCTCGCGGTTGCTCTCGACCCAACCTTCGCCACGACGAAGACTGGCGTGGGGGCAGCGGTGGCCACGCGGACCTACGGCGGCGGCTACACCGGCGCAAGCGCGACGAGCGGGGCGGTGGCCGGTGCCTACACCACCGGAGGACCCAGGGGCGCGGCGGCCGGTTCGTCGGCCTCGACGCCGGAGGGACCCGCGGGGTCGAGCGTGATCGCGATCGATGGTGCCGCCAACTCGGCTTCGGCGTCGGTCGCGCTTTCGGCCAGGTCCTCGCATTCCGTGCTCTGGCACGGGTTCTGAGCGAGCCCCGGAGGGACCCAGCATGCGAATTCGGCCGACATCTCCGCAAGGCTCCGACGCGATCCCGGAGTACTTGCAGTCGGCTGTAGGTTGGATCGCAAGTCCGAAACCTTTTTGAGCCCATGGAGATCATTATGAAAAAGCTTGCATTCGCTGCAGCGCTCGCGCTGCCGCTCGTCACCGGTGGCTTCGCCTCGGCTGGTGGGCCCGTGCCGCTGACCGATGGTCAGATGGACGCAGTCTCGGCCGGTGGTATTTCGGCCGTTCTCGTCAACCAGCTCGCCTCCGCCAGCGGAACCAACACCGCCGCCACCAATGTCACCGCGGCTGCGTTCACCGCACCGATCGGGCAGGTCGTCGCCGGATCGACGGTCGTGACGCTGGAGCTCAACGGCGCGATCGCCTCGACCACGGCGCAGAACTGATCCCATAATTCACCTCAATTCATTGGAGACTACGATCATGCGTAAGAGCATTCATTCCACTTTCCTCGCGGGCGGCCTTGCGCTCGTTGCCGGTGCCGTCTTCGCCGGCGAGCCGAAGCCCCTGAGCGACGCTCAGATGGACAGCGTGTCCGCGGGCGCCATCGGTGTCGTGGCCGGCTTCTCGGGTGGCGCTGGTGATCTGCTGAACCTGACCCAGATCAACCAGGGCGCGATTGTCGTGGGCGGCGCCGCGGCTGCCGCCGGCAGTGCCACAAACGTCTCCGCGAGCCTCCTCTTCCCGGCGGCAAGCACCAGCGGCCAGACGGTCTTCGTCAGCAACTGACCGCTAGCTATTGAGGCCTGCGGCGCCCCGAACACGGGGCGCCGTTTCCTTCTCCTGTGACAGGAATGCCGCACCACAATGGCATCGGATCAGCGGAGGGTCACCCCAAGCTTCCTCAATTCTTCACGATATGTTAACCAATTCGCGGGTGAGACGAAATTGTCCGCCGCCTGATGTGACTGTGAGGCAGAGCATATCATGGAAATCGCGACTTCACGTCGCCGGTTCTTGCTCGGCGGCGCGGGTGCCGCCGGCAGTGTTGCGCTCGGGGGCCGCCTGTATGCGCAGGACGCCGGCCACGTCCGCTCGATGCTCGAGATCCGTCACCAGAACGTGGTGGTGCAGGCGTGGGACCTCAGTTGCGGTGCCGCTGCCTTGGCCACGATCCTGCGCTACCAGCACGGCGACAACGTCAGCGAGCGCGAACTGGTTGAGGGCCTGATCCGTCGCGACATCTACCTGGAGAACCCGGAGCTGGTGCGGGTGCGCGAGGGCTTCTCGCTGCTCGACCTGAAACGCGTGGTGGAACAACGCGGCTACAACGGCTTCGGATACGGCAATCTGACCTTCGCTGATTTGCTCGACCTCGCTCCGATAATCACCCCCATCAATCCGAAGGGCTACAACCATTTCGTGGTGATGATCGGCCGCATCGGCGACAGCCTCCAACTCGCCGACCCTGCCTTCGGTAACACAACCACGTCCATCGAGCGCTTCCAACGGATCTGGATGGACTTCCCGGACTTCGGCCGCGTCGGCTTCATCGTGACCCGTGGCGATGAAGCGGCGCCGCCCGGAAAGCTGCGGCCAAATCCGGAGGTCTTCATCACACCGCCGCTCGGACAGATCCGTGAGGCGCTGTTCTAGAACCACAAAAAAAGGGACCGCGATGCCGAATCTGATGTTGTTGCCGATGCGCGCCTTCGCGACGCCGACACGGTCCTGCGTCGTCATCGCGCTGGCGATCGCCGTCCCGGTGGCGGCACAGGAGTTCACCGTCGACAAAGAGGCGGCCGAACAGGCGATTGCGCGCGCGCTGGTGCAGAGCGGCTCGGTGCTGCTTCCTTCGCGCAGCGTCGAGGTCGTGCCCTTCTTCAGCTATACGCGTAACGACAACGAGGTTGCCGGCGTCCCGGTGCTGGTCGACGGGCAGGTCGTCGGCTCCAGCGTCACCCTCGAAAGCAACCAGACCAGCGTCGGCGTCACCGTCCGGGCCGGGTTGCCCTGGTCCGGCCAGGTTCAGCTCTCCGTCCCGCTGTCCTACGACCAGCGCGATCAGGAGCAGCGAGTCCTCAACGCACCGTTCGGGAGCGCTCAATCGAGCCTTTCGGGTCTCGGAGACGTGCAGCTGTCGTACACACAGCAGTTTCGGAGCGAACGGGGCGGACTGCCGAGCATCCTTGGCACGGTGAGCTGGGACAGCGACACCGGTCAGGCCGACGAAGCGAACGGACTCTTTCTCGGCAGCGGCTACCAGGAATTCGGCGTCTCGCTGACCGCTACGCAGCGTCAGGACCCGTTGGTCTTCTCGGGCCGGCTTGGCTACCAGTGGTCGCTCGAAAAGGACCACGTCCAGCCGGGCAACCAGTTCCTAGTGGCGGCGGGCGCTTTCCTCGCGGTCAATCCCGAGACCTCGCTGCAGTTCGGCCTCTCGATGAACTACACCGACGACCTGCAGCTTAGCGGCCAGACGATCGACGGCTCGGACCAGTTCGCCGCCACCCTCAACCTCGGTCTCGCCACGATCCTTCGGCGCAACACGCTGCTCGACGCCACGGTCAGCATCGGCCTCACCGACGACGCACCCGACGTCGCCTTCGCGTTGGACATGCCGATCAGATTCGCATTCTGAGGCGGCCCCGACGCCCGGCATCGAAACGCCAAGCGATGGGTCTGTTGGGTGATGACGGGCTCGAACCGTCGGGTCTGACTCACATTCCGTGCAGATTTGACGGGAAGCCGTCCGCTGGCCATGCGATTTGAGCGCTTTGGGCCAGGAGACGGTGGCGGGTGGGCAGGAGCGCATGGAACGGTGGGTTGAACCCGCCGGGGTTGATCGTCGAGCGGCAGTCGGTGGTCGATGGTGTAGTGGAAGTCTCAGGTCGTCTCGCGGGGGCGTTCGGGCACTGCCCGGACTGTGGGACGCCGTCATCGTCCTGCCACAGCCGCTATGTGCGGACCCTGTCGGACCTGCCGATCAGCGGTGCGGTGGTGAAGCTGCGCCTGAGCGTCCGCCGGTTCCGGTGCAAGTTGCGCTCCTGCCGCCGCAGAACGTTCAGTGAGGCCCTGGCCCCGAGCCTCGGGCGGCGTCACGGCCGGCGTGTCGCACGCTGCGATGGACTGCTGCGCGCCGTCGGGCTGGCCCTTGGCGGGCGGCCCGGCTCCCGGATGATGGCCCGGCTTGCGGTTCCTTGGTCGAAGGACACCCTGTTGCGGGCGGTTCGCCGCGAGGCGGCCGCTGTCGGCACGGCTCCCCCGGCGACGGTGATCGGTATCGATGACTTCGCGTGGCGGCGCGGCCACAGCTACGGCAGCATCGTCGTTGATCTGGAGCGACGCACAGTCATCGATATCCTGCCGGATCGGCAGCGCGACACTGTCATGGCCTGGCTGAAGGAGAACCGGCAGGTTCGGATCATTTGCCGGGACCGCGGACCCGGCTATGGCGCCGCGGCGGCGGAGGCAGCGCCCCAGGCCCGGCAGGTGGCGGATCGTTGGCATCTATTCGAGAACGCCTCCGCCGCTTTCCTGTCCGCGGTTCGCTCCGAACTGCCCCGGCTGCGCAAGGCGCTCTCGCCCGAAACGCCTGTCGATCCAGAGACCTTGAGCAAGGCCGAGCGGACCCAGTGGGCGGCGGCCATGACCCGCGAGGCGGTGAACCGTCAGGTCCTGGCTTTGCTGCGCAGGGTGTCCCTCTGAAGGCGATGGCCGCACGACCGGCCTTTTCCGCAAGACCATCCGCAAGATCGTGCGCGGCCAGCACCATGACCTTTTCCGCGCCCGCCAGAGCTCGCTCGACCCTTGGCTGGTTCGGCTCGAGGCGGAATGGACCGGCGGTTGCCACGTCGGTGCGGAACTCTGGCGAAGGCTGCGGGCGTCGGGCTTCGCCGGTTCGCTGCGCGTGGTCGGCGAATGGGCCACCCGTCGCCGGGGGGACGACAGGATCGGTCAACCCGCCGGACCGTCGCTGAGTGCCCGGACCATCGCCCGCGGCCTGACGGTCGAACGCGACGCGGGGTCGGCCAAGATCGCGCTAATCAATGCCACCATCGAGACCGCCGCGCCGGAGCTGATCGAAGCGCGTAACCTGATGGACCGCTTCCAACCGATGATGCGGTCCAGCGATCCAGCCCGCCTCGACCCGTGGATCGCTTCCGCCAAGGAAGGCAAGCTGGCAAGCTTCGCCGCGGGTGTCGAGGCGGACAAGGACGCAATCGCCGCGGCAATCACCGAGCCCTGGTCGAGCGGCCAAGTCGAAGGCAAGATAAACCGGCTCAAGCTCATCAAGCGCCAGATGTTCGGACGCGCAAACCTCGACCTCCTGAAAGCGCGCCTCATGGCCGCTGCGTGACCGACGATCTGCACGGAATGTGA
>CAWCNG010000017.1:0-64964 GCA_963796805.1 uncultured Alphaproteobacteria bacterium
AATCAGGCGCGCCAGAAGGCCGCGGTCATCAGCACGTAGACGGTCATGATCTCCAGCCGCCCCGCCAGCATCAGGAAGGAGCAGACCCACTTGGCCGGGTCGTTGAGCGAGGCGTAATTCCCCGCCGGCCCGAGCACAGGCCCGAGGGCCGGGCCGACGTTGGAGAGGCAGGCGATGGAGCCGGAAATGGCGCTGACCACGTCGACCTCGAGCAGGACCAGCGCCACCGCGCCGAGGCCGAATGTGAGAAAGAACAACATGAAGAAGGCGATGACCGAGTCCATCACGTCGATGGAGACCGCGACGCCCTGGAAGCGCGGGGTGTGGACAATGCTCGGGCTATGCAGCCGGCGGACCTCGCCTTGCACCGCCCCGAGGAGAAGCTGGTAGCGGAAGACCTTGGGGCCGCCGGCGGTGGAGCCCGAGCAGCCGCAGATCATCATGGCGCAGAAGAAGATGGTCTCGGCAAGCGGTCCCCAGAGCGTGTAGTCGGTGGAGGCGAAGCCGGTGGTCGAGATGATCGAGGCGAGGTTGAACAGCACCTCGCGGATGGCCTTGGCGTCGACCGGGGCGTCGCCGAGCAGCCTGGCCACCAGGAGGCCGGCGCAGAAGCAGAGGTAGATGAGCAGGAAGGCGCGGATCTGGCTGTCGCGCAGCAGCGCCTGCGGCTCGCCGCGGGCGAACTGGACGAAGCGGCTGAAGGACATGGCGGCGAGCAGCATGAAGACGGTGCCCACCCACTGCGCCGCCGGCGGGAAGTCGACGAAGGAGCTGTCGTGATTGCCCATACCGCCGGTGGCGACGGTGGTGAAGCTGTGCGAGATGGCGTCGAAGCCGCTGAGCCCGGCGCCGAGATAGGCCAGCGCGCAGGCGACCGTCAGCGCCAGGTAGACGAAGCCGATGGAGATGGCGATCGACTTGGCGTGCGGCAGGATCTTGCCCAGGGTGTTGAAGTCGGCGCTCTTCAGCATCTGCATGCCGCCGACGTTGAGGACGGGCAGCAGGATCATCGCGACCAGGATCACCCCGACGCCGCCCACCCAGGTCACAATGCAGCGCCAGAGCAGCATGCCGCGGGGCATGGAATCGAGGCCGGTGATCACGGTGGCGCCGGTGGTGGTGAGCGCCGAAGTGAATTCGAAATATGCGTCGGTGAAGCCGAGATGCGGCGCGCCGAACATCAGCGGCAGCCCGGCGACGGCGGGAAAGATCGCCCAGGCGCCGGTGGTGAGCAGGAAACCCTGGCGGAAGCCGAGCGCTCCGGTGCGCCCATCGGCGCAGGCGAGAGCCACGGTGGCGCCGACGAGCATGGCCAGCACCGAGCCGAGGGCGAAGGCCTCGGCGTTGGGGCTGCGGTCGGCGAGGTCGAGGAAGAAGGGCACGAGCATCAGCCCGCCGAGCCCCAGCACGAGCCAGCCCAGGATGTAGCCGACGGGTCGGATCTCGATCATCGCCGCCACGGTTGGTCGCGGCCCGCTTCGGTGTCAAGGCCGCAGGCTTTCCGGGGGGCCGCGGCGGCGCGAGCCGACGCCGCGGGCCGGCGGCTCAGGCGCCGGCGCCGTGGCAGGCGGGACAGTCGGGGCGGGCTGCGGTGCGGATGCGGCGGGTCTCGGCGTGCAACGCGTCGTAGACGAGGAGTGCGCCGCGCAGCGGCGTGCCGGCGCGGGCGATGAGCTTGACTGCCTCCAGCGCCATCATCGCGCCCATGACGCCGGGCAGCGCGCCGATGACGCCGGCCTGGGCGCAGTTGGGGGTCAGCTCGGGCGCCGGCGGTTCGGGGAAGAGGCACTGGTAGCACGGGCCCCCGCGCGCCGGGTCGAAGAGGGCGATCTGGCCTTCCCACTGGCTCATGGCGGCGGAGATCAGCGGGCGCCCCGCCGCGACGCAGGCGGCGTTGACGAGGTAGCGGGTGGCGAAGTTGTCGCTGCCGTCGAGGACGAGGTCGTAGGCGGGGACGAGGCGGGCGGCGGCCTGCGCGTCGAGGCGGACGGGATGGGGCTCGACGGCGACATGCGGGTTGAGGCGGTGGAGCGCGCGGGCGGCGCTGTCGGTCTTTGGCCGGCCGATCTCTTCGGTGGCGTGCAGCACCTGGCGCTGCAGGTTGGAGAGGCCGACGGCGTCGTCGTCGACGATGCCGAGGGTGCCGACACCCGCCGCGGCGAGATAGAGGAGCGCGGGGCTGCCGAGGCCGCCGGCGCCGACGATGAGGACGCGGGCGGCCTTGAGGCGCTGCTGGCCGGGGCCGCCGATCTCGTGCAGGACGATGTGGCGGGCGTAGCGGGAGAGCTCGTCCGGGGTGAGGCTCATGCGATGCCGGTGGAGCCAAAGCCGCCCGTCCCGCGGCTGCTGGCGGTGAGCGCCTCGGCCTCGCACCAGGCGATGCGGGCGACCGGGGCGAGGACCATCTGGGCGATGCGGTCGCCGTGGGCGATGGTGGCCGGCTCCTGGCCGAGGTTGACGAGGATGACGCCCACCTCGCCGCGGTAGTCGCTGTCGATGGTGCCGGGCGCGTTCAGGACCGTAAGCCCCTGGCGGAGGGCGAGCCCGGAGCGGGGGCGGACCTGGATCTCGTAGCTCTCGGGGATCTCGAGGGCGAGGCCGGTGGCGACCAGGGCGCGGGCGCCGGGGGCGAGGGTGAGGCCACGGGTGCGGTCGGCGCGCGGCAGGTTGGCCTGCAGGTCCATGCCGGCCGCGCCGGCGGTGGCATAGGCAGGGAGCGGCAGATCCGGGTCGCGGGACGGCAGGAGGCGAATGCCGACGGTCACGCTCATGGCAGCGCCTCCAGCGCCGCCGCGATGCGGTCGGCGAGGCGCTCGGCGGTGGCGGTCTTGGACATGCGCGGCCAGGGCTCGGCGCCGTCGGCGGTGACGAGGGTGACGGCGTTCTCGGTGCCGCCCATGATGCCGGTCGCCGGGCTCACGTCGTTGGCGACGATCCAGTCGGCGCCCTTGCGCAGGCGCTTGGCGGTGGCGTTCATCACCAGGTCGTCGGTTTCGGCGGCGAAGCCGACCACCAGGCGCGGGCGATCGGGGCGGGCGGCGATGGTGCGCAGGATGTCGGGGTTCTCGGCCAGTGCCAGCGACGGGGGCTGGCCGGAGGGGTCCTTCTTCACTTTCGAGCCGCTGGCGGAGGTGACGCGCCAGTCGGCCACGGCGGCGGCGAAGACGGCGGCATCGGCGGGGAGTGCGGCTTCGACGGCGCCGAGCATGTCCGATGCGCTCTCGACCTCGACGATGGCGGCGCCTTGTGGGCGGGGGGCTTCGGCGGGGCCGGTGACGAAGGTGACGCGGGCGCCGAGGCTGGCGAGGGCTTCGGCGATGGCGCTGCCCTGGCGGCCGGAGGAGCGGTTGGCGATGTAGCGGACCGGGTCGATCGGCTCGTGGGTGGGGCCGGAGGTGACGAGGATGTGGCGGCCGGCGAGGGTGCCGGGGGAGAGGGCGTCGTCGATGGCGGCGAGGATCGCCGGAGGCTCGGCCATGCGGCCGAAGCCGAACTCGCCGCAGGCCATCTCGCCCTCGTCGGGGCCGACGGTGAGCGCGCCGTCGGCGGTGACGGTGGCGAGGTTGCGGCGGGTCGCGGGGTTGTCCCACATGCGCACGTTCATGGCGGGGGCGAGGAGGACGCGCTTGTCGGTGGCGAGCAGGAGCGTGCTGGCAAGATCGTTGGCCAAGCCGTTGGCAAGCCTTGCTATCAGGTCGGCGGTGGCGGGGGCGACGACGACGAGATCGGCGGCGCGGGAGAGCTCGATGTGGCCCATCTCGGCCTCGGCGGTGAGGTCGAAGAGCTGCTCGTGCACCTTCTGGCCGGCGAGGGCGGAGACGGTGAGCTGGGTTACGAAATGCGCGCCGGCGGGGGTGAGGACCGGGGTAACGGAGGCGCCGGCCTTCTGCAGCAGGCGGATGAGCTCGAGGCTCTTGTAGGCGGCGATGCCGCCGCCGATGATCAGGAGTATCCGGCGGCCGGCGAGCATGGGCGGGTCCCGTCTGGGTTCTGCGTGCGGGAATCTATGGGCCGCGGCGGGCCGGTGCAAGGCGGGGCGCCCTGCCCTTTCGTGGGATTTGCGCGCGTAACCGGGAAATTCGGCCAGGCGCCTGAAAAGGCAGGGAAAATCGCACCCAGAAAGCGTATGGAATCCGTATGGAATCCATATGGGTGTTTTCGGCAGGCGGAGGGCCCGCGGCAGGCGCGGGAAGGCCGGTCCGGCGCCAGCGGTGACGGCGCGGGCAAAAAGGCGTAGACTGATCGGAGCGCGAGCGAGTCGCTCGCGGACCGGCTCGCGGACCGGAAGGTCGGAGTGCACATTATGCACGAAGCCTGGCGACTGAACCTGACTTACGACGGCGAAGAGTGGCGGCTCCGGTCGCTGCGCCGGCTCGACAAGCGCCTGCCCTCCGGGCAGGCGCGGGAGGCGGCCGACCGGTTCGGCCGGACGGTCGAGCTGCGCGGCAAGGGCAAGGAAGTGCTGTTCCGCCGCGCCATCGATCACCTGCTGCCGGAGACCGTGGAATATCCCACCGGCGATCCGGCGCGACCGCTCGGGCGGGTGCCCGTCACCGGCCGGCGCGAGGTCTCGGTGCTGGTGCCGCACCTGCCCAGCGCGCTGTCCGTGGCGGTCGTGGAACGCAGCCGCGGGGCGAAGACCGCACGGTCGCGGGCGCGGACCGGGGAACCCGAGCGGCGCGACGTGCTGGTGGTCGACCTGCCGCGGGTGCAGCGCGGGGCGGAGGACGGGAAATGAGCGCCGCGGACGGGATGGTGGTCGGGATCACCAAGATCCGCGACGCAGGGACGCCGGGGACGCGCTGGAACCTGGTCTTCACCTCGGACGGATACCAGGCGGCTCAGCTCGGCCAGTTCGCTACGGACGCGCAGGCGATCGTCGATGCCTTCCTCGCCACGCCGCCGTTCGACCGGCCGGAGATCCAGTGCGGGATGAATGTCTACCGCCTGGACGTGACCTCGACCGAGCAGGGCGCGGACAAGCCGGACTGCACGAACGACGGCCCGGCGACCCCGCAGACCCGCGCGACGTATTTCGACACGACCTTCTGCAGCGACGGCAAGACCCAGCGGCTGATCGGCGGCAACACCACGCTGGTTCAGGACACGGTCGAGGCCGCGCTGCCCGAATGGGACCAGATCATCGTCCTGGTCAACGACAGCGAACGCGGCGGCGGCGGCGGGCAGATCGCCTATTCGAGCACCGGCGGCTCGGACTGGAAGGAAGTCGCCATCCATGAGCTCGGGCATTCGGTGTTCGGCCTGGCGGACGAATACGACTATGGCAAGGACGACGTCTTTCCCGACCCCGATCCGCCGGAGCCCAACGTCACCACGGTGAGCGACCCCACCGCCTGCAAGTGGTCGGCGCTGGTCACGGCCGGCCCCGGCAACCCGACGCGGGCCAATCCGGACTGCACCAGCACCGATCCGGGGCCGAGCCCGGTGGCGGCGGGGGTGGTGGGCACCTTCGAGGGGGCCAAGTACAGCCACTGCGGCGTCTACCGGCCGGTGTGGAACTGCCGGATGCGCGACACCTCGCAGCCCTTCTGTCCGGTCTGCACCGGCGTCATCGTCGACGTGATGAGCGAATACGCCCAGCCGGCGCCGAGCGGCAACGTGACGCTGGCGACCGCAACCGTCGACTTCAACGACGTGCCGACCGGGCTGAGCGTGGTGCGCGCGGCGCGCTTCGACGTGTCGAGCTGCCTGCCGGTGACCTTCCAGGCGATCACCAGCCCGACGGCGCCCTTTGCGCTGGAGAGCCCGGTCGTGCTGCCGGCGCCGATCGCCGGGCCCTCGCCATGGCCGGCGCGGTTCTGGTTCCGCTTCACTTCCGGCGCGGTCGGCGCGGTGGCGCCGCAGCAGGTGACGCTGCGCTGCCTCGATACCGGCGAGGACTTCCCGGTGACGCTGACCGCCAACGTCATCCCGCGGCCGAGCGTCGCGGCGCAGCTCGTCTTCGACAAGTCGTCGTCGATGCTGGGCACGACCGACGAGGGGCGGACCAAGGAACAGGTGCTGAAGGATTCCGCCAGTTCCTTCGTGGACCTGCTCTGGGACGACAACGGCATCGGCATCAACGCCTATGACCAGGACCCGCATCCGATCATGGACGTGGCGGTCGCTGGCGCACCGGGGGGCGCCGGGGGGCGTGACGCAGCTATCGGGGCCATCGCGGCGCACGCGTCGAATCCTTCCGGGATGACGGCGATCGGGGACGGGATCGAGCTGGCGCGGAGCAAGCTCGACGGGGCGGTCGGCACCTGGGATGCCAAGGCGATGATCGTCCTGACCGACGGCATCGAGACGGCGGCGAAATATATCGCCGAGGTCGCCGACGCGGTGATCGACAACCGGGTCTTCGCCATCGGCATGGGCACCGCGGAGCAGATCCAGCCGGCGGCGCTCGACGCGCTGACCAGCGGGACGGGCGGCTATCTGCTGATGACCGGCAACATCGGGCCGGACGAGACCTTCCTGCTGGAGAAATACTACCTGCAGATCCTCGCCGGCGTGAACAACGTGGACATCGTGGTCGATCCGGAGGGGCGGGCCTTTCCCGGGGTGATCGACCGGATCCCGTTCGATGTCACCGAGTCGGATGTCGAGGTGACGGCCATGGTGCTCGGGCGGCCGGCAAGCCAGCTCGCCATCGCGCTGGAGGCGCCGGACGGGCAGATCGTCGCCCAGAGCAACGCCTCGCTGACCGGGCGGACGACCGAGCGCACCGCGTTCATGCGCGCGGGGCTGCCGCTTCTCGCCGGCGGGGCGCCGGCGCATGCCGGGCGGTGGAACCTGCTGCTGACGGTGAACCGCAAGTTCGCCGGGGTCGCGACGACGCACGACGTGGGGTCGGCGTGGGCCGGCACGCCGGACGTGAACGTGCGCTATTCGGCCAGCGTGGCGGCATGGTCCAACCTGCGGATGGCGGTCGCGGTGTACCAGAGCAGCCGGGAGCCCGGCGCGACACTGACGCTGACGGCGGTGCTGAGCGAGTATGGCGCGCCGTTCCTCGGCTACGGGACCGTGCGGGTGGAGATGACCCGGCCGGACGGGAGCCTGATGGTAGTGCCGCTTCTCGCCGTGGCGGCCGAGCCGGGGCGCTTCGAGGCGCACCGGGTCGCGGCGCAGGCGGGGATCTATTCCTGCCGCTTCCTCGCCTCCGGCCGCACCAGCCGCGAGGAGCCGTTCACCCGCGAGGCGATCCGCACCGCGGCGCTCTGGCTCGGCGGCGACCAGCCGGGCACCGGGACTTTCCCCGGCGGCTCCGGGCCGGGTGGGTCCGGGCCAGGCGGTTCGGGGCCGGGAGGGAACGGGCCTGGTGGAAACGGGCCGGGTGGATCGGGCCCGGGTGGCTCAGGTCCTGGAGGATCGGGACCCGGAGGATCTGGACCCGGAGGGTCCGGGCCAGGTGGGGGCTACCCCGGTGGCGATTTCCCCGGCGGCGGATTTCCAGGCGGCGATGTTCCGGATTGGTGCGGTCTGCTCGGCTGCCTGCTGGCGGAGGGCGTGATCGGCGAGCGGCTGCTCAGGCGCCTGAAGGAGGCGGGGGTGGACGTCGCACGGCTGCGTGCCTGTCTCGCGGCCGTCTGTACGCCGCGCGACGGCGGCCGGCCCTGCGGATGCGGGGGCGGCTGCGGCTGCGGCAAGGGCGGCCGCCGCCCGGCGGCGGAGCTGATCGAGCTCCTGGCGCGGCTGGCGCGGGGCTGAACGCCGACGAGTTGGGCGTTGCGAGGCGGAGGGCGGCGGCTTAGGAGAGGCGCGTCGCTGCCCCCTGCCCCGGAGACCTCCATGCCTGAACCGCTGCGTATCGGCCTCGCCGGCCTCGGCACCGTCGGCGCGGGCGTGGTGAAGATGCTGCAGACGCACGGGGAGACGGTCGCCGCGCGGGCCGGGCGGCGCGGTGGAGATCGCGGCGGTCTCGGCGCGCTCGCGAAACCGGGACCGGGGCGTGGATCTGACCGGCTACGGCTGGGAGGACGATCCGGTCGCGCTGGCGCGTCGGGCGGACGTGGATCTCGTGGTCGAGGTGATGGGGGGCGAGGACGGGCCGGCGAGGGCCACCGCCCTGGCCGCGATCGCGGGCGGCAAGCATTTCGTGACGGCGAACAAGGCGATGCTGGCGCGGCACGGGCAGGCGCTGGCCGAGGCCGCCGAGGCGGCGGAGGTGGCCCTGCGCTTCGAGGCGGCGGTGGCCGGGGGGATCCCGGTGGTGAAGGCGCTGACCGAGGGGCTGGCCGGAAACCGGGTCACCCGGCTGATGGGCGTGCTGAACGGCACCTGCAACTACATCCTCACGCGGATGGAGGCCGAGGACGCGCCCTATGCCCGGGTGCTCGAGGCGGCGCAGCGGCTGGGCTACGCCGAGGCGGATCCGTCGTTCGACGTGGGCGGGATCGATGCGGCGCAGAAGCTGGCGCTGCTGGCGGCCACGGCCTTCGGCTGCCGGGTGGATTTCGACGGCATCAGCGTCGAGGGGATCGAGCGGGTCAGCCTCGCCGACATCGAGCATGCGGCAGAGCTCGGCTACCGCATCCGCCTGCTCGGGGTGGCGCGGATGACCGAGGGCGGGCTGGAGGCGCGGATGCAGCCGTGCCTGGTGCCGGCCGGGTCGCCCTTCGGGCAGCTCACCGGGGTCACCAACATGGTGGTGGTCGAGGGCGACTTCGTCGGGCGGATCGTGATGAGCGGACCCGGCGCCGGCGAGGGACCGACCGCCTCGGCCATCGTGGGCGACATCATCGACGTGGCGCGGGGGCTTGTCATCCCGCCCTTCGGCCAGCCGGCGGGGAGCCTCGCGGCGGCGGCGCGGGCGGGGGACGGCGCGGCGGCGGCCTACTACCTGCGCTTCCTGGTGGCCGATGCGCCGGGGGTGCTGGCGAAGGTGGCGGCGGCGCTGGGAGACGCGGGGATCTCGATCAATCGGATGCGGCAGGTGGAGCACGAGAGCGAGGAGGCACCGATCCTGATCGTGACCCACCGGGCCGAGCGGGGGGCGCTGGACGCGGGCGCTGGCGGCGATCGCGCGGCTCGACGTCTGCCGGGCGGCGCCGGTGGCGATCCGGATCGAGGAGGTTTGAGCGTGCGCGCGGAGGGCGCGCGAGCGCGGCGGGCGCGGTGATCCGGCCCTCGGCGGAGGCGGACCTGGCGGCGATCCGGGAGATCTACGCTCACCATGTGCTGCATGGCGTCGCCTCCTTCGAGGAGGTGCCGCCGGACGCCGCCGAGATGGCGCGGCGGCGGGCGGATATCGTGGGGCGTGGGCTGCCGCACCTGGTCGCGGAGGCGGAAGGGCGGGTTCTGGGCTATGCCTATGCCGGACCCTACCGGGCGCGGATCGCCTATCGCTTCACTGTCGAGGATTCCATCTACGTGGGGCCGGGGGCGACGGGACGCGGGA
Organism: uncultured Alphaproteobacteria bacterium; assembly: GCA_963796805.1. Classification (GTDB taxonomy): domain Bacteria; phylum Pseudomonadota; class Alphaproteobacteria; order Rhodobacterales; family Rhodobacteraceae; genus Amaricoccus. Next base: position 9,404 of record CAWCNG010000017.1, read on the forward strand.
TCGGACGGCTGCTGCTGGCGGCACTTATCCGCGACAGCGAGGCCTGGGGCGCGCGGCAGATGGTGGCAGTGATCGGGGACAGCGGGAATGCCGGCTCGATCCGGATGCACGCGCGGGCGGGGTTCCAGGAGGCGGGAACGCTGCGCTCGGTCGGCTTCAAACACGGGCGGTGGGTGGACTCGGTGCTGATGCAGCGCCCGCTCGGACCGGGTGACGCGACCTTGCCCGAACGATGACATCTGGGAGCTGCGCAGGGCTACGCCTCGTTCAACATGACGAACGCGGCCGAGGATTTTCTTAGAAAATCCATCCAGTAAGCGGTACCCTGCCGGCGTGCGGCGTTCGAAGCCGCCGCACGCCCCGCCGGTCCGACTCAAGAGGGAATGGCCCGACGTGGCCCACAAAAACTTTGGAGGATAGATGATGCGCATTCACTCGCTGATCTCCACGGCCGCTCTCTCGCTGTCGTTGGCCGTGGGTGGCGCCGCGCTGGCGCAGGTGCAACTCGACCACGGCACGGCGGAGAAGCTGATGGCGCTCGGGGTCGACACGTCGCAGGTGACCGACGAGGAGGACGTGGGTTATATCAACCAGATCCTCGCCTCGGATGCGGATGACGCCACCAAGAAGGCGGAAGTCGACAAGCTTCTCGCGGATAAGTAAGCCGAGCTGAGCGCCGCATTGGCGCATCTGCGCCGACGATCGCGCGTCGCGACTACCACCCCGCCGGAGATGTTGTCGGTGGTCCGGCAACGCCTCCGGCTCAGCCGAGGTAGTCGGCCTCGATCACGTGTTCGAGCCAGTCGGCGTGCTTGCCCTCCTGCTCCTCCTGGATGGCGATGTGGGTCATCGCCGTGTCGGGGCCGGCGCCGTGCCAGTGCTCCTCGCCGGGGGCGAACCAGATAACATCGCCGGGGCGGATCTCCTCGACAGGGCCGCCGCGGGTCCGGGCACGGCCCAGTCCGGCGGTCACGACGAGCACCTGGCCGAGCGGGTGGGTGTGCCAGGCGGTGCGGGCGCCGGGCTCGAAGGTGACGCTGTTGGCGGCCACGCGCGCGGGCGCGGGCGCCTCGATCAGCGGGTCGCGACGGACGCGGCCGGTGAAGTAGTCCGCCGGCCCGGGGACCGACGGCCGCGAGCCGTTTCTGGTGATTTCCATCGGGTTTCTCCCTCGGCAGGCCGGGTGCTATCCGCGCTTGCCCCGGCAGACCACGTTGGCCTAGATGGCGCAGACCGTCGAGCTGGAAAGGACGCCTCCCCATGTCCGAGGACAGGATCTTCGCTGACCGCATGCTGTCGCTGGGCCTCGCCCGCGTCTCCGAGGCGGCGGCGATCGCCGCGGCGAAGCTGGTGGGGACGGGAGACGAGAAAGCTGCCGACCAGGCGGCCGTGGACGCCATGCGCACGCAGCTCAACCTTCTCGACATCCAGGGCGTGGTGGTGATCGGCGAGGGCGAGCGGGACGAGGCGCCCATGCTCTACATCGGCGAGGAGGTGGGCAGCGGCCAAGGCCCCGCCGTCGACATCGCGCTCGACCCGTTGGAGGGGACGACGCTGACCGCCAAGGACATGCCGAACGCGCTGGCGGTGATCGCGCTCGGGCCGCGCGGCTCGATGCTGCATGCGCCGGACGTCTACATGGACAAGCTGGCGATCGGGCCCGGCTACCAGACCGGCCTGGTGAACCTGGAAATGACCCCCACCGAGCGGGTCCAGGCACTGGCGCGGGCAAAGGGAACCTCTGCGAGCGGTGTGATGGTCTGCGTGCTGGAGCGGCCGCGGCACGAGAAGCTGATCGCCGAGATCCGCGCCACCGGCGCGCGCATCCGGCTGATCACCGATGGCGACGTGGCCGGCGTCATCCACTGCGCCGAGCCGGAGAAGACCGGGATCGACATGTACATGGGCTCGGGCGGCGCGCCGGAGGGGGTGCTGGCGGCGGCGGCGCTGAAGTGCATGGGCGGGCAGATGATGGGCCGGCTGCTCTTCCGCAATGACGACGAGCGCAAGCGGGCGCGCGACGCTGGCATCAAGGATCTCGACAGGATCTACCAGCGCGACGACATGGTCACCGAGGACGTGATCTTCGCCGCCACGGGCGTGACCGACGGGTCGATCGTCGGCGGGGCGCGGCGGGACGGCGAGTGGATGGAGACCGAGACCATCCTGATGCGGTCGAAGACCGGCTCGGTGCGGCGGCTGCACTACCGGCAGCGCAACCACTAGGGCCGTGGCGCGGAACCGCCGCCGGAGGGTCGACGCCGGCCTTCTGGTCATTTGGATTGTGTTCTGGACCGCCGGGATCATGGTGGCGATCTGGAAGCTCGGCTCGGCGGCGCTGAGTGGCGAGCTGGCGGCGGCGGTCATCCTTGCGATCTGGATCGGCGCGGCAGGCTTCGGGCTGACCTCGGCCATACGCCGCCTGGTTCAGCTCACGGTCACGGGGCGGCCGCGACGACCGGACACGCGCCGGTGGGAGGACGGGATGGACCCGCCCGAGGGCAGGGTTGACCGCTGAGCCGCGGCGCGGACCGGCTGGGCAGGCGAGGCGGAGGGGCGGGACGTGCAGAGCGGCTTCATGGGCGGGCACCCGTTTCGCGGGCCGCTTTTCATGGTGGTGTCGACCGGCTCCTACGTCATCAACGACACGATGATGAAGCTCGCGACCGTCGGCCTGCCGCCCTACGAGGTGCTGGTGCTGCGCGGGCTGGCGGCCTTCGCCTGGGGCCTGCCGCTGCTGCTGCTCGCCGGCTACGGGCGGCAGCTGCCGCTGATGTTCGAGGGGCGGGTGGTCTTCCGCAATCTCTGCGAGACGGCGGCGATCCTCTGCTACGTCGTGGCGCTGGCGCACATGCCCATCGCCGACGCGAGCGCGCTGGCGCAGGTGACGCCGCTGCTCGTGATCCTCGGCGCCTCGCTGCTTCTCGGCGAGCGGGTGGGCGGGCTCCGGATGGCGCTGGTCGGCTGCGGCTTCATCGGCGCGCTGATGGTGGCGCAGCCGACCGGTGCCGGCATCTCGGTCTATGCGGCGCTGGCGCTTGCCAACGCCGTGCTCGGTGCGGCGCGGGATCTCGCCGGGCGGCGGGTGGGGCCGGAGGTTCCGGGGCTGGTGGTGGCGCTGTCGGCGGTGGTGATCGTGCTGATCGTCGCCGGGGTGGCGCATCTCGCGTTCGAGAGCTGGGTGGTGCCTGGGGGACGGCACCTGCTGCTGCTCGCGGGTGCGGGGCTCTTCCTGATGTTCGGCCACTTCTTCATCTTCATGGCCTACCGGGTCGGGCCTACGCGGGTCGTGGCGCCCTTCTACTACACCTTCACCGTCTGGGCGGTGATCTCGGGGGTCCTGGTCTTCGGCGCGCTGCCGACGCCGCTGGCGATCGGCGGCATCGTGCTGGTGATGGCGAGCGGGATCGCGGCGGTGCTGCTCGACGGCTGGAAGCGCCGGCCGACGACGCCCGAGCCGGTGGGCTGAGCTACCAGCTTTCGCCGAAGGGGCGCAGGTCGAGCTCGAAGGTCCAGGCCTGGCGGTCCTGTGCCGCGAGCGCCCAGACCGCCTCGGCGATGCCGGCGGCGGAGAGGAAGAACTCGGCCGGCTTGTCGGGCATGCGCGCCTTCGACCGCTCCAGGTCGACGACGCCGTCGAGGACGACGTAGGCGACGTGGATGTCCTCCGGCCCGAGCTGGCGGGCGAGCGACTGGGCCACCGAGCGCTGCGCCGCCTTGCCAGCGGCGAAGGCGACGGTGCCAGGGCGGCCGCGCAGGGCGGCGCCGGCGCCGATGACGACGATCGTCCCACCTCCGGCCGCGCGCATGCCGGGAACGACGGCCCGGGCGGCGGAGAAGAGGCCGACGGCGTTGACCTCCAGGCTGGCGCGGAAGTCGTCGGCGGTGAGCTTGTCGAAGGTGCCCCAGACGCCAGAGCCGGCGTTGTACACGAGGGTGCCGATCGGGCCGAGGTCGCGCGCCGCGGCGGCGAGGGCGGCCTCCAGTCCGGCAGGGTCGGTGACGTCGGCGGCGTAGCCGCGGGCCGACGCGAAGCCGGTGGCGGCGGTTTCCATCTCGCCGCCGCGGCGGGCGCAAAGCGCGAGGGCATAGCCCTCGGCGTCGAACTTGCGGGCGATGGCCATGCCGTTGCCGGGGCCGACGCCGAGGATCGCGCAGACGGGTTTGGGCATGTGGATCCCCCTTTTCCGACAATCTAATGCGCGGCGGGCCGCACGTCGACGTCATTGCGGGCGGGGCGGCGGGCGGGCATGACTGCGGCCATGCTCGAATCGCCTGCATTCCTCCCCGCGTTCCTCGACGTCGAGGCCTCGGTCACAGGCCGGCGCTGGGTGGGGCCGACGGCGGAGCAAGACCGCCTGGGCCAGGCCATCGCCCAGACCACCGGGCTGCCGGAGATCGTCGGGCGCATCCTGGCGCGCCGTGGCATCCCGCCCGGCGAGGCGGCGGCCTACCTCGCACCGGCGCTGCGCGACCTGATGCCGGACCCGTCGCGACTGCGCGACATGGACCGGGCGGCGGCGCGGTTCTGGGCGGCGGTGAAGGGGCGCGAGCGGATCGCGGTCTTTGCCGACTACGACGTGGACGGCGGATCGTCAGCGGCGCTGGTCCTCGCCTGGCTGCGGCAGATGGGGCGGAGCGCCACGCTCTACGTGCCCGACCGGATCGAGGAGGGCTACGGGCCGAACGTGCCGGCGATGCAGGCGCTGGGCGCGGAGCACGACCTGATCGTCTGCGTCGACTGCGGGACGCTGAGCCACGAGCCGATCGCGGCGGCGGGCTGCGACGTGATCGTGCTCGACCACCACATCGGCGCCGAGACCCGGCCGCCGGCCTACGCGGTGGTGAACCCGAACCGGCAGGACGAGGACGGGGCGTTGGGCTATCTCTGCGCCGCCGGCGTGGTCTTCCTGATGCTGGTGGCGGCGAACCGGCTGGCGCGGGCGGAGGGGGCCGCGGGGCCGGACCTGCTCGCGCTCCTCGATCTCGTGGCGCTGGCGACGGTCGCGGACGTGGCGCCGCTGATCGGGCTCAACCGGGCGCTGGTGCGCCAGGGGCTGACGGTGATGGCGCGCGGCCAGCGGCCGGGGATCGCGGCGCTGGCGACGGTGGCGGGGATGACCGGGGCGCCCTCGACCTACGGGCTCGGCTTCGTGCTCGGGCCGCGGGTGAATGCCGGCGGGCGGATCGGGGTCGCCGACCTCGGGGCGCGGCTCCTCGCCACCGACGACCCGCACGAGGCGGCGGCGCTGGCCGAGCGGCTGCACGGCCTGAACGCCGAGCGGCGCGAGATCGAGGCGGCGGTGCGGCTGGAGGCGGAGGTGCAGGCGGCGGCGCGGGCGGATGGGCCGCTGGTCTGGGCGGCCGGCGAGGCGTGGCATCCGGGCGTGGTCGGGATCGTGGCGGCGCGGCTGAAGGAGACCTTCAACCGACCGGCGGTGGTGATCGGATTTCACGGCGGCGAGGGCAAGGGGTCGGGCCGCTCGGTGCACGGGGTCGACCTCGGCGCCGCCATCGCCCGGCTGGCGCGGGAGGGGATGATCCTGCGCGGCGGCGGTCACCGCATGGCGGCGGGGCTGAGCCTCGCGCCGGAGCAGCTGGAGCCGGCGATGGCGCGGCTGGGCGAGCTGCTGGCGGCACAAGGCGCGGCGGAACGGCCGGCGCGGGGCCTGAGCATCGAGGGCGTGGTCGCCCCCGCGGCGGCGACGCCGGAACTGGCCGAGCATATCGCCACCGCCGGTCCATACGGCGCGGGGTCGCCGGCCCCGCGGATCGCCGTCGCCGCCGCGCGGATCGCCGGCGTCCGGCGGATCGGCGAAAGCCACCTGGCGCTCAGCCTCGGCGACGGGCCGGGCGGGCGGCTGGACGCGGTGGCGTTCCGCGCGCTGGAGGGACCGCTCGGCGACTTCCTTCTCGCCGGCGGCGCAGCCCGCGCGCACCTGGCCGGGCGCCTGGAGCGCGACGAGTGGCAGGGGCGCGTGCGGGTCAAGCTGCATGTGGAGGATGCGGCGCCGGCGCCCTAGGCCCGCACGCCAGACGGGGTTGATCCCTCCCAGCCACGCCGCTACATACGCCGGCGACGCGCGCCCTTCGTCTATCGGTTAGGACTCCAGATTTTCAATCTGGCAAGACGGGTTCGACTCCCGTAGGGCGTACCACTATAAGGACGGCGATTCGCGTCGGCAGCTGGCCCCTTCGTCTATCGGTTAGGACGCCAGATTCTCAATCTGGAAAGACGGGTTCGACTCCCGTAGGGGCTGCCAAAGCGTCTGGCTAGTGCATTGAAATCAATACGGTAACCGGTCGCTGCGAATGGCGCAACCATCATCCGTACCATAGTTTCGTCATGCGTCGCCCGTTCCGGGGATGCTGCAGTTCTCGACAAGCCGGCACCAGCGTGCCTTGACATCAGAAAGCGCGCTCGCGCCACGAATGTCTATGGGGGTGGAAGATGCCGACCTACACGTTCTCGGAATCAATTGATTATTTTGAGCCTTTCTACGTGGATGAAGACGACACCTCGATCACTACCGATCATGGCGTGGTCCTTAGGAATCCACTCCCTGGGGTCGTGTCCCGGGTGGTGGTGTAGCTCGACGGTAGCGTCGCCGGCTGCCTGCGCGGATTGACGCGCTGGCAGGCAGGCGGCGACGCGGTGGTCATCGCGCGGTCGTCGGTGTTGGTCGGGTTTGCAAACGCCAACCTGATCGGAGACCTCACGATGACCGACGAGATGATGAACCTGCGCGAGCTGGTGGAGAAGACCCCGGACGCCGATGTCTTGCGCGAGATGATCGGCTTTGCGGCCGAGCGACTGATGGAGCTGGAGGTGGGCGGCCTGACCGGGGCGGCCTGGGGCGAGAAGAGCCCAGAACGGCTGGTCCAGCGCAACGGCTACCGGGAGCGGATGTGGGAGACCCGAGCCGGGAGCGTGGAGCTGCGCATCCCGAAGCTGCGGAGGGGCTCGTACTTCCCCGGCTTCCTGGAGCCGCGGCGGATGGCGGAGAAGGCACTGACGGCGGTGATCCATGAGGCCTACATCCACGGCGTATCGACGCGGTCGGTCGACGACCTGGTGAAGGCGCTCGGGATGAGTGGCATCTCGAAAAGCCAGGTGAGCCGGCTCTGTACCGAGATCGACGAGCGGGTGACGGAGTTCCTCGAACGGCCGCTGGAAGGCGACTGGCCGTACCTGTGGATCGACGCGACCTACCTGAAGGTGCGCCAGAACGGCCGCATCGTCTCGGTGGCGGTGATCGTCGCGGTCGGCGTCAACAGCGACGGCCGGCGCGAGGTGCTGGGCATGGACATCGGCCCCTCGGAAGCCGAGCCCTTCTGGACCGCCTTCCTGCGCAAGCTCGCCCGCCGTGGCCTGCGCGGGGTCAAGCTCGTGATCTCCGATGCCCACGAGGGCATCAGGGCCGCGACCGCCAAGATCCTCTGCGCCAGCTGGCAGCGCTGCCGCGTCCACTTCATGCGCAACGCGCTCGCCCATGCCGGCAAGAGCGGCCGCCGCGTCGTCTCTGCCTTCGTCGCTACCGCCTTCGCGCAGAACGATGCCGACAGCGCGAAACAGCAATGGCGCCGCGTCGCCGACCAGCTCCGCCCCAAGGTGCCGAAGCTCGCCGCGCTGATGGACGAAGCCGAGCCGGACGTTCTCGCCTACATGACCTTTCCCCAGCAGCACCGGGCAAAGCTGCACTCCACAAACCCGCTCGAGCGGCTCAACGGCGAGATCAAGCGCCGCACCGAGGTCGTCGGCATCTTCCCCAACGAGGCCGCCATCACCCGCCTCGTCGGCGCCATCCTCCTCGAGCAGAACGACGAGTGGGCCGTCCAGCGCTCCCGCTACATGACCCTTGAGACCATCGCCCCGATCGCCGATGATCCCGCCATCGGCCTGCCAGCCATGGCGGACTGATCGGCCCGGACTTCGCCGGTGCTCGTGGTGGCATTCGTCAGCTACACCACGTCATGGGACACAACCCTCCCTGGCGTGGACGACATGCCAAACGCCTGCTTTATAGAGGGACGATACATAGCCGATGTTGAAGTAAGGGTGGCGGGAACTATCGTCAGAGATTCTCGGGCGACGCTCGATTTCTTCGAGTCTACAGGGAGCCACATCGAAGTCGCAGCATCGGGAAGAGTTCTCGGTGGCGAGGTGATGGCCATCGAGGTGAGCTATGACGCCGTAATCTCGAATCTTGGAGAAATCTCAAACGGAGTTGGGTTTGGGGTCGTCGTTGTCGATCCGGACCCCGAGGGGCTTGTAACGAACTGGGGGAGCATATTCGGCGAAGTCGGGGGCGTCGAATTTACTGGCGACCGCGACCATGACAGCCCGGCGGCTGCGTCGAAGACCCGATCGCTCGATCCGGTGATCAACAGGTCATAGCCGCCGCGGGCCAGCAGGCGTGCAGCCTCCAGTCTCAACGCAGTGTGAAATTGTCGTTCCTGCTGTCCGGCACCGAAAATCCTACGATTTCAGGAGTTGGGACGGCACGCACCCCTGTAGATCGACAGCACTTTCTGCACGGAGGCGATCAACAACGCCGAAGGTTTCGCTTCGATCTCGCCTGCGGCCACGCTCGGATAGATGGCCGCGAGGTGTTGGCTGATCAGGGTTTCGGGGATCCTTCGACCGTCGAGACGCGCTTCGAGCCGGAACACCGCCGCAGCGGCCTCCGGGTCGGGCCAGTAGTAGCGAATACGGTCAGAGTAGCTGAAGTGACGCTGCAGGCGAAGCTCGCCGGGGGTGCCGTGATAGTATTTCTGCCAGTTTCCCGGCTTCTCTGCCATCAGGCGCTCCATCGCTGGCTGAAGCTCAACGGCGCCTGGACGTCCCTCGAGGTCCGCGGCGATGTGGTCGAGGCCGTAGAGTGCCTCGCGCAGGGCGAAGGTCAGGCCGGGGCCGACCTTCAGGATAGCGAAGCCGTCGCGGACGAGGGCCGCTAGCGCCTCGGGCGGCTGGTAGTCGGTCGAATGCGCCTCGAAGATGAACTGGGGCATGGAGGTGAGCGCGGCGCTGAGCGAGCGCGCCCGCGCCGGATCATAGGTGATGACGTCCTCGTTGCCGAACTCGACGCCGGGCTGAACGACGATGCCGATTGCACGGGCGAAGGCCGCCTCGAGGCCGCGGGTTGCGAAGGCGCGGCGGTGGACCTCGACGGTCTCCACTGCCGCCTCCGGGCTCGTCACCTGCAGGTGGTCGAGGGCCTCGAGCGCACCGCCCGGCACCGGAACCTCGGTGCCGACGATGTAGACCGGCGGCGGGAAGGCCTCCGCGTCGACCGACACCTCCGCGGCCGCGGCGAGATCGGCCGCCCTCTCGGCGGTCGTGGCGTCGGGCAGCGCGACGCTCTCGCCGGCGCAGCCCATGCTGGTGTCGAGATGCACCTTCGTGAAGCCCGCCTTGACGAAGGCTGCGACCATGGTGCGCGCCTCGGCCATGGCCTCGGTGACGGGCAGGTGCTTCCACGGATTCGGCCCGAGATGGTCGCCGCCGAGGATCAGACGCTCGCGGGCGAAGCCGACCCGGTCGGCGATCCCTTCGACGAAGGCGCGGAAGTCGGCGGGGGTCATGCCGGTGTAGCCACCGTGATGGTTGACCTGGTTGCAAGTTGCCTCGATCAGCACCGGGCTCTCGTCGGTCTTGCCCTGGCGGAGGGCGGCCTCGACGACGATCGGATGGGCGGAGCAGACGGAGGTCAGCCCGACCCGGTCGCCCGCGGCGTGGCGCTTCGGCAGGTCGAGGAGGACGTCGCGAGTCATGGCAGCACCTCGGAGGTCTGGTTGTTCAAAAAGGCGTCGAGCTCGGCCCGAGTAGAGGTGCCCTCCATCGGACCCGTCTTCCCAACTGCGAGAGCGCCTGCGGCGCTGGCCAAGGTCAATGTCGCCTGGGACGGCAGGTCTCGGAGCCAGAAGGTGACGTAGGCGGCACCGAAGGTGTCGCCAGCGCCGGTCGGGTCGATCTCCTTGACCGGGAAGGCAGGGACCGCACATGTCCCGGCGGCATCGTAGCTCGTGGCGCCGCCGGCGCCGCGCTTGACGACGATGGTGCGGATGCCGCGGGCGAGGAGCTCACGGACGGCGATATCGGGGTCGGTGGCGTCCGAGACGAGGAAGACCTCTTCGCCGCTCGGGAGGAAAAGGTCGGTCTGCGCGAGGACTTCCTCGAGTGCATCCCGCATCCCCGGCGTCGCGAGGATCTCTTTGCGCAGGTTCGGGTCGAAGGAGACCGTGCCCCCGCGCGCGCGGATGCGAGCGGAGGCATCGCGAACCATCGCCGCGAGGGCCGGAGACGACAATGCGGTGCCCATGACGTGCAGGTGATCGGCGCTCTCGATCAGCGCGTCGGACGCTGCGGTCGGCGCGATCACCCCGCTGGCGCTGTGGCGGATGTTGTAGACGAAGTCGCGCGCACCGTCGTCGCGGTAGCGAACGAAGGCGCTGCCGGTCGGGCGGTCGGGATCGACGGCGATGGCAGAGATATCTGCCCCATCGCGCCGCAGTCGCTCGACGTTGAGACGGCCGAAGTCGTCGTCGCCCACGCAGCCGATCAGGCCACAGGGCTGGCCGAGCTTGGCAACCTGATCGATGAAGATGGCGGGCGCTCCGGATGGGAACGGACCGACGAGCGGGATCGGCTCGAGAAAGCCTACGCCGACCTCGGTGGCCATGATCTCGACCAGGATCTCGCCGATGGTAATGACCTTCTTCATGCTTCTCCTCGATGTGCTGGATCGATATCGATCGCCAGACAGACCGGGCTCCGAAACAGCCGGCCGAGTGTCAGGATCGATACCACGTCTCTCGACTCGCGACAATCTTTATCTTTACGTGCGGAAAGTTATTTCCGCGCGTGATAGCCGCGACATGTCTTTGCGATCTCGGGACGGGCGATTTCCCCACCGATCAGTTATCCTTTACTCGCACAACCAATTAGGTATGCTGTTCGCGCGAAACGGGAAGTCGAAATGACAAGCAAGATCCGGAACATGGAGGCGTTTTCGGTCGCAAGCGGAATCTCGCGCCCGACAGTCTCCAGATATTTTCACGATCCCGACAGCGTCAGGAAGTCGACGCGGGAAAGGATCGAGCGCGCGCTCGCCCAGTTCGACTACCGCCCTAACATGTTCGCGATGAACCTCAACCGCAGGAACCCGCGCAACATCGGTATCATCGTGCCGCATCTCGTCGATCCGTTCTTCGCCGAGGTCGTGCGGCAGATCGAGCTGCGCTGCCAGCAGGCCGGATACTGGGCGATCGTGCTGAGTTCGCAGGGCGAAAGCACGCTCGAGGCCAACGCCCTCGACACTCTGCGGTCGCTGAAGATATCCGGCGCGATCATCGCGCCTCTTGGGGAAGCTTCGGATCGGAAGAGAATTGAGCAGCTCGGGAGCGAGGTGCCGCTCGTCTTGCTCGACAGCCGGATCGGCAATCAAGCCCCCTTTGTGGGAACTGACAATCGTCAGAGTATCTCGTTGATGGTCGACTATCTCTGCCGCTCGGGCGAGCCGCCGTGCTTCGTCGAGATGCCGAAGGTCAACCAGAACGCCGGCGAGCGGAAGGAAGCCTATGCCGCGACGATGAGGCGCCTCGGCCACGAGCCGGCGGTGGTCGCGCCGGCAGGCGGCGCCAGCTGGGGGTTTGAGGAGGTCGGGTACAGGCTGGCGGAGCGGCTGCTGGCGAAAGGCGGATTTCCGTCCCGAACGGTGCTCTGCGCGAACGACCGGCTGGCGATCGGGATCCTGGCGGCGGCTTATGCCCACGGCGTCAAGGTTGGCATCGAGCCGGGCTGCGACCTCCGCGTCGCTGGGCACGACGATCACCCGCTTTCCCGCTTCACCTGCCCGGCGCTTACGACGGTCGCCCAGGATTACGAGGCCCTTGCGGCGCGGAGCGTCGAGAAGCTCTTCAGCCTTATCGGAGATGAGCCGTCTGCTTCGGTTCAGTCGGACACGTGCCTGCTCGATGCCCGCCTTGTCATGCGCGCCTCCGCCTGAGCCCCGGCGCACTCTTCCGCCAGAACGACTTCGACCTCCACGCCGATCGCAGGAGCGGCCAGTGTGGAGGTGCCATCAACGACGCCGGGCGCAATGGCGCTCACGGTGATGCCGTTTCGATAGGATTTCAGGCCCGCCGACGGTGAGCGAGATCACGGTGGCCGTCGTCGCGCGGGAGACGGCGGCCACCGATCATCGCCTTGGCTCTGTCATCGAACGGTGTAGCCGCCGTCCATCACCAGGTTTTCACCGGTGACGATGGCAGCTTCCTCCGTGCACAAGTAGATCGCACCTGCAGCAATCTCAGATGGACGGGCAAATCGACCAACCGGAATCTCCCGACGCGCCTGCACGCCTTTTTCGCCGGACCAGCCGACCAGAGCCATGGGCGAGTCCACCACGGTCGGCGAGATCGCGTTCGCGGTGATGCCGTATCGCGCCCATTCCACAGCGATCACCTTGGTCAGATTGATCACGCCGGCCTTGCTGGCGCCATAGGCCGCATGTTCCAGCAGCGCGACTACGCCCGCTTGGGAGGCGATGTTGACCACTCGACCGCGCCCCGACACCTTGAGATAGGGAAACGCCGCCTTCGCCATGAGCCATGGCGCGCGCAAGTTGATGTCCTGGGTGCGGTCCCAGTCCTCGACCGACTGCTCCTCGGCCAGGCCCACCATTCCGAGGCCCGCGTTGTTGATCAGAAGATCGATTCCGCGATCACGGCCGATCCGATCGACAACGGCGGCGATCGCCGGCGGGTCGCGCAGGTCCAGGACTTCGCTGCCGTGCTCCGGGCCGAGTTCCTTGGCGCGGGCGCTGCAATCAACGATGTCGATCAATGTAAGTCGCGCACCGGCGGCACGGAACGCTTGCGTGAGCGCTTCTCCGATGCCGCCGGCCGCGCCCGTGATCAGAGCGCTTAGTCCGGTCAGGTCTGCTGTCATTGTGTTTTCCCTCCTTTGTAAGCGGCCCCCAAGGAAGCCATTTTGGGCGCTTGGGGCCGTCCAGACGACGAATTGATGTCGCGGATCGCGATGGTAGCGCCCTCGCGGGCGCAAGCGGCGCCGATTCCGCGCGCGCGGCCGGTGACCAGGGCGGATTTTCCGGCGAGGCGCATGGTCAGATCGCCAGCCCGGGGGCGTCGAAGTGGTGCAGCTTGGCCGGGTTGGGGGGTCAGCCAGACCGCGTCGCCGTGCTTGACCGGGATCTCGCCGTTGGTGCGGACCTTGACGGTGCCGAGATCGTCGATGTGGATGTGCGCTTCACTTGCCGTTCCTGTTATTTCGTTTCGTATCATAAAAACATTGCGCGCGTAAATATTTTTTACGTCGAATGTGAGCTTATGTCAACGGGAGTATTGGTCAGGCACCAAAAGACGTTGATCTCAATCCCTCTGTACTGAAGAGCCAGGTCCTTGGCCGCGGTTGAAGCATCTTCCAAGAAGGTGCCAGGCGGGCTCAGGAACCTGTGCTGCCAAGCGCCACTGCCGCGGTAGGAAAGGTCATACTCGGTGATGAAGTCGATCGCGCGGCTCGCAATGGCCGCCCCGTGGTAGTTCCGCACGATTCCGTCCGCTCGTGAGCGAGGATCGGTGCGGGCCGCAACCTCTTCCGCCGCTTCCTGTGAACCCGCGCCCCAGCGGCCGTCCAGTAGCCCGAAATAGGCGCCGTCGAGCGTCAGACCGAGCTGCAGCACGCGCTTCTCAATGTGAGACAGCGGCCGAGCGTCAAATTCAGCATCCAACACAGCCTCAAGCGTTGCCCGGTCTTGGGACGCGATCGGAATACCCCAAACGGCGGCAAGGCACAGCCCCACAGCAACAAGTGTAAGCGCGCAAGCTCCCCGAGCGCTGGCGCATATTTCGACCCCCATCACCCGCGGCACCGGAGTATGGCAGGTTTCAGCCCATCGGGCGACGACCGAGAGACGGACTAGTCAAAACCTGAGGGGCCGTCCATCCGGAGGCGACTTACGCGGTTTGTTCCTCGGCAAGAACGCAAGTATCAGAAGGGAATACACCCTTCGATAGGCTGTTGCTCGCGTCGACCCAAATGCACCAAATCCTCTGCTTGTCGGGCGGCTCACTGATGCTCACGTCGGTTACCGTCATCTTTGGACCGCCACAGCGAAGCACGACGATATCGCCCACGCTGAACACTTTCCCGCTCATCTAGTATTCCCTCCCCCGAACCCGGCGCCGTGCGCCGCGCGGCAGCCTACCCGTCGGAGGGAGGTTGGTCAAAGCTCAGCGGCAAAAGCTGCTGCCGAACGCCTTTCGCCATCCGCACTACGATGCAAGGTGGTTTGGGTTTGAACGCGAGTTGGCTTGCGAGCGCCCCAGAGAAGTTCCTCGAGTCTCGCGCTTCGTCTCGATGTTCCTGGTACTTGGTCTATGGGCCGTCAGCCAGCTGACCGCTCCCCGCATCGGTGGCGGCCTGCGCTTGCCTCGCCCGGTCGATCGCGGCGTCTCGCTGTTGCGTCAGCTCCTGCACCTGCCGAAGCCTGAGCGCCTGCATTGTCTGCTCGTCCATGGTGTCGCCCACGCTGCTCTGACTCCCTCCTTAGATTTCGTCGCAGAGTTCTCGCGCTGCGCGGAGAAGCTCCTCAAGCGAGCGCTTCGCCTCGATCGCTTCGCGAGTCCGACCGCCATGCTTGTAGTTCGGGTGCTTCGACCCCGCGCGGAGCAACGCCGTGGGCGCCGTGTACGCTGCACACGCGCCAGCCCTTGACCGCCGGCCCCTGGCAACGCTCGCCTGAACGCTTGGCCTTCGCGGAGTAGCGAGGCGCCGCCCGGAGGCGCTCGATCTGAGCGGGGATATTGAGGTTATCGGCCATCTTTTTACCCACCACTCCCCCCTTGCACGACGGCTCCGACAACCGCTTGGCCGCCATCGGTAGTGTCTCAGTTTAAATTCTTGCGATAAGGACCACGCGGCCTCGGCTTCGGCGCGCGGGCATCAATCAGGCTCACGATCCACTCCACGTCCCGAAGGTCGCTCGCCACGCCAGCCGCCAACGCGGGAGACATGCGGAGCGTCTTGTGGATGCGGCAGAAGTTGTAGTGCACGAAGTAGAGCGAGAGCATGTGCAGATGGTTCTCCAGCTTCTTGGAAAATGCATTGGTCAGCCGCGTGAAACGCCGCATCCCCATGGACAGGTTCTGACGCTCGACATGAGAGGTTGAAACTAGTGGATTGATTCCAACGTTTGGAACCCTCGGTTTCTGGCGGCGATAATGTCATCGGGATCGGCTTTCCAGGTGAAGGGTTTCGGGTTTTCGGCATTGTATTCGCGGACGAAGCGGTTGATGGCGGCCTGGAGGTCGACGAGGGAATGGAAGACGCCGTGCGTGAGCCTGCGCCGGGTGAGCTTGGCGAAGAAGCCCTCGACGGCGTTGAGCCACGAGCACGATGTCGGGGTGAAGTGGAAGGTCCAGCGTGGATGGCGGGCGAGCCAGGCGCGGACCTTGTCCTTCTTGTGCGCCGCGTATTTGTCGAGGATGACGTGGATGGACTTGTCCGGCACCTCGCGCTCGATGCGGTTGAGGAAGCGGATGAACTCCTGATGGCGGTGGCGCTGCATGTTCTGCCCGATGACCGTGCCGTCGAGGACATTGAGCGCCGCGAAGAGCGTCGTCGTGCCGTGGCGTTTGTAATCATGGGTCATCGTGCCGAGCCGGCCCTTTTTCATCGGCAGGCCAGGCTGGGTGCGGTCGAGCGCCTGGATCTGCGACTTCTCATCGACCGACAGCACCACGGCATGGGCCGGCGGATCGACATACAAGCCGACGATATCCGTGAGTTTCTCGGCGAATGCCGGGTCGTTGGAGAGCTTGAAATGCCGCCAGCGATGCGGGCTGAGACCATGGGCCTTCCAGATGGCCTGCACCGTCGATGCCGCAAGGCCGGCCACCTTCGCCATCGCCCGCAACGTCCAGTGGGTCGCCTCGAACGGCGGGGGCTCCTGCGTCAGGCGGACGATCTCGGCGACGCGCTCCGGCGGGACCGGCGCCTTGCCGGGCGGACGCGACCGGTCGCGCAGCAGGCCGTCGACGCCTTCGTGCATGAACCGCTCCTGCCAACGCCACACGCAGGTCTTGGACTTGCCGGTCTCGGTCATGATCGCCGAGGTGCCGAGGCCGTCGCCGCTCAGAAGCACGATACGCGCCCGCCAGACGTGCTTCTGCGGGCTCTTGGGGTCCGCGACGATCGCCTGCAATCGCTGACGGTCGCGGGACGAAGGCGTGAAGGAGATGCCGCTGCGCATGCAGTAGACTCGCACGTCACAGCGCGATACGGAATTGCCAATCGGACTCTTTCGATCCGATCAATCCACTAGGGCCTTCTCCGGCTCGCCGCTGATCCATTCCTTCCGCGCGCCGACGCACTCGGCGGGGGAATACTTCCGCTCATGCCCCTTCCGGCCCATAGGCTCGCCGTAGAGCTTCACCAGCATGGCATACGCGCCTGCAGGGCCTCCAGAAGGCTCTTGTGCGGCCCCTCAGCGGCGCTCCGGGCCATGGCGACGCCGCGCCTGCCGTGGTGCCACGCCAGCGCTTCAGGGGTCACCACCGCCGAGCGGTACAGCCTCCAGAGCTTCAGCATCCTCCTCCCCCCAAAGGCATGATGCGGCTCCGGCCGGCCTTCAGGCAACGGCGGAGCGGTGAAGAGGTAAAGAGGGCGCAGCCCCCTCTTGGGGATCGACTTGAACGGAGCCCCTGCCGCGCAGGAGGACTGCGCCGACCTCCACCCTGTGTACCGGCGAGGGCCGGTATCGTCATTGGAATGACGCGGTACCGGGTGTTGCGCTCAACCCGGCTTGAGGTCGCGCACTATGGATCGGCTTTTGCGCCGACCACGCGAAACGGACGAGAGAAGACCTTGCTCCGTGCCGTGATCAAAGCTAGCCAATCCAGAAAACATGCTGTCAAGGGAGCGCGAAAGCGGCCGTGGCTCATGAGATCCCGGACGATCTTTGAATCAGAGAGATCGGCGTGCTTGGCTTTGATGGTGTCAACTATGAGCCCTCGTTGTTCGTCCACGTCGTTAGAGCAAACCAGACCATGGGTACGGCGCTTCCGCGGCGCTCCCGTTCTTCTATTAGGTTTCGATTTACTCTTTTGACCAGACAAGGCCAAGCGCACGCCAATGAGTATCCAGGTCGCCGCAACCCGGTTACTCGGATGGCCTCCGAACGCCTTTGGAGAGACAAATATAGGTGCATCCGTCAGACCGATTTTCTTGCAAAAGAGACGCAGCCGCTCTTCATCTATCAAAGCGGGGAGAGGTTCAGCGTCCTCCGCCCTGCCCAAGTTGTCAGCGAGCATTGCCGGCTCCTCCATCCAGGATGTCCTCAACACCATCGCGATCCTTCCAAACGTAGGTTGCCCATGCCTGCATCAGCTCTCGCCGTCGGTCGAACAAATCTGACCGCGCATACGCCTGCTCTGCCTCATTGCCGACTGCATGGGACAACGCGGCTTCGGCGACCTCACGAGCCGCGTAGGCGCTTTCCGACGCCCAGTCCCGGAATGCCGAGCGGAACCCATGGACAGTGAAGCCCGTACGCTTCATCCGCATCAGGAGGCTTGCGAAGACCATGACTGACAGCGCTGGGGCCTTGTTGCCGGCTCCCAGTCGGGATTCAGCGCGCGGAGGGGCTCGATGAGCCGAAGCGCCTCCGCACTAAGGGGCACGCGATGGGGGATGCCCCGCTTCATACGCTCCGCTGGCACCGTCCAGACTTCGCCGCTGATCTCATCCCACCGAGCACCGCGCGCCTCGATTGAGCGTGCAGCTGTGAGAATCAGGAACTCAAGGCAGCGGGCCGACACACCCTCGCGCGCAGCGAGCTCCTTCATAAAAGCCGGAACCTCGCGCCAATCCATCGCCGCCCGATGCTCGACACGGCGCTTGACCGGCGGCAGGGCCTTCTTCACCCCGTTGACGGGGTTCTCGTGTGGATAGTGGCCGGCGCCCTTCGCCCAATCGAAGATAGTCGCCAGGCGTTGCTTCACACGTTTCGCGGTCTCATGCTTTTCGGTCCAGATTGGCGAAAGCACAGTCAAGTCGTCAGCGGTGCCGATCGTGTCGATCGGGCGTGATCGAAGCGATGGGAAGGCGTATGTTTCCAACGTCGAAAGCCAAAGCATTGTGTGTTTCGGGTTGCGCCACGTGGGCTTTAGGCTTTCGTGCACCTTCCCCGTTGCTTCCTCGAAGGTGAGGCTCTCCCTTCAGCGGTAAGCGAACGGATCTCCTCCCTGCCGCGCCACTTTGCGAAGCGCCCGCGCTTGGTCTCGAGCTTCGGCTAGGCCGACCATGGAAACCGACCCCAACCCGATATCGCGGCGCTTTGAATGCACCACGGTCCTGAGAATCCAAGACTTCGCGCCCCTGTCCGAGACACGAAGGTAGAGCCCATCGCCATCGTTGTGCATGCCGACTTTGCGGAGCGTTTCGACCTTTCGAACCGTGAGCTTTGGCAAGGTCTTGTCCCATCACCGTTACCATCATTAATCATAGGGCCGGATGAGACGGAATGAAAGGGCGTGAGCCTCTATCTATGCTGTATTTGTTCTTTTACCGCAAGATTTGGGACCGGATGAAACGTGCTCAGACGGCAGTGTGGCAGGCGTAGGGCTGCCACGAGACAACCTATAGTGTGACAGTACGGTGACGGGATCCGTTGTTGTGTTGTCCGGGGCACTGATATTATGACGTCCGCCTGGCCCGCCATGTCCCGATGAAGCCGCATCTCCCGAGCATCGCCCGCGAAATCAGCTACGCCTCCTCGGCCTCGACCCGCGCCGGGCGCGCGCTCATTCGCTCGGTGGAGAACCTGACCGGGCGGCTGTCGCTGATCCGCATGGCCCGCGACTACGACCGCGAGGTGGCGGCGGGCCGCGACTTCTGGGAGGTGATGGTCGAACGCTACGCGCTGTCGCTGCAAGTGATCGGCGGCAGCCTCGCGAATATTCTCCGCGAGGGGCCGTTGGTGGTGATCTCGAACCACCCCTACGGCATCCTCGACGGGCTGATGCTGGGCCATATCCTGTCGGTCACCCGCAGCGACTTCCGCATCCTCGCCCATCGCGTCTTCCGCAAGGCCACGGAGCCCGACCGGGTCATTCTGCCGATCAGCTTCGAAGAGACCCGCGAGGCGACCGCGCTGAACGTTGAGACGCGCAAGGCGGCGCTCGACTACCTGGCGAGCGGCGGCTGCATCGGCATCTTTCCCGGCGGCACCGTGTCCACTGCGCTCAAGCCCTTCGGCCGGCCGATGGATCCGGGCTGGCGGCGGTTCACCGCGCGGCTGATCGCCAAGTCGGGCGCGACGGTGGTGCCGGTCTTCTTCGAAGGGCACAACAGCCGGCTCTTCCAACTCGCCAGCCATCTGCACTACACCTTGCGCATGGCGCTCCTGGTCAACGAGTTCAAGACACGGGTCGGCGAGCCGGTGCGGGTCGTCGTGGGCCGGCCGCTCGATCCCGCCGCGCTGGCGGCGCATGCGCGCGACGCCCGGGCGCTGATGGACCTTTTGCGTACCGAGACCTACCGCCTGTCGCCGACACCGATCCGCGACCTGAGCTACGGCTTCGAGTTCGAGGACGCGCGCTGAGCGATGCCGATCGGGGTTTTCGACAGCGGCCTGGGCGGGCTGACGATCCTCGGCGCTCTCACTCGCGCGCTGCCGGAGCAGGATTTCGTCTATCTCGGCGACAATGCCAACGCGCCCTACGGCTGGAAGTCGCCGGCCGAGATCTACGAGCTGACCATCGCCGGCGTGGAGCGGCTGTTCGCCGAAGACTGCGGCCTGGTGATCCTTGCCTGCAACACCGCCTCGGCGGTGGCGCTGCACGATCTGCAGGTGAACTGGCTGAACCCCAGGGCGCACCGGGTGCTCGGCGTCTTCGTGCCGGTGATCGAGCATCTGACCCGGCGCGACTGGGGCGACAACGCGCCGCCGACCCACACCGGCCTGCGCGATGTGGCGCTCTTCGCCACGCCGGCGACGGTGCGGAGCGGCGCCTTCCCGCGCGAACTGCGCTTCCGGGCGCGCGACGTGGCGGTGGTGCCGCAGGCCTGCACCGGGCTGGTGGAGGCGATCGAGGCGGGAGACCTGGAGCGGGCGGCGGGGGTGGCGCGCGAGCACGTGGAGGCGCTCCTCGCCCGGCTGCCGGCGCCGCAGTCGGCGGTGCTCGGCTGCACCCACTATCCGCTGGTCGAGGCCGCCTTCCGCGCGACATTGCCGCCGGCGACGGCGCTGGTCTCGCAGCCGGCGCTGGTGGCACAGAGCCTGACCGACTATCTCCGCCGGCATCCGGAGTACCGCGGCGGGCGCGGCGCGGTACGCTATCTGACCACCGGCGATCCGGCGGCGGTGGGGGCGCGGGCGGCGGTCTTCACCGGACACGCGCTGCCCTTCGCCGGGGCGTGACCGGCCGTGGCCAGAGCGTGGCCCGGCCACACATTGAACGTCCGCCGCCTTTGCCGTAAACGGAGCCCCCGGGTGGTCGGTGCCGAGGGTATGCCATGAGTGAGATTCACGATGTCGCGATCCTGGGCGCGAGCGGCTACACCGGTGCCGAATTGGTGCGGCTGATCGCCACGCACCCGGGCACGCGCATCGCCGCCATGACCGCCGACCGCAAGGCCGGCCAGAGCATGGGCGAGGTGTTCCCGCACTTGCGCCACCTCGCGCTGCCCACGCTCACCACCATCGACGCCGTGGACTGGGCGGGGATCGACCTCGCCTTCTGCGCCCTGCCCCACGCGACGACGCAGGAGGTGGTGGCGAAGCTGCCGCGGGATCTGAAGATCGTCGATCTCTCCGCCGACTTCCGGCTGCGCGATCCGGCGGTCTACGCGCACTGGTACGGCCATCCCCACATGGCGCTCGACCTGCAGGCGGAGGCCGTCTACGGGCTGACCGAGTTCTACCGCGACGAGATCCGCGGCGCGCGGCTGGTGGCCGGCACCGGCTGCAACGCGGCGACCGGGATGTACGGCATCCTGCCGCTGCTACGCGCGCAGGTGATCGACCCCGACGACATCATCATCGACCTTGCCACCGGCGTCTCCGGCGCCGGCCGCTCGCCCAAGGAAGGGATGCTTCACTCGGAGGTCTCGGAAGGGTTTCACGCCTACAACGTCGCCAAGCACCGGCACCTGGCCGAATTCGACCAGGAGTTCACCAAGGCCGCAGGTCGCAAGGTCGAGGTGACCTTCGTGCCGCATCTGCTGCCGCAGAACCGCGGCATCCTCGCCACGATCTACGTGCGCGGCGAGGCCGAGGCCATCCACGCGGCGCTGGCCGCGGCCTACGCGGACGAGCCCTTCGTGGTGATGCTGCCCCTCGGCGAGGCGCCGGCGACGCGGCACGTGCGGGGATCGAACTTCGTCCACCTCGGCGTCATCCCCGACCGGCGGCCGGGACGAGTGATGGTCTTCTCGGCCCTCGACAACCTGACCAAGGGATCGTCGGGCCAGGCGGTGCAGAACGCCAACCTGATGCTGGGTCTGCCGGAGACCATGGGGCTGATGGCGGCGCCCCTCTTTCCGTGAGGCGGGTCAAGCGCGCCTTTCGCGTCCTCTGGGTCGCCTGGGACCGGTTCAACCGCAACGACGGCTGGTCCATGTCCGGCTTTATCGCCTTCTCCGGCCTCCTGTCGCTGTTTCCGTTCCTCATCTTCGCGGCGACGCTGACCGGCATCATGGTAGGCCCGGAGCGTTCGGACACTATCATCGAGTCGCTGTTCGAAATCGCCCCGGCCCACGTGGCGCAGACGCTGTCGCCGGTAGTGCAGGAAGTGCTCAACAAGCAGAGCGGCGAGGTGCTGACGCTGTCGGCGGTCTTCGCCATCTGGGTGGCCTCGAGCGCGGTGGAGGCTTTCCGGATCGCCTTCGACCGCGCCTACGCCGTTCCCGACCCGCGCGGCTTCATCCACAACCGGGCGCTGGCCATCGGCATGGTCTTTCTCGGCGCCATCGTGGCGGCGCTGCTCGGGATCACCATCCTGTTCATGCCGCTGATCCTGCGCTTCGTCGAAAACGTGCTGCAGGTGCCGGTTCCGGCCGTCGCCACCTACACCACTAGCTTCTTCGGGGTTCTGGTCTTCATCGGCTTTCTCCTGATCATGCACCGGGTGCTGCCGGGACGGCACATCAAGACCTCGCGGCTCTGGCCCGGCGTCATCGTGACCACCGTGCTCTGGGTGGCCGCCGCCTCGGGCTTCTCCATCTACCTGAGCTTCACCCCGAGCTACACGGTGACCTACGGAACGCTCGCCGGGGTCATCATCACGCTGATGTTCTTCTATCTCACCGGGCTCACGATTATATTCGGCGCCGAGGTGAACGCGGCGCTCAACCAGCTCGGGCACGCGGAACGGGGATAGGAGCGCC
This sequence comes from uncultured Alphaproteobacteria bacterium, assembly GCA_963796805.1. Taxonomy (GTDB): domain Bacteria; phylum Pseudomonadota; class Alphaproteobacteria; order Rhodobacterales; family Rhodobacteraceae; genus Amaricoccus. The sequence continues at coordinate 31,815 of CAWCNG010000017.1, forward strand.
ATGGCCACGGGCCTGAAGAAACGCAGGCGCATCCAGTTTGTCATTGCGGCGGCAGTTCTGCTGGCCTGCGCCACGGCGCTCGTGGGCTACGCCATGCGCGACGGGATCGAGTTCTTCCGCAGCCCGAGCCAGCTCGCCACCCACCCCCCGCGCGACGGCGAGCGGTTCCGTCTCGGCGGGCTGGTGGAGGACGGCTCGGTGGTGCGCGAGGGTGGCGAGGTGCGATTTTCCGTGACCGACGGCGGCGCCAGCCTGCCGGTGATCTTTGCCGGCATCCCGCCCGATCTCTTCCGCGAGGGCCAGGGGGTGATCGCCACCGGCCGGCTGGAAGGCGACACCTTCGTCGCCAGCGAGATCCTCGCCAAGCACGACGAGCAGTACATGCCCAAGGAAGTCGCCGACGCGCTGAAGGCCGAGGGCCACTTCCGACCGGAGGAGGCCGCCCGGGAGCCCGGGAGCTGACGCGGCGGCGCTTTTTCCCGCGTGTCTCGAATCGCGCGCCTGTGGTAGGATGACCGCGGGCCGGCCCGTATTTTCTTGCCCAAGACCTTTTTATCGCGCCGTGACATTCCGAGTGATTGTTCCCCTGTCGGGTCCGGATCTGGGCAGTGAAGCGGCGGCCTCGGGACCTGCCCGTGATTTGCGTAAGCAGTCTATGGGGATCGAAAATGATAGAAGCCAGAAGCGTCGCCAGCGCTCTTGCGCTGTGCGTTCTCGTCGGCGGGGCCCTTGGCGGGCCGGCGGCGGCACAGACCGACGAGCCGTCCAACTGGATGCGCGACTTCGTCACCTCGCGCGTCGCGGCGCAGAACCTGCGCGCGATCGGGACGGAAGGCCAGGCGGTGTCAGGCGAGGAGATCATGAGCCTGATCCGGCCGCGCATCGTCGGCGGCAGCGTGGCGTCGGCGACGGACAACCCGTTCCAAGTGGCGCTGCTCATGGCCTCGCAGCCGAGCAACGCCTCGGCGCAGTTCTGCGGCGGCACGCTGGTGCGGCCGAACATGGTGGTCACCGCCGCCCATTGCAGCGACTTCGTCACCGCGCCGCAGGTGCAGGTGCTGACCGGGGCGCGGCTCCTCGACGGCTCGGGCGACCGGCGCAACGTCACCCGCATCACCATCCATCCGAGCTGGAACAGCTCCACCTTCGACAATGACGTCGCGGTCTGGGAGCTGGCCACCGAGGCGGTCGGCGCGCCGCTGGCGACGCTTGCCACCGAGGATGGCCCGGTGGGCGGCAATCTCCTGGTCACCGGCTGGGGAACGCTGACGGAGGGCGGCACCAGCCCCATCGACCTGCGCCGGGTGCTCGTGCCGCTGGTCGACATCGGCACCTGCAACGACGCCAATTCCTACAACGGCCAGATCCTGCCCAGCATGATCTGCGCCGGGCTCGACGCCGGCGGGCGAGACAGCTGCCAGGGCGACTTGGGCGGCCCGCTCACCCGCGGGCCTGACAACGGCATCCTCACCGGCATCGTGAGCTGGGGGAGCGGCTGCGCCCGGCCGAACCTCTTCGGCGTCTACACCCACGTGTCGAACCCGACGATCCGCAACTTCATCGAGGGCGAGATCGGCACCTCCGGGCCGTCCTGGGGCGGCTGGGAGTTCCTCGACGGCACGATCATGGAGGCGCCCGACTGCGTCAGCTGGTCGGTGAACCGCATCGACTGCTTCGCCCGCGGCACCGACAACGCCATGTGGCACCGCTGGTGGGACGGCGCGTCTTGGGGCGGCTGGGAAAGCCTCGGCGGCGTGATCATGGACGCCCCCGACTGCGTGAGCTGGGGCACCAACCGCATCGACTGCTTCGCCCGCGGCACCGACAACGCCATGTGGCACCGCTGGTGGGACGGCGCCGCCTGGGGCGGCTGGGAAAGCCTCGGCGGCGTCATCCTCGGCGCGCCCGACTGCACCAGCTGGGGGCCGAACCGGCTCGACTGCTTCGCCAAGGGTACCGACAACGCCATGTATCACCGCTGGTGGGACGGCGTGGCCTGGGGCGGCTGGGAAAGCCTCGGCGGCACCATCCTCGAGACGCCGGACTGCGTCAGCTGGGGGCCGAACCGCATCGACTGCTTCGCGCGCGGGACCGACGCGGCGATGTGGCACCGCTGGTGGGACGGCGCGGCCTGGGGCGGCTGGGAGAGCCTCGGCGGCACCATCATCGACAAGCCCGACTGCGTGGCCTGGGGGCCGAACCGGCTCGACTGCTTCGCCCGCGGCACTGACCTCGCCATGTGGCACCGCTGGTGGGACGGCGCCGGCTGGGGCGGCTGGGAGAGCCTGGGCGGCACCATCATCGAAAAGCCGGCGTGTACGAGTTGGGGCTCGAATTGGCTCGACTGCTTCGCCCGCGGTACCGACAACGCCATGTGGCACCGCTGGTGGGACGGCACCGCCTGGGGCGGCTGGGAAGGCCTCGGCGGCATCATCCTGAGCGGCCCCAACTGCGTGGCCTGGGGCTCGAACCGGCTCGACTGCTTCGCGCCCGGCACCGACAACGCGCTCTACCACCGCTGGTGGGGCTGAAAACGGCAAGCGCCGCCCCGGTCCTTCCGGGTCGGCGTCACTGCATTCCCAGTTTGCTGAGCGCTTGCCGTATCCCGTCGTGGGCGGTCTCGTTTCGCCTGGTCATGAGCGTCGTGGCGTCGGCCGGGGCCTTGTCGGGGTGCCCGGCGTCGTAGGGAGGCTTGGGGTCGTACTCGATGCCGAGCTGAATCGCCTGCGCTACCTCGGGACCGGCGATCTCCGCCACCACGCTGAAAGCGAAGTCGATCCCCGACGAAACCCCGGCGGCGGTGATGACATTGCCGTCGCGCACCACGCGCGCCCTTTCGTGGCGTGCGCCGACGAGGGGCAGAAGATCGACGCAGGCCCAGTGCGTCGCCGCCCGGCGTCCCCTGAGAAATCCGGCCGCCCCTAGAAGAAAGGCACCCATGCAGACCGACGTCACATATCCGGCGCTTTCGCCCTGGCGGCGGATGAAATCGACCGTCTCGCCATCGGCGAGGGCCTCCACGACTCCGCCGCCGCCCGGTACGCAGATGAGGTCGAGCGGCGGAGAGCCTTCGAAAGTGCAGGTCGGCAGGATGCCGAGGCCGCGGTCGCTGACGACCGGCAGCATCGTCCTGGCGATGACGTGGACCTTCGCCTGCGGGAACCGGCTGGGCACCGAGATCGACGGCGGCGTCCCGAGCCGGCTCAGGACTTCGAACGGGCCGGTGAAGTCGAGTTGCGTGATCCCGTCGAAGATCACGAAGCCTACGTTGAAGTCGGACATTCTGGAGTCCTCCTCTCCTGAGCCTCCGCCGACGGCTCCATCCTAAACGCAATCCTAATGCCTCTGTGGCAGGGTCGCGGCCTTCCCAACATATCGCTGGAGAGAGCTGATGCACTCGGTAGAGAGCATTGCGGCGGAAATTGTGCGTCGCGAGGGGGGCTACGTGAACGACCCCGACGATCCCGGTGGGGCCACCAAGCACGGCGTCACCCTGAAGACACTGCAGGGCCTGAAGGTCGACCTGACCGGCGACGGCAAGGTCGACGTGGCGGACGTGAAGGCGCTGACCCCGGACCAGGCCGCCGAGATCTACGTGCGGCACTACTACCAGGAACCGCGGATCGACCTTTTGCCGGAGCCGCTGCAGGCCAGCGTCTTCGACATGCAGGTCAACGCCGGCGCCAACGCCGTTCGCATCCTGCAGCGGCTGATGGCCGGCTTCGGGCTGCCGCTCGAGGACGACGGGGTGATCGGGCCGATCACGGTCCGCATGGTCGGCCAGGCCATGGACGCGGCACCCGAGCATCTGGTGGACGCCTACGGCATCGCCCGGCGCTGCTACTACTACCGCCTCGCCGACAAGCGCCCCGCCAGCCGCAAGTACGCGCGGGCAAAGGACGGCGGCAAAGGTGGCTGGATACTCCGGGCGGAGGAATTCATTTCGGCGCGCTTCCATTTCAGCCGCGCCGACCACGACCGGAGGGTAGCGGCATGGGGCTGATGAGCACGATTCTGGGCGCAAGTGGCGCCGCCCGACAGGCGGCCGAGGCCGTCGGCGGCGTGGCCGAGGTCTTCGTCGGCAACCGCGCCGAGCGCGACGCCGACGCGGGCCGCCAGGCGCTGGCGACGGTGGCCGAGTTCGGGGCCGAGTTCACCAGGGTCCCGGTCGGCCACTGGGACGCCTTCGTCGACGGGCTGAACCGGCTGCCGCGTCCGATGCTCGCGCTCGGCACGCTTGGCCTCTTCGCCTACGCCATGGCGGCACCGGCGGGCTTCTCCACCCGGATGCAGGGGCTTCAGCTGGTGCCCGAGCCGCTCTGGTGGCTGCTCGGCGCCATCGTCTCCTTCTACTTCGGCGCCCGCGAGCTGCACCACCAGCGCACCCGCGCCCTGCCCAAGGCCGCGGCCGCCGTCGCCGCCCGCGCCGCCGCAGCGGTGGCCACGCAGCCGCTCGCGGCACCGATCGCGCAGACCACGACGGCAGCGCCGGCACGTCCCGCCCCGGCGGCGCTCGACGAGACCCACCCGGACTTCAACGCGGCGGTGGAGGAGTGGCGGCGCCTGAAGTCCTGAGCCGTGCGGGCGCGCGGGTTCGGCGCGCGCCCGATCAACTCCCGTCGGCGCGCCCGCTAAGCCGCGCGGGCCTCTATGGCATAGATCGTCTCGTACGCCCGCCCGTTGCGAACGGAGTAGAGTCCGCGCTCGACACCACCAAGTTCGTCGAGCCAGTCGCGATCGAACAGCGGCCGCAACTCGAGCGTTCGCTCCGCCAGCACCCTCGGCTCCAGGCCGACCGACCGCATCATCGCCATGCTCTTGGGACAATCCGTCTCCGAGTTCTGCAGCATCAGCAACCGCCCGCCCGGCGCCAGCGCTGCGGGCGCCGCCGCGATGACCGCGTCGATCATCCGTCGCCCGTCCCGACCGGCATAGTAAGGGCTGAGCGCCTCCGCCGCCTGCGGCAGCGGCAACTGGGCCGGGTTGGAGATCACCACCCCGACTTTCTCGCCTTCGGGCAGCGGGATCATGGACGCGCCGATGGCGAGCGGTACCAGCCTGCCACCGACTCCGTTTCGCGCCGCATTGTCCAGCGCCGCCGCGATGGCCGCCGGATTGGTGTCGAGGATATACACCTTGGAGGCCCCCTGCAGGCAGGCCACGATCGCCAGCACCCCGGATCCGGTGCCGATGTCGACGGCCACCTCCCCGCCTAGCTCCGGAAGGCTTTCGCCGAGCAGCATCGTGTAGGGCGTGGGCGGACCGACGGTGTCCCGCAGGGCCAGGGTCACACGGTGGCGGCCCACGTCGACGGCTTGCTCCGACATCGTCTGATCTCCCCCCTTTTGGGAGCAAGCCTATCATGCGGCCGGTCGGTCCCAAAGAGGGGCCGTCACGGCGATGCAAATTGCCTCTACCCCCGTTTCACCCCATAGTGCCGCGCCGAGCCTGGAGCGCACATGATCGTCGAACTGGGGCATCTCGCCCTCATTCTCGCCTTCCTCGTCGCGGTCGTGCAGATGACGGTGCCGATGATCGGCGCCGCCCGCGGCTGGGCCGACTGGATGCGGCTGGCGGTGCCTGCCGCAATCGTGCAGTTCGCCCTGACGCTCGCCGCCTTCGCGGCGCTGATGCACGCCTTCGCGGTTTCCGACTTTTCGGTTCGGCTGGTGGCGCTCAACTCGAACTCGGCGCAGCCGATGATCTACAAGCTGGCCGGGACTTGGGGCAACCACGAGGGGTCGATGCTGCTCTGGATGCTCATCCTCACCCTCTTCGGCGCCATGGTCGCGGTCTGGGGCGGCAACCTGCCCCCCTCCCTGCGCGCCCGGGTCCTCTCGGTGCAGGCGACGATCGCCGTGGCCTTCTTCGGCTTCATCCTGCTCACCTCGAACCCGTTCCTGCGGCTGGCAGTGCCTCCCCCCGACGGCAACGATCTCAACCCGCTGCTGCAGGATCCCGGCCTCGCCTTCCACCCACCCTTCCTCTACCTCGGCTACGTCGGCCTCTCGATGGCCTATTCCTTCGCCATCGCCGCGCTGATCGAGGGCCGGGTCGATGCCGCCTGGGCGCGCTGGGTGAGGCCCTGGACGCTGCTGGCCTGGGTGTTCCTCACCATCGGCATCGCCATGGGCTCGGTCTGGGCCTACTACGAGCTCGGCTGGGGCGGCTGGTGGTTCTGGGACCCGGTCGAGAACGTGAGCTTCATGCCCTGGCTGATCTCGGCCGCGCTGCTGCACTCCGCCATCGTGGTCGAGAAGCGCGACACGCTGAAGAGCTGGACGATCCTTCTCGCCATCCTCGCCTTCTCCTTCAGCCTCGTCGGCGCCTTCATCGTCCGCTCCGGCATCATCACCTCCGTACACGCCTTCGCCGACGACCCCGAGCGCGGCATCTACCTGCTCTGGATCCTCGGCGCCTTCATCGGCGGGTCGCTGATGCTCTACGCCTGGCGCGCGCCGCTGCTGCGCTCGGACGCGGTCTTCGCCGTGGTCAGCCGCGAGAGCGGACTGGTGATCAACAACCTGCTGCTGGTGGTGGCGACGCTGGTCGTCTTCTTCGGGACCATGTGGCCGCTCCTCGCCGAGGTGCTCACCGGACGCAAGGTCTCGGTGGGGCCGCCCTTCTTCGACCTCGCCTTCACCCCCTTCATCATGGCGCTGGCGGTGGTGCTGCCGCCCTTCGCCATCCTGCCCTGGAAGCGCGGCGGCCTGCGGCGCTCCATGCAGCAGCTGCGCGCACCGCTGGCGCTGGCGGTAACGCTGGCGGCGCTGGTCTGGGCGCTGCAGACCGGCGGATCGATGATGGCGCCGATCGGCGCGGCGCTGGCGGCCTGGCTGGTGCTCGGCGCCTTCGCCGATCTCGCCGGGCGCGTGCGCCTCGGGCAGTCGGGCCCGCGCGCGGCGCTGCGGCGGGCGCGCAACCTGCCGCGCGCCGACTGGGGCAAGGCCTTGGCCCACGCCGGGCTCGGGGTTTCGATCTGGGGCGTCGCCGCGGTCACCGCCTGGGCGCTCGAGGACATCCGCGCCGTGAAGCCCGGCGACAGCTTCCCCATCGCCGGCTACGAGCTGCGCTTCGACGGCGAGGCCGATGCGCGCGGCCCCAACTACACGATCCAGCGCGCCACCGTGACCATCCTGAAGGGCGGCCGCGAGGTCGGCACGCTGCACCCGGAGAAGCGCCTCTACGACGTGCAGGGCATGGCCACCACCGAGGCCGGCATCGACCGCGGCCTGCGGCGTGACCTCTACGTCGCCCTCGGCGACCCGCAACCGGACGGGGCCTGGGCGCTGCGCACCTACGTGAAGCCCTACGCCAACTGGATCTGGGCCGGCGCGCTGATCATGGCCGCGGGCGGCATCGTGAGCCTCACCGACCGCCGCTACCGGGTGGGGGCGCCGGCGCGCAAGGCCACACCGCCGAGCGCGGCGGTGCCGGCGGAATGAGCGGCCCCTCGTGCCGATCCCCTTCGCCCGGGGCTTGCCCCGGGCAGCGGCCGACCCGCCCCCCGCGGCCCCCCCTCGGGCCGGCCGCTGCCCTTGTCGACTGCTGTCTCCGCTCGGAGGCAGCGCGCCGCGCTCTCCTAATCCTCGCGCTCTGCCTCGCGCCGCTCGGCGCATTCGCGGTGCAGCCCGACGAGATGCTCCCCGACCCGGCGCTGGAGGCACGAGCGCGCGCGATCACCAAGGAGCTGCGCTGCGTCGTCTGCCAGAGCGAGTCGATCGACGAATCGAACGCCGAGATCGCCCGCGACCTGCGGCTCCTCGTGCGCGAGCGCATCACCGCCGGCGACACCGACGACGAGGTGCTGGCCTTCGTGGTCGACCGCTACGGCGAGTTCGTGCTGTTCCGCCCGCCGATGACACCGGCCAACGCGCCGCTCTGGCTCGCCGGCCCGGTGATCCTGCTCGCCGGGGGCGGCCTCGCCTTCGCCTTCATCCGCCGCCGGGCCAGGGCGGTGCCATCGCCGCGCCCGCCGTTGACGCCGGAGGAGGAAGATCGCCTGCACTCGATCATCGGCGAGTAGAGGGCTCTCCGGTGTACCAGCAGACAATCGTTGCGCGTTTTCCCGATTCAGCTTAGGATTGCCGCGCGATTTTGAAGTAGTCTCGCTCATCTGCTGCGAGTTGGTGCGTCTTTCCGTGGGTGTGTTTGTTCGTTGCTGACCACGGAGAACTTCTCGTGAACATACGTCTCCCCATCGTTTCAGCGATTGCATGCTCTTGCTTGGTCACTTCGATGACTTTGCCCCGCGCCTATGCAGACGCGTCAAGGCCAATAGAATTGCCGCTTCAGGAGTGGGAATCGCCACTCACTGGCGGGGTACCCGCCGGAGAGCAGGTCTCTGCCGTCTGCCCGGATGGAAAGTGCCCCTACTTGGGGCAGTTGGTCTACCTGCCCAGCCAGAACGCCGTGGACGCGCCGAAGGGGCGCGAATTTCTGAAGGACCTTAAGATCGGTGGCTGCGTAAGGATATATGACAATGATCCCCGATCCAGGAACGAATTTAGCGAGTTCGAGAGCATGTCTGCATTCACGGATCATGTCTCCACGGAATCCAGCATCGAAGGCAGCCGGAGCAGCAAAATTCTATCGATGAAGGCTTCTGCAAAATTAACTACGAATGCCGAGTCTTCGACAACCAACACATTTAAATCAGTTGTACTTGATATTACGGTCAAGAAAAGGAACATAGATATCGAGCACAACGACACATGCCTTGACGCGGTCAACATGACGGACCGCTTCCTAAAGGGTTTCTCGGCGCTACCCCTCATCGATTCCAAGAACGTGACAAATGGGGGCGACTGGAAGCAGTATGTCGATTTTCTCGTGGATCAGGGCTCGCACATAATTACTCGCCTGACGACGGGCGCCCGGTACCAGATGTGGATGAGCTCGAGCTCAAAAGACGAGGAAGCGCTTCGAAAGCTAAAGGCGAGTGCCTGCGCCGAAGTGGAGGGCGTCGAAGCGAAGAAGGAAGAGCAGAACGGCGTGAGTCCGACCGGCAAGGCTTGCGCAGAATTCGACAGCACTTCCAGAAAGAAGAGCAAGGAACTGAGCTCGAAGCGGGAGATCATCGTACTCGGGGGAGGCAAGGACGAGTTCAATGCCCTGAACGTATCCCGGACCGACAACGTTCCACCAGACCCGGAGATCCTGAAGGCGTTCATTGCCAGCGCCGATCAAGGCACAAGCCCCGTGAGTTTCGGTTACAAGCCAATCTGGGAGGCGCTGAAGTATATCTACCAGGTCGGCTGTGCCGAAAACGGCCCTGACTCGATCGACTGCAACAACCTCCAGCGCGCCTTCACTCTTCAGGCGGCGTACGACGGCTATGTTGCCGTCGGCTGCGACTATCGGACCGCTGGCAAATATGCCTACCAGGCGATGGCGGTCGACGACAAAGGCAGCAATGGCATCAATCCTCTACAAATGCGTCGCCGCAAGGACCGGATGCCGATCCACCGATGACGACTGCCACGGATATCAATTAAACTCGAGAGAGGGTGCCATTGCCACGGCCCGACCTGTTTTGACGCGGGGCCAAAGGTAACCGGGACCGACAGTGTGAGGACAAAAGTAAAAAGCGAGAAGGGTAATGAAAAATGGACAGATGCGGGCGTCAAACAGATCATGTAGCCTTAGCGGCGGAGCTACCTGCAAGTGCAACGAAACCTGGTCGCAGGGTTTGCCCGAGCGATCCATCTACCGGCAAGCGGCAGAGTGAACCTGGCTGCCCGCCGTCTCTGCACTGATTTTGCGGGAACGGTGGCCAACCGGCGCTTCAAACCGCTTTCCCGCCCCGGAGTGTGGTCGCGCACGCTCCAGTGATCTCGCAGGCCAACCGGGAGTGACGAAGGGATTGGGCTGTGCCATGGCCGGCCCGCCAGTTATCGTCCTTCAGGAAGACAACGCCTGGAGCAGTTCCATGAGCTTCGATACGATCCGCTACGATGTCCTGGACGGCGTCGCCACCCTCACGCTCAACCGCCCGCAGGTGATGAACGGCCTGAACACCACGCTGCGGCGGGAGATCCGCGCCGCCGTCACCGCGGCGCCGGACCGGGCCCGGGTGCTGGTCATCACCGGCGCCGGGCGCGGCTTCTGCTCCGGCCAGGATTTAGACCCGGCGCAGGTCAACGACGACCTCGACCTCGGCGCCACCCTCCGCGACGAATACGAGCCGATGCTGCAGGCGATCTACGGCTGCCCGATCCCCACCATCGCAGCGGTCAACGGGCCGGCGGCCGGTGCCGGCGCCAACCTCGCGCTGGCCTGCGATGTGGTTATCGCCGCGCAGTCGGCGGTCTTCATCCAGGCCTTCGCCCGCATCGGGCTCATCCCCGACGCCGGCGGCACCTACTGGCTGCCGCGGCAGGTAGGCTTCCCCCGCGCCATGGGCGCCGCACTCTTCGCCGAGCCGGTCAGCGCCGACGAGGCCGCCGCCTGGGGCATGATCTGGCAGGCGGTGCCCGACGAAGATTTCGCCGCGACGGTCGCGGCCCGCGCCCGCCTGCTCGCCGGCGGCCCGGCCGTCGCCTACCGGCTGATCAAGCGCGCGCTGCGCGGAAGTCTCGCCAACGACCTCGCCGCCCAGCTGGCGCTCGAGGCGGAGCTGCAGGCCGAGGCGGGGCGCAGCCACGACTTCCGCGAGGGCGTGGCTGCCTTCATCGAGAAGCGCCCCGCGCACTACGAAGGCCGCTGAGCCGCATGGCGGGCACGCTGGCCGAGCGCATCGTCCGCGCCCCCCGCCCGCACGATCCGGGCCAGGTGGCGGAGGTCGCCGAACGGTTCGGCGATCTTCCCGCGCCGGCGCGGGAACTCTTGGAGGGGACGGCCGGCTGCTCGGCCTTCCTTGGCGGGCTCATCCAGCGCGAGGCGGAGTGGCTGCGCCCTGCCCTCGACACTGCCCCCGAAGACGCCTTCGCCGCCCTCCTCGAAGCCATGCCGGCCGAAGGCTCGGCCGCCCTCGCCGACAGCCTGCGCCTCGCCCGCGGGCGCGCGGCACTCCTCATCGCCCTCGCCGACCTGGGCGGGGCCTGGGGCCTCGCCGAGGTCACGGCGGCGCTCAGCGCGCTGGCCGACCGGGCGGTGCAGCTCGGGCTCACCGCACTGGTGGCCGAGGAGATCGCCCGTGGCAAGCTGCCCGGCTGCACCGAGGCCGACATCCCCGAGGCCGCCGGCATCTTCGTCCTGGCCATGGGCAAGCTCGGCGCCGGCGAGCTCAACTACTCCTCCGACATCGACCTGATCGTGCTCTTCGACGAGCACCGCCACGATCCCGAGGACTTCGCCGACCTGCGCAAGGGCTTCATCCGCATCACCCAGCGGCTGGTGAAGCTCCTCTCCGAGATCACCGCCACCGGCTACGTCTTCCGCGTCGACCTGCGCCTGCGCCCCGACCCGTCGGTCACCCCGGTCTGCATCGCCTCCGACCCGGCCGAGCACTACTACGAGAGCGTCGGGCGCACCTGGGAGCGCGCCGCCTACATCAAGGCGCGTCCCTGCGCCGGCGCCATCGCCGCCGGCGAGGCGTTCCTGCAGCGGCTGCGCCCGTTCATCTGGCGCAAGCATCTCGACTTCGCCGCCATCGAGGACGCCCAGGACATCCGCCGGCGCATCCGCGCCCACAAGGGTCTCGGCGGCCCCTTCCACCTCGAGGGCCACAACATCAAGCTCGGCCGCGGCGGCATCCGCGAGATCGAGTTCTTCACCCAGACCCGCCAGCTCATCGTCGGCGGCCGCGACCCCGAGCTGCGCCAGCGCGGAACGCTGGCGGCACTCGCGGCTCTGACCGACAAGGGCTGGGTCGACAGCGAAACCGCCGCCAGCCTCTCGCACGCCTACATCGCCCACCGCGAGCTCGAGCATCGGCTGCAGATGCTCGAGGACGCGCAGACCCAGTGCATGCCCGAGACCCCGGACGACATGGCGCGGCTGGCCGACTTCTGCGGCAAGCCCATGGCCGCGATGCAGGACGAGATCGTCGAGCGGCTCGATACCGTCAACGCGTTGACCGAGCCGTTCTTCGTCCACGACGCGCGCCCGGCCGAGGCGCCGCCGCCCGAGGCCGTCTTCGCCGACGCCGCGAGTGCCGAGGCGATGATGGCCGGCTGGCGCCGCCTGCCGGCGCTGCGCAGCGAGCGCGCCCGCAGCATCTTCCGCCGCCTGGAGCCCGAGCTCGTCCGCCGCATCGCCGGCGCCGCCAGCCCCGACGACGCGCTGGTCTCGCTCGACGCCTTCCTGGCGCGCCTCCCCGCCGGAGTGCAGATCTTCTCGCTCATGGAGGCGAACCCCAAGCTCCTCGACCTCCTGATCGACATCTGCGGCAGCGCGCCCGAACTCGCCCGCTATCTCGGCGCCAACGCCAGCGTGCTCGACGCGGTGATCAGCGCCGACTTCTACCGCCCGCTGCGCGGCGCCGCCGAACTTCGCGCCGACCTCGCCGAGCGGATGCGCGCGGCCCCGGACTACGAGACCGCGCTCAACGCCGCCCGCGTCTGGATGCGCGAGCGGCACTTCCGCATCGGCGTCCACCTGTTGCGCGGCATCGCCGAGCCCGAGGCCGCCGCCGCCGCCTATTCCGCCGTCGCCGAGGCCGTCCTCGCCGCCCTCTGGCCGGTGGTGATCACCGACTTCGCCACCCGCCACGGCCCGCCGCCCGGCGCCGGCGCCGTGGTCGTCGCCATGGGCAAGCTCGGCAGCCGCGAGATGACGGTGAGCTCCGATCTCGACATCATCGTCATCTACGACGCCGAGGCCGCCGAGGCCTCCGACGGTCGTCGGCCGCTGCCGGTCGCGGTCTACTACTCGCGCCTCACCCAGGCGCTGATCTCGGCGCTGTCGGCACCGACCGCCGAGGGCATCCTCTACAAGGTCGACATGCGCCTGCGCCCCTCCGGCCGCTCCGGACCGGTGGCGACCGCCCTGCCCGCCTTCCGCCGCTACCAGGCCGAGGAGGCCTGGACCTGGGAGCACCTGGCGCTGACCCGCGCCCGCGTCGTCGCCGGTCCCACCCGCCCCGGCGAGGAGACCGCCGCCGCCATCGCCGCGGTCCTTGCCCACCCCTACGACGCCGCCACCATCCTCGCCGATGCCACCGACATGCGCCGCCGCCTTGCCGAGGCGCACGAAGCCGCCGCCGCCCATCCCTGGGAGGTGAAGCTCGGTCCCGGCCGGATGATGGACATCGAGCTCCTCGCCCAGACCGGCGCGCTGATCCACGAAGCCGCAGGCCTGCGCAGCCCGCGCCGGATGCTGGCGCGCCTTGGCCAGCTCGGCTGGATCGCCGCCCCCGACGCCGCCGCCCTCGAAACCGCGCTGGCGCGGCTCGCGGCGCTGCAGCAGGTCCTGCGCCTCGCCAGCGACCGCACCATCGACCCGGCTTCGGCCGGTGCGGGCCTCGTCCGCCTCGTCCTCCACGTCACCGACCAGCCCGACCTCGACACCCTCCGCCGCCGCCTCGCCGCCGACGCCCAGCGCAGCGCCGCCATCATCGCCGCCCGGCTGGCGACCCGGTGACCCTGCCCATCGTCTTCCATCCTGACTACGTCGCGCCGCTCCGGCTCGGCCACCCTTTCCCGATGTCGAAATACGGCTACCTCCGCCGCGCGCTGGTGGCCCGCGGCGTGCTGCCGCCGGCCGGCGGCTTTCTCTCCCCCGCCCCCGCCACCGTCGCCCGCGTGGCTGCCGTCCACGCACTCGCCTACGTGGAGCGGGTAGCGAACCAGACCCTCACCCCGGCCGAGGCGCGCGCCATCGGCCTGCCCAACACCGCCGCCGTCGCCCGCCGCGCCTTTCTCTCCGCCGCCGGCACGCTTCTCGCCGCCCGCCTGGCGCTGGAGCATGGCCTCGCCTGCAACATGGCCGGCGGCTCGCACCACGCCGGCCCGGACGGCGGCGCCGGCTACTGCGTCTTCAACGACGTGGCGGTCGCCGCCCAGGCCCTCCTCGACGAGGGCGTGGCCGCGCGCATCCTGATCGTCGACTGCGACGTCCACCAGGGCGATGGGACCGCCCGCATCTTTGCCGGCCGGCAGGATATCCTCACCCTCTCGCTGCACGCCGAGCGCAACTACCCGGCGCGCAAGGCGGTCTCCCACCTCGACTTCCCCCTGCCCGACCGCCTCGCCGACCGCGCCTACCTCGAGACGCTCGCCCACGCCCTCGCCCTGACCGAGCCCTTCCGCCCCGACGTGATCTTCTACAACGCCGGCGTCGACCCGTTCGAGGCCGACCGCCTCGGCCGCCTCGCCCTCACTCTCGACGGCCTGCGCGCCCGCGACGCGCTGGTCCTGCAGTGGGCGAGGCAGCGCCGCATCCCGCTGGCCGGGGTCCTCGGCGGCGGCTACGACACCGACCCCGAACGCCTCGCCACCCGCCACGCCATTCTCTTCGAGGAAGCCGCCCGCCTGGCCGCCTGATCCCGAGACTTCCGACAGACCCTGCTCGATGCCGCCCACCTCGAGGACGCGCCGGTGGCTGTCATCCGCCTCAGCCAAAGTGTCCCTGCCGGCCTCCATGGCGCCCGGGCCAGGCTGAACGATCCGCTGCGATCGGCAGGAGACCGTGTTAACCCTCGGGCAACACTCCAGCAAATCCTTGCAAGCAAGGATTGCCGCAACCGTCGCCGGGCCGATAGAATATGTTTTCGCGAAGGTGTGCTGCCACCTGTCGCTTGAGTAGTTGGTGCGAGGGAGCCTTCGCGAATGCGCTACCGTCCTGAGATCGACGGCCTGCGGGCCGTCGCCGTGGTGCCGGTGATCCTGTTTCACGCCGGGTTCAGCCACGTCTCGGGGGGCTTCGTCGGCGTCGACGTCTTCTTCGTCATCTCCGGCTTCCTCATCACCTCGATCCTTCTCGCCGAGCATGCCGAGGGCCGCTTCTCCATCCGCCGCTTCTACGAGCGCCGCGCCCGCCGCATCCTGCCCGCACTCTATGTCGTGCTCGTCGCCTGCGTGCCGATGGCGCTGGCCACCATGATGCCGGACAAATCCGCCGACTTCTTCCGTGGCCTCGTTTCGGTCGTCTTCTTCGTCTCCAACTTCTGGCTCCTGCAGATCACCGGCTATTTCCAGCCCAGTGCCGACGACAACCCGCTGCTCCACACCTGGAGCCTTGCCGTCGAGGAACAGTACTACGTCTTCTTCCCGCTGCTCCTGCTTCTGCTCTGGCGCCGCGGGCCGCGGGCGGTGCTCTGGGGAGTGGGCCTGGTCAGCCTCGCCAGCCTCGCCCTGGCCGAGGTCGGCTGGCGCCACTGGCCCGAGGCGAACTTCTTCCTGCTGCCCTCCCGCGCCTGGGAACTCGGGGCCGGCTCGCTGGTGGCGGCGCTCACCCTGGGACGGGGGCCGCGGCAAGGACGGGCACCGCTGGTGGCGGAGGTCGCCGCAGCGGCGGGCCTCGCGGCCATCCTCGGCTCGATCCTGCTCTACGACGCCCGCACCCCGTTCCCGAGCCTCTTCGCCCTCGTGCCGGTGGCGGGTACGGCCGCCATCGTCGGCTGTGCCTCCGGCACGCTCACCGGCCGGCTCCTGGCGGCGGCGCCCTTCCGGCTGATAGGGCTCGTCAGCTACAGCGCCTACCTCTGGCACCAGCCGCTCTTCGCCTTCGCCCGCATCGGTCAGGCGGAGCCGCCGACGACGCGGGAGATGGCGCTGCTCGTGGTCGTCACCTTCGTCCTTGCGGCGCTCACCCTGCGCTTCGTGGAGCAGCCCTTCCGTCATCCCGGCCGCCGGCGTGCGCCGCTCCGGCTTGCCTGGGCGAGCGTGGCCCTCGTCGTCGGAGCGATCGGCCTGCCGGCAGCGCTGCCGGCCGCACACGGGTTGGATGGCGGCCGCTCGGTGCTGGAGGAGGAACTGCTGGAGCCGCGCGACAGCCGCACGGCCTATGTGCTCGCGCCATACCGCAATGCCCTCGGGCGCGGCTTCCAGGGGCCGGCGAGCGGGCGCAAGGTGCTCGTCCTCGGCGACAGCCACGCCCTCGACTTCTGGAACATGGCGCGCGAGAACGACGCCTTCGCGGAGGACCGGCTCGCCCTCGCCTACGTCTTCACCGAATGCCAGGTCGTGCTGGGGGATCCGAGCGCCGCGGACTTCCAGGAGCCGGCGGATCGTGCCGCCTGCGCAGACTGGAAGGGCACCCGCCACACCGTCCCCCTCGCGCGCGAGGCCGACGTCGTCATCATCGTGGCGAACTGGCGGCCGTGGGCGGTCAGGCTGCTGCCCGAAACGCTCGCCACCTACGATTTCCGGCCCGACCAGGAGGTGCTGATCGTGGGCGGCAAGTCGTTCCGCGGGGTCAACCTGCGCCGGCTGGTCGGCACCGACCCGGCCGGCTTCGCCGAAATCCGGGCTGTTCAGAAGGGAGCGATGCGTACCGCGACCGAAGCCCTGCGCGAGCTGGTGCCCCCCGCCCGGCTCGTCGACCTCCAAGCGATCGGCTGCGGCGGCTGGGACTGCCCGATCTTCACCCCCGAGGGCCATCTCATCTCCCACGACGGCTCGCACCTCACCCGCGAGGGCGCGCGCTGGCTCGGCGGCCTCGTCTTCGCCGATCCCCGCCTCGCGCGTTTCGTCTCCGAACGCCGAGCCGACCTGCGCGCAACCGTGCAGCACTGAGGACGGGAGGCCAAGGCAGTCGTAGGACCCATATAAACACCCATATGGATTCCATACGGATTCCATACGCTTTCTGGGTGCCGTTTTTCGCGCCATTCCAACCCCTTACACCCCGTTTCCCCGCAAAGCGGCTTTTCGACCCTCCCTTGACGTCCCCCCGCCTGCCCGACTACCGAATCCGCATGGAAGCATCACCCCTCCAGATCGGCTGCTGGCTCAACCTGCCGAGCCCCGAGGCCGCCGAAATCGTCGGCGCCACCGGCTTCGATTTCGTCATCATCGACCTCGAGCACAGCGTCATCGGCATGGAGACCGCCAGCCGCATGATGATGGCGCTCGGCGATACCCCGGCCATCGTCCGCATCCCCGAGCCGAGCGACGGCTGGATCAAGCGCACACTCGACGCCGGCGCCGCCGCCGTCATGGTCCCGCGCGTCGAGGATCTGGAGACTGCGAAAAGGCTAGCCGCCTCTGCCACTTACGGCCCGGAGGGCCGCCGCGGCGAAGGCGCCGGCATCGCCCGCGCCGCCGCCTGGGGCCGCACCGCCCCCGCCTACCGCAGCCGCTGGCGCGAGAAGGGCGGCCTCGTCCTGCAGATCGAGTCCCCCGCCGGCCTCGCCATCGCCCCCGAGATCGCCACCCTCCCCGGCGTCACCCAGCTCTTCTTCGGACCCTCCGACTTTTCCGCCTGCCTCGGCTGCGACCGCGCCGACCCGCGCATCGCCGCCGCCGGCCGCGAGGTCGCCCGCATCGCCCGCGCCGCCGGCCTCGAGGCCGGCACCGTTACCTACCCCGCCGGCAGCTTTCCCGAGCTCGCCGCCCTCGGCTATACCCACGCCCTCGACGTCTCCGAGATAAGCCTCCTCATCGCCGCCCTCGACACCCACCTCGCCGCCGCCCGCAGGATCCTCGCCCACGTGGACCCCGAAAATGGGCAAGGGTGAACTCCCCTCCGACCCGCGCGGCCTGATCCTCGAGGCCTACCGCATGGACATCGGCCCTGCGGACTGTCGCACCATCTTCCTCGACTGGGCGCTCGGCCTTCAGCAGGCGGGCGCCGCCGAGATCGCCGAGATTCTTGCCCATTACGGCGCCCGGCAGCCAGACCATCCGATGACCGCGATCCTGCGCGAGGCCGCTTCCGGCTCGGCGCCTGCCCCCACCCGTCGTGGCGGCGCCCGCGTGCGCCGCGACCCCTAGGCCGTCAGCGCGGCCAGCACCCGCGCCCAGCTGCGCGTGCCCTTGTGGAAGCTCGCCAGGTCGTACTTCTCGTTCGGCGAGTGGATGGCGTCATCCTTCTGGCCGAAGCCGATCAGCAGCGAGTCCATCTCCAGCACGTCGCGGAAGTGCCCCACCACCGGGATCGAGCCGCCGCTGCCGACGAAGACCGTCGGGTTGGCCCATTCGTCGTCGAGCGCCCGGCGGGCCGCGTCGAACTCGGGGCGGTCGATCCGCAGCGTCACCGCCCGTGCCCCATCCTTGCCGTCGAAACTGACACTGCAGTCGGGAGGCAGGCTTGCGCGCACGTAGGTGCGAAAGCTCTCGATGATGCTCGCGGGGTCCTGCTCGCCCACCAGCCGGAAGCTGATCTTGGCGTGCGCTTCGGCGGGCAGCACGGTCTTGAACCCCTTGCCGGTGTAGCCGCCCCAGATGCCGTTGACGTCGCAGGTCGGGCGCGACCAGATCTGCTCCAGGAGCGAGCGGCCCTCCTCGCCCGCGAGATGGCTGAGCCCGACCGAGCCCAGAACGGCCTCAGCGCCGAGGCCGAAGCCTTCCCACTGCGCCCTGATCGCTTCGGGCAGTTCGGAGACCCCGTCGTAGAAGCCCGGCAGGGTGATGCGCCCGTGCGCGTCGTGGAGCCCGGCGAGGATCTTCGCCAGCACCCGGATCGGATTGATCGCCGCCCCGCCGTAGCCGCCCGAATGCAGGTCGCGGTCGGCGGCATGGATCGTCAGCTCCTCGCCGACGATCCCGCGCAGCATTGTGGTGATCGCCGGCGTCTCGGGCCCGAGCATCCCGGTGTCGCAGACCAGCGCCATGCGCGCGCGGATCTCACCGGCGTTCGCCTCGAGGAACGGCACCAGCGAGGGCGAACTCGACTCCTCCTCGCCCTCGATCAGCACCGTCAGCCTGCCGGGGATGCGCCCGGTCACCTGCTTCCAGGCACGCACCGCCTCGAGAAAGGTCATCACCTGCCCCTTGTCGTCCGAGGCGCCGCGGCCGAAGATCGCCTTGCCAAGCGGGGTATCGCCGATCCTCGGCTCGAAGGGCGGATGGTCCCAGAGCTCCAGCGGATCAACCGGCTGGACGTCGTAGTGACCATAGAACAGGAAGTGCGGCCCCTCGACCCCGCCGTGCCCCACCACCATCGGATGCCCCGGCGTATCGCGGCGGCTGGCGTCGAAGCCGATGTCGTTCAGCTCATGCACCAGCCAGTCCGCCGCCTCGCGGCAGGCCCAGTCATGGGCAGGGTCGGTAGAGATGCTCTCGATGCGAAGTAACTGGAACAGCCGTTCCAGCGCCCGCGGCTGCTCGCCGTCGATGCGGTCCAGGACGGCGTTCAGCACCATAGCAGCCTCTGCCCCCTTCGTCCGGATCTTCCGCTTCAGGAAAGCATTTACGAACGAAACGCCTTTGAATCAATGACTTAAGGGTGGTTCACGCGTGACCCCCAGAGTCCAACTCATTCGCGGCGGATCCAGCCACCCCCAAGCACCCGCGTGCCCTCCGCTGCATAGAAGACGCAGGCCTGCCCCGGCGCAACCCCATCCTCTGGCGCCAGCAGCTCCACCCGGGCGCGGTCGGGTCCCAGCGGGTGGATGCGCGCCGGCTTCGGCGGTCGGGTCGAGCGAACGCGAACCGCAACCTCCCAGCCGCCGTCCGGCGCCTTCTCGAAGTCGCGATCGCCCAGCCAGTTCACCTCCGCAACCGGGACTGACCAGCTCGCCAGCGCCTCGCGCGGGCCGACGACGACCCGGCGCGCCTCCGCGTCCAGCCGCACCACGAAGAGCGGCTCGCCGCCGCCGATCCCGAGGCCGCGCCGCTGTCCGACTGTAAAGCGAATCACGCCCTCGTGCCGCCCGAGCACACGCCCGTCGAGATGCACGATCTCCCCCGGCTCGGCCGCCCCCGGCCGCAGCTTCTCGATCACCGCGGCATAGGAACCGTCCGGCACGAAGCAGATGTCCTGGCTGTCCGGCTTTTCCGCAACGCCCAGCCCGTAGCGCGCCGCCAACGCCCGCGTCTCCGCCTTCGACGCCAGCCCGCCCAGCGGAAAGCGCAGGTAATCGAGCTGCTCTCGGCTGGTCGAGAACAGGAAGTAGCTCTGGTCCCGCGCCGGGTCGGCGGCCCGGTGCAGCTCCGCCCCATGCGCCCCCTCCACGCGCCGGATATAGTGTCCGGTCGCCATGCAGTCGGCATCGAGAGCTTGCGCTGTCTCGAGAAGATCGCGGAACTTCACCCGCTCGTTGCAGCGAATGCAGGGCACCGGCGTCGCCCCGGCCAGGTAGGCATCGGCGAACTCCTCGACCACCGCCTCGCGGAACCGGTCCTCATAATCCAACACGTAATGCGGAAATCCCATCATCTCCGCCACCCGCCGCGCATCGTGGATATCGCGCCCGGCGCAGCAGGCTCCCTTTCGCGCCAGCGCCGCCCCGTGATCATAGAGCTGCAGGGTCACGCCGACGACGTCATAGCCCTCCTCGGCCAGCATCGCCGCCACCACCGAACTGTCCACGCCACCCGACATCGCCACGACAACTCGCGTCGCCTCCGGGGCCTTGCGTAAACCGAGGCTATTGAGTGGCGGGGCTTCTCGTGGCAAAAGCATGGTGTGGGGCATCCTCGCGATGCAGGGGAATATAGTAAAACCTTAAGCAAGCTCAAGAGCTTGGTTCATCGCCATTTAAGGGATGGCACAGTAAGTAGTTGCGTGGGTGATGTGCGAGTAAGGGAGTGTGACTGTGTATATACGTCGTGAGAAGGGTCCGGTCTTCGTAGTAATGCCGGACGGAACTAAGTTGACCCGATCCGATCTGCCACCGGCCAATACCAAGCGGTGGGTCGCCCGGCGCAAGGCGACCGTAGTCGCCGCCGTGGACTTCGGCCTGATCGAACCGACCGAAGCCTGCAGCATGTACCACCTGTCCGACGAGGAACTAGATCTCTGGCGCTCGGCCGTGCATCGGCATGGTGCCGCCGCATTGCGGGTGACTGCGATTCAGAAGTATAGACAACTTTAAGGCGAGCTGGTACGGAGGGGTTATCGTAATCAGTCGTTAACCGTTCCGGCGTTAAGTGGCCAGCGTGTAGCGAAGGGCCGGTTGGTTAGAACGGAGAGCAGTCCATGCGCATCCTTCTTGTCGAAGATGATCCAACGACGTCTAAAAGCATCGAGCTGATGCTGCAGAACGCGAATCTGAACGTGTACGCGACGGATCTCGGCGAGGAAGGCATCGATCTGGCCAAGCTCTACGACTACGACCTGATTCTTCTTGACCTCAACCTGCCGGACATGAACGGACACGATGTTCTCCGCCAGCTTCGCCTTGCCAAGGTCGAGACGCCGATCCTGATCCTCTCCGGCGCGGACGACACCGAGAACAAGCTCAAGGGCTTCGGATTCGGCGCCGACGACTACATGACCAAGCCCTTCCACCGCCAGGAGCTGATTGCGCGCATCCACGCCATCGTGCGCCGCTCCAAGGGGCATGCCCAGTCGATCATCTCGACCGGCAAATTCGCAGTGAACCTCGACGCCAAGACCGTCGCGGTGGACGACAAGCCGGTGCACCTGACTGGCAAGGAATACCAGATGCTGGAGCTTCTCTCGCTTCGGAAGGGCACGACCCTGACCAAGGAGATGTTCCTCAACCACCTCTACGGCGGCATGGACGAGCCGGAGCTGAAGATCATCGACGTCTTCATCTGCAAGCTTCGCAAGAAACTCTCCGAGGCCACCGGGGGCGAGAACTACATCGAGACAGTCTGGGGACGCGGCTATGTACTCCGCGATCCCGCAAGCAGCGAGGCGAAACGCCGGCTGGCGGTCGGGGCGTAGGCACCCCCGCATCCGCGACCCTGCGTAACGAGTCTGCCCAAGGGGCCCAAGCCCCGCGGGCGCGTCCCATCCAGCAAGCGCAAGCGCATCGCGCGAATCAGGGGCGCGATCCCGAACCGCGGATTGCGGATAGAAGCGTCCGATGACGCGATCCGGTGATCCACGTCCATTCTACGCCACATTTCCTTCTGGCCTATCCGGGACGTCGCGGTGTTCCGGTCCGCGGGAGCGCGATTGAGGTCTTCGTAGAGGAGGACCGATCGGCTAGTCTCCGACGGCAGGGATGAGAGGTAGCGGGATGTCGGAAACCCGGCGGGAAATCGAGGACGCACTGCGTCGCTCGTTCCTGTTTCCACTTCTCAGCCCGGACGAGCGTGACCGCTTCATCGCTGCCGCGCATCCGCGGGCCTGGCGCGCGGGCGCGTCGATCTTCGTGATGGACGATCCGGGCACGTCGATGATGCTGGTGCGCACCGGCACGGTCAGGATCGGCTATCCGACGCCGGAGGGTCGCACCTTCCTGCTCGCCGAGCTCGGTCCCGGCGCGGTTTTCGGCGAGATCGCGCTGCTCGACGGCGGCCCGCGCTCGGCCGACGCCACCGCCGCCACCGACTGCACGCTCCTGGCCTTCGAGCGGCGCGATTTCCTGCCGCTGATCCAGCACAACTGGGCGCTGGGGGAGGCTGTGCTGAAGGTGGTCTGCGGCCGGCTGCGCAACGCCGACGCCCACATCGCCGATCTCGCCTTCTCCGACCTCCCCGGCCGGCTCGCCAAGACGCTGATCGCCCGCGCCCAGCCGGGGCCCAAGGGCACCCCTTCCCAGGTCAGCGACACCCAGGGGGCGCTCGCCGCCATGGTCGGCGGCAGCCGAGAGGCGGTGAATCGATGCCTGCGGAAATGGCAGAAGGACGGGCTCGTCGAGATGTCCGATGGCCGCATCCTCGTGCCCGACCCCGAGGCGCTTGCCAGTGCTGCCGGCCTCTAGGCAGCAGCCGGATACGACGTGTCACACGTGAACTATACGTAAGCCATTGATTTTAAATCCTGTCGTTCGTAAATACTTCGTTACCGCATTCTGGCTGCCCCAATGCTAAGCGACCCACCCGTCGCCGGATGGGTCGCGCGGGAGCGGGCCGGGGCTATTCCTAGCCACCGATCTGCAGCAGCGCCTTGCGGACGTCGTCCCGTCCGACACCGACATCGAGCATGACCTCGTCGCACTCCAGGAGCCGGCGATACTCGTGGCGCGCCTTGGCGCGGGCCATGGCGGCGGCGATGGCGGCGGTGATGCGGGGGACGACGCCCTGGGTGGACGAACCGGAGAGGATGAGATCGATGGGGGCGATGATCGTGGCGGGCATGGCCTGTCTCCCTTGGGTCTGGTGGCCGGGGCTCTCTCCCCGGTGGTGTCCCAACTATGGCCGATTCGCGGCCAGCAGCCTGTGAGCGAGGTCACAGCCTGGCGTGGCTGGACAGAAGCCGCGGCGCGCGGCTAACAATCCGCCCATGGCTCAGCGTCCGCCCGTGGTGGAACTCTCGCCCCAGGAGGCGATGGAGGAACTCGCCGCCCTGGCGGCGGCGATCGCCGATGCCAATCGCGCCTATCACCAGGCCGACGCGCCGACGATCTCCGACGCTGCGTACGACGACCTGAAACGGCGCAATTTTGCCATTGAGACGCGCTTTCCGGAGCTGAAGCGGCCCGACAGCCCGACGGAGCAGGTGGGCGCCGCCCCGTCGGAGGGCTTTGCCAAGGTCCGCCATGCCCGCCCGCTCTACAGCCTGGAGAACGCCTTCGAGCCGGAGGAGGTGGCGGAATTCTCCGACCGGGTTCGCCGGTTCCTCAACATCGCGCCGGACGCGCCGCTCGCCTTCACCGCCGAGCCGAAGATCGACGGCCTGTCGCTCTCGCTTCGCTACGAGCGGGGCCGGCTCGTAACCGCCGCCACCCGCGGCGACGGCGAGACCGGCGAGAACGTCACCGCCAACGCACGCACCATCAGGGATATTCCCGAACTGCTGACCGGAGCGCCGGAAATCCTCGAGGTCCGCGGCGAGTGCTACATGAGCCACGCCGATTTCGCCGCGCTGAACGCCCGGCAGGTCGAGGCGGGGGGGCGGACCTTCGCCAATCCGCGCAACGCGGCGGCGGGCTCGCTTAGACAACTCGTCCCGGGTGTCACCGCGGGGCGTCCGCTGCGGTTTTTCGCCTACTCCTGGGGCGAGCTTTCCGAGCCGCTGGGCGACACCCAGACCGCGGCGATCGGGCGCCTGGCGGCGCTGGGGTTTGCCACCAACCCGCTGACGGTCACCTGCACCACCACCGAGGAGATGCTGGCGCAGTACCGTGCCATCGAGGCGCAGCGGGCGACGCTGGGGTATGACATCGACGGCGTGGTCTACAAGGTCGACCGGCTCGACCTGCAGGCGCGCCTGGGCTTTCGCTCGTCCACCCCGCGCTGGGCGCTGGCGCACAAGTTCTCCGGCCGAGCGGGCCTCGACCCGGTTGGAGGCCATCGACATCCAGGTCGGGAGGACCGGTGCGCTTTCGCCGGTGGCGCGGCTCCTGCCGGTGACGGTGGGCGGCGTGGTGGTGCAGAACGCGACGCTGCACAACGCCGACTATATCGCGGGGCAGGACTTCGAAGGGGAACCCGATCCGCGGCGGGCGGGATATCCGGGTCGGGGACTGGGTGACGGTGTTCCGCGCCGGCGACGTGATCCCGAAGATCGAGGACGTGGATTTGTCGCGCCGGCCGGCGGGCAGCGTCCCCTACCGGTTTCCCGAGAGCTGCCCGGTCTGCGGCTCGGACGTGGTGCGGGAGCCGGGCGAGGCGGTGCACTATTGCACCGGCAACCTGATTTGCGCGGCGCAGGCGGTGGAGAAGCTGAAGCACTTCGTCAGCCGCGGCGCGTTCGACATCGAGGGGCTGGGCGCCAAGGCGATCGAGGCCTTCTTCAGCGAGGGGTGGATCCGCGAGCCGGCGGACATCTTCACCCTGGAGGCGCGGCATGGCGACGACCTGCGCGGCCGCGACCGCTGGGGGGAGAAATCGGCCGGCAACCTGTTCGCTGCCATCACCGAGAAACGGCGCATTCCGCTCGATCGGCTGATCTACGCGCTGGGAATTCGCCACGCCGGCGAGACGGCCGCGCGACTGGTCGCCCGGCACTACGGGTCCTGGGGCAGCTTTGCCGAGGCGATGAAGTCGGCGCGCGACCATGCCGGGGCGGAGTGGGAGGAGCTGAACAATATCAATGGCGTAGGGGGGACGCTGGCCGGCAGCCTCGTCGACTATTTCCACGAACCGGCGAACCGCGAGGCGGTGGCGCGGCTGGTGGCGGAGCTTCGGATCGAGGACGTGGCGGCGCCGGCGGCGTCCGGGTCGCCGGTCGCCGGCAAGACCGTGGTGTTCACCGGGACGCTCGAGCGGATGACGCGGGCGGAGGCCAAGGCGCGGGCGGAGGCGCTGGGTGCGAAGGTGGCGGGGTCGGTCTCAGCGCGCACGGACTATGTGGTGGCCGGGCCGGGCGCGGGGTCTAAGGAGAAGGCCGCGCGCGAGCTCGGTGTGGCGATCCTGAGCGAGGAGGAGTGGCTGGGGCTGATCGGGTAACGCCCGGTCCGAAAAAGGTTAACGGGGAATCGTGCTATGTACAATCCACGTACAACCCACGTACAGCGCGTATACTAAGGAAAAGAGTCGGGTTTAAATCGTTAACGCGGCGCCGTTTGCCTGGGCTTCAACGCGCAGGGTCGGAGAGGATCACTTCCTCGCCGTCGCGGACGGCGGTGAAAAAACAGTTCGGCCGATTGGTATGGCAGGCCGGTCCGGTCTGTTCGACGACGAGGAGCAGCGTGTCGCGGTCGCAGTCGAGGCGGAGCTCGACCAGGCGCTGAATGTGGCCGGAGGTCTCGCCCTTGCGCCAGAGCGAGGCGCGTGAGCGGGACCAGTAGGTGACCTGGCCGGTGCGCAGCGTCTCGGCGAGGCTTTCGGCGTTCATCCAGGCCAGCATCAGCACTTCGCCGGCGGCGGTCTGGGCGATGGCGGGGATGAGCCCGCGGGCGTCGAAGCGGAGGCTCGCGATATCGAAGGCGGGCATGGCGGCGTCCCTTTTCCGCGTGGGCGTTCCGGCCTATCTATGGGTCGGTGCTAGGAAAGCAAAGGACCGGCCGGGCATGAGCGGCGACGACGACCTGATCAAGCTCTATTCGCAGCGCATCCTGGCGCTGGCGGCCGACATCCCGCTGACCGAGCGGCTGCCGGCGCCGCAGGTGACCGCGCGCAAGCGCTCGCCGCTCTGTGGCTCGACGGTAACGGTGGACCTGGACGTCGCCGACGGGCGGATCACCGGTTTCGGGCAGGACGTGAAGGCCTGCGCGCTGGGGCAGGCCTCGGCCTCGGTGCTGGGAAGGCACGTGATCGGGGCGAGCCGCGAGGAGATCGCCCGGACCCGGGCGGAGCTGCACGCCATGCTTACCGCCAGCGGGGCCGCGCCGGGAGCGCCGTTCGGGGAGCTCGAGGTGCTGATGCCGGCACGGAATTATCGCAACCGGCACGCCTCGATCCTGCTGGCCTGGGACGCGACGCTTGCGGCCTTCGATGAGGCCTTGGCCGCTGCCTGAGCAAATCCGCACCCGCCGACTGCTGCTGCGGCGGGCGCGCATGGATGACCTCGACGCGTTCTACCGTGTCTTCTCGAATCCCCGCGCCATGCGCTACTGGGACACCCTGCCGCACGCCGACATCGAACCCACCCGGCGGTGGCTGGCGGCCATGGTCGCGCTGGCGCCGGGGCGCAGCGACGACTTCGTCGTCGAGCGCGACGGCGAGGTGATCGGCAAGGCCGGTTGCTGGCGACTGGCCGAGGTCGGCTTCATCCTGCATCCGGACCACTGGGGTCAGGGCCTCGCCACCGAGGCGCTGTCCGCGGCGATCCCTCATGTCTTCGCCACCCTCGCCGTCGAGGCCCTGACCGCCGAGGTCGATCCGCGCAACGCTGCTTCGCTGCGCGTGCTGGACCGGCTCGGCTTTCGCGAGACCCACCGGGCGGCGCGCACGATCCTCGTCGGCGACGAATGGTGCGACAGCGTCTACCTCCAACTCCCGCGCGCTGCCTGACGGGCAAAAAAAATCGCCGCTACCCCAGGGGTGCGGCGATGAGGAGGCGGGCGCGTCCGACAGGTCAGGCGGAGAGGCAGGTTCCGCGCGTGCGCACCGCAGGCAAAGGCAAGGCGTCAGGCGAAAAGGGGCAGGAGCAGGACCGCCACGATGGTGGCGCAGAGGCCGGCGAGGCCGATCGCTTCGCGACCGAGGCTCTCGAGATCGGCGTTCAGGATGCGGTCAATGGCCTCGGGCATCAGCGTGTTCCCTTTACGATCCTCTATGTTCCGTTAATGTTCCACAATCGGGCCCGCTAAGTCAAGGCCCGACCCGAACGTAGCGGGAACATCTAACCCACGGAAAGCATTCGGATCGCCTTGTCGCGCTCCATCAGGTAGAGGAGCGTGCGCATCGCCTGGCCGCGCGGCGAGGCGAGGTCGGGGTCCTGGTCGAGCAGCAGGCGCGAATCGTCCTGGGCCACCCGCATGAGGTCGGCCTGGGTCTCCAGGTCGGCGATGCGGAAGCGCGGCAGGCCGGATTGCGGCGACGCCGATCAAGTCTCCTGCCCCGCGCAGCCTGGAATCCTCCTCGGCGATGCGGAACCCATCCTCGGTGGCGCGCATGATCTCGAGGCGGGCGCGGGCGGTCTCGCCGAGGGGCGGGTCGTAGAGGAGAAGGCAGGTGGACCTGGTGGCGCCGCGCCCCACCCGGCCGCGGAGCTGGTGGAGCTGGGCGAGGCCGAAGGCCTGGGCGCCCTCGATGACCATGATCGAGGCGTCGGGGACGTTGACCCCCACCTCGATGACGGTGGTGGCAACGAGGAGGCGGGTGCGCCCGGCGACGAAGTCGGCCATGGCGGCATCCTTCTGCGCCGGGGGCATCTGGCCGTGGACGAGGCCGGCGACCCCTGCCCCGAGCGCCAGCTCGAGGCTGCGCGAAGCGCTCCTCGGCGGCGGTCATCTCGGCCACCTCGCTCTCGCCGACGAGCGGGCAGACCCAGTAGGCCTGGCGGCCTTCGGCGATGGCGCGGCGCAGGTGCTCGACGACCTCGGAGGTACGCCGAGACGAGATGAGCGCGGTCTCCACCGGCAGGCGTCCCGGCGGCTTCTCGTCGAGGATCGAGAGAATCCATGTCGCCGTACTGCGCCAGGGTCAGGCTGCGCGGGATCGGGGTGGCGGTCATCACCAGGATATCGGCGCGCTCGCCCTTTTCGCCGAGGTCCATGCGCTGGCGGACGCCGAAGCGGTGCTGCTCGTCGACGACGGCGAGGCGGAGGTCGCGGAAGGCGACGTCCTTCTGGAAGAGGGCGTGGGTTCCGACGGCGATGGCGATCGCGCCGGCGGCCAGCGCCTTGAGCTTACCGGCGCGTTCGCCGCCCTTGTCGCGGCCGGTGAGGATGTCGAGGCGGACGCCGGCGGCCTCGGCGAGCGGTGCCAGCGAGAGGAGATGCTGGCGGGCGAGGATCTCGGTCGGCGCCATCATCGCGGCCTGGCCTCCGGCCTCGACCGCGGCGAGCATGGCGAGGAAGGCGACCAG
The DNA here is from genome assembly GCA_963796805.1 of uncultured Alphaproteobacteria bacterium. Taxonomy (GTDB): domain Bacteria; phylum Pseudomonadota; class Alphaproteobacteria; order Rhodobacterales; family Rhodobacteraceae; genus Amaricoccus. Next base: position 60,135 of record CAWCNG010000017.1, read on the forward strand.
GGTCTTGCCGGAGCCGACGTCGCCCTGCAGCAGGCGGTTCATCCGGTTGGCCGAGGCCATGTCGGCAGTGATCTCGGCGACGGCGCGGGTCTGCGCGCCTGTGGGCGCATAGGGGAGCGAGGCGAGCACGCGGCCCTGCAGGCTGCCGTCGCCGCGGGTGGAGAAGCCCTTGGCGCGCTTCATCTTCGAGCGGGCGATGGCGAGCGTCATCTGGTGGGAGAGAAGCTCGTCGTAGGCGAGGCGCTCGCGGGCGGGCGCCGAGGGGACGAGGTCGCCGGGGCCGCCGGGGGCGTGGGCGGCGAGAAGGGCGGCGTGCCAGTCGGGCCAGCGGCGCTGGCGCTTGACGCTAGGCTCGATCCACTCGGCAAGCTCGGGGGCGCGGGTGAGGCTGTCCTGGACGGCGCGGGTCATGGCGCGGAGGGTCAGGCCCTGGGTGAGCGGGTAGACCGGCTCGAAGGCGGGAAGCGTCTCCTCGCTGCCGGGGCGCAGGATGTGGTCGGGGTGGACCATCTGGGCGATGCCGTCGAAGATCTCGACCCGGCCGGAGACGATGCGGCGCTGCCCGGCGGGGAGCTGCTGGCGGATCCAGTCGGGGCGCGGGTGGAAGAAGACGAGCTGGAACTCGGTCAGGACGTCACGAACGTGGACGCGGTAGGGACGGCTGCGGGTGGCGCCGGGCTGGTGCAGGCCGATCTCCACCTCGACGGTGACGACCTCGGGGAGGTGTGACTCGCGGATCGAGGCGCGCAGGCTGCGGTCGGTGCCGGAGGTCGGGGAGCGTGAGCAGGAGATCGGCGGGGTGGGCGATCTCCATCTTCGCCAGCAGCCGCGCGGTCTTGGGGCCGATCCCGGCGAGGCCGGTCAGCTCGGAGAAGAGCGGGAAGAGGATGTCGGGGCGGCTCATGGTCGGCGGGATATTCGGTGATCCCGGGCGGGTTGCCAATCAGGCGAAGCCGAGCTGACGGCGGATGTCTTCGGGGGTGGCGCCTTCGGCGCGGAGGGTGGCGAGGGCGCGGGCGTCGTCGCGCTTGGCGAGGCGGCGGCCGCCGTCGTCGCGGATGAGGCGGTGGTGATGCCAGACCGGGACCGGGAGATCGAGGAGCGCCTGCAGCAGGCGGTGGAGCGGGGTCGCCTCGAAGGAGATCCTCCCCGCGGACGACGTGGGTGATGCCCTGGTGGGCGTCGTCGACGACGACCGCGAGGTGGTAGGCGGCGCCGATGTCCTTGCGGGCGAGGACGACGTCGCCGAGCGGCGTCGGGTCGGCGGGGTGAGTGCCGGAGTGGAGGGGGCCGGTTTCGGTGAAGGTGAGAGGACCCGCGAGAGCGAGGGCGCGGCCGAGATCGAGACGGATGGCGTCGCCCGGCCGCGTGTCGGACATGGGGCGACGGCGGCAGGTGCCGGGATAGACCGCATGCGGCGCGTTCTCCTGGGGTGCCGAGAGAGCGGCACGGATATCGGCGCGCGTGCAGCGGCAGGGGTAGGTGAGGCCGAGGGCGGTCAGGCGGGCGAGGGCGGCGGCGTAGCGGTCGAGGTGGTCGGACTGGCGGAGGACGGGCTCGGGCCAGACGAGGCCGAGCCAGGCGAGGTCGGCGTAGATGGCGGCCTCGTGCTCGGGGCGGGCGCGGGTGGTGTCGATGTCCTCGATGCGGAGGAGGCAGGTGCCCTGCTGCACGTCCGCGATATCCCTGGCGGTCAGCGCCGAGAAGGCGTGGCCGAGGTGGAGCGGGCCGGTCGGAGACGGGGCGAAGCGGGTGCGCAGGTCAGCCGTCGCGCTGGGTGAGGCGGCGGGTGCGGCGTTCCTCGCCGGACTGGTAGATCAGGATCCAGGCGAGGAGGATGAACATCGGGTGGGTGAGGCCGCCGGAGAAGATGACGGCCGGGATCCAGATGAGGAAGGTGACGATGGCCACGAACGGACGGCCGGCGATGAGGATCGACAGCGGCGGCAGGAAGAGGGCGAGCACGTAGTTCATGGGCGTGAGATAGGGAGGCCGGGGGGCGGTCGCAAGCAGGGCGGATTTCGGCCGCGGCGGAGTGAGGGGCGGGGCTTACGATTTCCGCTCTGCGCTCACGACGCAGATGTTCTTGACCACGTCGAGGCGGACCTCGACCGGTTTGGCCGACTTTGCGATCGGGTAGCGGACGTCACCGTTGGATGGAACGACCTGGCTGCCACTCGGCAATCTGCACGCAAAAATTGCACGGAGCCGCGCCTGTCCCTCGGCGTGATCGTTGTTGACCGCTTCGACATCGACGTAGTGGATGCCGGTCACGCGGACGCCGATCCGATAGGGTCGCAGCGGACCATTTTCGCCCATAGTCAGTCTTCCCTTCTGCCTTGTGGCGCCGGTCGGCGAGCGCCCCTGCCATTTCTGCTGACGGAGGCAGCGGCGGCGTATCGAAGAGTAAGGCGCTGCTCTCGACGAACTCAAGGTCGGACGACGGCCCCGGTGCGTCCGCGCAAGAAGGAGGTGACGGTGGCGCTGGACGCGGAGGTGGCGCGCTGGTTCAGCGGCCTTGGCGCGGGCTACCACGGCCGGATCAACTCGGTGCTGCGCACCTACGTGCTGGCGCTGATCTCCAAGGAGGTGCTGAGCCAGGGCGACAGGAACCGCTACGGCGAGGAGATCTGGGGCAAGGCGGCGCCGAAGCGGAAGGAGGAGTGACGGTGGCTAGCGGCTCAATCTGGCCGGTAGCCGGTCCTCCTCCGCAGCATGTCCGGCGAGCTACACCTCATGATCTGTTCCGGAGTGGAGTTCATGCACCCGCAGATTGCTGCCCGCCTCGCTTCCCTCACTACACTGATCGTGGTAGATGTAACTGGATGACAAGGGCGGGAAAATACTTCCATTCGGCGAACATCTTGGTAGCCGCCATTGGCGTAGTTACAGGCCCGGGAGTTGTAGCCGTGGCGGGCGCTGGAATGACTGGCCTGGGCTCGCTACTCGAACTTGCCCGCAACTGGCCGCGCGACACCGATTTAATTGTCTTGCTGGTCGAAGGCCGATTGGAAAATGCGCTCACCGCCACACACCTGTCGGACGACCAGCGCCGCATTATCCCTCAAATGATTGAACGGGCCGACATATCGGCCGAAGCTGTCATGGCCTGCGCCCGAGATGCTGGTTGCGTTACCGAACGATTGTTGGAGGGCTGTGGCACGGACCCCGCCCACCGAACGTTTGCGGCACAGGACGGCTTTCGCCGGGTTGTTACCCCGATTCTGCACGCCCTCTTGCTAGATCCCTCCGTCTGCGACGCTCTGCGCCCGGCGCACGAGATGGCCGCAGCGCAAAGCCTGTCCGCGATCCAGGCAGAACAGCAACGGCAGACCGCAACGCTGGAGTTCTGCCGCAACAGATCACCGATATGCTCGGCTCTTACGTGTCGAACATGCTGGCAGACCGCGACCGCACGCCGGACGTTCTGGCTGCCCTGCGTGCTATGGGTAACAGCCTGCCGGCCTTAACCGACACGACCGACCGCATCCAGACGGCGCTCAACGCCGGTGATTCAGGTGCTGCCCGTGCCACGCTGGGCCAGGCACTCTCCGATGCTGCCGCGCACCGAAAGAAGACCGCAGAGGCAAAGTCCGAGGCCGAACGCCAGCACACGGACGCTGCCGATTTAGAGGCGCGACTGATCCTGCTCGACGCTGAGCTAATGTGGAAAGCGAAGGAACGCTGTCCCGCCATACAACGCTGGAGCGAAGCACAGAGCACCGCCGCCAGCTCCGACTTGCGCGGCGAGATCGCCACGCTGAGGCTGCGCCGGTTCAACCTCACCCTGCACCTTCAGCGCGATTTCACGACGGCACTTGATCTGGCTCGAACCGTCGGAATGCCTGACCCGAACGAAGTCACCTTCTCCACCCTCATCGCCAAGGCCCCCGACTTCGCCCGCGCCGAGGCCCTGCGCGTCGAGATGGAGGCGCTGGGGGTGAAGCCGAACGAAGTCACCTTCAACACCCTCATCGCCAGGGCCCCGGACTTCGCCCGCGCCGAGGCCCTGCGCGTCGAGATGGAGGCGCTGGGGGTGAAGCCGAACGAAGTCACCTTCAACACCCTCATCGCCAGGGCCCCCGACTTCGCCAGCGCCAAGGCCCTGCGCGCCGAGATGGAGGCGCTGGGGCTGAAGCCGAACGAAGTCACCTTCTCCACCCTCATCGCCAAGGCCCCGGACTTCGCCCGCGCCGAGGCCCTGCGCGTCGAGATGGAGGCGCTGGGGGTGAAGCCGAACGAAGTCACCTTCAACACCCTCATCGCCAGGGCCCCCGACTTCGCCAGCGCCAAGGCCCTGCGCGCCGAGATGGAGGCGCTGGGGCTGAAGCCGAACGAAATCACCTTCAACAGCCTGATCTCGATGGCGCCGACCCAAATTTTGGCGCTGCGATCGTGGCGTGGCATGTTGCGCACAGGCGTGAAACCAAACAAGCAGATCGTTACATCGCTGATGAAATCGGCGCCGCGCATCACCGATGCCATGAAGATCGCAAAAGACTTCCGCAAGGCAGGCGGTCAGATGGACGTGAAAATGTTCGGCTGCCTAATGGTCAAGACGAAGGATTTCCGCTACCTGAAGCCGATCTTTGACGAGATGCGCAGGAGGGGTCCGCAGCCCGATGCTCTCATCTGGCAGCATGTGATCTTGAACGCTCTCGACAGGTCAACCCGGATCGATCTAATTAGGGATATGCGCTGCGCCGGGTTGGAACCGGACCAGCGGATGTGGCAGCAACTGGCTCGTCATGAGGTCTTTGCTGAGGATTTCGGGTAGGCTGAACGATAGACTGGCCCCGCCTCACGCCATCACTCCCTCCATCCCCACCC
>CAWCNG010000018.1:0-40165 GCA_963796805.1 uncultured Alphaproteobacteria bacterium
AACCGCCCGCATATCCCTTCATCATATGTAAATTCAAAGAGCGAAGGACCAAAAACACCCCATCGCGCCTACCTTAGGCGCAACAAGCTGCCCGAGCCCCTGATTTTTAGGCCGCGAGGGTGGTCCCCGCCGCCGGTGGAGCGCTTGATACGAGCCCCGGGGGAGTCGCGCAAGCGAAAAAAGCCGGCATGTGACAGATTTTTTCCCGCTGCTCCCGCCCGAGCGCGCTTGCCCGCTCGCCAGCGCGCAGAGCAGGCCCGACCTCGAGACATCCTCAATTCCAATGCCGCCGGGGCCGCCGCACACTGCGGCCCCGCGAGCACTCAGTGTACCACCGCGGCCGCCGGCTGTGCCGCCGCGGCGCCCACCACGAGGGCGCCGTCGGCCACCGTCACCGGCACCACCGCGCCGTCGCCGATCGCGCCCGAGAGCAGCTTCTGCGCCAGCTTGTCCTGCAGCTCCTTCTGGATCACCCGCTTCAGCGGCCGCGCCCCGTAGACCGGGTCGTAGCCGCGGTTGGCGAGCCAGGTCCGCGCCGCCGCGTCCACATCGAGGGTGATGTCGCGCGCCGCCAGCCGCTTCGCGAGTTGCGCCAGCTGGATGTCTACGATCCCGTCCATGTTCGCTCCGGGTCAGCCGGTCGAAGATGCACGATCTCGTCGAGCCGGTTCAGGAACTCCGGCCGGAAATGCGCGCGCACCGCCGCCATGACCTGGTCGCGCGCCGCCTCGGCGTCCGCCCCTTCGGGCAGCATCGACAGCGCCTGTGACCCGAGGTTGGAGGTGAGCACGATCAGCGTGTTCTTGAAGTCGACCACGTTCCCCTGCCCGTCGGTCAGCCGCCCGTCGTCGAGCACCTGCAGCAGCACGTTGAACACGTCCGGGTGCGCCTTCTCGACCTCGTCGAACAGGATCACCTGGTAGGGCCGCCGCCGCACCGCCTCGGTCAGCACGCCGCCCTCGTCATAGCCGACGTAGCCCGGGAGGCGCGCCGATCAGCCGTGCGACCGAGTGCTTCTCCATGAACTCGCTCATGTCGATCCTGACCATCGCCTGGTCGTCGTCGAACAGGAACGCCGCCAGCGCCTTGGTCAGCTCGGTCTTGCCGACGCCCGTCGGCCCGAGGAACAGGAACGACCCCAAGCGGCCGGTTCGGGTCGTTCAGCCCCGCCCGCGCCCGGCGGACCGCGTTCGACACCGCCTGCACCGCTAAGTGCTGGCCGATGACGCGCTTGCCCAGTTCCTCCTCCATGCGCAGCAGCTTCTCGCGCTCGCCCTCTAGCATCCGGTCGACCGGAATGCCGGTCCAGCGCTCGACGACCTGCGCGATCTGCTCGGGCGTCACCGCCTCGTCGACCATCGCCTGGCCGCCCTCGGCGTCGGCCTCCTCGAGGTCGCTGCTCCAGGCCGCGGGATGATGCCATAGGCCAGCTCGCCCGCCCGCTGCAGGTTGCCCTGCCGCTTGGCGTTCTCCAGTTCGCCCCGCGCATGGTCGAGCCGCTCCTTGATGTCGGCCGCGCCCTTCAGCTTGTCGCGCTCCGCCTTCCAGCGGGCGGTCATCTCCGCCGAGCGGTCCTCGAGCCCGGACAGCTCCCTCACCAGCTTCGCGAGCCGGTCCTGCGAGGCCGCATCCGTCTCCTTCTTCAGCGCCTCCGCCTCGATCTGCTTCTGCAGGATCTCGCGGTCCAGCGCGTCGAGCTCCTCGGGCTTGGAATCCACCTGCATCCGCAGACGGCTCGCCGCCTCGTCCATCAGGTCGATCGCCTTGTCCGGCAGGAACCGGTCGGCGATGTAGCGGTGGGAGAGCGTCGCCGCCGCCACCAGCGCGCTGTCGGTGACGCGCACCCCGTGATGCACCTCGTACTTCTCCTTGATCCCGCGCAGGATCGAGATGGTGTCCTCCACGGTCGGCTCGCTCACGAAGACCGGCTGGAACCGCCGCGCCAGCGCCGCATCCTTCTCGATGTGCTTGCGGTACTCGTCGAGCGTCGTGGCGCCCACGCAGTGCAGCTCGCCCCGCGCCAGCGCCGGCTTCAGCATGTTGGAGGCGTCCATCGCCCCGTCCGCCTTGCCCGCGCCGACCAGCGTGTGCATCTCGTCGATGAACAGGATGATCTCGCCCGCCGCGGCCTGAACCTCGTTCAGCACCGCCTTCAGCCGCTCCTCGAACTCGCCGCGATACTTCGCGCCCGCGATCAGCGACCCCATGTCGAGCGCCAGCAGCTTCTTGTCGGCCAGGCTCTCCGGCACGTCGCCGTTGACGATGCGCAACGCCAGCCCCTCGGCGATCGCCGTCTTGCCGACGCCCGGCTCGCCGATCAGGACGGGATTGTTCTTCGTCCGCCGCGACAGCACCTGCATCGTCCGCCGGATCTCCTCGTCGCGGCCGATGATCGGATCGATCTTGCCCTCGCGCGCCGCCTCGGTCAGGTCGCGCGAATACTTCTTCAGCGCGTCGTACCCCTGCTCGGCGCTGGCGGTATCGGCCGTGCGCCCCTTGCGGATATCGTTGATCGCCGCGTTCAGCCCCTGCGCGGTGACGCCCGCCGCCTTCAGCGCATCGTTCGCCGCCGACTTGGTGACGGCCAGCGCCGTCAGCAGCCGCTCCACCGTGACGAAACTGTCGCCGGCGTGGGTGGCCAGCTTTTCCGCTTCGGCCAGAACCTTCGCCGTCTGGGTGTCGACGATCATGTCGCCGCCCTCGACGCGCGGCACCTTGGCGATCGCCCGGTCCACCGCCGCCTTCGCCTCGGCCGCATTGCCGCCGGCACGCGCGATCAGGTTCGAGGCCAGCCCCTGGTCGTCGTCGAGCAGCGCCTTCAGCAGATGCTCGGGCAGGAACCGCTGGTGGTTCTCCCGCAGCGCGATTGTCTGCGCCGCCTGAACGAAGCCGCGAGCCCGCTCGGAAAACTTCTCGAAATTCATGCTCAGTCTCCCTCTCAGCGCCTTCGGTCTGGATGCCCGCGTGTGCGGCGCGTCACGGAGAAGGCCTTGCAGCGGAGGTAGGGTCTGCTGCCGCTGGTTGCAAGAATGCCACACCCGGCCGACCGACTATTTCTGCACGCCGCCGGGCGCGCCAGCCTAGTCGCCCTTCCTGCCTCCGGGCCAAGGGAATCGCTTGAAGGACTTCATGCGGTTTGGGTGATGACGGCTTGCAGATAGTGGTCGTCGCATCCTGCGCGTTTTCTTCGGGTCTTGAGGCTGTCTGTTTTGGCCGTCCTGTTGAGCAGGTTGAGGGCCATATGTTTGACGACGGCCATGTTTTCCGGGCCGTATCCAGTCCGCAGTCGGGCGAGATCGTCGTGGAAGACGACGTCGAGCACCCAGTGCAGGCGGTTTTCCACACCCCAGTGCGCGCGCACCGCGCGGGCGAAGGCCTGGGCGTCGAGCGGAGCTGACGAGAGGTAGTAGCGCCGCGCCAGCGTGGTCTTGCCGCCGCACTCAACCTCGGCTTCGACCCGGGCGATGGCCTTCAGGCCCGGGAAGGAGGCTGCCCGGGAAGCGAGGCTCGCCCGGGGCGGCGCGGTCGGCGCGCAGCCAGCTCACCTCCCGGCTGACGGCGTGGCGACGGGTCTCGATGCGGCCGTGGTCGGCGTCCACGGTCTGGAAGCGGTCGGTATCGGGAGCGTCCCGGAAGTAGAGTTCGGCCTCCTCGAAGAGATGTCCCTGGTTGGCCTTGAGGGCGAGCAGATAGTCGGCGCCGCGGTCCAGCACCGCCTTGGCGATCCTGGCAGTGGCTCCCATCGCGTCGATGGTGACCAGCGCTCCGGTCAGCGCAAGACGCTCCAGCAACAGCGGTATGGCCTCGATCTCGTTGGACTTCTCCGCCGTGGCCTGTTGCCCGAGCACCAGCCGCTGACGGCTGGCCCAGGCCGAAACCAGGTGCAGCGGACCCGACCCTTGGCCCGGTCGTGGCTGCGGCGCGAGGTCTTGCCGTCGATCGCGACGATGTCGGCTTCGGCATCCCGCAGACCCTCCACCCAGGCCCCGAACGCCGCCCGGAACAGCTCGGGATCGAGCGCAGAGACCACGTCGCACAGCGTGCCGTGGCTCGGAACCCCGCGCTCATAGGGCAGGAACCGGCGCAGGAAGCCAAGCTTGCTCCGCCCCCAACGCACCACCTCGACGAAGTCCTCCGCTCCACCCAGCGTGGCGCAGAGCACCAGCAGCAGTATCTCGGGAAGCGGATAAACCACTTTCCAGCACTGGCGCGGATCCTCCAGCGCCGAGAAATGCTCCAGCAACGACATCCCGCTCATCAAAGGCCTCCCCTGAGGCCGTCAATAAATCAGACATCACCCCAACCAGGAATCCCCCAAGCCCTTCAAGCGATCCCCGTGGCCTCCGGGCAATCGTCTTGACAGCGGCCGCCCCCGAAGTCACGCCAGAGGCGAGCCAGAGGAGCCCGCCCATGTCCGACGACCGCCTGATCGTGGGCCTCGACCTTCCCGACGCGCCGGCCGCCCGCGCCCTCGCGCAGACCCTCGGCGACGCGGTCTCCTTCTACAAGATCGGCCTCGGCCTGCTCGCCACCGGCGGCCTCGACCTCGCCCGCCAGATGAAGGGTCAGGGCAAGCGCGTCTTTCTCGACATGAAGCTCTTCGACATCGGCGCTACCGTCACAGCGGCCACCCGCAGCCTTGTCGCCACCGTTGCTCCCGACTTCCTGACCATCCACGGCGACCCGCACGTGGTCGCCGCCGCCGCCGCCGGCCGCGGCGACGCGCCTACCCGCCTCCTCGCCATCACCATTCTCACCTCGCTCGACCGCGGCGATCTCGATGCCGCCCTCGTCGGCGCGGGCAGCGTGGAGGACATCGTCATCGAGCGCGCCCGCCGCGCCTTCGCCGCCGGCGCCGACGGCGTGGTCGCCTCGCCGCAGGAGGCCGCCCGCCTTCGCGCCCTGCCCGAGGCCAGGGGAAAGCTCATCGTCACTCCCGGCATCCGCCCCGCGGGCGCCGCCGCCGGCGACCAGAAGCGCACCGCCACACCGGCGCAGGCGCTTGCCGCCGGTGCCGACCATCTCGTCATCGCCCGGCCGATCTGGGCTGCCCCCGACCCCCGTGCCGCAGCCTGCGCCATCCTCGCCGAGATTGCGCCGGTCGAGGCCTAAATAACCGATCGCCGCTTTCGGACCTTGTAGACGTAGCTACCAACCACCCGCCGCTCCATCTTGAGCTCCGCCTTGAACCGTGTGCCGCCCGCGGTGGCGGTCAGAAACTGGCAGTTCGCGGTTGTGAAAGCGCGCATAGAGCCGGTGAGGCGCCACCATGGTACGGTGGCACCAACGGAGGCACACGCCTTGCGGTTGACGGAGGATCAGCGGACGAGCAAGCTGGAGCTCCGCCGATGGGCATGGTCGGAGGCGGAACCCCGCATTTTCGTGCGTGAGGAGATGGTTTACCGACCCAATAGGATCATCCCCTTGGCTCCATTCTGGCCGCTCCTTTAAATTGAGTTGGCCAAAAGCGAAACGAAGGAAGCGATCATGGTGCAAGACGGAGAAGTAACCACCAGAGAAGTTTCGATGCCAACCGAGTTGAACCCGTTCCTCATCCAGGTAGTTGCAGTCGGGTCTGGCAGCGACTTGCTTGCCGCGTGCGAAGCGGCCCACTCCATCCTTAGAAAGCGTGCAACTCAAGTTAGAACCGGCCTGGAATTCCCGACTATACATGGAATGTATTATTCCCTGACGAACCATGTGGAGGAATTTTTGGAGCCGGGCAAGAAAAAAGGCACCACGGCCACTCTTGCAGCTTGGTACCACTTGGACTTCGAGCGCAATATGATAAATCCATTGCCGCACCGATTGATCAGCGGGGTGACGACGAACGTCATCGTCGAATACGACGTCGTCTTCTGTGAAGGGTACTGAGCGTGTTGGCCGTTGCCAAAATCCGACAGTTGCAGGTATGGTTCACCACCTATTGATTGCGAAGAACCGGCGGCATTGCGGGCGAGAAGGGCCTGCCCTTCTCGTTTCCGATACTGGTCTGCACCCTGAAAAGTGGTCCTCGCTGAAGTAGGCTTCGAGCCTTTGGAGGATGCCAGCTGTCAATCGGCGACGCATGTACATCGCGTGTACACGGAGGGCGCCCCTGTAAAAGGGTTAACGAACCACGGGGCAAACGCTCCGTCGGCGCGGCACCGCCGCCCTCCTCCGCCACCCCGCTAGTGGATTGATCGGATCGAAAGAGTCCGATTGGCAATTCCGTATCGCGCTGTGACGTGCAAGTCTACTGCATGCGCAGCGGCATCTCCTTCACGCCTTCGTCCCGCGACCGTCAGCGATTGCAGGCGATCGTCGCGGACCCCAAGAGCCCGCAGAAGCACGTCTGGCGGGCGCGTATCGTGCTTCTGAGCGGCGACGGCCTCGGCACCTCGGCGATCATGACCGAGACCGGCAAGTCCAAGACCTGCGTGTGGCGTTGGCAGGAGCGGTTCATGCACGAAGGCGTCGACGGCCTGCTGCGCGACCGGTCGCGTCCGCCCGGCAAGGCGCCGGTCCCGCCGGAGCGCGTCGCCGAGATCGTCCGCCTGACGCAGGAGCCCCCGCCGTTCGAGGCGACCCACTGGACGTTGCGGGCGATGGCGAAGGTGGCCGGCCTTGCGGCATCGACGGTGCAGGCCATCTGGAAGGCCCATGGTCTCAGCCCGCATCGCTGGCGGCATTTCAAGCTCTCCAACGACCCGGCATTCGCCGAGAAACTCACGGATATCGTCGGCTTGTATGTCGATCCGCCGGCCCATGCCGTGGTGCTGTCGGTCGATGAGAAGTCGCAAATCCAGGCGCTCGACCGCACCCAGCCTGGCCTGCCGATGAAAAAGGGCCGGCTCGGCACGATGACCCATGATTACAAACGCCACGGCACGACGACGCTCTTCGCGGCGCTCAATGTCCTCGACGGCACGGTCATCGGGCAGAACATGCAGCGCCACCGCCATCAGGAGTTCATCCGCTTCCTCAACCGCATCGAGCGCGAGGTGCCGGCGGACAAGTCCATCCACGTCATCCTCGACAAATACGCGGCGCACAAGAAGGACAAGGTCCGCGCCTGGCTCGCCCGCCATCCACGCTGGACCTTCCACTTCACCCCGACATCGTGCTCGTGGCTCAACGCCGTCGAGGGCTTCTTCGCCAAGCTCACCCGGCGCAGGCTCAGGCACGGCGTCTTCCATTCCCTCGTCGACCTCCAGGCCGCCATCAACCGCTTCGTCCGCGAATACAATGCCGAAAACCCGAAACCCTTCACCTGGAAAGCCGATCCCGATGACATTATCGCCGCCAGAAACCGAGGGTTCCAAACGTTGGAATCAATCCACTACGGCGCCGCACATTCCCGAGGCGAGATCGCGGCGCTGCGTCAGCCGGCCCGCGCGAGGTTCAGGCCGGTCGTCGGATCGAAGCCATGAAGCTTCGCCTGGTCGAGCACAAAGGGCACTTCTTCGTCGATGCGGAGCTTCGCCATCGCCGGCGCCGTGGCCTTGAACAGCCGCTCGCCCGCGCGGAGCGTCACCACCAGCTCGACCCCGTGGTTCTCCACGTGATGCACCCGCGCCTCGCCTCGCCGTCGCTCCCGCCGATCTCGATGTCCTCCGAGCGCACCCCGACCGTGACCGGCCCCCCGTCCCGCTGCAGCCGTCCCCGCCCCGCCTCGCGTCAGCGGCACGGTAAAGGCCCCCGGCACCACCAGGCGCCCGTCCTCGACCACGCCCTCGATCAGGTTCATCGCCGGCGACCCGACGAAGGTCGCAACGAACGTGTCGCGCGGCGCGTTGTAGATCTCGTTGCGGCGTGCCGACCTGCACCAGCCTGCCCTCGTTGAGCACGCCGACCCGGTCGCCCATGGACATGGCCTCGATCTGGTCGTGCGTCACGAACAGGAAAGTGGCGCCCAGCGAATTCTGCAGGTCCTTCAGCTCCGAGCGCAGCGCCTCGCGCAGCTTGGCGTCGAGGTTCGACAGGGGCTCGTCCATCAGGAACACGCTCGGGTCGCGCACGATCGCCCGCCCGATCGAGACGCGCTGCATCTCGCCCCCCGAAAGCCGGTCGGTCTTGCGGTCCAGCAGATGCTCGATGCGCAGCATCTTCGCCGCCCGCGCCACGCGCCGCTCGATCTCGTCCGCCGCGAAGTCGCGCACCCGCGACTTCAGCGGAAAGGCCAGGTTCTGCTTCACCGTGTAGCGCGGGTAGAGCGAGTAGTACTGGAACACCAGCGCCACGTCCCGCTGCGCCACGCTCCAGCCGGCGGTGTCCTCGCCGCCGATCGAGATCGAGCCCGCGTCCGGCTGCTCCAGCCCCGCGATCAGCCGCAGCGTCGTGGTCTTGCCCGCGCCCGTCGGCCCGAGCAGCACGAAGAACTCGCCATCCGCGATGTCAGCGTCAGCTCGTCCAGCGCCTGCTGCCCGAGAAAGCGCTTGCCGACGCCATGCAAACCGATCTCAGCCATGCGCCAGTCCGATATCCAGAGACATCCCCCGTCGTGGCATCGAAGAAATGCACCTGCGGCGCGTCCAGCCGCGCCCAGACCGCATCCCCCGGCGCACGCACGAACCCGCTCGGCGTGCGCGCCTTGAGCAACCGCTCGCCGACCTTGAGATCGACGATGTCGTAGGCCCCGAGCGGCTCGATGAAGTGCGCCTGCACCGGCTGCAGGCCCACCCCGGCCTCGCGCGCGACCTTGACCGCCTCGGGCCTGACCCCCAGCACCAGCTCGTGCCCGGCGGGCAGCGCCGCCTGCAGCCGCGGCGCCAGGTCGCCCGGAAAGGCGAAGGCCGGCCCGCCGCCGATCGATACGCCCGTCGCGCGCCATCCGCCCGGATCTCCGCCGGCACGATGTTCATCACCGGCGAGCCCACGAACTGCGCCACGAAGAGGTTGACCGGGTTGAGATAGACATCCGACGGCGTGCCCACCTGCTGCAGCACCCCGTCGTTCATCACCGCCACCCGGTCGGCGAGGCTCATCGCCTCCACCTGGTCGTGGGTAACGTAGACGCTGGTGGTGCCGTTCTCGATGTGCAGCCGCTTCAGCTCCGCCCGCATGTCCTCGCGCAGCTTGGCGTCCAGCGCACCGATCGGCTCGTCCATGAGCAGGGCCTTCGGCCGCCGCACCAGCGCCCGGCCGATCGCCACCCGCTGCATGTCGCCGCCCGAGAGCTGCGACGGCCGCTTCGACAGCAGGTCCTCGATCCGCAGCGACACCGCCACGTCCCGCACCTTCCGCTCGATCTCCGCCGCCGTCTCGCCGGTGGCGCGCAGCGGAAATGCGATGTTGTCGAAGGCGGTCAGGTGCGGATAGAGCGCGAAGAGCTGGAAGACAAAGGCGATGTCCCGCCCGCCCGGCGGCAGGTCCTGCACCGGCTTGCCGTCGATCAGGATGTCGCCGCTGTCGATCGTCTCCAGCCCGGCGATGGCGCGCAGCGTCGTGGTCTTGCCGCAGCCCGAGGGCCCCAGCAGCACCACGAACTCGCGGTCGGCGATCTCGAGGTTGAGCTTGCGGATGACGTAGTTGGCGCCGAAGAACTTCTCGACGTCGCGAAGCGTGATCGCAGCCATCAGCGCTTGCTCCCCGGCGGCGATTTGATGTGGATGAAGACCGAGAACCCGATGAGGCCGATCAGGATGATCGTCACGCCATAGCGGTGGAAGAACAGGCTCCACGGCTGCAGGAGCGCGATGATGCCCGCGACCATGACCCACTGGAAGATCATCTCGAGCCGGCGGGGGCCAAGCTGTTTGAACATGCGCCCTGCCCCTACTTGCGGATCGCGCCGAAGGTCACCCCACGCAGGAGGTGATGTCGCAGCGCGAAGGTGAAGATCGCCACCGGCAGCAGGAACAGGACCGTCCCCGCCGCGATGGTGGTCCAGTCGGTCAGCCCCGAGCCCACCTGTGCCGGGATGAACGGCGGCGCCGTCTGCGCCCGCCGGTTGGTCATGATCAGCGCGAAGGCATACTCGTTCCAGGCGATGATGAAGCAGAAGACCGCCGTCGCGGCGATGCCCGTCACCGCCTCCGGCAGCACGATCTTCCAGAATGCCTGCATCCGGGTGTAGCCGTCGACCAGCGCCGCCTCCTCGTACTCCTTGGGGATCTCGTCCATGAACCCCTTCATCAGCCAGACCGCAAAGGAGAGGTTGAACGCTGTGTAGAGGATGATCAGCCCGATATGAGTGTCGGTCAGGCCGACCACCCGATACATCAGGAACATCGGGATCGCCACCACCACCGGCGGCAGCATGCGCGTCGACAGGATGAAAAACAGCCAGTCGTTCTCCGCCGGAACCCGGAAGCGCGAAAAGCCGTAGGCGGTCAGCGTGCCCATGCCCACGGCCAGCACGGTGCTGGTGATGGCGACGATCAGGCTGTTCAGGAACCGGCTCGGATAGGCCGAGAGCTGCACCTCGCCCTTCACGCGCAGCACCCGTTCGCCTCCGTCGAAGATGCGCTGCTCCCACCAGGGTGCGGCGGCATAGACCTCCGGATCGACCGGCCCGCGCAACTGCACCCGCTTGGTGAAGAGCTTCACGAAAGCGGTGGTCTCGGGCTGGAAGAAGACCGTCGGCGGCACCGAAGTCGCCACGTCGCGCGGCTTGAATGCCGTGGAAGCGATCCAGAAGAGCGGCGCCAGGAAGATCAGCGTAACCACCAGCACCGCGGCGATGGCGAGGCGGTTTCGCAGCCGCTTTCCGGGTGAGGAGACCATCGCCATGTCAGCGCTCCTTCACCTTGTTCAGATACTTCACGTAAATGTTGGTGATCGCCACCACCACGATCAGCACGATGTAGGCGAGCGCGCTCGACCGCCCGGTCTGCCATTCCTGGAAGGCCATCTTGTAGAGCCGGATCGAGATCATCTCGGTGGTCGGCTGGCCCGACATGATGAAGGCGAGATCGAAGGTCTTGAACGCCTCCATGGTGCGAAAGATGATCGCGATCAGCAGGATCGGCGCCACCAGCGGCAGGGTGATGCGCGTGAAGCTGTACCAGCCGCTCGCCCGGTCGATCGCCGCCGCCTCGTAGAGGTGCTGCGGCACCGCTGACAGCCCGGCCAGCGACAAGAGCATCACGAACGGCGCCCACATCCAGATGTCGGTGATCGCCACCGCGTAGAGCGCCACGTTCGGGTCCGACAGCCACTCGAACTTGCCCAACCCGAGCGCGAAGTTGATCGGCCCCCACGATGGGTCGTAGAGCAGCTTCCAGAACAGCCCCACCACCGCCATCGACATCATCATCGGCAAGAGGAGCAAGGTGGTCACGAAGCCTTTCATCGGGAAGACCCGATTGAGCAGCATGGCGAGTCCGAAGCCCACCACCACCTGCCCCGTCACCGAGACGACGACGTACTTCGCTGTGACGGTGAAGTTCCGCCACACGTTAGGATCATTCAGGAGCTCGCGGTAGTTCTGCAACCCGACAAACCGTGCCGGGTCGTTCACCGAGGCTCGGAAGTCGGTGAAGGAATAGCCGAGCGAGTAGATCAGCGGGAACACGTTGAAGATGATCAGGAACGCGATCGTCGGAATGATGAACATGTTCCGGATCGCGAGATCACTCCAACCCTGGGCCGCCGCCCGGGATCGGGTGTCGAGTCTTGCCAGCACGGTGTTTCTTCCTGTCGGACTTTGTCGTCGGACGGGCCGGTCACCCGGCCCGTCCGGATCCTCAACCGGCCGTCAGCTGCGGCCGTACTTCTTGAACGTCTCCTGCCAGTCCTTCGACAGGCCGTCGAGCGCCTCCTTTGCCGTTCCCTCGCCGCCGACCACGAACGGATAGATCCGGTTGTTGGTCTGCGTCAGAAGCTCGGCATATTCCGGCACCGCCCAGAAGTCCTTCACCATGAACATCGACTGGTAGAAAGCCTCGTTGTACGGCGTCGCGTTCCTGAACTCCTCGGACTCGAGGATGTTCTTGCTCGCCGTATAGCCGCCCAGCTCCGCCCAGCGCTTTTGCGTCTCGTCTTTGATGAACCACTCGAGGAACTTCATCGCCTCTTCCTGGTTCTTCGAGTAGGAGACGATCGAGATCCCCTGCCCGCCGAGCGCCGCGTGCTGGTCGCCGTCCGGCCCGGCCGGGTTGGCAAAGTAGCCGGTGACCTCGGCATACGGGTTGACCGCCGGATTGTTCAGCGCCGGAAAGAAGGCGAAGTAGTTCATGCTCATCGCCGCCAAGCCCTCGGTGATGGCTTGGTTGTCCTCTTGGAAGAAGGCCTTGCCCCAGTTGGGCGGCGTGAATTTGTAGAGGTCCCTGTACATCTCCAACGCCGCCACCGCCTTGTCGGAGTTGACGATGCCGTCGACCTGATAGGTCGAATAGTCGCCGAGATCGCCGCCATAGGAGAACAGCGCGTTCTCGTAGCCCATCACGATGGGGTCATAGGCGTTGTCAGTGTAGAGCGCGATGCCGTAGCGATTTTCGTCGGGCCGATAGAAGAACTCGGCGATGTCGCGCAGCTCTGCATAGGTCTTCGGCACCGCGAGATCGTAGCCATACTTGGCCTTGAACGCCTCCATCTCTGCCGGGTCCTCGAACCAGTCCTTTCGATAGGCCCAGCCCGTGGCGTCGCCCTCGAGTGGCACCGCCCAGTACTTCCCGTCGTACTCGGCGTAGGACTTCACCGTAGCCGGCGCCATGATCTCGTCGAGCTTGTTCTGCTTGAACCAGTCGGTCATGTCGACATAGTGCCCGCCGGTCGACCCCGCGCCCAGCCACTGGCTGTCGCCCACGACCATGTCGTAGGTATCGCCCTTGGCGTTGAACTCGGTGAAGGCCTTGGTCTGGAAGTCCGCCCAAGGAGTGGTCTCCACCGTGACGGTGACACCGGTCTCCTCGGTGTACTCGTTGACCAGTTCCTGCAGGTAGTTGGCCGGATCCCACTCCGCCCAGAAGATCGTCAGCTCCTGCGCCGAGGCCGGAACTGCGGCGAAGCTGATGGCGAGCGCGCTGGAAGCGCCCGCGAGCAGCCCGAAAAGGCGTCGTCTCTGCATAGTCATTCCTCCCGTGTT
Source organism: uncultured Alphaproteobacteria bacterium (assembly GCA_963796805.1). GTDB lineage: Bacteria > Pseudomonadota > Alphaproteobacteria > Rhodobacterales > Rhodobacteraceae > Amaricoccus. The sequence continues at coordinate 13,010 of CAWCNG010000018.1, forward strand.
TACACCTTGCGGGGCCATGACCTCATGGCACCGCGATGCTCGTTTTGTTTGGTTACCCGTTCCTAAACCCGCCTGCCGGCCGCCTGCGCCCTCCCTGCCGTTTCGGCTTCGGCGACCGCCGCGCGCACCAGCGCGTGTGCCGACCAGAGAGCGACGTCACGCGCCTGCCGGCCGTCCAGTCCCCAGATATCCTTGAGTACCACGAACGCCTCGGTCCCGAAGACCAGCGACAGCGACTGCCGCAGTCGGTCGAACAAGTCCGCCGCCATCCCGCCGCGCAGTGGCACCAGCGCATTGTAAAGCACCGCCTTGCGGTTTCCCCGCACGATCGGCGCCTCGTCGCCCAGCGTTCCGGCCCGCCGCCGGCTCCACTGGTCCATCGCCTGCAAGAGCGCCGCGCGCAGCGTCGCCTCGTATTCGTCCAGCCGCGGATAGGCGAAAGATAGCAACCCCTCGACTCGATCCTCCGCGTCCGGCAGGTCGGAGCGCCACGCCAGGATCGGCCCCAGCGCCTCGTCGACCGCCGCCTGCACCAGCGCCGCCTGCGTCGGGAAATAGCGGTAGGCCGTGGCGCGCGACACCTCCGCCGCCTCCGCCACGTCGGTTACCGACGGCACCTTGCCCTCCTGCATCAGCTGCAAAACCGTCTCCAGCAGCAGCTTGCGCGTCCGCGCCCGCACGCCGGTCGCGCGCGCTTCGGCCGGGTTGTCGTCAGTCTGGCTTTCTTGACTTGAGACGTGCATGTCAATACGATACGGTCGTCTCAAAACGAAAGCAATCCTGTTTGCGCACTGGCGACCGCCCGCGTAAACATCAAGAAAAACGCCGGACTTACCGGCAAACCGGGAGGAAGCCGACCCTGCGAGTGCGCGTTCGCACTTGCGGCAGTCCGCGTTGCGCTGCGAAATGGGCCACATCTACGTCATCGGTACTGCCGACACCAAGGGAGAGGAACTCGCCTTCCTCGCCGCCCGCATCCGCGAAGCCGGCGGCTCCCCCCTGATCGCCGACGTCGGCACCCGCACGCCCACCATCGCCCCCGACATCCCCGCGCCCGCAATTCCCGCCACCGACGACCGCGGCACCGCCGTCACCGCCATGGCCGAGGCGCTGGCCGCCTGGCTCCCCACCCGCACCGACCTCGATGCCGTCGTCGGCATCGGCGGCGGCGGCGGCACCGCCATCGTCACCCGCGCCATGCGCGCCCTGCCCTTCGGCATCCCGAAGCTCATGGTCTCGACGCTCGCCTCCGGCGACGTCGGCCCCTACGTCGGCGTCTCCGACATCACCATGATGCACCCCGTCGCCGATCTCGCCGGCCTCAACCGCATCACCCGCACAATCCTCGCCCAGGCCGCCGCCGCCATCACCGCCATGGCCGCGACCCACCCGGCCACCACGACCAAGCCCGCCATCGGCCTGACCATGTTCGGCGTCACCACCCCTTGCGTCACCCGCGTCGCCGACGCCCTCCGCGCCACCCACGACCCGCTGGTCTTCCACGCCACCGGCACCGGCGGCCGCGCGCTGGAGATGCTCGCCGACAGCGGCATGCTCGAAGGCATGATCGACGCCACCACCACCGAGATCGCCGACGAACTCGTCGGCGGCGTCCTCACCGCCGGCCCCGACCGCCTCGGTGCGCTCGCCCGTTCCCGCCTGCCCTGGGTCGGCGCCCCCGGCGCCCTCGACATGGTGAATTTCTGGGCGCCGGAGACCATCCCCGCCCGCTTTTCCGGCCGGCGCTTCCACCGCCACAACCCCAACATCACCCTGATGCGCACCACGCCCGAGGAGTGCCGCGCCATTGCCGGCTTCATCGCCGAGCGGCTCAACGCCGCCACCGGCCCGGTGCGCCTGCTCATCCCCGAGCGCGGCGTCTCCGCGCTCGACACGGACGGCGGCGCTTTCCACGACCCCGAGGCCAGCGCCGCCCTCTTCGACACCCTCGAGGCACGGATCGAGACCACGCCCGATCGGCGGGTCATCCGCCTCCCGCTCCACATCAACGACCCGGAATTCGCCGACGCCCTGGTCGCCGCCTACCGCTCAATCGCAGGAAGCTGACCATGCCCGCCATTCCCCGCGCCGAAATTCTCGAGAGGTTCAACAAGCTGATCGCCGAGGGCAGGGCGATCATCGGCGGTGGCGCCGGCACCGGCCTCTCGGCCAAGTGCGAGGAGGCCGGCGGCATCGACCTCATCGTCATCTACAACTCCGGCCGCTACCGCATGGCCGGCCGCGGCTCCGCCGCCGGCCTCCTCGCCTTCGGCAACGCCAACGAGATCGTCAGGGAGATGGCCTGCGAAGTCCTGCCCGTCGTCCGTCACACCCCGGTCCTCGCCGGCGTCAACGGCACCGACCCCTTCCTCCTCCTCGACCCCTTCCTGCGCGAGCTGAAGAACCTTGGCTTCTCCGGCGTGCAGAACTTCCCCACCATCGGCCTCTTCGACGGCACCATGCGCACCTCCTTCGAGGAAACCGGCATGGGCTACGCCCTCGAGGTCGACATGATCGCCGCCGCCCACGCGCTCGATCTGCTCACCACCCCTTACGTCTTCACCCCCGACGAGGCCCGCGCCATGACCCGCGCCGGCGCCGACATCATCGTCGCGCACATGGGCGTCACCACCGGCGGCGCCGTCGGCGCCACATCGGCGAAGTCCCTCGATTCCTGCGTCGCCGAGATCGACGCCATCGCGGAGGCCGCCCGAGAAGCCCGCCCCGACGTCATCGTCCTCTGCCACGGCGGCCCGATCGCCGAGCCCGCCGACGCCGCCTACGTCCTCAAGCACGCCGGCACCTGCCACGGCTTCTACGGCGCCTCCTCCATGGAGCGCCTGCCGGTCGAGCGCGCCCTCACCGAACAGACCCGCGCCTTCAAGGCCATTGGCCACCCCTAGGAGACCCCCCAATGCCCGGCAAGTTCATGATCCGCTCGGACGTCGCCCCCGAGATCCTCGACTGGGGTCAGCTCCGCTGGCTCTCCAGCCCGCCGGCCACCGGGGCGAAGGATTCTACCGTCATCGACGTCACGCTCACCCCCGGCAAGGGCCACAACTTCCACAAGCACCCGGACCAGGAGGAGATGATCCTCGTCGTCGCCGGCCAGGTCGAGCAGTGGCTCGACCGCGAGAAGCGCATCCTCGGCCCCGGCGATTCGGTCTTCATTCCCGCTGGCGTGGTGCACGCCTCCTTCAACGCCGGCGCCGCCGACGCCCGCCTCGCCGCCATCCTCGGCCCCTGCGTCGGTGACGCGGGCTACGTCTCCGTCGAGATGGGCGAAGAAGCCCCCTGGAACACACTCCGCTAGAGGTCGATAATGTCCAACAACTACCCCAAGCTTCACAACGCCATGTGGCCCGGCATCGTCGGCAAGGGCGCACCGGACAGCGAGCCGATCATTCCGCTCGACACGCTGCTCGAACTGACCGCCAAGGCCGAGGTGGACGGCAAGACATTCGACGGCGTCGATCTCTTCGTCGTCGCCCCGCACTTCGACATCGACAGCGATCTCGATGCCGTGAAGCGGATGACCGACCATATCTCCTCCTACGGCCTCAAAGTCGGCTCGTTCGTCGCCCCCATCTGGGCCGGCGCCGGCGGCGGCTCCGCCATGGGCTCGGCCGACGAGCGCCAGCAGTTTCTCTCCCAGGTCCGCAAGGCCTCCGAGATCGGCCGGCAGATGCGCGAGCACGGCATCCGCCCCACCGGCGGCATCCGCGTCAACTCGTCCGCCTCCGTCGAAGCGTGGGACAAGGACCCCAAGGCCAACTCCGCCCTCATCGCCCAGACCTTCGGCGAGGCCGGCGACATCGCCGCCGACCACGGTGAGTTCATTGTCGCCGAGGGCGAGATCTGCTGGGGCGGCATGCACTCCTGGCGCACCATGCGCGATCTGCTGGAAGCCGTCGGCCGCCCCGGCCAGGTCGGCTACCAGGCCGACATGGCGCACTCCATGCTCTATACCCTCGGCTACAACGCCGAGGCCGACCGCATCCTTCCCGCCGACTACGACTGGAACGACACCGCCGCACTCGACGCCGCCTACCGCCAGGTCGCCGGCGCGCTCCGCCCCTGGACCCTCGACTTTCACGTCGCCCAGAACGACGGCACCGTCTTCGGCTCCGGCGACCACGCAATAACCGGCCGCCACTGCCGGGTCGACGACCCGAACGGCCGCCTCGACGTGGTCAAGCACGCCGGCTACTGGCTGCGCGGTTCTGACGGGCAGCTGACCAAGACCATGCGGCACATCTGCTGGGACGCCTGCATGCTGCCCAACGCCGTCATGGAAGAGCAGGCCACCTGGAACAACGTCCTTGGCGCCATGCTCAAGGTCCGCGAAGCGCACGGTTGGGCGGAGTGACGACGATGACCCGCGACCTCAACATCGGCATGATCGGCTACGGCTTCATGGGCCGCTGCCACTCCAACGCCTTCCGCACCGCCCCGAACTTCTTCGACCTCCCGCGCCGCCCCGTCCTCAAGGCCGCCTGCGGCCGCGACGAAGCGAAGACGCAGGCCTTCGCCGACCGCTGGGGCTACGAGAGCGTCGAAACCGACTGGCGCAAGCTGGTCGCCCGCGCCGACATCGACCTCATCGACATCTGCGTCCCCAACGACCTGCACGCGGAAATCGCCATCGCCGCCGCCGAGGCCGGCAAGGCCGTCATCACTGAAAAGCCCCTCGCCCGCACCACCGCCGAAGGCGAGAAGATGGTCGCCGCCGTCGAGAAAGCCGGCGTGCCCAACCTCGTCTGCTATAACTACCGCCGCATGCCCGCCGTCTCGCTGGTCAAGCAGGTGGTGGATTCAGGCAAACTTGGCCGCATCTACCACTACCGCGCCAAGTTCCTGCAGGACTGGACCATCTCGCCGGACGTGCCCCAGGGCGGCCCCGGCACCTGGCGCCTCGATGTGGAGGCCGCCGGCTCCGGCGTCACCGGCGATCTCCTCGCCCACTGCCTCGACACCGCGCTCTGGATCAACGGCGGCATCGACAGCCTGACCGCCATGACCGAGACCTTCGTCAAGGAACGCACCCACGCCGACACCGGCAAGAAGCAGGCGGTCGGCATCGACGACGCCGCCGCCGTCCTCACCCGCTTCGCCAACGGCTCGCTCGGCACCTTCGAATCGACCCGCTACGCCCGCGGCCACAAGGCGGCCTACACGCTGGAGATCAACGGCGAGCACGGCTCGCTCGCCTGGGACCTGCACGACCTCAACCGCCTCGCCTGGTTCGACCACCGCACCGAAGGGGCGTTCCGCGGCTGGACCTCGATCCTCGTCACCGACGGCGACCACCCCTACCTCGGCAAATGGTGGGTCCCCGGCCTGATCATCGGCTTCGAGCATTCCTTCGTGCACACCATGGCCGACTTCATCACCGCCATGGACACCGGCACCCCCGCCGGCCCCACCTTCCGCGACGCGCTGGAGACCAACCGGATCTGCGACGCCATCATCGCCTCCGGCAAGTCCGGCGCCTGGCAGACCCTCTGAACCCGCATGGCCGGCGGGTCCGCCGGCCATGCCACCCATACAAAACACCCATATGGATTCCATACGGATTCCATACGCTTTCCATACGAACGGAATCCGGCTGAATCAGAAGCTTAGCGCCTTCGCCTGCCGAATCTGCGGCAACTCTGCAATCTGGCTCAAAACCCCCGGATCGATCGCCTCGTCCACCCCCAGAAGTGCTATCGCTTCCCCGCTCTTGGTCTCCCGCCCAAGCGCAAACGTGGCGATGTTCACCCCCAGCGTCCCGAGCTTGGTCCCGAGCGCCCCGATATACCCCGGCGTGTCGGTGTTGGTGGTGTAGAGCATGAACCGCATCGGCTCCGCCTCGAGGTTGATGCCCTTGATTTGGATGAACCGCGGCCTCCCATCCGAATATACGGTGCCCGCCACCGCCCGCGTCTGCTGCTCGGTGGTCACGATCAGCCGCACGTAGGACCCGAACGCCCCCTGCGGATCCTTGCGCGTCTCGGTGATGTGAATGCCCCGTTCGCGCGCCACCACCGGTGCTGACACCATGTTGACCCCCCCAGCCCCGACCAGCGGCAGCAGCAGGCCCGCGGTCAGCGCCGCCGTCAGCGGCTTGAGATTCGAATCCCCCACCTCGCCTACATACTCGATCTCGATCTCGGTGATCGGACTCTCCGTCACCTGCCCGGCAAAGCTCCCCAGCATCTCCGCCAGCGCGATCCACGGCTTCAGTATCGGCGCCTCCTCCGCAGTCACCGACGGCGCGTTCAGCGCATTGGATATTGCCCCCTGCACCAGATAATCGGACATCTGCTCAGCGACTTGCAGCGCGACGTTCTCCTGCGCCTCCGAGGTCGCAGCCCCCAGATGCGGGGTGCAGACCACGTTCGGCGCCCCGAACAGCACGTTCTCCTTTGCCGGCTCCTCGGAGAAAACGTCGAACGCCGCCCCCGCCAGATGCCCCGACTTCAGCGCCTCCGCCACCGCCGCCTCGTCCACCAGCCCGCCGCGGGCGCAGTTGATCAGCCGCGCCCCCGGCTTCATCTTCGCGACCCGCTCGGCGGAGATGATGTTCGCCGTCTTCTCAGTCTTCGGCACGTGCAGCGTGACGAAATCCGCCCGCGCCAGCAGGTCGTCCACCTCGTCGATCCGCTCGATCCCCAGCGCCTGCGCCCGCTCGGCCGAGAGGAAGGGATCATACGCGATCACCTTCATCTTCAGCCCGATCGCGCGCACGGCCACCACCGAGCCGATATTCCCGGCACCGATCAGCCCCAGCGTCTTGCCGGTGATCTCCGTGCCCATGAACTTTGACTTCTCCCACTTCCCCGCCTGGGTCGAGGCATCCGCCGCCGGGATCTGCCGCGCGCATGCGAACATCATCGCGATGGCATGCTCGGCGGTGGTGATCGAGTTGCCGAACGGCGTGTTCATCACCACGATGCCCTTCGCGGACGCCGCCGGTATGTCGACATTGTCGACCCCGATGCCGGCCCGCCCGATGACGCGCAGGTTGCCGGCCCCGGCGATCAGGTCAGCCGTCACCTTCGTAGCCGAGCGGATGGCGAGCCCGTCGTAGTTGCCGATGATCTCGGCCAGCTTCGCCTTGTCCTTGCCGAGCTGCGGCTGGAAATCCACCTCGACCCCGCGGTCGCGGAAGATCTGCACGGCGGCATCGCTCAGCTCGTCGGAAATGAGTACCTTGGGCATCACAGAATATCTCCGGAATGGCGGGCGCGAAGCCCACCGCTTGTTCGGGAATGAAGCGGGATCAGCAGGCCTTCGCCGCCTCGAACGCCCAGTCGAGCCAAGGCGTCAGCGTCTCGACGTCGGCGGTGTCGACCGTCGTGCCGCACCAGATGCGCAGCCCCGGAGGCGCGTCGCGGTAACCCGCGATGTCGAACGCCACGCCCTCGGCCTCGAGAAGCTTGGTCATCGCCTTCACGAAGTTCCGCTGCCCCGCCTCGTCGCGTCCCGCGATCTCCGGATCGACGATCCTGAGGCAGACGGACGTGTTAGAACGCGCCGCGGGCGAAGCCAGGTTCTCCACCCAGCCCGTCCGGTCGACCCAGGCTTGCAGCGCGGCGGCGTTGGCGTCGGCCCGCGCCCGCGTCGCCGCGAGGCCGCCGATCCGTTCCATCCACTCCAGGGCGTCCACCGCGTCGGCGACGCAAAACATCGACGGCGTGTTGATCGTCTCGCCGGCGAAGATGCCCTCGATCAGCTCCCCGCCCTTGGTCATCCGGAAGATCTTCGGCAGCGGCCGCGGCGGCGCGTAGCTCTCCAGCCGCTCGACGGCACGGGGCGAGAGGATCAGCACGCCGTGCCCCCCTTCGCCCCCCATGGCCTTCTGCCAGGAGAAGGTCACCACATCGAGCTTCTCCCACGGCAGGTCCTGGGCGAAGGCCGCCGAGGTGGCGTCGCAGAAGGTCAGCCCCTCCCGGTCATCGGCAATCCAGTCGCCGTTCGGCACGCGCGCCCCCGAGGTCGTCCCGTTCCAGGTGAAGCAGACGTCGGCTTCCTTGCGCACGGCCCCGAGGTCGGGCAGCGCCCCATACTCCGCCGCCAGAACGCGGCAGTCCGCGAGCTTCAGCTGCTTGGTCGCGTCCGTCGCCCAGCCCTGGCCGAAGCTCTCCCAGACCAGCATGTCCACCGGACGAGCCCCGAGCATCGACCACATCGCCATCTCGAACGCGCCCGTATCCGACGCGGGAACGATCCCGACGCGGTGGCCCGCAGGCACCCCGAGGACGCGCCCGGTGCGGTCGATGGCGTCCTTCAGTTGCGCCTTCGGCTTCGCGGCACGGTGCGAGCGGCCAAGGAAGGCGCGCGCGGCCACCGCTTCGGCGGTCCAGCCCGGACGTTTGGCGCAGGGGCCCGAGGAAAACTCGGGACGGGCAGGCTTCAAGGTTGGTTTGACGGGTGCCGCGACGAGCGCGGCCTGCGGATGGCTCATCGGCCAGCTCCGTGGTCAAGGGCGAGGTCGCTGAGCACGCCCCGCTCGCCCTTCATCGGGGTCGCGCCCGCGGCTCGAATAGTCGATTCCCGACTGCCTGCCAAGAGGGATCGCGCATGGCTCTGGCACCCGCCGGCGATCCCGGCCATGAGTTCCAAATGACCCGTGCCACACGCCCGACCCCCTCGCTGCTCGCCTGGATCCTCCTGTTCCTGCTCGGGCTCACCTGGGGCGGGTCATTCCTCGGCGTCGCCAAGGCACTGACCGGCTTCGGCCCACTGACCGTCGCTGCCTCCCGGATCACCATCGCGGCCGCCATTCTCACCGCCATCGTGTTCGTCACCGGCCAGGGCCTGCCGCCGCGCGCCACCGCCACCGGCCGGCGGATCTGGCTGCACTGCCTCGGGATGGGCATCTTCTCGAACGCGCTTCCGTTCGCGCTCCTCTCCTGGGGCCAGGAAAGGGTAAGCTCCGGCTTCGCGGGCATCTCCATGGCCGTCGTGCCGCTGCTCATCCTTCCCCTGGCCCACGTCTTCGTCCCCGGCGAGCGGATGACGCTACGCAAGGTCGCCGGCTTCGCGGTCGGCTTCGTCGGGGTGGTCCTTCTCATCGGTCACGGCGGCGAAGCCTCGACCGGCGCCGTGGGCCTTGCCCGCCTCGCCTGCGTCGCCGCCTCCTGCTCCTACGCCGTGGGCGCCATCGTCACGCGCCTCGCCCCGCCCGGCCCCACCATCTCATTCGGTGCCGTCGGGCTCCTGATCGCTTCGGCCATCTCGGTCCCCCTCGCGCTGATCTTCGAGGGCTGGCCCGGCTCGCCGCCGCTCCCGGCACTGCTCGGCGTCCTCTACCTCGGCACCTTCCCTACCGCGCTGGCCACAATCGCGCTCGTCTACGTCGTCCAGTCCGCCGGTCCCTCGTTCATGAGCCTCGTGAACTACCAGGTCCCGGTCTGGGCAGTGATCCTCGGCCTGGTCGTCCTCGACGAGGAACTGCCGGCACAATTCCTCGCCGCCCTCGCCCTCATTCTCGCCGGCCTCGCGGTGTCGCAATTGCTGCTTCCTCGCAAGCCCGTGGTTCATTAACCCTTCGGCCGCGTGCGCACCGCGCGTGCATGCAATGTACATGCGATGTACATGAGTTGTACGTCGAAGAAATCGCCGTTAACCCTTGCGTATCCAGCTCAATCCCCACCAGCCGACCGCTCCGCCCGAGGCGATCGCATAAGTCCCCACACCGGCATTCCGACGCGGCCCGCGCAACGGAATCGTAACCGCCGAGCGCGAGGCTCGCGCGGTGGGATGCGACGGGGGGCAGCTTGGCTTACGAGAGCGAAATTGCGCTGACCCTTTCATGGGTACAGGCGGCGGACTGCTGCTGCTGGCGCTGCCGGGCCGGCGTCTCAAAAGGCTGGCATGGCGCTGGGTCAGACACATGCTCCGCGCCGCACCGAAGCCGTTCACCGGCAAGGCCTGGATCATCGACGGCGATACGATCGATGTCGGCCAGGCGCGGGTGCGGCTATTCGGCATGGATGCCCCCGAGCTGTCACAGGCCGGTGGCCACAAGGCGCGCTCGCACCTGATCCGGCTCGCGGGAGGTCGCCAGGTGAGCGTACAGCCGGTCGACGTCGACTGCTACGGGCGGATCGTGGCCCGCGTGAGCTGCGGCGGAATCGATCTCTCGAAGCAGATGGTGGCCGACGGCTTCGCGCGGGCGATGACCGACTGGCACCTAGACTATGCCGTCACCGAGTTCCGCGCGCGGCGAGGTCGGCGAGGGCTGTGGGCGAACGACCCCAAGACCGGAATCGGCGATCCGTCCGCGCACCGCCGGGCCGAGGCGGCGCGGCGCCGCTGAGGTCAGGCGAAGCGGGCGACCTCGGCCTCGATCTCGCCGACGATGGCGCGCAGGAGCTCGGGATCCTCGCACTCGCCCATGATCCGCACCAGCGGCTCGGTCCCCGACTTGCGGATCACCAGCCGCCCGCGGCCGCCCATGCGCGCCTCGCCGGCCGTGATGGCGGCGCGCACGCTGGTCTCGTCCAGTGGCTCCGCGCCCTTGCGGAAGCGCACGTTGGTCAGGACCTGCGGGAAGGCCGGGAAGACCTGGGAGAGCTCGCTCGCCCGCTTGCCCGTTTCCACCATGGCGCGCCAGGAACTGCAGCGCCGCGATCAACCCGTCGCCGGTCGTCACGTGGTCGGTCATCACGATATGGCCCGACTGCTCGCCACCGAGGTTGTAGCCGCCCGCGCGCATCGCCTCAACCACGTAGCGGTCGCCGACCGCGGTGCGCAGCAGCCGCAGCCCCTGCGCCTGCAGGTGACGCTCCAGCCCGAGGTTCGACATCACCGTGGCCACCAGAGTGCGCTTGGCCAGCCGATCCTCCGCCGCCCAGCGATCGGCGATCAGCGCCATGACCTGGTCGCCGTCGGCCACCGCACCCTGCTCGTCGATGATCATCACCCGGTCGGCGTCGCCGTCGAGGCTGATCCCGAGATCGGCGCCATGCTCCAAGACCGCCGCCCGCGCCGCCTCGGGATGGGTCGACCCGCACTCGCGGTTGATGTTGAAACCGTCGGGCGACACCCCGATCGGCACCACCACGGCGCCGAGTTCCCACAGCACCTCGGGCGCGCTGCGGTAAGCGGCGCCATTGGCGCAGTCGACCACTACCTTCAGCCCGTCCAGCCGCTGGCCGCGCGGAAAGGTGGTCTTGGCGAACTCCATGTAGCGCCCGCGGCCATCGTCGATCCGGGTCGCCCGCCCGATCCGCGAAGGCTCCGCGAGCGCGGGCTCGCCTTCCAGCAGCGCCTCGATCTCCTCCTCGGCGGCATCGCTGAGCTTGAAGCCGTCGGGGCCGAAGAACTTGATGCCGTTGTCCTGAAAGGGGTTGTGCGAGGCCGAGATCATCACCCCGAGATCGGCGCGCATCGACCGCGCCAGCATCCCCACCGCCGGCGTGGGCACCGGCCCCACCAGGAAGACGTCCATGCCGACCGAGGTGAAGCCGGCGGTCAGCGCGTTCTCCAGCATGTAGCCGGAGCGGCGGGTGTCCTTGCCGATGAGCACCCGGTGCGCATGGCTGCCGTTGGTGAAATAGCGCCCGGCCGCCAGCCCGAGCCGAAGCGCGGTCTCCGCGGTCATCGGCGCATCGTTCGCCCGCCCGCGGACGCCGTCGGTGCCGAAGAGCTTTCTTGCCATGCCTATCCCTCGTGCCCGTTGAGGGCGCTCCATAGCCGGAGCGCCTGGCGGGTCTCCTTGACGTCGTGCACGCGTATCACCTGCGCGCCCTGACGCAAAGCCTCGAGCGCGACGGCAAGCGAGCCGGGCACGCGGTCGGCGGGAGCCGGCGCCGCGCCGATGGTGCCGATGAAGCGCTTGCGCGAGGCGCCGAAAAGGATGGCGCAGCCGGTGCCGTGCAGGATGGCGAGCCCGCGGATCAGCGCGAGGTTGTGCTCCAGGGTCTTGCCGAAGCCGATGCCCGGATCGACTAGAATATGCGCGCGCGGGATGCCCGCGGCCTCGGCGGCCGTAACCCGTGCCTCCAGGTAGTCGAAGACGTCGAGTAGCACGTCGTCGTAGGCCGGCGCGTGCTGCATGGTCTTGGGATCGCCCAGGGCATGCATTAGGCAAACCGGGCGACCGAGGCCCGCCGCGAGCGCGGGGCTGGCGGGATCGTGGGTTAGCGCCGAGACATCGTTGAAGAGATCGGCGCCGGCCTCGAGCGCCGCTCGCGCCACCTCGGCATTGCGGGTGTCGACCGAAATCGGCAGCGCGAAGCCTTCCGCGCGGAGCGCGGCGATGACCGGCACGACCCGCGCCATCTCCTCGTCCAGCGGAACCGGGTCGGCCCCGGGCCGGGTCGATTCACCACCGATGTCGAGGATGTCGGCCCCCTCCTCCGCCATCGTCCGGGCATGCGCGACCGCTGCGGACAGCCCTAAGTGCGCACCTCCGTCCGAGAAGCTGTCGGGCGTGACGTTGAGCACGCCCATGATCCGCGGTCGATCGAGGGAGATCCCGGAGATCGCGACGCGGGGGGCACTGAGGCGGCGGGCGATTTCGGACGGCAGGGCCGCGTGCGGCACAAGACGCGCTTCTCCACTCCGGCAATGCTCGGCGACCTCGGCGAACCAGAGGGGTCCGCCGGCGAGCGGCAATGCACCCGGCGGGCGCGGACCGCCGCTCTGCGGGATAGGCCGGTAGCGGGTCATGCTGGGCCGCTGGCCTCGAGCAGCCGGGTGACAAGCAGCGGCAGGCCAGCGTGGCTGGCGAAAGTCGCGGCGAGAAACGAGGGCGTGCCGTCGAGGTCGAAGACGATGCACGCCATCAGGCGAAGAGGCCGCGCGTCACGCGGCCTTCCACTTGATCGAGCAGCCGATGGCCTGCATCTGCTCGCGCGGTCCTTGCCCGGTTTCGGCGATCTGCCGCATGGCGTCGTAGAGCTCGGGTCGCGCGCCCGGGTGCGGGCTGGGGCCGCTGTCATCGAGGCGGCCGCGGTATTGTAGCTTCAGCTCGGAATTGAAGCCGAAGAAATCCGGCGTACAGGCGGCGCCGTAGGCGCGTGCGACCGTCTGGTTCACGTCGTGGAGATAGGGAAACGGCAGATGATGCTGGCGCGCGAACGCGCCCATCTTTTCGTAGCTGTCCTCGGGGTAGGCTGTGGCGTCGTTCGAGCAGACCGCCGCGACACCAAAACCGAGATCCCGGAAATCCCTACCCTGTCTGATTATTTTATCAATCACCGCAATCACATACGGACAGTGATTGCAGATGAACACCAGCAGGAGGCCCTTAGGCCCGCGCAGCTGGTCGAGGCCCCAGATCTTCCCCTTGGTGTCCGCCAGCCGGAAGTCGGCGGCGCGCCAGCCGAAGTTGACGAGCGGCGGAGATGCAGCGGTCATCGGCCCCCTCCTATGCCAGGTCTTCGAGATCTCCGGGCGTGGCCACAGCATGGACCGCGGTCCCGGCAAGTTCGGGTATCGGACTTGCGCCCGCGACGACGAGCATTTCGGCGTCGAGCGTATCTGCCAACCAGGCAGCGAGCGCCGGGGGATCGCTTGCATCCGCCGGCTGCCCAACCGCAGCGGCGGTCATGTGCGAAGGCGCCCAGACCGAGAGCCGCCCTGTCTTCATCGCCCAGTCGAGTTCCGTCCGGGTAGCTGCGACCCCGAAGCGCGGATCGCGGTCAGAGAGAGCCCAAGCCGCCTGTTCGATCGCGAGAAGCCCGATGCGGCGCTCTCCCTCGGTCCGCGCCAGAGGCTGCGGGATCGCCGGGGCGAGGCAGAGCACGAAGGGATGTCCCCAGGCCGCCAGGGCGTCGCGCCAGATGCGATCCGCCGCAAGGTCCGGGGCGAAGTAAACGACCCGCGGCCGAAGGGCGGTCTCCGCCGTGGGGGCGTCCACCGTACGCAGGCGCAGCGCGTCGCCGGCGAGCCGCGTCCGCACGATCTCGACGCCGAGCGTTCCGGGGATGCGGTCGAGCTTTTCGATGCGCACGAAGACCCGCACGGCCCGCGCATCGGCGAGGCATCGCGCCGCGACGCGCTCGGCCAGGGTCTCGAGCAGATTGATCCGCTCGGCGGCCAGCTCGTGTTCGATCGCCTCGGTTATCGTGTCGTAGGAGATGACCTTGTCGACGTCGTCATCCTGTGCCGCCGTATGGTGCGAGACCTCGAGCACGACGTTGAACCGGACCCGCTGGGTGATGCCCCGTTCCGAACGGAAGGCCCCGATCTCGACGTGCCGCAGATAGTCGCGCACCGAGATCCGGTCCAATGGCGGACCCTCGTGGGTCGCGCGGGCCCGTACATGTGGCGGCTCGAAGGCGATCGCTGTTTCGTCCATGGCACCCCGCCCCTGCCTGATTGGTGATAGCGCCGGAATCGGGCCCGTTCAAGGGCGACGCCCGGTCATTAACCCACGGGAGATTCAGCGTGGTCTTTGCCGCGCGGATTAACCCGCTGAAAAGCGTGGGGCCGCAGACTTCATCCCGAAGAGTCCGCCCGCTCCGGCGGAGCTAACGCACTCGGAGGGACGATGCATCGAGCATTGCGCCTGCTTACGGCAGCACTTGTCCTTGCTTGCGGCGGGGCCGCGCACGGAATGGATGCCCGCCTGAACCAGCCGATCTCGCTGAGCGGACCCGACCAGACGCTCTTCAACGAGGCCGTCCTCATGTTCTCCAACGAGGTCCGCCGCCAGCACGGGCGCGCGGCGCTTCACCCCGACCCGGCCCTCTCCCGCGCCGCCGCTGACCACGCCCGCAACATGGCGCGGCTTCGAACGCACAGCCACATCCTGCCGGTGCGCGGCCAGCGCGATCTCTCGCAGCGCATGCATCGCCAGTCGCTCGAGTTCCGCAAGGCGGCGGAGAACATCGCCATGGACAAGGTCTATCGGCTGCTCGGGCGCCCGATCTCGGTGTCGCACCAGGGCTGCAGCTTCACCTATGGCGACACCAAGGAGCCGGTGCCGATCCATACCTACGCCAGCCTCGCCAAGGAAGTCGTGGCACGGTGGCTGGCCTCGCCCAAGCACCGGGCCTCGCTGCTCTCGCCGAGCTTCCAGCGCCTCGGCGCTGGCGTGGGCGTCGACCCCAAAGGCCCTGCTTGCGGCGATTTCTACCTGGTCCAGAACTTCGCGGACTGAACCCGTTCCGTCGAGACAAGCGGGCACCGAGCGCCCAAGATCCTCAGCGGCTAGTGTAGAGCACTAAAGGGTCACTCGGCGGCGGCGACCTGGGTCCCGGAGCGATAGAAGAGATGGTGGCCGATCGACGCGGTCCGCGTCATCCGATAGGACCAGCTCGGGCGAATTGCCCGGGTATGGAAGTAGGTGGCCCCTTCGGTCACTGTGCGGGCCTGGCCGTTGAGCATCATGGTTGCCAGCTTCTCGGCCCGCATCCGCGGCAGCGCGTTCTTCATCGCGTCGGAGTTGCCGTCGCAAGCATAGGAAAACTGGCAGCCCCGTCCCGAGCCCACCCCTTGCTTGGTCACCCCGCAGACTGTGCCGGGGAACCGCCGGTCGGCGACGCGGTTCAGCACAACCTCCGCCACCGCGACCTGGCCCTCGATCGGCTCGCCCCGCGACTCGAAGTAGATCGCCTGCGCCAGGCACTGCCACTCGGCATCGCCGGAGGTGCGCGGAAGGGCATCGAGGGTGCCGAACTCCAGGCGCGTCGGCGCCTTGGCCAGCGCCTCGACCGTATCAGCGTCCACATCGCGGCTGGCGACGACCACCTCCTCGCCGCGGGCCCGCGGGCGCACGGCCTCGGTCAGCTCGGTCAACCGAGCAGAAGCAGAGTCCAACGCCGCCTGCTCGCGACTGAGCGCACGGGCTGCCTCCGCGCTGGCGGTTCCGGCCCAGAGCGGTGCAGCAAAGAGCGCCGCTGACAGCGCAAGACTCAGGGCCGCCGGGATACCCCGGCTGCATGGGCTCAGTTTCATTGTCCGTCCGTCGTTCGGGCCCGGCGACGGTCGCGCGGGCAGATAGTTTTATCTCAAACACACCGCTTACCCCTCGCGGTGTGCCAGCCGGCCGAGCGGATAGTCCAGACATTTCAATATCTAAGCGGATTCCTGCCAATCGGCATGGCAACATAAGCCTATCGCCTTAGGCGAAACGCTCATGGATTCAGAAGTTTTTAAGACATTCGTGAACTGCCGCACGAGCCCATTCCTTCAGTGCGCGAAACGCATCGAACGGGGCGTTAAGGTTAGGAACGATGGGAGCCAGGGCGGCGAGGCCAATGGTCCCAAACGATTCGCGGAGCTGCGAGGAGGCCCAGGCGACGACCTGTTCCTGCCGCCGGGCGGTCAGGTTCCGCAGCACTGCGCGTTCGGCGGCAAGACGCTCGATGACACCGTCGAGCCCCTCGCCGCTGTGCGCGGATACGAGCACAACCTCGGCCTCCTGCCCGGCAGCCAGCGAGAGCGCGGCGCGCAGGTCGCCGGCGGCACGACGGGCAGGAGCGCCGAGATCGCCCTTGGTCACCAGCACGAGGTCGGGCACCTCCATGATGCCCGCCTTGATGAACTGCAATGCGTCGCCGGCGCCGGGTTGGACGCAGAGCGCGACGAGGTCGGCGCAGTCCGCGACCTCGGTCTCCGACTGGCCGACCCCCACGGTCTCGACCAGAACCCAGTCGAAGCAGGCACGCAACAGCACCACCGCCGGGAAGGCCTGGGACGCAAGGCCGCCCAGGTGGTGGCGCGCCGCCATGGAGCGGACGAAGGTGCCGGCGTCGCCGGGATCGGTCTCCATGCGGGCGCGGTCGCCGAGGATCGCACCGCCGGAGACGCTGGAGGACGGATCGACGGCGACCACGCCGACGGTCCGTCCGGTGGCACGAAGCCGCTCGATGAGCGCATTGACCAGGGTGGATTTCCCCACGCCGGGGGGGCCGGTCAGGCCGAGGGCTATGCCGCGGGGAGATCGCCAGGCGGCGTCGAGGAGGCCGATCAGGCGGGGATCGTCGGGGGCGCTCTCCAACGCGGAGAGGCAGCGCGCCAGCGCCGCCTTGCCGCCTGCGGCCAGGGCCGGCAGATCGCCGGGCAGCGCCTTCATTTTTCGGCGTCCGCCTCCGATCCGACTTGCGCGAGGAGCGTGGCCTGTGCGGCCGCAAGACGGGCGATCGGCACGCGGAAGGGCGAGCAGGAGACGTAGTCGAAGCCCGCGATCTTGCAGAAGCGGACCGAGGAAGGGTCGCCGCCGTGCTCGCCGCACAGGCCGAGCACCACGTCCGGATTGCGCTGCCGGCCGCGCTTTGCGGCGATGAGCATGAGCTCGCCCACCCCCTCCAGATCGAGCGAGTGGAACGGATCCTCGTGGAAGACGCCGAGGTTCACATAGTCGCGCATGAAGCGGCCGGCGTCGTCGCGGCTGAGGCCGTAGGTCATCTGGGTGAGGTCGTTGGTACCGAAGCTCAGGAACGCCGAGGAGGCGGCGAGGTCGCCGGCGCGGAGCGCGGCGCGCGGGGTCTCGACCATTACGCCGAGCTTGTAGGTCAGGGTCGCGCCCTGCTCTTTTTGCACTGCAGCAGCGATGGCGTCGATGCGGGTCTTGACCAGCTCGACCTCGCGGTTGGCGGAGACGAGCGGGATCATCACCTCCGGAACGACTACGGCCCGGGCGTCGCGGTTCACCTCGATGGCGGCCTCGAAGATGGCGCGGGCCTGCATGTCGTAGATCGCGGGCATGGTGACGCCGAGCCGCACGCCGCGCATGCCGAGCATCGGGTTGACCTCGGCAAGCTCACGGGCGCGGGCGGTGACCTGGGCGGCCGGCAGGCCCATGGCCTCGGCAAGCGCCTGGATTTCCTCGGGTTCCTGCGGCAGGAACTCGTGCAGCGGCGGATCGAGCAGGCGGATGGTCACCGGTAGCCCGCGCATGATCTCGAAGAGCTCGATGAAGTCGGCGCGCTGCATGGGCAGGAGCCTGTCGAGCGCGGCGCGGCGTTCGGAGTCGGTGTCGGCGAGGATCATCTCGCGCATCACGGTGATGCGCTCGGCGGGGAAGAACATGTGCTCGCTGCGGCAGAGGCCGAGGCCGTCGACGTTGAATTCGCGCGCCATGCGCGCTTCGGCGGGGGTGTCGGCGTTGGCGCGCACCCCTAGGTCGCGGACGCTGTCGGCCCAGTCGAGGAGCTCGGAGAAGGCGCCGCCGAGCTCGGGCGGGATCATCTGCGGGGCGCCGGCGATGACCTCGCCGCGGGTGCCGTCGAGGGTGATGAGCGCGCCCTCGCGCAGGGTGCGGCCGTCGGCGGTGGTCATTGTGCCGGCAGCCGGATCGAGGCGGATCTCGCTGGCACCGACGACGCAGGGCACTCCAAGGCCACGCGCTATCACTGCGGCATGACTGGACATTCCGCCGCGAATGGTGAGGACGCCACGGGCGGAATGCATGCCGCGGATGTCCTCGGGGCTGGTCTCGGGCCGCACGAGGATGGTGGCCTCGTCCTGGGCGGCGGCGGCCTGGGCGGCCTCTGCGGTGAAGACCAGATGGCCGGAGGCGGCGCCGGGGCTGGCGGCGAGGCCTTTGGCGAAGACGTCGCGGGGGGCGGCGGGATCGATCTGGGGGTGGAGATGCTCGATCAGGCTGCGGGGCTCGATGCGCAGCAGCGCCTCGTTGCGGCTGATGGCGCCGGCGTGGGCGAGGTCGACCGCGATGCGCACGGCGGCGCGGCCGCTGCGGCGGACGGGGACGGCGTCGAGGATGGCGATCTGGCCGTTCTCGACGGCGAACTCGAGCTGGCAGGCGTCGCCGAGGGCGCGGGCGGCGCGGGCGGCGGCGTCGGCAAGTTCGGCGAGCACGGCCGGGTCGAGACCGTCGAGCGGGTCGAAGGGCTTGGTGCCGAGGCGGGCGCTGCCCTGGGCCTGCGGGCGGAAGGCGCCGCTGCGGCCAGGGGCGCCGGTGCGGCTGTCAACGGCCTGCAGCTGGCCGGAGCCGGAAAGGCCAGGGCCGACGCCGAGCGCGAGGCGCTGGATCACCAGACCGAGGCCAGCGGCCTCGGGGGCGCCCTTGGCCTGGCGGAGGATGCGGGCCGAGGCGCCGCACCAGGCCCGCGCCATGGCGCGGGCCGCGGCCTCGAGCTGGACGGTGGGGTCGTCCGGCCAGGGGTCGCCGGTCTCCTCCTCGAAGAAGGCCAGCATTTCAGAGACTTGCGTAGGCGGATCGTCGGGATGGCGACGGGCGGCCGGGTCGAAGTCCATCGGGTCGAGGCCGTGAACGGCATGCGAGAAACCGACGATAAAGCGGCGGTAGAGGGCGCAGGCGGCGGGGGGGCCGATGCGGGCGGCGAGATCTTCGACGCCGCGCCGGGTGAGGCCGATGTTGAGCATGGCGCTGGCGCCGCCCCAGGCGCGCTCCTCGGGGCTGCAGCGCAGCGCGAGAAGCGTGCCGGGCGGGAGGGTGTCGGGAAGCTCGGGCATCGGGCCGCCGGCGGCGAGGGCGGAGACGCAGGCGAAGGAGAGCGCGACGCCGGGCGGGACCGGCAGGCCGAGGGCGGTCAGGCGGGCGAGATCGGCGGCGCGGCGACCGTAACGGTCGACGCGCACGGCTTCGCCGGCGTCAAGGCCGATGACGAAGCCGGAAGGCGCGCGAATGATCCCCGGTGAGTTCATTGCACTGCAGCATAGCGCGGAACGGCGGGTTGGGAAATGAAAACGTCATATTTTCGCCGCCAGGGACGGAGGGGGTAAAACGGGCTCTATCGCAAGGGTTAACGGCGATTTTCTCGACGTACATCTTAGGTACATCGCATGCACAATGCATGCACCAAGGAAAACAGTCGGGATTAAAACGTTAACGCTCAGCCGCCCTCGACGGCGGAGAAGACGGCGACGCGGTTCATCACGGCGCGGATGCGGTTGAGCAGGCAGAGGCGGTTGCGGCGGACGGCCGGGCTGTCGGCGTTGACGGTGGTGGTGTCGAAGAAGGCGTCGATCGGGGCGCGCAGGCGGGCGAGCGCGGTCATGGCGGCGGCGAAGTCCTCGGCGGCGAGGGCCGGGGCGATGCGCCGCCTCGGCGGTGTCGAGGGCGGCGAAGAGGGCGCGTTCGGCTTCGGTCTCGGCGAAGCGGGGGTCGGGGTCGAGGGAATACTCGACGCCGTCCTTCCTTTCCTCCTGGGTGAGGATGTTCACGGCGCGCTTGTAGCCGGCGAGGAGGTTCGCGCCGTCGTCGGTGGCGAGGAAGGCCTGCAGCGCGCGGACGCGGGCGACGAGGAGGACGAGGTCGTCCTGGCCGCCGAGCTGGAAGGCGGCGTCGATGACGTCGTGGCGGATGCCTTCGGCGCGGAGGTGGACCTTGAGGCGGTCGGCGAGGAAGGTGAGGAGGTCAATAGCGCGTGTCCGACGTGCCTCGAGCGAACGAGCACCTGCCTTATCCCGAGAGGAGGCCGAAGAATCCGGGCAATCTCCTCAATGTAGAACTGGTGCCGATCCCTTCCGGTCAGGGCAAGATACTTCTCTATTGCTTCTTTGGTTTCGCGTCCCTCCACTAGCCCGGATCTTGATCTCGTTCTCGAACAAACTGTGCTCGACAACTGGGGCAAGGCGCACCCTTAGACCGTTGTCATTCAGAAGGCGAATGACTCCAAGCGCCGCGCGGCGCAAAGCGAAGGGGTCCTTGGAGCCGGTGGGCTTCTCGTCGATGGCCCAGAAGCCGGTCAGGGTATCCACCTTGTCGGCGAGCGCCACGGCCACCGAAAGGGGGGCGGTGGGGACGGTGTCGGTGGGGCCGAGGGGGGAGTAGTGCTCGGCGGCGACGGCGGCGACGGCGGGGGGCTCGCCGGCGTGCTCGGCGTAGTAGCGGCCCATGGTGCCCTGGAGCTCGGGGAACTCGAAGACCATCTGGCTGGCGAGGTCGGCCTTGGCGAGGCGCGCGGCGCGCTCGGCGAGGTCGGGGTCGGCGCCGACGGACGGGGCGATCTCGCGGGCGAGGGCGGCGATGCGGGCGATGCGCTCGGACTGGGTGCCGAGCTTGTTGTGGAAGGTGACGGTGTCGAGCTTCTTCGCCATCTCCTCCAGGGGGGTGCGGAGGTCGTTGTGCCAGAAGAACTCGGCGTCGGCGAGGCGGGCCGTGAGGACGCGGGCATTGCCGGCGAGGATGGTGGCGCCGTCGTCGGCGGTGTCGCGGTTGGCGACGAGGAGGTAGGCGGTGATGCGGCCGGAGACCGGGTCGCGCAGGGAGAAGAACTTCTGGTTGGCGCGCATGGTGGTCTGCAGGACCTCCGGGGGGAGGTCGAGGAAGCGGGGCTCGATGCGGCCGAGGAGGGTCACCGGCCATTCGGTGAGGCCGGCGTTCTCGGCGAGAAGGCCGGGGTCGTCGACGAGCTCGAGGCCGGCGGCGAAGGCGAGCTGCTGCGCGTCGTGGGCGATGCGGTCGGCGCGGGCGGCGGGGTCGAGGATGACGTGGGCGCGGCGGAGCTTGGCCTCGTAGTCCTCGAAGGAGGAGACGGGGAAGGCCTGCGGCGCGTGGAAGCGGTGGCCGTGGGTGGTGTTGGACGCGGTGATGCCGTCGATGGTGAGGGGGACGGTATCTGCGCCGGCCTCGGTGGTGAGGATGCAGAGGATGGCGTGCAGCGGGCGGACCCAACGCAGGGCGCCGTCGCCCCAGCGCATGGACTTCGGCCAGGGGAAGCCGCGGACGGCGTGCCTCGACGGTCTCGGCGACGATTTCGGCGGCGGGACGGCCGGGCTGGTCGATGACGGCGACGAGGATGTCGCCCTTTTTGTCGGGGCGGGTTTCGAGCTGGCCGCGGGTGAGGCCGGCGGCGCGGAGGAAGCCTTCGATGGCCTTTTCCGGGGCGTCGGCGCGCGGGCCCTTGCGCTCCTCGCGGGTGTCGGGGGAGCGGCCGGTGAGGCCGGTGAGGGCCAGGGTCAGGCGACGGGGCGTGGCGAAGGCGGCGGCGTGGGCGTAGGTGAGGCCGTTCTCGACCAGGCCGTCGGTGACGAGGCGGCGCAGGTCCTCGGCCGCCTGCCGCTGCATGCGGGCGGGGATTTCCTCGGAGAAGAGTTCGAGCAGCAGGTCGGGCATTGACGGTCCTCGGAGGCGCGCGGATGGGAAACCGGATGCGGTGGGGGAGGTCAAGGGGGAATGCGGGGACGGTCGCCTCGCTGGTCGTGCGGCACCCGCCCGCGAGAAAGGCAGCGCCCGCGCCGCGGGGTGGGCGAGAAGCGCCCGCCCCGGGGGGGCGGTGCGGGCGCTGCCCGAGGCAAGGCCCGGGCGGGACGGATCGCCACGCGGTCCCTGAAATCGCGCCTTCAGCGGGTGAAGAGGTCGAGGAAGCCCTGGGTGACGAAGGCGTTGGCGAGGTCGACGAAGACGGCGGAGACCAGCGGCAGCACGATGAAGGCGTGCTGGCAGGGGCCGTAGCGCTTGGTGACGGCGGTCATCGTGGCGATGGCGGTGGGGGTGGCGCCGATGACGAAGCTGGAATAGCCGGCGGTCAGCACCGCGGCCTGGTAGTCGCGGCCGAGCAGGCGGAAGGCGAGGAAAAGCGAGAAGCCGACGGCGAGCGCGGTCTGCACCGCCAGCACCACCATGAGCGTGCCGGCCATGCCGGCGAGCGCCCAGAGCTGCAGCGCCATGAGCGAGACGGCGAGGAAGACCCCGAGGGCGAACTCGGAGACCAGCGACAGCGCCGGGGTGTGGCTGACCGGGCGGACAAAGGGGACGAAAGGCAGGAGGTTGCCGACAATGAGGCCCATGAGCAGGCAAGGCACGAACAGCGGCAGCATCAGGCCGAGCTCGAGCACCGCCTGCTGCACGGCGAAGCCGAGGATGATGCAGATGAAGACGACGAGGAGCGTGCGCATCAGCGCGTTGCGGGTGATCGGCTCGGGCGGCGGCTCGTGCAGGCCGACGGGGTTGGGCTCCTCGTCGGTGGAGGTGAGGCCCCTGCCCTCGATCAGGTAGCGGCCGATCGGGCCGCCGATGACCGAGGCGGCCACGAGGCCGAGCGTGGCCATGGCGACGCCGATCTCCGGGCCGCCGGTGAGGCCGCGGGCGGCGAGCTCCGGCGACCATGCGATGATGGTGCCGTGGCCGCCGAGGAGCGAGGTGGAGCCGAGCACGACGCCCATGGCGAGCGGCAGGCCAGCGATCCAGGCGGCGAGGCCGCCGACCACGTTCTGCAGGATGAGGAGGACCGCGGTGAGGCCGACGAGGATGCCGAGGGGGCGGCCGCCCATGACGAGGTCGGCGATGCGGGCGTTGAGCCCGATGCCGGTGAAGAAGACGAGCAGGAGGAGGTCGCGGGCGTGGGTGTCGAAGCTCACCTCGACGATGCCGGCCTCGTGGACGGCGAAGAGGACGACGGCGACGAGGAGGCCGCCGGTGACCGGGTCGGGGATGTTGAAGCGGCGCAGCAGCGGGACGCGGTTGTTGATCGCCTCGCCGAGGAGGTAGGCGACGAGGCCGCAGGTGATAGCCATGAAATCGGGGAACTGTACCGTGGGCATCGGCTACTCCAGCGCGCGTGTGGTCGCGCGCTGGGTAGACTTTTGGACCACCCCGGGCAAGGGCGGCCGCGGGCTATTCGGCCGGGTGCGCCCGCACCTGCGCGGCCAGCGCCGCCTCGGCGTCGTGGTCGACGACGAGGTCGTCCTCGTGGATCAGCCCGGCGTTCGGGTCACCGTAGACGGCGAGGTCGATCTTGTCCTCGCGCCGGGCGACGATCGTCGAGACCACCGCGTCGCCGGTGATGTTGACCGCAGTGCGGATCATGTCCATCAGCCGGTCGACGCCGAGGATCAGCGCGATGCCCTCGATGGGCAGGCCGACCTGGGTGAGCACCATGGTGAGCATCACCAGTCCGACGCCGGGCACGCCGGCGGTGCCGATGGAGGCGAGGACGGACATGGCGATGACGGTCAGGTAGCCGCCGATCCCGAGGTCGATGCCGTAGACATTGGCGAGGAAGACCGTCGCCACGCCCTGCATGATGGCAGTGCCGTCCATGTTGATCGTCGCGCCGAAGGGGACGGTAAAGGAGGCGACGGAGTTGTCGACGCCCATCCGGTCGGTGACGCAGCGCATGGTCACCGGGATCGTCGCGTTCGAACTGGCGGTGGAGAAGGCGAAGATCTGCGCCGGGCGAATCTTGCGCATGAAGGTGATCGGATCGAGGCCGGAGAAGACCTTGAGGATGATCATCAGCGTGACGAAGAGGTGCAGGAAAAGCGCGCCGACCAGAGTGACGACATAGGCCATTACCGGGATGAAGAGGTCGATCCCCTGCTGGGCGAAGGTCTTGGCGATCAGGCAGAAGACGCCGTAGGGGGCAAAGTGCATGACGATGGAGACGACCTTCATCATCAGCTCGTTCATGTATTCGCAGGCGCGCGCGAATGGGGCGGATTGCTCGCCGAGCATCACCGCGGCGATGCCGACGACGATGACGTAGAAGATGATCTGCAGCATGTCGCCGTTGGTGAAGGCGGCGATCGGATTGCCGGGCACGATATTGGCGAAGACCTCCCAGACCGAGGGCCGGGTGGCGGCGGTGATGCCGGAGGCGTCGACGCCGGCCATGTCGAAGCCCTTGCCGGGGCCGACGAGGAGGGCGATGCAAATGGCCACCGCGATGGCGATGGCGGTGGTCAGGATATAGAGCGCGAAGGCGCGGCCGCCGACGCGTCCGAGCAGGCGGATGTCGCCGATGCCCATGACGCCGCAGAGCAGCGAGAAGATGACCAGGGGCACCACCAGCATCTTCAGCGCGTTCACGAACATCGTGCCGACCATGGCGAAGAGGCCGGCGACGATCTGCTCGTCGATGAAGGGCGAGTTGAGCCGACTGAAGATGACGCCGACGACGATGCCGAGCACCATGCCGAGCATGATCTTGGCCGTCAGGGACATGCCGTGCCCACCCGCGGGGCTGGCGCCTGTCTGCATCGTCGGTCTCCTTGGCTGTGGTCACTCCTCGGGGCAGGAATTGCGCGGCGCGGGCCGTCCCCTGCGGCTCGCGCGATCAATTCATCGTAGACGATTCCCGCGCCCGGTCGAGTCCGTTTGGCCAGCCGCCGCGGCGAAAACCCGGCTATTCGGCGTATTTCTCGTTGAGCTGGCGCCAGATGTAGCCGCGGGCGTCGGGGTAGACGGCGAGCATCAGGTCGAAGCCTTCGGGAGAATCGTGCGCGATGCGGTAGGCCTGCGCCCGGCCGGCGGCGAGGTCGCGGGTTAGGCTCCCTGCCGAGAAGCAACGGAACCAGAAGGGGGCGGTGAGCGGGATGGCGTCGGCGACCGGCGTGAGGTGCGCCACTGCGGCGTGGTCGATCCGGAAGCAGCCGCGGAGCTTGAGCGGCGAGGAGGTCGCGTCGATGCCGTCGTAGTCGGCGATCGGCACCGCCTGCCCGTCGATCTGGAGCGCCTCCACGCCGCGCTCGCGTTCGTAGTAGGCAAAGAGCTGAAACCAGACCAGCGCCGCCGCGAACACGAAAAGAAAGACGAGGAAACCGAGGATCAGGGTGCGCCCGCGCATCGATGACCTCTGCTCAGGCCAGCGGTGCGGGGTTGCGCGCCGCGCCGGGAGCGGTAAGACCGGGGCGAGCCGCGGAGGAATGCCGATCATGGACACCCACCTGCTCGCCCGGGCGCTGGGCGCGCTCTTCGCGATCATGAACCCCTTCGTGGCGCTGCCGATCTTCCTGTCGCTGACCGCCGGCAGCGCGCCGGCCGAGGTGCGCCGGCTGGCGGTCGCCACCACCGTCTACGCGGCGGTGATGTGCGCGGTGGTCGCCTTCGCCGGCCAGGCGCTGCTCAAATTCTTCGGGATTACGGTCGAGGACTTCCGCGTCGCCGGCGGCCTGGTGCTGCTGCTGATCGGGCTCGGGATGCTCAACGGGCAGGAGAACACCGCCCACCGCCGCACGCCGGAGGAGCGCGCCAGCGCCCCGGCGGAGGACAACATCGCCTTCTATCCCATGGCCTTCCCGATGATCGTCGGGCCGGGAACCATCACCACGCTGCTGATTTTCGTCGGCCAGGCGCACGGCCCGGCGCAGTTCACCGCGATCGCCGTTGCCGCGGGCGCGGTGCTGGCGGCGATGGCCTTCGTCCTCTACTTCGCCTCGGCCATCGGCCACTACATGAGCCAGACGCTGCGGGTGATCACTACCCGGCTGATGGGCATGATCCTGGCGGCCATCGCGGCGGGCATGATGGCGGACGGACTGAAGGCGCTGCTGCCCGGTTTGGGCTGACCGGGCGGCGGTCACGCCGGCTCGGTCTCGCCGGCGCGGACGAAGGCGTCGGCGCACATCTTCGCCAGCGCGCGGACGCGGCCGATGTAGGCCTGCCGCTCCGTGACCGAGATCACCCCTCGGGCGTCGAGCAGGTTGAACAGATGGCTGGCCTTGATGCACTGGTCGTAGGCCGGCAGCGCCATGACGATGCGGCGGCCGGTCTTCGGATCCTCGTCCGGCTGGCCGAGGATCCGGCTGCATTCCTTCTCGGCGTCGTCGAAGTGGCGGAGCAGCATTTCGGTGTCGGCGACGTCGAAGTTCCAGCGGGCGTATTCCGCCTCGGCCTCGCGGAAGATGTCGCCGTAGGTGAGCGGGATCGGCGCGTCCGGGTCGTTGAACGGCATGAGGTTGCCGTCGTCGTAGCCGAGGACGTACATCGCCAGGCGTTCCAGGCCGTAGGTTAGTTCGCCCGAGACCGGGCGGCAGTCGTGGCCGCCGACCTGCTGGAAGTAGGTGAACTGCGACACTTCCATCCCGTCGCACCAGACCTCCCAGCCGAGGCCCCAGGCGCCGAGGGTCGGGCTCTCCCAGTCGTCCTCGACGAAGCGGATGTCGTGCAGATCCATGTCGATGCCAAGTGCGGGCAGCGAGGCGAGGTAGATCTCCTGCAAATCCGGGGGCGAGGGCTTGATGATGACCTGGTACTGGTAGAAGTGCTGGAAGCGGTTCGGGCTGTCGCCGTAGCGGCCGTCGGTGGGGCGGCGCGAGGGCTGGACATAGGCGGCGGACCAGGGTTTCGGGCCAAGGGCGCGCAGTGTGGTGGCCGGGTGGAAGGTGCCGGCGCCGACCTCCATGTCGTAGGGTTGCAGGATGGCGCAGCCCTGGGCGGCCCAGTAGGCCTGCAGGCGCAGGATGATCTCCTGGAAGCTTCGCGGCGTGTAGGTTCTCATCGGGGCGGGCATCGGCGGGTCCCTCGGGTCGGGCGGTGCTTTAGCGGCCGGCGTGGCGGGGGTC
>CAWCNG010000019.1:0-49006 GCA_963796805.1 uncultured Alphaproteobacteria bacterium
AAGGTGTTGATTGCCGCTGAGAACTGACCCGGGCGGCCGGGAGATTTCCACTGAGAAGTGACCCATGTTCGAACGTCCCCTGGCTGGAGAAGCGGGGGCAACGGAGTGATCGACATGGCGTTATTGAGCGTGATCCGACGGTGGGCATTGCGGGATCAGCTTTCCATCCGGGAGATTGCACGGCGGACGGGGCTGTCGCGGAATACGATCCGCAAGTACCTGCGGTCGGGGACGGTGGGACCGGCGTTCAAGGTTCCGGAGCGGCCGAGCAAGCTGGACCCCTTCGCCGACAAGCTGTCGGCCTGGCTGAAGACGGAGGCGGGCAAGTCCCGCAAGGGGCGACGGACCCTGAAGCAGATCCATGCCGATCTGGTCGCCCTCGGCTACGAGGGCTCCTACAGCCGGGTCGCGGCCTTCGCGCGGAAGTGGAAGGCCGACCGCCAGCGGGAGCAGCAGACCGCCGGACGCGGCATTTTCGTGCCGCTCGTGTTTCAGCCCGGGGAGGCCTTCCAGTTCGACTGGAGCGAGGACTGGGCGACGATTGCCGGGGAGAACACGAAGCTCCAGGTCGCCCACATCAAGCTCTCGCACAGCCGGGCGTTCCTGCTCAGGGCCTACCTGTTCAGACCCACGAGATGCTGTTCGATGCCCACTGGCACGCATTCCGGGTCTTCGGCGGCGTGCCGCGGCGGGGCATCTACGACAATATGAAGACCGCGGTGGACCGGGTCGGGCACAGGCAAGGCGCGTCAGGTCAACGCCCGGTTCCTGGCGATGACCAGCCACTACCTCTTCGAGCCCGACTTCTGCAACCCGGCGGCGGGCTGGGAGAAAGGCCAGGTCGAGAAGAACGTTCAGGATGCCCGCCACCTGGTCCTGCAGCTGATGCCGGACTTCCCCGACCTGGGGGCCTTGAATGCCTGGCTCGAGCAGCGCTGCATCGAACAGTGGGAGCGCACGCCGCACGGCGCGCTGCCGGGGACGATCGCGGAGGTATGGGCCCTGGAGAAGGCCGCCCTGATGCCGACGCCGCCGGCCTTCGATGGCTTTGTCGAGCAGAGCAAGCGGGTGTCGCCGACCTGCCTGATCAACTTCGAGCGGAACCGCTACAGCGTGCCAGCCTCGTTCGCCAATCGGCCGGTCAGCCTGCGGATCTACCCCGACCGGCTCGTGGTCGCGGCCGAGGGGCGGATCGTCTGCGAACATGCGCGGGTGATCCAGCGCGCGCACAAGCTGCCGCCCCGGACGATCTACGACTGGCGCCACTACCTGGCCGTCATTCAGCGAAAGCCAGGGGCGCTCAGGAATGGCGCGCCCTTTGCCGAACTGCCCGAAGCTTTCCGCGCGCTCCAGCAGCATCTGCTCAAGCACCTGGGCGGCGACAGGGAGATGGTGGAGATCCTCGCCCTGGTGCTGCAGCACGACGAAGAGGCGGTGCTCTGTGCGGTGGAATTGGCCCTCGAGGCCGGGGTGCCGACCAAGACCCATGTGCTCAATCTGCTGCACCGGCTGATCGACGAAAGCCCCTCAGGCACGCCCGAGGTCGCCCCGCCGACGGGTCTGGCGCTGATCGAGGAGCCCAGGGCGAATGTCGAGCGCTATGACGGACTGCGCGGCCAGGCCCGGGGGGTGCGCCATGCGTCATGACCCCGCCAGCGCCGCCATCGTCATCATGATGCGCAGCCTGAAGACATACGGGATGGCCCAGGCCGTCGAGGACCTTGTCGAACAGGGCTCGCCCGCCTTCGAGGCGGCCGTGCCGATCCTGTCGCAACTGCTGAAGGCCGAAGTCGCGGAACGCGAAGTCCGGTCCATCGCCTATCACCTCAAGGCCGCGCGCTTCCCGGCCTACAAGGACCTGGCCGGGTTCGACTTCGCCGCCAGCGAGATCAACGAGCCCCTGGTCCGCCAGCTGCACCGGTGCGAGTTCATCGACGGCGCCCACAACGTTGTCCTGATCGGCGGACCGGGCACGGGAAAGACGCATGTCGCGACCGCGCTCGGGGTCCAGGCCGTCGAGCACCATCGAAAGAAGGTCCGCTTCTTCTCCACGATCGAGCTCGTCAACACGCTCGAGCAGGAGAAGGCGAAGGGCAAAGCCGGGCAGATCGCCGAGAGCCTCACGCGCGCCGACCTCGTGATCCTGGACGAGCTGGGCTACCTGCCGTTCAGCGCCACGGGCGGGGCTTTGCTCTTCCACCTTCTGAGCAAGCTCTACGAGCGTACCAGCGTCGCCATCACCACCAATCTCAGCTTCAGCGAATGGGCCACGGTCTTCGGTGACGCCAAGATGACCACCGCGCTCCTCGATCGACTGACCCATCGCTGCCACATCCTCGAGACCGGAAACGACAGCTTCCGCTTCAGGGCCAGCGCCGAGGCGGCGCGCAGAAAGAAGGAGGCAGGACCGCCATTGACCCAGACCTGAACCGGCGACCATAACCTTCAGGCGGGTCACTTCTCGATGGAAAGCCCGGGTCAGTTCTCAGCGGAAATCAACAATCAAGGCTACCGCAGGCGCTCCGGCGCCGTACCATAGAAGCCCCAGCCCCGCTGCGATCAGCATCGCCGCTGCCGCCATCGTCCAGATCGGATGATGCCGGCTGCCCGAGGCCATCTCCACGACCCGCGCCGCCACCTGCGCCGGACCGACCAGCGTGCCCAGCGCCACCGCGTCCGCCATGCTGACACCACCGGCCTGCAGCAGGGTGATGAGATGCACCGACCAGATCGCCGCGATTACCCCGGCGATGGTCAGGAGACCGCCGAGCAGCCAGATCATCCCTCTGTCCCGCCTCTGACCCCCACCGGTAAGTGCTGCCTCCGAACGCACCTCCGGCGTCCGCCGCGCCTCGCGCGGGATGACGGTCAGTGCCAGGGGCAGCGTCACGGCGACGTGCAGTCCGGCATAGGCGAGGCAGGCCCCGCGCCAGCCAACCGCCTCGACGAGCCAGGCCGACAGCGGCCAACAGACCGTGCTCGCGAAGCCGCCGCAGAGTGTCAGTTGGGTGATCGCCCCGCGGGCCCCCGCGCCGTAGAGCCGACCGAGCGTCGAGAAGGCCGCGTCATAGAGCCCAGCCCCCATCCCGGCGCCGATCAGCAGCCAGGCGGCGAGATAGACCGGCACGACCGGCGCCGCCGCCATCACCAGCAGCCCCGCGGCAAGCAGCACCGCGCTCGCCCCCAGGACCTGCCGGCCACCCCGAGCCTCGATCGTCCGCCCCACCCGGAGCGAGACGCTCCCGGCGACCTGAAGCCCCAGCGACACGCCGGCGACGACCCAGGCGTAGGACCAACCGGTCTCCTCCGCGATCGGACGCGCCAGCACGGCCAGAAGGTAGTAGGACGACTCCCACGTGAGAATCTGGATGATGCCGAGCGCGGCGATCACGCGCCGGCGGTCACCTCCTGTGTCCTCGGCCGTCACGCCGGCGCCGTCTCAGGAGCAGCCCTGCAGCCGCAGCCCACCTCGCCGGCGGTCTTGGCGTCGGCGTCTTGCGCGCAGCAGGCGTCGACCTCCGCCGGAGCGGAACCGCCGAAGCAGCCGCGGCGCCGGGGTTCGGCGCCGCGTTGCAGACTCCGGTCTCCGGCAGTGCCAGCCTCACCTCGCGCGCCGCCGCATGGTCGCCCGCGATCTCGGCGACGACCGAGCGCGCCTGCTCGTAGCCGGTCGCCATCAGGAACGTCGGCGCGCGGCCATAAGACTTGGCGCCGACGATGTAGAAGCCGGCCTCGGGATGCGCAAGCTCCGCCGCCCCGTGCGGCGGAACGGTGCCGCACGAATGCAGGTTCGGATCGATGAGCGGCGCCAGCGCCGTCGGCGCCTCGACCGCCGGATCGAGCGCCACCCGGAGTTCGCGCAACATCCCGAGTTCCGGCCGGAACCCAGTTGCGACCACGATCCGGTCGACGAGCCGGGTGGTCAGGCGGCCTCCGACGCGCGCGGTCAGCCGCAATCCGACGCCGTTCGGTTCGATCCGCTCCGCCGCAAAGGGCGCCAGCATCTCGAGCCGCCCGGCCTCGATCGCCCGCTTCGCGGCCAGCCCGAGCGCGCCGCGCTCCGGAAGTTGGTTGTTTAGCCCGCCCCCGAGCAGCCGATCGATGCTGTCGCGCCGCAGCGCCCAGGCCACCCGCGTCCCCGGCGTCTCGTCCTGGAGACGCAGCAGGTCGAGCACGACGTTGATGGCCGAATGCCCCCCCGCCCACCACCAGCATCTGGCGCCCGACATAGTCGGCGCGGTGGCGACCAAGGACATCGGGAATGCCGTAGGTGATGCGCGCGATGGCCTCCCGCTCCCCCTCGACTGGCAGCCCGTCCACGCCTATCGGATTGGGTTCGCCCAGGTTCCCGAAGCGTCGATGACCGCTCGGGCAACCACCCTTCGTGCGTCTCCCGCCTTGTCGCTGGCGATATCAGCCATGGGTTCCTCCTGGGAAGACGCTTCGACGAGGAGGAAAATTGGTGCGTCATGGCGGGCGCAGAGATCGCATGAGATGCGGTTCGCCGGGAAGAGACCAAGGAACGGCCGAACGGCCCGTTGGCCGGGAGTTTTCTTTCCCCCGGCCTGTTGGTCGGGTCCCGGTCCTGCCCGACAGGGCTTCAAGCCTATATGAAAAAGCAAGGAATCGGGCTCGTGGTTGGATCAGCCGCGAGGCGACTTCTGCGCCGCCAGCTACCTGATTGCCATAGCGCGCCGGCGAGGGCGAGCGGTTAAGCCGGACCTGCGGTGCAGGCTACACGATTCCTTCCTGCTGGGCCTTGCCGAGAATTTCCAGCAGCACCGCGCTCTGGCGTTCATTGGGTATCTTGGCAGGCATCTGCTCCGCGATCCGCAGGATGCCGACCTCCTTCGGCGTCAGCAGCCGACGGCTGGCTAACTCCTGGAGGATCAACGCCCATTGCGCCGGCGGCACCTCGATAGCCTGTCGCTGCGCCTCGATCCCGTTGTCGATCTTCTGAGTCTGCCGCGCGGTCGTCGCTTCGTGCCGGTTGTCGTCGACGGAACCAAGTCCTGCCCAGAACGTTTCGGGCAGCAGCTCCGCGATGCTGTCGACCTGCTCGCTCAGCTGCGTCCAGCAGCCCTCCCTCTTGCACCATTCGGAGATGTTGGAAATGCCCTGCGGCGGCTGGATGATGTCCTCGTCTACTGCTGTGTCGATGATGACCAGCGCCTCCGACAGCACGTCGTCGACCGCTTGGGCGGCCCAGATGCGCTGATAGTCGACGCTGACCTTACGGCGCTTGGTGATCTCACCCAGCATGGAACCGATGATCCACGTCTGAAGAGGACCCGGATCGAGCCCGCGCATCTCTCTGATTTTTCACAGGAAATCTGGTAGCGGAGGAGGGACTTGAACCCCCGACACGCGGATTATGATTCCGCTGCTCTAACCAGCTGAGCTACTCCGCCGACGAAGCGGGTCTTTAAGCAGCATGGCCGTTCCGGTCAAGGCCTGCCGGAAGCCGCATACTACCCGGATCGGCCTTGGCGCGCGCCCTGGGCGCCGCTAGTATCCAGCGATGCCCGACGACAGCAGCTCCCCGCCGCCCGATGCCCTCGACCACGATCCCCGCGACGCCACCCGGCGGCTCCTGGCGATAATGGCGCGGCTGCGCGATCGCGAGCGCGGCTGCCCGTGGGACATCGAGCAGGATTTCAACTCGATCGCCCCCTACACCATCGAGGAGGCCTACGAGGTCGCCGACGCCATCGCGCGGCGCGACATGGACGACCTCAGAAACGAGCTCGGAGATCTGCTCTTCCAGGTGGTCTATCATGCCCGCATGGCCGAGGAGACCGGGGCCTTCGCTTGGGACGACGTGGTGCGGGGGATTTCCGACAAGATGATCCGCCGCCACCCACACGTCTTCGGGGATGAGAGCCGCGACAAATCCTCCAAGCAGCAGACCGCCGACTGGGAACGGACCAAGGCCCGCGAACGCGCCGGCGGCGGGCAGGCCGGCACGCTCGCGGGGGTCGCCGCCGGGCTGCCGGCGCTCACCCGCGCTGTAAAGCTGCAGAACCGCGCCGCCCGCGTCGGCTTCGACTGGCCTGATGCGGGCGCGGTCCTCGACAAGATCGCCGAGGAGACGGCCGAACTCGTCGAGGCCCGCGAAGACGGCGACGCCGGCCGCATGAAGGAGGAGTTCGGCGATCTGATGTTCGTGATGGCGAACCTCGCGCGACACCTGGGCATCGACCCCGAGGCGGCAGTGCGCGCCGCCAACGCGAAGTTCACCAGTCGCTTCGAGGCCATTGAGGCGACGCTGGCCGCCTGGGGCCGCACCCCGGCCGACTCCGACCTCGCCGAAATGGACGGCCTCTGGGACGCCGCCAAGCGCGCGGAACGGTCCCCCCGCTAAACCCTCCAACTCGGCGCAGCAAGAGACGCGCCAAAAGAAAAGGC
The DNA here is from genome assembly GCA_963796805.1 of uncultured Alphaproteobacteria bacterium. Taxonomy (GTDB): domain Bacteria; phylum Pseudomonadota; class Alphaproteobacteria; order Rhodobacterales; family Rhodobacteraceae; genus Amaricoccus. The sequence continues at coordinate 6,409 of CAWCNG010000019.1, forward strand.
CGCCCGGAAGGGCGGCCCGCATCGAAGCGAAGCGTCTCCTTCCTGTGGTCGCCGGGCGGATCTCCTTCACCACCTTCTCGGCGGCGGATCTCTGCGTCACGGGTTTCTGGCTCATCTCCACTCCTTTGCGGTTACGATGAGCCAGAAACCCTCCGTTACTCAATCGCCCCAAAACATCCCATGGGTGCTGACGTCGGACATGGGTGACTACCGGAATCCGATCTGGAAGACGAGGAGAGCCGCGGGGTTGGAGTCCCGGATCGACCTGAGCGCTCAGCTCTAGCTTCTCATGGACATGATCAGGCGGCGAGTCGACAGTGTCTCCATGTCGGGGCTCACACTGCGCCAGATCGAGATTATCCGCGCCGTCATGCTCACGGGCTCGATAAACGGCGCGTCTGAGTTTCTGAATATCTCGAGTTCCTGGGATCAGCCGGCTGGTGAAGCATGCCGAGGACTCGCTCGGGGTCCGGCTCTTCGAGCGAAAGCGCGGAGTGTTTCTGCCGGCACCCGAAGCGCGGGCCGTGTTCGAGCAGATCAACGAAGTCTACGGCAAGATCGAGGGGCTCGAGACCGCAATCGCGCGCCTGAACTCCGGCGACTCCGGCGCGCTGGCGTTCGGATCGGCGCCATCGGTGGCGCAGTTCATCGTCGCCCGCGCCACCGTCGCGGTCCGCAAACGCTTCCCCGACCTCTACATCGATCTCAATGTCCTCAAGATCGAGGAAACCGTAGACTACCTCATGCTCGAGCGCGGCGAGTTCGTCGCGATGAGCTACGCCTTCGCGCATCCCTCGCTGGAATTCACCGAACTGGAGCAGGGCGAACTTGTGGCCGTCGTGCCGGACGGGCACGCGCTGGCGACGCGACGCTCCGTCTCGGTGAGGGATCTGGCGCTCGAGCCGCTGATCGGCGTCAGCCCCGATGATCCTTACGGGAGCATCCTGGCGACCCCGTTCCAGCAGGCGGGCCTCGAATACCGCCTCTCCATCCGGGCGCGCTTTGCGCAGACGGTGGTCAGCCTGGTGCGGCATGGGCTCGGGGTCGCGGTGATCGACGAGTTCTCGGTGGCCGGCGTCTACATGCCGGGCCTGACCCGCATCCCGCTGGAGGAGACCACCGGGCTGCGAATCCATGCGGTCCAGAAGCGGGGCGCCGCGCTCTCGGCCTATGCCGACTTTGCCCGCACCCGATTGCGGGACGAGTTGCGCAAGGCGGTACGCAAGCGCCCCTGGGAGGCGCGCCGAACGTAGGATCCGTGCGGGCGGATGATTAACATGATGTTACGGTAATGGACAAAGCGGTCATCGGTTTTGCCAGTGGTCTGTTGTATCCAGGTATGGCGAAAGGGCGTGATCGACGCCCGGTCAAGATAGAAACCCTGGTTCCTGGGAGGACCCACATGAAGACTCTTCTGATGAGCGCCGCGACGGCGCTGGCGCTGATAGCTGTACCGGCATTTGCCGAGTTTCCCGAAAAGGACATTCAGGGCATCATCCAGTGGGGCGCCGGCGGCTCCACCGACGTGGTGATGCGCGCTGTCACGCCGCACGCCGAGGACGTGCTGGGCGTCAGCGTGGTGATGACCAACAAGACCGGCGGCGTGGGGGCGATCGCCACCAAGTACACGATGACCCAGAAGGCGGACGGCTACACCCTGCTGATGGGCGCGGAGAACCCGCAGCTCTACAAGGTGATGGGCCTCGGCGACATCGACTATTCCGATTTCATCGCCATCGACATCCTGGCCCGCGGCACACCGCTCCTCGTGGCCAACCCCGATGCGCCCTACAACACCTTCAAGGAGTTCGTCGAATACGTCCAGGCGCATCCGGGCGAGGTCAAGATCGGCTCGACCGGCCCCGGCGGCCTGCCCTCGGTCGTCACCGCGATGATGACGAGTCAGGTCGAGTTGCCGGTAACCGCGGTGCCCTATGACGGCGACGGCCCGGCGCTGACCGCGCTCATGGGTGGCGCGATCGACGTCATGCCGGCCGTCCTCGGTGCGGCGATCGAGAACGTGAAAGCCGGCCGGGTGAAGCCGCTTGCGGTTTTCGACATCGAGCCGAGCCCGCTGCTGCCGGACGTGCCGACGGTCGTCACTGACTACCCGGGGTTCGCCAACTACCTGCCCTGGGGACCGTTCTTCGGCATCTTCGTCAAGGAAGGCACTCCGGACGAGGCGGTCGAGAAGCTGCGCGCCGCCTACCAGGAAAGCGCCGCGCAGGACGACTTCAAGAAGCTCATGGATGATCGCGGTTTCACGCTGATGAACATCACCGGCGACGAGGCCAAGGAGTTCCTCGAGCGCTGGCAGTCGGTCACCTCCTGGCTGGTGTTCGATGCGGGCGTCGCGAAGACCTCTCCCGAGGAGTTCGACATTCCGAAGCCCTGACCAAGCTCCGGCGGCACGGGTATTCCGTGCCGCCTCATAATGACAAGAAGGGGGAAACGGGATGGAATTCCACGAGAGACGCCTGAAGAAGCCCGGAGAGGATATCTTCGCCCTTATCCTGCTGGTCCTGAGCGTCGGACTGTTCTGGCAGGCCTACCAGATCGCCGGCTTCTCGGCGCTCAGCTCCCCCGGAGCGTTTCCCATGGCGGCCTCCGCGGTAATGGTTGTCGCCGCGGTTATCGTGGTCCTCGGCAACCGGCATCACGGCCGCGATGAAAGCGGCGATTCAATCCTGCCCAAGGTGGTGGTGATCTTTGTCGGATTGATGCTGGCCTATGCGGTGCTGCTGTCGCCGCTCGGGTTTCTGCCTTCGTCCTTCCTTTTCCTGTTCTTCGGAATGCGGCTTCTCTACCGGCGCGGCTGGCTCGCCGCGTTCGGCCTGTCGCTCGTCTCGCTCATCGTCGTCTACGTGATCTTCCGCCTGGTCTTTCAGGTGGTGCTGCCCGAGGGCGTTGTGCCCGAGCGCGACATATTATCGTCCGTATCCCACATGTTCGGCTCCGGGGAGGCGCAGTGATGGAAGCCCTGTCCTATTTCGCCACGGCCTGGATCGACCCCTACCTGATGTTCCTGATCGCGGTCGGCACCTTTGCCGGCATCTACATCGGCGCAATCCCGGGACTCTCCGTCACCATGGCGGTGTCGATCCTGATCTCCTTCACCTTCTCCTGGGACGTCAATGACGCGCTATGCCTGATGGTGGGCATCTACATGGGCGGGGTCTACGGCGGCTCGCGCACCGCAATCCTGCTCAACATCCCCGGTGCGCCCAGCGCCATCGCCACGGCACTTGACGGCTTTCCGATGGCGCAGCGCGGCGAGGCGGGCGAGGCGATCGGCATCACTACGGTCATGTCGGTGCTCGGCGGCTTCGTCGGGATCTTTGCGCTTGCCGTCTTCGCGCCGGTGATCGCGGATTTCGCGCTCACGTTCCAGCCGCGGGACTATATGCTGCTGGCGATCCTCGGTATCCTGCTCGTCGGCTCGCTCTCCGGCGAGAGCCTCGCCAAGGGCGTGGTCGCCGGCTGCCTCGGGCTTCTCATCGGCACCGTCGGCCTCGACCCGCTGACCGCCGAGGAACGCTTCACCTTCGGAATTACCGATCTCTGGAACGGCATCTCCTTCGTTGCGGTGATGATCGGGCTTTTCGGGGTTTCCGAGGCGCTGGGCCAGCTTCACAACATCGACACTCCGGCGATCAAGCAGAAGATCGACAAGATCATTCCGTCCTTCGGCGTGGTGAAGAAGTACCTGCCGCTGTCGCTGCAGACCTCAACCATCGGCGTGATAATCGGCGCGCTGCCGGGCGTCGGCGGCGACATCGCGGCGCTGATGGCGTACGACTATGCCAAGCGCACGGTCCGCAATCCCGAGGTGCCGTTCGGCAAGGGCGCCAAGGAAGGGCTGGTCGCGCCGGAGACCGCGAACAACGCCGCCGTGGGCGGGGCGTTCATCCCGATGCTGACGCTCGGCATTCCGGGCGACGCGGTGACGGCGATCTTCATCGGGGCGCTGTTCATTCACGGCCTCAACCCCGGGCCGATGCTGATGATCGAGCAGCCGAACATGTTCTGGTTCATGGTCGGCAACCTTGTGCTCGCCAACATCTTCCTGCTGGTCTTCGGCCTGACGGGCATCAAGATCTTCACACGGATCGTCGAGATCCCCAAGGGCATCCTGATCCCGTTGATCCTGCTGCTGTCGGTCGTTGGCGCCTATGCCGTCAACAACGCGATGATCGACGTCTACTGGATGCTCGGCTTCGGGGTCCTGGGCTACTTCATGAAGCTATACGGCTACCAGGTGGGTCCGGTGATCCTCGGCGTCATCCTCGCCCGGCTCATCGACGAGAACTGGCGCCGCGCGATCATCTCGGAACAGGAGAGCCTCGGTCAGTTCTTCGCCAAGATGTTCGCCAGCCCGCTGTCGCTGGTTCTGTTCGCGGTGGTGGTGCTGATCGTGCTGAGCCAGACGCCAGTATTCGGCTGGGTCCGCCGCGCCCTGCGGCGGAGCTGAGGCCATGGCGCGTGAGACCGTCCGGCTGGCGGTTGTCGGCGCCGGGATCATCGGCCGGCGCCATGCGGCGCTGGTCGCCGCGTTCCCCGGCGCGGCGCTGGCAGCCGTTGTCGATCCCACGGCCACCGGCAAGGTGCTGGCGGCGGAGCACGGCGTGGTCTGGTATCCCGCACTCGCGGCCCTTCTGGCGGCGGACCGGCCCGACGGGGTGATCGTGGCGACGCCGAACCAGTACCACGTCGACGGCGGCCTCGAGGTGGTGGCGGCCGGGGTTCCGGTGCTGATCGAGAAGCCGATCGCCGACGATCTCGGCGACGCCTTGCGGCTGGTGGAGGCTGGGGAGGCGGCGGGGGTGCCGATCCTGGTCGGCCACCATCGGCGGCACAATCCGATGCTGCAGGCGGCACGCGACGCAATCGCCGGCGGGCGTCTGGGGCAAGTGCTGGCGGTGCATGCGCAGTGCTGGTTCCGCAAGCCCGACAGCTATTTCGAGTCGGAATGGCGGCGGCAGCCCGGCGCGGGGCCGGTGCTGACCAACCTCATCCACGACGTCGACAATCTCCGCTGGCTCTGCGGCGAGATCACCGCGGTGCAGGCCATCGAACGCAACACCGGCCGCGGCCACGCGGTCGAGGATACCGCGGCGGTGCTGCTCGCCTTCGCGAGCGGCGCGATCGGCACCATGACCGTCTCCGACGCCATCGTTTCCCCCTGGAGCTGGGAGCTGACCACCGGCGAGAACCCGGCCTATCCGCAGCAGGACGCCTTCTGCTATCTCGTCGGCGGCACCGAGGGCTCGCTCTCGATCCCGTCGCTGGAGCTCAGCTTCAACGGCGCCGCCCGCGACTGGACCCAACCGATCCTGCACGAGCGTATCGCCTTCACGCCAAACGATCCGCTGGCCGCACAGATCGCCAACTTCGCCGACGTCGTCCGCAACCGCGCCGCGCCGCTCGTGTCCGGACGCGAGGGCCTCAAATCGCTCGCCGTGCTCGACGCGGTGAAACGTTCGTCGCTCACCGGCGCGCGCATCGCTCTGCACGCCTCGACAAACGGGAGATCTCACAATGTTGCACGCTGACGAAACCGGCACGGACACCATCCGCCTCGGCCTGATCGGCGACAATATCGCCCGGTCGCAATCGCCCCGGCTGCACGAGCTGGCCGGCCGCCTGACCGGCCTCAAGGTCCGCTACGACGCGCTGATCCCGCGCGACCTCGGCGAGGACTTCGAGGCGGTCTTCGCCGACGCCCGCGCCGCCGGTTTCCGCGGCCTCAACATCACCTATCCCTACAAGGAACGCGTCGTTCCCCTGCTGAGCGTGCCCGATCCGCGCGTCGCTGCCCTCGGCGCGGTCAATACCGTGGTCTTCGAGCCGGACGGCCCCAAGGGCTACAATACCGACTGGTCGGGCTTCATGGCCGGCTATGCCCATGCGCTCGGCGATCGCAAGCCCGGCCCGGTCTGCATGGTCGGCGCCGGCGGCGTCGGCAAGGCGGTGGCCTTCGGCCTCGTCGCGCTCGGCCTCGCCGACCTGCGCCTCGTGGAACGCGACCTGCCCAAGGCCGAGGCGCTGGCGACGGCGCTGCGCGCCGCCGCGCCCACCCTCAGCGTCACCGTGACCGGCAACGTCACCGAGGGCAGCGCGGGTGCGGCGGGCCTGGTGAACTGCACGCCCGTGGGCATGGTCGGCTATGACGGCACCCCGGTGCCGCGCGACCTGATGGCCGGCGCGGAATGGGCGTTCGATGCGGTCTATACCCCGGTCGACACCCAGTTCCTCCTCGACGCCGAAGCCGAAGGCCTTGCGATCATGAGCGGTTACGAGCTTTACTTCTATCAGGGCCTGCACGCCTACGCGATCTTCCACGGCCGCCAGATCGACGAGACCACGCTGCGCCAGGCGCTCCAGGAGCTGTCATGAAATTCTCCATCGCCACCGTCTCGCTCGGGGGCAGTCTGCCCGAAAAGCTGGCCGCCATCGCCGCGGCCGGTTTTGAAGGCGTCGAGATCTTCGAGGCCGACGTGCTCGCCCACGAGGGCACGCCGGCCGAGATCGGCAGGATGGTGCGCGACCACGGGCTTGAGATCATCGCCTTCCAGCCGTTCCGCGACTTCGAGGGCATGCCCGAGCCGCAGCGCGCCCGCGGCTTCGAACGGGCCAAGCGCAAGTTCGCGCTGATGAACGACCTCGGCGCCCACGCCATCCTGGTCTGCTCCAACGTCTCGCCGCTCAGCCTCGGCGGCATCGACCGGGCGGCGGACGACCTGCGCGAACTCGGCGGCATCGCCGACGGCTTCGGCATCGACGTCGGCTTCGAGGCGCTGGCCTGGGGCCGCCATGTCTCCGACTATCGCGACGCCTGGGAGATCGTCCGCCGCGCCGATCACCCGCGCGTCGGTGTCATTCTCGACAGCTGGCACATTCTGGCCCGCGGCCTGTCGCCCGACGCGGTGCGCGGCATACCAGCCGACCGGATCACCTTCGTCCAGCTCGCCGACGCCCCGAAGATGGACATGGACCTGCTGCAATGGTCGCGGCACTTCCGCAACTTCCCCGGCCAGGGCGACCTGCCGGTGGACGACTTCATGCGCGCGGTACGCGCGACCGGCTATGACGGCTGGCTCAGCCACGAGATCTTCAACGACCGTTTCCGCATGGCCTCGCCCCGGCGCATCGCCGAGGACGGCGAGCGCTCGCTGATCTGGCTCGGCGACCGGATGCGCCCCGGCACCCTGCCGCCGCGCGCGGTCCCGCAAGCGGTGGAATGGATCGAGTTCGCGGTCTCCGAGGACGACGCGCCCGACCTCGACCGCCTCTTCACCGGCCTTGGTTTCGCGCTGACCGGCCGGCACCGTTCCAAGTCGGTGGCCCGCTACAGCCAGGGCGCGATCAATCTCGTCATCAACACCGAACCCGACGGGCTCGCCCATTCCCAGCAGATCGTCCACGGCCCCTCGGTGGTGGCGATCGGCCTGAGGGTCGGCGACGCCGCCGCCGCGCTGGAACGCGCCCGGGCGCTGCGGATGGCCGCCTTCAGCCAGCCGGTCGGCCCGGACGAGCTGGACATCCCGGCGATCCGCGGCCTCGGCGGATCGCTGATCCATTTCACCGACGCGACCTCCGAGCTTGCCCGCGTCTGGGAGGTCGAATTCGAGCCGACCGGGGCGCAGCCTTCGGCATCGCTGGCCCGCATCGACCATTTCGCCCAGTCGATGTCCCCCGAGGAGATGCTGAGCTGGCGGCTCTTCTATCTCTCGCTCTTCGATTTCGAGACGACGCCGCAGGTCGATGTCATCGATCCCGCCGGCATCGTCGAAAGCCTGGTGCTCCAGGACCGCGCCCGCCACCTGCGGATCTGCCTGAACGCCAGCGCGTCGGACCGCACGCTGAGTTCGCGGTTCCTCTCGGAATTCTTCGGCGCCGGCGTCCAGCACATCGCCTTCGCCACCGACGACATCTTTGCGGCGGCCGAAGCGATCCGCGCCACCGGCCTCGACCTGCTGTCGATCCCCGAAAACTACTACGACGATCTGGAAGCCCGCCTCGGCCTCGATCCCGAAATGCTCGACCGCATGCGCGGCCTCGGCATTCTCTACGACGAGGACGAGACCGGCCGCTACTTCCAGCTCTATACCCGCGCCTTCCAGCAGCGCTTCTTCTTCGAGATCGTCCAGCGCGACGGCTATGGCGGCTTCGGCGCCCCGAACGCACCGATCCGGCTCGCGGCCCAGGCGCGGCTGGCACGCGGATCCGCGATGCCCCGGACGTGAAGGCCACCCGCCGGTGATCGGCGTTCTGGGGATAACGGGCACGATCTTCGTGATGATCGGCGCGGGCTACCTTTCGGTGCGCTTCGGCCTCTTCGATACCGCCGGCATCCGGGTGCTCGGCGGCTATGTGGTCAATCTCGCCTTGCCGGCGCTGATCTTCAGCGCGCTCACCACCAACGACCTCGCTGCGATCCTCGACCGCGGCTATCTCGCCGCGTACCTGGTCGGCTCGCTCACGGCCTTCGGGCTGGCCTACCTCTGGAGCCGCCGGGTCACCGGCCTCGATCCGCGCGCCAGCACCTTCCAGGCCATGGGCGCCTCCTGCGCCAACAGCGGCTTCGTCGGCTACCCGATCCTGCTGATGACCCTGCCGGGCATCGCCGGTCAGGTGCTCGCGCTCAACATGATCGTCGAGAATCTGGTGATGATCCCGCTCATCCTGATCCTCGCCGAACGCGCCCGGAGCGATCACCCGGCAGGATCGTCGCTCGGCCGGATGATCCTGCGCCGCCTCGCTACCAATCCGATCGTGCTCGCCCTGCTCGCGGGGCTTACCGTTGCCGCCCTTGCCGTCGATGTCCCTGATGTTCTCGCCCGCTCCGTGGATCTCCTTGCCCGGTCCAGCGCGGCGGTCTCGCTGATCGTCATCGGCGGCTCGCTCGTCGGTGTGCCGCTGGGCGGGCTGCGCGCCGCCGTGGCGCCGGTGGTGGCCGGCAAGCTCCTCATCCATCCGCTGATGGTCGGGCTCGCCTTCGCGGCGCTGTCTCTGCTCGGCCGCGGCCCGGTCGGCGACGAGCTCCTCGGCGCGGGGATCCTGATGGCGGCCATGCCGCAGATGGGGATCTACCCGATCCTCGCCCAGCGCTACGGGGGGGAGCGGATCGCGTCGGTGGCGATGCTCGCGACGACCCTGCTGTCCTTCTTCACCGTCAGCACGGCGCTCTGGTGGATCCTCGGGTGAACCGCGCGGCAGAGCGATCCCGCCGCGTTAACACCTGCGGGCCGCTCGCCCGCGCGGTGCATGGAATGTACGCATGATGTACGTATGATGTACCGCGCGGAAATCGCCGTTAACCATTGGAATCGCCGCCGGTCACGCCACGGACGCTCGCCCGCAGCGCTCGCATCAGTTCCGCGAGCGAAGCCGACACCGACGCCCCCGACCGAAGCGTGATTCCCACCGGCCCCGCCGCCGGCAGGCCCGGCAGATCGAGCGCCACCAGCGTCCCCATCGCCAGCTCGACGGCCACCACGCCCCGCGAGATGAACCAGATGGCATCGGAGATCTGGACCAGTCCGCGCCCCAGAGCCAACGACACAGTCTCGACCTGCGGCCGCGGCATCCCGAGCCCGAGGCTGAAGAAATACTGCTCCACCAGCGGCCGTATGATGGCGCCCGGAGGTGGCGCAATCAGCGCAAATCCCGCCGGTCCGGCCGAAAGATCAGTCGCCAACGGATGCCCCGGACGCACGACGGCAGCGACATTCTCGGTAAAAATCTGTTCAAAGACAAGCCCTTGCATCTGGTCAGGCGCGGCGAGCCGCCCGACCACCAGATCCAGCCGCGCCTCGCGCAATTGCGACAGCAAGAGCCAGTTGGGCCCGGTGGAGATCCGCAGCATCGCGCCCGGAACCGCCGCCGCAAATGCCAGCGCCGCGCGCGGCATCACCCCGGCCGCGACGGTCGGCAGCACCCCGACCACGATCGTCTCGACGCTGGCCCGCGGCTCCGCCAGCGCCCGCACCCCGCGCTCCAGTTCCGCCAGCGACGCCCCGGCATGGGTCTGGAACAACCGTCCCGCCGCATTGAGCCGCAGCCGCCTCCCGACCCTGTCGAACAGCGCCGTACCCAGCCGCCCCTCAAGCTCGCGCAACGTCTTGGACACCGCCGGCTGCGAGATCGCCAACGCCTCCGCCGCCTGCCCGACACTCGAAAGCCGCGCAATCTCCAAAAAGCAACGCACATGACGGTAGCTGATCGACTGCATTCATGTCTGTTAGGTTATGTTTCTGGCGCAACATATCATTTTACATAACCCCCACAACGGGTAAAACTTGACTAGAGGGAACCCCGATGCATATCGCGACCATCAACTCGATCCGGCTGCACTACGCCGAGAGCGGCGACCCGGCCGGCGCGCCGGTGGTCTTCGCCAATTCGCTGGGCACGGACCTGCGGGTTTGGGACAGGCTGCTCGCGCTACTTCCGCCGGAGCTCCGCATCCTGCGCTACGACATGCGCGGCCACGGCCTCAGCGACGCGCCGCCGGGCGACTACTCAATGCTCGATCTGGTCGCCGATGCCGCCGGACTGATCCCCTGTGTCGAGGTGCCGGAGAAAGTGGCCGCGCTGATCACCGGATTTCTCAAGGAGCAGGGTATTGTCTGAGCGGTTCAAGACCGGAATGTCCACCCGTCGCGCCGTGCTGGGCGACGCGCATGTGGACCGGGCCGAGGCGGTGAAGACCGCGTTCGATGCGCCGTTCCAGGATTTCATTACCGAAGGCGCCTGGGGTTCGGTCTGGTCGCGGCCGGACCTGACGCGTCGCGAGCGTTCGCTGATCACGCTGGCGCTGCTGGCCGCTCTCGGCAATCACGAGGAGGTGGCGATGCATGTGCGCGCCACCGCCAATACCGGCGCGAGTCCCGCCGACGTTCGCGAGGCGATGTTGCACGTGGCGGTCTACGCGGGCGTGCCGCGCGCCAACCACGCGCTGAAGATCATCAAGGAAACCTATAGGGAGATGGGGGTGGATCCATGACGACGGGCGAGTTCTTCCAGCGCGACCGGACGCTGCATCCGCCGGCGCTGACACCGAACTACAAGACGAGCGTGAAGCGCTCTCCGCAACATGCGCTGCTCTCGCTGCAGAATTCGATGTCGGAGATCACAGGGCCGGTTTTCGGACCCGGCGATCTCGGGCCGCTCGACAACGACCTGATCCTCAACTACGCCCATGGTGGCGAGCCGGTCGGCGAGCGCATCGTGGTGCATGGCCGGGTGCTGGACGAGTCCGGACGCGCGGTGCCGGGAACACTCGTGGAGTTCTGGCAGGCCAATGCCGGCGGGCGCTACCGGCACAGGAAGGATACGTATCTCGCGCCGATCGACCCGAATTTCGGTGGTTGCGGCAGGGCGCTGACCGACGCGGAGGGATATTACTTCTTTCGGACCGTGAAGCCCGGCGCCTATCCGTGGCGGAACTGGGTGAACAACTGGCGGCCGGCGCATATACATTTCTCTGTTTTCGGGAGCGGGTTCGTGCAGCGGCTGATAACCCAGATGTATTTTGAGGGCGACCCGCTGATCCCGCACTGCCCGATCCTGGCCAGCATCCCCGACCGCGAGGCGCTGGATCGGTTGATCGCACCGCTGGACTTGAACGCCAGCATCCCGCTCGACAGCCTCGCCTACAAGTTCGACATCGTGCTGCGCGGGCGGCGCTCAACGCTTTTCGAGAACCGGCTGGAGGGGAACTGAGCCATGGCGCAACCGCTGGACTACCTGCGCGAAACGGCGTCGCAGACGGCAGGGCCTTACGTTCACATTGGCCTGGCGCCAGGCGCGGCCGGCTTCGGGATCTTCGAGACGGAGTTGGGTGGTGACATTGCCGGCCCGAACGCGGTGGGTGAGCGCATTCGGGTCGAGGGCAGGGTCTTCGACGGCACCGGGGCGCCCATCAAGGACGTGCTGATCGAGGTTTGGCAGGCCAACGCCGCCGGCATCCATGCGAGCCCGGCAGACCCGCGATCGGGTGAGATCGAGGGGGGATTTCGCGGCTGGGGCCGCGTGATCTCGGATTTCGACACCGGTGCGTTCAGCTTCGAGACGGTCAAGCCCGGGGTGGTGATGGGGCGCAACGGACGGCGGATGGCGCCGCATCTCAACCTGTGGCTCGTGGCGCGCGGCATCAACATCGGGCTGCACACCCGGATGTACTTCGACGACGAGGCGGAAGCCAACGCCGCCGATCCAGTGCTGAACCTCGTGGAGAATTCTGAGCGGCGCCCGACGCTCATCGCGGAACTCGGCGACCGAGACGGGGCGCCCGTCTACCGATTCGACATCCGTCTCCAAGGTGAGGGTGAGACGGTGTTCTTCGATGTCTGAGGACGCGAGCATGAGCAAACCCTGCATCATCTGCGTGGCGATCACCGGCAGCGTGCCGACCAAGGCGAACAACCCCGCGGTGCCGATCAGCGTGGTCGAGCAGGTCGAGAGCACCCAGGAGGCGTTCGAGGCTGGCGCCAGCATCGTGCATTGCCACGTGCGCAACGACGACGCGACACCGACATCGGATCCGGAGAAGTTCGCGCGACTGATGGAGGGGCTCAAGGTGCATTGCCCTGGCCTGATCATCCAGCTCTCTACGGGCGGGCGGTCGGGCGCAGGGCAGAGCCGCGGCGGGATGCTGCCGCTCCGACCCGACATGGCGAGCCTCGCGGTGGGGTCGAACAATTTCCCCACGCGTGTCTACGAGAACCCACCCGATCTGGTGGACTGGCTCGCCGGGGAGATGGTAACCTACGGCGTTAAGCCCGAGATCGAGGCCTTCGATCTGAGCCATATCCACCATGCGGCGGCGATGAACCGCGACGGGCGGATCCCGGGCAAGCTTTACGTTCAGTTCGTCATGGGGGTGAAGAACGCTATGCCGGTGGACCGGCCGACGTTCGATTTCTATATCGAGACTGTGAGCCGGCTGGCGCCAGACGCCGAGTGGTGCGCGGCAGGAATAGGGCGGCACCAGCTCACGCTCAACGAGTGGTGCGTGGCGTCGGGCGGGCACGCGCGCACGGGGCTCGAGGACAACATGCGGCTGGACACCGAGACGCTGGCGCCGTCGAACGCGGCCCTAGTCCGACGCACGGTGCAGCTCTGCGAAAAGTATGAGCGGCCTGTCGCGACCTGGCGGCAGGCGCGCCATATGCTGCAGCTGCGGGAGGCCTGACGCCGTGCCGATCACGGCCTTCGACAGCGAGCTTCTGGGCGGCCTCTACAGTGACGCCGAGATCGCCACGCATCTCGGAGCACGCGCCGAGATCGCCGCGATGCTGCGCTTCGAAGCGGCGTTGGCACGAGTCGAGGGTCGGCTGGGCGTGATCCCGGCTGAAGCCGGTCTGGCGATATCCAAGGCTCTGGACCGCGTAACGATCGAGCCGGACGAGCTCGGGCCAGCGACAACCGCAGCGGGCGTGCCGGTCCCCGGGCTGGTCAAGATCCTGCGTGACCGGATCGGTTCGCCGAGCGGCGACTTCGTGCATTGGGGCGCGACTTCGCAGGACGCCATGGACACCGGGCTCGTGCTGCGGTTGCGGTCGATCCTCGACCTGCTCGAGGCGCGGTTGCACGGCCTTGTCGCGCGGCTGGCGGAGCTGGCGCGGCGCTATGCGAACCTGCCAATGGCCGGCCGCACCCGCTCGCAGATCGCGACGCCGACAACGTTCGGCCTGCGGATCGCCGGATGGCTGGCACCGCTCGCGCGCTGCGTCGAGCGACTGGACGAACTGCGTCCCCGACTGCTGGTCGTGCAACTGGGCGGTGCGACCGGCAATCTCTCCGTCCTGGCCGACCATGGCGTCGCGGCGATGGAGACGTTGGCGACCGAACTCGGGCTCGGCTGCCCCGCCAAGCCCTGGCACGTCGAGCGTGACGGCCTGGTGGAACTCGCAAACTGGCTGGCGATGGTCTCGGGCCTACTAGGCCACATTGGCGCCGACCTGATCGTGCTTGGACGTAGCGAGATTGCCGAAGCCACGGCCGGTTCGGGCGGGGGCTCGTCGACGATGCCGCAGAAGGCCAATCCGGTGCTCGCTGAGACGCTGGTGACGCTCGCCCGCTTCAACGGCGTACAGGTCGGCCTGGCGCAGCAGGCGCTGGCACAGACCGAGGAGCGCGACAGCACGGCTTGGGCCATCGAGTGGCTATGCCTGCCGCAGATGCTGGTGGCAACGGGCGCCGGCCTGCGCCATGCAGCCACGCTAATGTCAGACCTTCGCGTCGATTCCGCCCGCATGGCGGCGGCGATCGAGACGGGCGGCGGCGCTGCGCACGCCGAGGCGCTGGCCTTCGCACTGGCCAAGCACGTCGGCCTGCCGGAGGCCCAGGCGATCCTCATGGCGGCCGCCCGGGTAGACGGTGGCGGCTCGCTGTCCGACCGCGTGCAGGCGGCCTGCGCCGCCCGTGGCGTCGATCTCCGGGCACTGGACCCGGCCGCGGCCACCCGGGCAAGCGCCGCACTTGTCCGACGCGCGACGGAACCTCGAACCTAGCAGGCGAACGAAGCCGGCCGACCGCGGCGCGCGGTGGCAAATTTTCGCTATTCCTCTCAACGTTCGACCAAGACGCGCCGCGCCGAGTTGGCGACAAGTCGCAGTACGCTATCGATGCCCTTCTTTTGGTCAGCGAGGTCATCGGAACCTCGAGGGCGGCGGAAATCTTCGGCGAGAGTTGGTCGACAATTGACCCGAGGTCGGTCTGGCCTTCCCCGGGATGGAGCCGCTCTTCGCGGCCGGCAAAGAGCAACTCTTCGGTCGTGTAGCTTTGTTGCGGTGCATCGCAGAGGTGGAAAAATGGCAGTCGTGGCGCAAGGCCGCCTAGGTCGGCAAGATTGCTGCTTGAGCGATCGAAATGCATTGTATCGACCAGGATTCCAGGAACGGCTTCCCGCCATCTCTACCACCCTTCGGCAGATCGCGAGGTCAGCAAAATTGGTCCAGGGGGAGAATTCAAGCACAGGACGGATGCCGTAGCCGGCGGCAAGCTCTGTGACCGCGGCGAGCCGCTCCGAAAGGCGGCCGTGATCGGCATCATAGGGGGGCGGTGATCAGATAGCGGGCTGACAGCGCCGCCCCTGCCGCCAGCAACGGTTCGAGCGCGGCCACGGAAATGTCCGGGGTGATCTTCACGAACTCGATGTCCATCAGCGAGCGCCGCGCGGGTCTCGCGCAATGCCGTGGGATCGTCCATCAACGCTAGCCGGGCGTGGTGTCTTTGACCGCAACGAGTCGCAATCCGACGCTGTCGAACCCGGTCGCGGCGGCGGCTCGGATCAGCGCGGGAGGCGCGAGGTCGATCGCAGTGACATGCGCGAGGGAAATTGGTCTCGTGCGTCCTCTCAACCCTTACCGGTGGCGTGTCGACCGACGATCCAGCCGAAGGTCATCGCGCTGCCGAGGTTGATGCCCCCGGCGAGATAGTGCCCGCCCATCACCAAGGCGGCCTTGGCGGGCCGGCCACGGGCCCTGAGGCGGAGATAAAGGTCGCGGACGGGCGGGTTCCAGCGGATGGCCGTGACGGCAGCCATGTACAACACGGGGCGTACGGCCGCCTGCGATGGCGCGGTGGCCGCGCATGGCGCCGAAGTCGCGGTTGATCGGGGCTACCCCGACCAGGGCGGCGAGGCGGCGGCGGTCGATGCTGCCGAGCTCGGGTAGTTCGGCGATCAGCGTGCGGGCGGTGATCGGGCCGATGCCCGGGACCGAGGTGAGCAGGTCCTCGGCGGCCCGCCAGGGCCGGCGAGCCGCGGACCTCGTCGTGGATCTCGCGGTCGATGGCGGCGAGGGCCGCTTTCAGCGCCCGGAGCGTGCGGTCAAGGCCCTTGAGCACCTTGGGGTTGCGGGCGGAAAGCCGGCGGTTCGTCTCCATGCCGATCATCTCCACGAGCTGGCGGCGGCGCGCGACCATCTCGGCAAGTCCTTGCCGGCGGCCGCGACAGAGTGGAGCAGGCCCATGTTCGTCGGCATCGACGTCTCCAAGGATCGACTTGACGTGCATCTGCGCCCTTCGGGGGAGGCTTTCGCGGTGAGCCGAGACGGCGCCGGCATCGCCGTGCTGGTGGACCGGCTCAGGCCGCTCGCACCGGCGCTCGTGGTGCTCGAGGCTACGGGCGGCTTCGAGATCACCGCGGCGGCCGGGATCGCCGGGGCCGCCGGCAGGCCGTTCGCCAGGCCCGGCCGGTGCTGCAATAGGTGGCTTTGATCGTCGAGGTGGTCGCGAGCAACGCGGCGACGGCGACCGCCACGTATCCGGCTTTGCCCATGATCGCCCGCCCGGCAACCGAGAGCGCCGTATCGGGATTTCGTGCCACCTCGGCGAAGTCCAGATGCCCGCTGACGACGACAACGAGGCGAGAATGAGCTTGAGATAGGAGTAGCTGGTGAGCAGCGCCACGATGTCGGCGATCACGAAGGCGATCGGGGCGCCCCCCCCTTCTTCGACCGGTCACGGCGAAGATTCCGCCTCCAATCATGCCGCCGATGCCAATCGAGATGGTGGAGAAGGTGCTGAGCTTCGGGTGGTCGCCGGGTTTCAAACCACCACCCCCGCATGCGAACGTGATCGCGGCGAGCGCGACGCGCAGCTCTTCCACGGTGCCGTCTGGCGTCTCCGCCATCAGCCCGAGGACAGCGGCGCCTGCGCCTCGATCCGCCGGACCGGCGATCGCCGCCGAGCGGCCCGGGCCGGAGGTCGCCCTGTCTCCGCTCCAACGCCCGCCAGCGGCCGACGCTCGCCGCGCTGATCCCGAAGCGCGCCTCGGTCGCACGATGGCTTGCCCCTGTCGCAACGGCGGCCAGAACGCACGTGCGGAGATCGACCGAGAGCGCTTTTGACATCCCTGCCGGTCTCCACTCCGGCAGCCTCAGGGGAATCCCCAGCGATCCAATCAGCTAGGCTCACGCTCTAGGTCACATACCCATAACCGGGATTCCCAATATGGTTGCGTTGTAATTCACTGCCCAAAACGAGGGGCAGGTATGGGACGTTCCGATCTGACGGATTTCGAGTGGTCGGTGATCCAGCCGCTGCTGCCGCAGAAGTCGCGCGGCGTGAGGCGGGTGGACGACCGGCGGGTTCTGAACGGGATCTTCTGGCGCCTGCGGACCGGTGCGCCTTGGGCGGACATTCCCTCACGCTACGGGCCGCACACGACCTGCGTCAGCCGGTTCAACCGATGGCGGCGCGCGGGGCACTGGGCCCGCATTCTGCGCTCTGTGTCAGAGGCTTACGACGGCGATATCCAGATGATCGACTCCTCGTCGATCCGAGTGCACCAGCACGCCGCCAACGGTCAAAAAAAGACCTCCGATCCCGTTGCATGGGCCGCTCGCGCGGCGGGCTGACGACCAAGATCCACGCGCTCGTCGACGCCGAGGGCCGGCCGATCCGCCTGAAACTCACCGAAGGTCAGGCGCATGACGGCAACAGCGCTCGCGACATGCTCGACGGCATCGGCGCCGGGACGACCCTGCTCGCTTACCGGGCCTATGACGCGAACTGGCTGCGCGAGACCATGGCCGAGCGCGGCGCCTGGGCCAATGTCCGGCCGCTCGCGGCGCGCAAGACGGCGCCTGCGTTCAGCTCATGGGTCTACCAGAGCCGAAATGCCGTCGAACGCTTCTTCAACAAGCTCAAACACTTTCGCGCGGTCGCAACCCGATACGACAAGCCGGACGACAACGTTCTCGCCTCCGTCCAACTCGCTTCAAT
This sequence comes from uncultured Alphaproteobacteria bacterium, assembly GCA_963796805.1. Classification (GTDB taxonomy): domain Bacteria; phylum Pseudomonadota; class Alphaproteobacteria; order Rhodobacterales; family Rhodobacteraceae; genus Amaricoccus. Next base: position 24,145 of record CAWCNG010000019.1, read on the forward strand.
CCGCACATCTGGTTGCGCACTTACGAGTCGGTGACCTAGCCTCCGAGCCTGTCCACCGTGGTCACGAGGGCGGCGCCTGCCGTGGCGATCGCAAGCACCCGCGTCCAGCTCCCGAGCGGCGTTTCGGCGATGTAGATCGTGTCCTCGTCGCGGACGGTGAATTCGCGGGCCGCAAAGACCCCGTCGGGCTCGGTCAGGTTCAGGAGATAGGCCATCCGCTGCGTGCCGATGAGATCGCTGCGCCCGAGCACCCGGTTGGCGACCTCGGCGGACTCGTCGCGGAAGACGAAGACGCCGCTGGGGTTGGCGGTGCGGCCGTCGAGGCCTCCGACCGTGGCGATGGCCTCGACCACCGACAGGTTGCGCTTGTTGAAGGCGACCCGCGACTGGCCGGTGGTGGCGCCGAGCGCTGTGAAGGAGCGGCGGTCCTCCTCGACAATGATCCGGTCGCCGGCGCGCAGCGCGATGTCGTAGCGCGGGTTGTCGTAGAGATCCTGCAGCCAGATCCGGCCGGTCTGGCCGCCGCGCTCGATCTTGATCTGCGCCACGTCGGGCACCAGCGCCACACCGCCCGCGCGGGCCAGCATCGCCGACAGCCGCAGGGTCGGCGCTTCGATGGGATAGACCCCCGGGCCTCTCACCCCGCCCATCACGCTGACCGTCGCACCGTCGCCGGCGACGCGGCGCACTTCGACCTGCGGGTCGGGGGTCTGATTGGACAGGCTGGCGGTGATGTCGTTGCGGAGCTGGTCGGGGGTCCGCCCTGCCGCCTGCAGCCGGCCGGCATAGGGCACGAAGATTTCCCCAGACTGGTCGACCTGGATCGCCTCCAGCGTCGTAGCCTTCTGGCCCACGCCCACCAGCAGCCCGGCGTCGACATTTTCCCAGACCGCCACCGATAGCGTATCGCCGGGACGGATCGTGTCTGGCGAGACCAAGCCAGCGTCGACGAAGCCCGCGCTGAAGCCGAGCGTTTCACCCGAATGCGACGCGGCCGCAATCGGCGGGGTGACCTCGACCAGGTGCATGTCGAGCCCCGGTTCGTTGCCACCGCGCCTGATCTCGCCGACGGTGGGACCCGAGCGCGGCAGCGCGCAGCCGGCGACGGCCGCCACCAGTAGAAGCGTGCGCGCGAAGCTCGCCGTCGCGATCCGCGGACCCTGCATCGATTGCCTCATTGCTCTTGTTCGTCGGCTTTTGTCGCCAAACCTACCGATTTTCACGGTGCGAGGCCAGCGGAGAGATCCGGCGGCGGTCTCGCTGTTGCCGAAGCGCCGCGATCGGAGTGCTTGCCGCGCCCGTTTCCGCGGGCTACGACGCGAGCCGGAGCTACGCGAAGGACGCGATGTTCACCGGAATTATCACGGACGTCGGCACCATCGTTCGCATCGAGGACCGGGGCGATCTCCATGTTCGCCTGCGCTGCGGCTACCCGCCGGAGGGCATTGCCATCGGCGCCTCGATCGACTGCGACGGGATCTGCCTGACCGTGGTGGATCGCGGGCCGGAGGGCGAGGGAGCCTGGTTCGACGTAGACCTGTCCGCCGAGACGGTCGCGCGCACTAACGTGCGGCGCAACCGCGGCGCATGGGCCGAGGGGCGGCGGGTCAACCTCGAGCGGGCGCTGAGGCTCGGGGACGAGCTCGGCGGGCATATCGTCTCGGGGCACGTGGACGGCCTCGCCGAGATCGTCGATCTCCGCCCCGAGGGCGAGAGCGTGCGCTTCACCTTCCGCGCGCCCGACCGGCTGGCGCGGTTCGTGGCGTCCAAGGGCTCGGTGGCGCTCAACGGCACCTCGCTGACGGTGAATGAGGTCGAGGGGGCGAGCTTCGGGGTGAATATCATCCCGCACACGCTGACGGTTACCACCTGGGGAGAGGCGCAGGCCGGCGATCTTGTCAACATCGAGATCGACACGCTGGCTCGCTACGTGGCGCGGCTAACGGAGTACGCCGCGGCATGAGCGCTGCCGCCGGGATCGGGCACAACCGCGGTCCCGCCATGTACGTCGGCGTGGCCTGGCGGCTGCACTGCGCCGCGCTTCGCCGCGAGCTGCGCGGGCGTGTTGGCGGCGCTGGCAGCGGCGGGTCTGGCGCCTGCGGACGTCATGCTGATCGGCGATGCTCCGGACGAGCACGACTGGTGCGAGGCGGCGCGGCTCGGCGGATACCTCTCCGCCGAGCGCTACTTCGCCGCTGTCCGCTGAGGCGTCTGGCCTTCGGCAGACGGCTGCGGTATCTGCCCTCGACGCAATGGATACGATGCCGATGGCCAGCTCCCCCCAGTCGGAATACGCCGACGCGATCTCGTCGATCGACGAGATCATCGAGGACGCGCGGAACGGGCGGATGTTCATCCTGGTCGATCACGAGGACCGCGAGAACGAGGGCGATCTCGTCATCCCGGCGCAGATGTGCACGCCGAACGCCATCAACTTCATGGCGACGCACGGGCGGGGGCTGATCTGCTTGACGCTGCCGGCCGAACGGCTGGACGCGCTCGGGCTGCCGCTGATGGCGGCGTCGAACTCCTCGCGGCACGAGACGGCCTTCACCGTCTCGATCGAGGCGCGCGAGGGGGTGACGACGGGTATCTCGGCGCACGATCGGGCGCGCACCGTGGCGGTGGCCATCGACCCGCGCTCGGGACCGCAGGACATCGCGACACCCGGCCATGTCTTCCCGCTGAGGGCGCGCGAAGGCGGCGTGCTGGTGCGCGCCGGGCACACCGAGGCGGCGGTGGACATCGCGCGGCTGGCCGGGCTCAACCCTTCGGGCGTGATCTGCGAGATCATGAACGAGGACGGCACCATGGCGCGGCTGCCGGATCTCGTGGCCATCGCGCAGCGCCACGGGCTGAAGATCGGCACGATTTCCGACCTCATCGCCTATCGCCGGCGCCACGACAACCTGGTCCGCGAGACGGCGGTGGATACCGTCACCTCCGAGTACGGCGGCGCCTGGCAGATGCGCGTCTTTACCGACACGGCGGGCGGCGGCGAGCATATCGTGCTGTCGAAGGGCGATCTCGCCGCGCCCGAGCCGGTGCTGGTGCGCATGCACGCGGTGAACCCGCTCGAGGATCTTCTCGGGATCGCATGCGGGCCGCAGCCATCAGCTGCGCGATGCCATGTGCACGATCGCCGCCGAGGGGCGCGGCGTGGTGGTGGTGTTGCGCGACATGGGCAGCAAGCTCGACATCGGCAGCCACGTCAGCCCGCACCGGTTGCGCCAGTACGGCATCGGCGCGCAGATCCTGACGGCCCTCGGCCTGCGCGAACTCGTCATCCTGACCAATTCGCCCAGCCCGCGCCCGGTCGGGCTCGATGGCTACGGCCTCACCATCACCGGCACCCGGCCGATTCCACCGTCGGAGGGCTGAGCTTGGCAAACCTCGAGAGCCACAACATCATTCCCGCGCCCCGCTTCGATGTGCCCACCCGGCTCCTCGTCGTGGTGGCCCCTTTCTACCGCGACATCGCCGATGCGCTGATCCGGGGCGCGCGCGCCGCGATCGCGACCGCCGGCGCCGGGCAGGAGACGGTCGAGGTGCCGGGTGCGCTGGAGTTGCCTGCCGCCATCGGCCTCGCTGCCCGCAGCGGGCAGTTCGACGGGTTCGTGGCGCTCGGCTGCGTGATCCGCGGGGAGACGACCCACTACGAGACCGTTTGCAGCGACAGCTCGCGCGGGCTGACGCTGCTCGGTCTGCAGGGCCACTGCATCGGCAACGGCATCCTGACCGTGGAGAACCACGCCCAGGCCGCCCTGCGGGCCGACCCGGCGGGACAGAACAAGGGCGGCGGCGCGGCCGAGGCCGCGATGCACCTGATCGTCCTGAAGCGGCGCTTCGCCGCGCCGGTGCGCCCGCTGCCCGAGGGCAGCTTCCGCGTGGCGGAGGCGGAATGAAGCCGCCGAAGCTGACCCCCGCCCAGGCGCGCCGCATGCGCTCGGCGGCGCGCTTCTACGCGGTGCAGGCGCTGTTCCAGATGGAGGCGGCGGACGCCGGCCTGGAGACGGTACTCGAGGAATTCGAGACCCATCGCATGGGGGCGGAGATCGACGGGGTGGCCTATGCCGACCCCGACATCCCGCATTTCCGCGTGTTGCTGACGGCAGCGGTCACCGAGCAGGCGCGGATCGACCAGCTCACCCACCAGGCGCTGGTGGCGCGCTGGCCCATCGACCGGATCGATCCGACGCTGCGCGCGCTCTTCCGCGCCGCGGGTGCGGAGTTCGTGGCGACCGACACGCCGCCCAAGGTCACGATCAACGAGTATCTCGACGTGGCCAAGGCCTTCTACCCCTCGGGCAAGGAGGCCGGCTTCGTCAACGGCGTGCTCGACCACATGGCGCGGGCGGCCCAGCCCCGCGCCTTCGCCTGAGCGGCGTCAGGCGATGCGGTCGCTCATCAGGTGGCCGCGGACCTCGTCGCGGGTGATGCCGACGTCGCGCAGGAACGCGTCCTCGAGCTCCAGAAGCGCCCGGTAGTTCCGGCGATCCCGCGCCCGCTCCTGCGAGCGCCGGATCGCTACCTTCACGTGCTGAAACATGGCGGCCTCCTCTGCCTTGCCGGTTTCGATGCCGTGAAGATGACCTCGCGCTGTTTCAGTCCCGCGTCAGCGGCTGTTTCATTTGTGTTGAAACGAATGGCACGGCGGGTCCCGAAGCCCGGGACCGGAAACAAAGAGTTGCAGGATCGAGGGCTTCTTCCAGGTGCATGAGGCGCTACCTTCGCTGCACAGGCGCGGAGTGTGCGCCGCAGCAAGGAGCATCCGCGATGACCAACCTTACCTCGACGGGCGCGCTGGTAGCGCGCGTCCTACTCTCGTTCATGTTCATTCTCGCCGGCCTCGGCAAGCTCGGCGACATCCAGGGGTCCATGGCTTACACCGCATCGGGCGGCATACCCGGCTTCTTCGTCTTTCCCGCCATCGCCGTGGAGCTCCTCGGCGGCCTTGCGGTGCTGGTGGGGTGGAAGACCCGCTGGGCGGCGCTGGGGCTGGCGGGCTTCGCCGTTCTCGCCGCCATCCTCTATCACTACCTGCCGGCACAGTGGCTCGAAGGCTACGAGCGCATGGGGCAGATCCTCAACTTCCAGAAGAACCTCGCCATTGCCGGCGGCTTCCTGGTCCTGGCCGCCTTTGGGCCGGGCGGCTACTCGCTCGACGCGCGCTCCGGCCATAGGCTGGCCGCCGCCTGAGCCGCCTCGCCGGCGTTCCCGGCGTCGACCCCCGTTGAGGCGGGGGCGACGCTCGGAGGCAGGCGTAATCCGTGCGGCGCAACGAAGCGCGAGCGAGGCGAATGCCTACGCCGTTTCGCTGTGCGCCGGCAGCTTATGAATTTCGTTCCGAACGATAACGCAGTAGCGTCATCGCGACGGAAGCAGGGTGAGTCCCGGATGGACCGATCCGATGAGGCGAAGGTTGTGCGCCGCGTGGGGATTGCACTGATCGTTTTCGCCATCGCTTTCAACCTTCCCTACGCATGGCTCGCCTCGAACTTCGACTACCCCGACATCCTCCGCAGCCCACCCGGCGTTGTCCTTGCTGCCTTTGCCGACGGCGGCGCGCCACTCATTCTCGCCTGGGCGGCATTCGCGCTCGCGGCCCTGCTGTTCGCGCCGATCGCCGTTGCCGTTGCTGTGGCAACTCGGCGGAGCGGAGACCTATCGTCCGCCGTCGCGGCGCTGGGCATCGCGGCGGGCGTCACGCAAGCGATCGGACTGTCGCGCTGGGTCTACGTGGTGCCGGGGCTTGCCTCGAGCTGGGTGGCCAGCGCCGGCGATGCCGGTACGCGCGCCTCGATCGAAACGACGTTCATGAGCCTTCACCAGTTTGCCGGAGTCGGGATCGGAGAGGCCATCGGCCAGTCGCTTACGGCCTTCTGGCTGATCGGGGCAGCAATCGAACAGCGGCGGCATCCGCGTTTCGGCGGCGTGCTGGCCGGCGTTGGGCTGATCGGCGGCCTCGTCCTGCTCCTTGGCCTCGTAGAAGGGCTGGCGACCGTCATTCCATTCGACCCCGGAGTGTTCGGTCTCGCCGCGGTCGTCGGCTTCCTTGTGCTCACCGTCTGGATGATCTGGACGGGTGTGCTCTGCATTCGCCGGCCGGCCACCAACGGGTAAGGCTCAACCGGAGGCGCTCAGCCGCGGGCATTGAGGATCGCGAGCCCGGCGAGGGCAAAGCCGAGGGTGACTACGATGCTGCCGGTCGCCAGGTTCACCCGCCTGGACAGGGCGAGCGTCTGCTTCTGCGAAAGTTCGTAGGTGAGCAGCGTCGAAGCAATAGCCGCGAAGATGGCGATGAAGACGATCAGCGAGAGTTGTTCGACCAGGCCGAAGACGCTCTCGGATCCGAGCAGGCTGTCGAGCCCGTAGCGGTTGCCGACCGCGGCGAAGACCGCCGTCGTCGCCATGCCGATGCGCACGCCGATCTGGTCTGTCGGGACGAGGAAGATCAGCGCCGTGACCAGGAGTGCCATCGTGTAGCCGATGAACTTCTCGATTACGAGCGCCGAGCGCTGGCGTTCGATGTCGATCAGCAGGCTGAGGCGCGAAAAGTCCGGCACCTGCCAGACGCCAAACTGGGTGTCATAGCGGATCACGCGCTCCTCGAACCGAAGTCCTGTGACGTTCCAGCCGTTGACGACGAGGTAGTCGGCCAGCCGCGTGTCCTGAGCGTCCGGCACGAACCGAAGCCGGTCGGCAGGAACATCTGTCTCGACGTTGACGCGAAGGGTCTGGCGGTCGAAGGGAAAGTCGCGCAAGTCGAAGGCTTGGTCGAGGGTCGCTTCGATGCGGAGCCCGGTGAAGGTGGTGCCGTCGCCGAGCGGCGCTTGCTGCACCGGCGTGATTTCAGCCCTGCGTGCGAGGATTTGAATCTGTGCCGCCGGATCGAGCGTCGCGCCGGGATCGATGGTCCATGCGAACGCGGAGATATCGAAGCTGCCGTCCGCGGGGTTTATCCGGGAAAGCGAAGTCACCATGAAGCCCATCTTGACCTCGTCCGGGTAGGGCTGCGGCGAAGCGGGGCCAGCGGCGAGGGTCAAGAGAGTCGCGACCAAGGCTATCAGCCGCGCCATTCGCGGTCCCCGCTCAAAGCATCGCTCCGAGCACGACGAGGCCCGCGCCAACAATGGCGCCGCCCAGGGCGTAGAGCCAGCCCGGAGGCCGCCGGCGCTCGGGAGGGGGCGGGGGGGCGTTGGCCCGTTCCAGAGCGGCCTCGGCCAGTTGCGGCAGGCGGGGGCCGAAGCGGGTCAGGACGTGGACGGTGGCGGCGAGATCGCGGGCGATGGCGGCCGGCCCGAGGTTGGAGCGGATGTAATCGGTGACAACCGGCCGCGACGTTTCCCACATGTTCATCTGCGGATTGAGGCTTCGGGCGACGCCCTCGACCACCACCATGGTGCGCTGGAGCAGGATCAGCTCGGTGCGGGTCTGCATCCCGAAACGCTCGGTCACCTCGAAGAGATGCGCCAGCAGCCGCGCCATGGAGATCCGCGTGGCGTCCTGGCCGAAGATCGGCTCGCCGACCGAGCGCAGTGCCTGGGCGAAGGCCTCGCGGTCCTGGTCGGCCGGGACGTAGCCGGCCTCGAAATGCACGGCGGCCACCCGGGCATAGTCCCGGTGCAGGAAGCCGATCAGGATCTCGGCATAGACCCGGCGGGTGTAGGCATCGATCCGCCCCATGATCCCGAAGTCGAGCGCCACCAGCGCTCCGTCCGGCCCCAGCTTCAGGTTCCCCTGGTGCATGTCGGCGTGAAAGAAACCGTCGCGCAGTGCCTGGGTCAGGAAGGTCTGGATGATCCGCTCGGAGAGGCGCACCAGGTCGGCGCCGCTGTCGCGCAGCGCTGCCACGTCGCCGAGGTTGATGCCGGTGACCCACTCCAGCGTCAGCACCCGCCGCCCGGATGCCGGCCAGACCACCGCCGGGATGCGGAAGCCCGGATCGCGCTCGGTGTTGGCGGCAAACTCCGCCGCAGCGGCGGCTTCCATCCTGAGGTCGAGCTCGCCCTGCACCACGCCCTCGAAGTGCCTGATGACCGCCTTCGGGCGCAGTCGCCGGGCGAAGGGCGCAAGGAGCTCGATCATGCCGGCGGCAAAGTAGAAGGCATCGACGTCGCGCAGGAAGGCGCGCTCGATCCCGGGACGGAGCACCTTCACGGCAACGGTCGCTCCGGTGGAGCGGAGCGTCGCGCGGTGAACCTGCGCCAGCGAGGCGGCGGCGACCGGCGGCTCGAAGTCGGCGAAAACTGCATCGAGCGGCTGGGCCAGCTCGTGCTCCACGGCAGCGCGGGCCTCGGCCATGGGGAAGGGGGGGAGCTTGTCCTGCAGGACGGTGAGCTGGGCAGCGAGCTCGGGCCCGACCACGTCCGGGCGGGTGGAGAGAAGCTGGCCGAACTTGATGTAGGCTGGCCCGAGTGCCGTCAGCGCGCGCAGGATCGGCGGCTGCGCCGGGTCGCCCTGGTAGCCGAGCCATTGGAAGGGCCAGCCGAGGACGCGGGCGGCGACGCGCAGGGTAGGCGGCGCGTCGAAGGCCTGCAGCGCAATGCGCATCGCCCCGGTGCGCTCGAAGGTGGCGCCGGTGCGGATCAGGCGCCAGAGGTTGTGCGGGCCGCGCATCAGCAGATCCGCATTAGAGCTTCCAGGCCGAGTGCAGTGCCGCGATGCCCATGGATAGGTTGCGGAAACGGACGCGGTCGAACCCGGCCGCACCGATCATGGCGGCGAAGGATTCCTGGTCGGGGAAGCGGCGGATCGATTCGACCAGATACTGGTAGCTGGCGCGCTCGCCGGCGAGCATCTGGCCCATGGGCGGGATGAGGTTGAAGGAATAGCGGTCGTAGAGCCAGCGCAGGCTGGGCTCGGGGACGCGGCTGAACTCGAGGACCAGCAGGCGGCCGCCGGGACGAAGCACGCGGAAGGCCTCCGCGAGAGCGTCGGGGATGCGGGTGACGTTCCGGATGCCGAAGGAAATGGTGTAGGCGTCGAAGCTCGCATAGGAGAAGGGCAGCGCCATGGCGTCGCCAACCACCCAGTCGATCGCGTCGGCGAACTTCGGCGCCTCGGCGCGCCGGCTGCCTTCGGCGAGCATGTCCTCGGTCATGTCGACGACGGTGGCGTGGCCCTGGCCGCGGACGCGCTTGAGGAAGCGGAAGGCAATGTCGCCGGTGCCGCCGGCCACGTCGAGGAGCTGCATTCCCGGCCGCGGCGCCAGCCAGTCGATCAGCGCCTCCTTCCACAGGCGGTGGACCCCGAGGCTCATGGCATCGTTCATCAGGTCGTATCGCCCGGCGACCGAGGAGAATACTCCGTGGACCCGCCCGGCCTTTTCGGCCTCGGGGACGGTTTCAAAGCCGAAATGCGTGGTGGGCTCGTCGGTCGTCTCGTTGTTCGGCGCGGGGGCCATCCGGACGCTCTTTCAGTCGGTTTCGCCGCTCCTTATAAGGCAGGTCGGGCGCAGCGCAACTGCGTGGGCGCGGCGACTGGGAGGGGATGTGCCGGAACTGCCGGAGGTCGAGACGGTCCGCCGCGGCCTCGAGCCGGTGCTCGCGGGGCGGGTGATCGTGCGGGCAGACGTGCGCCGGCCAGACCTGCGCTGGCCTTTTCCGCCCCGGCTGGCGGAGCGGCTGACCGGGCGGCGGGTAGTGGCGCTGCGGCGGCGGTCGAAATACCTTCTCGGCGATCTCGATGGCGGCGAGACGCTGATCCTGCATCTCGGCATGTCGGGGCGGCTGCTGGTTTCCGGGGTGCCGGTCGGTAGCTTCCATCACGCGCACCCGGCGCCGGAGAAGCACGATCACGTGATGCTCGACATCGAGGGCGGCGCGCGGATCACCTTCAACGACGCGCGCCGCTTCGGTGCCCTCGACCTCTGGCCGACCGCGGATTCTCGAAGCGCACCGGCTGCTTGCAGGGCTCGGCCCGGAGCCGCTCGGCAACGCTTTCGCGGGCGCCTACCTCTCCGAGCGGCTCGCCGGCCGGAAGACGGCGGTGAAGGCGGTTCTCGGCGACCAGCGGGTGGTGGCCGGCCTCGGCAACATCTACCTGTCCGAGGCGCTCTGGCGGGCCAACATATCACCGCTGCGCCTAGCAGGCGAGGTGACGCCGGCCGGGGCCGAGACGCTCGCCGAAGCGGTGCGTGGCGTCCTGAGCGACGCCATCGCCGCCGGCGGCTCGTCCCTGCGCGATTATCGCCGGACGGACGGCGAACTCGGCTATTTCCAGCATTCCTTCGCCGTCTACGGGCGGGCGGGCGAGGCGTGCCCCCGCTGCGGGGGCAGCATCGCCCGCGTCGTGCAGGCGGGGCGGTCGAGCTTCTGGTGCCCGGGCTGCCAGAGCTGAGCTTGATCGCAGGGCGTCGGGTGGTAAGTCTGGACGCTGATCCCGCCAGGAAGGAGCCACCGTTGGCCTACGAGACGCTGATCGTCGAGATCGAGGAACATGTCGCGACCATCCGGCTGAACCGCCCCGAGGCGCTGAACGCGCTCAATACCCAGTTGCTCGAGGAGCTGGGCGAGGCGCTGACCGAGATGGACGCCTCCAACCGGGTGCGCGCCATCGTCGTTACCGGCTCGGAAAAGGCCTTCGCCGCCGGTGCCGACATCAAGGAGATGTCCGAGAAGAACTTCGTCGACATGTTCATGGAGGACTATTTCACCGGTCCCTCCGAGACGATCATGCGCTGCCGCAAGCCGATCGTCGCGGCGGTGGCCGGCTACTGCCTCGGCGGGGGCTGCGAGCTGGCCATGATGTGCGACTTCATCATCGCCGCGGACACGGCGAAGTTCGGACAGCCGGAGATCAACCTCGGCGTAATGCCTGGGCTCGGCGGCACCCAGCGGCTTACCCGGTTCGTCGGCAAGTCGAAAGCGATGGAGATGTGCCTGACCGGGCGCTTCATGGACGCGGCCGAGGCCGAGCGGAGCGGTCTGGTCAGCCGTGTGGTGCCCGCGCGCGATCTGCAGCGCGAGGCGCGCGACGCGGCGGGCAAGATCGCCGAGAAGTCGCCGCTGACAGTGCGGGCGATCAAGGAGGCGGTGAATCGCAGCTATGAGACCACGCTGCGCGAGGGTCTGCTCTTCGAGCGCCGGCTTTTTGACGCGCTCTTCTCTACCGAGGACCAGGCCGAGGGGATGGCTGCTTTCGCCGAGAAGCGCAGCCCGCAGTTCCGCGGAAAATGACCGATGGGCTGTTGACTCGGATCGTCGGCGCCGCTAGAGACCGCGCCTGAATTACGTACGAGAGACCCAAGAAACATGGCCAATACGCCGTCATCCAAGAAGCGCGCACTGCAGGCCGATCGCCGAGCCGCCGTGAACAAGGCGCGCCGCTCGCGAATGCGCACTTTCGTCCGAAAGGTCGAGGAAGCCATCGCCGCCGGCGAGCCGACTGCCGCTGCCGAGGCCCTGCGCCTGGCGCAGCCCGAGATCATGCGCAGCGTGTCCCGTGGCGTGCTGCACAAGAATACCGCCAGCCGCAAGATGTCGCGCCTGGCCGGCCGCGTGAACGCGCTCGGCGCTTGAACCATCCGCGCCGCGGAGACCGCGGCCGGCGCCTTTTCCCTGACGTTTTGATCGCGCCGCGCGGGCAAGACCCGCGTGGTGAGTTGGCTTGCGTGGATTCCTTCTCGCCTGTAGCGAGAATGTCACGCGACTTTCAATCGCCAAGCGATGTTCCGCCTTCGGTCCCGTTGTCCGGCTGACGGCGCTTCTGTATTGTTGGTGTCACGGAGCGATTCCTGTCCGCCGGGTTCTCTAGTAGAACGATGTAGACGTTGAGTGCTTGCAGAGCATTGACTGTCACGTTTTCGTCGCAGTTGCAGTGCAGCAAAGAGGCGGTCGGAGAAGACTTCTGACATAAAAGCTAATGCACTGACGGGGAAGGTAAGTTTCAATTGGATCTAGTGCCCGGTGGGTGGAGCAGTCGTGCCCCCGACCTCAGGAGAAGTTTGCCCTCGAAATGCAGGCAACGTGGCCGCCTGGGTGTTCCCGGCGCCAGTCGCAGGCCCGCTCCGACAGTGTCCGGACCGGGCTGCCCGCCGAGCCCCGTTCATAACCGCGACAACGAGCCAAGATGAAACCCGAGATGATGCCTGAAGACCTGGAACTCCTCGCCCGAAGCCTGGTCCCGCGTTCGTGGAGCGCTGCTCGGCCAGATCGGCCAGGATGCCTTCCAGAACTGGATCGACCCATTGGTGTTCGTCGGTTCCGACCACGGCGTCGTGCATCTCAACGCGCCCACCAGCTTCATCGGCACCTGGGTGTCGCGAAACTATGGCGACACGATCCGTCAGCTCCTGTGCAAGAGCGGAGTGGCGGTCAGTCGCCTGGAGTTTGGCGTAGCGCCGAAGGCCGGCACACCGATCCGGGTGGTCTCGACCAGCGCGGCCGCATCGGCTGCGCTGCCCGCGGCGGCAATTCCCGGGGCGGATGTGGACCTGCCCGCCTCGCCGCTGGAGGGGAAGTTCACCTTCGACAACTTCGTGGTCGGCAAGCCGAACGAGTTGGCCCACGCTGCAGCCCGCCGGGTTGCGGAGGGCGTGGCGGAGGGTGGCTCGGTCACCTTCAACCCGCTTTTCCTCTATGGTGGGGTCGGTCTCGGCAAGACCCACCTGATGCATGCCATCGCCTGGGAGGTGAAGCAGAGCAATCCCGACGCGCGCATCCTCTACCTTTCGGCGGAGCAGTTCATGTACCGCTTCGTCTCGGCGCTGCGGTTCAAGGAGATGCACGGCTTCAAGGAGATGTTCCGCTCGGTCGACATGCTGATGGTCGATGACGTGCAGTTCATCTCCGGCAAGGAACTCGACCCAGGAGGAGTTCTTCCACACCTTCAACGCGCTGATCGAGCAGCAGAAGCAGATCGTCATCTCGGCCGATCGCGCCCCCGGCGAGATCGACGGGCTCGAGGAGCGGATCCGCTCGCGGCTGCAATGGGGCCTCGTCGTCGACCTGCACCCCACCGACTACGAGCTGCGTCTGGGGATTCTCCAGGCCAAGGCGGAGGCGCAGCTGGAGAAGAATCCCGGGGTGGTGATCGGCGCGGGGGTGATGGAGTTCCTCGCCCAGCGGATCAGCTCCAACGTCCGAGTGCTGGAGGGGGCGCTGAACCGGCTCTTCGCCTACGCGAGCCTGGTGGGCAGGACAATCGATCTCGACATGACCCAGGAGTGCCTTGCCGACATCCTGCGCGTCTCCGAGCGCAAGGTTACGATCGAGGAGATCCTGCGCAAGGTCGCCGACCACTACAATCTCCGCATGTCCGACCTTCTATCCGCCCGGCGGGCGCGGCAGGTGGCGCGGCCGCGGCAGGTGGCGATGTTCCTGGCGAAAACGTTGACGTCGCGGTCGCTTCCTGACATCGGCCGGCAATTCGGCGGGCGCGATCACACCACGGTCATCCACGCGGTGCGCAAGATCGAGGAGCTGCGCGCCACCGACAACCAGATCGCCGAGGACGTGGAGCTGCTGCGGCGCATGCTGGAGGCGTGAACGGCAACTGGGGCGGTTCACGGGCCGCTCTGGCGCTTGCCCTTTCCCGCGAAATCAGTAACGTCGCGGTCCGCGCAACCGGAACGGGTCCGCGGCGACGGTTCTCTGTAGCGGTGACGGCATGAAACTCAGCATGGAGCGCAGCGCCCTTCTCCGGGCCATGAGCCGGGCACAGTCGGTGGTCGAGCGGCGAAACACGATCCCGATCCTCTCCAACGTGCTGATCGAGGCCGAGGGCGACAACGTGAGCTTCCGCGCCACCGATCTCGACATCGAGGTGATCGACAAGGCGGTCGCCATGGTCAGCCGCGCCGGTGCCACCACCGTGGCGGCGCACACGCTGCACGAGATCGCGCGCAAGTTGCCGGATGGCGCGATGGTCGAGCTGAACGACGACGGAATCGCCGGGCGGCTCGACGTCCGCGCCGGCCGCTCGCACTTCAGCCTCCAGACGCTGCCGCGCGAGGACTTCCCGATCATGGCGAGTGCGGAGTACCAGGTGAACTTCGCCTGCGCCGCGCCGGTGCTGCGGCGGCTCTTCGACAAGGCCAAATTCGCCATCTCCACCGAGGAGACGCGCTACTACCTGAACGGCGTCTACATGCATGCGGCCAAGGGGCCGGACGGGCCGGTGCTGCGGTGTGTGGCGACCGACGGGCACCGGCTGGCGCGGATCGATGCGGGCCTGCCGGAGGGAGCGGCCGATCTGCCGGGCGTCATCGTCCCGCGCAAGACCGTGGGTGAGTTGCGCAAGCTCCTCGATGACGACGAGGCTGAGATCGCCGTCTCGGTCAGCGAGACCAAGGTGCGTTTCGCCACGCCCGAGGTGACGCTGACCTCCAAGGTGATCGACGGCACTTTCCCCGACTATGCCCGCGTCATTCCGACCGGAAATACCAAGCGGCTCGAGGTGGATGCGGCCGAGTTCGCCCAGGCCGTGGACCGTGTCGCCACGGTTTCGTCCGAGCGCTCGCGCGCGGTTAAGATGGCGCTGGAGGAGGATCGGCTCATCCTCTCGGTCAACGCGCCCGACAGTGGCGCGGCGGACGAGGAGCTAGCCGTCGCCTATGCCGACGAGCGGCTCGAGATCGGTTTCAACGCCAAGTATCTCCTGGAGATCGCGGGCCAGGTCGACCGGGAGAACGCCGTCTTCCTGTTCAATTCGGCGGGCGATCCCACGCTGATGCGCGAGGGCAACGACGAGACCGCGGTCTACGTCGTCATGCCCATGCGGGTCTGAGTCGGGTCACCGGGGCTGACTGCCCTCGCCGTTACCCGCCTCGGCCTTTCGCACTTCCGCTCGCACCGGGGCACCGGCCTCGCCCTCGACCGGCGTCCGGTGGCTATCTTCGGGCCGAACGGGGCCGGCAAGACCAACCTGATCGAGGCGGTGTCGCTCCTCTCGCCGGGCCGTGGCCTGCGCGGTGCCCCCGCCGAGGAAATGGCACGCGCGCCGGAGGGAATCGGCTGGAAGGTGACCGCGTCGCTGGAGGGGACGGGAGATGGCCACGAGGTAACCACCTGGTCGGATGGACCCGGCCGTCAGGTCGAGATCGATGGCAAGTCCGCGACCCAGTCCGCGCTGGGCGCGGTGGCGCGTGTCCTGTGGCTCACCCCCGCCATGGACCGTCTCTGGATGGAGGGCGCCGCCGAGCGACGCCGCTTTCTCGACCGGGTTGCGCTCAGCCTCATTCCCGACCATGGCGAGGCCGCGATCGGCTACGACCGCGCCTTGCGCGAGCGCAACCAACTCATCCGCGACCAGGTGCGCGACCCCGGCTGGTTCAAGGCGCTGGAGGGACAGATCGCGAGCTTTGGCGCCCGCCTTGCCGAGAACCGAGCCATTGCGGTGGCTCGTCTGGCGGCAGCTCCTGCCGGCGCCTTTCCCCGCGCCGACCTCGCGCTGGAGGCGGAAGGGCCACGCGACGCCGCGGGGCTGGAGATCGCCCTCGGGGAGGGAAGGCCGCGCGACCTCGCTGCCGGGCGGACGCTGATCGGCCCCCACCGGGACGACCTTCTCGCCACCTACGCCGCGAAGGCCGTGCCGGCGCGCCTCTGCTCCACCGGCGAGCAGAAGGCGCTGCTGATCAGCCTCGTCCTTGCCAATGCCTGGGCGGTGGCGGAGGAGTTCGGTGCGGCGCCAATTCTCCTCCTCGACGAGGTCGCGGCGCATCTGGACGAAGACCGGCGGCAGGCGCTCTATGGCGAGATCGGCGCTCTCAAGGCGCAGGCCTGGATGACCGGCACGGGGGGCGAGCTGTTCGAGGGACTGGAGGCGCAGCGACTGGAGGTTTCGGAGGCCGGAGGGGTCAGTCGCGTGCGCCCGTCGCGTGCGCGCGGCGGCGATGACGAACCCGGGTGATTCCAGCATGTCGTCCATGGAGGTGGCCATGAGCTACCCGAAGTCGATCAGCCTCGTCACGCTCGGCGTCGCTGATCTCGCGCGATCCCGCGCTTTCTACGCCGCGCTCGGGTGGGAGGCGCACACCGCCCCGGAGGGGGTGGTCTTCATCCAGCTCGCCGGCCAGGTCCTGGCTCTTTTCGGCCTCGACGACCTCGCTGCGGACCAGGGTGTTCCCGTTTCCAGCCTCGGCAGGGGCGCCGTCACCCTCGCCCGCAATTTCGCCGCCGAGGCGGAGGTCGACGCCGCCTTCGCGCTCGCGCTCGCTGCCGGTGCCACCGCGATCAAGCCGCCGGAGAAGGTCTTCTGGGGCGGCTATTCCGGTTATTTCGCCGACCCCGACGGTCATGTCTGGGAGCTTGCCGTGAACCCATTCTGGCCGCTGGCGGCCGATGGCACGCTGACGCTCCCGTGACGCTTACCTGGGCGCAGGTTCTCCCCTATGCCGGCGCGCTGGCGGTGCTGGTTGTGACGCCCGGCCCGGTAGTGGCGGCACTCATTGCCCGCTCCGCCACCGGCGGTGTCCGTGCCGCCGTGCCGCTCGCCGCCGGGGTCGGGGTGGGCGATCTGATCTGGCCGCTTCTCGCCATGCTGGGCATCGGGGTAGTCTCCGGCATCTGGGCCAGCTTCCTGACCGTCCTCCGCTATGCCGGTGCCGCCATCCTCATCTTCATGGGGCTGCAACTCGTCCGCAGGGCCGAGGCTTCGGCCCTGGCCGTCACCTCCGGCAGCCTTTCCCGTGAGAGCGGCTGGGCTGCCTTCTCCGCCGGGCTCATGGTGATCGCCGGCAATCCCAAGGCGATCCTTTTCTACATGGGCGTCTTGCCCGGCTTCTTCGACTTCCGGCGGCTGACGCCCCTCGACATGGCGGTGATCTGCCTTGTCTCGATCATCGTTCCCTTTCTCGGCAACATGGCCTGGGCCCTTTTGTTCGCCCGCGCCCGCCGCTGGCTCGCCAATCCCGTCGCCATGCGCTGGACCCACGTCGCCGCCGGGGTAGCCCTCGTCGCCGTAGGGCTTGCCATAGCACTCGGTTAGAGCGGACCGGTTCGCCAGAGCCGGACCTTGAGGCCGCCGTGCGGCACCGGCGGGCCGGGCGGGGCAAAGGGCAGGCCGGTGGCGTGGGCGAGGCTCTGGTCGGTGGTGAGAAGGGCGGCGCGCCAGCCGTGGAAGCGGGATTTCAGGGTCTCGCCGAGCGCGGCGTAGAGGGGGCGGAGGCTGGTCGCTTCGCCGAGGCGGGTGCCATAGGGCGGGTTGACGATGATGAGGCCGGGCGGGCCTTCGGGGCGGGCGAGGGCGCTGATCGGGGTCTGGGTGAAGCTGGTGAGCGCGGCCACGCCGGCGCGGGCGGCGTTGGCGCGGCTCATGGCGATGGCGCCGGCGTCGCGGTCGCTGCCGTGGAAGTGGAATGGGGTGGGGCGCGGTCGGGTCTCGGCGCGGAGGGCGTGCCAGGCGGCGGGGTCGAAGGTGGCGAGGTGTTCGAAGGCGAAGGGGCGGGTGCGGCCGGGGGATAAACCGGCAGCGATTTCAGCGGCTTCGATGGGGAAGGTGCCGGAGCCGCACATGGGGTCGAGGACCGGCTCGGCGCCGGTGTAGCCGGCGGCGCGGAGGTAGAGCGATGCCAGGGTCTCGCGCAGGGGGGCGGCGTTGACCTCCTGCTTGTGGCCGCGACGGTGGAGGGGGGCGCCGGAGGTGTCGAGGCTGATGGTGCAGAGGTCGTCGTCGATGCGGACGCGGACGGTCAGGGCGTCGGGGTCGTCGGTTATCGGGGCGCCCACGGTGTCGGTGATGGCCTGGGCGATGCGGGCGCGGGCGGCGCCGGCGTGGTAGATGCGGGAGGCGCGGCAGGTGGCCTCGACGCGGACAGGGATCGTGGGCAGGAGGGTGTCGGCCCACGCGATCTTGTGGGCGCGCTTGTCGAGCTGGGCGAGATGTAGTGCGCGGAAGGCGGCGATGCGGGCGAGGACGCGGGTGGCGCCGCGGAGGTGGAGGTTGGCGCGCCAGACGTCGGGCCAGGTGCCGAGGAGGGTGACGCCGCCGGGGGTGGCGCGGGGGGCGGGGAGGCCGAGGGCGGTGGCCTCGTCGGCGAGGAGGGGCTCGAGGCCGGGCGGGGCGGCGAGGAAGATCTCGAAGGGAGCGGACATTTCGAACGGGATAGCGCGAAAGGGGGGCGGGGGCGAGGGGGCGGATCGGGGCCGGCGGTGCGAGTGGTTAACGGCATTTCGCTCGATGTACATTGCACGTACATCGCACGTACATCGCACGTACCTAGGAAAACGCTCGGGATTAAATCGTTAACGCCCCTGCCGGGGAAGCTCGGGCGCTGGGAGACCAGCACGTCGTCGACGCGGTAGGTGGAGCCGGAGGCGTCGATCTCGTCGGCGAAGGTGAGGGTGATGCCGATGTTGGCCGGGTCGACGTCGGTGCCGGGGGAGAGGCTGCCCTCGTGGCTGATGCCGCCGGCCGGGGAGACGCCGGCGCCGGTGATGCTGACGGCATAACCGCCGTCGGGATCGATGCGCAGGATCACCGCATGCGGACCCTCGACGCCGAAGCCGATGGCGGATTCGAAGCCGCCGGCAACCTGGGCGGTGGCCTCGCCGGGGCCGTAGCGGAGGGTGAGCATGGAGAAGAGGTTGGGCTGGTCGGGGCCGACCAGGTCGCGGAGCTCGGGAGGGGGCGCAGTTGGCGGGAGTCCACCGATCCTGTAGCATAGTGACGCTGTAGCGACTGCCAGATTGACGATGATAGAGCAGGGGTGATGCGCTGGTCAAAGTCGGGGCTACGTCGCTCAGATCAGCCCGAGCCGTTTGGGAGAGGCGCTCGATGGAATCGCCTCGGAATATTGGCGAAATGCTGCACTCGGAATTTGCTTTTGCTGGCCTGCGGGCTAGCGGTCAATCTCGTGTTGGCCGCGAATGCGGCTCCGATATCGTTCGGTTCATATCGAATGTACGAAAGCAGCTACGCGCTCTTGATTGGGATATCCGAATACGAGAACTGGCCGGACCTTCCCTCAGTAAGGGACGATATTAGGATCGTCGGAAGCGAGCTTAGGGCTCAAGGTTTTGACGTCACTGAAGCAGCGCCGGATCTCGACGCAATCGAGCTTTCGACCACCCTGAAATCTTTCCTGTCGAGGCAGTATGGGCGGGACACTCGCATCGTAGTATACTTCTCCGGACATGGTTGGACCGACGCCGATCTGGGTTATATAGTACCCGCGGATGCTCCTAGTGTAAGCGACCGTTTTCTAAGGTCAAAACTTACGAGTATGGAGGAGATCAAAGCATGGTCATACGTAACGAATGCAAAGCACGTACTGTTCGTGTTTGACAGCTGTTTTTCAGGATCGATCTTCTCCACCCGATCGGTGCGCACGGCTTCGGAACTTTCAATCAGAAATAGTGATCAATTGAGTCGGCAATTCATCAGCTCCGGAAGCGAGAGCGAGGAGGTCCCTGCAATAAGCGATTTCGCGCCTGCGTTTGTAGCCGGACTCAGAGGACAAGCGGACCTGTTTGCAGACGGTGTGGTGACCGCCAGCGAGCTGGGAATGTGGCTGGTTGGACAGCTAACACCGCTAAACAAGCAGACCCCACAATGGGGGCGGGTCCTCGATACGAAGTACCGATACGGGGAGATGTTGTTCTCAGTCGGACGAGCGACGCCGTCTCAGACAGCCGGTGAGCCGACAGGGGACCCCGAGCTCGCGGTACGCAGTTCGGCGCTCTTCACGGAGGACGAAATCTCTCTGGGTAACGTCGATCTCTACTACTATAAAAGGCCGGCCGACGGCGATGTGATTGAAACTGTTTTGAGGAGTGCCGGGATTGAATTCCAGTCACAACCTTCCATGGTTGGAGGATACACAAACGTTGTTACTTGTGCGCCAGATGTTCCGTTCGAAAAGGTGAAGGCTTTGGCTGCAACGCTCATCAAGAGCGGCGTTGTACTGAGGGGCATTGCCAGGACTGTTCGCCCGGGTTTGGGCAACGCCATCACCATCGACCAGTATGCAGCGTTCTCGAGGTACGAACCTCTTACGGACGAAGTGCTCGCTTCGCTTTCGACCTGTCCGGGAGGTCCTCCATCGCCTCCGATGAGGCGCCCAAGTCGAACCTAGGCTTACGCGCCGTCATCCAATCGCACGCGGCGATCGGGAGCCCTGACGGGGCGGGTGGCGATTAGTTAACGCTTTGAAGCGCCACGGGATTCCGGCGGCGCTGGCGGCATTCGGGGGGTGACAAGCGGAACCCGCCCGGATAGACTGCGCCACCATTACCAAGGACCTCTCCCCCATGGCTGAACCCGTCCGCGTGCCCGAGGAATACGGCGCCGATTCCATCAAGGTTCTCAAGGGCCTGGAGGCCGTGCGCAAGCGGCCGGGGATGTATATCGGCGACACCGACGACGGGTCGGGGCTGCACCACATGGTGTACGAGGTCGTCGACAACGGCATCGACGAGGCGCTGGGCGGCTGGGCGACCGAGGTGACGGTCGTGCTGCATGCGGACAACTCGGTCAGCGTGCGCGACAACGGGCGCGGAATCCCTGTCGGCATCCACGAGGGCGAGGGGGTGTCGGCGGCCGAGGTCATCATGACCCAGCTGCACGCGGGCGGCAAGTTCGACCAGAACAGCTACAAGGTCTCCGGCGGGCTGCACGGCGTGGGCGTGAGCGTGGTCAACGCGCTCAGCGACTGGCTGGATTCCAGGATTGGCGCGAGGGGTACGAGCACTACGCGCGGTTCGAGGGCGGGTTCACCGCCGAGAGCCTGCGGCGGGTGGGTCCGGCGGAGGGCAACCGCGGGACCGAGGTGCGGTTCATGGCGTCGCTGGGGACCTTCTCGAACCTGGAATACAACTTCAGGACGCTGGAGCACCGGCTGCGCGAACTGGCGTTCCTGAACTCGGGCGTGAAGATCTCGCTGCGCGACGAGCGGCATGCCGAGGTCGAGGAGGTGGTGCTCACGTACGAGGGGGGCGTGCGGGAGTTCGTGCGCTATCTCGACCGGTCGAAGACGCCGCTGATCCGCGAGCCGATCTACATCACCGGCGAGGCGGCGGGCGGGATCGGCGTCGAGGTCGCCATGTGGTGGAACGACAGCTACTACGAGACGGTGCTGCCCTTCACCAACAACATACCCCAAAGGGACGGCGGCACGCATCTGGCCGGCTTCCGCGGGGCGCTGACGCGGACGATCAACGCCTATGCCGGCGAGAGCGGGCTGGCGAAGAAGGAGAAGGTGGCGCTCTCGGGCGACGATGCGCGCGAGGGGCTGACCTGCGTCTTGTCGGTGAAGGTGCCGGACCCGAAGTTCTCGTCGCAGACCAAGGACAAGCTGGTCAGCTCGGAGGTGCGCCCGGCGGTCGAGGGGCTGGTGGGCGAGAAGCTGGCCGAGTGGTTCGAGGAGAACCCGGCCGAGGCGCGGATCGTCGTGGGCAAGATCGTCGAGGCGGCGATCGCGCGGGAGGCGGCGCGCAAGGCGCGGGATCTGACGCGGCGCAAGACGGCGATGGACGTGGCGAACCTGCCGGGCAAGCTCGCGGACTGCCAGGAGAAGGATCCGTCGAAGGCGGAGGTCTTCATCGTCGAGGGCGACAGCGCCGGCGGGTCGGCGAAGCAGGGGCGGTCGAGGGCCAACCAGGCGGTGCTGCCGTTGCGCGGCAAGATCCTGAACGTGGAGCGGGCGCGCTTCGACCGGATGCTGAGCAGCCAGGAGATCGGCACGCTGATCACCGCACTCGGGACCGGGATCGGGCGGGACGAGTTCAACCTCGGCAAGCTGCGGTACCACAAGGTGGTCATCATGACCGACGCCGACGTGGACGGGGCGCATATCCGCACGCTGCTGCTCACGTTCTTCTTCCGGCAGATGCGCGAGCTGATCGAGGCGGGGCATCTCTACATCGCCCAGCCGCCGCTCTTCAAGGTGAGCCGGGGGCGGTCGGAGGTGTATCTCAAGGACCAGCCGGCGCTGGAGAGCTACCTGATCGAGGCGGGGCTGGAGGGGGCGGTGCTGCGGCTGGGGACGGGGGCGGTGCTGGCCGGCGCCGATCTCGGGCGGGTGGTCGAGGAGGCGCGGACGGTGAAGGCGGCGCTGGCGGCCTTCCCGACGCTCTATCCGCGGCACGTGCTGGAGCAGGCGGCGATCGCCGGGGCGCTGCTGCGCGGCGTGCTCGACGAGGATCCGCAGGGGACGGCGGACCGGGTGGCGTCGCGGCTGGATCTCATTGCGCCCGAGTACGAGCGCGGCTGGCAGGGGCGGCCGACCCAGGACGCGGGGCTGCGGCTGTGGCGGACGCTGCGCGGGGTGGACGAGGTGCGGCTGCTCGACGGCGGCGTGCTGCGCTCGGGCGAGGCCCGGCGGCTGGCGGCGCTGACGCCGGGCTTGCAGGAGGTCTACGGCGGCGTGGCGGCCCTGGCCCGCAAGGAGCGCGAGCAGGCGATCCATGCGCCGTCCGAGCTCCTCGACGCGGTGACGCGCGAGGGCGAGAAGGGGCTGGCGCTGCAGCGCTACAAGGGCCTGGGCGAGATGAACCCCGAGCAGCTCTGGGAGACGACGCTGGACCCGGAGGCACGGACGCTCTTGCAGGTCAGGATCGACCAGTTCGACGAGGCGGACGAGGTCTTCACCAAGCTCATGGGCGACGAGGTAGAGCCACGGCGGGAGTTCATCCAGACGAATGCGCTGAGCGTGGCGAATTTGGAGACGCTAGGCGGTTGTAGGTTCGCCCATACCTTTTCGCGAGACCCAAAGTTTTTCGCTCTTCGCCCAAAGCCCTTCGCGACTAAGTTGATTTAAGTCTGTACTTAGATCAGTACGTTGTTGGAGGGATTTCACGCCAGGACTTCCATTTGTCTATTGCGGTTGACTACTATGATCGAGGCAATGTCGTTCCGTGGCATTTGGGCGCACGCCTCCCGCCTCGCTGCTGTTTTGGACGAAGATCGAGGCGGCCCGGCCCGCGCCGCCTGCGTACGGAGAAGCGCGGCAATCGAGTGATTTGGCGAACCCGCCCGAGAATACCGGGGGCAGCTGTCTCCGGCGAAACTTCTCCGGCGCCGAGACGGGTTAAACCGTCAGTGGTTGGCGGCGAAATGGCCGTAGTCAACCGTCGATGGTGCCAACGGAAGCCAGGGTCCAACCGCTCCTGCGGCACGCAATTTCACTGCAGAGCTTAGGATTGACACCGACTCGAGGTGGGTTCTGTACCACGCCGGCCACCCGGCTAACGAGCGTGCCGACGCCTGTGCCCACCGGCTGTGGAGACTCTGTGGATGATTTGTGATTTTACCCATAAGCACGAAAAATCTCGACCCATAAGCACACCGTGAGTTGAGTTGTCTCGATTAGGCAACCAGCGGGCGAGTTCACTCAAGGTCGTGTCCCGGGTGGTGGTGTAGCTTGACGGTAGCGTCGCCGGCTGCCTGCGCGGATTGACGCGCTGGCAGGCAGGCGGCGACGCGGCGGTCATCGCGCGGTCGTCGGTGTTGGTCGGGTTTGCAAACGCCAACCTGATCGGAGACCTCACGATGACCGACGAGATGATGAACCTGCGCGAGCTGGTGGAGAAGACCCCGGACGCCGATGTCTTGCGCGAGATGATCGGCTTTGCGGCCGAGCGACTGATGGAGCTGGAGGTGGGCGGCCTGACCGGGGCGGCCTGGGGCGAGAAGAGCCCAGAACGGCTGGTCCAGCGCAACGGCTACCGGGAGCGGATGTGGGAGACCCGAGCCGGGAGCGTGGAGCTGCGCATCCCGAAGCTGCGGAGGGGCTCGTACTTCCCCGGCTTCCTGGAGCCGCGGCGGATGGCGGAGAAGGCACTGACGGCGGTGATCCATGAGGCCTACATCCACGGCGTATCGACGCGGTCGGTCGACGACCTGGTGAAGGCGCTCGGGATGAGCGGCATCTCGAAAAGCCAGGTGAGCCGGCTCTGTACCGAGATCGACGAGCGGGTGACGGAGTTCCTCGAACGGCCGCTGGAAGGCGACTGGCCGTACCTGTGGATCGACGCGACCTACCTGAAGGTGCGCCAGAACGGCCGCATCGTCTCGGTGGCGGTGATCGTCGCGGTCGGCGTCAACAGCGACGGCCGGCGCGAGGTGCTGGGCATGGACATCGGCCCCTCGGAAGCCGAGCCCTTCTGTACCGCCTTCCTGCGCAGCTCGCCCGCCGTGGCCTGCGCGGGGTCAAGCTCGTGATCTCCGATGCCCACGAGGGCATCAGGGCCGCGACCGCCAAGATCCTCTGCGCCAGCTGGCAGCGCTGCCGCGTCCACTTCATGCGCAACGCGCTCGCCCATGCCGGCAAGAGCGGCGCCGCGTCGTCTCTGCCTTCGTCGCTACCGCCTTCGCGCAGAACGATGCCGACAGCGCGAAACAGCAATGGCGCCGCGTCGCCGACCAGCTCCGCCCCAAGGTGCCGAAGCTCGCCGCGCTGATGGACGAAGCCGAGCCGGACGTTCTCGCCTACATGACCTTTCCCCAGCAGCACCGGGCAAAGCTGCACTCCACAAACCCGCTCGAGCGGCTCAACGGCGAGATCAAGCGCCGCACCGAGGTCGTCGGCATCTTCCCCAACGAGGCCGCCATCACCCGCCTCGTCGGCGCCATCCTCCTCGAGCAGAACGACGAGTGGGCCGTCCAGCGCTCCCGCTACATGACCCTTGAGACCATCGCCCCGATCGCCGATGATCCCGCCATCGGCCTGCCAGCCATGGCGGACTGATCGGCCCGGACTTCGCCGGTGCTCGTGGTGGCATTCGTCAGCTACACCACGTCATGGGACACAACCTTCACTCAGTACGGCTTCTCAGCCAACGATCAACGATCCACGTCATACGGGGTTTGGCCGGCGTCCCGCAAAACCGCCTTCTCAACGCGAGCGGGTCGTGTCTCGAACGTGGTGGAAATTGGTGGGCGGCGTAATCTCCGGGTGCCACGAAGCACCGACAGGCGGCTG